>NZ_CP154342.1:0-7500 GCF_050920745.1 Brevibacillus gelatini
TTGGATGCAGCGATTAGCGAATTATGGCGCAAAGTTCTCGCCAAGATAGAAAAATCGCTCAGCAAACCAAGTTTTGATACCTGGCTCAAAGCGACGAAAGCAACCACCTTGGAAGAGGATGCGCTAATCGTCGTCGCGCCCAATGACTTCGCGCGGGATTGGCTTGAAACCAGGTACGCTCAACTGATTACCGATACACTTTATGAAGTGACAGGGATCAATATGAAGGTAAAATTCGTCGCCCTGCAAAACCAGGACGCCGCATTTGCCGAAGAACAACCAGCCCCGAGGGTGAAAATGAGCACTCCGCCTTCAGCAGCGGATGACCAGCCACCCAGCATTTTAAATCCCAAGTACACCTTTGACACCTTTGTCATCGGTGCCGGGAATCGCTTCGCTCACGCCGCTTCGCTTGCGGTCGCTGAAGCTCCTGCTAAAGCCTACAACCCCCTCTTCATTTACGGAGGAGTCGGACTCGGCAAAACCCACTTGATGCATGCCATTGGCCATTATGTCATTCAGCACAATCCAGCGGCGAAAGTGGTCTATTTGTCGTCAGAGAAGTTCACCAATGAATTCATCAACTCGATTCGCGACAACAAAGCCGTCGAATTCCGCAACAAGTACCGGAGTGTAGACGTTCTGTTAATTGATGATATTCAGTTTTTGGCAGGCAAAGAATCGACGCAGGAAGAGTTTTTCCATACGTTCAATGCCTTGCACGAAGAAAGCAAGCAGATCATTATCTCCTCTGACCGGCCTCCCAAGGAGATCCCGACTCTGGAGGATCGTCTGCGCTCTCGCTTTGAATGGGGACTGATTACCGACATTCAGCCGCCAGATTTGGAAACGCGGATCGCCATTTTGCGCAAAAAGGCAAAAGCTGAAAATTTGGACATCCCGAATGAGGTTATGGCCTACATCGCAAACCAGATCGACAGCAACATCCGCGAGCTGGAAGGTGCCCTGATCCGTGTCGTAGCTTACTCTTCGCTGATTAACCGCGACATCGACACGCAGCTGGCCGCAGAAGCGTTGAAAGACATCATTCCGTCTTCTCGCCCCCGCGTGATTACGATCATGGACATTCAACGGGCAGTCGGAGAAGCCTTTAACCTCAAACTGGAAGACTTCAAGGCGAAAAAACGGACCAAAACTGTCGCATTCCCGCGGCAAATTGCCATGTATTTGTCTCGCGAGCTGACAGATGCATCTTTGCCGAAAATCGGGGACGAATTTGGCGGACGCGACCATACGACCGTCATTCACGCACACGAAAAAATCTCGCGAGCACTGGCAACTGACCCGCAGATGCAAACTACGATTCAGTCGCTCATTGAAAAGTTAAAAGCAAACCATTAAACCTGTGCATAACGCCAAAAGCCTATACACAACTTACCCACATGTGTATAGGCTATCTTTTACGTTGTCAATCCACATATCCACAAATCCACAGGAACTATTACTACTTCTGTAAAAAAGATTTATCCTAATTAAGATATGATAAAGACATAGCCATTATGCAAAAGCCACCAAAAAATGGCGCAGATAGAGGGAGGATCACGTTGATGCATATTACCGTTCAGCGAGACAAGCTGTCTAACGCCGTTTCACATGTCAGCAAAGCGGTTTCCAGCAGAACAACCATTCCGATTTTGACCGGGATCAAGATAAAAACCGATGATGAAGGAATTACTCTTACTGCAAGCGACTCGGATATATCCATCGAGGTGCAGATTCCGTTGGAAGAAGCGGGAGACTGGGGAGTAACGATCCATCAGCCTGGAAGCATTGTTTTGCCAGCACGTATTTTCAGCGAAATTGTACGCAAGCTGCCAAGCAACGAGATTCACATTCAAGCAGACGACCGTCTCGTTACGCAAATCCGTTCGGGACAAGCCGAATTCACGATCAACGGAATGGATGCCAGCGAATATCCGCAGCTGCCGCATCTGGAAGAGGACAAAGTTATCAGCGTTCCCTGTGATCTGCTGAAAGCGATGATCCGACAAACTGTTTTTGGAGTCTCTACATCCGAAATGCGTCCGATCCTGACAGGAATCATGTGGTCCCTGGAGCAAGGCAAGCTTCGCTTTGTCGCTACTGACAGTCACCGTCTTGCCAGCCGAACTGCAATGGTAGAATGCCCGGAAGACCTTTCCTTCCACAACGTAGTCGTGCCGGGAAAAAGCTGTAACGAGTTGATGAAAATTCTTGACGATGACCAAAACCTAGCTGACATCGTCGTAGCCGACAATCAGATTTTGGTGAAGTCCAAGCACATCTTGTTCTATTCCCGCCTGTTGGAAGGAACCTACCCGGACACGACCAGAATCATTCCGCAAGGCAGCAAAACCGAGATCACTGTCAGCACCAAGGAATTTTTGCAATCGATCGAGCGCGCTTCCTTGCTCAGCCGCGAAGGCAAATCCAATGTGGTCAAGCTGGTTACGTTGTCCGATGGCAGCGTGGAGATTACTTCCAACGCACCGGAAATCGGCAAAGTTACCGACATTTTGATGCCAAAAGCCTTGAACGGGGAAGAGCTGAAAATCTCCTTCAACGCAAAATACATGATCGATGCCTTGCGCGCGATCGACAGCACCGAGATCAAAGCCAGCTTTACCGGGCCGATGAGTCCGTTCGTGATTCGTCCGACAGACCACGACTGGATGCTGCATTTGATCCTGCCAGTCCGTACTTACTAGGTCTTTTTCGTAAAAAAGTTCTTTTTCGTAAAAGAAAGGAGCCAAGCCATGCGTGAGGTTTCCATCAACACCGAATACATTACGCTCGGCCAATTTTTGAAGCTGGCTGACGTCATTGACACAGGCGGCATGGCCAAAGCGTTTTTGGCAGAAGTGCCGATCAAGATTAATGGCGAGCTGGACAACAGACGCGGCCGCAAGCTATATCCTGGCGATGAAGTGGCGATTGAAGGCCATGGCCGCTTTCAAGTGGTACGCCGCTGAGAGGAGAGCGTGATTCTTGTTTCTCAAGAACCTGTCGCTAACCAACTATCGCAACTACCAAACCTTGTCCCTGGATTTTGATGGACCGATCCAGTTGTTCATCGGAAACAATGCCCAGGGGAAAACGAATGCTCTCGAATCGATATACGTTCTGGCTCTGGCCAAATCCCACCGTACGCCTCGCGATAAAGAGCTGATCGCGTGGGATGCCGACTACGCCACGATCCGTAGCGATGTTCTTCGTCGCTACGGTTCTGTTCGTCTGGAGCTGCAGTTGACAAGCAAGGGAAAGCGGGCCAAAATCAACGGAATGGAGCAGCAAAAGCTGAGTGCCTACGTGGGAGCGTTGAACGTAGTCATGTTTGCGCCGGAGGACCTGTCCATTGTAAAAGGAGCGCCGGCTCAGCGCAGGCGTTTCATTGACATGGAAATTGGCCAAGTTTCCCCCACCTATCTGTACTATTTGAGCAATTACAACAAGGTGCTGGCTCAGCGGAACCAACTGCTGAAAGATTTGGCGATGAAAAAAAGCCATTCGCTGGAAATGCTGGCAATTTGGAATACCCAACTGGCGGATTTAGCGGTAAAATTGTTGAGAAAGCGATTTGAGTTTCTGCGCAAGCTGGAGGCATGGGCACAGGAGATTCACACGGGCATTACCGACGGAAGGGAAATGCTTTCTTTGCATTACGTGAATTCGACGCCCGTTACGGATGAAATGTCGGCAGAGCAAGCGGTTGACACACTGCTGGCTGCCTATGAAGAGGTTCGCGACCGGGAAATTATGCGCGGAAGCACGCTGATCGGACCGCACCGCGATGATTTTTCGCTCAAAGTGAACAACATGGATGTCCAGACGTACGGTTCGCAAGGGCAGCAGCGCACGAGCGCCCTGTCCATCAAATTGGCCGAAATTGAACTGATTAAAGAAGAAGTCGGGGAGTACCCCGTTCTTTTGTTGGATGATGTTTTGTCAGAGTTGGATGAACATCGGCAAACCCTGCTGCTCGAAACCATTCAGGATCGGGTTCAGACGTTTGTAAGCACGACAGGTGTGGAAGGCTTAAAGCATCAGGTTCTCCAGCAGGCCTCTCGTTTTTACGTGAAGGAAGGGACAATCTCGGGAGAAAGGTAGGGGTCAGGGATGTTTATTCACATTGGTGGAGATACTGTGGTGAGCACGAAGGAAGTCATTTCCATCCTCGACCATCAAACCGTGAAATCCTCGAAGGTCAACAAGGCTTTTTTGGAGGAAAAACGGAAAACGATTGTCGACCACAGTGTGGAAGAAACAAAATCTTACGTAATCACCCAGAACGCCATTTACTGTTCACCTATTTCTTCTCTGACGCTAAAGCGACGCGCTCAGTTCGTGGACAGCTTGGATCAGTTTCCCTTTGTACAAGCTGAAGTGGAGGAGTTGACAGAGTAGTGGATCAAGTGACGACGAACGATACAAACTATGATGCGAGTCAGATTCAGGTTCTGGAAGGTTTGGAAGCAGTTCGGAAACGTCCCGGCATGTATATCGGCTCGACCAGCAGCCGCGGTTTGCATCACCTGGTATGGGAGATTGTCGACAATGCCATTGACGAAGCGCTTGCCGGTTATTGCGACAACATTTTGGTGGTCATTCATCCGGACAACTCCGTATCTGTAACGGATAATGGCCGGGGAATCCCAACCGGCATTCATGAAAAAACCGGTAAATCAACCGTTGAGACGGTTTTGACTGTCCTGCACGCCGGCGGAAAATTCGGCGGTGGCGGATACAAAGTTTCCGGCGGTCTGCACGGGGTTGGTAGCTCGGTAGTGAACGCGCTATCCGAATGGCTGGAAGTAGAAGTAAAGCAAAACAACAAAATTCACTATATGCGTTTTACTGTCGGAACGCCTGATGCTGATCTTGCCGTCATTGGCGAGACAGAGGAGACGGGAACAAAAGTCACCTTCAAGCCGGACCCGACGATTTTTACAGAAACGACTGTTTTTGATTACGACACTTTGCAAAAACGTATTCGCGAGCTCGCCTTCCTCAACAAAGGGCTGCGCATTACGCTGAAAGACACACGCCCAGGTCAGGAGCGGGAAGAATCGTTCCACTACGAGGGCGGTATCGTGCAGTTCGTCGAATACTTGAACAAAAACCGGGAGCCCTTGCATGAAGAAGTCATTTATTGCGAAGGCGAAAAGGACGGTCTTTTCGTTGAGGTTGCTCTGCAGTACAACGACAGCTACGTGAGCAACATTTATTCGTTTGCCAACAACATTAATACACATGAAGGCGGAACGCACGAAACAGGCTTCAAGACGGCCCTTACCCGTGTCATTAACGAGTACAGCCGCAAATTCAATCTCCTGAAGGAAAAAGATCCGAATCTCTCCGGTGACGACGTGCGTGAAGGGATTACGGCGATTATCTCTGTGAAGATTCAGGACCCTCAATTTGAAGGTCAGACGAAAACGAAGCTCGGCAATTCGGAAGCGCGCAGCATTACGGAATCCATCTTTGGCGATCGCTTCAGCACCTTTATGGAGGAAAATCCAGGTGTAGCGAAGAAAGTAGTGGAGAAAGCCTTGATGGCTTCTCGTGCCCGCGAGGCAGCGCGTAAAGCGCGCGAGATGACTCGCCGCAAAAGTGCTCTCGAAGTCAGTGCATTGCCGGGTAAATTGGCGGACTGTTCCTCGAAGGACGCTTCCGAATCCGAACTGTTCATCGTAGAGGGAGACTCTGCGGGCGGTTCTGCGAAGTCCGGACGCGACCGCCATTTCCAGGCCATTCTTCCTTTGCGCGGAAAAGTGTTGAACGTGGAGAAAGCGCGCCTGGACAAAATTCTCGGCAACAATGAGATTCGCACGATTATTACTGCGCTCGGTACCGGGGTAGGCGAAGATTTTGACATTAGCAAAGCGCGCTACCACAAAATTGTGATTATGACAGACGCGGACGTAGACGGCTCGCATATTCGCACATTGCTGCTGACGTTCTTCTACCGTTACATGCGTCAACTTATCGAAGCGGGGTATGTTTATATCGCGCAACCGCCGCTCTACAGCATCAAGCAAGGCAAGACATTGCATTACGCGTACAGCGACCAGCAGCGCGACCAGATTCTTGCCAGCCTCAAGCCTACGCCCAAGCCAAGTGTTCAGCGCTACAAAGGGCTGGGTGAGATGAACGCAGAGCAATTGTGGGAGACGACGATGGACCCGTCCATGCGCACGCTCCTGCAAGTGAACCTGGAAGACGCCATGGAGGCAGACATGGTGTTTGAGACGCTTATGGGCGACGAAGTAGAGCCGCGCAGGGAGTTTATCGAGCGGTATGCAGCGTCTGTAAGGGATTTGGATATTTAGATTTTGGCTATGCTCTATTAACAGCAAGAAGGCTCAGCGATTCAACGGCAGCGAAAAGGGCTGTGCCATGCGATTTTCGTAGACGAAGATGCTATTCTGCTGGGCACTGAATCGTTGAGTCTACCTTCTTGCCAAAAAATTCACCTCTGCACGATAAAAAAATCAAAAATTCTATTGCAATGAATTAAAATCTATGCTAGATTAAAGATCCAGGAAGTGATACGGGCCTATAGCTCAGTTGGTTAGAGCGCACGCCTGATAAGCGTGAGGTCGGCTGTTCGAGTCAGCCTAGGCCCACCACTTATACAAGGCGATAGCGCCGGATGCGACATCGCTTCTCGATTTTGAAAAATGGGGCTGTAGCTCAGTTGGGAGAGCGCCTGCCTTGCAAGCAGGAGGTCATCGGTTCGATCCCGTTCAGCTCCACCATACAATTCCTATAGGCAATTGGCCTGCTTATCGTATTGTTCCTCGGTAGCTCAGTTGGTAGAGCAATCGGCTGTTAACCGATCGGTCGGCGGTTCGAGTCCGTCCCGAGGAGCCATATCACGCTCCTGTAGCTCAGTCGGTAGAGCGTTTCCATGGTAAGGAAGAGGTCGCAGGTTCGATTCCTGTCGGGAGCACCAGTAATCATTATGATAATGGCCCGTTGGTGAAGCGGTTTAACACAGCAGCCTTTCACGCTGTCATACAGGGGTTCGAATCCCCTACGGGTCACCTACACACCCAACTGGTTGTTGGGGCTCCGCAAAGTGTTCGGTGTTGCTGCAACGCAATCTCTTCACTTTGCGGGTGATTTTGGAGGCTTAGCTCAGCTGGGAGAGCATCTGCCTTACAAGCAGAGGGTCGGCGGTTCGATCCCGTCAGCCTCCACCATTTTCACGAATGAAAAACATGGAGCTGTGGTGAAGTTGGAGTTCACGCCGGTCTGTCACACCGGAGGTCGCGGGTTCGAGTCCCGTCAGCTCCGCCATTATTCAAAAAGTAATGGTGGACTCACATACACGAGGCTCGGTAGCTCAGTCGGTAGAGCAGAGGACTGAAAATCCTCGTGTCGGCGGTTCGATTCCGTCCCGAGCCACCATGAAATAAACGAAACATGCCGGTATAGCTCAATTGGTAGAGCACCTGACTTGTAATCAGGGGGTTGTGGGTTCAAGTCCTATTGCCG
>NZ_CP154342.1:15000-20000 GCF_050920745.1 Brevibacillus gelatini
GTGCAAAATCCATTCCGTGCAGCAATGAACGGACTGTTTACTGGTTTTCGTTCCTTTGACTTTTGGTTATTAGCTGGAAGTTTTTTTATTTGTGGCTTGTCTACAAACGGGTTGATCGGGACACATTTTATTGCGGCCTGCATGGAGCATGGGATTCCAGCAGTGACTGCTGCCAGCCTGCTTGCCCTGATTGGGGTTTTTGACATAATTGGAACGACGTTTTCCGGCTGGCTGTCGGATCGCTACAATAACCGCTGGCTGTTGTTCTGGTACTATGGACTGCGTGGGCTCTCCTTGATGTTTCTGCCGACAGCTTTGTCCTCTTCAACATTTAGCCTTGGCTTATTCATCGTATTTTACGGTTTGGACTGGGTTGCGACGGTTCCTCCTACAGTGAGGCTGACGACAGACATTTTTGGCAAGCAGCAGGCAGGAATTTTGTTTGGCTGGATACTGGCCGCCCATCAATTAGGGGCTGCGGCAGCCGCCTACGGTGGTGGCGTCATTTACACAGTATTAAACAGTTACTTCTTCATGTTCATAACGGCAGGAGCGTTTTGCTTGCTGGCTTCCTTCATGGTCATGCGAATTGGCAGGAACGCGCTCCGTGCAAATGTTTCCCGGAATATGTAGCAGCATTTAGCCCTTCAAGAGCACGGTCTACTAATTGAAGATAACCATGCTTTTTGTCGGGCTGCTGATCGATACTAAAATGTTGATTCGCACATCCGTTTAGACATGATCGTGAAGCAGCAACAACAACAAGAAGTCGGCGCATACGCGGCGTCTTTTTTTCTGGATAAGGCTTTGGGGTGCTCCCTAAAGGGTAAAGTGCACAATAGAGAATTCGGTGGGTTGATTTTTTATACTTTACATATATTATTGTATTGAAAAGAAACCCGGTTTCCTATGGGAGTGAACATTGATGACAGAAAAAAAGGCGTTGTGGACAAAAGATTTTGTAATCCTGGCACTCTCCAATTTTATGTTGTTCGTCTCGTTTCAGATGCTGCTTCCGACGCTTCCCGTATATGTGACAGACATGGGGGGAGATCAGTTGGCGGTAGGGTTGGTCATTAGTCTTTTCACCGTATCAGCCTTGCTTGTGCGCCCTTTTACCGGGAAAGCGCTGGACACCATCGGAAGGAAGCCTGTCTTGCTGATTGGATTGGCCATCTTTTTGCTGGCGGTCGCCGGGTATTACTGGATGGTCAGTGTGGCGTTGGTGTTGGCGATCCGCTTTTTGCACGGGATTGGCTGGGGAATTGTCACGACCACCTACGGAACAATTGTGTCCGACATTATTCCCCGTGAAAGAAGCGGGGAAGGAATGGGGTACTTCGGGATGTTCAGCAACCTGGCGATGGCTTTCGGGCCACTTCAGGGCTTGTGGGTGTCGCAAAACTGGGGATATGGTTGGCTTTTTGCCATCTCCGCAGGATTGACTGCTCTGGCGATGATCTTGTCCAGGCTGGTAAAAATCGAGCCAATTGTTCCCGGGAAAAAGCCGGGTGGAAGTGTGCTGAGTGGGCTTATTGAAAAAGCGGCGTTGTTTCCGTCTCTGTTGAATCTGTTGATCGGGATTATTTACGGAGGGATATTCAGCTTCATTACCTTGTTCGGTCTTGAGGTTGGCATCGCAAATATCGGCCTGTTTTTCCTGTTCAATGCAATTGCGCTGATGGCTGTCCGGCCACTGGCAGGAAGGCTGTTTGATCGCAAGGGACCGGTCTGGATTTTGTTGCCGGGTGGATTTATCCTTGGCGGCGGACTGCTGATGTTGTCGTACAGCACGAGTGAATGGCAGCTGATTTTTGCCGCAATCCTGTTTGGCGTCGGTGTCGGCGGCGTGCAGCCTTCCTTGCAGGCGTGGACGATCAAACGGGTAGACCCGACGAGAAGAGGGGCAGCTACCGGGACATTTTTCTCGGCGTTCGATCTGGGAATTGGCGGAGGAGCAATGATTCTTGGAGCAGTTGCCAAGATGACCAGCTTTGCGGTGATGTATCGCTATTCTCTGGTTGCTCTTGGGCTGTATTTGCTTGTTTACATCGTATATTTGGCCCGGCAAGGCAAAAGGACAACGGTGCCCGAATCGATTTCCTCCTAAAATCGGTTCGGGTTTTTTCTATTTCTGAATAAGAAAAGCGATAAGGACAAATCATAAGTGAATGCAAAACAGTAATGGAACAAAAAGGAAATCGTTTTCTAGGGAAATACGAGGTCAAAAGTAAAGAGCAAAACCAAGGGGAATCGATTGATTCGGCTGGAATTTTTGGACGTGTCCTCTTTCTATATGGTATAATAACGTATTGTGATAACCAGTTGGAGGTTTACCGTTTATGGCAGAAGAAACTGCTCGGTTTCCCAAAGTCGATATTAGCCAGGAAATGAGAGAATCGTTCATCAGCTACGCGATGAGCGTTATTGTCAGTCGCGCATTGCCTGATGTTCGCGATGGATTGAAGCCTGTACACAGGCGTATTTTGTATGCCATGCATGACATGGGACTTACACCTGACAAAGCGTTCCGTAAATCGGCAAACGTAGTCGGGGAAGTTATGGCAAACTACCATCCGCATGGGGACTCTTCCATCTATGAAGCGATGGTACGTATGGCACAAGATTTTAATATGCGTTATATGCTCGTGGAAGGGCAAGGGAACTTCGGTTCTGTAGACGGTGACCCGGCAGCGGCCATGCGTTATACAGAGGCGCGCTTCTCCAAGCTCGCGCTGGAGCTTTTGCGCGATATTGATAAAGAAACAGTGGACTTCACGCCCAACTACGACGGGCGCAAGGAAGAGCCGGTTGTTTTGCCTTCTCGCTTCCCGAACCTGCTTTTGAACGGGGCTTCGGGGATTGCCGTCGGGATGGCGACCAATATTCCTCCACATAACTTGTCGGAAGTTATTGATGGCGTGATTGCCATGATCGACAACCCGGATATTACGGTTCACGATCTGATGAAGATCATCAAAGGGCCGGACTTTCCTACAGCCGGAGAAATTCTCGGCTATAGCGGGATTCGTCGTGCCTACGAAACAGGCCGTGGTTCGATTATCATGCGAGCGAAAACCCAAATCGAAGAGGAGAAGGGCAAAGCACGCATTATTGTGACGGAGATCCCTTATCAGGTGAATAAGGCAAGACTCGTGGAAAAAATCGCAGAGTTTGTCCGCGAAAAGAAAATTGACGGCATTACGGATCTGCGCGACGAGTCCGACCGTAAAGGGATGCGCATCGTGATGGAGCTCCGCCGCGACGTCATTCCAAAAGTCGTGCTGAACAACCTGTTCAAGCATACGCAAATGCAGACCACGTTTGGCGTCAACATGCTGGCCTTGGTTGACGGTCGTCCGCGTGTGCTCAATCTGCGGGACATGCTGTATTACTATTTGCGGCACCAACGCGAAATTATCCGCAGAAGAACCGAATACGATTTGAAGCAGGCAGAAGCGCGCGCTCATATTTTGGAGGGCTTGCGGATTGCGCTGGATCATATCGACGAGATTATCAGTCTCATTCGCTCTTCGCAAACGACGGAAGAAGCACGCGAAGGGCTGATGACAAACTACTCTCTGAGTTACGAGCAGGCACAAGCGATTCTCGATATGCGCCTGCAGCGTCTGACCGGTTTGGAGCGGGAGAAAATCGAGAATGAGTACCAGGAGCTTCTGGCGAAAATCGCCGAGCTGCGTGCGATTCTCGCTGACGAAGCCAAAATCTACGCGATCATTCGGGAAGAGCTGAACGAAATCAAGGAGAGATTTGGCGATGAGCGTCGCACAGCGATTACCTTGGCGGAAGACCATATCGAGGACGCCGATCTGATTCCGGAAGAGGATGTCGTCATTACCTTGACTCATGACGGGTATATCAAGCGTCTGCCCGTATCCACCTATCGTTCGCAAAAACGCGGTGGCCGGGGAGTCCAAGGATTGGGCACCAAGGATGACGACTTCGTTGAGCATCTTTACATTACGAATTCGCATGATTATATCATGTTCTTTACGAGCAAGGGCAAGGTATACCGCCTGAAAGGCTATGAAATTCCTGATCTCAGCCGGACGGCAAAAGGCACTCCGATCATCAACCTCATCCAGATCGAAAAAGGGGAGCGGGTCAGTGCGGTAATCCCGGTCAAGGAGTTCGACCATGATCGCTTCCTGTTCTTTGCGACCAAGAAAGGGATTATCAAGAAGACGACGCTGGAGTCCTTTGAAAACATTCGCAAAGGCGGGCTGATTGCAGTCAATCTGCGTGAAGATGATGAACTGATCGCGGTCCGTTTGACTGACGGACAGCAAGAGATCATCATGGGTACGCAAAAAGGGATGTCTGTTCGTTTCAGCGAAAGCGATGTGAGGACGATGGGACGCAACGCGACTGGCGTAAAAGGGATTACCCTCGATGATGACGACAATGTCATTGATATGGACGTCATCAAGCCAAACGCGGAAGTCCTGATCGTAACTGCCAACGGTTATGGCAAACGGACTCCTGTTGACGAATACCGCATCCAGTCTCGCGGCGGTAAAGGGATCAAGACCCACAATGTAACTGAACGCAGCGGTCCAGTGGTCGGCCTGAAAGTGGTTGAGCCACAGGAAGATCTGATGATTATCACGACTTCGGGCATTATCATCCGGACAGAAATGAAGGGTATTTCTGTAATGGGCCGCTATACGCAAGGCGTGAAACTGATTCGTTTGTCTGAAAACGAGCAGGTAGGTTCAGTAGCCAAATGCCCACCGAATGAGGAAGACGATGGAGTGGACTCGGAAGCGCAAGAGCTTGATGTTACTGTTGACGATGCTGACGCTCAAGCAAATGCTGAACCCGACGAGCCAACTGAAGAATAAGGAAAAATTTCGAGGAAGCGCCCAGTAAAATCATGGGGCGTTTCTTTTTTTGTGCAAAAAGTTTGAGAAACTGCTACTTTAGTCCTTTAAATCAATTGGAATTAGAGTAAAATTAGGAAAAGAAAACTATATGAA
>NZ_CP154342.1:25000-127500 GCF_050920745.1 Brevibacillus gelatini
TGCCCGTACCGCAAACCGACACAGGTAGGCGAGGAGAGAATCCTAAGGTGCGCGGGATAACTCTTGCTAAGGAACTCGGCAAAATGGCCCCGTAACTTCGGGAGAAGGGGCGCCCCGGTAGGGTTCATAGCCCGAGGGGGCCGCAGTGAAAAGGCCCAAGCGACTGTTTAGCAAAAACACAGGTCTCTGCGAAGCCGCAAGGCGAAGTATAGGGGCTGACGCCTGCCCGGTGCTGGAAGGTTAAGGGGATGAGTTAGCGCAAGCGAAGCTTTGAACCGAAGCCCCAGTAAACGGCGGCCGTAACTATAACGGTCCTAAGGTAGCGAAATTCCTTGTCGGGTAAGTTCCGACCCGCACGAAAGGCGTAACGACTTGGGCGCTGTCTCGGCAAGAGACCCGGTGAAATCATAATACCTGTGAAGATGCAGGTTACCCGCGACAAGACGGAAAGACCCCATGGAGCTTTACTGTAGCCTGGTATTGGAACTTTGTGCATCATGTACAGGATAGGTGGGAAGCTGAGAAGCAGGGGCGCCAGCCTCTGTGGAGCTGTCGGTGGGATACCACCCTTGATGTACGGAGTTTCTAACTCGTCGCCCTCATCGGGCGAGAGGACCATGCCAGGTGGGCAGTTTGACTGGGGCGGTCGCCTCCTAAAAGGTAACGGAGGCGCCCAAAGGTTCCCTCAGAATGGTCGGAAATCATTCGCAGAGTGTAAAGGCAGAAGGGAGCTTGACTGCGAGACCTACAAGTCGAGCAGGGACGAAAGTCGGGCTTAGTGATCCGGTGGTTCCGCATGGAAGGGCCATCGCTCAACGGATAAAAGCTACCCTGGGGATAACAGGCTTATCTCCCCCAAGAGTCCACATCGACGGGGAGGTTTGGCACCTCGATGTCGGCTCATCGCATCCTGGGGCTGAAGTAGGTCCCAAGGGTTGGGCTGTTCGCCCATTAAAGCGGTACGCGAGCT
This sequence comes from Brevibacillus gelatini, assembly GCF_050920745.1. Classification (NCBI taxonomy): domain Bacteria; kingdom Bacillati; phylum Bacillota; class Bacilli; order Caryophanales; family Paenibacillaceae; genus Brevibacillus; species Brevibacillus gelatini. The sequence goes on from NZ_CP154342.1 coordinate 25,971, forward strand.
GGGTTCAGAACGTCGTGAGACAGTTCGGTCCCTATCTGTCGCGGGCGTAGGAAGTTTGAGGAGAGCTGTCCTTAGTACGAGAGGACCGGGATGGACGCACCGCTGGTGCACCAGTTGTCACGCCAGTGGCACAGCTGGGTAGCTATGTGCGGACGGGATAAGCGCTGAAAGCATCTAAGCGTGAAGCCCCCTCCAAGATGAGACTTCCCACAGCGTTAAGCTGGTAAGACCCCTCATAGACGATGAGGTTGATAGGTTCGGTGTGGAAGCGCGGCAACGCGTGGAGCTGACGAATACTAATCGGTCGAGGACTTATCCACACATGCTTGGCAAACATGCAGATCCAGTTTTGAAGGAATAAGAAAAAGCTGTATTCCCGATTACTTTTGCGAGTAATGGAGAATGCAGCTTTTTTGTATACCTAGGCAAAATTAACTCAGCAATCATCCAAAGAGAAACCTTGTGGGAGCGCAGAGTTTTTTTGCTGGATCTGTTTCATAATAACAGTGGGGTAGCTAGACATATGGTGCTCCAAAAAAAGCTCCACGAGGTAGCGTTCAGCAAGGCCGTGGGATAAGACCAGCTCCCCCCACCACTCCGTTTCATACCGGCAAAGCATGCCGAGCAAATACAAAAGCAAGAAGTGGCTGGCCCACTCGGGAAGAGGCAGAGAATCAGGCGAGCCATTCCAAAAGAAAAGGCGGCGCTTCTGCCAGCGAAACAAAGGATACTGCTCCAATTGGGACAGGGCGGATGCAGGGAGAAGGAGACGTTTAGAATTGTCTTCTGACCTGCGCAATGGCAAACGAGAGCCCTCTGGAGCGACTCTGTTGATGTATTGAAGGAAGGTTTCCGGTGAATACGCCAAAGGCCCGTCCATGGCTTCAGGAAAAGCAATCTGGACCCACGGTTGGCAGTCAGACGGAGCTTGTTCGACTGCGTAAATTTTGCTCCAGGGAACTTGCAGCCAGTGCTGCGGCTTTTCAGTCAAAGCCGCATAAACATCGCTGAATGCGGGTATGGAAGCAAACAAATCATGTATCGAATAGCGATCCTGCATAGGGGAAAGATGAAAGAGCTTGGCCAATAGAGCAAAAAAGCCCTCTTTTTGTGGACGGACCTCATCTTCTAGCAGCAGGTAGTTGTTTTTCTTCAGCTTTCGCGTAGTGACCCCGTGCTGGAGCACTCGGCTGTTTTGCGGATAGGATGGATCGCGGGTGAGCAGCAACCCTTTCAGCAGGTGGGAGCAACCATAAAAGAGCAGCAACGGCTGGATGGACAAGTCAGCTTCTGCTGCTGTCGTATAAAACTGCCTCGCTTGCTTCCATAAAAAAAGAAAGCGGGAACTTTGCTGAAAGGCAAGGCGTTCAGCATGCTCCAATCCCAAGCTGTCATAGCAGGCAGTCAAATATTTACGGGCGGTAGGCTCCGTTTCGAAAAACCGGAACATTTTCCATGCAGAATTCATTGTAACCACCTTTCAGTAACTTTCGTGATCTGGTTGTTTTTTCTAGTGATTTTTTTGATTTATCTGTCTAATAAACTCCATAACCGAACATTTAACTCATTCCTTGACAGTAAATTATGCCGTTTGTTAAACTGTCTTAAAATATTTGCCGAGAGGGGCTTTCTACTGTGCGGGAAGATAAATTTGTCAAAGAAGGACTAACATTTGATGATGTGCTGCTCATTCCAGCAAAATCCGAAGTTTTGCCAAGGGATGTGGACGTTCGTGTAAAACTGAGCGAGACTGTCCGCTTGAACATCCCCCTGATTAGTGCCGGAATGGATACAGTAACGGAATCAGCCATGGCGATTGCTATGGCGCGTCAGGGTGGTATTGGGATCATCCATAAAAACATGTCGATCGAGCAGCAGGCGAGTGAAGTAGATCGCGTGAAGCGCTCGGAAAGCGGGGTCATTACCAACCCATTTTCTTTGACCCAGAATCACACCGTCGCAGAGGCGGACGCGCTGATGGGGAAATACCGCATTTCCGGTGTTCCGATCGTCGACGAAGAAAATCATCTCATTGGGATTTTAACCAACCGCGATTTGCGTTTTGTCCATGACTACTCGACACCAATCAAGGAAGTCATGACAAAAGAGAATCTGGTTACAGCTCCGGTTGGAACCACCCTGCAGCAAGCCGAAGCGATTCTCCAAAAGCACAAAATCGAAAAACTGCCGCTGGTCGATGAAAATAACATTTTGCGTGGCCTTATTACCATTAAGGATATTGAAAAAGCGATTCAATACCCGCAAGCAGCCAAGGACCCGCAAGGGCGTTTGCTGTGTGGGGCGGCAGTAGGGGTTTCCGCAGATACGTTTGATCGTGCGGCGGCGCTCGTACAGGCAGGTGTAGACGTGCTTGTCGTCGATACAGCGCATGGGCATTCCAAAGGTGTTATCGAGACAGTAAAAGCACTTCGCAAGGAATATCCAAACCTGACAATCGTGGCAGGAAACGTTGCAACAGGAGAAGCCACTCGCGACCTGATCGAAGCAGGGGCATCCGTTGTCAAAGTCGGGATCGGTCCAGGCTCCATTTGTACAACGCGTGTCGTAGCCGGTATCGGTGTGCCGCAAATCACTGCCATTTACGATTGCGCCCGAGTAGCGCGCGAGTACAATATTCCAATTATTGCCGACGGCGGCATTAAATACTCCGGTGATTTGCCAAAAGCAATCGGAGCGGGTGCTTCGGCGATCATGATCGGCAGTCTGTTTGCCGGAACGGAGGAAAGCCCGGGCGAGTTCGAGATTTTCCAAGGACGCCGCTTCAAGGTATACCGCGGAATGGGCTCGATTGGCGCGATGAAAGCAGGAAGCAAGGACCGTTACTTCCAGGAGAACGAACAAAAGCTTGTTCCAGAAGGCATCGAGGGCCGTGTTCCATACAAAGGGCCTTTGGCGGACGTGACTTATCAGTTGATCGGCGGTCTGCGTGCAGGTATGGGCTACTGCGGAGCCAAAACAATTGAAGACTTGATTCAAAACTCGCAGTTTATCCGTATCACAGGTGCCGGCTTGCGCGAAAGCCATCCGCACGATGTGCAAATCACGAAGGAATCGCCAAACTACTCGATTTCATAGGTTAAACAATCTGGGGGCTGTCTCAAAAGTCGTCATGTCGGCTTTGAGACGCCCCCTTTTGTATGTCAAAAACGATGATCTACCATCCAATCCATTACTTGCTAATGAGTCTATTTGGGCTTCAATGCGGTCGTAATGGTATGTTACACTTACACTTGGTGCCCAATTACCGTATAGACTTATGACAGAATTGGAGAGTGAGAAGAAACGATGAAGCGAACTACTTGGAAGACACGACTGACAGGTCTGATCCTTTCTGTCGCTATGTTTGCTACCGCAATGGGAGGAGCAGCGACGAAGGCCGATGCAGCACCTGCAGCAGATCTACAACTGGCTGCAAAATCTGCCATTCTATTAGAGGCATCTACGGGAAAAGTTTTATATAGCATGAATCCAGACGTCCCACTGCCTCCTGCCAGCATGAGCAAGATGATGGCGGAATACCTTGTACTGGAAGCGGTCAAGCAGAAGAAAATCAGCTGGGACGAAAAGGTGCCTGTCAGTGAATATGCTTTCTATGTGGCAAGAATCTCTGATACGTCCGGAGTGTACCTGAATCTGGGGGAATCTTTTACAGTCAGGGAGCTGTACAATGCAATGGCTGTCGTTTCTGCCAACGATGCTACTGTTCTGCTTGCTGAAAAGATAGCGGGCAATGAAGCCAACTTCGTGCAGATGATGAACAAGAAGGCTGCCGAGTTTGGGATGAAAAATACATCTTTCGTTACATCCAGCGGCTTGCCGGCAAATGAGTTGGGTCCATACTCCGTCCAGACCGATCAAGTGGAAAATCTGATGTCCGCGCGTGATTCGGCTATCCTCGCCAGAAACCTGATTCGTGATTTTCCGGAAGCGTTGGAAGTATCGAAAATCCCGCGTTTCACCTTCCGTCCCGGCTCTAAAAATGAATTGAAAATGGCGAATAACAACTGGATGCTGCCTGATCTGCCCAATTACTATCCAGGTGTAGACGGATTAAAAACGGGCTATACACAAGCAGCCGGTTATTGCTTTACGGGTACTGTCGTGCGTGATAACATGCGCTTGATTTCTGTCGTGATGGGGACAGACAGTAAAACAAAACGCTTCGTGGAAACCAACAAGCTTTTTGACTACGGCTTTAGCAATTTCAAATTAACGAAGCAAATGGATAAAGGTGCTCCGGTCAAAGGTTTTGAAACCGCACCGGTAAAGAACGGTGTCGAATTGAACGTGCCGGCTGTAACGGGCAGTGAAGTGAAAGTAGTGACCAAGATCGGAACCGAGGCAAAGTTGACGCCGACCGTTACCTTCCAGGATTTGAATGCTCCCATTAAGGCAGGACAAGTCATCGGCAAGCTCGTCCTGAAAGAAGAAGGAGCGAAAGACACCGACTACCTGCAGCCGGAAGATGCAGCAAAAGCAGGCGCGGATTTGGTGGCAGGCCAGGAGGTCGAAGAGGCGAGCTGGATTCGTTTGTTCTTCCGCAGCATCATTCAATTTTTCAGCAATTTGTTCAGTAGTGGAACAGGAAATTAAATAACTATTGTATTCCCCCTCATCTATCGTTTACAATGACGGTAACGAAGAACCATAACAGAGCATAACAGTTACGGTTCTGACTTCATGATGTAGGGGGAATTTTCACATGGTACAAGTAGGAACGTCCCGCGTAAAAAAAGGTATGGCTGAGATGCAAAAAGGCGGCGTCATCATGGACGTTGTGAACGCCGAGCAGGCAAAAATTGCTGAAGCTGCCGGTGCTGTAGCTGTCATGGCATTGGAACGCGTACCTTCTGACATTCGTGCGGCTGGCGGAGTAGCTCGTATGGCTGATCTTGGCATTGTGGAGGAAGTGCTGAACGCTGTTTCGATCCCTGTTATGGCAAAAGCTCGTATCGGACACTTTGTAGAAGCGCGCGTACTGGAATCGATGGGTGTCGATTACATTGACGAGAGTGAAGTTTTGACCCCGGCCGATGATCTGTACCACATCAATAAAAAAGAATTCACTGTGCCGTTTGTATGTGGTGCGCGTGATCTGGGTGAAGCGCTTCGCCGTATCGGTGAAGGGGCGTCCATGATTCGGACAAAAGGTGAGCCAGGAACCGGAAACATCGTAGAAGCCGTTCGCCACATGCGCACGATGATGGCGCAAATCCGCAAAGTGCAAGCAATGTCTTACGATGAGCTGATGGCCGAAGCGAAAAATCTGGGTGCCCCATACGAGCTGCTGGAACAAGTACACAAAACCGGCAAGCTGCCTGTAGTGAACTTCGCCGCTGGTGGCGTAGCGACTCCGGCAGATGCGGCTTTGATGATGCAGCTCGGGGCTGACGGCGTGTTTGTCGGCTCGGGTATTTTCAAATCGGAAAATCCGGAGAAATTCGCTCGCGCAATCGTTGAAGCGACTACGCACTACACAGACTACGAACTGATCGCTCGCGTATCCAAAGGTTTGGGAAGTCCAATGACCGGAATCGAGATTTCCAAAATTCGCGAGGCGGATCGCATGCAAGAGCGTGGCTGGTAAGGTGAGCAGAATGAAAATCGGTGTACTCGCTTTGCAAGGAGCTGTAGCAGAACACCTGCGCATGCTGGAAGAGGCTGGGGCGACAGCTGTTCCCGTCAAAAAGGTGGAAGAGCTGGACGAACTCGACGGACTGGTTCTCCCCGGCGGAGAAAGCACGACGATCAGCAAGCTGATGCACAAGTACGGATTCATGGACGCGCTCCGCGAGTTCGGAAAAGCAGGCAAGCCGATCTTCGGTACTTGCGCAGGCGCGATTCTTTTGGCCAAACAGATTGAGGGGCAAGATGACTGCCATCTCGGGTTGATGGATATTAAGGTGGAGCGAAATGCCTTTGGCCGCCAAAAGGAAAGCTTCGAGGTGACAATGCCTGTAGCTGGCGTCGGTGCAGATTACCCGGCAGTGTTCATCCGGGCACCATATATTATGGAAGTCGGAGAAAACGCAGAAGTGCTGGCCAAGTACGAAGAAAAGATCGTGGTAGCGCGAGAAGGGCATTACCTGGCGGCTGCCTTTCACCCGGAATTGACGGAAGATACAAGAATGCACAAATACTTCCTCGACATGGTGAAGGAATACCGAAACTGATTGAAGTGACGCTTGCATGAAAAGATCGGCATTGGCCAAATGCTGGTCTTTTCTTTTTGTTACAAGATGATGGCGGAGCGCCCTTTACATACGTATAGAACTTGTAGTACAGTTAACAATAGAAATAGGTATGAATGAGAATGCGATGATGAGAACAAGTACTTCACATCAACCTGGTGTAGAGAGTCGGTGGGTGGTGCGAACCGATCCGGTCTGTGAAGGAATCCATCTCGGAGTGGCAAAGGAATGAACTTTGTCCGGAACCGTCCCGTTATGACGGATGGAGTGGATAGATGCGCCAGGATGGGCATGTATCAACGAGGGTGGCAACGCGGGTACACAACACTCGTCCCTTATGAGGGGACGGGTGTTTTTTGCATTTTGATTATGGATTCGGAGGGATTCGAACATGTTGGACGTCAAAATACTGCGTCAGGATTTGGAAGGGGTAAAACGCCGTTTGGCGCATCGCAATGAAGATATTTCGGCTCTGGATCAGTTTGCAGAGGTCGATGAAAAGCGCCGTCAAGTAATTCAGGAAGCAGAGGCGCTGAAAAATAAACGAAATACCGTTTCCGAGCAAGTAGCGGTCATGAAGCGCAACAAAGAGAATGCCGACCACCTGATCGCGGCAATGAAGGAAGTAAACGAACACATCAAGAAGCTGGACGAAGAGCTGCGCAAGCTGGATGAGCAGCTGGAGCTCATTTTGCTGAGCCTGCCTAACCTGCCGCATGAGAGCACACCGATTGGTACATCGGAAGACGACAACGTAGTGGCATGGACGTGGGGCGAGCCGCGCAACTTTGGCTTTGAGGCAAAGCCGCACTGGGAGCTCGCCAGCCAGACAGGGATTCTCGATTTTGAGACGGCAGCAAAAGTAACAGGAAGCCGCTTTGTCTTTTACAAAGGACTGGGAGCCCGCCTGGAGCGCGCATTGATGAACTTCATGATGGACCTGCATGCCACTGAGCACGGTTACGAAGAGGTTATCCCGCCATATATCGTAAACCGTGCAAGCATGACCGGAACCGGACAGTTGCCGAAGTTCGAGGAAGATGCTTTCAAGCTGGAGGGACCAGACTACTTCCTGATCCCGACCGCAGAGGTGCCAGTCACCAACATGCACCGGGATGAAATTCTGGATGGAGACGATCTGCCGCGCTACTATGCTGCTTTCAGCGCTTGTTTCCGTTCGGAAGCGGGATCGGCTGGCCGCGATACACGCGGGCTGATTCGCCAGCACCAATTCAACAAAGTAGAGCTGGTGAAATTCGTCAAACCGGAAGATTCGTATGACGAGCTGGAGAAGCTGGTGAAAAACGCCGAGAAGGTGCTGCAACTGCTTGGACTTCCGTACCGCGTCATGAGCATGTGTACAGGCGATCTCGGATTTACGGCAGCGAAGAAATACGACTTGGAGGTATGGCTTCCAAGCTCGAACACGTACCGCGAAATCTCGTCTTGTTCGAACTTCGAAGATTTCCAGGCTCGTCGCGCCAATATTCGTTTCCGCCGCGACACCAAATCGAAGCCGGAGTTCGTGCATACACTGAACGGCTCGGGCCTCGCTATTGGCCGCACCGTAGCGGCGATTTTGGAAAACTACCAGGGGGAAGACGGAAGCATTACCATTCCGGAAGTGCTGCGTCCGTACATGGGCGGAGTAGCCAAAATCGAGCCGAAATAAGCAGCAGGATAAGCACAGCAGCCTTTGATCTTTCTTTATTGGATCAGAGGCTGCTTTCTTTTTGGGGCGGGGAAAAGGCGAGAGAGCATGGGGGACAAGACAGCTCGGAAAATGTGTACTATTACAGTTATAATTTTTAGAAAATTGTGTTGCACTGTACCAATCTCTGTTATATAATAAAAACAACTTAAAAGAATATTGTTTTAATACAGAAGTGGAGGGAATGGGAAATGAACTGCTATCGGTGTGAAGGAAACGGCGAACAGAATTGCCCACGGTGTGGAGGCGTTGGTCATGATGACAACGGAGCGGCTTGCCATCATTGTTTGGGGGACGGACATGTGATCTGCAGTCATTGCAGTGGCAGCGGATACCAGGATTAAGCCATTTTTTTTGAACCTTCTGTACTATAATAATTTCTAAAAATTAATTCTGTACCATAATAATTTAGGTGCTATCAAGGGAAGGTGAACAGGTTTGACTACGATTCCAACCAATCCATATCCGCTGGAAATCCAGATTACCGGCGAGATGCGCTCCGGCTACGAGGATATTCTCACACCAGAGGCGATCCAGTTCGTCATCAAGCTGGAGCAAAAGTTCGGCGACAGAAGGCAGCAATTGCTTGCCGCACGTCAGGAACGCCAATTGAAAATAGATGCCGGGCAACTGCCCGACTTTTTGCCGGAAACAGCCGAGATTCGCAACGGAGATTGGACGGTAGCTCCGCTTCCACATGATCTGCTGGATCGCCGGGTGGAGATTACCGGGCCAGCAGGCGACCGCAAAATGGTTATCAACGCACTCAATTCGGGCGCACGCGTCTTCATGGCAGATTTTGAGGACGCAAACTCGCCTACCTGGGAGAATACGATTCAGGGCCAGATCAACATGAAGGACGCTGTCCGCCGCAACATCTCATACACCAGCCCGCAAGGAAAGCAATACACCCTCAATGAGAAAACAGCGGTATTGATCGTGCGGCCGCGTGGCTGGCATCTCGATGAAAAACATATCCTTCTCGATCAAAAGCCGATTTCCGGCAGCCTGCTCGACTTTGGGCTCTACTTTTACCACAACGTCGATGCCTTGATCGCGAACAAGACGGCCCCGTACTTCTACCTGCCGAAGCTGGAAAGCCACCTGGAAGCGCGTCTCTGGAACGATGTATTTGTGTTTGCCCAGGAGGAACTGAATATTCCGCGCGGTACGATTCGGGCGACGGTTCTGATCGAAACGATTCTCGCAGCCTTTGAGATGGATGAGATTTTGTATGAACTGCGGGAGCATAGCGCGGGATTGAACTGCGGGCGTTGGGATTACATTTTCAGCTACATTAAAAAGCTGCGGAATCAGCCGCATGTCATCACTCCTGACCGGGCGCAAGTCACGATGACGGTTCCGTTTATGAGGGCCTACACCACGTTGGCGGTGAAGACGTGCCATAAACGCCAGGCTCCTTGCATTGGCGGGATGGCTGCCCAGATTCCGGTGAAAAACGACCCGGTCAAAAACGAGGAAGCGCTCGCCAAAGTACGCGCTGACAAGGAGCGGGAAGCTTACGACGGGCACGACGGTACATGGGTGGCCCATCCCGCACTGGTGCCAGTGGCGATGGAGGTATTCAACCGCTTGATGCGAGAGCCGAACCAGATCTGGTACAAACGCGAGGATGTGCAGGTATCGGCAAGCGACCTGCTGGCTGTACCAGAGGGCGCCATTACGGAAGAAGGCGTACGTACAAACATAAGTGTAGGCTTGCAGTACATCGAAGCGTGGCTGCGCGGGCATGGCGCAGTGCCGATCTACAATCTGATGGAGGATGCGGCGACCGCGGAAATTTCCCGGACTCAGGTGTGGCACTGGATTCGTCATCCAAAAGGCGTGCTCCAGGATGGCCGAAAAATTACCGAGGCTCTGGTCAAGCAATGGCTTAGTGAGGAATTGCAGGCATTGAAACAAGCGATTGGCCAGGAACGTTATGAAAACAGCAAATTTCAGGCTGCCGGAGAGCTGTTCCTGAAGCTGGTGACAGAGAACGAATTCGAGGATTTTCTGACAGTACCGGGCTATCGCTATCTGTAATAGCCAAAATAAAAAAGAGTGGGGGAAAAGAACATGAGCAAACAAACCAAGCAGGAAGCCATTCAACAAATTGAGCAAAGCTGGAACACCGAGCGTTTTAAGGGAATTACCCGGCCGTATTCTGCTGAGGACGTATACCGTTTGCGCGGGTCTGTGCAAATCGAACATACATTGGCGCGACTGGGTGCCGAGCGACTGTGGAATCTGTTGCATACCGAGCATCACATCAAAGCGTTGGGGGCTTTGACCGGGAATCAGGCCATCCAGCAAGTAAAAGCGGGGCTGAAGGCGATTTACTTGAGCGGCTGGCAAGTGGCGGCTGACGCGAACCTTTCCGGTCAAATGTATCCCGATCAAAGCCTTTACCCGGCCAACAGTGTTCCTCACGTCGTAAAAAGAATCAACCAGGCTCTGCAGCGTGCAGACCAGATCGACCAGGCCGAGGGCGGAACAGATACGTACTGGTTTGCTCCGATTGTCGCTGACGCGGAAGCGGGCTTTGGCGGGCCTCTGAACGTGTTTGAGCTGATGAAAAGCATGATTGAAGCGGGAGCGGCAGGTGTGCATTTTGAAGACCAGCTCGCTTCTGAGAAAAAATGCGGTCACATGGGCGGAAAAGTGCTGATCCCGACGCAGGCTGCTGTCCGCAACCTGATTTCGGCTCGCTTTGCTGCTGACGTCATGGGTGTTCCGACGATTATTGTCGCGCGTACAGACGCAAACGGCGCCTTCCTGATTACGAGCGACATCGATCCAGCTGACCAGCCGTTCCTCACTGGAGAACGGACGCCAGAAGGCTTTTTCCGCCTGCGTGGTGGGCTGGATGCAGCAATAGCTCGCGGACTCGCTTACGCGCCGTATGCAGACCTGATCTGGTGCGAGACTTCCGAGCCAAACCTGGAGGAAGCACGTCGCTTTGCAGAAGCAATCCATGCCAAATATCCAGGCAAACTGCTGGCGTACAACTGCTCCCCATCCTTCAACTGGAAGAAGAAACTCGACGAGGAAACAATCGCTCGCTTCCAGGAGGAGCTGGGAGAGATGGGCTACAAGTTCCAATTCGTCACGCTCGCAGGCTTCCATGCACTGAACCACAGCATGTTCGAGCTGGCGCGCGGCTACCGCGATCGCGGAATGGCTGCTTACTCCGAATTGCAGCAGGCTGAATTCGCGAGCGAGGTCCATGGCTATACAGCGACTCGCCATCAGCGTGAGGTTGGTACCGGCTATTTCGATGAAGTAGCACAAGTGATCGCTGGCGGAACTTCTTCGACCACAGCTTTGACCGGATCGACAGAAGAAGAGCAGTTTGCTCATAACTAACTTTGCTCATAACCAATATAAAAAGTGCGGAAAAACGAAGCCGATTGGGTGGGCGGCGGTTGTGATGTCCGGACGGCAAAAGAAGCCTGTTTGAAGCAGGAGTATTTTTGAAATGCAAAAAAGCCTTGGGATGATGCCAAGGCTTTTTTTGCGGGTGATGCTTGTTTTTCGGTTAGCAAAATTCCTGTGTGTCTTGTTGTTCAGGGGGATATTTGTCTGTTCCAAGGTGTTGTACTGGATTCACGGGATAAAATCGTCGCGATCCCTCGTATCGAATCCTTGATCGAGCGAACTGCATGGGCTGTGGTTGGGCGAGATTTTTTGCTTTTTCCTTTTCAACCTCCACTCGATTACGCCCCCAATCAGCAAGAGGCCCACGCAAATGATTGCGACGAGCAACCAGACGGGCATGGTTATCACCTCGATTTGCAGATGATGGCGGGTGAAGATGACCGCTGCATTTGCCAAAATGTGAGTCCCTGCATATAATAGTAAGGTAGGTGAGATTCCAGAAGAAGGATTTTGCCACTAACCATATATGTCCCCGTAGCTCAGCAGGATAGAGCAGCAGTTTCCTAAACTGCGTGTCGGAGGTTCGAGTCCTCTCGGGGACGCCATTGATGGAAGCCACTCCGTTGTTTGGGGTGGCTTTGTCTTTTTGCTGCCTCTCAAATACTCTTACTATGACAAAATGAATCTCCAATTGTTCCGGTAAGCTGAGCCTTCTGGCTGGTGAACTTCAACTTCATTCCCAACCTCCACAACGTAAAACCAACGGTATGTCTCTAGGATCATCAAAGATATACATGACGTTGACCCGAAGATCGTCCTTATTTCCTGACTACAGAAATTCACATTTCCCCCAATACCAAACCGTTTTACTCTCCCGCCTAGACGGTTGCATTTGAACCGCCAAAAATCATCAAAAAAGAGTTAACGGAAATAACAAATTGGTTGCTTTTCCTGGGTGAGCACATCAAGGGCAGGAAGATGCCAAAGAGGCCTTGGCAGGTTTGCAAAAAGATTTCTCCTATACTGTCCATAAGCGGTGACAGGTGTTAATCAAAATAACCTTTTTGGAAATGAAATACCTGTTTTTGGAAACGAAACGCCGCCGAATAACGTACTATCATTAGTGAAAAAACTTCGCGTCCTCTGGAATTGTATTGTTCATTGTTACCGCCGGAAAACAATTGACCCAGGTTCGCAGGAAAGAAAATAACCCCCCAGCGAATATATTCTCTTCGGTATTAAGGCCCAGGCTAATCTTTAGAGAAAGACACATGCTAAGGAGTGGGATAGTGATATCGTTAGCAGAAGGCAAGATTATTCGTGAAATTTCCTGTCTAACGGGGCATTCTTGCAATACACTTCGCTGATATCTCGGTGGTGAATTCACTCCTGAAAAGGGAACACGTAAATCTCTTGGTCCATAGCCAGTCTTCCATAACAACTGTAATCACTAGGTGAGGTTCTTTGTTACATGTATGTGAGAGACAGTTTAAGTGATCCGAACAGAAATGACAGACGAAATGCGGCAGCAAACTTATCGTATTTCCTGTTGACAAAAAAAGGAAATCTAAATATATTAATAAGTAAAAAGAGGTTATATTTACATAAAATGTATCAAATATTACGAAAAGGAGCATAGGATATGAATAAAAAAAGTGTATTTACTTTAGTCTTGCTAGGAGCTTTTACTTTATCCAACGTAGCGTATGCCGAATTAAGGAGGGGCGATGCGTTTTTTGATACTACTCCAACAGCAAATTATGTCAAGGATATTGATACCTATATCAATGCTTCTGTTGCAGATGAGAATCTACTAGGTGCAGTTACCGAAGCTATATCAGACTACGAAGGTATTTCTGGGGCTAATATTAATTATGATACTAATGCTTCTGCTTCTAGTTATGATTTGAGGGTTGCTGCGGGTCAACTAGGATTGGATTATGCAGGAGAAACTCGCGTATATTATTTGGACGACGATGATACTTACCAAAGACACTACGGGACAGAGGCATGGGATAGAGTGAAAATATATTTAAACCGTGAGTATATGGATTACTATAACTACAGTTCTGCAAACCGTAGAAAAACTACCATTCATGAATTTGGTCATGGACTTGGACTAGTTCATCAAACTTCGAATTCAATTATGCAGCAGGGAAAGTTGAGCCTCACAGATCCAACACAATTAGATAGAGATAATTTATCTTGGAAATACTAGGTGGAAGTGGGTGGAGTTATGAAAAAATCAATTACTGTTTCGATTGCTGCAATAGCTTTGTTAATAGGAGGGGCATTTTCTTATCAACAATTAAATGTTCCCCAAAAAGATTATCGAGTGGCTATAAGTCAAGCTGATTTTATTCAGTTTGAAAATATTGAAGAGGTTGAAAAATATTCAGGTTATATCGTGCAGGCCGAATTTACTGGAAAGAGATCATTAAAAGAATGGAATCTCGGGGAAGGCGAGGTAAAAACGGCTTCAAAGTCCGAAGTAAAAATCCAAAAGGTTTACAAGGGGAGTCTCGAAGAGGGAGATAAAATCTCTGTATATGAGCCAGCTTATTTTGATGGGGATGTTTTTGATACCATCGAAGGATATAATCTCATGAATGAAGAAGGCACTTACGTATTGTTTTTGAGGGATACAGGTGACAAAGAAGGGTATGCCATTATTGGAATGTATCAAGGTAAATATGATATTAGCGCAGGGATGCAGAACACAAAAGCGAAACAAGCACAACCTGATGATACTTACCGTAGTTTAGAGGAAAGAGAATATTTCGGTGAGAATGTTGAGCAGTTTAAGAAATTAAAAAAAGAAGTTCTGGAAAAGTATAATTAGCCGTTCATATGTAGTTGCCTCCGAACTGTTCGGGGGCTATTTTTAGTAAATAAAAAAAGGTTTTTTGTACCTCATTCAAAGTAACCTGTTTTTTGAAATGAGACAACACCGAACAACGTACTATTATTAAACAAAAATCACCGCGCAACTGATCTTAGATGACAACTTTCTAAAGCTGCTCGCAAGTAACGAAATCAATGGCTTCGACATTGCAATCGGAATGAAAAAGGAAGAAGTTATCAAGCGGTACGGCGCGGTGGTCAAGCAAGACTTTTTGGATGGCGGGCAGTCGCCTGGGGACGGCTACACTGGAAACGATTCAGCAGGGATGGGGTACGCCTGTAGATGAAGGGGAAAGCATGGCCAACGGAAAGTATCTGCTTCTGTACAAAGCGGGAGACAACTCGGTCTTTATCAGTGCGGAAAACAAGACTTCGCCGCCCGAAAAGATCAGGATCATCAACAAAAAAATGCTGGATGAGTTCCCGCAAAAATTTTAATGACTACCCGCTCGCATTCCATTGTAAAAAAGCCAGCGACGAAGGCAGAAACACCGCCTTTGCTCACTGGCTTTTTTGCGTGGGTCACGAGACGGTGCTACGCCTACGCCTTACTCAACCGCTCTTTTTCCAAACAAAATGGAATCGAGGCCGAACTTGGAGCTGCCGCTGATGCTGAGTGCGATCAGCATGGCCAACAGGGCAAGGTCGAACTCATAGCCAGCGCCGTTTTCTCCGCCCATGAAGCCGGCTGCCAGCTTTACTTTGACAATAGCACCAATCATGATGACAGCCAGCACTGCGGAAAAGACACGAGTGCGAAGTCCGGCGATCAGGGCGACCCCGCCGACAACCTCCAGGAAAGCCACCAGGTAGGCGAGAAAAGCAGGGAGTCCCATTGTGCCAAAGAACCCGGCCACGTTCTCCAGTCCCATCTGAAACTTGTCGATGCCGTGGATGACAAATGTAAGGCCAATGACGATACGCAAAACAAGGGCGCTCCATTCAAAACGGTTTTCCATGTATTAAGACCTCCGCGTTAATTTATATCAGTAACAAAGTTACTTTTAGTTAGTAAGTATACAATAATTACTTTCCGTGTCAATACGTTACGGGAATTTGCATTAATTGGAAAGTGCGAATAGTTAGGCATTCAGTAATCATTCATTTTGATGGATTGAAGAAAGAGCGGTATACTGGAAGGAGAATGAGGTGATACGAATGAAACAGTCTTCCCTCTGTCCGAAGTTTGAAAAAGGCATGCAACTGCTGGGGAAACGGTGGACAGGGTTAATCTTGTACCAACTGCTTTCTGGACCACAGCGTTTCTGTGCTTTGGAAGGGGCCTTGCCGATAAGCGGAAGGCTACTTTCTGAACGGCTGAAGGATCTGGAGAAGGAAGGGCTTGTGCATAGGCAAGTGTTTACGGACTCGGCTCCTGTCCGGGTGGAGTATTCGTTGACGGAGATGGGGAAGGCTCTTGAGCCGGTCATCAAAGGGATTGAATCATGGGCTCAGAGCTGGATCGAGTTGGACTCGGCAAGTACAGAGGACAGCGCAAAATAAAACAGAGCATACATGTTGAAGCACAGCTTCGCTGGCGCTGCTGTTGGCAAAGCTAAAAACCCCTGGCGTTCAGGGGCTTTCTTTTTTATCTGTATACAATAGGAAGGCAATGATGAAGCATTTTAGCCTTGAAGAGAAGCTTTCGCAGTTCTCTAGCTGTCTTCCTGCGGCACGTTCTGTTTTGATTTCCATTTGACAAATTCGATATGCCGCTTGATCTCAAGAAGTTCGTCTTCTGTTAACCCGTCAATGTCCAAAAAGGGAACAGGTGTTTCCCGGACAGAGGCCTGCCGCCAAAACGGCGTCGGGTTGTCTGTTCGGCCATGAAGGTAATCAGTCGATACGTCAAACAGGTCGGCGACTTTGGAAATTAACTGGGAATCTACACCTTTCTTTTCACCGGATTCAATTCGGGACAAAACTGTGTTGTGAATGCCGAGCTTTTCAGCTAACTGGATTTGTGACCACCGCTTTTGTTCGCGCAGCCATTTTATCCTTTGACCGACTATGGACATCGTGAAACCACCTTTTTCGTTTTGGCAATATCATTCTAACAATTTTCCATAACGGAAAAAACAGGATTGCTAAAACGACAAAAGATTGTATTGACTTTGCAGAAATTGAAACGCTATCATGTAACTATAAATATTTGCCATTTCTGCAAGGGAAGAGGGAACTAAATATGGAACGTCTAAACCTCCCATTTATCGCAAAACGTAGAAGTGAGTGCAAGCTCACGCTGCAGGAAATGGCGGAGTCACTCGGTTTTCGAAACGCTTCGACATACTTGAAATACGAGAAGGGAGAGTATGACTTCAAGGCAAACCATCTGCCTGTTTTGGCCAAGAAGCTGAAGTGTGGTCTGCATGAACTTTTTATGAGTTGAATTTTGTTGTTTTAGCAAAGTTATCGAATAAGGAGTGGGCGCAATTGGAAGCATGGGAGGCGAACAAGAGACAGCTGGAATTATGGAAAAAAACATTATCCTACGAAATCGAGATGATGGCGCCATACAGTGAATCAGCATGTGCAGGATTTTTGGATCGGCTTATGCAGTTTGAATCGGAGCTGGAGCAAAAGGAGCTGTTCCCGTCAGAACGGTTGCTCGTTGGCTCCAATGCCCGGCATATTTAGAGAATCGGCGTCATTTTCCGGGTTCATAAGGCAGGCAAGACAAGACCAGACATCTCATGCAAACGAGGGGACTCTATGCCATTACGAAAAAGCCCGGTAAGGCGGTTGCCAATACCGGGCATATTTATCGGGGAAAAAGCAGAAGCTACATCTTTTTGATCTCGTCCTTCAACAGCTCGGACTGTGTCCCGAAGACAACCTGGACGCTGCCCTGTCCGAGCTTCATGACGCCTGCCGCCCCGAGGTCTCTCAGTCCTTTTTCATTGACGACCTTGTCGTCCTTCAGCACGAGGCGCAGGCGGGTAATGCACGCATCGACGCTGACGATGTTTTCTTTGCCGCCGATGAGGGCGAGCACTTTTTGCGCCTTTTCCTGTGTCGAATTGCCGCTGGCAGATGCTTTTTCGACTGCCTCATCGTCTTCACGGCCTGGCGTTTTGATGTCGAATTTGACGATCAGGATGCGGAACAGGAAGTAGTAGACGACGGCAAAGACCAAGCCGATCGGGATAATCAACCATGCGTTTGTGGAGAGCGGGAAGTTCAGTCCGTAGTCGATCAGACCTGCAGAGAAGCCAAATC
This sequence comes from Brevibacillus gelatini, assembly GCF_050920745.1. NCBI lineage: Bacteria > Bacillati > Bacillota > Bacilli > Caryophanales > Paenibacillaceae > Brevibacillus > Brevibacillus gelatini. The sequence goes on from NZ_CP154342.1 coordinate 43,398, forward strand.
CGTGCTTGATTCCAAGCGCAGTCACGATATACCCGGAAACCCCGGTCAAAATCGCATGGAGTACATACAGCATCGGAGCCGCGAACATGAACGCGAATTCGAGCGGCTCGGTAATCCCCGTCAGGAAAGAAGCGAGCGCGGTACCGAGAAATACAGAAGCGATGGCTTTCCGTTTTTCCGGCTTGGCTGTATGGATAATGGCCAAGGCTGCTGCCGGCAGGGCGAACATCATGATCGGGAAGAAGCCGGTCATGAACATGCCAGCCGTTTTGTCGCCAGCGAAGAAGCGGTGCAGGTCGCCGTGTACGACTTTTCCTGCCTGATCGGTAAAGTCTCCGATCTGGAACCAGGCAATCGCGTTGAGTACGTGGTGCAGACCGAATGGAATGAGCAAACGGTTAAAGAAGCCGAACAGACCAGCTCCAAGAGCGCCAAGGCTGACAATCCAGTTCCCCATATTGTTGAGCGCGTCCTGGATCGGACCCCAGATGATTCCGAAAAAAAGACCGATGATGACCATGCTAAGCGAAGTGATGATCGGTACGAACCGTTTTCCGCCGAAAAAACCGAGCCATTCCGGCAGCTTGATGTTATGGTAGCGGTTGTAGCAGTAGGAAGCGACGCCGCCCGCCAAAATACCGCCAAGGACGCCCATGTTCAACTTGACCTCGTCGGCGATGAAGGGCATGGCAGCGGGGACTTTGGAGAGCACTGTGGTCAACACCAGGTAAGCGATCACGGCAGCCAAAGCAGCAACGGCATCTCCGGCAAGACCGATTGCGACACCGACGGCGAAGATCAGCGGCAGGTTGTCAAAGATGGCCGATCCGCCTGCTAACAAAAATGGCGCAATGTACTGATTCAAAAATCCGCCAACAGAGGCGCCAAGATGAAATTCGGTCTCGTAGTTGATGGCGCCAAAGCGGAGCAACAGCGCCGCTGCCGGCAAGGTGGCGACTGGAAGCATGAGTGCTTTCCCAATCCGTTGCAAAAAGGCAAGCATGAGTAAAACCTCCCTGGAATGAGATGTATATCAAAAAGCTGCTCTCCGGATGAGTACAAGGGATAAGGGCAAAACGAACAGGCCGGAGAGAAACTGTTTTGATCGGAAAAGAGCGGTGAAATCGCTTACAATTAAGAGGAGATAAATGTTCACCAATGGCCGTAGCCGCCTTTTTTCGCCGCCAATTAGCGATGAAAAGACTGTTCAAACAGTTGCTGAAGGGACAAAGCGACTTTTTCCTCGTCTTCCCCCTCCACTGATATGAGCAGCTTGTCGCCCAGGGTCACGCCCAAGGTCAAGATCCCCAAAATGCTGCGGCCGTCCACCTGCTTATCTCCTTTGGTCAAGGTGATTTTCGATTGGGACTGTGCCGAGTGATTTGCCAAAAGAGCGGCCGGGCGAGCGTGCAGCCCGCCTTCAACCGTGACCGTTACTTCGAATTGAATCATGTTGTACCTCCCCCAACAGGTGCTTCTTTTATTTCAGGACGACAGTCATCAGCGGCTGCTGGCCTGCCGCGACATTTCCGTGTGTTACCACGTTTTTTTCCGCGACGGCATCGACGTTGGTAATAATGATCGGGGTGACGAGCGGGCATCCTGCTTCCTGCAAGACGGAGATGTCGAACTGAATCAGCTTGTCGCCGGCTTTTACCTGGTCGCCTACCGCGACGAATGGGGTAAAGCCTTTGCCCTGCAATTTTACGGTATCGATCCCGATGTGCATGAGCAGCTCCAGGCCGCTGTCTGTCGACAAGCCAATCGCATGATGGGTAGGGAAAAGATGCGTGACCTTGGCGTCAACAGGAGCGTACAGGACGCCCTCCGAAGGCAGAATCGCAGCGCCATCGCCTACGACTTTCCCGGCAAAGACGGGATCAGGTACTTCCGACAAAGGGACAACACTTCCGGTCAAAGGGGCCAGAAACGTGATTTCTTGCTGCTGTTTTTTACGGGAAAAGAGACTGCGTAGCATAAGTTCCTCCTTTTGCGTCTGAACGAAAATAGGCATGAGACGGTCTGACCCATACGACGACATCCTTACTATGTCCGTATGATCTCACCGCTCATGCCTAGTCGAACTAGTAACACGCAGGATTATCATCATTTTGAATTTGTGGAATTACGGCTGTTGCTGCAACAGGCGATAAACATGCAAGGCCATGTAGCCAACCTCGTCTTCCGGGACAGTGACCTCCAGCCTGTTCGAGATATAGGCAGCCAGTTCGGACGCCAGCTCGTAGGCTTCCGGGATCGTCGTTTTGACCCGGTCGAGAAGCGGGTTGTGAATGGTTTTTTGCTGGCGGATGCGCTCCACAGCAAAACGCAGATGGGTGATGAGCCGGACGTAATCGACGGTGTTGCGCTCGATGGTTCTGTCTGTCCGCTGCTCGATCATGCTGACCAGTTCGCTGATGACATTCGTAAACTGTACCGCCTTTTTCACAGGCAGGTAACTGATCGCCGAGTGAATGTGCAAGGCGAGAAAACCGATTTCGCTATCAGGAATATCCAGGGCGAACGCTTTTTTAATCATGTCTGCTGCCCGTTTTGCCAGCGTGTACTCTTTTGTGTAGAGCGTCTGGATTTCGAACAGGAACGGATTCACGATCTCCATGCCGTTTCGCAAGCGGTAAATGGCGAACTGGATATGGTCAGGCAGAGCGACGTGGACATGTTCGTTGAGCTCTGGTGTAATTTCACTGGCGATGAGCGCGATAATTTCTTCCGCGATTCCTACCACGGCCGGATCGACCTGACTGAGAATGGTCTGGTACTGCTGTTGATGGCTTTCGTTTTCCAACCTGAAGCGCTTCTCCACACGCGGGTCATGGGCGGGGATGGTGTTCCCGGGCTTTGCGCCAAATCCGATTCCTTTTCCGAACAGCACAATTTCCAGCTTGGTGCCAGGTTCTTCCACCAGCACGACGTTATGGTTCAACACACGCGTAATCGCATATGTTTTTTCCTGTTGACGGGACACGCCATTCCACCACCTTTAGACAAAAAAGAGCCGAAAAAACCTTTTTAATCATAAAAAGATCTTCTCGGCTCATGCCTGCATTACCAGTAACACGCCTTGTGAAAACGCTTCAATTAATGCTTATAATAGCTTACATGCACAAACGTTGTCAATCACCCTGTTTTGCATCAGGTGCATATAGAAAAAACGCGGATATGTATCCGATTCTGGACATGGCAGAAGGAATTTCGCCTGTTTGTCCAGAAGTACGTGAGCCGGCAAATGAAGAACCGCAACAAAGCGGGCGGATGCGTCCGGAAGCAATCCGCCTGTACGCTTTGTTCAAGGCAGTTTACTACTTGGTGAACTTGTCAGCAATCGTAGAGGCACAGAAGGAGTTTGGTTTGATTTCCGCCCGGAAGTGGTTGGTTTCTGCCAGACTCAAGAGCGACTGGATAAACTTGCGGGTAGGGCCATTTCTGCCGATGTCAAAGTGCAAGCGGATGGGAATATCAATCTGATGATCGCGCAAATATTGCCGAACCTCCGTGGCCAGCCCTACCGCGTACATGGCCTCTTGAAAAATCCGCTGCTGCAAGGATGAATAGCGCCGCTCCTGAAACTTGTGATAAAAGAAGGTCCCACCATGTCCGGGGCGAATCACCGTAATGACCAGGGCGAAAAAGGTTCCGCGACTTTTCAGCTGGGAATCGGCTCCCACGATAATCTCAAACGGACCATGCATGGAAGTGATCGTTTGTTCAATGAGGGAAAACACGTCTTCTTTCGCCAACTGTCCTCTAGTCGGACTGTGAAAACAATCAAACAAAGTGCTTGCAGAGGTTAAGCCCACTCGCATCCCTCCAGATAGCGGCTATCTGTGAATCGTAAACAAATTCCGTACACCATTAATGTATGTAATCTCCCGGAGAGTATGTGAACAGGTATGGACAAAAACTTCGCGAAGCAACCTGTTGACCCTAATCTGAAAACGTCGATAAAGGAGTTTTAACCATCGTGATGGAAGCAGGCAAACACGAAGAGTACATGAGAGCCGCCATGGAAGAAGCGCAAAAGGCGGCTGCAATCGGCGAGGTGCCGATTGGCGCTGTCATCGTCCGCGACGGGGAAATTGTCGGACGCGGCTACAACTTGCGGGAAACGCAAAAAGACCCTACGCTGCACGCGGAAATGATCGCAATCCGTGAAGCCAGTGAACGGCTGGGCGGCTGGCGGCTGATCGGCTGCACGCTGTACGTCACACTGGAGCCTTGCCCGATGTGTGCCGGGGCGATTGTGCAGAGCCGTATCGAGCAGGTAGTGTACGGAGCCTCCGATCCAAAGGCAGGGTGTGCCGGGACATTGATGAACCTGCTGGCCGAACCGCGCTTCAATCACCAGGTTCCTGTTATGGAGGGCGTTCTCGCAGAGGAATGTGCCCAGATGCTCAAAGACTTTTTCCGCGGGTTGCGCAAAAAAAGACAGTCGGAGAATGGTTGATCCGACTGTCGCGAACGCCGTCCGGCTCGCTTGCAGGCAGCATGCCGGGAATCCAGGCGTTTGATTATTTGCTTACGTTTTGCAGCAGGTGCAGCTCTTCCTCGGTCAGTTCGCGGTATTCGCCGGGAGCGAGTGCCGGGTCGAGGTGGAGCGGGCCCATGCGGATGCGCTTGAGGTAGGTGACATGCAGACCGAAGGCGGCAAACATTCGTTTTACCTGGTGGAACTTTCCTTCCATAATTGTCACGCGAACCTCGGAAGTTTCTCCCGAAGACAAAATCTCCAGTTTTGCCGGCAGTGTGGTGAAATCCTCCAATTCAATCCCTTTGGCAAATTCCTGTACATGCCGCTCTGTGACCGGGCCGTCTATGCGGGCAAAATACTCCTTGTCCACTTTCTTTTTCGGGGACAGCAGGCTGTGTGAAAGCTGACCGTCGTTGGTCAGAATCAGCAGCCCCTCTGTGTCGATGTCCAGTCGGCCTACCGGATGCACCTTGACTGCCCATTCATACGGAAGCAGGTCGACTACCGTTTGATGCACGTTGTCTTCGGTTGCGGACACGACCCCAGGGGGTTTGTTTAGCAGGATGTAAACCCAGCGCTTGAAGTTGAGCGGTTCCCCGTCTACGGTGATGTCCTGCTGTTCGGCAATGACGTGCATGCCCGGATCGGTCGCGACCACGCCGTCCACGACGACCAGACCTTGCTTCACCAGCGCTTTCACTTCCTTGCGTGTGCCGAACGCCATATTCGCCAGCACCTTGTCCAAACGTTCTCGTTTCATGTATGTTCCTCGCTTTTCTTCTGGTCAAAAATCCCCTTACCGGGTGTTGTTATTAGTTTGGCCTAATGCGGCGAGCAAATCAAGGGGCAGCCCAGAAGTTGGCTCTTGCACTTTTGACTCGGATTTGCTATAGTAAATAATGTTTCTGACAAACGAAAATATGGAGAGATACCCAAGTGGTCATAAGGGGACGCACTCGAAATGCGTTAGGCGTCGTGAGGCGTGCGTGGGTTCGAATCCCACTCTCTCCGCTTACCAAGTGGCTCAACGGAAAATCCGTTGGGTCATTTTTTGTTCCCTCACCGCCTGCAAAAATACGGCCCCCACACTTCCAGCTCTGTTGCCCGTATCTTCTTTTCCTTGATGCATGCTGCCAGTTTCATTGTGCTCCTCCAAGTGACGTAATAATTCATTTTTTTATCCATTATGAAAAAATACGATACCTGTGCCTGTTAGGTCACGTCAAAACGCCGGAATCCCAACGATTCGTGACAGCCTCCTAAAACCCCTCACCAACCGCAAGCTCTGCACCGGACAATGCCTCTTTTTCAAAAAAGACAAACCGCCCCTGTTGACAGCGAAAACCTTTGCACATATTATAATACCCATAGGGGTATATGTATAAACAAAATCCCATAACCCCAAACCTGTCCTTCAACTCAAACTCCACTAAAAGCCCAAGGAGGAAACACATATGTCTGCACAAGCACAACCGCATTTTTCTGCTGATAAAGTTTTGGACTGCAAAGGGCTCGCTTGCCCGATGCCTGTCGTCCGCACCAAAAAAGCGATGGAGCAAATCGCTCCAGGTCAGGTCGTCGAGGTGCAAGCTACTGACAAAGGCTCGCTCGCTGACATGAAGGGCTGGGCAAACAATACCGGGCACCACTATTTAGGCACGATTCAGGAGGGGGACGTTCTGAGGCATTTTCTCAGAAAGGCCAGTCCGCAGGAGACGAAGGCAGAGACGAGATTCCCGCACACGATCACGAACGAAGAGCTGCAAGCCAGGCTGCAATCCGCAGAACCGTTTCTGCTGATAGACGTGCGGGAACCTGCCGAATATGCGTTTCAACGGATTGCTGCGGCCAAATCAATACCCTTGGGGGTATTGGAGCAGCATCTCGATGAGTTGCCGACGGACCGGGACATGTTTGTCATCTGCCGTTCTGGCAAACGCAGCGATCTGGCGTGCCAGTTGCTGGCGGAAAAAGGCTTTTCCCGCGTAAAAAATGTCATTCCGGGCATGGCTGGTTGGGCTGGCCCGGTAGAAAACCAGTGAGGGGGAGATTGGCATGAGCAACCTGCAACACCAACAGACCAAGGTGAAAAAAATGACGGCGCACGAGTTGACTCGGCTGCTTTTTGACCAGGAGGAGCTGTTCATTCTCGATGTGCGCAACCAAGAGGACTATGCAAACTGGCGCATCGAAGGCCACCGGGTCAAGAGCCTCAATGCCCCGTATTTCGAGCTGATCGATGGGGTAGGAGAGATCGTCGGCAAGCTCCCGGCGAATCAAAACATACTCGTGGTCTGCGCCAAGGAAGGCTCGTCCGTTTTCGTGGCAGAGCAACTGGCGGAAGCGGGCGTGGACGACGTGTACTACCTGCAAGGCGGAATGAAGGCGTGGAGCGAGCATCTGGAGCCTGTCAAAGTGGGCGACTTGCGCGATGGCGGGGAGATTTATCAATTTGTCCGCATCGGAAAAGGGTGCCTGTCCTACATGATTGTCTCCGGCCGGGAAGCAGCCATTGTCGATTCGGTGCGCATGACTGGCGTTTATGAAGCATTTGCCAAAGAGCGCGACCTGACCATTACCCATACGATTGACACTCATTTGCACGCCGACCATATATCAGGCGGCAGGAAGCTGGCAAAAAGCACAGGCGCTATGTACTGGCTCCCGGAAAAGGACGCGGAGGAAGTGACGTTTGCCTATGAAAAGCTGGAGGAAGGCAAAGTCATTCAGGTTGGCGCGACCAGCATTTCGATTTTGCCGATCTATTCGCCGGGACATACCATCGGCAGCACGTCCTTGCTTGTCGACGACACGTATTTTCTCACAGGTGACATTTTGTTCGTGGCATCAATCGGGCGGCCGGATTTGGCTGGGAAAGCGCAAGATTGGGTAGGAGACCTGCGCGACACCTTGTATAATCGGTATCAAGAGCTGTCCAAAGAACTGGTGGTTTTGCCCGCCCATTTTGGCAGCTATGCAGAGTGGGGGCCGGGTGGCGTCGTATCAGCGCGCTTGGGCGATTTGTACCGCGACAATCCGGGCTTGAACATCGCCAATGAAGCTGAGTTCCGGCGTGTTGTTACCGGGCAGTTGCCGCCACAGCCCAACGCCTATCAGGAAATCCGTCAAGTCAACATGGGCAGATTGCAGCCCGATGAAGAAGAGCAGCGCGAGATGGAAACAGGGCCAAATCGTTGCGCCGTTCACGATAAATAAGGGGGAAGATAGACATGGCTGACATCGTCGTAGATACAAAAGGTCTGGCTTGCCCAATGCCGATTGTGAGAGCGAAAAAGGCGCTGGATACGCTAAAGCCGGGGCAAACCATGGAAGTGCTTTCGACGGACAAAGGATCACTCCAGGACTTTCCTGCATGGGTGAAGCAGACAGGTAACGAGCTGCTGGCTCATGAAGTGGAGAACGGGGTATACAAGTTTTTGGTGAAAAAGCGGTAAGCGACAAGACTAAGCAGGCACGCGCAAAAAAAGTGTTTGCTTAGTCCTTGTTTTCATAGACAATGCGAACGCCAAGGTGAGGGTAGACTTCCTCGCGAAAATGGCCGTTGGGGCAAATTTTTTCGCAAAGCAGGTTGTTGCGCTGGGAGCGCAGCGGTTCTTTGCAAGTGGGGCAGCGATGCTGAAAAATGGTTTTTAAATAACGGACCATTTAAATCATCCTAATCACAGTAATTTACTTGGTTTTTATTTTACCTGACGAACAGGTATTTGAAAAGTGGCTAGGGCATTCTTGCGCGATTTTTTGTGGGGAATGCGGGGAGGACTTATGGACGTCTTGCTGTTTTTACTCATGATTACGCTGGGCTTTGTCGGTTCCTTTTTCTCCGGGATGCTGGGGATTGGCGGAGCGATCATTCATTACCCCATGCTTTTGTTCATTCCGGCAGGACTTGGACTCGCGCATTTTTCTGCGCAGGAGGTATCGGCCATCTCGATGTTCCAGGTGTTTTTCGCGTCCCTTTCCGGGTTGATTGCTTTTCGCAAGCGCAACGGCAAAGGCTCGCCTCTGGTACACAAAGGACTTGTCAGAGACATGGGAATCAGCATTTTGGCCGGAAGCCTCCTGGGCGGCCTGACTTCCAAGTACATGTCGGGCGACAGCATCAATCTGGTGTACGGGATTTTGGCTGTCGTCGCCGTCATTTTGATGCTGAAAAAGAACAAGGGGACGCAGCAGCAAGCGGATGAGATCGAGTACAATCGGGCCGTAGCAATTCCGGTAGCCTTCGTCGTAGGAATTGTCTCGGGAATTGTGGGAGCGGGCGGTGCTTTCATCCTCATTCCGATCATGCTGACGGTTCTCAGGATTCCTACACGCGTCACCATCGCTTCGTCACTGGCTATCGTATTCATTTCGGCCATCGGTGGTGTCGCAGGCAAGCTGTACGCAGGGCACATCCCGTTGCTGCCAGTGTTGTTTACGGTCATGGGCAGCATCCTTGGAGCGCCGCTTGGCAGTATGGTCAGTGCCAGGATGGACGTCAAATATTTGCGCTATGGCTTGATCGTGCTGATTGCTGCGACGGCCATCAAGGTTTGGAGCGATATTTTGTAACGGGAAAAAGAGGTCTTTCTTTTTGCAGGAAGCTTCTTTTTGTCTGTTTTTATACCTATAGGAGTAATAGTATAAGGGAGGATTCCGCGATGATCGCAAACGAAAGCCAGAAAGAAAAAACGACGATTGTGCTGTTCAGCGGCGATTTGGACAAAGCAATCGCAGCGTTTATCATTGCAAACGGGGCAGCTGCCTACGACCACGACGTGACGATTTTCTTTACCTTCTGGGGCTTGAACACGATGCGCAAGGACGAGGTCGTCAAGGTGAAAAAAGGCTTTTTGGAGAAAATGTTTGGCTGGATGATGCCGAGAGGGGCGAAGAAGCTCGGATTGTCCAACATGAATATGCTCGGGATCGGTCCGCAAATGATTAAGCATGTCATGAAAAAGCACAACGCCCTGACGTTGCCGCAGCTCATTGAGCTAGCGCAGGAACAAGGAGTCAAGCTGGTTGCCTGCACGATGACGATGGATCTGTTGGGCTTGAAGCAGGAGGAACTGATCGACGGGATGGAGTACGCAGGCGTGGCAGCCTACCTGGGCGATGCGACACAGGCAAAAGTCAATCTGTTTATTTGAACGGACAATCCTGAAGGACGCTCGCTTGACAAAGCCTGCTTTTTGCATAAGATACCTGTATAGGTATCCGTGATCCAAAAAACAGGAGGAGGACTTCACTTGGATTACAACTACGGTGACGATATCAAAAGACGTTTGCGCAGAATTGAAGGGCAAATCCGCGGCGTGCTGAAAATGATGGACGAGCAGAAAAGCTGCAAGGAAGTAGTCGCGCAGTTGTCGGCAGTCCGCAACGCGTCTGACAGGGCTATCGCGCAGATCGTAGCAGAGAACCTGCAGCGCTGTCTTTTGGAGGAGCAGGCGAACGGCGGCGACACGAGCAAGATGGTAAAAGAAGCGGTTGAGCTTTTGGTGAAAAGTCGCTAATTCATTGGGAAGGATGTTCACATGGACTTCACGACGATTTTGCTTATTATCGCGTATGCGTTGACAACCTGGTATCTAATCGCCCGCTTCATGCCCGTCAAAGGACTGGAAAATCTGTCGGCCGAGCAGTTCAAGGAGCGGGTGAATCAAAAAAGCAGAGTGATGCTGATCGATGTGCGCGAGCCGCATGAATTCAAAAACGGGCACATTCCTTCGGCTGTTAATATTCCCCTCTCCGAGCTGAACAAGAGAGTGAAGGAGATTTCTCCGAAAAACGACATTTTGCTCTACTGCCGCAGTGGTCTGCGCAGCAAGCAGGCGGCAAAAATTTTGAAGAAGCACGGCTTTTCACAAATGGCGCACCTGCAGGGCGGACTGATTACCTGGCAGGGGCCGACGAAACAAAAGGGATAGGACAAATCAGGGCATCTGCCGCATCCGGGCAAACCGTGAGCTGTCAGTAGTGTACAGCCGCATTTCCGGGTAAAGCAGATGCTTTTTGCATACAGACGGGAAAAACAGTATTGACAGATGGTCTTGTTGTAACTAAAATGATTACAACAAGACCAGCAAGCTCAAGTCACAAATTTTTTTGCGCTAGATGTAACTATTTTAGTTACAACACTACTCAATCTATTTCACATGGAGGGAACCAAACGATGAAAATTGCAATTGTAGGCGCAAGCGGTAAAGCAGGCAAACTGATTATGAAGGAAGCAGTGGAGCGCGGGCATGAAGTAACGGCAATCGTCCGCGACGCGTCCAAAATCGACGAGCCAAAAGCAGCCGTAGTAGAAAAAGATATTTTCGCGCTGACGGCAGCAGACGTGAAAGACTTTGACGCAGTGGTGAACGCATTCGGCGCTCCTTTTGGCAAAGAACATCTGCATGTCGAAGCTGGCAACGTTTTGATCGAAGCGATGAAGGGTGCTCCGGCGACTCGTTTGCTCGTAGTGGGCGGCGCTGGCAGCTTGTTCGTCGACGAAGCGAAAACGACGCGCGTGATGGAAACGCCTGATTTTCCAGAAATGTATCTGGCGACTGCACAAAATCAGGGAGAGAACCTGCGCATTCTGCAAGCGACGGAAGGGATTCAATGGACCTTCATCAGTCCTTCTGCCTTCTTCGATCCTGCGGGCGAGCGGACAGGCGCGTACCAGCTCGGAAAAGACCACCTGCTGGTCAACAGCAACGGCCAAAGCTACGTGAGCTACGCAGACTACGCGATTGCGGTACTCGACGAAATCGAAAATCCACAGCATCTGAACCAACGTTTTACCGTTTGCTCCAAATAATCAATGACAAGCAGGCAGCACAGCAAAAAGACCAGCGATCCTAAACGGGCGCTGGCCTTTTTGCATTTGAGCCACGGACGGACTCGGCTTACCTTACGATTGAACCAATGATCGGGTAGTGGAACGGTCGGCCTTGCAACGAGTAGATGATCCCTTTGATCGGGTAGTAAATCGCCATCAAGCCAAACACGATCAGAAACGGAATCCCGATCAGCAAGAAAGAGAAAAACCAGGAAATGCTGATGAGAATACTCATGAACAAATGGAACAGCAAGGCCTGGAGAGCCATATTTTTCGCGTCGCGTTCTTGCATGAGCAGCCAGACGATGATCGGCACCAGAAACGGTGCGAAAAATGCGCTGGCGTGGGTGATTGCCTTTACTCCTCGATAATCCATTGAATAGTCCTCCTCGTCTTGAGTGACGAATGATCTTGTTAAACTGATTGTAACGCATATGGCTATCAGATCGTAACCATCAAAAGCGTGATTTGCAATTCCGACCAGAGACGGAGGTGTTTTGATTCCCAAACGTTTACTGTGATAGTATTAAGAAAATCTTTCGTTTTTGGAAAGATAATTCTAAATGTTTTTGGAATATCATGTGAGGTAAGGAAGCAACGAAGGGAGCGTCTATCATGATGATGGATTGTCATCATCCGGTTAGCATCAAGGACCGACTGATGTTTTTCTATAATTTTTTACAGTCACCCGGACAAGTAGGTAGCATCACCCCCAGCTCCCGAGCGTTGGCAAAGCAGATGATGGCGCCGATTGATTGGAGCGGGGCCCATACCATTGTAGAACTGGGCGCGGGTACAGGGATATTTACCGCCTGGATCGAGCGGATGAAGCGTCCAGAGGCTACACTGGTTTCGTTTGAAAAAGAAAGCAAGATGCGCGGAAGGCTTGTGCAGCAATTTCCCAACGTGCTTTTTCATGAAGATGCGGTCGATCTGACCCGTGTTCTGGGCGAAGCAGGTTTGGGCAAGGCTGACTGTATCGTGTCGGGGCTGCCGTTTGCCAACTTCCCGCAGGAGCTGCGCGATCAGATCATGGAAGAGGTTTATGCTGCTCTGAAGCCAGGCGGTATATTTGTCACCTTTCAATACTCGCTCCAGATGAAAAAGCAGCTATCCACTGTCTTTGAAAACATGACAGTAAAACTTGTTCCGCTTAATCTGCCGCCGGCATTTGTCTACATCTGCCGCAAAGGGCACGGGTAGCAGGCTGGATAGGAGGATAAAGCGATGATTGTGGATATGCTGACCGAGTCAGTGGGTCAGTTCGGGTATCTTGCCCTTTTCTTCATGTTATGGCTAGGGATTGTCGGCATGCCGATTCCGGATGAAGTGATTGTGCTGTCGGCGGGCGTATTGACCTCGCTCGGAGTCTTGCATGTGGTGCCTGCTTTTGTAGCGACCTATATGGGGGTTGTCTCCGGCTTGTCGCTCGGATACGTGCTAGGAAGATGGCTCGGCGCTCCGGCGCTGAACTGGATCGGCAAGAAAAAGGGCATGAACAAGTACGTGGACCGGGCGCAAGCGCTGCTGGACCGTTACGGCAGCTACGCCTTGTGCATCAGTTACTTTTTGCCTGTCGTCCGGCATGTGGTGCCGTATTTGGTGGGGATCGGAAAAATGACGTTTCGGCGCTACGCCCTGTTTTCCTATACGACCGGGCTTGTCTGGACAATGATTTTGTTTTTCGCCGGCAACCTGATGGGCAACAACGTCGAGCGTCTCAACGCCTTTGTGGGCATGTTCAACCAAACGATGGTCGTCGGGGCGGCAGGACTGCTCGTTCTGGCTGGCATCAGCTATTACGGATATACGGTGTGGCAAAGACAAAGGAGCCACGCTACAGGTGTGGCTTCGCCGACGGTAAAACGTGAAGGAAACGAATGACAACCTGTGAAAAACCCATCCTGCGCAGATTTTTTCGCGAAGGATGGTTTTTTTGTATGCTTCGTTAAGGGAGGAACTTTTTTGCCGCTGGCGAAGCCATTCTGGAAGGGTGATGTCAGGCAGGATGCTGTACGAAGAAAATACAGGAAAAATATATCTCATTTGTCCGATCCCCTTATATTGAAAAGTAATTCCAAGCTAGGATAATATGCAAGAGACAGCTCTGTCTATTTGCCTGAAGAAAAGGAGCCAACTCTGGTAAAATCCATGTTTATTTCTTGGCTTAACGCGGTAAAAGGGATAAGGATACGAAAAATCATATGCAGTGACAAACATATAAACCTGTGCTGTGAGCGAGATCAACCAGAAGAAAGGAGGAGGCTTGTGTTATTGAAGTTGAAAGACCGATTATTTGCAACATTTTTATTGCTGAGCCTGTTCCCCATTCTGCTCATTTGCTTTCTTTTCTACCAGGAAGCGCAGAAGACAGTGTTTGAGCAATACGAAAAGAACATCGGGGGGCATCTTGTTACGATTGAAAGACGTCTGAACACCATTTTTCAGACGCTCCAATACGACATGAGTCAGCTGGCAAACGATCCGGTCTTGCGAACCTCAATATCCAAGTCTCAGGAGAACCCTCTCGCGGCAAGCGATTGGGAAGCGCATAAAAGCAAGGTACGGTTTGCCTTCGAAAAGTTTACCTACTTTCACAATCTGGTGCGAAATGTGCATTTTGTGCGGGACGATCAGCAAGTCATTTCTTTGCAGCAAGAGGATAGCTGGGAGGAGATGCAACAGCTGCCGAAGCTGCAGCAAGAGCCGTGGGGGAGCGGAGATAGCCAGATTTCCCTGTTCAGCCGGACGGATGAAAAGGCGAACCCGAACTCGTTGTTTTTTTCACAGCGAGTCGAGGGCAAAAGCGGCGAGTTGTCAGGTTCGCTGTTCGTAGAGATTAAGCTGGACGAACTGGCTAGCTGGGTGAACAACAGTCCAATCGCCAAGTACAATAACCTGTTGGTGTTGATGCAATCCGGGAAAATACTGGTTCACCCGGACAAGTTGATGGTCGGGAAGCACGTTTCCGCAGCGTCCGAATTCAGAAATCTGAACAAGCACTTAACCGTTGCCGAAGAGAAAAAAGTGTTTGCTGTCAACATACATAACGAAAATGTTTATGCGTATCATCAGATTTCGCCAACGAGCGGGATGACCTATGTGGAATGGCTGCCCGATCAAGATATTGCCAATCGGCTGGAACGGATGAAATTCGTATTGTGGTGTACGATCTGTCTCGTAGTCATCTTTTCGGGGTATGTGGCCCACCGCATAGCCCGCTGGATCAGCAAGCCGATCAACACGCTGGTGGACGCGACCGATGCTTTGGTAAAAGGCGATTTTTCCATACGCGTACCGATTGAAGGCATGCGCGAGATCACGTTCCTGGAAAAGAAGTTCAACATCATGGCATCCCAGATACAATCGCTGATCGATCGGGAGCGGGAATATTCCCAAAAAGGGCTGGATCAGATTGTCCGCAGCTTTTATCTGGCGGTAGAAATGAAAGACCCTTATACCGCCGGTCACACAGAGCGAGTGACCCAATATGCACTCATCATTTACGATCATATGCCGGACAAGGAGCTGCTTGGCTTTACCCGTGATGATTTGCGTTATGCGGGACTGATGCATGACATTGGCAAGGTGGCAATTCCCGATCAGGTGCTGTTGAAAACCGGCAAGCTCACCTACGAGGAGTACGAATTCATGAAGCGGCATCCGTCAATCGGGGCCGACATCGTGGAGCAGATTGAAAGTCTGGCCCATGTCAGTCCGGGCGTCAGACACCATCATGAGCGCTGGGACGGAAACGGTTATCCGCACCGGTTGAAGGGGGAAGATATTCCGCTGATCGGGCGAATTCTGGCAGTCGCTGATACGTTTGATGCGATGACCTCGACGCGTTCCTACCGCAATGCCATGTCAGGCAAAGAGGCGTATGAGGAAATCTTGCGCTGCAAAGGAACCCAGTTTGATCCGGCGATCGTCGAGATTTTTCAAAAGGCTTACCTGAGCGGCGCCATTCAGGTGCTACAGCCAACAGAAAACAGTGACAGTATTGTCAACGAAAAAGCCGCTACCTAGTATTGGATGGCTTTTCACCTTGATATCGGCTCGTATCTTTGGTATTCTTATCGTACCGTGCTAGACGGGGAGGTTGCGGTGCCCTGTAACCTGCAATCCGCAATAGCAGGGTTGAATTCCTATCCGAGGTTTTCTTATGTGAGGCTGCCTTATGGCGGCGGTGTTGAGGAGCGGGTCCTGTGCAACGCGAACCCATGAACCTGGTCAGGTCCGGAAGGAAGCAGCCATAAGTGGATCATCGCGTGTGCCGCAGGGTAGCCTGCTCTGAGCTGCTGCCATAAGTAACGCTTGGATAAGAATTATCGAAGATAGGTGCACGGTACCTACATGAATGTTCAATAGCATGTTTCCTTCGGGAGGCATGCTATTTTTTATTTGCGAATCGGAGTATTTTGTTGGATTTTGACGATAACTAGCGAAACATTTCTCGGGTCGGGTTTGCCTCTGAGGGCAGGTGTTCAGCTTTTTTTCACGAAGTTTCATAATAGTTGAGAAATGCCATGGGTTTCTTTGCTCATGAAGTACATCATAGGCCAGGAGGGACAAGCTGTGAGTGCACCTTTTTCGTTACATCTCGTTGGCTCGTCCGGACGTTTGCAGCGGTTTATACATCAACTGCCTACCGCCGTTTTATTGGTGAATCAATCGGGTAGTATCGTGGAAGTAAACGAACAACTGCTGCGTGTTACCGGATATTCACGTGACCAGCTTATCAAGCAACCCGTAGCGACCATCCTCCCTTATCAGGGCTCCATGGAACAGATGTACGAGGAGCTTTTGCAAAGAGAAGAGGAAACGGGAACGAATGTGGAAGTAGAATGGCGTGACAAACAGGGGAAAAGCAGAAAGACGCCTGTGATGATACTGGTTCAGCAAGCAGAGAACCCCTTGTACCTGGTTCATTTTTACCAATTGGCTAAAGAAACCGATCAAGTCTTGTCTTTGCGGCTCATGACCAAGCTGACCCACGATACGAGCATGGGCCTGTTTATTCTCGATGAGCATTTGCGCATTATCGAGGCCAGCCAGCCAGCTTGCAGGCTTTTGGGAATGGAGCGGCTTCATGTCATCAACAAGCACGTGGATGAAGTATTCAACGGGATTCCGGAGCCGCACCGGTTGATTAAAAAGGAGCTTCTGGATGGTGTGAAGCTGCAAAACGTAGCGATGTCGTGGTCGAATGACAATCAGCGCTATGAGCTGATCGTCGACGCCAATACGCTGCAGGACGAGTCAGGCAAAACGGTGGGAGCTTTTATCCTCTTTAAAGACATTACCAACCTGCGTTCTATTGAGCAAAAAATCGAGCGAAACGAGCGGTTGGCGATGATCGGGCAGATTGCCGCCGGCACGGCCCATGAAATTCGCAATCCGCTGACCTCCATCAAAGGATTTTTGCAAATGTTTCTCAAGTCTTTTACCGACAGCGGCATGGATCGGGAGAAGACCTATACGGAAATCATGCTGACGGAAATCAATCGGATCAATTCGCTGGTCAGCGAGTTTTTGCTGTTGAGCAAGCCGCGTGATGTTCAATATGCGATGGTTGACCTCAATACGGTTTTTGAAGAAATCATGCCAATCGTCGAGTCGCAGGCGCTTCTGTACGGAATCGAAGTTCAGTTCCCCTCTCGCGGCAAGCTGCCGATGGTCGTGGGGGATACCGAACTGCTCAAGCAAGTATTCATCAACATATGCAAAAACGGAATCGAAGCGATGGGCGAGCAGGGAACTTTGCAAATTTCCCATCATCTCGACGAGGACGGAGACAAGATGAGCATCGACATCCACGATACAGGGCCGGGGATTCCGCTCTACATTATCGACAAGATTTTCGATCCGTTTTTTACGACAAAAGAAGAAGGGACAGGGCTTGGCCTGTCTGTCTGTCAAAAAATCATCCACGACATCGGCGGTCAGATTCGTGTGTCGTCCAAAGGGTACGGGACGACCTTCCACATCATGCTGCCGTATCTGTAAAAGTCCGGTTTCGGCTATCGCGTCCCGCACTCTCGTGAACGGGGCGTTTTCTTTGTATGAACGGTACCAATCGTGTATAATGAATAGGATATGGAAGTGGACTGTGCAGATGGGGAGTGTCACACGAACATGGCTTATACCGCGCTATACCGCGTATACCGGCCGCAGACGTTTCAGGATGTAGTCGGACAAGAACATGTGACGATAACCTTGCGTAACGCTTTACGCGAAAATAGGCTTTCTCATGCTTATTTGTTCAACGGTCCCCGAGGTACGGGAAAGACAAGTGCGGCCAAAATCATGGCCAAGGCAGTGAACTGCGAGCAGCCGACAGATGGCGAGCCGTGCAATCAGTGCGAAACATGCAAAGCGATTTCCAATGGTTCGGTAACGGATGTGCTGGAGATTGACGCCGCCTCCAACCGCGGTGTCGAGGAAATCCGGGACATTCGCGATAAGGTGAAGTTTGCTCCGAGCGACGTCAAGTACAAGGTGTACATCATCGACGAGGTGCATATGCTGACGACAGAGGCGTTCAACGCCCTGTTGAAAACGCTGGAGGAACCGCCATCCCACGTCATCTTTATTCTGGCGACGACAGAGCCGCACAAGCTGCCGGCGACGATTATCTCCCGCTGCCAGCGCTTCGATTTTCATCGGATTCCGCTAAAAGTGATGGTCAATCTGCTGCAGCGGATTTGTCAGTCGCAAGGAGTGCAGGTCGAAGAACAGGCCCTGCAGCTTGTCGCGAAGATGGCGGAGGGCGGGGCGCGTGATGCGCTGAGCTTGCTGGACCAGGCGATCAGCTACAGCAAGGATCTGGTGCGCGCCAGCGATATTATGCAGATCACGGGTACGGTGGCTCAATCGTATTTTTCCGTGCTTGCGAGATATATTGCTCAAAATGATGTCGCGCAGGTGATGGAGCAGTTCGATCGGGTCATGGTGCAAGGAAAAGACCCGGAGCAGTTCCTGCACGACTTTCTCTACTATTACCGCGACATGCTGCTGCTGAAAACAGCGCCGCAACTGGAGGAGATTGTGGAGCGAACCATGATCGACGACCAGTTTCAGGAGGTTGCCAAGCTGTATTCGCTGCCGACTCTGTATGCGGCGATCGAGACGTGCAACCAGGCGCTGTCCCAGTTGAAATGGTCGACGTATGCGCGCGTTCTCGTGGAGCTGACACTGGTGAAACTGTGCCAGCCAACCGCCCAGACGGCAGCGGCAAGCGGAACGGCCGCAGCGGCCACCAGCGAGGAACTGACAGCCATGGCAACACGGCTTGGCGTTTTGGAGCAACGGCTGAATCAGGTGCTGCAAGGCCAAGTCAGCTTGCCCGGCCAGCAAAAAGCCGAAGAGCCGCGCAAAAGCGAGCCGAGACGCGTGATGGCAGCCGCAGGCGGCGGTTCGCGAACACCGCTCAATCGCGTGAGGGAAGTAGCCAAGGCGCTGGATGAGAACTTGACCAGACAGGTTCGGGGGCAGTGGAGCCAGATTTTAGCCGATCTGAAAAAAATCAAGATCCAGTATCAGGCGTGGCTGGTCAACGGTCAGCCTGTGGCCGCCGGGAACGGTGCGGTTGTCGTCACTTTTTCCAGCGCGATCCATTGTGATAAAACCATGGAGCCGGAGCTGAAGGGCGTCGTGGAGCGGGTCATGTCTACTGTGCTGGGAAGGCCGCTGCAACTGTTTTCCGTCATGGAGGAAGAATGGCAAGGCATCGACCAGCAGGCAGCGCAAAAAGACAGTCCGGCTGCGGAAGAGGAAGACCCGTTTCTGGCAGAAGCGATCAAGCTTGTCGGTGAAGGACTCATAGAAGTAAAAGACTAGCTATTCCATATAATCATAGGGAGGATACCTGAATGAAAAACATGCAGCAAATGCAACAAATGATGAAGCAAGTGAAGAAAATGCAGGAAGAAATGCAAAAAACGCAGGAAGCGCTGAAAGAAAAAATCGTCGAAGGTTCTGCTGGCGGCGGCGCTGTGATCGTAAAAGCCGATGGACACAAGCAAATCAGAGACATCGTCATCAAGCCGGAAGTCGTTGACCCGGAAGATGTGGAAATGCTGCAAGACCTGGTGCTGACAGCCGTGAATGACGCGCTGCGCAAAGCCGAAGAGTTGATGAGCAAGGAAATGGGCAAATTCACCGGAGGCATGAACATCCCGGGCCTGTTCTAAAATTGGGCAGGAAAAGAGGTAGTTGTGATGTTCTATCCAGAACCGGTCTCCAAACTGATCGAAGGCTTTATGAAACTGCCCGGCATTGGTCCCAAGACCGCTGGGCGGCTGGCTTTTTTTGTGCTCAACATGAAAGAAGACGACGTGCTTGATCTGGCAAAGGCGTTGGTCAACGCCAAACGCCAGCTTCACTATTGCTCGGTCTGCAACAACATTACCGACCTTGATCCGTGCCACATTTGCCGGGACAAACGCCGGGACGGCTCGATCATTTGCGTCGTCCAGGAGCCGCGCGATGTCGTGGCGATGGAAAAGACGAAAGAGTTCGAAGGCTACTACCACGTACTGCACGGCGCGATCTCGCCGATGGACGGTATCGGGCCGGAGGACATCCGCATTCCGGATCTGCTCAAACGCTTAAGCGATGAACAGGTGAAGGAAGTGATCCTCGCCACCAATCCGAACATCGAAGGAGAAGCCACAGCGATGTACATATCGCGGCTCATCAAGCCGTTCGGAATCCGCGTGACGCGAATTGCCCACGGATTGCCTGTGGGCGGAGACCTGGAATACGCAGACGAAGTTACCTTGAGCAAAGCGTTGGAAGGCAGGCGCGAACTATAAGGGTGAAAAAGAAGACGGGGGAATTGCCTGTCTTTTTTTCATTTCGACGACAAGGGAGAAATCGTGAGGAAACGGCGGACTTTTTTTCGTGGACGAGACATAGAGTGAAATAGGAGCGTGAGGAAATGCTGACAGGACCAGGACCGTCGCTGGCGAGTTGGGCTGGGCGACAAAAGTCCACGCCGTGGGCAATCATGCTGTTTGTCGGGTATTGGCTGATGCTTGCGACCGAATTTTCCATGATTCGCTTTCATCCCGGAGAGGACGGCAAATGGATTGCTTCTACGGCAGACCAGCCAGAGGCATGGGTAGGGGTGCTTGTGCTTGGGCTCTCCGTGTTAAGCCTCATCGCAGCCGCCGGTTTTATTTACGGCCTCGCGCGGGAAAGCAGGCAGACCTTGTGGCTTTGGGGAAATCACGAGCTGACAGGCAACGACGTGGTGCACATCGTGGCGTGGATGCATGTATTCCAGACGGCTGTGTTGTTCTTGTACGGCTTCGTGCTGGAAGAACCGCTATTTGCTGTCGGAACAGTTGCGGGTTTCTTGGAATCAGCTTCCTTTCAATTGTTTTTGCTCATCTTGATTCCGCTGTGGTTTCGCAGGCGACTAGGGGAAATCGGGGTATGCCGACCCGTTCGGATCAAGCAAATGCTCGTCTTGCTGCTGGTGCTGTTCCTGCTGATTTTGTATTTGCTGGACGTGCTGGTGACGAATCCGCTCTCTGACTGGCTTGGGCTGTCGCTGTCGTCGGAGCGAGAGCAGCTGATCGAAAGGGAGATTGTTTCAGCGAAGGAAACAGATTTGCTCGCGGCTGTGGCGTCGCTTGCGATCATAGGGATCATGGTGCCGATCGCCGAAGAGATTTTGTTTCGCGGCGTGATTCAGACCTATCTCGTTCGGCGCGTAGGAGCCGTCGCAGGGATTGTCCTCAGCAGCTTCTGGTTTGCTCTTTTGCATATTGACGTGGCGTTGTTTGCACCGCTGTTTGTCATCGGGCTTTTGCTTGGCTTTGTCCGGCACCGCTACCAGTCAATCTGGGGAGCTGTGCTGCTGCACGCGGTGAACAACATGACGGGGGTTTTGTATTACTTTAACTAAATAAAGGAGGGTCTGCAAATTTGAGCAGGTGGGGCAAAAAAGAGCGGGTTGTCATTGACTGGGATGCCGAAAGTCTGGATGTAGCTGTGAATCAGGCCCGTGAGGATTGGCAGCACGCCCGCCATCTCGTCGAGGTCAGCGAGCCGGATGGCGGTTTGGAGGATGTCATTTACTATCTGCACGTAACGGAAAAGCGGTACATGTATTTGCTGGCGCAGGCAAAACGAGAGCGGCACCGCAAACACGCGTAGGAGGTGGCGTTCATGGCTACGGGGTGGGTCATTGCTCTGATTATTGTCGGGATTCTGCTTTTGACAGCGGCAAGCAAATCTGTCACAACTCCGATCAGATGGATGGGCGTTGGCGTCATGCAAGTGGTCATTGGCGCGATTTTGCTGTTTTTCACCAATCTGGTTGGCGAGCTGGCCAGCTTCCACATTCCGATCAACCCGATCACCGCTTTGGTCGCCGGATTTCTCCGCCTGCCAGGACTCGCCGCATTGATCGTCATCAAGCTGTGGATCATGGCCTGACGATTTTTTAGCCGTCTGTTTTCAAAAAGGCAACGCCGCGGTTCTCGTATTTCACCCGGCTTTCGCTGGGCTGGCGAAATGACGCGATCAGGGCAATGATGCGCGGCAGCGCCACGATGACGACACCGCCAAGCAAGGTAAGTCCATAGCCGGCCGAAAGCCAGACGTACGCTCCGGCTGCAATGAGGACGCTGCCGCACAGCACCGTGCACTCGCTGGCTCGATAAACGGACAGCGGCACGGGCAGCACATACCCGGCTCCCCACCAGGGAGAGACGAGCATGTCGGCGGTTGTCCAAGGCTTTTGCGAGCGCAGATGGGCGTACAGCCGAAAAATGACCAGATGGCAGATCGGCACAACGGGCAGGATCGCCAGCGTGACGACGAGAGAGACGACAGGCACCTGCAGCAGCATGGAGCTGCCGATCAGGGACAGGCCAATCAGCAAGAGCTGAAGCAAGTACCCGATCAGCCCCCAGCGAAAGCGGTAAAGCAGCTTGTAGCTGTAAATCGTATGTTGTTGGGCATGTCCCTTCAAAAAAAGTCACTTCCTTTGCAGTCTGGTTGCCGAAGCTGGCATGTATGTACGACAGCAATCGCGCTGTTTTCGTTCTTTTTCCCATTATCGCACAGTCGCAAATCTTGAGAAAGCCAATATGTGCTGCTGACAGGCCGTTGGTCCATTGTAAGGACTGGCGGCTTTTTGCTGTTTTCGGCACAGAAAACGGTACGCTTTTGGCAGGCAAACGAAGCTGCTGGTGTTATTGTCAGGAAGTTTCTGGGAACGATAAAAAGGAATCTTCCGTGATTGGGCACGAAAAGTACGGCGAAACATGCTGCCAGGCCGGAGGGAAGGAGGAAGACATTTGCGCCATCAGCGTATGACGTTATGGGTCGCTGCCGAGCAAATCCTACACAAGTGGGGCGAGTCGCTAAAAGAATGTGGAATGGATCTGCTCGTCGCACAAAAAGGGGAATCGGCAGAAGGAGTGGACGGGCTTTTGCTGACGAGTCCGGGCGATTACAGCCGTCTGCAGGAACTCGGAGAAAACAGCTTGTGCCAGGAAAACGGCCCCGCATTGTTGCTTGTATTTGGAGACGAAGCGCCGTATGGCTGGGCAGACGAGCTGGCAGCAACGTGCGAAGCCAGCAAAAAGCCGTGCGAGGTGGTGCGGATGAGCCTGTGGTCAGGCAACGAACGGGTACTGCTTGGGGGCGAGCCGGTTGGGCAGCAAATGCGCCGCCTTTGTCGGCTGCTCGCTGACCACGGCAAAGTTTCCATGGTGTGCGGACGGCGCGAAGTCGATGAAGCGATTCGTCAGCTCCCTCGCTATCTGGCGTGGAAGGAACGATTTTATTGGGAGATGGGCGAGGTGTGTGACGAAAGCGGCGTATCGCTTTTACAGGTATCAAGGGCATTGGGGCTGGACACGCGCATTGGTCAGGGCTGGCTCGATTCGGGGCGTCAGGATCATTCGCTTGTCTGTAAGTGGATCGTGCGGGAGTGCCAGCATGTCCTGCAAAAAGCGAAAATAGAGCGAGTCGCGCTGATCGGCCCGGGAGGCTTGTGGAGCAGTATGCCCCAAGGCTGGCTTGCTGGCAGAAAAGTCGCTGTGTACACAGGAACGGACGGGCTATTTCCGAACGAGGTTCGTCCGGGATGGGTACGTTGCGATTCCTGGGAGGCGGCTGTGCAGGATGCCGATTTGCTCGTGATCGGGGACGGGCAGGGGATCGTTGCCGAGCTTTCCTTGCAAGAGCTGATCCGTGCGATGCGGCAATCGCTGGTCATTGATGCCGCCTCCAGTTTTCCTGTACAAGAAGCCAGGCTCCTTTGCCAAGGGTACCGAGCTGTTGGGGAAAAGACGAACGTTTGGGAATGGCGCGGATTATAATGGGGTATAATGGTTGGTAGATTGAGGAAAAGGGTAGGCGTTCTTACGATGGAAAAAGTTGCTCAGCGATGTATCGTCTGTGAACAGGAGCAGAATGACGGAATCGCCATTTGTGAGCAGTTTATTTGTCGAACATGCGAACAGGAAATGGTCCATACTGACGTCCAGGACGAAAAGTATCCGTTTTTCATCCACCAGATGAGACGTATTTGGCTGCGAAAAGATGCGTGAAGGAAAAAGGCATCGGCATTCCCGGTGTCTTTTTCATTTACCAAAAAGCTTGGCGAATTTCCGTTTTCCCTTGTCAAATCATGTTAAAATAATGGGTAATTCATGACAAAGGACGTGAGTTGCGCGTGCTTGCGAGAAATGCTGAATTTCGGGAGCGGCAAAAGCGTGCGCCCCTGTATGAACAGCTGGAACGGCACGCGAGGAATCGCCCGCATCCGTTTCATGTGCCTGGACACAAGATGGGCCACAGCTTTGACAGCCATGCCCGGCAGCGGTTTTCTTCCATTCTGGAGCTTGATCTGACAGAAATCAGCGGAACCGACGACCTGCACCAGCCTCAGGGCGTGATTGCAGAAGCACAGGCGTTGGCTGCGGAGGCTTTTGCGGCCGAAGAGACGAGATTTTTGATTGGCGGCAGTACAGTCGGCAACATGGCCCTCATCATGACGGTATGCCGCCCGGGAGATAAAATTTTGGTACAACGCAACTGCCATAAATCCGTGTTTCACGGAATCATCATGGCACGGGCGACACCTGTATTTTTGGTGCCTGCCGTCGATTTGGCAACAGGCGTAGCGGCAGGAGTCAGACGTGAAGATGTGGAGCGGGCGCTGCAAGCACATCCCGATGCCAAGGCCGTTTTTTTAACGAATCCAACCTATTACGGGATGGGCATCGACCTGGCAAAAATGGCGGCAACGGTGCATCGTCATGACATCCCGCTTTTGATAGACGAAGCGCACGGAGCACACTTTGGCTTCCATCCGGCATTTCCCCGCTCGGCGATGCAGTCGGGTGCGGACGCGGCCGTACAATCTACGCATAAAATGGCTTCTTCCATGACGATGTCCTCCATGCTGCACTTGCAGGGCGGACGAATCGACCGGGAACGGCTGTATCGGCTGCTGGCCATGCTCCAGTCGTCCAGCCCGTCTTACGTGTTGATGGCTTCGCTCGATCTGGCAAGACGCCATCTGGCGCTGGAGGCTCATGAAGAGTGGGAGCGCTTGCTGCCGCTTTTGGACAAACTGCGGGAGCGGACGGCCAAGCTGGAATGGCTGGAGTGGCCGCAGCCATGCGCAAGTCGGGTGTACACGACGTTTGATCCGTTGAAGCTGTTTTTGCATTTGCGAACCGGACAGATGAGCGGGTTTGCTTTGCAGGAACTTATGGAAAATCATGGGATTTTTCCGGAGCTGGCCGACGAGTCGCACGTGCTGTTGGCTGCGTCTGCGGGAACCTCTCAACGGGATCTGGATGCGCTCGTCCGCTTGCTGGAATCGGTCTCGCCCAAGGTAGAGCTGGAAGAGGAGCGGATTTTGCTGCACGGCGTTGTCTCCTCGCATTATTTGCGGCAGCAGGCTGTGCCGATGCACGAGGCTGTCGACCGTCCACGGGAGGCAATCCCGCTGGAACAGGCGCTGGGACGCGTGGTAGCGGAGATGGTCATCCCTTACCCTCCAGGCATTCCGGTATTGGTGCCGGGAGAGCGCATCGATGCGGAAGGCTTGGAGATGCTGGCACAACTGCGGAGGGGACATACCCGTTTTCACGGAGTGCAGGATGATCGGCTGCAAACAATACAAGTGTTGCGTTAATCAAGGCTGGCTAGCATACGGCCTGTGACAGCAGGTGCGGAAGGAGTATGGAAGTGACAACAGGACAAAAAGGCCGATTTATTACCATAGAAGGCGGCGAAGGAGCGGGCAAATCGACTGTCATCGCCAAGCTGTACGAGGAACTGCGCTCGCGCGGAGTGGACGTGCTGTTGACGCGCGAGCCGGGCGGTATTGATATTGCCGAGAAAATCCGGGAAATTATCCTGAATCCGGCGCATACCGCGATGGACGAGCGGACGGAAGCGCTGCTGTACGCCGCAGCGAGACGCCAGCATTTGGCGGAAAAAGTGCTGCCGGCCCTCGCAGCAGGCAAGCTTGTGCTGTGCGACCGATTCATCGACAGCAGCCTTGCTTATCAGGGCCATGCCCGGGGGCTTGGCATCGATGCGGTGTACGAGATCAACCGCTTTGCCGTTGGCGATTGCATGCCGGAGCTGACGCTGTTTTTTGACGTGAAGCCCGAGACGGGGCTTGCGCGGATCAACAAAGCGCGCGGCAGGGAAGTCAACCGACTCGATCTGGAGGACATCCGCTTCCACCATCGAGTCAGGGAAGGGTATCAACTGGTGATGGCAAGAGAGCCGGAGCGCTTCGTCGTCATTGATGCCGAACAGCCGATGGAACAGGTGTATGAGTCGGCGCTGCGGGCATTGCTCGGCAGATTGTAAGGTTCGCAGTACCGCATGTACTGGGACATACGGTATAATATGATTAAGCGAAATATCGTACCAGGCCTACGTGTTTTTCATACAATGAAGCAAACCGTGCGGGATTGATTCTTGTGGAAAGGGTGATAGCCGATGAAAATGGTAGTTGCGGTCGTCCAGGACAAAGATAGTGGTCGTTTGTCTCAACAACTGGTGAAAAAAGGGTTTCGTGCGACGAAGCTCGCCAGTACCGGCAGTTTTTTGCGAGCTGGCAACACAACGTTTTTGATCGGTACGTCTGACGAAAACGTGCCGGAAGTAATCGACATCATTGCGCACAACTGCAAATCCCGCAAACAAATGGTTACGCCCGTTTCCCCTCTCAGCAATGCGGTGGATTCGTTCATGCCGTACCCGCTGGAAGTGCAGGTGGGCGGAGCTGCTGTGTTTGTACTCGACGTCGAAGAGTTCCACTCGTTCTGACTTTGGCGCGACTTGGCGAAACGGCAATCTGCAATTTTGCGGAATCTTTCTTCCTATCTACAGGTTCCTGCTCTCTTTTTTCGCTGCTTTCGATTATACTTGATCTAACGGGGGAAAAACCCTCTACTGATCGGTTATGTGGGGTGGCGTGATGAAAATCGGCGACGGGCTACGACCTAAGCTGGACATGATAAAAACTGCGGATTCGCGAAGAAATCCGCAGCTCGAAAAGCTCAATTTTGGCACGATGATGCAAGGAGAAGACGAGCGCATGTCCCAGGAGCTGCTCAATCGGCTGCTTGGCGACATTGACAGGATGGGGCAGATTCTCGCCAGATCCCGCTCGATTCGCGACTTCTACGCCTATAAAAATCTCGTCAAGCAGTTCATGGAGGAAGCCGTCAAGTACGGTGTCGCCCTGGATGACCGGCGAGGAATAAATCGGCGAGGCCGCAGCAGGCTGTACAAAATCGTCAAACAGGTCGATGCCGAGCTGCTGCGTCTGACAGACGAGCTGCTTAGCGATCAGGCAGCGACGATTGATTTGTTGGCCCGGATAGGCGAAATCCGCGGCATGCTGATTAATTTGTATTTTTAGTGGGTGTGAAACCATTATGACATGGACCCGGTTTTCCCAGCAGCCACGCGCTTCGGAGCTGCTGTACCATAGCCTGCTCAACAACAGATTGGCGCACGCTTATTTGTTCGCCGGTCCGAAGGGAGCAGGCAAAAAGCAGATGGCCCTGCATCTGGCGAAGTCCCTTTTTTGTCCGGAAAGGGAAGCGGACGCCTGCGGGGCCTGTGTTACATGCAGGCGGATTGAGGGGGGAAACCACCCCGATGTGCTGTTTATTACACCGGATGGGGCCTCCATCAAAATCGACCAGATCCGTACGCTGCAAAAAGAAATGGCCATGCGAGCGGTAGAGTCCAAGCACAAGGTGTATATCGTTGAACACGTCGACAAAATGACGACCCAGGCTTCCAACAGTCTGCTGAAGTTTCTGGAGGAACCGCCCGCTGGCGTGCTTGCCTTGCTTTTGACGGAACACAGCCACTCGATCCTCCCGACGATTTTGTCCCGGTGCCAAATCGTTCAATTCTCGCCACTTTCTGCCGGAGCGATT
Source organism: Brevibacillus gelatini (assembly GCF_050920745.1). Lineage (NCBI taxonomy): Bacteria > Bacillati > Bacillota > Bacilli > Caryophanales > Paenibacillaceae > Brevibacillus > Brevibacillus gelatini. The sequence continues at coordinate 71,176 of NZ_CP154342.1, forward strand.
GCGGAACAGCTGCAGGCAGATGGCGTCATGGCTGGAATGGCGCAGGTTGCCTCGCACATTACGACAAATGTGGAAGAGGCCAGGGCACTCAGCCAGTCAGATTCGTTTGCACAGCTAAGAAATCTAGTGATACAATTGAGCCATGAGTGCAAACAGCGTAATTCGTCTGCGCTCTTCACCATCCATGATATGTTGCAAAAGAGCGACAAGATCAAAGAGGAACTGCCCCTCTTTTTAGATTTGCTCATCCTTTGGCTGCGCGATATCCTGTATGTGCAAGTAGGCAGGCATGCCCATCTCATTAACAGCGACCAACAGGATGTGCTGCAAGGACAAGCACTGGTATGGACAAAAGCTGAGCTCTTGTACGGGATAGATTTGGTCATGGATACGAAAAATCGGATAGAGCGAAACGCCAACGCGCAGTTGGCTCTTGAGCGGTTGGTTCTTCAATTCCAGGAGGGATAACCTTTGTATGAGGTTGTTGGGGTCCGTTTTAAAAAAGCGGGCAAAATATATTACTTCGACCCTGACCGACTGCCGATAGAGAAAGATAGTAACGTCATCGTCGAAACGGCAAGAGGGGTCGAATATGGCAAGGTCGTCATCGGCAAAAAGGAAGTTGCTGAGTCCGATGTAGTGTTACCGCTCAAAAAGGTCATTCGTATGGCTGACGACAAGGACGCAAAGCAGGTTGATGAAAACAGGCAAGCTGCCAAGAATGCCTTTGCCGTGTGCCAGACGAAGATCAAGGAGCACAAGCTCGATATGAAACTGGTCGATGTGGAATACACATTTGACCGCAACAAGATCATTTTTTATTTTACCGCGGACGGCAGGGTTGACTTCCGCGAGCTGGTAAAAGACCTCGCTTCTGTTTTCCGCACCCGCATTGAGCTGCGTCAGATTGGCGTGCGTGACGAAGCGAAAATGCTGGGCGGCATTGGCCCCTGCGGCAGATTGCTTTGCTGTTCGACTTTCCTTGGCGATTTCGAGCCTGTTTCCATTAAAATGGCCAAGGACCAAAACCTTTCGTTGAATCCAGCAAAAATCTCCGGTCTGTGCGGCCGGTTGATGTGCTGTTTAAAATACGAGAATGACAACTACGAAAGCACGCGTGATGAATTGCCGGATGTCGGCAAAATGGTCACTACCCCGATGGGAAATGGACGAGTCGTTTCCGTTAACGTACTGGATCAGTCCGTTCAGGTGGAGCTTTCGATCGACAAGCGCATCACAGAGTTTGGCTTAGATGAGATTGCGATAGGGCTCCCCACCTATGAATAAAGTGTGGGGGTAGGGGAGAGGTGAGCTAGTGGACAAACGGGAAATCTTCGTCAAGATGGCGAGCATTGAAGAACGAATTGGGGACCTGTACAAAGAGATCGGTGAGTTGAAAGACGTCATCGTCGTTTTGATGGAGGAAAACGCCCAATTACTCGTTGAAAACCAGCATCTTCGCAACCGACTGGAAAAGAAAAAGACTGGCTCCCCGGCAAAGCAGAAGGGGACAACCCCTGTCGCCAGGGAGAAAGCAAAAAAAGCCGTGGTCGGGGAAGGATACGACAACCTTGCCCGTCTGTATGCAGAAGGGTTCCACATCTGCAACGTGCATTTCGGCAGTTTGCGCAAAGAAGGGGATTGCCTGTTCTGTCTCTCGTTCCTCAGCGGCGGCCCTCAAAAATAAACGGTGACGAGCGATCACCACATGGAGAAAGCGACCTGTGCCACGTGTCAGGTCGCTTTTTCCAAGACAAGGAGAAAAAAGGAGTAGGGAACAAAGGATGGAACCAGTCATCAACGTGCCGCTCTATGATGCGGAGCGCATTGACGATTTATTGACACACGAAATGAAAATTATTCAGAGCCACGAGGTGTTCTGCTTTTCGATGGACGCTGTGCTGCTGGCGCGATTTGCATCCGTTCCCAAGCGCGGCAGAGTGCTCGACATGTGCACGGGCAACGGAGCGATCCCGCTTATCATGACTACGCGCACGCCGGAAGCCCGTTTTGACGGCATCGAGATTCAACAGCGACTGTTCGACATGGCCAGCCGGAACGTGATACTCAACGGTTTGACGGAGCGGATCGAGATGCACCACGGAGATGTCAAGGACGCTGTATCCATGTTCGGGTACGGAAAATTCGATCTGATTACGTGCAATCCGCCCTATATGCCTGCGACAAGCGGGGAGAAAAATATAAGCGAGCACTTTGCAATCGCCCGTCACGAGATATTGCTCTCGCTCGAAGACGTCATTCGGGTGGGCAGCCAGTTGTTGAAAAATGGCGGCAAGCTCGCTCTCGTCCACCGCTCTACCCGTCTGATCGATATTATTTCCCTGATGCGCCAGTACGGTATCGAGCCGAAGCGGATGCGTCTGGTTTATCCGCGCAAGGAGGCCGAACCGAACATGGTGCTGATCGAAGGGACCAGGGGCGGCAAGCCGGAGCTGAGGATTCAGCCGCCGCTGATTGTCTATGAAAATGGTGAGGAATACTGTGAAGAACTGCAGGAAATTTACTTCGGCAGACGAGATTCCCTCGCATAAGAGTCATTTTGTCTACATTCTCGCCTGCGCGGACGGCTCCTTGTACACCGGCTATACAACGGAGCTGCGCCGCCGCCTGGCGATGCACAACGAAGGCAAGGGCGCGAAATACACCAGAGGGCGCGGGCCGCTTGCGCTTGTCTTTTGGGAAGAAGGGCCCGACCGTTCATGGGGCTTGAAGCGCGAGGAAGGAATCAAACGGCTGAATCGCAAGCAAAAAGAAGAATTGATTGGAGGGACGCCGCGATGAATATACAGCGCAGCTTTGCGCAGGAGGAAACAGGTGTCCTGTATCTGGTCGCAACGCCGATTGGCAATCTCGATGATATGACCGTCCGCTGCCTGGAAACACTTCGGGCGGTTGATGTGATTGCCTGCGAGGATACGCGGCAAACAAGGAAGCTGTTGAACCATTTTCAAATCGAAAAGCGCACCGTGAGCTATCACGAACATAATAAGGAGGCGAGCGGACAGGGGCTGTTGCAGTGGCTGGCCGAAGGAAAACGGATCGCGCTGGTAAGCGACGCCGGGCTTCCTGCAATATCCGATCCGGGAGCTGATCTCGTGCGCGACGCGGTCGCCGCCGGGTACCCTGTCGTTCCGGTGCCGGGGGCAAACGCCGGACTGACGGCGTTGATCGCCTCGGGGCTGCCGACAGACCGCTTTGTCTTTTGCGGATTTATCCATCGGGAAAACAAGGAACGGCGTGAAGAACTGGAACGGCTCAAGCGCTATCCGGAGACGCTGATTTTTTATGAAGCGCCACACCGCATTGAGAAGACGATTGCCGCGATGCGGGAAATGTGGGGGAATCGGCGGGCTGTGCTGGCGCGCGAACTGACCAAGCGCTACGAGGAATTCGTTCGCGGCACATTTGAAGAGCTGCTGGAATGGCTGGGAAGCGGCGAAGTGCGCGGCGAGTTTTGCCTGATTGTCGAAGGCTATACAGGCACAACTGCTGGTGAAGCAGACGAGGAAACCGTCTGGTGGCAGCAGCTGAGTGTTGTCCAGCATGTCGATCATTACTGCGAGCAAGGCCTGAGCAAAAAGGAAGCGATCAGGCAGACCGCAGACGATCGGGGTGTGCCCAAGCGCGATGTCTACAACGAGTATCATCGCGACCAGGAAATTGAGTAGGAAGCTGACCGTACCAGGTCGGCTTTTTCTTTTTGTCTTGTCCGCTCATCCGCGATCCCTGTCGACAAGACAAATAGCCTTCGCAAGGGCTTGTCCCTTTGCGAAGGCGTAGCTTATGTAATGCAAGGATGTATGGAAATACGTGTTTAGCGTTTTGCGACAGGCATTTCAGTCAGGCAATCCTGGCAAACGATTTTACCTTTAAAGTGAGATACTTTGTCAGCGTTTCCACAGAAAATACAAGCAGGCTCGTATTTTTTCAGGATGATGCGCTCACCATCTACATAAATTTCCAGTGCGTCTTTTTCCGCGATACCCAGTGTGCGGCGCAATTCGATCGGAATAACGACACGACCCAGTTCATCTACTTTGCGAACAATCCCCGTTGATTTCATCATAGTAAATTCTCCTCCCAAGTCTTAATATGTCGATGCTATTGTAAGCAATCATCGTTAATCGTCAATATTCGACATTTTCTGTTGGGTTTATCATACCAGCGATTCCCAAAGGTGTCAACATGGTTTTGACAATTCTTTGAAAAGAAAAGATTTTTATGAAAATAGAAAAGCTGATATACCAGCGTTTCATAGAAAGCCGGGAACAGTTTGGAGATTCGTATAGCTAAAATTAACTGGTAGTATATTGTGTCGAATCGGTCAGTTTATGTCGAATAAAGCCGCGTCTATTCGACAAAAACACCTTGTCCTTGCTTTTTTTCCTATTCCTGTCATGCTCCAAATAAATCGTCAGCCGTTCGGCTCTCCTGGATGTTTACAAAACAAGTCGGTCGTGTACAATAGAGGGTAAATGAGGGAATTCATAGCAAACGACCATGATGGGAAGAGTAAGCCGATCCTCCTTATCGCAGAGAGCCGGGGCAGCTGAAAACCGGTATAAGCGAGCAGGCTGAACATGGCCCCGGAGTCTTGCAGATGAACAGCCACGGGACGAACCGTGCCCAGTAGTTTGTGACGTCAGCCCACGTTACGGGCAGAGTCTGTTTTGGACTCACCAAGTCCGTTGTCCGCGAGGGGAACGGAGCATTTGGGTGGTACCGCGAGTTCGAGCTCGCCCCAATTTTCGGGGTGGGCTTTTCTATTTTTCCAAAAGTTATCAGGAGGGCTAGGTTGCATGAAACCAACTTATTACATCACCACGCCGATTTACTATCCAAGCAACAAGCTGCACATCGGCAATGCCTACACGACCATTGCTTGTGATGCTCTGGCGCGCTACAAACGTTTGCGCGGCTATGACGTCTACTACCTGACAGGTACGGACGAGCATGGACAAAAGCTGCAGGAGCGCGCAGCCGAAGACGGCAAACAGCCGCTGGAGTTCATTGATCCGGTTGTCGACTGGATTCGCGACCTGTGGCAAAAGCTGGACATCTCCTACGACGATTTCATCCGCACCACGCAGCCGCGTCATAAGGAAGTCGTGCAAAAAGTGTTCCAGCGTCTGCTCGATCAGGGCGACATTTACCTGGGCGAGTACGAGGGATACTACTGTGTGCCGGACGAGGCTTTCTGGACCGAGACACAATGCAAGACCGACAAAGGCTACTTTTGCCCGGATTGCGGCCGCGAAGTGAAAAAGGTGAAGGAGAAAAACTACTTCTTCCGCATGTCCAAATACCAGGACAAACTGCTCGCGCATATCGAGGCCAACCCTGACTTCATTCAGCCGGAGAGCCGCCGCAACGAGATGATTAACAACTTCCTGAAGCCGGGTCTGCAAGATTTGTCCGTATCCCGCAGCACGTTTGACTGGGGGATCAAGGTACCGAGCGATCCTGAGCATGTGATTTACGTCTGGATCGACGCGTTGACCAACTACATTTCCGCGCTTGGCTACTTGTCTGACGACGACAGCAAATACCGTCGCTACTGGCCTGCGAATGTGCATATGGTCGGAAAAGACATTTTGCGCTTCCATACAATCTACTGGCCGATTTTGCTGATGGCGCTCGATGTGCCGCTGCCAAAACAAGTTTTCGGTCACGGCTGGCTGCTGATGCCGGACGGAAAAATGTCCAAATCCAAAGGCAACGTCATTGATCCGAAGCTGCTGATCGATCGCTACGGCTCCGATGGCGTGCGCTACTTCCTGCTGCGCGAGATCAACTTCGGCCAGGATGGCGTTTTTACACCGGAATCGTTCATCCAGCGTCTGAACTACGATCTGGCAAACGACATCGGAAACCTGCTGAGCCGCACCACCACCATGATCGAAAAATATTTCGATGGCATCGTGCCAGCCGCACAAGATGCCGGCGAGCCGGATGACAGCCTGATCGGCCTGGCGATGAAAACAAAGGCGCTGGTCGAGGAACATATGGAAGAAATGCGTTTTTCCAACGCGCTTGCCCATATTTGGGAGCTGATTGGACGCACCAACAAATACATCGACGAAACAATGCCGTGGAATCTGGCAAAATCGGAAGAAACGAAGGGACGTCTGGCGACGGTCATGTACAATCTCGCGGAGAGCATCCGCATCACCTCTGTCTTGATTCAGCCGTTCATGACCAAAGCTCCGGCGAAAATCTGGGATCAGCTCGGCATTCTGGGCAACGAACAGGCAACAAGCTGGGAGTCTGCCGGCGTATGGGGCGGACTGCCTGTCGGAAGCAAAGTCAGCCGCAAAGAGCTGCTGTTCCCGCGCCTGGACGTGCAGGCTGAGCTGGCCTTCATCGACGAATCGACAGCAGAAGCGCGCCGCCAAGCGGAGGAAAACAAGAAAAAGCAAGATGCATTGAAAGGGGAAGCACCTGTGAACGAAACGACTGTCAACCAAGCTGAAGTAACAGAAAAACCAGCAGATGTAAAAGACGAGATCGGCATCGACGATTTTGGCAAAGTAGAGCTGCGTGTCGCACAAGTAGTAGAATGTGTGAAGCATCCAAACGCCGACAAGCTGTTGATTTTGCAGCTCGATCTCGGCTATGAAAAACGCCAGGTTGTATCCGGCATCGCCAAATACTACACTCCTGAAGAAATGGTCGGCAAAAAAGTCATCCTCGTTGCCAATCTGAAGCCGGTCAAGCTGCGCGGCGAGCTGTCGCAGGGCATGATTTTGGCAGCTTCCGCAGGCGATCAGCTGACGCTGGCGACTGTCGATCCGAGCATGCCAAACGGAGCGATTGTGAAGTAACGAGGGACAGGAAAGGAAGGACCTATTTTGTTATTCGAAACGCACGCGCATCTGAACGCGAAGGAGTTCGACGAGGATCGCGAAGAAGTCATTGCCCGCGCCAGGGAAAACGGCGTCAGCACGATTGTCAACATCGGGTTTAACGCAGAAACCATCCCGAGCTGCATGGAGCTTGCGAAAACCTATGATTTTATTTACGCAGTCGTAGGCTGGCACCCTCAGGACGCGAAAGACATGACAGACGAGCATCTGGAATGGATCGAGGAGTTGAGTCGTGATCCGAAAGTAGTGGGACTGGGAGAAATGGGACTCGACTACTACTGGGATACGTCGCCAAAAGATGTGCAGGCAGAGGTGTTCCGCAAACAGATACGTCTGGCGCGAAAACTCGACCTGCCAATCATCATCCACAACCGGGACGCTCACCAGGATGTTTTGACGATCCTCAAGGAAGAAAAAGCGGCGGAAGTCGGGGGTATTATGCACTGCTTCTCGGGTAGCTGGGAGACAGCGAAGCAGGCGCTGGACATGAATTTTTACATCTCGTTCGGCGGCCCGCTGACTTTCAAAAACGCGAAGCAGCCAAAAGAGGTAGCGGCCAAAGTACCGCTCGACAGGCTGTTGATCGAAACAGACTGCCCGTACCTCACCCCGCACCCGTTCCGCGGCAAGCGAAATGAAAGTGGCTACGTGCGCTACGTCTGCGAGGAAATGGCGAACATTCGCGGCCTGTCCTACGAAGAAATGGCCCAAATCACTGCGGAAAACGCAAGGCGTCTGTTCCGCCTCCAACCGTAAAAAAAGCAAGCAAAAACGGGAGATCACGACTTGTCACGTGATTTCCCGTTTTTTTGCTCACCATGTTGTGGTTCTACTCGTTTTTTGTGGCGCATACCTTGAACAATGTGTCGAACGATTATTGTCCATCCGACATGGCGCCTCGACAGGAATATGCTACCATTCGCCATCCGGTTTTTGCTAGTCTGGTAGCGTCATCACTTCGGCTGAGGAAGGGCAAATTTGACAAAGCCAGAAAAGTAACATACAATCAAAGCCGACCTTGCTAAGTACTGGCCACTTCCAGAATATTGCTGCAATTACATCGACCCTTACCTGGCTAGACAAGAGAAGCCTCGTGCTTTTCTAGGAAAAAGGAGTGTGGGAAATGGAGTTACGCGCGATATGGGAAAGGTATAAGAATCGGGGGCTTGTTTTTTTCGGCATCCTCGCTCTTGTGCTCGTTCCCATGATTGGCTATTTCTCTGCCCAGGCTACCCAGCCAAAACAGGTCACTTTTTCGTTGGACGGAGAAAGCCAGACGGTAGCTACCAAAGCGAGTACCGTTGAGCAGTTCTTGACCGAGCGAAACATTACGGTAACGGAAAAGGATTCCCTTCAACCAACACTTGAGACGAAGCTATCAGACGGAGCAACGATTACTTTACATACAGCCTGGTCCATTCCGGTCCAGGTTGACGGGCAGACCAAAACGATACAGACACTTAGCCGTGATGTTGCTGGCGCGTTGAAGGACAGCGGCATTGCGCTGGGTGAAAAGGACCGGGTAGAGCCGGCCTTGACCGCCTCGCTGACCAAGGACTCGAAAATCACGATCAAGCGCGTCGTCGAGAAGATGGTAAAAGTCGAGGAGCGAGTTACTTTTCAGGAAATACGCAAAAACGATTCATCGTTAGAAAAAGGCAAGTCCCGTATCTTGCAGAACGGGCAAGAGGGTAAGGCAATTGCACACTACAAGCTGGTCATGGAAGACGGGAAGGAGGTCTCCCGTGAACTGGTGACAAGAGACGTGCTTGTACCGAAGAAAGACCAGATCGTCGCGGTGGGAACAGCGGTTCCTGCGCTGCAAAACAACGATCCGTCACAACGGGTCCTGGTCGCTTCAGCAACAGGCATGGTCTCGCGTGGTGGAAAAGTATTCAGGCCGAAAAAAGTGCTGAAAGGAGTTACCCTGACCGCCTATTCTCCTGCGGGGGGAGGCAAAAACCCTGGTTCGCCAGGCTACGGCCGCACGGCGACGGGCGTGAAAGCCAAGGCAGGTCATACCATCGCTGTAGATCCAAAAGTGATTCCGTATGGCTGGTGGGTGTACATCGAGGGCGTCGGGTATCGCCGGGCAGAAGACACAGGCGGAGCGATGCGCGGCGGAAAAATTGACGTGTTTGTCAACACGGAGCGAGAGGCTGTTCAATTTGGCCGCAAGCGCAACAAAACCGTTTATATAATCGGGCCGCAGAAACCGTAGGACAGGGGCAAACAGCTCCTGTCTTTTGTCTTTGGCGTTTTGGGAATAGTCGTGATAAGCTGTTTGATAGTTAGACGTTTGCAAGGCAGAAACGTTTCGCAAATCAAGGGCTTTTTGCCTGATTTTTTTGGAACACTATGACCAAACGCGACATTGTACGAAAGTGGGAGTACCATGATGAAGATAAAAGAAGTAATCGTGGTGGAGGGGCGAGACGATACCGCTGCCATCAAGCGAGCGGTTAACGCGGACACGATTGAAACAGGCGGCTCCGCCATCCACCCAAGAACGATTGAAAAAATCCGGCTGGCCCAGCAAAAGCGCGGCGTCATTATTTTTACCGACCCGGATTACCAGGGAGAGCGCATCCGCAAAATTATCAGCCGATCGGTGCCGGGCTGCAAGCACGCCTTTATCACGCAAGAGGACGGGTGGAAAAAGGGCGATATCGGAGTAGAGAACGCAACACCTGAAGTGATTGTTCGCGCCCTCTCGGAAGTGCGTACGGAGATGGCTGAAACGGCCGGAGAGATTACGGCTGACGATCTTTTAAAACACGGATTGACGTCCGGCAGCGATGCCAAGGAGCGGAGAATCAAGCTGGGCGAAGCACTCGGCATCGGATACGCCAACGCCAAGCAAATGCTGCAACGGCTCAATGCGTTTCAGATCAGTCGTGCGGAATTCGAGGCGGCGATTGAAGCCATCAACAAAGAGAGGGAGTAAGCGATGACGCAAGCAACGGGAAAGGATATTGCCACACCTACGCGAACGAAAGAAATTTTGGAGAAGTACGGCTTCTCGTTTAAAAAAAGTCTGGGACAAAATTTCCTGGTAGACACCAACATTTTGCACAACATTGTCGCCGAAGCTGATCTGACGAAGGAAAAAGGCGCAATCGAGATCGGGCCCGGCATCGGCGCTTTGACCGAACAATTGGGACGAGCTGCCGGCAAGGTCATGGCGATTGAGATCGACCAGCGGCTTCTGCCGATTTTGCAAGACACGCTGTCGCCCTATGACAATATCGAAGTCGTGCATGGAGACGTGCTGGAGCTTGATCTGAAAGCGCTGATTCAAGAGAAGCTCTCCGGGGTAGAGAAGCTGAGCGTCGTCGCCAACCTGCCTTACTATGTGACGACGCCGATTTTGATGAAGCTCCTGGAAGAAAGATTGCCGCTTGAGAACATCGTCGTGATGATTCAAAAGGAAGTGGCTGAGAGAATCGCGGCCAAGCCGGGAACGAAAGACTACGGCTCGCTCTCGGTAGCGGCCCAGTTTTATGCAGAACCGGAAGTCGCGATGATCGTTCCGGCCAGTGTGTTCATTCCTCGTCCCAACGTCGATTCTGCGGTGATCCGGCTCAAGATCAGGGATCGTCCGCCCGTCGATGTGGACGACCAGGATGTGTTTTTCCGCGTGGTGCGCAGCTCGTTCGCCCAGCGCCGGAAGACGTTGTTGAACAACCTGATGAACGGTCTGTTTCTTAAAACTCAAAAGGATGAAGTAATACAGATGCTCGCCGACATCGGCATCGAACCGACCCGACGCGGTGAAACGCTCAGCATCGAAGAGTTCGCCCGCCTGGCCAACGAAGGCTTGCGGCGCGGCCTGATCGGGCAATAAGACAAAATCCTCCCCTGTTTTTGTGCGAAAAAAAGCCAAAAACAGGGGTTTTTTGTCGACTCGGGCGTGAAAAACGGGCTTTGCAGCGGTCGAGCTATCGCGGGAAAGCTTTGTGGAAGCAAGGTTTTGCGAGGACTTGCACATACTATGCAAAAGTGGTGACAAATATCTACTTTTTTAATGAAAAAAACCCCGTTGACAAAATATCTGCGGGGTTGCTATAATTTTTTATTTCTTTGACAAAATAAATGTGAGCTGTTATAATAGATGTAAGCGAGGTGGATGGAACAATGGCAAGAAACGCGTTACTTGACATTAAACGCAGTTTAGACGGGCACATTGGCGAGCGCATCCTTTTGAAAGCGAATGGAGGTCGCCGAAAAACCGTCGAACGAAGTGGCATCCTCGAAGAAACATACCCATCTGTGTTTGTAGTAAAGCTTGATGACGATCAACTCTTTGAGCGGGTCTCTTACAGCTACGCTGACATCTTGACGGAAACAGTAGAGTTGACGGTGTGCCGCGAAAACGAGCACATCCGCATCACATTTGTACAACAGTAGAGCCCTTGTGGGTTCTACTGTTTTATTTTTGCTATCAAAAGGTTGTAAATACTTGGGAAACAAGATGAAAAGCCTGGACTTGGCGCACACTATACCTGTCAACGGGGAAGGGAGGATGCTATGGGACGCAGACGAGGAATGATGTCGGAGCAGTTCAAGATCGAACTCGCCAAGGAGCTTGGCTTTTACGACAAGGTAAAAGCGGAAGGATGGGGAGGCATCACGACGCGTGACGCGGGCAACATGGTGAAGCGGGCTGTACAGATTGCCGAAGAGGCGCTGGCGGCAAGACGTTTATAGGCTGTTAGCCATTGGTTGGCCGCAGGCGGACACATCCAATCTCACGGAGAAAACCATACAGACTCGTTGACAGGGCCGGGGCTACCCGGCTTTTTTGCTGCCAAAAACACTGCTGAATTTTCGAAATAACCGCAATGATCTCGCTCCTGTTCTTTTTGGGCGTTCAAGTGGCAGGAGAGAGATTGGCTATGCTACAATAGAAGACTAGGAAATTTAGTAAAGTAGGCAGAGGTGAACAACGTGCGTATCTCGGTCAAAGCTCCGGCCAAAATCAACCTGACCCTTGATGTGCTTGCCAAACGGCCGGACGGTTATCACGAAGTGGAAATGGTGATGACTACCGTCGACTTGGCAGATCGTGTAGACCTGACTCTGCGCGAAGATGGTGAGATTACGCTGGACTGCTCTGCCAGCTTCGTACCGGATGATATTCGCAATCATGCTTATAAAGCGGCAGTGCTCTTGCAAGAACGCTATCAAGTGCGCCAAGGCGTACGATTGTATATCGACAAACAGATCCCGGTCGCGGCCGGACTGGCAGGCGGAAGCAGCGATGCGGCAGCGACGCTGCGCGGTTTGAACCAGTTGTGGAACCTCGGTTTGACCGTAGACGAGCTTGCGGAAATCGGCGCAGAGATCGGTTCTGACGTCCCTTTTTGCGTCTATGGAGGAACTGCGCTGGCAAAAGGGCGCGGCGAAAAAATCACGCATCTGGGAACGCCCGCTCCTTGCTGGGTCATCCTGGCGAAGCCGCCAATCGGTGTATCCACTCCTGATGTATATGGAAACTTGCGTGTCGACAAAATCGACAACCATCCCGATACCAAACAAATGCTCCGGGCCATATCCGGGCAAGATTTTTCCCTGATGTGCCAGTCGCTCGGAAACGTACTGGAAAACGTCACGCTCTCGCTCTATCCGCAAGTGCGGCAAATCAAGGAGCTGATGATCGCCTCCGGAGCGGATGGCGTGCTGATGTCCGGCAGCGGTCCGACAGTATTTGCCCTCGTGCAAAAGGAAGCGAAAGTGCATCGGATCTACAATGCGCTCAGAGGATTTGTCAAAGATGTGTTTGTTGTCCGAATGTTAGGCTCTCAGGAAGGGGAAATACTTGCATGAACACGTATAAAAATGATACATTAGCAGCATAATATTCGGTTTTGGAGGAAGAGCCATGAAGAAATTGCGCAGAAGTGCACGTCTGGTTGACATGACGCAGCACTTGCTCGCCCATCCCCATACGCTGACTCCTCTCACTCTGTTTGCAGAACAATACGGCGCGGCGAAATCATCCATCAGTGAAGACTTGTCGATCATCAAGGAAGCTTTTGAGGTCCAGGGTGTCGGCTTGTTGAAAACGGTGGCGGGAGCGGCAGGCGGAGTGAAGTATATTCCCCAGGTAAAAACGGAAGAGGCCCTTCACTTCATGCGCGAATTGATCGAGCAATTGGCCAATCCGGAAAGACTTTTGCCAGGCGGATATTTGTACATGTCCGACATCCTTGGCAATCCGGCGACGATGGCGAAGATCGGCAAGCTGTTTGCCACCGCTTATGCGGACAAAAACGTCGATGTCGTCATGACGGTGGAGACCAAGGGAATTCCGCTCGCTTATGCGACGGCGATGTATTTGAACGTGCCTGTTGTCATTGTGCGCCGTGACAACAAGGTGACGGAAGGTTCTGTGGTCAGCATCAATTATGTATCCGGTTCGAGCAAGCGGATTCAGACGATGTCTCTTGCTCGCCGCGGACTGGCCGAGCAGTCGCGTGTTCTGATTGTGGACGACTTCATGAAGGCGGGCGGCACGCTGCGCGGCATGATTGATCTGCTTCAGGAGTTCCGGGCGACTGTTGTGGGCTGCGGGGTGCTGGTAGAGACGACAGCGGATGTTTCCGAGCGTTTGATTGATGAATACGTATCTCTTGCCAGACTGCGGGATGTCGACTTCAAGGGCAAGCAGATCGAAATTGAGCTGGGCAGTTTTTTTGAAAATAGAGGGGAGTAGATAAGAATGGCAATCTCTTTTGTTTCAACTGACAAGGCTCCGGCAGCCATCGGCCCGTACAGCCAGGCTGCAAAAGTAGGTCCGTTTCTGTTTGCATCCGGTCAAATTCCGCTGCGTGCAGACGGCACGCTCGTAGAAGGCGACATCGTGGAACAAACTCACCAGGTATTTTCCAATATCAAGGCCGTCCTGGCGGAAGCAGGAGGAACGCTGGCCAACGTGGTGAAGACGACGGTCTTCCTCAAGGACATGAACGACTTTGCGCAGTTGAATGAAGTGTACGCTCAATATTTTGGCGACCACAAGCCGGCACGCTCTACAGTGGAAGTGGCACGCCTGCCGCGCGACGTAAAGGTGGAAATCGAGATCGTCGCTCATATCGAAGCGTAAACACGACTCAGCCCGAATAACGAATAAATAGAAGCATGAAACAGCCTGATGCCGTTGCATTAGGTTGTTTTTTTGTTGAATTGGCAGCGAAAAGAAGCATGGGAAAACGGCAAAGTTATGAACGTATGTATATATTTTTTAAAAAATTGCATAACATTAGCAGGAATATTTACCCAGAGGGTGGAAATACTCCTAAACGCGTTTCATAGATAAAGGGAGTGAACTAGATGGAAGTTACAGACGTAAGACTGCGCCGAGTGAATACGGATGGCAGGATGAAAGCGATTGCATCCATTACCATTGACCATGAATTTGTGGTGCATGACATCCGTGTCATTGACGGCAACAACGGCATGTTTGTAGCAATGCCAAGCAAACGTACACCTGACGGAGAATTCCGCGATATCGCCCATCCGATTTCTTCGACTACCCGTGAAAAGATTCAAGCTGCTGTCTTGACCGAATATGAACGCGTGGGTCAAGAAGAAGAGAGCACGATCGAAGCGGGGGCGTAAATAGTACCCCAATACAAGAGCACCCTGTCATGGCTGGCAGGGTGCTTCGGCATCTGGTTAGGTGTAACATTTGGATAATTTTCTTTTTATTTCCTCCTGATCCATTCCCTCCCCAATGAAAACGGCCACCAGTTTCGGTCCGAAGTTCTCGAATGGAAAAAACAGCACCTGGTTGTCGGTGTGCTGGAAGGAGATCAGCTCCTTTTTTCCGTGGAACAGTACGTACCCCTTTGCCCGATAGACGTTTTTGGGCAAATCGTAGAGGAAGTCCTCGAATTTTTTCTCGTCTACTGGTCCTGTAAAGGTATAGGAAAAAGTTTCAATACTATTGTATAGGGACGGTGTGCTTGTTTTCAGGCCGAGCGATTGTTTGAGCCTGTCCAATGTCGACATGCGGCCGAGTGTTTTTTGCACAGGAACAGTGGGTACAGCCTCTGCATCCCGTACATGTGGAACCCGTTTGATGGACTGCAGGCGGGAGAGGTCAATATTCGCCTGAACCGTCGTGTGAATCGGTGCTTGCGGGTTCAGTTCCGAGAGCTTCTGCTTGACTCGTTGGAGCTGTTCAGCGCTGACCATATCTGTTTTGTTCAGGAGGATGAGGTCGGCGTATTTGATTTGGTTGCGTATTGTTTTGACGAGCGAGCCTGTGGAGGAGAAGCGCGAGTTCAGGTCCAAAAAGCGGGACGCGTCCACGACGCTGATCGTGCCTTTCAGCTCGATGCGATCGTACAGCTCCGGATGGGTCAGCGTGTCGATTACATCAATCGGGTCTGCGACTCCCGTTGTTTCAATCAGGATGCGATCCGGCTCAAGCGAGTTCAAAATCTCGCGCAAGCCCTCGGTCAGCTCTCCCTTGATCGAGCAGCATATGCAGCCGTCGAGCAGCTTTTTGACAGGGAAGCCAAAGCCCTGCAACTGTTCGCCGTCAATATCTTCCTCGCCCATCTCATTCATCAGGACGACTACGTTTTCGTTATGGACGCGTAGATGGGTCAGCCATTTTTGCAAAAGAGTCGTTTTGCCGCTGCCCAAATATCCGGTCAGCAAGTAGACATCTGCTGGCATTCCTTCCTGCCTCCTTTTCTTATCCTCTTACGCCCCTCAATATATCACTTTTTGTCAGATTATTAAATGTTGTCTGGTAGATCCGCAACTTTCAGGCAATGTCAGGGAAACGCCGATAATCCTGCATGGATTGTCTTGAAATCCACATATGATTAAGATATAGTCATTGTGGAACTTCTACGATGGAGGGTTGACATGTCTAAGATCCATGCCGTGGTTCTGGCTGCTGGTCAGGGCACGCGGATGAAATCGAAGCTGTACAAGGTCCTGCACCCTGTTTGCGGGAAGCCAATGGTCCAGCATGTGGTGGACACGCTTGGCTCCATGCAGGTTGAGGACATCGTTGTCGTCGTAGGTCATGGTGCTGACGCGGTCCGCGCCAAACTGGGCGAGGGCGTCACGTATGCACTGCAAGAAGAACAGTTGGGAACGGCACATGCCGTTTCGCAGGCAGCGCCGTTTTTACAGGATAAAGAAGGTACTACGTTTCTTTTGTACGGAGACGTCCCTCTCTTGTCTGCACAGACGTTGTCCGCCTTGCTGACCTATCACGAAGAGCAGCAAGCGGCTGCGACTGTACTGACCGCCGTGCTCCCCGATCCGACAGGCTACGGGCGCATCGTGCGCAACGAGGCGGGCGAAGTATTGCGAATCGTGGAACATAAGGACGCGACCGAAGCGGAACGGGCGGTCCGGGAAATTAACACAGGCATATACTGTTATGACAATCGCAAATTATGGAAAGCTTTGGCGGAAGTGAAAAATGACAACGCGCAAGGCGAATACTATGTCACAGATGTTGTCGGTATTTTGCGAGAGGCAGGCGAAAAGGTAGTGGCATACGAGGCCGCTGACCCTGACGAGACAATGGGCGTCAATGACCGTGTGCAGCTGTCGGAAGCGGAAGCGTACATGCGGAAGCGGATTGCCACCAGACATATGCGCAATGGTGTGACCATCATTGACCCGGCCTCCACGTATATTGAAGCAGATGTGGTCATCGAGCCCGATACCATTATCCAGCCGGGAACGATTTTGCGCGGGCGGACAACCATCGGTGCCGATTGCGTGATTGGGCCGCAGGCTGACTTGACGGATGTGCAGGTTGGCTCTGGCGTTACCATTTCGTATGCGGTCATGGTAGAGGCAAGTGTGGAAGCGGAATCAACCGTCGGGCCATTTGCCTATATTCGTCCGGGAACACAGATCGGTCGCAAAGCCAAGATCGGAGACTTCGTCGAGCTGAAAAACGCCAAAATCGGCGAGGGCTCAAAAGTACCTCATCTCAGCTATGTAGGTGACGCGGAGATTGGCGATGGTGTGAATATCGGCTGTGGAACGATCACCGTCAACTACGACGGAGCTGTGAAGCATAAGACGACCGTCCGGGACGGGGCGTTCATCGGCTGCAACACCAATCTGATCGCTCCGGTCACTGTGGGACAAAATGCGTATGTAGCAGCAGGCTCGACCATTAATCAGGATGTGCCAGACAATGCGCTTGCGATCGCACGCGAGCGTCAAGTGAATAAACCAGATTACGCTAGCAGAATGCCTCGCAAGGGCAAAAAGCAATCATAACGGGAGGTTCTAAGAAAAGATCATGGCTAATTACCGCGACCCCAAACTGAAGGTATTTACGTGCAACGCAAACCCTGAATTGGCAAAGGAAATCGCTGAACACATCGGTGTGCCGCTCGGTAACGCACAAGCTGTGCGTTTTAGTGATGGCGAGTGCCAAATTAAATTGAATGAAAGCGTTCGCGGTTGTGACGTATTTGTTATTCAGCCAACGTCTGCTCCCGTTAATGAGCATTTGATGGAGCTTTTGGTAATGGTCGACGCATTGAAACGCGCTTCCGCAAAAAGCATCAACGTCGTAATTCCTTACTACGGCTACGCACGACAAGATCGCAAGGCGCGCGCACGCGATCCGATCACAGCCAAACTGGTTGCCAACCTGATTGAAACAGCAGGAGCGCAACGTGTGATTACCATGGACCTGCATGCAACGCAAATTCAAGGATTTTTCGATATTCCTGTCGATCATCTGTTGGGTGTGCCGATTTTGGGCAAACACTTCTCCGAAAAAGGCTTGCAAGATATTGTCGTAGTTTCGCCTGACCACGGCGGCGTTACGCGTGCCCGCAAGCTGGCAGAACGTCTGGAAGCGCCTATTGCCATTATTGACAAGCGCCGTCCTGAACCAAACGTAGCGGAAGTCATGAACATTGTCGGTAACATCGAAGGCAAGACAGCGATCATCATTGACGATATTATCGATACAGCGGGAACGATCACGCTGGCTGCCAATGCGCTGGTAGAAGCAGGGGCGCGTGAAGTATACGCATGCTGCACGCACCCGGTCCTGTCCGGTCCAGCGATTGAGCGGATTGCCAACTCGAAGATCAAAGAGCTGATCGTCACCAACTCCATTCCGCTCACCAAAGAGCAAATGATTGACAAGATCACCGTCCTGTCGGTAGCGCCGATCATTGGCGAAGCGATCATTCGCGTACACGAGGAACTGTCTGTCAGCAAGCTGTTCGATTAAGCGAGACATCCCCTGTTTGGGGATTGAAATAAACCTCCTTTGGACAAGCTAGTGAGGAAACTTTTACTAGCGGTCCAAGGAGGTTTTTTTGTGGAAGCGATCCAAGCGCAAGTACGAAAACAGACAACAGGCAATTCTGTGAGGATGCTGCGCCGTAACGGCTGGGTGCCTGGCGTTGTGTACGGAAAAGATGTGACCAGTCAGTCGATTCAAATCAACGGACGCGAGCTGGATGCAGCCCTGCGTCACCAGACGACAAACAAGCCGTTCCGATTGGTTGTCGATGGGACCACTTATGATGTGATGGTCAACGAATTGCAGCGCCATCCCGTCATGGGCAACATTTTGCACGCCGATTTCATGAAGATCGATATGAATAAAAAAATACACACGTCAGTGCCTTTGCTCATGACCGGAGATCCTGAGCTTGGGGTAGCGACGCTTGTGCGCCACAACGTAGAAGTCCAGTGCCTGCCTGGCAACATCCCCGAGTCGTTTACGGTGAATGTCGATGGTTTCAACATCGGGGACGTTGTACTGGCAACAGATCTGGAAGTGCCGGCCGGGGTCGAGCTTTTGGTTGAGCCCACAGAAGTGCTGATTAGCGTCCTGCCAGTAAAAGCCAAGTCCGAAGAATCTATCGAAGCCGAGCAAGAGGCCGAGGCAGTAGCGGAAAAAGCATCCGCCGGCGAATAAGGAAAAGGCGAATCATGGCGAAAGGAACCGGGTATTTTACTGCCGGGTCCTTTTTCTTTTGTTCGCGATACCATTCTAGTACAATGGGGGAGAGAGTAGGAGGGAATGAACGTGAAAGTAATCATCGGATTGGGAAATCCAGGAAAAAAATATGAAGACACGAGACATAATGCCGGCTTTATGGCCATAGATAAGATTAGCGACAAATGGGGCATTCCTGTTTCGCAAAACAAGTTTCGCGCCCTCGTCGGAGAAGGCAGGGTGGAAGGCGAAAAGGTGCTGCTCGTCAAACCGCAGACGTACATGAATCTCTCCGGAGAATCGGTCGGAGAGGTTTTGAAGTTTTACAAGCTCACTCCCGATGATCTGGTTGTGATTTTTGACGACCTCGACCTGCCAACCGGACAGCTGCGCTTGCGGGAAAAAGGCAGTGCAGGCGGCCATAACGGCATCAAGTCGCTGATTCAGCATTTGGGCACACAGGAATTCAAGCGCATCAAAGTCGGGATCGGGCGTCCGGAGCCAGGAAGAAGTGTGAGTGACTACGTGCTCCAGTCTTTCCCTGCTGCGGAAAGAGCCAGGATCCAGGAAGCGGTGGAGCATGCGGCTGATGCGGCGGTTATGTGGACAAGAGAGCCTTTTCTCAAGGTCATGAACCATTTCAACAGCCTGCAAAAATAAGCGGTGCGCCAAAGCAGCCATGACGGGGCGGCGTTTTGCGCTAGTATGATTTTCCACTCGGCCGACCATACTAACGATATGAAAGGTATGGGGGTGGCATATACATGAGCATACGCTACACGTGTCGCTGCTGCGGCATGAAGATCGCCGAATTTGACGAATCGCAAGTGACAGAAGCGCAGCTCGGGTTTGATTTCTTGACCCCGGAGGAACGTGCTCTTATAATATCGAGAGAACAAAGTGGAGATACGGTCGTCAGCATCACGTGCGATTATTGCCGTGAAGCGCTGATTCAGCATCCAGAGCTTTCGCTAGTTGGAAACCCACTTCAATAAAAATGAGTGGATACTCGTTGGGAAGGCATGCACTGACAAGGCCTTAGCTTGGGGAGCTAAGGCTTCTTTTCGCATGGTCGACCTGCGGCAGAAATCACAAGTCCAGTCAGGCTCTGGCTGCAGATGACAGAAGAATTAGAGAGGGGATTAGTGAATGCAAGTCATCATTAACCCGATGAAACAAGACTCGAACGTCGGGACAATTGTGGCTGGTTTGGAGAAAGGCCTGCATGAGCAGCTTGTCTCCGGTCTGGCAGGTTCGGCCCGGCAGGCACTGATGGTGGCGCTACAGCAAATGACCGGGCGTCCGGTCTGTGTCGTCACGCATAACATGTACCAGGCGCAAAAAGTATACGAGGACCTGAGTGAGCTGGTTCCCTCCGATCAAGTGCTGCTTTATCCCGGAAATGAGCTGATCGGCTCTGAGCTTGCCATCGCCAGTCCGGAGATGCTGGCCCAGCGCATTCATGTATTCAACCGTCTGGCCCAAGGCTTTACGGGTTTTTTGGTTGCGCCTTTTGCGGGGCTGCGCCGTCTGGTTGTTCCGCCACAGGTGTGGAAGGAAGCGCAGATTGAGCTGTCGGTCGGTGACGAGCTGGATGTTGAATCGTTTTTGTCCCGTTGCATTGAGCTAGGCTATGAGCGCGTCGATATGGTCGAGCGAAAAGGCGAGATGAGCGTTCGCGGCGGAATTATCGACTTGTACCCGATCGACTCGGAGTGGCCTGTGCGCATTGAGCTGTTCGATGTGGAAATTGACTCGATCCGGACGTTTGACATGCTGTCCCAGCGCTCGCTGGAATCGGTCCAGTCTTACCTTTTAGGCCCGGCAAAAGAAATGATTGCGTCTACACCATTGCTGATGGAATCGGCTGTCCGCTTGGAGCAAAAGCTCGGTGAAACCGTTGCCAAGCTGAAAGATGGCGCAGCCAAGGAAAAAGTGGTGGAGCGCATCGGCACCGATATTGAACGGATGAAAGAAGGGCAGCGCTTTTCCCAGTTGTACTCGTACATTTCCGTGATTTACCCGTCGCAGGACACGCTGTTGTCCTACATGCCGCCCGAGACTTTCCTGATTATGGATGAGCCATCGCGCGTCTTGGATACGGCTGCCCAGCTGCAAAAAGAAGAAGCCGAGTGGCTGACCGGACGCATCGCCCAGGGCGAGTACATGGCGAACCTCAATCTGTCACGCACGTATGAAGACATCGTCTCCCAGAAAAAGCGGCAGATTGTCCACCTGTCTTTGTTCCTCCGGCAGTCTCCGAAAACCCAGCCGCAAAACATCATCAACCTGAACTGTCGCACCATGCAGAACTTCCACGGACAGATGAACGTGCTGAAAACAGAACTGGCCCGCTGGAAAAAGTCCCAGGATCAGATTGTGTTTGTCGCCGCCGATCTGGAGCGCGCAAAGCGTCTGGAACGCGTCCTGCACGATTACGAGATGGAAGCGGATGTATTGACAGAAGCGGTCGAGGTAGTGCCGCCGGGACGGCCGACGATCATCCTGGGGAATCTCCAGACAGGCTTTGAGCTGCCGCTAAACAAGCTGGCTGTTATTACGGAGGGCGAAGTATTTACCGCCAAGCAGCGCAAGGCGCGCAAAGTTCAGCAGACGATGAACAACGCGGAGCGGATTAAAAACTATTTGGAGCTAAAGCCCGGCGATTACGTGGTGCATGTGAATCACGGGATTGGAAAATACCTTGGAATTGAAACCAAAGAAATACTCGGAATTCATAAAGATTACCTGCACATTCAATATGCAGGCGGAGACAGCCTGTTTGTTCCGATTGACCAGATCGACCATGTGCAAAAATACGTGGCGAGCGAGGAAGCCCAGCCGAAAATCTACAGCCTGGGCGGCAGCGAATGGAAGCGAGTCAAAAACAAAGTCCAGTCCTCCGTCAAGGACATTGCCGAAGACTTAATCAAGCTGTACGCTGCACGTGAAGCAGCGGTTGGGCACGCCTTTTCTCCCGATACGTCCGAGCAGCGGGAATTTGAAGCGATGTTCCCGTACCAGGAGACGCCGGACCAGCTGCGGGCGATTGCAGAAGTCAAGGCGGATATGGAACGCAAACGCCCGATGGATCGTCTAGTATGTGGGGACGTAGGCTACGGGAAAACCGAGGTTGCGATCCGCGCAGCGTTCAAGGCCGTCATGGATGGCAAGCAGGTGGCGGTACTGGTGCCGACGACGATTTTGGCCCAGCAGCATTACGAGACGTTCCGCGAGCGTTTTGCCGATTATCCGATTCGCGTGGAGGTGCTGAGCCGTTTCCGCTCGCGCAAGGAACAGAACGCCACGCTAAAAGGATTGAAGGAAGGCACGGTCGATGTCGTCATCGGGACGCACCGCCTGCTCTCCAAAGACTTGATGTTCCGTGAACTGGGACTGCTCATCGTCGACGAGGAGCAGCGCTTCGGTGTGAGCCACAAGGAAAAGCTGAAACAAATGAAGACAAACGTCGACGTCATTACGCTGACAGCGACGCCGATCCCGCGTACGTTGCACATGTCGATGATCGGGGTGCGCGATCTGTCTGTCATCGAGACGCCGCCGGAAAACCGCTTCCCGGTACAAACATACGTGATGGAATACAGCCCTGCGCTCGTGCGCGAAGCCATCGAACGCGAGCTGGCGCGCGACGGCCAAGTATTTTTCCTCTACAACCAGGTACAAGGCATTGAGCAGATGGCGGAACAAATTTCCATGCTCGTCCCCGATGCGCGGATTGCGGTTGCGCACGGACAGATGAACGAAAGCGAGCTGGAGGGTGTCATTCTCGATTTTCTGGAAGGCAACTTTGATGTGCTGGTCAGCACGACGATTATCGAGACAGGGGTCGACATCCCGAACGTCAATACGCTCATCATTTACAACGCCGACAAAATGGGCTTGTCCCAGCTGTATCAGTTGCGCGGACGGGTTGGCCGTTCAAACCGGATCGCCTACGCCTACTTCACGTATCAGCGGGACAAGGTGCTGACAGAAGTTGCGGAAAAACGTCTGCAGGCCATCAAGGAGTTTACGGAGCTTGGCTCCGGCTTCAAGATCGCAATGCGCGACTTGTCCATTCGCGGTGCCGGGAACCTGCTGGGCGCGGAGCAGCACGGGTTTATCAATACGGTCGGTTTTGACCTGTACAGCCAGATGCTCAAGGAAGCGATTGACGAGCTGAGGGGTGAGGTCAAGCAGGAAGCTGTGACACCTGTGGAAATCAGCCTGCAGCTCGATGCGTACATTCCTTCCATGTACATTACCGACAGCCGGCAAAAAATCGAGATGTACAAAAAGTTCGTGGCGGTTTCCACGCTGGATGATGTCAACGATCTGGCAGAGGAATTGCTTGACCGTTTTGGCCCTGTTCCCAAGCCGGTTGAAAATCTGCTGACCATTTCCCGTTTGCGGGTTTACGCCCTCAAGCATCACATCACCGAGATCAGCCAAAAAAATCCGGACGAAATCAAGCTGGTTTTGCATCCTAGCCAAAACAACAACATTGACGGCGGCGCTCTGTTCGCGATTGCCAGCAACTGGAGCCGCAGGCTGGGACTCTCAGGTGGACAACAGATCGTCATTACTGTTAAAGTAAAAGGGTTGAGAGAAGACGAGGGCGTACAGTTGGTGGAAAAACTGCTGCGCCAATTTCACCAGGTGCGAAAAGACACTGGTACGGAAAGCCCTGTGTCCTGAGGGACAGGGGATAGCCGGGAAGGGAGATTCCTACGATGAAACGTTCTGTAGCGATTTTATCTTCTGCTGTTCTGGTCGTGGCGCTCATGACAGGCTGCGGCAAGGCAGAAGAAAATGCGCAACCAAACCAAAATCAGGCCAGTCAGACAGAAGGAAATAAACAAGGCAATCAGACTGCTGATGCCAATGATCCGCTCACGCAGTTTCCCAAGCTGACCCTGCCATATGCAGGCGATGCGAAGGCTGCTTACGTGGAGTATCAGGGCGGCACAGTGACAGGTCAGGAGTTCGAGGAGTTCCTGCGCGTCATCAACTTCATGAATCCGCAGCAAGGTACCATGATCGAGGCTGCTGACAACGAAGCACTGAAAGCTTTTGCTCGCGAGTATACGGCAACGAAAATTTTGGCGAGCCGTTCCGATGACGCGATGAAAAAGGAAGCAAAGGACATGGCGGATAAGACCTTTGAAAAAATCAAAGGTCAGTACATCAACTTCCTGGGCAATGACGAAGCCAAGTTCAACAAGCTGATGGAAGGTCACGGCGTAACCAAGGAAATGGTTATCAACCAGATGACGCTCATCAACGAATCGATCACGGTGCTGAAAAAGAACATCAGTGACGATACACTGAAACAGAAGTATGACCAAATGGACAAAGGGTCCCGTACCATCGCGTCGGTACGCCACATCCTGATTTCCACCGAGCAGCGCAAGCCGGAGGAAGCGCTGAAAATCGCCAACGACCTCGAAGCCCGTCTGAAAAAGGGTGAGGACTTCGCGAAGCTGGCGAAAGAGTTTACCGACGACCCAGGCAGCAAGGAAACCGGCGGCCTGTACGAAAATGCCGACGTAAGCCAATGGGTGCCTGAGTTCAAGGATGCCGCGCTGAATCAAAAAGTCGGGGAAGTGGGCCCTCCGGTCAAAACAAGCTTTGGCTATCACATCATCAAGGTTGAAAACCGCAAGGAAAAAACCTTCGATGAAATGAAGGAAGAGCTCCGTGCAAACGCACTGGAGGCTGGCTACGATGACTTCGGCAAAAACGAGCTGGACAAGCTGATCGTGAAGTACAACCTGCCGCAGTCCAAAAACGAGGCAGAGAAAAAGTAAATAACGTATGAAGCGAAAACAGGGAACCCATCTCCCTGTTTTTTCGTTTTCTCGCATATTCTTGAAACAAGGGCAAATACTATAACCACTCGCTACCACCCGGGGGAGAGTAACCAAAGCAACTGGTAAAAATTGATACAAGCGCTCATAGTTAAAATTAGAATTTGAGGAAAAAATACAAGTAACCAACCACCATCTATTCACTACCCACTTCTCAGGGAAAGCGAGGCAACATGACATGAAAGCAACTGGTATCGTTCGTCGAATTGACGACCTCGGTCGGGTCGTGATTCCTAAGGAGATTCGTCGTACACTGCGCATTCGTGAAGGCGACCCGCTTGAGATCTTTGTGGATCGTGACGGAGAAGTAATTCTCAAGAAGTATTCACCGATAGGAGAACTGGGTGATTTTGCAAAAGAATACGCCGACTCCCTGTATGAGAGCCTGAATCATACGGTATTGATCTCAGACCGGGACAGCATCATTGCCGTAGCTGGAGCATCGAAGAAGGAGTACCTGGAAAAACCGATTGGCAGCATTGTGGAAAAATGTCTGGAGGAGCGCAAGACACGACTGGAGAAAAACACCGGCTCCTATGAGATTTGCCGCGATATGAGCGAGACATACGGTTCGTTCGTCGTCGCTCCGATTGTAGCCGGAGGAGACCCGATCGGTTCCGTGATTCTCCTGAACAAAAACGAATCGACCAAGATGAGTGATTTGGAGATGAAAATGTCGGAGACCGCAGCAGGTTTTCTGGCGAAGCAAATGGAACAGTAGCAAGCGTGCGTGAAACAGCCTCGGAAAAAATCGGGGCTGTTTTTTCTGCCGACAATCCAGCACAGCCTTTTGCGAGCAATGCTTTTTTCGCTTTTTTTCTCGCCGATTTGCTTGTGGTATAATGGACGAAGTTTCTGGTTGGAGAGGAGAAAATTCACGCACATGGCTCAAGAAAAGGCATCCGTTCAATTTGTGAAAGGCGCCGCAATACTCGGGGTTGCCGGTCTTGTCTCCAAGCTGCTTGGCGCAGTATACCGCATTCCATACCAAAACATTGCCGGAGATATCGGCTTGTACGTATATATGCAAGTATACCCGCTATACACGACGCTCCTGATTCTGGCGACGGCAGGTTTTCCTATCGCCATTTCCAAAATCGTTTCTGAGCGCATTGCAATCGGTGATGCTCTGGGGGCGCGAAGAGCGTTTCGCGTTGCCAGCATTTCGCTGGTCGTGCTCGGCCTGTTTTTCTTTTTGCTGCTGTACGGAGGCGCTCCGCTCATCGCCCGGTTTATGGGAGATGAGCATCTGACGACTCCGCTAAGGGCTGTAGCCTGGTCACTGCCGCTCGTGCCGATGGCAGCGATTTTGCGGGGATATTTTCAGGGACACCAAAACATGATGCCGACCGGAGTATCGCAAGTCATCGAGCAGCTCATTCGGGTTATTTTCATATTGCTCGCCGCTTTCTGGGCGATGAACGTTTACCAGGACGCCTATCTCGCAGGGACCGGGGCAGTATTTGCCGCTTTCCCTGGGGGCGTGGCCGCCATTCTCGTCCTGCTGTGGTACTGGAGAAAAGACAAGCAGGGCGCCCACCTGATCCCCGAGCAGCGGGCGGGAGTAGGAACCTGGACCAACCGTCAGGTGCTGCGCAGCCTGTTGATGTACGCTGTTCCGATCTGCATGGGCGCGCTGGTTTTGCCGCTCGTTCCGCTGGTCGACTCCATTACCGTCGTCAACATGCTGCAAATAAGCGGCACACCGGAAGATTTGGCCAAGCTGTTGAAAGGGGCATTTGACCGCGGCCAGCCGCTCATCCAGTTTGGTACGTTCTTCGCGACGTCGCTGTCTTTGGCGCTTGTGCCTGCGATCAGCGAAGCTGTGGCGCAGAGACAGCACCACATGATCGCGAGCCGCTCGGAAATCGCCATTCGCCTGACGTTTTTGCTGGGACTCCCGGCTTCGTTCGGCCTCGCTTTGCTCGCAGAGCCGGTCAACGTCATGCTCTACGGCGATAAAAACGGAACCGAAGCACTCGCCGTACAATCGTTCACGATTATGTTTGCCACACTGAGCATCGCCAGCGCGGGCATCCTGCAAGGGCTGGGGCGCGTCATGCGGCCGGCGCGCAACCTGTTTATCGGCGTCATGGTCAAGCTCGTCCTCAACCTTGCACTCGTTCCTTTCTGGGGAATCGCGGGTGCCGCCCTGTCTACCGTGATTGCCTATCTTGTGGCGATGGGGCTGAATGTGCTCGCGGTAAAAAAATACACCGGAGCGCACATTGGCTTGCGCCAGACGGTTCACAAGCCGTTTTTGTCTGTCATTGTCATGTCGGTGGTCGTTTTGCTCGTAGAATGGGGAGCAACCGCCCTGCTCGGCAAGACAGGGATGTCCGAACGGCTGTATCAGACTTTGGTCGCGCTGATTTCCGTTGGCACCGGAGCGCTGGTGTACCTGCTGGCCCTGCTGAAGACGGGCGGACTCACGCGCAGCGATATTCACTTTTTGCCAAAAGGAAAGCGAATTGCTGGGCTGTTGACACGGTTCCAGCTTCTCCCTAAATAACAGGCATGTCGGAGGCGAAACGATTGGATACGAACAAAAAAACGATTACCGTAGTAGGGCTGGGCGCAGGCGATCTCGACCAGTTGCCATACGGCATTTATCGGACGCTCAAAGAAGCCAGACAGCTTTATTTGCGGACAAAAGAACATCCTGTAGTAGCCCAGTTGGCAAGCGAAGGCATCGCGCTGACATCGTTTGACGAGGTGTATGAGCAGCACGACGGCTTTGAAGAAGTGTACGCCGAGATTGTTGAGCGGCTTTTTGCCAAAGCAGAGGAAGCGGGCAGCATCGTGTACGCTGTTCCCGGACATCCGCTGGTGGCAGAGCGCACGGTTCAGCTTTTGCTTGCGGAAGGTCCGAAGCGCGGGGTGCAGATTGAGATTGGCGGCGGACAGAGCTTTATCGATCCGCTTTTTGCCCGCCTGCAAATCGACCCGATTGAAGGCTTTTCCCTGCTCGACGGAACTGCGCTGGCTGCCCATCAAGTGTCGCCGGGCCTGCACACGATTATCGCCCAGGTGTACGACGCTTTTGTCGCCTCTGACGTGAAGCTGACCTTGATGGAAGTGCTGCCGGATGATTACGTGGTGACAGTGGCGACAGCAGTAGGGGTAGCGGGACAAGAGCGCATCGAGAGCGTGCCGCTGTACGAGCTGGATCGAATCGAGCATTTTGGCAATTTGTCGTTGGTGTACGTTCCGCCGACTACGGACCAGACGGTATTGTACCGCCAGTTTTCCTATTTAAAAGAAATCGTCGCGATTTTGCGCAGCCCGGACGGCTGCCCGTGGGATCGTGAGCAGACGCATCAGAGCATTCGCAAAAACCTGATCGAAGAAACGTACGAAGTGCTGGAGACAATCGACGACGAAGATCCGGAGGCAATGTGCGAGGAACTGGGCGATCTATTGATGCAAATCATGCTGCATTCGCAAATGGCCGCAGAGGACGGGTATTTTACCGTCGACGATGTGGTGGCGACCTTGAATGAAAAGCTGGTTCGCCGCCATCCGCACGTATTCGGGGAAAAGAATGCGAACGATTCGGAGGAAGCACTGGCGAACTGGCAGGAGATCAAGGCCCAGGAAAAAGCGGCAAA
This sequence comes from Brevibacillus gelatini, assembly GCF_050920745.1. Taxonomy (NCBI): domain Bacteria; kingdom Bacillati; phylum Bacillota; class Bacilli; order Caryophanales; family Paenibacillaceae; genus Brevibacillus; species Brevibacillus gelatini. Next base: position 99,506 of record NZ_CP154342.1, read on the forward strand.
AGGCATTGACGTAGCCGCCGCGTCCAGGCTGTCAGGCATTCCGCGCGACCTCCCTGCCCTGATGTACGCCTACAAGCTCCAGAAAAAAGCGGCAGAGGTCGGCTTTGACTGGGACGATATTGCGGACGTCTACAAAAAGGTAGAAGAGGAATACCGCGAGCTGCGGGAGGCTTCCGCAGAAGAACGCGCGGGCGAATTGGGCGATCTGCTCTTTGCCGTCGTCAATCTGGCCCGTTTCCTCAAGCTTGATCCGGAGGAAGCGCTGGCCTTGACGAACAACAAGTTCAAAAAACGTTTTGCCTATATCGAACGCAAGCTGCAAGAGGCAGGTCGCACGTTTGAGCAGACAGACCTGCAGGAAATGGACAAATGGTGGGAGGAAGCCAAACACCAGACAAAAGGGAGAGAGTAAGGATGAGACTGGATAAATATTTGAAAGTATCCCGCCTGATTAAACGCCGCACACTCGCCAAAGAAGTGTGCGACAAAGCCCGGGTAGAAATCAACGACCGTCCGGCCAAAGCGTCCAGCAACGTCAAAATCGGCGACAAGCTGGCGATCCGCTTCGGACAGAAGATCGTCACCGTCAAAGTCGAGGACATCAAGGAAAACCCGCGCAAAGAAGAAGCGGCTTCGCTCTACACCGTCATCGGCGAAGTGCCTGTACCGCGTGACGAGAAGGAAGAAGACGCTTATCTCAAAGGACAGTAACAGTGTAATTGTCGTCGTGCAGACTGCCGTTTGGGGCAGTTGGGCTATCGACGGATCGACAAATGGGAGGGAGGGCTGTCGCCCCCAGAGAGCATGACAGCGAGTTCCCTCTAAAGGGTCAAGGGTCTCCCTGAAAATGGGAGACCCTTTCTTCACTCTCATTGCGCTGACTAATTGTAGTCCTGCACAGCCATATTATATGCAAAAGCTAAAAAACGATTCAGAAAAGACCGGAGAACAACTGAAGCCTGCTCTAATTAAAGAGCAGGCTTCCTTCACATTCTTCTTAGCTGAGCATAAAGCTCCTTCACGTTCATCCATGTTACTTTAAGTAATTCCTGAAATAAGGATACCATAGCTAGTACTTAACAGCAACAAGATATAATTTACCATTTTGCATAGAATAAAGTCAAGTCCAAAGACCTGACTTTTTCATTGCTGCGTTTATTTTATCAAGTTCATATCCCTTAATATTGCCGACCGTTGAAAAATCAAATCGCTGGATGCTGATTGGCATTGAGTTTAAGACATTAACCCAACGTCTTAATTTCTTAAAGTTATAAACTCGATCAATTTCAACGTAAATGCCACTTGCCAACTGATCGGGAGTAGGCTCCTGCGTAGAGAGGGGGACTACAATAGCTGTATTGCCTCCTTTTCTTAAGACAATTCCAGGATGCTTCCCACCTAGCTCTTCATCAATATTATACCCAAAATGAATCCAATACACGTCACCGCGTTTTATTTTAATGCCTTCAGGTATTGTAAATGCTTTTTCATTCAATACAATACCGGTTTTTCGATTGACCCAATCAAGGTAGTCACAGGCTAGATCATATTCTTTTCCAGTAGTAGTTTCCTTTGCTTTATAGAATTCGTCCAAGGCATCTTTCGCTTGTTGCAAACGTGTATTTAATTCCCCCTGATTTGTCTCACTCATTTTAATTCCCCCATTGCGACTTTCTTTGCTTTCTCTCGCTTTTTAACGATAAGTGTGATTAACGGCGATGCCTGGAAAAGAATGTTGTCTATATTGTTGGTTTCTCGCACACAGCTTGATAGTTACGACGAGCATCTAACTGGTCTTCTGTTTGCAGGGCTCCCAAAACATTAATTCGTGGTATGTTACGCCTCGTCCATCTCTTTTGATAAATGGAGTTTATCACGAAGCAAAATGCACTGTAAAATGCGAAGTTATGCAACGGAATGCGTAAACAATTGCGCTAATACTCGTGTGAAGTTGCTGAATGATTCGCTGGAATTATATTTTAATCAGACGTAAATGAGACAAATAACAACACAAAATCGAGGTGTGTTCCCGACATATAATGGGATACACCTTTTTATTGCCCATTCTCCTTCGGTTAACCAAAGTGTAGCTTCTGATTCTGCTGACGGTCGACAACTTGTCCATTTTCACTAACAGTCTAAAAACCCCAGGACGCTTTTGCCCATAAGCAGGATATAATGAGAGTACATCAAGGCAAGTGAGAAGGGATGTGGTGCAGGTGGAACAAAAAGCTGTTCAGACGGGATACTTTTTGGCCATTTCGCTTTTGCTTTCAGCTTTGTTCTACTTTTTTGCCTCCAACTGGCCTGTAATGGACAGATGGGAGAAAATTGGCGTCAGTGCCGCAGTATTGGCTCTTTTTTATCTGTTTTCGTATGCGGCATCCATTGTGCTTACGCGTCACTCGTTTCTCAGCAACTGGCTGCTGGTGGCCGGAGGGCTGGCATTCGGCCTGTGTGTCGCTTTGCTGGGACAAATCTACAACTCCCACGCCGATAGCTACATGCTGTTTGTGGTCTGGCTCATCCCGAATTTGCTTTTTGCCATTTTCACGCGCTACCAGCCGTTTTATGTCATCAGCTACGTCCTTGCGCACCTGGCGCTCGGCTTTTTCCTCCATCCCTCCGTCGTGCACGTGACTCGCGAGGAAGAGTGGTGGTACATGGTTTATTGGCTGATCGCGCTTGGCAACATCGTGCTGTTTTACTTGACCGCCACACAGAAGCTGCGGTCTGGGCCCATTTACTATTTGTCCTTTCTCGTTTTTTCCGTCAGCTTGTTCTTGTCCGCGTTCGCCGATGTGTACGGAGCGCTGCCGGAAATGCTGTACCTGCTCATGGGGGTGCTTCTGTTTTTCGTCTTCCTGAAATGGCTGCCCAATCGCGGCATGCTGATTGTCACGGCTGCCTTGCTGGCGCTGTTTGTGCTCGCGAAGTTTTTCCGGATGATGCTGGAGCATTACTCCGAAGGCTTTTTCCTCCTTGCGCTCTTGGCGGCTGCAGGCCTCGTCTGGGGAGCGGTTGTCGGCATCAACTGGCTGCGCAAGGAATCGGCCCATCATAAAAGCAAATGGGTGCAGTTTTTCCAGGAGGCCTTTACGGTACTCGTGACGACGGTCGCGGCATCCATCGGAGCAATCTCGTTGACCGGATTGCTCGTACTTATTTTCGATATGGAGGAACCGGTCCTCTACGTTATTTTCTTCCTGTCTCTGATCGGATTTGTCGGCCCTGTCCTCTTCATGAAAAAGATGGATTCGACGGTGCGCTACACGTTGCTCACCATGGGCTACATGCTTGGAGCCGCTTCTTCGTTGTTTTTGGAACAGTATTACTGGATATTGTTCCTTGCCGCTTTGCTTTACGTATGGAAGGCAGTAGCAAGCATTCCGGCGCGGCTGTTGACCCAGTTGGCCTTTTTGCTGGTGCTGTTTTTCAAACTGACGGACTTGCATGTGTCGGAAACAACGGTGTTGCTGATCGTGTTTGTGTTTCAAATGGCGATGTACTACGTCAAACGTTTGCCTGCTGTCTTGCAGAACAGCTCTCTCGTCTATGCCCTGCTTGCGCTGATTGCCTTGACAGAGACACATTTTGATTCGCTTGCCGCGAATTTGCTGGCTAATCTCGGGTTTTTTGCCTTCACTACCTGCTTGCTGTACCAGACCTTGCGCCAAAAAGGCAAGAGTGCTTTCGGGATTGTTCTCGCCTTCTGGTTTGCCTTCCTGCTGATGAAATACTACGACCTGCTGTGGAGCTTGCTGCACAAGTCGCTTAGCCTCTTCCTTTTGAGCGTGGTGTTTTTTGCAGTCAGCTACTGGCTGGAGCGGCGGATGCAAGGAGAGTGGGCTGCACCGACGCCAGCCGTATTTACCCGTAGGCGGGTGAGCCTGGTGCCGATTATTTTGCTGCAATTTCTATTGACTGGCTACCAGGTGTACAGCAGCGAGTCGATTTTGTCCAAAGGCGCGACCATCAAGCTGGAGCTTGTTCCCGTTGATCCGCGCTCGCTTTTGCAGGGCGATTACGTCAGGATCGGCTACACGATTTCGACACTGGAGGGCGAAGATTTTTCTTCTGGAGAAAAAATTCGCGTGGTGCTGCGAAAGCAAAGCGATAACGTGTACGACTACGCCGGATACTACGAAACAGCAGGAAATTGGAACAAACCGTATACGGCTGAACCGACTGATGTCATCATCAACGGGAAGACAGTCGGAGGAAGCCAGATCGAGTACGGGATCGAGAGCTACTTCGTCCCGGAAGGAACCGGCCTCGTCGTAGAGCGAAATGCGAAGTTTGCCACGATCAAAGTCGGGGCCAACGGAGACGCTTTGCTGGAAAGCCTGTCGCTGAAATAAATGACGAACCGACCAAAAGCAAGAAGCTGTCCGACAACATCATCGGGCAGCTTTTTTGCGTGGGTATGCTGTTCGTTACCAGTCTGTAACCCTTTCTTGCCGAACTTTTCCTATCATAGAGAGAATGACAGCACATATCATCACCATGTGCTTGCAGGCCGCTTGCGGTCACATCCATATTGGAAAAACGGCGAGCTGTTCGCCCACCTGAAACGATCAGGAAAGTTTTTCACAGGAGAAGGAGGCGTTACCGTTGAACAAAAGCGCGAAGAAAGGTATCTCTGTCCTGCTGGCGACTACGGTGCTAACAAGTCCATTTGTGATGGAGCCAAAAGCCGCTCAAGCTCTTTCCATTGAGGAGGTTTCGGCAGACGATACAGATGTTGATGAAGAAACGGAATATACGATTGAGTTTGAAATCGACAAGGAACTGAAGGCGGGAGACCTCATCTACGTCCGTTTCCCATCTGATTTCACGGTCGACAAGAAACTGAAAAAATCCGACGTATCCGTCAAGGATGATGGCGACAAGGTCACGATTGACAGCGTGTCAGTCAGCAAAAACGTGGTAGAAATCGAGGTTGGGGAACGCATCAAGAAAGGCTCCGTTGTCACCGTGACAATCGACAACGTCACCAACCCCGATGACAAGGGAAGCTATTCGATTGAAGTCAAGACGAGCAGCGAATCCACGTACAAGAGCAAAAAAATCACCATCGGAAAATCGTCGTCCAGCAGCAGTAGCAGCAAGGGAGACTTCGAAGCTTCGCACAGCAACAAAAATGCAGAAGAAAGCATTTCCCTGACGCTGGGCAAATTCACACTGGCGTCGAAAAGCAGCAAGCTGAAAGAAGGCAAGTACATTTACGTTGATTTCCCAACGAAAGACATGCTGCCGAAAAGCATCAGCAAGTCGGATGTGAAAGTGAACGGCTACAAAGCCGATTACGTCTCGATCATCGACAGCGACACGATTCGCATCGAAATTCCGAGCGGCGCAGACGGCGACAACTACATCAAGCTGGAATTCAGCTCGTCTGCCGGAATCGTCAACCCGTCCACTCCCGGCAAGTCCTACTACTACACCGTCGAGTATGACAACAAGGAGTACAAATCCAAAAATGTAGAAATTACGGGCGCAAGCAGCACGCCGTTCTCCGTCTCCTTGTCCGACAATTCGGCAGGAGCGAGAGCCAGCTACACGTTTGACATTGATCTGACGTCCAAGCTGTACAGCAATACAGAAATCGAGGTAGAGTTTCCTGAGTGGGGAATGGTTCCGCCTGTACTCTCCAGCTCTAACGTAACCGTCAACGGCAGTCAGGTGACGGGACTTAGCGCGAACGGGAACAAGGTGTATTTCCGCACGCCCAGCAATTTTTCCAGCACAAACCGCCTGACCGTCAAATTTGCGTACGAAGGCTATCTGACCAATCCGAAATCGTCCGGAAGCTATAACATTACGGCCAAAATTGACAACAAAACGTACAAATCCAAAGATTTTCAAATTGTCGGTGCCCCGGCACCTGTCGCGGTAGACAATACATTGGCTACAATCGGCCTGACCAGAGCGACTGCTGCGACCCCGTCAGGCTTGCAGGTCGGCATCAAAGGACTCGGTGCGCCCATCGCCCGCAACCAGGGCTTCATTGAAATCGTGTTCCCGGTCGGATTCCGTGTACCAGCCTACGTGCCAGCAAATACAGTAACGGTAAACGGCGTAGCCGCAAACTACGTTGGAGCGCGCGGGCAAAACCTGATTATCGTGCCTTCGACGGACATCCCGGCAAGATCGGCGGTACAGGTCAATATCGCGGAAACAGCAGGGATTGTCAATCCGGCCACTCCGGGCGTTTACAGCATCGGCGTCTACACCTCCGAAGAAAAAGGCTTGCTCTTCGCCCGTCCGGCCAATGTGGTCGCTTTGAACGGCGTGAGCTTCAAGGTGAATGTCGCGTCGTTTACCAAGTCAGGCAAAACGACTGGTTTGGCTGTAGCCCCTTACACAGTCAACGGGCACACGCTCATCCCGACCACGTTCTTCCGCGACGCACTCGGCTTTTCGATCAGCTATACGAAAACAACCGCCAAAGTCACAAGCGGCAAAACCGTGATGCAGTTCAAGGTCGGCTCCAACATCATGAACGTCAACGGACAAAACGTCACCTTGCCGACAGCCGTCCAGTTGAAAAACAACATCCCGACCTTGCCGCTCAAAGCGATTGCAGATCGCACCGGCTACAAAATCATCTACGTAAACGGAAACTACACCATGTACAAATAAGCTTTTGGCAGAAGTACCCCCGCATTCGTGCGGGGTTTTTTTGTTCTAAACGGACATCCCCCTCCATACGATAGTACAAGAAGGGCACGTTAGGAGGAGTTATCATGAACGAGCACACGAAGCGGCCGCGCCACGAAATCGTAATGATAAATCGACGCAGTTTGGCGATTTCGGGAGTAAAAAACGTCGAAAGCTTTGACAGTGAAGAATTCCTCTTGGAGACGGACGGCGGCTTTTTAACCATACGGGGCCAAAACCTGCATATGAAAAATCTGAGTCTGGAAACCGGAGAAGTAGCAATTGAGGGCCTGGTTTACGAAATGGCCTATCTGGAACAGGGGCAGGCCGGGGATCGGTCGAGAGGATTCTTCGGCAAGTTGTTCAAGTGAATATCATCACGCAACTACAGACGGTTTTGGCCATGTCGACGTGTGGAGCGCTTATGGGAATGGGATTTGATACGTACCATGTGTTCAAAAGGAAGAGCAGGCTGCCGGTTTGGCTGGTCTTCTTCTTTGACATCCTGTTTTGGGTAGGCAGTATGTTCGCCGTTTTCTGGATATTAGTGAAAGTAAACGACGGAATTATTCGCTTCCCCATCTTTTTCGGAATGATTTTTGGCGCGTGGCTGTATTTTTTATTAGGAAGTAAGAAGTATATCCTTTTCCTGCATCGCGTGATAAAATTTTGTCAGTGGTTGTATCGAACCGTGCTGCAAGTCATTGACACCCTGGTTGTACGTCCCGTGTTCTTTATTTACCGAGTGATCCTCATGGTACTGACATTTTTGTACTCCATGTTGCTCATGATCCTCGGCTTTTTGTGGAAAGTGACGCGTTTTGTCACCGCTCCTTTTGCCAGATGGGGTCAACATTTAGGGAAAAAAATGTACGGAAAAACAACAGGAATCTGGACCAATTGGAAGAATTGGTTTCACTCAAAGAGAAAGCGGGAGTAAACCGAGGTGGCGAGATGATGAAAGAAGCAAAAACCTCTCCAAGCAATCGAAAAGGGCAAAGACGGAGAATGCGGCTCTTTTTCTTTTTTATCCTCTGCTTTTTCGTCTGGACTGGCTATACGCTCTATTTGCAGAGCGGAGTGCTGGCCGAGAAGAGAAGTGAACTGGAGGCACTCAAGCAGGAAACGGTTGTCTTGCAGCAAAAGCAAGAGGAACTGACTTATGAGGCCAGTCGGCTGAACGATCAGGAATACCTGGCGGAACTGGCGCGCAAACGGATTTATTACACGAAACAGGGCGAAAGCATTTACGTGATTCCGGAATAAGCTCACAGTGAGATCTTCTAGGAGAGGGAGGCTTTCCGCGTTCATGGGAGTCGAGATCGGGAGCAAGCTGGAAGGAAAAGTCACAGGCATTACGAAATTTGGCGCGTTCGTAGAGCTGCCGGGAAATGTGACGGGACTGGTGCACATCAGCGAGATTGCCGACGTCTATGTCAAAGATATTCACCAGTTTTTGAAAATCGGCGATATGGTCACCGTCAAGGTTCTCAGCGTCAAAGACGGCAAGATCGGACTGTCGATCAAAAAGGCACAGGAAAAAGAACGGCAGCCCCGCCAGCCACGGGAGCGAACAGAAGGCTTTGAGGATAAGTTGAACCGCTTCCTCAAAGAAAGTGAAGACCGCTTATCCTCTTTGAAAAAGAGCGAGGACAAAAAGGGACGCGGTCGATAGATTGCAATCGGAAAATTATGACTTTTCTTTTTTTACCAAAAGCGTATTTTGACAGAAAAAAGAGGAAGGTCATTTGAAAGTAGTGACGAATAAGGTATCGTAAGCCCGTTTCGCAAAGCGCGAATCACCTGTCAGCCGACGTTATCCGCCATAACGTCGGTTTTTTTTGTCCGAACTCGCTGGTTAATTTGTCGCACGATTCTGTGAATGCGCATTGGTTTTTTGACAAAATTTACAACTCCACCTCCGTATAATGGGTAACACATTGAACAAGAACGGGGTGGAACGAAAATGATCGCAAACAAAAATGTATCCCAGACTGGTCAAGCATGGGCGCGGCAAGTGTCTGAACGAATGGATGCTACCGCACGAACATGGGGAGACAAAGTCTCCGACGCTGTACAGAGATGGAATGTGCTTCCGCTGCTGATGGGATTTTTGCTCGGACGGGCCTTGATCGTGGAAGAGCTGACGCCCTTTGCTATCCCGTATTTTATCGTCATGTACTATCTTCGCAGGGATTGCCTGCTCGTCACAGGACTGGCGCTTGTTCTCGGGGCCTTCAGCCAATCGGTTCCAATCGGGTTGCAGACGATTCTCGGTATGGTGCTGGCTCTCTTTGCCTGCAAAATGATGGAGCGGCTGCGCAAAAAAGACTTTTCGCGCACGCCTCTGCTCGTGGTCATTACAATCTTTGTCAGTCGGCTGCTGTACGCCATGCTGACCAATCAGGTAAACACGTATGAGCTGGTCATGGTCGCGGTTGAAGCTGTACTCGGCTTCGTGCTGACGCTCATTTTCATCCAGTCGCTCTCGATCATTCATTCGGCCAAGCCCTACGAGCCGCTGAAAAATGAAGAGATCGTCTCCCTCGTGATTCTTCTGGCGTCGCTGATGACAGGCACAGTCGACTGGACGGTAGAAGGCATCTCGATGGAACACGTCCTCTCCCGCTATTTGCTGCTCGTCTTTGCCTTCGTCGGCGGTGGGACGATTGGTGCCGCAGTTGGCGTCGTGACGGGTCTTATCCTCAGTTTGGCAAATGTAAGTGCCCTTCTGCAAATCAATTTGCTGGCGTTTTCCGGTCTTTTGGCAGGGTTGCTCAAGGAAGGTGGAAAAGTAGGCGTCTCCGCAGGTCTTTTGATCGGGACGGCTATTCTGGCCATCTACGGCGGTGCGGAAGAGACGCTTTACTACTCCTTGCTTGAAACTTCCCTGGCTATTGTCGCCTTCATCCTCACGCCTGCCGTGCTCTGGAAAAAGGTAGCCCGCTTCATTCCAGGCACGCCCGAAAATTTGCAATCCCATCAGGAATACATGCGCAGAGTCCGCGACGTGACGGCGGGCAAAATTCAGCAGTTCTCCGATTTGTTTACCCAGCTCTCCCGCAGCTTTGCGCAAACGGCCGATCCGGAGGAACTGGAGGAACAGGCAGATGCCTTCCTCAGCCGCGTCTCCGAGTTCACCTGCCAAAAATGCTGGAAAAAGGAACAATGCTGGGAAAAGGACACGCAAGCCACATACGAAGGCATGCGCTATCTTATGGAAAAAGTGTACGAAAATGGCACACTCGCGGGCGTAACCCCGCCGCGCGACTGGGAGCGAAAATGCGTCAAGACGGAAAAGGTGCTGACCGTGATCGAGCAGGAGTACGATCGTCAGCTGGCTTTTGACCAGTTGAAAAAACAAGTGAAGGAAAGTCGCAAGCTGGTAGCCGATCAACTCTCGGGCGTTTCCCGGGTCATGAGCGACTTTGCCCGCGAGATCCAGCGGGAAGGGATGGAGCTGTCTTTGCAGGAAAAGCAGGTTTCAAAGGCGCTGGAAGGCTTGGGACTGTCTGTGCGACGGGTGGAAATTCACAGCCTGGAAGAAGGCAAGGTCGACATCGAAATCAGCCAGCCGACTTGCTACGGGCATGACGAGTGCGGCAAAATCGTCGCGCCGATGCTGACGGAAATTTTGGGCGAGAACATCGTGGTACGCGAGCGGCAATGTGAAGCGCAAAAAGACGGTTCTTGCACGATGTGCCTCGCTTCCGCCAAAACGTATGAAATCGAAATCGGCGTGGCGGGCGCTGCCAAGGACGGCAAGCTGCTGTCCGGCGACAGCTTCCGCACGATGGATCTCGGCAATGGCAAGATGGCCCTGGCGATCAGCGACGGCATGGGCAACGGCGAGCGGGCCTTTTTGGAGAGTCAGTCGGCTCTCGACATGCTCCAGCAGCTGCTGCGTTCGGGCTTGGACGAAAAAATCTCGATCAAGACGGTCAACTCCATCCTGGCGCTGCGCTCAACAGACGAAATGTTCGCGACGGTGGATTTGGCGCTGATTGATTTGCAGACAGCCCACACCCGTTTCATCAAAATCGGCTCCACGCCGAGCTTCGTCAAACGTAAAAACGATGTTTTCACGATTACCGCCAACAACCTGCCCGTCGGCATTCTCGAAGAAATCGAGGTCGACGTCGTGTCGAGAATGCTCAAGCCGGGCGATCTGCTGGTCATGATGTCTGACGGCATCTACGAAGCGCCGCGGCATATTGAAAACCGGCAAATGTGGATGAAGCGAATCATTGGTGAGCTGCAGACAAACGACCCGCAGGAAGTCGCCGATTTGCTGCTGGAAAAAGTCATTCGCCAGCACTCCGGCAAAATTGTCGATGACATGACCGTCCTCGTGGCGCGGATTGACCGCTTTGTACCGCAGTGGTCAGCCATCCAGGTGCACGGAATGGAGAAGCTGGAGCGGCCGCGGATTGTAAGCTAAGGGTATGTTTTCCCTTCAGAGCGTCGATACTGTTGCTAAAACAGGCTGAATGGGGAGATTATTTGTGAAAGAAGCGACACTTCGTCAGATTCTGGTAGTAACAGACGGCTGCTCCAATACGGGGATGAGCCCGGTAGCAGCGGCAGCTCTTGCCCGTGAGCAAGGGATTACGGTAAACGTCATTGGTGTCATTGACAAAAGCGAAATGGGCGAAAAAGGGGAGCGTGAAATCCGTGAAATCGCCGAAGCCGGAGGCGGGCTGTGCGACATCGTCTACCCGCAGCAGCTGGCGCAAACAGTACAGATGTTGACGCGCAAGGCGATGACGAGAACGATCCATCAGGTGGTCAATAAAGAATTGAAAGAGATTTTGGGCGATTCCGGAATAGAGGAACTGGCTCCCGACAAGCGCGTGCAGGTAGCAGGCATGGTGGACGAGCTGGGGGAAAAAAGCAGTCTGAACGTCGTGATGCTGGTCGATACATCCGGCAGCATGAAGCCAAAGCTGTCGGCAGTTCAGCAAGCCATTCACGACTTTAGCATCAGCTTGCAATCCCGAAGCGGGAAAAGCAGAATGGCTGTTGGTTCATTTCCTGGGAAACATAAATATTTGGATATACGCATTCCATGGACGGACAAGGTGGAACAGGCTCATCAGCTGACCAGCGATTTGACGATGAGCGGAATTACACCGACTGGACCCGCCATTGTCGAAGCGATTGCCTTGTTTGAGCAGGATAAACTCCCAGGCTCGCTGCAGGAGCGCTATCGCGACGAAGCAGAAAATGACGACATGAACGGAAGTCTGCGCGACCATGTCTTCTAAGGCTGCGACTCCTGATCTGCCCAAACATTTTCAGGGCAAATGGAACCGTCGGTCGTACCACGTTCTGCGGGAGTTGGGACGTGGTGCGAACGGCACTGTCTACCTCGTGTCCCAGGACGGCGTGCGCCGCGCTGTCAAGGTCGGCGCGGAAGGCATGGATATTTTAATGGAAGTAAACGTGCTAAAAAGCATACAGCAGGGGCGGGATTCCAAAGTGGGACCGCTCCTCTGTGATGTGGACGACCTGGTCGTAAACGGAAAGCCGTGCACGTTTTACGCCATGGAATACCTGGAGGGCGAACAGCTGGATAGGTACATTCAAAAGGAAGGGGAGGAATGGGTGCCCGTCATGATCGTCCAGCTTTTGGCCCGTCTCGACGTCTTGCACAGGCACGGCTACATTTTCGGAGACCTCAAGCCGGAGAACATCATGGTGAGCCGGACGGACAAGACGGTGCGGCTGATTGATTTTGGCGGTGTGACAAAACTGGGAAATGCCGTGCGCCAGTTTACCGAGGAGTACGATCGGGCATTTTGGCACGCAGGGGACAGACGGGCTGAAATCGGCTATGATCTGTTTTCCGCAGCCGTCATGATGGTGCGTTTGACAGTGGGAAAAGAGAGGTGGAAAAGCAGCCAAAGTGGACCGCTTCACACGGGATTGCTCTGTGATATAATACGAAAAAGTGACAGCCTGTACCCTTATCGAGTGCCTTTGTTGAAGGCTTTTCACGGGAAGTTTGCCACCGCGCAGGAAATGAGAGCGGAGCTGTTGGCAGTGCTTCGGGAGCGAACTGTCGAGAAGCCGCAAAAAAAGGCTTCGGCCGCCGCAGGCAAGGCAGGGGGAGGCATAAGCGGCTTGTTCGTCGCCTCGCTTTTGCTATTGGCTGGCACGTTGTATTATGCATGGTTCATGTGAAGGATGTGACGGTTTGTGTCCCCGGATTTGGTGATGGATACTTGCTTGTTGGCAGGATCAATTATATTGAAAAGTGGTGGTGAAACGTACCGCACGGAAGAGACGATGGCCTTGATCGCGGAGGCAGCGGGCATGGATGACGTCAACAGCTCTGCGACGCCTACGAGCATTATTTTGTCTTTCCGGTGCAGCGGGTTCGATCATACCCGGATGGTGCGGACCCCGAAGCGGACTACCAATTTGAATAAAATCACACTCGTAAACGATGTGTCCCGCCGGTTCGTCGGCGGAAAAATCAATTTGGAGCAAGCGTATCGCCTGCTGCGCCAAATCGATCAGGAAAAGCCGATTTACCCGATATGGCTTCAGCATGCGGCAGCCGCTACCGCCAGCGGCTCCTTTGCCATGCTGGCGGGCGGTACGTGGTTTGACCTCATCCCGTCCGCATTGGCGGGGCTGACCGTCAATCTCAGCCTTGAATTTTTGGAACAGTTTGTTCGAATGAAGTTTTTTACGGAATTTTCGGCTGCCTTGCTGGGCGGGCTGTTCGCCTTGCTGGCTGTGACGATCTTTCCACAGTTGCACATCAGCATCATTATTATCGGTGCCATGCTTCCGTTGTTCCCAGGGATCGCGATCACCAACTCGCTGCGGGATTTGCTGGCGGGTGATCTGGTTGCAGGTGTTTCGCGGGGAGTCGAGGCCATGCTGACGGCCGTCTCCGTAGCGGTAGCCACCGCGATTATTCTCTGGGTGGGGTGAGAAGTATGTTTTTTCAAGGTTTGGCGCTGAGCTTCGTCTCGTCAATGGCGTGGTGTGTGCTGTTTAACGTCCCGGTCCGCACCATTTTTGCAGGCGGATTGGCGGGGATGGTCGGTTTTTGCGTGTACTCGCTTTTGCCGAGCCTGGGCGCGGAAGTGTTGCTCTCGACATTTGCATCTGCGGCAATCGTCTCGTTGCTGAGTCAATTTTTATCCATCTTGCTTCGCGTTCCTTCGACCAACTTTAGCGTTGCGGGCATCATCCCGCTCGTTCCGGGGTCTTTGGCTTACAAGTCGATGCTTGCTTTCGTCAACAACAACTACGTGGAAGGCATTACCCTGGCGACCAAGACATTGATGGTAGCCGGAGCCATTGCATCTGGACTTATTTTTGGTATTTCTGTCGTGACGATTTGGAAAGGAGCCCGCTATGCTGGCAAGCGTACACAACGAGATTGAGGCTGCCGGGCTTCTGCTTCCCGGTGAAACGATTGTGGTAGGGGTTTCCGGTGGCAACGATTCTACAGCTCTTTTGCATATATTGGCTTCTCTTAATAAAAAATATGACTACGGCTGGAAGCTGCATGCCGTACACCTGAATCACGGCTTTCGCGGAGAGGAGGCCAGGCTGGACGCCCGGTACGCAGAGGCGTTGTGCAGCGAGCTTGGCGCAGTTTTTCACCTGTTTGAGTACGATGTCCCCTCTTATATGAAAAAGACGGGAAAAGGGAGCCAGGAGGCGAGCCGCGAGCTGCGCTACCGTTTTTATCGCGAGGTAGGGGTCGCGCACGGGGCAAGCAAGCTGGCATTGGCGCATCATGCAGACGACCAGGTAGAGACGATTTTGTTTCGGCTCGTCCGCGGCAGCAGGCTGCAGGGACTGACTGGCATGCCGCAGCGCCGCATGCTGGAAAATAGCCAGATTGAACTGGTGCGTCCCCTGTTGTATAAAACGCGTCAGGAACTGGAAGCCTATTGCCAGGAAAATGGTCTTGTCCCGCGCGAGGACAGCAGCAACCGCTCGCGCAAGTACAAGCGCAATCTGCTGCGCCTTGACGTGATGCCTTTGCTTGCCAAGGTGAACGAAAAGTACCGCGAGCATATTCTCGATCTGGCCAGGGCGATTTCCCAGGATGAAGCTTGCTTGACAGGGCTGGCCCGCGAACGTCTGGATGAGGTGACAATTGAAAAGAAACAGGAAGCATTTCTGATTGACAATGACAAGTTTCAAACTTGTGACGTTGCTTTACAAAGGAGAATGATTACTCTAATATTAAGTTATCTCTCAAAACATACCGAATGGTCTTCGCAGCATGTGGAGACCGTTTTGCACATGCTAGGGGGGAGTCGCCCTTCTGCGGAACTGCATTTGCCCGACAAGCTGGTGGTAAGCCGGATGTACGGACAAATTCTTTTCAGTCGTAGAAAGCGGCAAGACTGCATACATACCTATAGTTACGAACTCGCAGTTCCAGGGGTGACCCGGATCGACGAGAGCAATGCCACGGTACATATTTCTTACCTTGAAGGTCCCATGGATTGGGGGCGTCTCCCGGACAACGAAGCGGTGTTTGACGCCGATCAGCTTCCAGGAGCGCTGTATTTGCGTAACCGGAAACCAGGAGACCGACTCACTCTGTTTGGCTCGGCAGATGGAAAGAAGCTGAAAGATCTACTCATTGATGCCAAAATCCCGCGAGCATGGCGGGACAAACTTCCGCTTCTGACGGCGGGCGATGAGGTGATTTTGGTACCAGGCGTGCGCCGTTCCGCCGTAGCGCCGGTAAATGAACAGACCAGGCGTTTTCTGCACGTGCGGGTTGAGTTTGGAGAAGATTGGCGGGAGGTTTTTTCATGAATCAAGACATCGAGAAGATTTTGCTATCAGAAGAGGACATTGCAAGAAAGGTAAAGGAATTGGGCAAGACACTGGCTGCCGAATACAAGGACAAAAATCCGTTGGTGATTTGCGTTCTGAAAGGCGCGGTTCTTTTCATGGCTGATCTGATCCGTCATATGGATATTCCGTGCGAAATGGATTTCATGGCGGTTTCCAGCTACGGAAGCGGCACCGAGTCCTCGGGTATGGTGAAAATCCTGAAGGACCTGGATACCTCCGTGCAAAACAGACATGTGCTGATTGTCGAAGACATCATGGACAGCGGACTGACACTGAGCCGACTGGTAGAGCTTTTGCGCCATCGGGAAGCCGCCTCTGTGAAGGTTGTGACACTCCTCAACAAACCGGAGCGTCGCAAGGTAGATATTTCGCCAGACTACAGCGGTTACGACATTCCGGACGAGTTCGTCGTCGGATACGGTCTGGACTATGCCGAGAAGTACCGCAATTTGCCGTACATCGGGATATTGAAGCCTGAGGTCTACACCAAGTAGCTTTGTTGTGGAGACTTAGCAAAATATGATAAAATGTGAAAAGTGTCTGTTCGTGAGAGGAGGTAAGGAATGAATCGCTTTTTTCGTAATACCGGGTTCTACCTGCTGATTTTTCTTGTCACGGTCGGGATCGTGAATTTCATCCTCTCCGGTACTGATAAGGTTGGGAAACTTACATATCAGGATTTCCGGGTACAGCTGAAAGCTGACAATGTTACAGAGCTATCCATGCGTCCTGAAAACGGTACATACAGGGTAGAGGGTACACTGGCTAAAGCTATTCCGGGACAGGAAAGCAACAAATTTTTTACCAACGTTCCTTTGTACGACTCTGATGTTGTCAAGTTGGTCGAGACGAAAATTGATGAACAAAAACTGAAAAAGGTAGAGTTCAATCCAGCGGAGGGCAACAGCATTTGGCTCACGTTCCTGACCTCGATCATTCCTTTTGTCATCATTTTCATCCTGTTTTTCTTCCTTCTGAACAATGCTCAGGGTGGCGGCAGCCGGGTGATGAACTTCGGAAAAAGCCGCGCGAAGCTGTACAACGAAGAGAAGAAACGCGTTACGTTTGACGACGTAGCGGGTGCAGATGAAGAAAAAGCGGAGCTGGAGGAAGTCGTTGAGTTCCTGAAAGACCCGCGCAAATTCAACGCCGTCGGTGCCCGTATTCCAAAAGGGGTTCTGCTCGTAGGTCCTCCGGGTACTGGTAAAACCTTGCTCGCCCGCGCTGTTGCCGGTGAGGCAGGCGTTCCGTTCTTCAGCATTTCCGGTTCTGACTTTGTGGAAATGTTCGTCGGGGTGGGTGCATCCCGCGTGCGTGACCTGTTTGAAAACGCGAAGAAAAATGCTCCGTGCATTATCTTTATCGACGAGATCGACGCCGTAGGTCGCCAGCGTGGAGCTGGTCTCGGTGGCGGTCATGACGAGCGCGAGCAAACACTCAACCAGTTGCTCGTAGAGATGGACGGTTTCGGCGGCAACGAAGGCATCATCATGGTGGCTGCGACCAACCGACCTGACATTCTCGATCCGGCGCTTTTGCGTCCAGGACGTTTTGACCGTCAAATTACAGTGGATCGTCCCGACATCAAAGGCCGTGAAGCGGTGCTCAAGGTTCATGCCCGCAACAAGCCGCTTGGCGATGACGTGAAGCTGGATGTGATTGCCCGTGGTACTTCGGGCTTCACGGGTGCAGATTTGGAGAACCTGCTCAACGAAGCTGCTCTCCTTACCGCCCGCAAAAACAAAAAGCAAATCAGCATGAAGGAAATCGACGAAGCGATCGACCGCGTCATTGCTGGTCCGGCGAAAAAATCTCGCGTTGTCAGCGAAGAGGAAAGACGCCTGGTTGCTTTCCACGAAGCCGGTCACACCATTATCGGCTATCACCTGAGAAATGCAGAAATGGTACATAAGGTAACGATCATTCCGCGCGGCCAGGCTGGCGGATACACCGTGATGCTGCCAAAAGAAGACCGTTTCTTTGCAACAAAAACAGATTTGCTCGACAAAATCGTCGGGCTGTTGGGTGGACGAGTGGCTGAGGAGCTGGTGCTCGGGGATATTAGTACCGGGGCACATAACGACTTCCAGCGCGCAACCGCGATTGCCCGCAGCATGATTACCGAATACGGGATGAGCAAGCTCGGCCCGATGCAGTTCGGCAAGAGCCAGGGACAGGTATTCCTGGGCCGCGATTATGGCAACGAGCGCAACTACTCCGATCAGATCGCCTATGAGATCGATCTGGAAATGCAAAACATTATCAACGAATGCTACGCAAGATGTAAAGAACTGTTGACCAAGCACCGCGATCAGCTTGATCTGATTGCCAACACTTTGCTGCGCGTAGAGACGCTCGATGCTGAGCAAATCAAGCAATTGATCGAGACAGGAAGAATGGACAACGATCCCGACAATCCGGATAACGGTGATGTGGTCGTCAACATTCAACCAAAACAAGAAGAAACAAACGAAGAACCGAAACAATAAGGGGCGCCTCAGGTGCCTCTTTTCTTCATCAATGGACAAGAAGCGCGCAGTGGCAAAAAGCATACGCAACCGAATCGATGGAGGAGGAGACAAGATGTTGCTTACACCGGAAATGGCCGCATTTGATATGGACGGTACGCTGTTGAACAAGGCATCGCAAATGACAGAAGGGACGAGAGAGGCACTGTTCAAGCTGCAGGAGAAGGGCTGCAAGCTGGTGCTGTCGACTGGCAGAATGTTTGGCTCGGCCCAAGTCCCGATTGACTCGTTTCCCTTTGACGGATACGTATGCAGCAACGGGGCTGCCATTTACGAAAAAGACGGCACGCTCGTTCGCCGCTTTTTCTTGCCGAAGCAAATAGTGATCGATGCAATCCATGCGCTGCGACAGGAGCCGATTTACTACGAGCTGCATGATACAAACAGCAATCGCTGGATGGTGCAGGAGGATCGGGAGCGTCTGGAGGCAATCATTGAGCAGGATGCATCAGTGGAAGGAGTCTCCATGCGGCAGTTTGCGTTTTACAGACTTGCTCGTGTCGCGCCGCTTGCGGAAGTGCTGCAGCACATCGAATCCGGAGAAGCGGAAATCGTCAAGTTTTTCATCTGGGACAACAATCCGGAGCGCCTCAAGTGGGTTGCCGAACAATTCAGCCCGTGGCAGGAGCAGGTGACGATCACTTCGTCCGGCAAGGATAATATCGAGGTCATTCCCCAGGGCGTCTCCAAATGGGAAGGGCTGCTGTATTTTTGCAAAACATGGGGAATTGCACCAGAGCAGGTGATGGCGTTCGGTGATGCAGAAAACGACCGCGAGGCACTGACCGGGGCTGGCTATTCGGTCGCGATGGAAAACGCGTCGCCAGCGCTCAAGGAGATTGCCAAATATATCGCGCCGCATCATAACGACGATGGCGTTGCCAGATTTATTTTGGAACGCGTGATTGGCGAGCCGTCGAAATAGGGCGAGACTGCTCTGCCCCTGAAACCGTCCTTGACCGGGACGGTTTTTTGCTGCCTGCGGCGAGAACACGCGGGAGCTATGGGCCTTTTGTATAGGGTTCTGGGAAAAGGAAAGCATAGAAAAATCATGTAACAACGCTTACATTGACAAGACCCGGTAATCAGCTTACAATGACCGTAAATTATGACACCACCGTAGGGGGATTTTTTCCATGGACGCTTTAGCGTTAGAAAAAAAAGCCCAGCGCAACGCTGAGTTACGTGAACGATTGATGCAGCTGAAGAAAGAGCGTAATGCCATCATTCTTGCTCATTTTTACCAACGTCCTGAGATTCAGGAAGTAGCAGACTTCATTGGGGACTCCTTTGGACTGGCACAAAAAGCAAAGGAAACCGATGCAGATGTCATCTTGTTCTGCGGGGTTCACTTCATGGGAGAAAGTGCAAAAATTCTCAATCCCCAAAAGAAGGTCATCATCCCTGATGAGCGTGCAGGCTGTCCAATGGCGGACATGGTGAACGTAGAGGGGCTGCGCAAGCTGAAGGCACAGCATCCGAATGCGAAAGTCGTGGCGTACATCAACACTTCTGCTGACGTCAAGGCAGAGACACACATCTGCTGTACGTCGTCTAACGCAAAGCGGGTGATTGAATCTGTGGACAGCGATGAGATCATCTGGGTTCCAGACAAAAACCTGGGCCACTATGTATCCCAGTTCACGGACAAGAAGATGATTATTTGGGAAGGCTACTGCAATACGCATGACCAGTTGTCTGTCGAAGACATCATGACGTTGAAGCGGCAGCATCCAGAGGCGTTGGTTGTCGTGCATCCGGAATGCCGCCCGGAAGTGGTTGCCTTGGCCGACTATGTAGGCTCCACAACCGGAATCCTCAAATATTGCCGCGAATCGTCCCACAAGGAATTTATCATCGGGACCGAGGACGGCACACGTTACATGCTGGAAAAGGACAGCCCGGACAAAAAGTTTATTTTCGCGTCCAAATACCTTGTCTGTCCGAACATGAAGGTGAACAACCTGAAAAAATGCGTCGAGGCGCTGGAAACGATGAAGCCGGAAATTTACGTGCCAAAAGATATTGCAGACGCGGCGCGCGCTTCGTTGGAGCGGATGCTGGAAGTAGCTCCGGCGTAAACGGGTGGCTGTGGATCGAGAAATAGGAAAGGGAGCAAGGCTTGTCAGAAGCTTTGCTCCCTTTGTTTTGTTGGGCAGGCACGCAAAAGGCCAGTGTAGGACTGCGCCAGAGGCTGGATGTCTTTTCGCCGGTCAGAACCAGAATAACCGTACTGCCCTTCATCAGCTCTTTGTTAATCGTCATGGGTACCTTAGATGCATCGGAAATCTAGGTATAATGGTAAACGGTCATGTCCCGGATGGTAACTGTTAACATGGCTCGGGTTCTCAGCAAAAAAGCTCCCTCGTGAGCGTGAGGAAGCTTTTTTGCGACCAAGCGCCTGAACCTGACAGCCATCTCCCGCTGCTCAAGATGGCATAGGAGTCGGTGTCGGTTTTCCGTAGCCTTCTTTGTAGGTGTGGTCGATGTATTCGCGGATTTCTTTTGTCGATTTACCCGCCTGCTTCAGCTTGGAGGAAATAACGGCAATCTCCATGCAGACGCCGCAGCGTGTCCCGTGGTCATCCCAGACGATGGAGCCATCCGGCTTTTCCTCTTTGATAAAGCAGTTGCCGTTGTGCAGATGCCCAGCGCTCTCTCCGCAGCCGCAGTAGCAGGGGATGGATTTGAGCAGTTCGCGGTTTGCGGCGGCGATTTTGTACGATTCGATAATGACAGGGTCTTGATTATCCAAAAACTTCGGCAGCTGGTCGACAGAAGCGGTCATTTCCTGCAGGTCCCCATTCGGGGCGTGCTGTGCGTGAATCGTGTGATCCTCGGCAGCCTGATCGGCAGAGCCGCAGCCAGCAAGCAGAGCTGCGGTGATGAAGCTGACAGCTAACCATGATTGACGTTTCATTTTGGACATACCTCCTGCCCATTATCTTATCATAACGGCTTGAAGAAATTGTGAAGCGATGCGCAACGTTGCAAGCAAATGACAATTAAATCGGAATAAATCCTATTTACTTTTTGGGCTTCTGTCCGTATAATGAAAAACGATCATGAAACTAAATCGGAATCATTTTGAATTGGGTAGGAGGAGCATAGAGATGAAAAAGGGTCTGATGGCGATCGTGAGCCTGATTGCAGCGGTCAGCATTGCCGGATGCGGCGCAGCCGAGCAGACTGCAAGCACACCGCAAACCGGCGGCGATGCGAATGCCAAGCCAAAAGTATATACGACTATTTATCCGCTCGAATACGTAGCCAAGCGCATCGGGGGCGACCACGTGGAAGTGACGAACATCATTCCAATTGGAGTGGAGCCGCACGATTTCGAGCCAACCGCAAAAGATATGGTCGCGTTGGCTGGCGCAGACATTTTTGCCTACAACGGCAGCGGCCTGGAGCTGTGGGTCGATAAAGCGGTAGGCAACCTCGACAAAAACAAGACGGTCATCGTCAATGCGTCGGAAGGTCTTGAGTTGCTGAAAGCGACAGAAGAGCATGAACATGAGCACGAGCACGAAGGAGAAGCGGCCACCGAGGAGCACGGCCATGACCACGGCGAATTTGACCCGCACGTCTGGCTGGACCCTACGAAGCTGAAAGCGCAGGCAGAAAAAGTGAAAAATACGCTGGTGCAAAAAGACCAGGCCCACGCTGCCGATTATGAGAAAAACTACGCCCAATTGGCTGCTGACCTGGATCAGCTGGACCAGGAGTTTCAAAACATGGCTGCACAAGCTGCCAAAAAAGAGTTCATGACCTCGCACAGCGCCTTCTCCTATTTGGCAAATCGGTACGGACTGGAGCAGGTGGCCATTTCCGGGCTGAATCCGGCTGACGAGCCGTCTCCGGCAGAATTGAAAAGCCTGGTGGAGCATGTGAAGGAACACAACATCTCCTACGTCTTGTTTGAATCACTCGTCTCGCCAAAAGTAGCGGAAGTCATCGCGAAGGAAGCCGGCGTGAAGACAGCTACCCTCAACCCGCTCGAAGGTTTGACAGAGGACGATGCAAAAGGCGGACGTGACTACTTGTCCATCATGCGTGACAACCTGGAGACTTTGAAGGTCGCCTTGCAATAAAAGCAGCGTGAACAAAATGTCGCTACACAAAGCGGCATTTTTTCTTTTCCCGCCTACGCTTTTGACCTGACTGCCGTATTCCGGCTTTTTTGCCGCTGGAAGGGTTGTGGTTCGGGCAAAATCGTAGTAGGATGTAAGGTAGCAAATCAGAACAAATCCGATTTAAAGGATGATGATTGCATGGAAGCAATGACTCAAGGAGTGCCTGTGGTAAAGCTCACGGACGTCTCCTTTCAATATGAAGACAAACTGGTGCTGGATGGAGTCGAATTTTCGCTTGAACGGGGAGAGTTTGTCGGGATTGTCGGCCCGAATGGCTCGGGAAAATCGACACTGATGAAACTGATCCTTGGCCTGCTCACCCCGAACAAAGGAACGGTCGAGCTGTTCGGGCAGCCTTTGTCCAAATTCCGCGAATGGAACCGGATTGGCTATGTTGCACAGCAGGTAGCTCACGGGGCTGGCGGCTTCCCCGCGACGGTGCAGGAAGTCGTGGCTTCCGGTCTGGTGGGCAAGGTCGGCCTTTTCCGCAGATTGACTGCCCGGCATCATGAAAGCGTGCGCGCCGCCGTTGAGCGTGTCGGCCTGGCGGAAAAGCTCAACCAGCGCATCGGCAGCCTGTCTGGCGGACAGTTGCAGCGTGTGTTCATCGCGCGGGCACTTGTCGCAGAGCCTGAGCTGCTGATTCTCGACGAGCCTACAGTCGGTGTGGACCAGGAATCGATTGAGCAGTTTTACGGCCTGCTTCGCTCGCTCAAGGAGGAAAACGGCCTGACGATGATGATCGTGAGCCACGATGTCGGCGTCATGTCGCAATGGGTGACAAAGGTAGCTTGCGTGCAGAAGAAGATTCACTTCCATGGAACAGCTCACGAGTTTGAGCACAATCAGGAAAAAATATTGCAGAGCATGTATGGTGATTCTGTGCGCCTTTTGTCTCATCACCATTAAGCCGTTGCAAACGAGATAAAAAAGAAGGAGTATGACCATGCTGGCTGATTGGTGGCAGTATGATTTTTTGCGGTATACCCTGTTTTCAGGGCTTTTGATTGGCCTGATTTGCCCGTTGCTCGGGACGTTTCTCATCGTCCGGCGCCTGTCGATGATGGCCGACGGTCTTTCTCACGTCACGCTCTCGGGTGTCGCGGCGGGGATGCTGGTCTCGAAAAAAATTGCCTTTTTCTCGGCAGTAAACCCGCTGTTTTTCGGGATGCTTTTTGCGGTAGTCGGCTCTTTGTTCATTGAACGGCTGCGCAAAGTGTACAAAGCGTATCAGGACTTGGCGATCCCGATCATTTTGTCCACGGGTCTTGGGCTGTTTACGGTGTTAATCAGTGTGGCGGACGGATTCAACGCTGACCTGTACTCGTATTTGTTCGGGAAAATTGTCACCGTCTCCATCGAGGACTTGTATGCGCTGATTGGCGTGGCAGTCGTTGTGCTGGGCACCGTCTTTTTGATTTACAAGGAGCTGTTTGCTGTCTCCTTTGACGAAGAGTTCGCCCGAGTGTCCGGTGTCGCGCGCAGATCGATCAATCTGTGGTTCATGGTGCTCGTGGCGCTTACGATTGCCGCTTCCATGCGCATTGTCGGCGTGCTCTTGATTTCCGCGCTGATTACGCTTCCCGTTG
The DNA here is from genome assembly GCF_050920745.1 of Brevibacillus gelatini. Lineage (NCBI taxonomy): Bacteria > Bacillati > Bacillota > Bacilli > Caryophanales > Paenibacillaceae > Brevibacillus > Brevibacillus gelatini. The sequence continues at coordinate 123,269 of NZ_CP154342.1, forward strand.
CGGCGAGCCTGCAAATTGCGCGAAGCTTTCGCCAGACGATCTTTTTCTCCATTCTTTTTGCGGAAATTTCCGTGCTGAGCGGTCTGTATTTTGCCTATCTCTTCGATTGGGCATCTGGTGGTACAATTGTGTTGATGGCTGTTTTGATTATGCTCGTTGTCCTCGGGGTCAAAAAGCTGCGTGTAATCATGCGATAGAGTCATCACGTCAAGACAAAAGGAAGGAGTGTTTGTCGATGAAAGTGGAAGAAGCCCTGCAAATTTTGAAGGCGAACGGGTACAAATATACCGGCAAGCGGGAGGAGATGATCCGCATCTGCGCAGCCGAAAAGCGCTACTTGTCTGCCAAAGATATTATGGAACGAATCAAGGAGCAGTATCCGACGCTCAGCTTCGATACGGTTTATCGCAACATCTCCACTTTTGTTGAACTGGGGATTTTGGAAGAAACAGAGCTGGACGGAGAAGGCCGTTACCGTCTCGCTTGCTCTGCCGACGGGCATCATCATCACCACGTCATCTGTACGGAATGCGGGAAGACCTCTTCTCTGCCAGGCTGTCCGATGAACGTCCTGGCGGCTGTCCCGGATGATTTTCAAGTGACCGGACACAAGTTTGAAGTGTACGGAACCTGCAAGGAATGTGTCGCCCAGTCCAACTGAAAATCGTGTCTTGCAAAGAGTGTTCGCTTGAGTGCGGATGCTCTTTTTTGTACGCCTGAACAGGAACTCGCCCAATGTAGTTTTCATCCGGTCGGTATTTGCTATAATGGGTGGGAAATCATCAGTTACGGAGAGAAGGGACAGCAGCCATGATTCCCCGTTATATTGCGGATTTTGATTTGCAATCGTTGCCTCGAATGAAAACAGACGTAGCCGTTGTAGGAGCAGGGATCGCCGGGTTGTATACGGCCTTGCAGACGAGCGAGTATGCCGATGTAGTTTTGATAAGCAAAAAAGGGCTGGATGACAGCAATACCCGCTGGGCGCAGGGAGGCATTGCCGCCGTGACGGCCAAGTCGGATTCTCCGGCCTTGCATCGTCAGGATACGCTGATCGCGGGAGCTGGACTTTGCTCGTACGAAGCGGTGGAAGTGCTCGTACACGAAGGTCCTGAGCGTCTGAAGGAACTGATTGCATACGGTACGGAGTTTGACCGGGATGAACAAGGCCAGTATGAACTGACGCAGGAGGGTGCACACAGCAAGCGGCGCATTTTGCACGCCAACGGGGATGCGACCGGAGCAGAAATCGTCCGCGCTCTGTCGAAGCGGGTGATGGAGCAGGCGAACATTCGCGTGCTGGAGCACCATTTTGCCATTGATGTGGTCACACAGGATGGGGAGTGCGTGGGGGTTATCGTGCAAAAGCCGGAGGGAGACATGTTTTTCCTGGAGGCAAAAGCAACCGTGCTGGCAACGGGGGGAGCAGGGCAACTGTACCGCTATACGACCAATCCGGACATCGCCACTGCCGACGGTATCGGCATCGCCTATCGCGCCGGGGCGCGCATCAAGGATGTCGAGTTCATCCAGTTTCACCCAACGGCGCTGTACTATCCGGGAGCGCCGCGCTTCCTGATCTCCGAGGCAGTACGGGGAGAAGGCGCCATTTTGCGCAACAGCAACGGTGACCGCTTCATGGACAAGTACCACCCGCAAAAAGAGCTGGCACCACGCGACATTGTAGCCCGCGCCATCGTTTCGGAGATGGAGCAGACCAAATCGTCGTTTGTCTATCTGGACATCACGCACGAGCCGGAGGAGCTAATCAAGCGCCGCTTCCCGACGATCTACAACTTTTGTCTGCAATACGGGCTGGACATGGTAACAGACTGGATTCCGGTTGCCCCTGCGTGCCACTACATCATGGGCGGCGTTCAGACCGATCTGAACGGGGAGACGACGACCAGACGGCTGTTTGCCTGCGGGGAAGCGTCCTGCACCGGGGTGCACGGTGCCAACAGACTGGCGAGCAATTCGTTGTCGGAAGCGGTCGTGTTTGGACATCGCATCGCGCAGCGGATCAAGCAGCTGCATGCACTGCCTGACATTCGCCCGGTCCGGGCTGTATCGGAATACCGGGAGGCGCGCAAGTTTAGTACACGTGAACAGAGAGTGAAGCTGCAAAAGCTGATGCTGCGGCATGTCGGCGTCAAACGCGACGAAAAAGGCTTGTTGAAAGCACTGTCGGAGCTGGAGCGAATGGGGCGGTTTTACCAATATGCGGCGCAGGATCGGGAGACGTTCGAGTTTTTGAACCTGCTGAACGCAGCGGTGCTGACGACGAGAGCTGCGCTGCTTCGCGAGGAAAGTCGCGGCGGACATTATCGCAATGATTTTCCGAATAAGGACGATTTGTTATGGCGCAAGCATTTGATCCAGACGTTTGCGGACGGCGTTCAAGAGGAGTGTGGAAAAAACGATGTGGAATAAACGAGAGCTGGAACGCAAGATTGAAGAGTGGCTGCAGGAGGACATCGGCTTTGGCGATGTGACGACGCTGAGCACGATCCCGGAGTCTGAGCAAGGAACGGGAATTTTGTACGCAAAGGAAGCGGGCGTGATAGCCGGACTGCCGATTGCCCGGCAAGTTTTTGCGACGGTTGACCCCGACCTGGTGTTCACGGCAAAAGTGGAAGAAGGTCAGCGGGTAGAAGTCGGTCAGGAGCTGGCGGAGGTGAGCGGCTCCGTGCGTTCCATTCTGAGCGGCGAGCGGCTTGCGCTTAATTTGATGCAGCGTCTGTCCGGTATCGCGACGCAGACGAGCGAATACGTGGCGGCGGTAGCGGGAACGAAAGCCCGGGTAGTGGATACGCGCAAGACGACTCCGGGACTTCGTTTTCTGGAAAAGTACGCTGTTCGTGTCGGAGGTGGCCACAATCACCGTTTTGCCCTGTACGACGCCGTGATGATTAAGGACAATCACATCAAGGGAGCGGGCGGCATCGCACAGGCAGTCGCCGCGGCGCGCGCAGCGATTCCGCACACGATGACGGTAGAGGTGGAGGCGGAGTCGCTGGAGCAGGTGCGTGAAGCACTGGAAGCGGGCGCGGACATTATCATGCTGGACAACATGTCTTTGGAAACCATGAGAGAAGCAGTGACGCTCATTGATGGACGGGCGGTTGTCGAGGCTTCCGGAGGCGTCAGTCTGGAGACGATCGGAAATATTGCCAAAACGGGCGTGGATGTCATTTCTGTCGGCGCTCTGACCCACTCGGTCAAGGCGTTTGATATTAGCCTGGATTTGAATACGCGCAAACGGTAAGGAGCGACCTGTATGCTACTGGTGATCGACATAGGCAACTCCAACATCGTCCTTGGTCTGTACGAGGGCGAGGTACTGCGGCATCATTGGCGGATTGCCGCCGACCGGAACAAGACAGAAGACGAGTACGGCATGCTGGTAAAAAGTTTGTTTGACAGCGCGGGGCTGACTTTGCAGCAGGTTAAAGGGATCATTTTTTCCTCGGTTGTGCCGCCTTTGAATACGGTAATTGAGCGTATGTGCGGCAAATATTTGCGGCAAAAAGCGCTCATCGTCGGGCCGGGGGTCAAGACCGGGCTGAACATCAAGTACGAGTATCCGCGCGAAGTAGGCTCGGACCGGATCGTCAACGCAGTGGCGGCCATTCACGAATACGGGGCCCCTCTGATTGTTGTCGATTTTGGGACGGCGACGACTTTTTGCTATGTGGACGAGCGTGGGCAGTATTTGGGGGGAGCGATTGCCCCGGGTATCGGCATTTCCACAGAGGCGCTGTTCAGCCGGGCGGCGAAGCTTCCGCGCATCGAAATTGCAAAGCCTGCGAGCGTAGTCGGGAGAAATACGATTGCGGCCATGCAGGCAGGCATTTTTTACGGCTTTGTAGGCCAGGTCGAGGGAATTGTTCGCCGGATCAAAGCGGAGTACCAGACAGAACCGACAGTAGTAGCGACAGGCGGGATGGCTTCGCTTTTGGCAGACGAGACATCGTGCATTCAGGTGGTCGATCCTTATTTGACCTTAAAAGGATTGCGCCTGGTTTATGAGCGGAATCAATGAATGGTGAAGAATGGTGATCCCCTCCTTCCTTGTATGAAGAAGGCCAAAGGTGTTAAACTGGGAGTATAGACTTTGCGTTTTTCGGCATACGAATGAAAAGGAGCCAAAGCCGTTGCAGCGGCACTTGACTCCCTGGACAAGAAGCTGTGGCACGCCCACGGCGCGCATGATTACAAAACCAGCGGAC
>NZ_CP154342.1:132500-185000 GCF_050920745.1 Brevibacillus gelatini
CTGGTCGAGTGACTCTGCGCGGAAAATGTAACGGGGCTAAACGTATCACCGAAGCTATGGCAGTCCGTATGGACTGGGTAGGGGAGCGTTCCAAGCAGCGGTGAAGCCGTACTGGAAAGAGCGGTGGAGCGCTTGGAAGTGAGAATGCCGGTGTAAGTAGCGAAAAGACAAGTGAGAATCTTGTCCACCGAAAGCCTAAGGGTTCCTGGGGAAGGCTCGTCCTCCCAGGGTTAGTCGGGACCTAAGCTGAGGCCGAAAGGCGTAGGCGATGGACAACAGGTTGATATTCCTGTACCACCTCTGTTCCGCTTGAGCAATGGCGTGACGCAGGAGGATAGGGTGAGCGGCCTACTGGATGGCCGTCCAAGCAGTAAGCCTGGTGTGTAGGCAAATCCGCACACCACCAAGGGCAAGCTGTGATGGCGAGGGAAATTTGAGTACCGAAGTCCCTGATTTCACACTGCCAAGAAAAGCGTCTAGCGAGGAACAAGGTGCCCGTACCGCAAACCGACACAGGTAGGCGAGGAGAGAATCCTAAGGTGCGCGGGATAACTCTTGCTAAGGAACTCGGCAAAATGGCCCCGTAACTTCGGGAGAAGGGGCGCCCCGGTAGGGTGAGGGTCCCCGCCCAACGTGAGCGTAAGCTTGCGTTGGGTGGGCTGAGCCCGAGGGGGCCGCAGTGAAAAGGCCCAAGCGACTGTTTAGCAAAAACACAGGTCTCTGCGAAGCCGCAAGGCGAAGTATAGGGGCTGACGCCTGCCCGGTGCTGGAAGGTTAAGGGGATGAGTTAGCGCAAGCGAAGCTTTGAACCGAAGCCCCAGTAAACGGCGGCCGTAACTATAACGGTCCTAAGGTAGCGAAATTCCTTGTCGGGTAAGTTCCGACCCGCACGAAAGGCGTAACGACTTGGGCGCTGTCTCGGCAAGAGACCCGGTGAAATCATAATACCTGTGAAGATGCAGGTTACCCGCGACAAGACGGAAAGACCCCATGGAGCTTTACTGTAGCCTGGTATTGGAACTTTGTGCATCATGTACAGGATAGGTGGGAAGCTGAGAAGCAGGGGCGCCAGCCTCTGTGGAGCTGTCGGTGGGATACCACCCTTGATGTACGGAGTTTCTAACTCGTCGCCCTCATCGGGCGAGAGGACCATGCCAGGTGGGCAGTTTGACTGGGGCGGTCGCCTCCTAAAAGGTAACGGAGGCGCCCAAAGGTTCCCTCAGAATGGTCGGAAATCATTCGCAGAGTGTAAAGGCAGAAGGGAGCTTGACTGCGAGACCTACAAGTCGAGCAGGGACGAAAGTCGGGCTTAGTGATCCGGTGGTTCCGCATGGAAGGGCCATCGCTCAACGGATAAAAGCTACCCTGGGGATAACAGGCTTATCTCCCCCAAGAGTCCACATCGACGGGGAGGTTTGGCACCTCGATGTCGGCTCATCGCATCCTGGGGCTGAAGTAGGTCCCAAGGGTTGGGCTGTTCGCCCATTAAAGCGGTACGCGAGCTGGGTTCAGAACGTCGTGAGACAGTTCGGTCCCTATCTGTCGCGGGCGTAGGAAGTTTGAGGAGAGCTGTCCTTAGTACGAGAGGACCGGGATGGACGCACCGCTGGTGCACCAGTTGTCACGCCAGTGGCACAGCTGGGTAGCTATGTGCGGACGGGATAAGCGCTGAAAGCATCTAAGCGTGAAGCCCCCTCCAAGATGAGACTTCCCACAGCGTTAAGCTGGTAAGACCCCTCATAGACGATGAGGTTGATAGGTTCGGTGTGGAAGCGCGGCAACGCGTGGAGCTGACGAATACTAATCGGTCGAGGACTTATCCACACATACTTGGCAAACATGCAGATCCAGTTTTCAGGGAATGAATAAGCGAATATAGCCAGTGAAGAAAACCGTGTAGAATTACCTGCACGGTTTTTTTGTGTTTCTTTTTTTGTCCCACCCCGCTCCTTTACCCTAATAGCAAGATGGAAAGGAGGGGGAAAATGTCTGTTCATCCGCTGCGATTATTGGCTCTTTTACTATTGGCAACATGTATTGGAATTGGAGCCTACGCTATTTTAAAACCGTATGATGTCACTTATATTCAGCTGCGGTCAACAGTGGAAAAAGAAAGTGGACAACTACTGGAGGCAAAGGACATGGAGCCGCTGACATTGGCATTGGGAGGTCTTTTTCAAACAACTTCTGATCCCATTCCAGGATTGATTCCATGGACAGAGGCACAAGGCTTGATCGGCTTGCCCTTCTCGCGTCCGGTAAAGGGAGGAAGACCTCTGTTGCTGAGTGATTTGGAACTGGCCAATCAGACGGGAAATGAAGCCGCATTGAGAGACAAAAGAACCGGGATGAGCATTCCGGTAGATAATGTGGCAGGTGTTTCCCCGCACATTTCCACAGGGGAAAGAGTGCACGTTTACGCCTCGTTTGAAGATGAGGCAGGGGCGCACTCCGGCATACTACTGCAAAACATGCCTATTTTAGCTGTTCAGCGGGAGATGGAGGGAGATCATCCACAACTGCAGGCTGTCACTCTTTCTCTCACACGAGAAGAGGCCGTTTTGCTAACGCATGCTCTGCATTATGGAAAGATCAGACTGGGGTTGGCTGCGGTAATGGATGACCACAAGGCAGGAATAGGTGATGCCAGCTTCGCCGCGGAGTTAATGAAAACCAAGAAACGATGGGGATTGGACAAGGAGGAACAAGGGTGAAAAGGCGATTACTCATAGTAGACGATGATCGAGAGGCAATGCGTCAGTTGGCAAACCAGCTTGCGGGCAGTCAGTTGATCGAAATATGCGGGGAAGCTGCCAGTGTAGACGAAGCATGGGCAAAGTTGCAGCAATCAAGGCCGGATCTCGTTCTTTTGGGGGGTGTAAAAGAGACGGAAAGGGGCGTATTGTGCCAGCAATTCCGCCTTGCTTTTCCCCATCTCGCATTTATAGCAGCATGCTCGCCTAATGAGCTGGTGTGGGAGCCGTTTTTTCGAAACTTGGGCATTTGGGTGATTGCCAAACCCGTACAATCCGGACAAGTGGAAGCGCTAGCCATGATGGCCCAGAATCCAGCCCTGGACACGAGGTTCCCCCGGCAGCCCCAACAACATTTTTCCCAGGAGCAACAAGGGAGCATGCCTCACTCGCAAGACCAACACCAGATGACAGAGCCTTACCCGGCGATTCATGCTCAACCTAAAGCAGGGAAAAAGCGCTTCATTACAGTGTATGGCCCAAAAGGCGGCGTCGGAAAAACATTTATTTCTCGTGAGCTGGCGATCTTTTTTTCTATGCAAAAAAAGGAAGGACGCCCTTTGAAAGTGTTGGCAGTCGATTTCAATCTGGACCTGGGGACCTTTGCCACCGCATTGAATCTGCCCAGAACGCCCAATTTGTTTACGTGGGTACAAGAGCTTGACAGCCAGCTCCACGCCTTTGCGCAAAGACGAGGGATAGACCCGTATTCTGTCAGGCCAGAGGAATGGCAGGAGCTCGCTTCCTTGCTGCCGCTTGTTCCACAGCATATTGAAAAGTACGTCATTGGACATACAGAATCGGGATTGGATGTGCTTACTTCTCCGAGAGATATTCGCCAAAGCTTTGAAATTCGCGATTATCATTTGTATCTCATCCTGGAGACGCTCAAACAGAGCAGCTACGATGTGATTTTGATTGATACTGCTCCCGATACGACTGATGCGACGATCCAAGCCCTCTTTTTTGCCGAGCAAGTTGTGATGGTAGGTACTCCTGTAGTGGATTCCATCGAAAACATTCAGCGCTTGCTGAAGCTGCTCAGGGAAGCAGAGTACCCGGAAGAGCGAATCCAGGTATGCATGAACCGTTTGCAGCGAAAAGAAATGTTTACGCTGGAAGAAATCCGCGCTTATTTTCAGCTCCATCCAAGCAAAAAGATTTTCTCCATTCCTGACGATGGAGAAGTGAAAAAGTCCATTAACACAGGGATTCCTGTCATGCTGCAAACCGGGCGAGGTGCCGCCAGGGAGGCCATTGAAACGTTGGGAAAGGCATTGTTTCCGGTTGATGAAGAAACAAAAAAACTTGCTGCAAAAGGGAAGCAGAGCGAGAAGCCATCCATTTTGCGCTGGTTGTGGGGCTAGGGAGGCGCTATGTTCGACAAACGACAATTGCTGGGGATAACCAATCAGATGCCAAGAGGCCAGGAGCAACGAACAATCGGACGGGAAGTTTCGGGACCACCGGCTACCTTGTTTGAAAAAAAGCAAGGAGCGTCAACCAGTCAGGAGCGGTCGATTGGCAGCGAGGCAGAGACATTTATCCGTACGCAAATTGTAGAGAAGTACGGCAAACGTCTGTGGGAGGATAAACATTCTCCCGCCTTCAAGGAAGAGCTGGCAGGGGATATTCGCATGTTGCTGGAATCGCAGGTGCCGCTTTCGTCTATGCATTTGGAGTCGGAAGTAAAACGTCTGCTGCATTCGTTGACTGGCTGGGGAGCGCTCGATGAACTATTGGAGGACCGTGATATTACGGAGATACTGTTTCATCGCCATAATTACCTCGTAGTGGAACGAAAAAGCACCGGACGGTTGGAAAAGCACGAAACGGCTGTATTTCGCGACGAAGAAGAAATGCTGCGGTTGTTGGAGCAAATTGCTGCGACAATGGGCCGGGAGTTTAATGAAACAAAGGCGGAGCTGCACACACAGCTTCCTGACGGCTCAAGGGTGGCAGCCACTCATCGTTCCATTTCGCCGGATGGGTACACGCTCACCATTCGCAAACATCGCGAACTGCTGAGTGAAAGCGACTATTTGCGTTACGGGTCGATTTGTGAACCGATGCTTTTGTTTTTGCAAAGAGCGGTTGGTTTAGCCAGAGCGTCCGGAATTGTCAGTGGAGGAACAGGATCAGGGAAGACGCATATGCTGAACCTCATATCCCAATACGTTCCTGACCATCTGAGCATCATCACCATTGAGGATGTGCTGGAGTTGAAGTTGCAACATCCTTTCGTACGCAGGCTTTTGGCAAAGCCGGCCAACTACGAAGGAAAAGGCGGCTTCTCCATCAAGGATTGCGTTCGTTTATCTTTGCGCAAGCGTCCAGACGTCATAATGGTGGGCGAGACACGAGGCGGGGAAATTGTCGATATGCTGTGGGCGATGAACACGGACCACCCCGGCAGTTGGAGTACAGCACATGCAAACTCACCGCGAGCTTTGGTCGATTCTACGCTGCCGATTTTGTTTGGCAAGGCAGATGAAGTTTACAGCGCGGAGGAACGCAACCTGATGATTGGCTCGGCACTGGATTTGATTGTGCAAGTAAAGCGGTTTGAAGAGGATGGGAGCCGCAAAGTGGTTGCGATCACAGAGGTTGTCGGTACAGGCCAATCGCACGAGGAATGGATAAAAAGAGCGTGCAACGTCAAGCAGGTCGTGCCTGATCGGGTATATTTGCAAGATATCTTTGTGTATGAAGCAACAGGTGTCCAGGACGGAAAAGTAAAGGGGCAGTTCAAGTGGACAGGCTATCGCCCTGAGCGGATCATCAAGCGCTGGCAGGAAAAAGGACTTTCACAAGAAGCAATCGAGCAAGTATTTTTTACAATGCCGATACAGGTCTAGGAGGGAGCGAACCTTGGTTGACATCAGCATGCCTGTTGCGATGGGAATCGGTTTGGCTACATTACTGCTCGTCATTCCACAAAAAATGTATGTCCGCGGGCGAACGAGCAAACACGAGATTGTGGGATTGCTTCAGCGAGACAGAAAGACGGTCTGGCATCGGTTGGAGGGAAGGCTGCAGAAGTCACGCTCAGGCTGGGGAGTCAACCAGTATGTCACCTTGTCTTTTTTATTAGGCGTATTGTCTTTTGGTATCAGCAGCCAAATATTGCACTCCTGGTGGCTGGCGATTCCTGCCTTGTTTGCCGGTGTCTTGTTTACAGAACGTCTGGTCAGTTTGTGGGGAGCCAGGCACCGAGACAAATTTGAGGCTGGAAATATTAAAGCCATTCGCCTCATGGCAAGCTCGCTCCGTACGTCGCCATCCTATCTGCATGCTTTTGAGCAGGTTGCGGCAAGCCGATTTTTAGACAAAAGCGTAACGGCTGAATACAGGCGAATTGTCGAGCTGCTTCGGGCGCAAGTGCCACTGGAGCATGTGATGAATGATTTTTACGGGCGCACAGGATCAGCCGATGTCAAATATTTGGCTACGATTGTGCAAATCCAGCGAGAAATGGGTGGGGACATGGCAAAAACACTTGATTTGGCGGCGTCCTCCATTTTGCGCCGCAGGCAGTCGATGCGCAGACAAAAAGCGGCTATGGCTCAAATTGTTGCGCAAGTGAATCTGTTGAGCGTAATGCCATTTGTCTTCATTTTGGCGCTGTATGCAAACAATCCGCATCATTTTGATTCGCTGACAGCTACCGTAGGAGGAAGGTTGCTCATTTTGGCGTGCCTGGCGAGTATTTTGCTGGGGGGAGAAGCGATTCGCTACATAGCGCACAAAAGTATGCATCGGGGAGGTTGAGCGTGTGCTTGTAATTTGCGCTCTGATTGGGCTTGCCGTACTTCTTTATGGACTCCCTGCTTGTGTGAGCAAGGGAGATTCTTTTTTCTCCAGCTTGTTTAGTCGAATCGATATTGAGCAGCAGGCAGAGCTCGATCAAGCATTCGAACGCCGCCAACCTCGTTGGACACTGGTTCGACTGCTGGAAAAAAACGAGCAACTTTTGCTGCAATTATGCAGCTGGACGGGCATCCATGCTTCCAAAACGGAAGAAATCATATCGCGGCTCCACCTTCGGATTCGTTTGGCGGAAATGGTCTTGTTGAGATTGATTTGCATGTGCCTGGTCGCCTCTGCTCTTGTCTCTCTTTTGCTGAAGATGGCCAATGGGGAAATGCTCGGGATCAAGACCGGGTATCCGTTGATGCTCAGCTTGGGACTTTATTTGCTGCCGACGTTTTATCTTGATTGGGCGGATAAAAGGGCCAAGGCGGAAATACGTGAACAAGTCCCCGTCTTTTTTGGCATTGTCCAATCATTGGTCGAGGCAGGCATGCCGCTGCAAGGGGCAGTCAAGCAGACCGCTCGCCGCTTCGATGCCAGGCTGGGCAAGGAGCTTGCCAAACTGGAGGTCGCGGAAAAACGGCACGGATCGTGGAGAAAAGCATTGGAGGAATTGGCTTTCCGTTGGGAAATCGACACACTGACCACCATCGCTTTGGAGATGAATGAGGCGGTCACCAAAGGCGTCAGTATTTCGCAAATGCTGTCCGCGCAAATCGAGGAACAGGTGAGGCAGCAAGAGGATGAGGCAGCGGCACATATGAATCGCTTAAATGTTCGTCTGCTCCCTTTTGTCATTTTGTTTATGGGAGTTCCGTTGTTGTTTCTCGTGATGGGACCGGCATTAATCGGCATAGGGGAGCGGCTGTAAATATTTTTGCAAGGCTGCTCTGTCTTTTGGCAAAGTGAAAGTACGATCTGATAAAGGAGTGAAAGAGATGTCATTGATTGCAAACTTCTTCCAACGCTTTTGGAGTGAGGAAGACGGTGTAACGATTGTGGAAATGGTTATCATTGTAGCGGTGATTCTCATTTTGATTATTCCGACGCTGGCATCATTGGGGGAAGCCGAAGACGCCAAGCTGAAGGAACTGCAAGAAAAGATCAGCAAATGACAACTGTGTTATTGGGCAGTCTTTTGACCATCGCGGCATGGTGTGACTGGAGACATCGGAAAATTCCAAATGCACTCACGTCTTCTGCGATTATGCTTGGATGTTGCTATCAGTGGTATACAGGCACGTTTTGGACGTCGTTATCAGGTGTGATGGGGGCATTTCTGTTGACGGCCATTCCAGTCGCCTGCAAGGGCATGGGGATGGGCGACCTGAAGCTGCTGATGGCAGTCGGGGCATGGAGCGGCTGGACAGAGGTATACCCGTTATTTCTTCACTCTATGGTTTTGTGCGTTCTATTTGTCTTACTGTATCCGCGCAGCTGGCCCCGGCTGGGGAAAAATCTCTTTGTCATGGCAGCAGGATGGACAGCGCATCGGCAATTATGGCTTCCTGGCGTAGAGAAAACGGCGTTTGCTTTTCCTTACGCAGTATTTTTGCTGGGCGCTTTTTTGCTCCGTCACATGTTGCATAAAGTGGGGGCGGCCTGATGAAAACAATGCTGAGACGATGGCTGCAAGATGAGCGGGGCAGTCAATTGATTGAGTTTGTGCTGATTTTTCCGCTAGTCTGGCTGCTGATCGTTTTTTCCTTCGATCAGTTTACGGTTCTGTACAACCGTCAAAAGACTTTGGCAGCTGCATACGAGGCTGGCAGAATCGCAGCTGTGCAGCCTAATTTTGGACTGGCCAAATACCATGCGAGAGAACAGGGGATGGCCGAACTCGACCAGGGCATGGAGGTTGCTGATCGCGATATTGTGCTTGAGCTAGACGGGGACGGCTGGAAAAAGGGAAATCACTTTACAGTTGAGGCGAAAATGTCCTTTCGCTTGCTTGCTACAGGAGCGGTTTACGAGTTGTCCGAAAGCTATCACATGATGATTGAAAATGCGGAGGACAAAAAATGAGCGGTTTGTGGCAGCATGTGCAGATACGTGCAAAAGATGAGAGCGGTGCCACCATGATTTCGCTGCTCTTCTATCTTTTTTGTTTGGGCGGCTTGTTGTCTTTGCTTTTGTTTTCAGAGCAGGCTGCTTATGTAGAAATGAATGTTCAGCAAACTGCCGATCTGGTTACCAAAGGAGCGCGTGCAGCTGGCTTGTGGGAGTATACGGATACGGATGGCGAAACACAGAGAAGACTCTATGCAACCAGCCAGGAAGCCGAACGGGCAGGTGCCAAGGTAATCAGGGGCGCACGTGAGGAAGCAGCCATTTTATGGAGAATGAACAAGTCAGCACTGGAGAAAAATGCTGATGAGATTTCCGTTGTGCACCAAAAAGGAGAGCGTGCCTATTTGTATCAACAGGGCATTTACCATCTGCAAGTAGAGGTAGAGCGGCGCCTTCCGGTGTTTTGGGGAGAGCTGAATGCAAAAATAGATCGTGTCTCACAATCTGGCGTATATGAAAAAAGACCTAGATGACAAAGAAGGCGACTGTTATTTTTGTCCCAATCACCCGTGGTAGTTTAGTAGTATATTCCAAAAATGGGGATGGGAGTGAGGGACAGTGCCGTCCAAAATTGTCGATCGGTACAAACGCATTCTTAATGGAGAGCAGAAACGCTTTTCCCCGTATGAATTTGAAGATGCGCAGTACCGCAAGCAGAAGGTCCAGTTAATCGTCCGCTATGCGATAGAAAACGTCAAAAAGTGGACGCCTGAGCAGGCGAGACGTGAGTTGAGTCTGGAGGATATCAAGAAATTGAAGCTGCATTTGATCCGTGAGTATATCGAGCCGCCGATCGAGGCAAAGGCGGAAGATGTGTACTACTTTGTTGAGTATGCCTACCCGCATCTTCCTCGATTGCCGGAAAAGCAACGGGTACTGTGGGTTTATCAGGAGGTATTGTCAGGCATTCGCCGTCATTTCCCTCCTGCCTATTTCCAGAGCATCAAGGGCGAGGAGCGTGCCAAATACTGCGTCGATTATATGTGCGAGCACCTGCTGAAGCTGTCTGATATGCGCGAGCTGCCCAGACTGTTCAGCAAAACGGAGCGCGCTTACTCGATCCTGAAACAATTCAAACTGAAAATTCTTGTCGACACGCTGTACTTTTCTCCTTTTGACATGGTGACAGAGATGTATCCCGAACTGAGTGATCCGGTTTATTGGGAAGAGAAGTAAAAATATTTGCCAATGCCCTCTGTCTTTTTTTACGGTATACATAGTTTCATTGGCTTATAAGCACATGAAACGGCCGTACTCTACAGGTGAGAGAAGGAGGCGTTGCGCATGGCAACAGTAGAGGCTCACCACCAGCGCTCTGCATCCGTGGAGCAGCTTCTTGGGCGGCATGTACGCTACCAGAAGCACAAGCCCGGCAGACACCTTTTATTGAAAAGGCTACCGCTGGGAAGCTTCCAAATCGAGACTGTACATCGATTTGGAGAAAGAGTCGTACTCAATGACGGGCTGATTGTGATGGAGAATGCTCCGACCGTCATGGAGCGGGGAGGCAGAATTGCACTGCTTTTTGCTACAGGAGAAGAGCTTTACCTGAAGGCAGAGTAAGTGCAGGAAAATCGCCCTTGCACGGATGCGTGTGGGGGCGATCCAAAATTCAAAAAGCCTGCTGCAAAATTTTATAAAAAAGGTTTGACGGGTGACGAAATATGTTACAAAATGTCTATTATTGTATAAATATGTCAAAAATAGGGGGTTTTTAATGTGTTGGCAAAGAGTGCTATCGAATTGGTGAACCGCTGCTATCAGAAGACAAATGGTCTGAAATTTTTGTCATTGGAAGAACTGAAAGAGGCATTTATCGTTTACGTTTTTGGCGAATACCAGGAGGAGTTCATGGTTCAGTATGATCTGGAGGAGTTTTACGAACATTTGAATCAGCTGCAACTGACCAATTGCCGCAGAGACTTTGATAAGGCAGTAGAGGAATGGTATATCGTCGAGTACGGAAGCGGTTATAGCGACGCGAACTATCATGACATTCTGTTCACGCTGGTGAAAGAGGCAGTAGTACAGTACCAATCGCCAAATCGGACAGCACTCATCCGGGATGTGACCAAGCTTTTAACCATGCCCGACGGATTTGTCGCCAGATGGAAAAGCGGCATGCTGAAAGAGCGCTCATTGCCACACTACTTTAGATACTTGATGAAGCTGGGAGTTCGAAGCCAGAAAGATATTGAAACATTGGTAGATATGTGGCTGCTCGAATACCCAAACGCCTTTGATAAAAAGCAGCAGGAATTGTTCGCCAACCCGCCCCGCAGAGGGAGACCAAACAACGTAGAGCTGGCACTGCTCATTGACCTGGCAGCCAAAGTCAAACCGGAAATGACTCGACAAGAACGGGAGCGTCTGCGGAAAATTTACTACTACCACCGGAAGTCACTTACGGTCAGGGAAATGGTTGAGAAATTCGAGAAATACATCATGGGAAAAAACAAATCGAACGATTCCCAGGTGGGATAGCATGTTTCACCAAGTGAGCCGCTTTGTCTCCAAATTCCGTGATCTGGAACAACAGGAGTTTGCGCATACTTCCGAGGAAGAACGGCAGTGGAGGCTGCTGAAAGAAAAGCTTGCTTCTACTCATACAGTGGAGCAGCAAGAGGCGATCATTCGAAAATGCATCGCTGTAACCAGTTTGTACCCGCAGGCTGGTGCCAGTTTTGTGGCTGGAAATATTGCTTATGCCTGGGCGGGACAAGGAATACCTGTGACACTCTGCGAGATGCCAACCCAAACTTCTTACTTCTACTTCGCTCTTGATTACGAACGCAGAGTTCGATCATTTAAGAATCTTTCTCCGACATCATTGCTCCTCATGCAAAATAATCAGCTTCGCATCCAGATCGACACCCCTTTTCATAGTCAGCAAGAATCTTCCCGCATGGATATAGCCAACTGGATACTTCGATTAAGCAAAGACAGTTCGATTGTTCTCATAGATGTTTCTTCATACTGGAATCATAGAGAGGCAAGACAAATTTTCGAACTGGCTGATGAAGTATGGGTTGTTTTTGACACAGATATTGCACGTCTCACCCGCTTATGCCTGGTAGAGCCGACTCCAGGCTGGTGGGTAGCAGAAAAAAGCAAATTGAGATTCATCGCAAACAAATGGAATACGCATCTTTCTCGTTCATCCGTCATGAAAAAGGTAGAAGGGACGCTGTCACTCTGGGGTCCAAGTGTTCCGCAAATTGATTACCAGATTGCTCGCGTTGATGAAGAGAAAGTTGCGATGGCACACGTAAAGGCCAACTTTTTGCTGGAACTTTTTCCAGAAGAGGAAAGTCAGTTTCAATCCCTGATTTATGCGCACAAAGGAAGGGTGTTATGAAAAAGCAAACCATGCTCGTTATATGCCTGATCTCGTTTCTTCTAGCAGGCTCCTCCTTCTACGCTGCTACCCAGTATATTGATGCGCTGGCAACCGAAAGGCTGTTTGCACCAGTCGTAAAAGTTGCTGCCGGGAAAGAGATTTCCCCTTTTGAGCCGATTACAGAGGACGATGTGGTGCTTGTACAGGAGGAAATAGATGAAATCCTGCCGGATGCAGCGCGCGATATAAATGATGTGGTGGGCAAAAGAAGCACGCAAACCATTTATCAAGGCGAGCAGCTGTTAACAAACAAGCTGACAGATTCACAACTTCTACCTGAAAAAGGTGAGGCCAGGTATGAGTTTCCGTTACTCTCGATTCAGCCTTTGACAGAGCTGCGCAAGGGTGACCACGTGAAAATCTGGGTCAAATACAAGAGCTTGGCTGAATTACAGGACTACCCGGAGCCAGTGCAATTCAAAAAGACAAATGATACGGCCGAGTTTCTGTTTGAGAGCCAACTGGTCAGCGTAAGAGACAGCAATGGCAGCGAGATTTACACGTTGAAGCCAAGCTTGCTGCCTTCTCCAGATCAGATGGATGCCGTATTTAATGGCGCTCGCGAAAAGCCTCAGTCCAACCATGAGAAAAAATATCATGATTACCGGGTACAGCCCACCGCGCTGCCTGCTTTTCTAGGATTCAATCTAACGGATCGAGAGTACGTAATCCTGAATGAAGCAATGTCATACGGCATGCTGCAAGTAGGACACATCATGGTTTCAAAGGAGCAAGCGTCATGAAAATTTTGGTTTGTTATCCGATGAAGTCGTTGGCCAAAACGTATATGCCGATCACGAGTGAGGTATTGGTGGCTGAATCATCTGAGGAGTTCTCACGTCTTGCTCACCTGTACCAGCCGGATGCGACAGTCGTCTTCTCCGAGATGTACGCAACCCCGGCATGGGAGTGGCTTCCCTCGGTGAGAAGCATACTGCCTGCCCATACTCCGCTCATCATCGTTCCATTGTATCGGGATGAGCCAATCATTGCCCAAGTGGCAGAGGAGATGGAGCTTGAAATGGTATACGTACTGTCCGCCCAGCTTTCACAGGAAGAGATTCGGGGCAAAATCAGCCTGATTCTGGGCTTTGCCCAGGACAGGACGGAAAATCATAGAGGCGGAAGCGAAGGACAGGTATACGCCCTCATGAGTTATGGTGCCTCGGGAATTACTACGTTTTGCATCAATTACCCGATTTTGCTCGCCAGACAGTATCCAACCAAAAGTATTGCCGTTCTTGACATGAACGTTGCCAAACCGGATTTAACCCGATTTTTCAAGCTTCAGCAGCATCAACTGGCTCTGTTTCGGCCAGATTTATTGGATCTGCAGACAGCACTCAGGCGAAATTGGCGCAGCGTCTGCAAGCAGAGTGCTCATATGCCCAATCTGTATTACGCGAACGCAGCCAGCAAATGGCGGAGTGCGGAACTAAGCAATATGATTGCGGCTTTTCGCCAGCAATTTGACCACGTGTATGTCGACTGGGGATATTGCTTCCCTGAGTCGGAGGCCATGCAGCGGTTGCTTAACACGGCTGATCGCAATCTTTTGTTTGTTCGTGCTGATCCCTTTGGCATTGAGAGTGCCAGGGAGTGGATCAAGAATTGGCGCGAAAAAGGCGTACAGTGCGAGGTTTTGTTAAGCCATCAGGAGCCTGGACAGCCCTACCGGATTGGCGAGGATATTCCGCTCTATGGTGTGGTTCCTCGCATATCGCCAAGCAGGCTGATGCAATCCCAACGAAGCAGCAGCGTGTTAATTGAAGAGTTTTTCCCGCCAAAATCGTACATCAGCAGTCTCAAGGAAATTGCAAGAGCAGACCATGTTGAAAAAAGCGTGGTGTACAGCTGATGAGAGCAGCAGAATTGAGCAGGGGCACGCCGGAGTTGCATAGCATTGAGGAATTGAAGCAAGCGGCCAGGGATTACTTGAACCACTTTGGCAAAACGCGTGAAGAAAAGCTCGAAATGCAGCAAATTCTCTCCTTGGCCGAGCAAGGAGACCGCGACAGTCACAACCATATTATTTTGCGATTGCAGCATTACTTTGAAGAAGTGCTCAAACGTCCGGTAACAGAGGAGATTTTGCCGCATGTCAATGGCTACGAAGGTCTTGTGTTTGCGACCTATGGCTGGGGAATACTGGACGCCGTTCTGCATTTGTCCCCGTGGGTAGAAGAAGTGCGGATATGTGCCGACCGAAGAGTAGCGTACCTTGAACAAGGGGTCAAAAAGTTTCTCTCTTACACCCCTACCCGGAAGGAAGTGGAGACTCTCCAGCAAAAGCTTACAAATGCTGCGGGCCTGTCTTTTAACGAGAAAAAGCCGCGTCTTAGCGGATATCTTCCGGCATTAAAGGCTCGTTTGACCATGTTTACTTTTCCATACTCAAGAGTGCCTACGATTCTTGTCAGGCGATTTACAACCCCGGCTTTCTCGCTTGACCAGCTTCGGACACAGCCACAGCCGACCTTTGACGAACCTGTGCAATGGCTGCTCGAACAGCAAGTGCACGGACGTGGCAACGTTCTTGTCATTGGACCGATGGCTGCCGGGAAAACAACCTTGATGATGTGCATGCTGAAGCTCAAGGACCCACAGACAGAGTACATTACTATTTTCGAGAGTGAGCATGAGATGCGCTTTGCTGATGTATGGCCGGGAGAAGTCATTGAACTGCAAAATGTGGAGGAAATCGGTATTGAGCTGAGCAACTGCTTTAAAGATATGTATCGTTCCACAGCCAATACGATTTTGATCGGTGAGATACGCGAGCCGATTGAAGCGTACCACTTTGTCAATGCGGGAATCAGAGGAACGGATGCTACCATAGCGGCAATGCACGAACGTTTTCCCCATAAAGCTTTGCACGACCTGACAGACCTCGTTTATCAGTATGGAGGACGAAGTGTTGAATTGACGCAAGAGAGGATCAGCAGGGCAGTTAACTTTGTAAATTCGCTGACCTATCGCAATAACGGTCACCGCTTTGTTGATGCCATTCATACTACGGAATGGAACGACACCTTCAATCGTGTAGAATCGATTCCGCTAGTCAGTTGCAATGTGCAAACGGGTGTATACGAATGGACAGGGAGACAGCTTAGTCCTCATCTGGTGGAGTATATGTGCTACGTGGGGAAAGCGAACCTGGATGTATTGAAAGAGCTACGTCTGACTGATCTGGGCAGGCAACTATGATTTATTCGCTACTCATTCCGATGGTTGTCTGCCTGTTTACTGGCTTTATGTTTATGGGAGTTTTCTTGTACCATAATTGGACAGCTCGCCGCGTGTTCTTTCCCCGCACGGTAGCAGCATGGAGAGAAAAATTTTTGAGGCATGCCACCAGGCGAATATTGTATGAGCGATACGATCGGTGGTGTCAGATAGGCGGCGGTACGCCTGAGGCTTATCTTCTGCTCTCCTTGATAGGTGCTGTCGCGGGATTCATCTCGGGAGTTTTGCTCGGGAACCTGATTGTTTCTCTGTCTTTGTTTCTTTTGTTTCTTTTTCTGCCTACTCTCTTGTTGTACGCCCGATATACAGTTCGGATCAACAAAAAAATCAGTTCATTTTGCCGCTTCGTGGAGCTTTTTGCCCGCTATTATAACAGTCGAAAAAATATCGTGCTGACTTTTCGGGAAATGATTGAAGAATGTCCAAAGGAGCTGCTGCCAGACTTGCTTCTGCTGAACAACACCCTTGCCGATGGCGGGAATCCTACAGCCGCAGTAGAACAATTTGCGCAGAGGTTGGACCATCCGTGGGCATTTGATTTTGCCATGTACATCGCAAGTGGATTGGAGGGGGAGACGGAAGATATTCAGGTACCTCTGAACCGATTGACGAATGAAATGTTTGTCCAACAGGACGAAAAGCATGAGCGGGACAGCGAGATACACTCGATCTGGATCAGCCTTTTAATCGTCATTGCCATCTGCATATGCTTGATCCCTTACAACCAGAGTTTGTTGAAAGACTCGTATCGGCTGTACTTTTACACCCTTGACGGACAGGCTATTTTAGCGCTGGCAGCAACAGTCTGGTCATTCTCCATCCTGCTTGCGTTCATTTGGGGAAGGAGGTATCGATAATGCAATTGCTGGTCATGTATACGTGGCTTGGCTTAGGTGCTTTATTTATGTTTCTAGCTGTCTTCTTCGCCGGAAAGTATTTGGTGCAAAGCCAGAGGCCGGTTTTGTTCATCTCTGCGAAGTGGTGGAAAAGCTGGGAGAGCACGGTCAAATCCGCTGACGATGAACAATGGGAACAGTTGCTTTCCCGGGCAGGGAGGCCGTTTGGCTGGGGAAAAGCCGAGTGGATGTTCCTGCAACTATTGTGTGGAAGTGCCGTTTGCATTCTCGTTTTGCTTTGGGCCATTTTGTGCCGTGTTGAGTCATTTCCGCTTTTCTCAATGTGCATTGCTTCGGGAGGCGGCTACTTCCTTCCGTACCTGGCTCTGAAGATGTGGGCGAGCAACCGCGAGGATCTGCTGAGTACAGATATAGCACGCTTCATCAACCGCTATGTGACGCTGCTGGAAAATCAGGTGCCAGTCTACAATGCGATGGTAAAAGCGGCAAGACCGACGAGAAAGCTGAAGGAGTATATCCCCACTTTGTCAGAGTGGAACAAAGATCCGGATGAAGCGTTAGAAAGCTTCAAACGCAAGATGGGGGTCGATGATGGCGTCATTCTCGTTTCCAGCATGCGCACGATTGAGCAGCTAAGCGCGGGACAAGTTAGTGTAACGATGCAGCGCATGGAGTGGGCCGTCGATCAGCGCAGGATGTTTCGCCATCGCAAAAAAATAAAATCGCTGGGGATTGGCTACAGTGTCATCGTTTACCCGGCATTTTACATGGGACTGTTGGTTGCCATGTTTCCCTGGTACAAGCTGCTGACAGAAATTTTGGCCAAGTATTTAACCTAAAGGGAGGCTAAGCGCTTGACCAAGCTGTTGTCCATTATCATGTGCATCGTATTCACTTTGGGAATCATCGTGTCAAGTCTCTCGCACATCAACGCATCAGTTGTTCAGGATGGCGGATTGCGAGATCGAGCAGTAGATTGGATCGATAAAGCGATACCGTAGCAGGGGAAGGCTATTCCACATTACCTACTTAAAGGAGAGTGCCACAATGTCGAAAATGTTTTTTATATTTCTCGCATGCGTCATGGTCCTGGGGATCGGCGTCAGTTCTTACGGCAATGAACTATCGCCCGCTGCAAACGATTCAGCCGAAAGCATTAACAGCTCCATTACATCCCTGAACTACGACACAAGAAATGAAAACATCAACTTCAGAATGCAAAACGGCACAGCCTATACGTCAAACTGATGCTGCATCATCATGTTTTTCTCATCATCGTCATCATGGTAGGGAGTTTGTGCGCGTATATCTGGAATTTGCAGCCGGCAGAGCAGCTTCGTGATACTCAACAGGAAAGGGTGTATCGGGCCACGACGGTTATCTTTCATTAATAAAGAAAACAGTCGGCTCGGAAGCGATGGTTAAAGCAAAAGTATTTCTCGTTTGCCTGATGGTGCTGCTGCTCGTTATTTCCGGAGTGGGGGCTTATCATCTGTACTCCATGGAGAGAGCGATTGCCCGTGGCATCTACGCCGATATCCTCGATGACATGCAGGATATCGGCTATCTGGACCCGGCCTTGGCGGAGTACTATACCAAAAAAATGGCCGAGCTTGGCTGGGATGTAACTGCAGATGTGTTTGCTGGCAGTTGGCCGCGAACAATGGGAGAGCGGGCGCGTAAGGAGCAAAAGGAGTCCGTCACGCTTACTGTTACAGTTACGCCGTCCAACGTGGCAAAATGGTTGAATGCATTTGTGGAGGGCGATGCTGCCTTTTCCTTTACAGGGAGCCGCCCCTCCGAATATTTTGACCCGGGGTGGTAGTGGATGAATAAAATGATTAGCATGTTGGTGCTGCTTGTTCTCGTCCTGCCGCTTACGGTGGGAGTGCTTTTTACAGGTCCAGACAACCTCCTGTCGGCTTGCCAGCAGTTTTTCGGAGATTTGCTCGTCCAGGTGACGAGATTCGGTACAGCCTGATGGGACAGCTTGTTGCGGTTATTCTCAATGTCATGCTGCTGTTGATGGTGAGTCTGGGGCTATTGCAGGTGCACACGGTCGTGCAGACGGAAAATGAGCTGATGGAAGTCAGCGCTGCTGTTACGAAATACATTAGCAACCGCGGAGGGGTAAATGAAAGCTCGCTACAGAAAGAGGTGCGGACATTGATAGCGAGGGAGCTTGCAGAAAAAGGCTTTTCCTTGCAGGAGAGGGAGATGTCTGTCAGTGTCACGCGTACTCATTCAGCCGACCCTGTCTTATGGAGTCACGCAGACGAGTTTTCCCTTGTTTTGACCATTCCATATCCTGGCTTCACTTCATGGATTCCCGCACCTGCTGACACTTTGCAAGTTACTCGCCACGGGACGATTAACGTCATGGACTACGATTTGTAATCACGTGCAACCTCAATCTAAAGAGAGAACTGAACTAGGGGGATGTTCGTACGGGGGTTAATATTTTATCTATATCAGCACTGTTGCTTTTTTTGCTGATCGGTACATTTGTCGTCGATGCTGATATGGTGATGCAGAAAAAAACGGAAGTAAAAATGCTGCTGGAGCTGGCCAATCACCATGCCACCTTTGCGGTTGATCCGGTTTTGAAGACAGAGGGCGTGATCGATTTGCTGGAAGACGAGGCGCTGCAGCGTTTTGACCGCAGGATGAGCGAAAATGGCGGTTATCAGCGACAGCAGTATTCATACGTGCCAGGAGCGAAAAGCGTGACTACCGATCCGATACCTTTTGTACGTCATTACGTGGATTTCCGCGCTTGGCGGCAGGATCTGACGTTGCGGCTGCAATATAACGGAGACATCTTCGTCACCGTTAGTGCGACACCAGGACCCGTCCGGCAAGGGGGCGGCCAACTGCAAATTACGGTCGTGACCGAGCGGGGAGAAGAACTGCAGCTCGCTCCGAAAAAGATGGTCGGACCGTCCCACATCGTTGTTGCTTACGTGGACGAGAGGCCGTTTTTACCTATTCTGCCTGGGCACTCCTTTCCGGTGGTTTCGGTCGAGGAAGTGAAGTTTTAGCATGGGGTGGCTCTCGTGTTATACAAGCAGGGAGCGGTGGTCTAAGTAAAGGGCAGTGCAAGGAGCAATGCAGCGAAAGATTAGTCAGACTTATTTACAAATTCCGAATTATTCTGGTACTATGTAAGAAAGTGCTTAGCCAGCTTGCGATTGTAAGGAGGTAGCACTCCGAACATCCCGCATGGCCGGTTCGTTAAGCATGATAAAAGTGGGGTTTTTGCTTTGTTTGATAAAGATACCATTTATATCGTGGGCGATGCGCAATCTTCATCCAACAATCCGATTACGCAGCAGTTCAGTGCTTTCTTTATCGGACTGGTTGTCGATACGACCAACGACAAAATCGTAGATGCGGCTTGTTCGTCTACGGTGCAGCTGACGTCGGACTTTGCCCGGTCGATTTTTATCGGTCATTCCATCTTTGCGTCAGAGGAGATTGGGGAAGAGATTCGCTATCGGTATTTTGGATCTTCGCAAAAAACATTGCTTGCTGCATTCAAGGATGCGCAAAAGAAGTACAAACAGGCTGTTTCCGTGAGAAGGAAAGCCGAAGTCACCAAGTGAACAGCAATTCCCAACCAAACAACTAAATAAAAAATCCACTGCTGCTTTATTTATTCGTATGCACGTCATACACGGTCATACACGTAAGTAAAACCCAGCAAATGCCATGAAAATTGCGCATTTGCTGGGTTTTTTGCTTATCGGGAAAGTCCGTGTAAAGGAAAAGTCCGTCATTTCCGCCTGGGATGCGAACCAAACATCTTTTGCCCATCTTTTGCCCAGCCTTTGCCCACCAGCCCTGTTCAAGCATGTGGAAAATCAACCGCCGCTATGCAGCGAAACACCGCGCGCTGGGAGCTGCATGCGTATTCTGGAGTTGCATGCGTATTCTGGGAGCTGCACGCGGTATTTCCGAGTGAAAGGAGGAGAGTCCTTGCTATCTTTTGTCTTCCGCCGATTTATCTCCATGATCGTTACGCTCTGGCTCATTGTTACCGTAACCTTTTTTCTGATGCACGCCGTACCCGGTTCTCCTTTTGAAAAAGAGGGAAAAGCGCTGAACGCGGCAGTGGAGCAAAACCTCAATGCCTACTACAACCTGGATAAGCCACTCGTTGTCCAATATGTTCTGTATTTGCAAAAGCTGGTGCAGTTTGATTTGGGGCCGTCGACGGCAAATGCTTCCGATACCGTCAACAAAATGATTGCTCGCGGCTTTCCGGTTTCGTTTCAGCTTGGGGTGATTGCTGTCGTGTTCGCCATTTTCTCGGGGGTCGGGCTTGGCGTAGTTGCTGCGTTGCGCCATAACCGTTTGATTGATTACGCCGCGATGGTGATTGCTGTTCTCGGAATATCCGTTCCCAGCTTTGTCGTCGCGCCTTTGCTGATTAAATATTTGGCTGTCGAATGGAAGCTGCTTCCGACAGCGACCTGGGGAACGTGGCAGCATGTGGTGATGCCTGCGCTGGCCTTGGCGTTTGGACCGATTGCCATTATCGCGCGGCTGACGCGTACAAACATGCTGGAGGTATTGACGCAGGAGTATATCGAGACGGCAAAAGCCAAAGGGTTGAAGCCTGCTACGATTGTGGTCAAACACGCCTTGCGCAATGCGATTTTGCCTGTCGTTACGCTGCTTGGCGCGCTCATTGCCAACGTGCTGACAGGGAGTTTTGTCATCGAGAAAATCTTTGCCATTCCGGGCATGGGCAAATACTTCGTAGCGGGTATTATCAACCGCGACTATTCCGTGATCATGGGCACAACCGTGTTTTACAGCGCTCTGCTGATTTTCATGATGTTTGTCGTCGATGTTTTGTACGGCATCATTGATCCGCGAATCAAACTGCATCGAAAGGAGGGCGAAGGATGAGCGTTTCTGACGACTTGTTTGTCCCGATGCGCAAAGACAACCTCAATTCGGAAGCAATTGTGCGACCTCAACTGACATTTTGGCAGGAAGCCTGGCAGCGGCTGAGAAGGAACAAGCTTGCTTTGATGGGGCTTGTCATCATTATTGTGCTGGGAGTTATGGCTGTCATCGGTCCGCTGATTTCGGGACACGAGTACGCCAAACAATCCATTCTCATGAAAAACAAGGCGCCGTCCGCGACGAACTGGTTTGGTACCGATGATTTCGGACGCGATGTATTTACCCGTGTATGGTACGGGGCGCGCATTTCCCTGTTTGTCGGTTTGATGGCTGCACTCATCGACTTTTTCATCGGTGTCTTGTATGGCGGGATCGCCGGTTATGTGGGCGGACGGGTCGACAACATCATGATGCGCTTCGTCGACCTCCTTTACGGATTGCCATACTTGCTGGTCGTCATTTTGCTGATGGTCGTCATGGGGCCGGGGCTTGGAACGATTATTGTCGCGCTCAGCGCCACGGGCTGGATCGGTATGGCTCGCACTGTTCGCGGACAGGTGCTGCAACTGAAAAGCTCCGAATACGTGCTGGCGGCAAAAACAATGGGAGCGAAGCCGTTTTACATCATTCGCAAGCATTTGCTGCCCAATACGATTGGCGTCATTATCGTCTACGTCACGCTGTCGGTTCCATCTGCGATCTTTGCGGAGGCGTTTCTCAGCTTCCTGGGCCTTGGTGTGCAGGCTCCGATGGCGAGCTGGGGTGTGATGGCCAACGACGGGCTTTCGACCATTTTGTCCGGTCACTGGTGGAGACTCTTTTTCCCGGCCTTCTTCATTTCATTGACAATGCTTGCGTTCAACGTGCTCGGTGATGGCTTGCGCGATGCGTTCGACCCGAAGGCAAGGAGGTAGACGACGTGGACAAAACGGAAAAATTGCTGGAAGTAAGCGGTTTGTGTGTCACGTTCAAGACGCACGGGGGCGAAGTGAATGCGGTCCGTGACGTGAGTTTTACCTTGAACAAAGGGGAAACGTTGGCGATTGTCGGCGAGTCCGGCTGTGGCAAAAGCGTGACGGCCAAAAGCATCATGCGACTCGTACCGGAGTACATCGGAAAAATTGCTGCTGGCAGCATCATGTTCAAAGGCAAGGACTTGGTTGTGCTGCCGGAAAAAGAAATGCGCGAGCTGCGCGGCAAAGAAATCTCGATGATCTTTCAGGACGCCATGACTTCGCTCAACCCGACCATTTCCATCGGAGAGCAGATCATGGAAGGGATCATTCGCCATCAAAAAGTCACCAGGAGCGAGGCGCGGCGGCAGGCGATTGAAATTTTGACGCTGGTTGGAATCGCCAACCCGGAAAGCCGGCTCAAGCAGTATTTGCACCAGTTCAGCGGGGGGATGCGGCAGCGGATCATGATTGCGATTGCGCTTGTCTGTCGACCGTCCATTCTCATAGCGGATGAGCCTACGACCGCACTGGACGTCACGATCCAGGCGCAAATCATCGACCTGTTCAAAAGCATTCAGCAAAAAACGGGTGTATCCATCATCATCATTACGCACGACCTGGGCGTCGTCGCCAAGATTGCCGATCGGGTCAATGTCATGTATGCGGGCAAAGTGGTAGAGTCCGGGCCAGTGCGCGACATTTTCTACAATCCGCAGCATCCGTACACAAAAGGCTTGCTGGCCTCGATGCCGCGTCTGGATACCGACCGTTCGGTACCGCTCAGTCCCATTCCCGGCACTCCGCCTGATTTGTTTGCGCCCCCACCTGGCTGTGCGTTTGCGGCGCGCTGCGACTATGCGCTGGAGGTGTGCCGCAACCATCAGCCAGCGGAAACGAGCGTGCACGGCAAGCACTCCGTAGCCTGTTGGCTGCAAGATCCGCGAGCGAAAAAGGTGCTGGCCGCCATGCAGGCGCCGACGGGCACGTGAGCTTGCGGCACAGCGTAGCATCTGACAGCACTCGGTAGAGATTGTGAGGCTCGCCATCTGGTGTAAAAGAGGGTGTCGTCTATCGGCGCTATCCTTTTACGACATAGGAAAACGATAAGGGGGAAGAAGAACGTGAAAAAACTATCGACGATCCTGCTTTCCGCTTCGCTGGCTGTTTCCGTGCTCATGGCCGGATGCAGCTCTGGGCAAGCGCCAGCGAACGAATCGGCACCGCCTACGGAGAACAATCAGCAGACGCCTTCTTCAGAAGACCAGGCGGCCAAGCTTTTGCTCCTGAATAATATCAAGGAGCCTACCTCACTGGACCCGCCGCTCGGATTTGACGAGCCGTCCTACAACATTTTGAACAACCTGATGGAAGGCTTGACGCGCCTGGATGAAAACCAGAAGCCACAGCCAGCGGCCGCATCCGAATGGAAAATTTCCGAGGACGGCAGGACGTACACGTTTACGTTGCGCGACAACAAATGGAGTAACGGTGAGCCAGTAACCGCACATGATTTTGAGTACGCCTGGAAGCGCATGCTTGATCCGGCTCTCGCCTCTCCCGCTGCTTTCCTCGCATTCATTATTGAAGGGGCAGAAGCATACAACAGTGGCAAAGGCTCTGTTGACGATGTAAAAGTAAAAGCGCTGGACGACAAAACATTGGAAGTCGTACTGGCGCAGCCTGCCTCCTGGACGTTGCTTTTGGCATCCAACCCGGCATTTTTCCCTGTACACAAAGCGACAGTGGAAAAGAATCCGAAATGGGCGGCAGAGGCTGCAACCTTTGTGGGCAACGGGCCGTTCAAGCTGACGGAGTGGAAGCATGACAGCGAATTGAAAATCATGAAAAACGAGAACTACTGGGATGCGGCAAACGTAACGTTGGCTGGTGCTGTCTGGAAAATGATCGACGATGAAAATACCGAGTACCAAATGTTTACGAACGGAGAGCTGCACAGAACGACAACCGTTCCGGCGGATATGGCTGACCAGCTGTTCCAGGAAGGCAAGGTTTACGTGAAAGATGGCGCTGGTACAGAGTTCTACCGCTTCAATGTGACCAAGGAGCCGTTTGACAACGCCAATATCCGGAAAGCATTCAGCATGGCGATTGACCGCCAGACATTGGTTGACCACGTATTGATGCGTAAGCAAAAGCCGGGAACCGGGTTCGTTTCGTATGGCTTGCCGGATGCCAACGGCTCGGGTGATTTCCGTCAGGTAGGCGGCGACCTGGTGAAGTTCGATCCGGCAGAAGCGAAAAGGCTGCTGGAGCTAGGCATGAAGGAAAAAGGCTACACCACCTTGCCGGAAGTAACGCTCACCTACCGCAGCGGCACGGCCACCGAAAAAACAGCCCAGGCTGCCCAGGAAATGTGGAAGCAAACATTGGGGGTAGATGTGAAGCTACAGAAGGTAGAAGGGCAAGTATTGACCGATATGCAAAAGAAACTGGAGTACCAGATCGCCCGTTCCTCCTGGTTGCCTGACTTCGGGGATGCGATCAACTTCCTGGACATCTTCCAGTCGAAAAACGGCAGCAACCGCACCGGCTGGGCGAATGCAGAATACGACAAGCTGATCGAGGGCGCGTACAAAGAGCCGGACGATGCCAAACGTCTGCAAATGCTGCATGACGCAGAAAAAATCTTGCTGAATGAAGCGCCAGTTGCTCCCCTGTACTTCTACAACACTTCGCTTTTGACCAGCGACCAGGTCAGCGGCATTCAAAGCTCTTCTCTCAGCTACACCGATTTGAGAAAAGCGGTCGTGAAGTAAAAACCGTTTGCCGGGAGAAGTCATTTCAGGCGGATGGAATGACTCTCCCCCTTTTTTGTCAAATATTTTAATAGTGCTATAATTTAGTTTGCCTGAAAGAAAAAGATAGGTAAAGAAAGCACACGTGCTAGAAAAGATGGAGGAAAACATGATTATTCAAGGCATCGAAGTGAAGAGATTTTCTGTTCCGCTGAAAAAACCGTTTAAAACGGCATTGCGCACGGTGAACAACCTGGAATCCGTACTGGTGAAAATCACATGCGACAATGGCATGGTAGGGTGGGGAGAAGCAACTGCTACGGTCGTCATTACCGGCGACAGCGTCGAAAGCATCGAGTCCGCCATCATGAACACGATGAAGCCGCAGCTGATCGGACTCAATCTGGTTGCCTACGAGCGTGTTTTCCAGACATTGCACCAGTCCATGGTGGGAAACACGAGTGCCAAGGCAGCGGTGGACATCGCGCTGTACGATCTGATTTCCCAACGGGCCGGAATGCCGCTGTACCAGTTTCTCGGCGGGTATCGCGACCAACTGGAGACCGATTATACGGTCAGCGTCAATTCGCCAAAAGAAATGGGCGAGGACGCAGCCGCCTATTTGCAGCAAGGCTTTAACGTGCTGAAAATCAAGGTGGGCAAAGACAATATCGAGGATGACATTTTGCGCATCCAGGAAATACGCAAAACGGTAGGCAATCAGGTGAAGATTCGTCTTGATGCCAACCAGGGATGGAACGTGAAGGAAGCGATTCAGTCGATTCGCAAAATGGAGGACATGGGACTGGGCATCGAACTGATTGAACAGCCTGTAAAAGCGCATGATCTGGAAGGCCTGAAGCGGGTTACGGATTCGGTCGATACGCCGATCATGGCTGACGAAAGTGTATTTTCGCCGGCACAGGCGCTGCAGGTTTTGCAAAACCGCGCAGCCGACATGATAAATATCAAGCTGATGAAGGCGGGCGGCATTTTCAAAGCGCAATTGATTAACCAGATGGCTGAAGAACACGGTATTCCATGCATGGTTGGCAGCATGATCGAATCACGTCTGGCCGTATCGGCGGCAGCGCATTTTGCAGCCAGCAAGAAAAACATCACCCGCTTTGACTTCGATGCTCCACTGATGCTGTTGCACGATGGCATTGATGGCGGCGTGACCTACGAAGGCCGCCTGATGACCATGCCAAAAGCGCCGGGACTCGGCATTCGCTCGGTCAGCTTCTGGGAAGGGGGAGAACAGGAGTGAAATCAGCAATCGTATCCGTTTCCGTCGCGACAGTATGGACGAAGCCGGAATCTCCGCGCGACATCGATCAGGCGGCTCTCCGCAATCCTGTTGATGTGCGCGGGTGGCTGCAGTCGCTGTCTGTCGAGGAAAAGCTGGGTTTTTACGACAACAACGCCATTCAGACGCAAGCCTTGTTCGGCACTCGCGTGGAAATCATCGAGGAACAGGGGGAGTGGGCGCACGTCCTGATCCCGGACCAAACGACCAGCAAAAACGAGCTCGGCTATCCGGGGTGGATTCCGTCCCGCCAGCTTGCTCCGTGGTCTGCTGCTTTTGACGTACAGGATGGGCAAAAGCTGGCGATGGTGACGGCGGACTTTAGCCGTTTGCACACGCTGGAACAGGAGCCGGGCATCGAGCTTGCCTTCCTGACCAGACTGCCGCTCGTGGAAGACGGCACCGAGTGGGTAAAGGTAGCGGTTCCGGACGGCGAAGCCCTTTTGCCAAAAGCAGACGTGGCAATCGTACGCGCAAACGAGCCAATCGAGCTGGCTGGCAACCGCGGCGAAGCCATCGTGGAGACAGGCAAGCGTTTCCTCAATCTGCATTACTTGTGGGGCGGCATGTCCTCTTACGGCTATGACTGCTCCGGCTTTGCCTACAACATGCACCGCTCCGTAGGCATCCAGATTCCCCGCGACGCCTCCGATCAGGCGAGAGCGGGGTTGCTGGTGGAAAAAGCGGATTTGCTTCCGGGCGACCTGCTGTTTTTTGCCCATGAGGAAGGACGGGGCAGAGTGCATCACGTCGGCATTTACATCGGCAACGGCGAAATGATTCACTCGCCTGACTCGCGCAGCGCCATCGAGATCGTCAAGCTGGATGGCTACAAGCTGGAAAAGGAGCATGCAATCTCCAGACGCTACTGGTAAAAGGATAACGGGGGAGGAGTGGCCAGATGGAACGAAAAAAACTGGTCCAGGTAAAGAACCTGACAAAAACCTTTACGACTCCTTTGACATATACGAAGGGGAGACATTTGGACTGGTAGGCGAATCTGGCTGCGGAAAATCAACGACAGGCCGCACCATCATCGGTTTGTACCAGCCGACCTTTGGGGAGGTACTGTTCGACGGAATCAATGTCCACAAAGCCTCTATGAGCGAGCGGAGTCAAAAAGAGCATGCCAACCGTTTTCCGCACGAATTCAGCGATGGGCAGCGGCAACGGATCGAGATTGCCAGAGCGTTTGCCGTCAACCCGAAATTCGTCATCGCCGATGAGCCGA
This sequence comes from Brevibacillus gelatini, assembly GCF_050920745.1. Classification (NCBI taxonomy): domain Bacteria; kingdom Bacillati; phylum Bacillota; class Bacilli; order Caryophanales; family Paenibacillaceae; genus Brevibacillus; species Brevibacillus gelatini. The sequence goes on from NZ_CP154342.1 coordinate 159,809, forward strand.
TCTCGGCCTTGGATGTCTCGGTACAGGCGCAGTCAATAAAAAGCATATCACTGTCGCAACATTCGACATTTTTTTCAGCCGTCCCTCACGCAAGGGATGGCTTTTTGTCGAGGATTGGTTTCTACATAAAGGAAGGTTTACCAACAAGGATTGGCGGGAAGAACTATTAATATTCTGTAAACTGGCAGGAATCAAACAACTTTTGTCGAAATACGGTTACAGTAAACAACGTAACTCGCCTGACTTCATCGTGAACTCCCAATCCAGAGAAGTGAGGGTTGCATATGACTTTGAGTACCTCCTCATTCCATTCCACTCCCCGTCGCTGGCGGGAAGTAGAAGCACAGTTAGGAATCGTAGTGCCTAGGTCGCTTCGATCTGACACCTCTGCCTTGCTGTTTTTGGAAAGCGTCGCTGCAACACCCATGTTGGACAAAGAAGAAGAATTGGCGTGCCTGATTCGCTATCAGCAGCACGGCGATATGGAGGCACGTGAAAAGATTGTGCGGGCGTATTTGCGCTATGTCGTCAGTACAGCCTTGCGCCATTTGAAAAGAGGCATGCCGTTTCTGGATCTGATCCAGGAAGGCACGATTGGATTGTTTACGGCCATAGACAAATTCGATGTGGGACGCGGCGTACGTCTCTATCATTACTCGCATTGGTGGATTTCCCAGGCGATCACCCGTGCGATCAACGACAAAGGTACCTTGATCCGCATTCCGGTCCACATGCATGAACAGATTCGCCAATACCAAAAGCAGGTATTACAGCTGATTCACGCGCTGAACCGCACGCCGGATCGGCACGAGATCGCAGGACTGCTCGACATACCGTTGGAAAAAGTCGATGCGATCGAACTGGCGCTGACGATGAAAATGGAGTCGATTGATGCCGAGCTGGACAGTGAAAAATGGCATACGGAGCATGACGATGAATGCCTCAGCTATGCCGAAATCATGGACGATGGATTGTCCTCGCTGGACGATTGGATTGAAAAGGTCGACTTGCGCTCGCAAATGCATGCGGCATTGGAGAGGCTCAGTCCCCGCGCCCAGGAAATCATCTCCATGCGTTACGGTCTTTACGACGACCATGTGTACACGCTGGAGGAAGTGGGCAAAATGTTCGGTCTGACCCGCGAGCGAATCCGCCAGATCGAAGCGACGACGATTGACCGGCTGCGCACGCAAAAAGCATCGAAAGTGTTGAAAGACTATTTGACCTGATAGCTTTCCCAGCCCCCCTTTTTCACGGAGGGGCTTTTTTGCATGAAAACGGACAACTGTCGGTTCAAGACAGCGGAAGGCGCGTGCGCCCGTCTTCTTGTGGTAAACTGATAAAGGCAGTTCAGATTTTTTCATGGAAGAAGGAGGATCGCCAGATGAGCGATTATTTGATAAGAGCAACCGGATTCGACGGACACGTGCGGGCTTTTGCCGCGCGGACAACAGGGATTGTAGAAGAAATGCGCCGTCGCCACGACATGTGGAACACAGCAACCGCCGCGACAGGACGCACATTGACGGCGACGCTGATGATGGGCGCCATGTTAAAAGGAAACGAAAGTCTCTCTGTCAAAATAAAAGGGGGAGGGCCGATCGGCCAGATCGTCGCGGAAGCCAATGCCGATGGAGACGGGATCGCCTACGCTACCAACCCGCACGTTCATTTTGAGCTGAATGACAAAGGCAAGCTGGATGTTGCGCGCGCAGTCGGGACAGATGGCTTCGTGTACGTGACGAAAGACCTTGGGCTGAAGGAGCCGTACCAAGGCAGCTCGCCGATTGTCTCCGGAGAGATTGGCGAGGACATCACCTACTACTTTGTGACATCGGAGCAAACACCATCTGCCGTAGGGGTAGGCGTGCTGGTCAATCCCGAAGACCGCTCTGTTCTGGCATCCGGCGGGTTTATTATCCAGCTTTTGCCGAACACGCCTGATGAGGTTGTGGCGAAAATCGAGGAACGGCTGGGGAAACTGCCGCAAGTATCCCGCATGATCGGCGAGGGGCTGACTCCGGAGGAAATTTTGGCGCGCGTCCTGGACGATCCGAAGTACCTGAGCCGCACAGACATTCAGTTCAACTGCAAATGCAACGAGGATAAAGTCATCCAGGCTCTGATTAGCCTGGGACGTGAAGAGATGGAGAGTCTGATTGAGGAACAGGGCGAAGCGGAGGTACACTGTCATTTTTGCAACGAACGCTATCATTTTGACAGAGCCGCGCTGGAAGACATCTTGAAAGACATGTAGGCAAAAGCTGCGCGGCGTCTGCCAGGGGAGAGGGATGGCATGACCAATGGAAAAGGGTTGTGGGCATTCATCGGGGCGCTTGTTTTGTTGCTGCTTGCCGTGACCTGGGCTTGGTACCAGTCGTCCGGCAAGCTGCAGCCTGCGGCTATCGTCGGGGATGTGACGATCAGCGAAGCGGAGTACGTGTCAGCGCTCAAGCAAAAATTCGGGAAGCAGGTGCTCGATGACCTGGTGAATCGCGAGGTTGTTTTCCAGGAGGCCAGGCGTCTTGGAATCAGCGCTGACCCGAAGCAGGTCGAGCAAGAACTGGCGCAAATTCGGGACAGCTACGGCAGCCAGACAGACAGCAAGTTCGAGCAGGCGCTGCAACAGCAGGCAGGAACGACTGTCGATGCGTTGAAGCGGGAGATCACCTATCAAATTTTGCTGCAAACGTTGGCGACCAGAGATATTGCCATCAGTGACGACGAAGTGTTGAAAGTGTATGAAAGCAGGGCAGAGCGCTATTCGCGGCCGAAGCAGGTGCGGCTGTGGCAAATTGCGGTCGCATCGCAAAAAGAGGCGGAGCAGGTTCTGGCCGAACTCAAGCAGGGGGCCAACTTCCAGACGCTCGCCAAGGAACGCTCCATTGACAGCAGAACAGCCGCCATTGGCGGCGATCTCGGCTGGTTATCCGTGCGCGACCACCAGCTGCCAGACGAAGCGTGGAACGCGATCGAAAAGCTGAAGGCAAAAGACAACAGCGAACCGGTCAAGGTAGACGGCAACTATGTGATTTATCACCTGGAGCAAAACAGAGAGGCTACACAGAGGTCGTTTGAAGAGGTAAAAGAGGAATTGCGCCGGGAAATTGCGTTTGCGCAGGTAGAGTCTCTCGATACTGTCCTTGCGCGGTTGCGCGAATCGGTAGGGGTTCAGCTTTTTGGGCAAATGCCTCATTGACCAATTGGGCAACCGTTGATATAATTATGACAACAAATCCTAGCGTTTTACTCGGCTATTTAAAAATAAGGGGGCAAGGCATATGCGCGTGGCGAATTCCATTACTGATTTGATTGGCTTTACTCCGCTTGTGAAGCTGAATCGTGTTGTCACTGAAGATCTTGCAGACATTTACTTGAAGCTTGAGTTTTTCAACCCGGGCAGCAGTGTGAAGGACCGTATCGCACTGGCGATGATCGAGGCAGCCGAAGCAGATGGCAGCCTGAAACCGGGATATACCATTATTGAACCGACGAGCGGAAATACAGGGATTGGGCTTGCGATGGTGGCTGCAGCAAAAGGCTACCGCGCGATCCTGGTAATGCCGGAGACGATGAGTATCGAGCGTCGCAATCTGCTGCGTGCATACGGCGCTGAACTGATTCTCACCCCAGGATCGGAAGGAATGGGCGGGGCCATTCGCAAAGCCGAAGAGCTGGCGAAGGAAGACAGCACCTACTTTATCCCGCAACAATTCAAAAACAAGGCCAACCCGGCGATCCACCGCGATACGACCGCGCGCGAACTGCTGGAGCAAGCAAAAGAAATCGGCGGCGTAGACGCTTTTGTTTCCGGAATCGGAACAGGCGGAACGATCACAGGTGTCGGACAGGTACTGCGCGAGCACTATCCGAACGTGCACATCGTCGCAGTCGAGCCGGCAGCATCCCCTGTTTTGTCTGGCGGCAAGCCAGGTCCGCATAAAATCCAGGGGATCGGCGCGGGCTTTGTTCCGGAAATTCTCGATACGCAAATTTACGACGAGATCATCAAGGTAGAAAACGAGGAAGCTTTTGAAACAGCGCGTCGCGTTGCCCGTCAGGAAGGCATTCTGGGCGGCATTTCCTCCGGGGCGGCGATCCATGCTGCGCTGCAGGTGGCGGCGAAGCTGGGCAAAGGCAAAAAAGTCATCGCCGTGATTCCATCCAACGGCGAACGTTACCTGTCTACTCCTCTGTACCAATTCGAGGATTGATTGGCAGCAAAATACGAGAGGCCATGTCATGCCATTTGAACTGTGACTCATAAGATGGAGGTCTCCCTATACACAATACTTGCTCATATCAGCAAAAAACGCTCGAATTTGATAATTCGAGCGTTTTTTTACATAATGATCTAATCTTGTCTCATCTTGGAGGAACTTTTTAATTCGTTGTTACATTAAGTTGAAGTAAAGCAGAAGCTTCTCCGGATTTATCCATTGTTACTTTATAATCAAACTGACCACTACCAATTTTCTTATTTACCGGGATCATTGTCATGTTGTGTTTTACATCTGTTCGGAGGTTGTCATTACCAAAATCGTAATTATAATATGCGGCCCAAGCAGTTTGTGTAATTTTTGAGTTGTCCGAGTTGTATGTATATTTAGGGAACGATTGGCCATTTTTATACCAGTGTGTATCAAACTCGGATGGATTCGCTGCCCATGTATTGAAGGTACTGCTTGTGCATTCCAACAGACCGTCAATATCTTCACTCCAGGACATCGAAATTTTTGATGCAGCGGTTTCGATTCGAACTGGATCTTCCGTGGAGGCTCTCAGCCATCCTTTGTAGTAACTTTTAGCAGCGAGAAGTTTGTTTTCAGTAGAATCCCCTTTTTCATAAGAGAGTTCCGCTTCAAATTCTTCTTTCTCTTCTTTACTTAGCTCGTAATCTAATGGTTTGGTAATGTATGTTCCATTTTCTGTATCAATTTGAATTTGATAAGCCTCAATTATCCCGTCTGCTGTCGCTCTGCCTTCGATAGTGACTTGACCTTCCCCATCTCCAGTTTCACGATACTCTACTTTTTTTAAAATGACTTCACTTCCTGGTTCAGCTTTCAATTTCATGACTTTGTTCTCTTTACCAAGAACAGTAAATGCGCTTAAAAAAGAAAGTGACAAGACTACTGGAACTACTATCCACTTTTTTGACATTTGATTCTCTCTCCCTATTAACTTTTTTTAACATTATAGTAATATATTATCATAAGCATCCCGGAAAGCGAAGAGGTATTTCCAATATTTTGAAAGAAGGTGAGCAACGTGAAATCTAGTGCTATGTTTATTTTATCGCTGATATGTGGTTTTCTTGCTTCTGTAGGAACAATTATTCTTTGGTACATTTTGCTTTACAACAAACCAACTGTTTCCGTATTTACTGCACTTTGTTTGTTACTTCCAGCGATATTTGGTTTAATTACCTCGTTCCTTAAACAACCTCTTATTATTATTTCTTTTGTGATCTCCTTACCTTTAAGTCTTTACTTTTTGATGTATGGAGATATGTTTATTTTATTTTTTATTACCTCAATCTTGTATTTCATATCTGCGGCTTTTAAATGGAAAATATCACAGGTTAATTGGAACTAATTGGGACGTAGGGGCTGGCTGTGATTTGTTAGCTGTCCTTCTTTTAAAAGGTATGAGAGCAAAAAAGTAACGAGATATGCTTATGGGATGGGGTAAACCTTAAGAATTCAGTACCTTAAAACGGGTGCTGGATTTTTCCTTTTCAAGGACGAGATTCTTAACCATGCTCTTTACATTTGAGGCCATGTCATGCCATTTTGGCTGCGTGGTCTTTTCTTTTTGCCCGGCGCGACTATATAATGAACGGATAAACAGTGAAAAAACCGGAGCGTGAAACGAAATTGATGTTCCCTACCTATGCACAATGCCAGACGTACGCTTTGACATACCCATTGATTCCGCTTGCCCTTCGCGGCAAATGGTCTGCTGAAATCGACCCGTGGCAGGTGTTGACTACGCTGCAGCCGTCCATGCAGGATGCAGTCTTGCTGGAAAGCGGCCGAGTGGGAAGGTACACTTTTTTGGCCTACCAGCCTGTAGCCACGTTGCGCAGTCAGCGGGGCGAAACGATTGTAATCTATCCCGATCAGCAGGTAGAAAATATGGAGGCGGAGCAGCCGCTCGATGCCTTGCGCAAGCTGCTTGCCCGCTACCGCACGCCAGTCGTTCCAGATATGCCTGATTTTTCCGGCGGAGCAGTAGGCTATCTCAGCTATGACATGAACCGCTTTTTTGAGCCTACGCTGCCCCAGATCGCGACGGACGACTTACAGTTGCCAGACCTGTATGTTATGATAATGCAAGACCTTGTTGTCTTCGATCATCAGACGCGGGAGATCGTCTGTCTGACGCATTTGTCTGCAAACGAGTTGAGCGAAGAGACTTATCGACAAGCGGAAACACGTCTGGAAAAGCGGCTGGAGTCACTGGAAAAGCTGGTGGCCGAAGCCGACACCGTGGACTGGGATGCGCTTCGAAAAAGACCGCTGGTTCAGATGACGCCAGCGTCTGTATCGTTTGCAAAAGACCAGTTCGAGGACGCGGTGCGCCGGGTGCAGGAGTATATTGCCCAGGGCGATGTTTTTCAGGTGAACCTGTCCGTGCGGCAAAGCAAGCCGATCCAGGTGCCTGCTTTCGATGTGTACAAGGTGCTGCGCAAGCTGAATCCGTCCCCGTACATGGGCTACCTCAGCTTTCCGGAGTTTCAGTTGGTCAGCGCGTCGCCAGAGCTTTTGGTCAAGGTAAAAGGCGGCGAGGTTCATACGCGGCCCATCGCAGGCACCCGTCCGCGCGGGCAAAACGACGCACAGGACGAAGCATTGGCCCGCGAGCTGATTGACAATGAAAAGGAACGCGCCGAGCACGTCATGCTGGTGGACCTGGAGCGCAACGATCTGGGCCGCGTCTGCCGCTATGGCAGCGTGGAGGTCAGCGAGTTCATGGTCGTGGAGAAATACTCCCACGTCATGCATATCGTCTCCCACGTAAAAGGAGAGCTGGCAGAGGGCAAAGATGCTTTCGATGCTGTGGCGGCGACTTTTCCTGGCGGTACGATTACAGGAGCGCCAAAAGTGCGGACGATGGAAATCATCGAGGAGCTTGAGCCAGTCAAGCGCGGCGTGTACACGGGATCAATCGGCTGGTTTGGCTTTAACGGAGATGTCGAGGTCAACATCGCGATCCGGACGATGGTCGTCAAGGACGGGATGGCTCACGTGCAGGCAGGGGCAGGCATCGTGATTGACTCTGTCCCGGAGGCAGAGTACGCCGAGTCGCTGAAAAAGGCAGAGGCGTTGTGGAAGGCATTAGAGATTAGCGAGCAGAGAACGATGAGTTGAGAGGAGATGAGTGTAAGATGATTTTGATGATTGACAACTACGATTCTTTTACGTACAACCTGGTGCAGTATGTCGGTGAGCTGGGCGAGGAACTGCAGGTGTATCGCAATGACAAAATTACGCTGGAAGAAATCGAGCGGCTGGCACCCGATTACTTGATGGTGTCGCCTGGTCCTTGCACACCGAACGAAGCGGGGATCAGCATGGAGGCCATCTCCCATTTTGCCGGAAAAATCCCGATTTTGGGCGTGTGCCTGGGACATCAGTCGATTGGCCAAGTGTTTGGCGCAAAAGTCATTCGCGCCGAGCGACTGATGCACGGGAAGACGTCTCCGGTCATTCATGACGGCAAAACGATTTTCCGCGATATTCCGTCTCCTTTTACCGCCGCACGCTACCACTCCTTGATCGTGGAGGAATCCTCCATTCCGAGTGAGCTGGAGGTTACGGCCCGGACGCCTGAAGGGGAAATCATGGCGATTCGCCATCGCGAGTACCCGATTGAAGGGGTGCAGTTCCACCCTGAATCGATTATTACGGAGTACGGCAAGCAGCTTTTGCAAAACTTCCTCACCACCTATGCACGCCATACCACAGGATAACGTTAGATAGAGGACAAAAACCGCCTTTTTTCGGGCGGTTTTTGTATTTTACAGACTCTTCATGCAAGCTTTACCATCTCTCGACATTCGGCCTGTACAATGAGGCATAAGATGGCGAAAGAGGAGAGATGATGAATGGATGTAAACCGTCGACAGTTTTTGACTTATCTGGGTGCAGGTACGGCAGCACTGGCATCAATGGCAACAGGGATTCCAGCATTGGCAGCAGGCAGTACCTTGTCTGGGAAAACAGCCGATCATCTGTTTGGTCTCGAAACGAAAAACCACTCATTTAAACCCAAATTCAAAGAAATTCATCCGACGACAAAAGACGATGTCGTGCTGCCGGACGGATTCAAGTACGATGTCATCGCTTCCTACGGCGATAAAATCAATGCCGCCGGAGATACGTTTGGCTTCAACAATGACTTTACTTGCTTTTTGCCGATAGAAGGCAAGTCTGACCACGGACTTTTGTGGGTGAACCACGAGTATTTAGGTGAGCTGGAATACTACGTCAACGGATACGACTACCTGCATGCCGATCCGGACGACAACAAGCGCACGCCTGAGCAAATTCAAAAATATTTGTACGCGCTTGGCGGCTCCGTTATCGAGATCAAAAAAGAGCAAGGAACATGGAAACTGGTTGCCGACTCCAGGTACGGCCGCCGCGTCAGCGGACTGACCAGGCACGTGCTGACTGGCCCAGCCGCTTCCATCGCAAAAGAAGTGACCGGAACGTTTGCAAATTGCTCCGGTGGAGTAACTTTATGGAATACCGTTCTTTCCTGTGAGGAAAACTACATGGACGTTGTAGGCGATTGCAAGCTGCCTGACGCAAAGCACTATGGCTGGGTCATTGAAGTAGATCCGTTCGATCCGAAATCGACGCCGAAAAAGCATACGGCACTGGGCCGCTTCTCGCACGAAAATACAGCGATGGTACTGGCGCCGACAGGACAACTGGTTGTGTACATGGGCGACGATGCCAAAGACCAGTATGTGTACAAATACGTCTCCAAAGCGAAGTACGATCCAAAAGCCGGGAAAAACAACTCGAAGCTGCTGGAAGAGGGCACGCTGTATGTCGCCAACTTCGGCAAAGGAAAATGGATCGCGCTTGACTACGCTACCAACGACGCTTTGAAAAAAGCGGTGAATGGAGAAGGCAAGCCGCTGTTTACCTCCCAGGCTGACGTGTTAATCAACTGCCGCGAAGCTTCCAAAGCGGTTGGGGCAACACCGATGGATCGCCCGGAGGACCTCGAAGTCCATCCGATTGACGGCTCCGTCTTTATCGCCCTGACCAACAACGACAAGCACGGCAATTTTTACGGACAAATCGTACGTCTGTTTGAAAAAGACAACAACCATGCCGGTATGGAGTTCACCTTTGAAATTTTCGCAGCGGGCGGTCCGCAAAGCGGGTTTGCTGCGCCGGACAACATGGCGTTTGACAGCGCTGGCAACCTGTGGGTTGTAACCGACATTTCTTCTTCCTCCATGAACAGCGGCATTTACAAGCCGTTTGGAAACAACGGGGTATTTTTCATTCCCACCTCGGGCAACAACCAGGGACAAGCTGCCCAGTTTGCCTCTGCTCCCGTAGGCGCGGAAATGACAGGCCCGTGGTTTACACCTGACGAAAAAACGCTGTTTCTGTCGGTACAGCATCCGGGCGAAAACCTCAAGGACTACAGCCAGCCAACCAGCCATTGGCCAAAAGGCGGCAATGCAGTCGCTTTGCCGAGTGTGATTGCCATTACGGGTTTCTAGGACAAGGAGTGTAGTGCACCATGCTATCGAGCATCGGGATTCCCGGATTGATCTTGATTTTAATTATCGCCCTGGTCATTTTTGGACCGAGCAAGCTGCCGGAGATCGGTCGTGCCTTTGGCCGGACGCTGACGGAGTTTAAAAGTGCTGCCAAAGATTTGACCAAGGACGACGACGAGGGAAAAGACAAGGGCGCTGAGGAAGCGGTCAAACGGATCAACTAATCGGTCTGTCATACTTTGGAAAAAAGGCGGTGCGTGCAAGAAGCGCACTGCCTTTTTGCAGCGCAGCGCGTAAGTAAGGAGGAGTGCGTGTGAACCAAACGATGCCTGTTCTGGAGCATGTAAGTGACTTGCGCCGCAGGCTGCTGATTGTGGCAGCGACGCTGGCCGTCAGCATGGTCGTGTGCTTTTTGTTTGTCGATCACATCTATTTGGCATTGTCGAATCATTCGGGCGAAAAGCTGGCGATTCTTGGTCCCGGTGATATTTTGTCAATCTATGTAAAGCTGTCTGCGGTTGGGGCGGTGGCGGTCACGATTCCTGTCGCTGCCTACCAGGCGTGGCGTTTTGTTGTCCCGGCGCTGGAGGAGCGCGAGAGAAAAGTGGCGCTCATGTATATTCCGGCGCTGTTTCTGCTGTTTTTGTTCGGTCTGTCTTTTGCTTACTTTGTCCTGTTTCCGCTGATGTATCAGTTCGTGCTGGGGCTGTCTGCGGGCAACTTTGAGCTGGTGATTACGGCCAATGACTACTTCACGTTCATGCTGAATCTTTGTTTGCCGTTCGGGCTTTTGTTTGAATTGCCAGTGGTGGTTCTGTTTCTCAGCCATCTGGGCATACTGAATCCGCAGCGGCTGGCAAAAATGCGCAAGCCCGCCTACCTGGTGCTCGCGATCATTTCGATTACGATTACGCCGCCTGACTTTTTGTCCGATTTGCTGGTGATTGTGCCGCTGATCGTGCTGTACGAAATCTCCATTACGATCTCGCGGTTCATACATGGGAGACGCACATGAGATACGGCGCTTTCACCGGAAAACAGGGTTGGTGAAAAAGTATCCGTATCAGTGCAGTAGATCCAGAAGATCTTGCGAACAAAGGGCAATTTGCGGTAAATACTTATTTCTTGCAAACAAAAGACTCATTTTCAACTTGAGCGATTCAGGAAAAATCGCTAGTATGTTCTCCTGCTCTGCGTACCGGTTCCAGCGGGAATTTCGTCTACTGGTCGGAGCCAATGATTGGTGTCGGTTCAACAAGAGTTCGTACAAAGGAAGAAACGGTTCAATTGTGTACTGGGTATACTTTTTCATCAGATTGCGCATCACCGCCAGATTTTTAGGCGCAATATCCCCGAAATAATAGATGCGGGCCTCCTTGGCGCGTATCTTTTTTATTTCTGAAAGATAGCCGAAGCTGGTCTCAATTTTATCCCCCTCGCCGTAGATAAGCCCCGTAAACGTAGTGCCGCAAATGGAAGGGGACCCGCTCTGAAAAAAATTCTTCAGCAAAAAATAGGTGTCCCTTGCCTCCACGATCAGCAGACGGTGTGCGTCCGCTTCCTCCAGGAGTTCATAAATAAAAGGCTCATGGAAGTTGCTGCATGCAAGGTGAGCGTAGGTGAGGCCCAGATTGTGCAATAGTTGCTTTCCATATGGTTTGCTTAAAAATTGTTCGTCTTGAAACAGGTAGAGAGATCGCTGTTCAATCGATACCGTGTCCGTATCATGATTTTGGTCGGCTTTATATAAAAAATGGCTGATGGCCACCATATATTTTTCAGCTTTTGCGAACGCTGCGGGATTCCTTGCGTAGTATTCCGTTTTCATGAGCGGATGGAGTTTTTGCAACGCTGCCTGTACGGGACTTGTTTGGGCGAGCCCTTTTTGCAGATTTTGCAGCGCCAACTGGTCGATGCGATAGCCTTCATACAGCGATAAGTTCCACCCGTATTTTTTTCGCGAGACAATCGGTGTCAACACGCCTTTTTCTACAAAAAAGCCTATTTCCTTTGCAAATTGGATATACGGGCTGGTTTCGGTTTTTTGCGTGCCCCCGATGGCAAAGACATGGTTCTGCAAGTCGACGGTATCTGTCTTTTTCTTGGTGTGTTGCTTGAGATAAGACTCGATTGCGTTTCTCATGACAGACCCCTCTTATCCGATGTGTTGCCCACCGATTGTAGCCGGTTCCCTGCGGCCGGGCTTCTCAATTTTTGCTGTGAAAATGCAGCAATTACTGACGATGACAGAGAGGCAATCTCCTATATATTTTGGGAGGTCGGGTCTAGTACCGACCAACAGAAAGAGGGGGATAAACATGAAAAGAAGCATCAGTGCAGGAATTTGTTCACTTTTCGTAGCCGGGTCCGTCCTGGCTGGCTGCGGCAGTGAGACGGCCACCAAACCGACAGATGACACGGCAGTTTCATCTTCTGAAAAGAAGGGCGAGCCGAAAGTGCTGCGATGGAATCTCCATTCGGAACCGCCGACCGCTGATCCAGGGCTTGCGGAAGATACGACTTCGGGTGCCATTATCCGTGCCACTTTTGACGGGTTGACCCGGACTGATGAAAATATGAAACCTAATCCATCCATGGCTGAAAAAATTGATGTATCTTCTGACATGCTGACGTACACCTTTCATCTCCGTGATGCCAAGTGGAGCAACGGCGATCCTGTTACGGCACAGGATTTTGAGTTTGCGTGGAAGCGCGCCCTTGATCCGAAGACAGGTTCGAGCTACGCCTACCAGTTGTTTTATCTGAAAAACGGCGAAAAATTCAATAAGGGAGAAGCGAAGGCGGAAGAGGTGGGCGTGAAGGCCATCGATGCGAAGACGCTGGAAGTGACGCTGGAAAATCCAACTCCGTTTTTCCTCGAACTGACGGCGTTCTATACCTATTATCCGGTAAACAGGAAAGTCGTTGAGGCCAATCCGCAATGGGCAGCAGAGGCAGCTACTCATGTAGGCAATGGGCCGTTTAAAATCGAGTCATGGGAGCACAAGAGCAAGCTGGTCCTGGTGAAAAATGAAAACTACTGGGACAAGGACACCGTGAAGCTGGATGGCATCAAATTCTCCATTGTGGAAGACGAAAACACGGAGTTCTCCATGTTTGAAAACGATGAGCTGGATTGGGCCGGGAAGCCTTTAAGCTCCTTGCCCATAGACGCCATGCCTGCCTTGAAAGAATCTGGTACATTAGTTTCACAGCCAATCGCAGGAACGTATTTCTATAAATTCAATACGGAAAAAGTGCCCTTCAACAATGCGAAAATCAGGAAGGCATTTGCTTATGCCATTAATCGGCAACAGATCATCGACAATATTACACAAGGAAACGAGAAAACGGCGTTCAGTCTCGTGCCGCCCTCGATGGCCGTATCGACCCAACCATATTACAAAGACAACGATGTAGAAACGGCCAAGCGATTGTTGCAGGAAGGAATGCAGGAGTTGGGCATCACCAAGCTTCCGCCGATCGCGCTTTCCTTCAATACGTCGGAAGCGCACAAGAAAATTGCGGAGGCGATCCAGGATCAATGGAAAAAGACCTTCGGTGTCGAAGTGCAGCTCAGCAACAAGGAATGGAAGGTTTACCTGGAAGACCAAAACCAAGGCAATTTCATGGTTTGCCGTTCCGGCTGGCTCGGTGATTTCAACGATCCTATTAACTTTCTGGAAATGTTTAAAGACAAAAACGGCGGAAACAACAATACGTTCTGGGAAAACGCCAAATACAAAGAACTGCTCAATCAGTCTTCGATCGAAGCGGACCCGGAAAAGCGGAAACAACTTTTGGCGCAGGCGGAACAAATCCTCATGGATGAAATGCCCATTGTGCCTATCTACCACAATACGGAGACCTGGGTACAGAAGGAGAATGTCAAAGGTGTGCTCATTGACGGTCTCGGTTTCATTGATTGGAAATGGGCAACCGTTGAGTAACGAGCAATATGGAAAACCCTGGTACATCAGTATCGGGGTTTTTTCGCGTCGCACAGAGAAAAAGAAAAACGAATTGTATAAAAAATTGTAAAAAACAGGTCGATGTTTCAAATGGACCTATTATAATAGTTGTCATGGTTATCATGTTGCCGCGGTAATGGTAGGGGTGCTTTGGAAAGAGGATGGCTGGGGGAATCACAATGAAACTGTTTGAATTGAATTTGGGGCAAAGCAAGCTGATGATGATTCAATTTTCGCCGAAAATGGCTGATCCCAAAGTTCACGGCCACGGTTCGGATTATCAGCTAAGCATTCCGCTGATCGGAACACCGTTTATTCAAATCAACAACCACGAGCGAAAGTTTGAAGAACGACGCTGGTGCATTACTTCTCCTGGTGAAAAGCACTACCATTACGCAAATGAAGAAGGATCGAGACTGCTGCTAATCAACCTGCAACGGTCATTTTTAGAGAAGGTGCTGACAGAGCGGCTGGAGCGGAGTGTGGATCAGCTCGACTTTGCGACCTGGGTGGAAAGCTCTGTGGAGGGCTTTAAAAGAATTGCTGCCCATGTGATGAAGCATACGCTTGATAGCTCCTTGCAGTTGGAAGAACTGCGAGAGTTTGAGTACGAGCTGGCATCTTTGCTTTTTTCGCATACCAAAGGGGCTCACTCCGATGCCTGGAGAAACGCGGCATCGTGTACAGACCACCCTTCGCTGCGCAAAGCGATGGATTACATCCACGACGATTTTTCCAAAGAGCTGGACCTCGACACATTGTCACAGGCTTCGGGAATCAGCAAATTTTATTTAATCCGCTTGTTTAAAGAGTATGTTGGACAGACGCCCAGCCAGTACATTGCGGATTACAGGCTTCGCCAAGCGGAACGGCTGTTGCGAAAAACTCCCAATGAAGTAACGGATATTGCTTTTGAAGTAGGTTTCGGAAGCTTGAGCACATTTGAAAGGTTATTTAAAAAGAAGTACGGCATGACCGCGAGCGAATTCAGAAAAAGTGTCTGATTCAATCAATGCACATCATGGCCAAGAAGCAGTTTGATGGGAGAGATCCCTCAAACTGTTTTTTTATTTGACTGCCTCTCACTTATTGCTGCAACTACTCCTGCAATTGCTGCAGAGTCCATTTCCCCATCTTGCGCTATAGTAACGGAGGAATTGGCAGTATACTTCGGGGAAAAGAGCAGGTGGTTCAGGTGGCAAGGTTCCATCCCATCGTCTGGTGTATGATAGCGGGAACGTTCTTGTCCAGAGCGGCGACATATATGACGATGCCTTTTTTGGCAATTTACCTATACAAAAGCAAAGGAATCGAAGCGGATATTACGGGAGCGATTATTGGCGTGAGCTTTCTGGTCGGTACCTTTAGCAGCTTCCTGGGAGGTGTCTGGTCTGACAGATACGGACGTTATCCCGTCATGATTGTTTCCTTGCTGGGGTGGTGTCTGACATTCGTTGGCTATGCCTTTACGGAATCCATCACGAGCTTCTTTTTGATAAGCGGACTGAATGGATTTTTTCGGAATATTTTTGAGCCTACGTCCAAGGCACTGCTATCCGACATCACGAAGCCGGAAGATCAACTGGCCGTGTTCCACACCCGGTATTTTGCCATCAATGCCGGTGCCGCGCTTGGGCCGATTGCCGGTGTCTATCTGGGGAGCGCCGAGTCGACAGCGCCATTTTTTCTCACAGCAGGTACCTATGCCGCATTCCTCGTACTGGTCTTGCTCCTGAAAGGAATGTACCCGCAGGCGTCCGCAAATCGCGTACAGTCGGAGCGCATTGGCCTTCGGCAGGCATTTGGTGTGGTTCTGCGGGACAGCGTATTCCGCTATTTTTTGATAGGCACGATGTTCCTGACGGCCGCATACGCCCAGATGGAATCTACCTTGGTCCAGTACATGGGAAACGCTCCAGGGTTTGTGAACGGGGTACAGCTTTTCTCTGTGCTAGTCACGACGAACACGGTTGCCGTGATGCTATTGCAAGTGCCGGTCATGCGACTTGCCCGCAAATTTTCTTCCATGGCCTGCATGCAGGCTGGCAGCGTCTTTCTTGCTTTGGCTTTGCTTGGGTTTGGCTTGTTTCATTCCCCTTTCCTGCTCATCCTGTCCATGATCTTGTTTACGGTAGGGGAATTGCTAAGTTTTGTGATGGCAGAAGTGGTGATTCAAGAGATCGCACCGGAGCGTCTTCGCGGCACGTACTTCGGAGCAAGCGGGTTTCAGTTTATTGGCCAAAGTATGGGACCCTGGTTTGGCGGCGTGCTTCTCAAGCTTTTTGGCTTTTCGCAAGGTGGCATCGTTTTCGGTTTGTTGATGGTGATAACGCTGTTGGCGATGCCTATGTTTGTCGCTGCACAAAGGCAGCAGATGCGAGCAAAACCGATGAAAGTGAACGGAGATAGCAAGACAGCCGGCCTACATACATAGACAAGGACAGGCATACTGCTCAGGGGAAAGTCCTCTGAGCACATTTTTTGCACAACTTCATGGGGTAAATTCGTTCTAACTGTCCAAAATGAAACTGTTGTAAAGTAGAGGCATAAAGACGAGGCAAGACAACGTCTGGTGCAACAAAATGTGCATGATTTTGTGCTAAGGGTGGCCACCATGTTAGACAAAAGAGCAATGCAAATGTTGCAGCTTTTTGTGCAGTCCCATCATACCTTGTCCGTCAAGGAGCTGATGGAGCAGTTCTCAATTTCGCGCAGAACGTTGTACTACGATATCCAGAAAATCAACGACTGGCTCAAGCAAGCAGGGCTTCAGCAGATTCAGCACATCTATGCGAAAGGGTTTTACCTGGACGCGGCGAGCAGGCAGGCAGCGGGCCGGATCATCGGGGAAAACAAGCCGAATGTGCTGGTGCTGCGTGCAGCGGACAGGCAAGTCTACTTGCTCTTGTACGTGCTGCTCGCGGACGAGAGGATCACTACGCAAGTGTGCATGGACAAAACAGGCGTCAGCCGGAATACCATTTTGCACGATTTGAAAAGCGTCAAGGAGGACGCGGAAAAGCATGGTCTGCAGCTCGCATACTCCTACGCAGACGGCTACGAAATTACCGGGGATGAGCTGACCATCCGCAACCTGCTCAGCCACCATGTCCATTCCCTGGTGCATGAAGGGCAGGAGCCGCTGCTCAAGGATTTGCTGGGCGGGGAGCAGGTCGTTCCGAATCCCGACGCTATCCTGCAATGGTTAAGCGATTGCGAAAAGCAACTGGAGGTGCAGTTTGCCGAGGATGCGACGAAGCCTTTGAGCTATCTTTTTCCCTGCTATCTAAAACGGATTGGAAACGGGCATACGGTTGCCTTTCCCCAGCGGCAAATCAGTCCGATCATGGAGACGAGGCATTACGAGGCCGTCCAGGCGCTGACGCGCACCTTGCCGCTGGAACTGCCGCATGATGAAGCTTGCTACCTGACTACGCTGCTGCTCAGCGCGAAGGTCAACGAATTCGGGCAGGCAGCGAAGTCGAACGAGATTCCTGCACTGCGGCAGGCGATCGCGGAAATGGTTGATCTGTTTGAGGTCCGCGCTTGCGTCGTTTTTGACCAGCGCGCGCAACTGGAGCACAATCTGTATCTCCATCTGCAGCCTGCGTACTATCGGTTTTTGTACGACATCGAAGTGACGAATCCGATCAAGGAAATGATTCAGCGCCAGTACCGGGATATTTACGAGCTGACGAAAAAAAGCGTGCAGCCATTGGAAAAGCTGATTGGCAAGACGATCAGCGACGACGAGATCGCCTATATTACGGTTCACTTCGGAGGCTGGATGCGCTGGCAGGGGATCACCGCCACCTCTCTGCGGCGGGTGTTGCTGGTGTGCGCAAATGGCGTGGGCACATCGCGGATTTTGACCCAGCAGCTGGAAGGGCTGTTTTCCAACATCGATCTGCAAGGGCCGATCACTCTGCGGCAGTATGAGCAGTTTCACGAAGACGTCGACCTCGTCGTCTCCACCACGAAAATCGCGAATCCACGCCATCGCATCATTTTGGTCAACCCGATTTTGACAGATCGGGACAAGGTGCAACTGCTCCACCAAATGGAAACGCTTTCGGGTAACACACCCGCCCACATTACCGCACAGACGATCCTGAGTATCGTCAAAAAATATGCGGTTGTAGAGAACGAACATCAGCTGACTGAGGAAATCCAACAAGTGCTGCAACAGCAGAAACAGCTGAAGAGGGAGAGAAAACCAATGCTTGACGAGTTGCTGCAAGACGAGTTTATCCAGCTGAAGGACAGCGTGCGCGACTGGCGGGAAGCGATCCGCATCGCCTCCGAACCGCTGTTGAACAGCAGCTCCATCACAGAGGCGTACGTGCAGGCGATGATCGCCAATGTGGAGGAACACGGACCCTATGTGGTAATCGCACCCAAGGTGGCGCTGCCGCACGCAAGACCGGAGCAAGGGGTTCAGCGGGTGGGGATGAGCTTGCTCCGCTTGAAACAGCCGGTTTCTTTTTCGGAAACGGAGCAGCGGGAAGCACAGCTCATCATCGTACTGGCGGCTGTCGATAACGAAACCCATCTCAAAGCGTTGTCCCAGCTGTCCATGATGCTGTCGGAAGAAGACAACATCGACAAGCTGATCGACGCGGCAGACAAGGAGACGATCCTTGGTTACATCACTGCGTATTCCAAAAACAGGGGGAATTGAATCATGAAAAAGATTTTGGTCGTTTGCGGAAACGGATTGGGCAGCAGTTTCATCGTAGAGATGAACGTGAAAAAGATTTTGGGCGAACTGGGCATCCAGGCAGAAGTTTCCCATACCGACCTGGCTACGAGCAAAACCGAGAGCGCTGACGTGTACCTTGGCTCGAAAGACATCGTCGGTCAGCTGGAAGACGGCAAACGGTATGTGATCGGCCTGCAAAACATCCTGAACCAGTCTGAAATCAAGGAAGCACTCCAACAATACTTCACGAAGGAATGATGAGCGATGCTCGACGTGATTATGAAAGATATTTTGGGAACTCCCGCGATTCTGGTAGGCTTGTTCGCCCTGGTCGGGCTGCTCTTGCAAAGAAAAGGCATCACGGATGTTGTATCGGGAACCTTGAAGACAATCATGGGGTTCCTGATCCTGGGTGCCGGTGCAGGCATACTGATTGGCGCACTCGGCTCATTCGGGAGCATGTTCGACAAGGCGTTTCAGATTCAAGGTGTTATTCCTAACAATGAAGCGATTGTAGCGCTGGCACAGCAAACCTTCGGCGCGGAAACGGCGATGATTATGCTGTTCGGGATGGTTGTCAACATCCTGCTGGCCCGCTTTACGCCGTTCAAGTACATCTTTCTGACTGGTCACCATACCATGTTCATGGCGTGCATGATCGCCGTCATCCTGTCGACTGGCGGTGTCAAAGGCTTCCCGTTGGTACTCATCGGTTCGATTATTCTCGGAGCCTTGATGGTCCTGTCTCCTGCCATGCTGCAACCGTTCATGCGCAAAATTACAGGTACCAATGACATTGCCATGGGTCACTTCGGCTCCATCGGTTATCTGGTCGCAGGCGCGATCGGAAAAGTGGTGGGCAATCCGGAAAAATCGACAGAAGATATCAAAGTGCCAAAATCGCTCGGCTTTTTGCGGGATACGTCGGTGTCAGTCTCGCTGACCATGACTGTACTGTTTTTCATCGTAGCGATCGCGGCAGGTCCCGGCTACGTAGAAAAAGAGCTTAGCGCAGGTCAAAACTACCTGGTTTATGCCGTACTGCAAGCCATTACGTTTGCAGCCGGGGTATACATCGTCCTGGCTGGGGTACGCATCCTGCTCGCGGAGATCGTTCCTGCCTTCAAAGGGATTGCTGAGAAAGTGGTGCCCAATGCCATCCCGGCGCTGGACTGCCCGACGGTCTTTCCGTTTGCATCCAATGCCGTCATCATCGGATTTTTCGTCAGCTTCGTAGCAGGGTTGATCTCGATGTTCCTGCTGCCGTTGTTCGGTCTGAAAGTCATCGTGCCTGGTCTTGTCCCGCACTTCTTTACGGGTGCTGCAGCCGGGGTGTTCGGAAATGCGACGGGCGGACGCCGCGGTGCCATCGCCGGGGCATTCGTAAACGGCCTTCTTATCAGCTTCCTGCCAGCCCTGCTGCTGCCGGTCCTTGGCTCGCTCGGGTTTGAAGGAACGACCTTCGGAGACGCGGACTTCGGGGTTGTCGGGATTGTTTTGGGGAAAATTGTCGCCTTGTTTAACTAATGGCATGCCTATGTTTTGTAAAAAGCAGCGGTTGTCCCGGACCTTCGTTTCTGGTCCGAGAGCAGCCGCTGTTTTTTCTGCCAGTCATCCCTGTCCGCACGAAAACTGGCCGGCCCTAGTTGGCACCACTGGCAGCGTATACGCCACGTTTCATACATGGAAAACGCGCTCGGGAAACTGCGCTTTCGCCGGAAAATATGGTATGATGCTCTCGACTATGTTATCGGGAGAGGGCAAAGATGCACGTTTATGTAAACGGGACGATCTGTCCGGCACACGAGGCGAGCGTATCGGTTTTGGATCACGGATTTTTGTACGGCATCGGGCTGTTTGAGACGATGCGTGTGTACGACCGCAAACTGTTTTTGTGGGACGACCATTTTGCCCGGCTTAGCTCCGGGCTTTTGGCGTTGCAGATTCAGCCCGTATGGTCGAAGGCGGAGCTGGCGGAGGCGATCATGCAAACGATTGACGCCAATGGGCTCAGGGATGCGTATGTGCGCCTCAGCGTCACCGCCGGGCCGGAAGGAGTGGGCTTGGTGACAGGCGGCTACGAGCGCCCGTCGCTGTTCGTATTTGCCAAGCCGGTCGCCCCGCTTGCCGTTCCACCTCAGCCAAAGCGGTTGCAGACGTTGGCCTTGGCGCGGCAGACTGCGGAGGGGCACCAGCGCTTCAAATCGCACAACTACCTCAACAACGCGCTGGCTCGCCAGGAGCTGGGGGCGCGTACAGATACGGAAGGGCTGTTTTTGACGCACGACGGCTTTCTCGCAGAAGGCATCGTCAGCAATCTGTTCTGGGTCAAGGACGGGCAGCTGTTCACCCCTTCACTGGATACGGGCATTCTCGATGGAGTGACCCGCCGCCATGTTTTGCGCCTGGCAAAACAGTTGGCGATTCCGACAACGGAAGGACGGTATCGGTTGGAAGCGTTGTTTGCGGCGGATGAGGTTTTCACCACCAACTCCGTGCAGGAAATCGTCCCGGTGGCAGAAGTAGACGGCCAGCCAGTCGCATCGACCTACGGAAAATTCACACGTGAACTGCACTTGGCCTATCGTCAGTCTGTAGCGACTGGAATGTAATTTGTGGTATGCTACTAATCAACATGCGAAGACGGAAAAAAGGGAGTAGGTCCATGAAGTACAATCCATTTCGAATCCATGCGGCAACCGTTGACGAGATGCTGGCGGAGCTTGCCCAGCGGGGGATTTTTGGCGAACAGGCCGAGCAGTTGGCCGAGTGGAGAACGGGTCTGATGATCCACGTGGAAAACTTGCGTGCAGCCGCTGCGGAAAAAGTGCGGCTGGACATGCTCTCGGTCGGGGCCGACGCCGTTGTGTCCGGGCAGCCGGGTACAACTGGCAAAGTACGGCTGCTTTTGCTTGCGGGACCAAAGCAGTTGGAGCAGGCGCTGTCGCAGCTGGAACAACGGGATGAGGAGCTTGCAGCCGTGGCGGCAGAGGTACGGGAGGTTTTGGCGATGCCTGGGCGGCTGCGGGCCAGACGGGAGCTGCATTGCGGCCGTTACACCCTGCCGCTTGGCGAACGGACGCTGGTAATGGGCATTCTCAATGTGACGCCCGATTCCTTTTCGGACGGAGGACGCTTCGTGGACCTTGACCACGCTGTGGCGCAGGCGCGCGCGATGGTCGAAGCGGGAGCGGACATCATCGACGTCGGGGGCGAGTCTACGCGTCCCGGAGCGGAGCCGGTCGGGGAGGCGGAGGAGCTGGACAGGGTGCTGCCAGTGATTCGTCGTTTGTCCGCGGAGCTTTCTGTCCCGCTGTCCATCGACACGTACAAAGCCGCTGTAGCGGAGCGCGCTCTCGATGCCGGGGCGCATATCATCAATGACGTTTGGGGAGCAAAACGCGATCCGCGCATGGCGGAGGTGGCTGCACAGCGCGGGGTGCCAATTATTTTGATGCACAACCGCACAGATACGGACTACCGGGACTTTTACTCCGATTTTGTCAGAGACTTGCGCGAGTCTGTGCAAATTGCCCGGCGAGCGGGTGTGCGCGAGGAACAGATTATTCTCGATCCGGGGATCGGCTTTGTCAAAACGGTCGAGCAAAATCTTGAAACAATGCGCCGACTCGACGATCTCGTCGCTCTCGGGTATCCGGTCCTGCTCGCGACCTCGCGCAAACGGATGATTGGCCACGTCCTCGACCTTCCTGTGGATGAGCGGGTGGAAGGGACAGCAGCGACGGTTGCACTCGGTGTCGCCAAAGGCTGCCACATGGTGCGGGTGCACGATGTCAAAGAGATGAAGCGGGTTGCGAAGATGATGGACGCGATGCTGAAGGGGGGCATTTGACGTTGGACAAAATTTACTTCAACGGCATGTCGTTTTACGGCTACCACGGCGTGTTTGGAGCAGAGGCGGAGCTGGGCCAGCGTTTTTACGTCGACCTGGAGCTTTTTGCCGACTTGTCGCTGGCAGGCGCAAGCGATGAACTGCAACACACGATCAATTACGCCGATATTTATACTTGTGTGCAAAAAATTGTCGAGGGCGAACGGTTCAATCTCGTGGAAAAACTGACGGCGGTCATTGCCGAACGGCTTTTGACGCAATTTCCTCTGCAAGAGGTCAAAGTCAAGGTGACTAAGCCGAACCCGCCGATCAACGGGCACTATGAATCTGTCGCCATTGAGATGACGCGCAAAAGAGAGGATTTTGCTTCATGAGTGTGACTGCTTATCTGGGGCTTGGCTCGAACCAGGGGGATCGGGCAGAGAATCTGCGTCAGGCGATCCGCAAGCTTGATGGGCAAGCAGGGATTCGCGTACTGCGTGTATCGCCTGTTTACGAAACAGAGCCGTTCGGCTACGTCGAGCAAGAGGCGTTTTTAAATATGGCCGTAGCGGTCGAAACAGACCTTTCCCCAGAGCAGCTTCTGGAAACGGCTTTGGCAGTGGAGCGGGAGCTGGGACGCGTTCGCACGATCCGCTGGGGACCGCGTACAATAGACATTGATCTTCTCTTGTACGGCACATCCTCCGTCTCGTTGGAGCATCTCGTCATCCCGCATCCGGGACTTAGCCTGCGTGCTTTTGTGCTCGTTCCATTGCGCGATATTTGGGAGGGCGGAGTTTTGCCCGGCCACGACCAGACTATTGACCATTATCTTTCCTTATTGGCAGAAGATCAGAAGGGGGTACGAGAGTGGGGAGCAACCAACTGGGAAATCGGATCAGATCCTTCCGCAAGTTAAAAGGGTATACACAGCAGTCGCTATCGGAAAAGCTGGGGGTATCATTGTCGTTTGTCGGATCGCTTGAGCGGGGAACCCGCACGCCGACAGAGCCGGTCCTGCGCAAGATCGCCAGCACTTTACAGGTCGACTACGAAGAATTATGTGCTATAAATAAATGATAGACTGTTTGGATGAGTCTCTTCCTCTCCAATAACCCGTGAATCGGGAACAAGGAGGTTGAAAATAGATGAAAATCGGTAACGTTGAATTGAAAAACAACGTCGTTCTCGCCCCGATGGCAGGTGTGTGCAACCCTGCTTTTCGTTTGATTGCCAAAGAGTTTGGCACCGGACTGGTGTGCGCGGAGATGGTCAGCGACAAAGGAATCGTCCACGGCAACAAAAAGACGATTGATATGCTGTATGTCGATGAGCGCGAGAAACCGCTAAGCTTGCAGATTTTTGGCGGCGACAAGGAAACGCTGGTAGAAGCGGCGAAGTATGTAGACCAACATACAAATGCAGACATTATCGACATCAACATGGGGTGTCCCGTTCCGAAAGTTACGAGTTGCGACGCAGGTGCCCGCCTGCTGCTCGATCCGAATAAAATCTACGAGGTTGTTTCGGCTGTAGTGGATGCCGTGGAAAAGCCGGTTACGGTGAAAATGCGTCTGGGCTGGGACGAAGAGCACCTGTACGTGGTGGAAAATGCCCAGGCGGTTGAGCGCGCAGGCGGCAAGGCAATCGCAGTCCACGGTCGCACGCGTGTACAAATGTACAAAGGGCATGCAGACTGGAACTGGATCGGACGCGTGAAGGAAGCTGTTTCGATTCCGGTCATTGGCAATGGCGATGTCGCGTCACCGGAGGATGCAAAACGCATGCTCGATACGACAGGCTGCGATGGCGTCATGATCGGACGCGCCGCACTTGGCAATCCGTGGATGCTGTATCGGACGGTCCAGTACCTGACGACAGGCGAGCTCGTACCCGAGCCTTCCGTGCGCGAAAAGATCGAGATCTGTCTGTTGCACGCCGAGCGTCTGATTGCGCTGAAAGGTCCGCGCGTAGGCGTGCTGGAAATGCGCAAGCACGCAGCGTGGTATTTGAAAGGGCTGCGCGGCTCGACCCATACGAAAAACCTGGTGAATGCCGTGGAGACGGAAGAAGAGCTTCGGCGGGTTTTGACTGACTATGTCGACTGGGTCGAAAACTGCGCAGATGACCTGGAGGAGCCTCTGGAATCGGCACGCGATGAGGCTGTCAGCTACTAAAATGGTTGTTTGTTCCAGACATTGACAAGGGTTCCTTCATATCCTATAATACTCCGTAATATTGGGAGCCAAGCTGCCAGTTAACCCTGGCAGCTTTACCTTTGAACCCTCACCGTTGTTGCGTTCTGCTGTATATTGTATAGAACAACTACATATAATCCTTTGTACTTTACCCAGTGCCAAAGGAATCATTTATAAAACGGGGGAATTGAATCATGTCTGAAAAAGAAGTTTTCCTGACACCAGAAGGTTTGACAAAACTGGAGCAAGAGCTTGAAGATTTGAAAACGGTTAAACGCAAGGAAGTTGCTGCAAGGATTAAAGAAGCGATCAGCTTTGGAGATATCAGTGAGAACTCTGAATACGAAGAAGCGAAGAATGAGCAGGCGTTCATCGAAGGCCGCATTCTGACGCTGGAAAAAATGCTCCGCAAGGCCACCATCATCACCAATGATGACGTGAACACAGGTGTAGTAAGCGTCGGCTCAACAGTGAAGCTGAAAGACCTGGAGTTTGGCGACATCGTCGATTACACAATCGTAGGCTCTGCCGAATCCGATCCGATGAACAACAAGATTTCCAACGAGTCTCCTGTAGGTCAGGCGCTTTTGGGCAAGACCAAGGGCGCGATTGTAGACGTGAACGTACCAGCAGGCGTCATTCAGTACGAAATCCTCGATATTAACATGTAAGCAGTTTATCATGGCGTACCTTTTACAAGGTACGCCGTATCGCTATTTGATTGTATTG
>NZ_CP154342.1:192500-257500 GCF_050920745.1 Brevibacillus gelatini
CGCTTTTTTGATATGAACGTCCTGATGAACAAGCTGTTGGCCAACAAGCTGAAAAAGCTGATTAACAGCGTTCAACCTGATGCCTTTATTGCTACGCATCCTTTTGCCAGTTGTATGCTGTCTGTGCTGAAGGGCAGAAATGACTGGACGGAACCGATCTACACGATCATTACCGACTATACGATCCATCCCTCATGGATTAATCATCATATCAATTATTACTTCATTGGACATGAACAACTGTACTACCTGGTTGACATTTACCGACAAGATCACCAGAAGTTCATTCCGATGGGGATTCCGATCATGCGCAAGTTCCGCATGCCGCTTGATGCCGATGAGATCAGGCAAAGGCTTGAACTCGCGCCAGAGCAAAAATGCATCATTCTCTCCGGGGGAGGCCTTGGCCTCGGTTCGATGGAAAAGGTTCTTGATGGACTGGAAGCCATCAACCTTCCGCTGAAAACGTTCGTAATGACAGGAACCAATGAAAAGCTGTACAAAAAAGTGACGAACAAAACGTATCGTCATGAGGTAGTTCCCCTCAAATTCATTAACAACTTCCATGAGTATTTGGAGGTTGCCGATTTGATCGTCACCAAATCCGGCGGACTGACATCTGCTGAAGTGATGAGCAAGAGGGTGCCCATGATTATTTACAACCCGCTGCCGGGACAGGAAGAGAGAAACAGCCACTTCCTGCTAAACAACGGCTGTGCCGTACACGCCAATTTGTCCGAGCAGCTCATTTACTTTATCGATGAATTGTTGCACAGCCCGTCAAAAGTTGACTACATGCGACGGATGGGGCAAAAAATAGCAAAGCCGGATGCCGCCCAGCGCATCGCAGAATTTATTTTGGATGATATGAGTATGTTGCAAGCAACCACTAACAAAAGTTCGTAGAACGGGCTAACAGGAGGAAGCGCATGAGTACGCCGTTTGCCATTTTCTTTGATATGGATGGCACGTTGCTGCAGACGGAGAAGCTGTCGACGCCCGCTTTTTTGCGGACATTTGAGCGATTGAGAGAAAAAGGCCTGTGGACAGGCGAGACGCCAAGCGAGGAAGAATTGGTCAACGTGCTTGGAATGACTGTCGAACAGGTCTGGAAAAAGCTTTTGCCAGGCGCAAATGAAGAAGCTGTCCGCGCGGCGGATGCTTTTTTGCTGGAAAACGAAATTGCCTTGCTCAAAGAAAAAGTGACCGATTTGTACCCTGGCGTGAGGGAGACGCTGGAGCAGCTTCATGCCAGGGGGATTTCGCTGTTTGTCGCAAGCAACGGACAGGAGGAATACATAGAAGCCATTTGCCAGGAGTATGCACTCAAGCCGTTGCTGACGGACTTGTACTCGGCGGGACGGTTCCGCACGCGTTCCAAAGTGGATCTGGTAGCCAAGCTCATAGCCGATTACCAGGTGGAACAGGCGGTCATGGTAGGCGACCGCCATTCCGATGTAGAGGCCGGCGTAAAAAACGGCCTGTTTACCATCGGATGTGACTTTGGCTTCGCCAAGCCAGGAGAACTGGATGGGGCAGATGTCGTCATTACGCAGTTCGCGCAATTACTGGATCATTTGCCGGCAATCGCCACCCAATCGCAAAGACTGACATAAACCATTCCTTTCGAGGAGTGGTTTTTTCTGTTATAAACGAATATAAACAAACGAAAAAACGCCTCGACAGTTCATGAGCCGAAACGTGCCGCATGCCGTCGACAAAACGGTCGCGCTTTAACCGTTTTCGATGGTTCAAGCGCCCGTCTTTTGCCCACAATATTAAGTGTAGCGATCACTTGCAAGCGCGTTGCAAACCCATTATAATTAAAGTCAAAGATAGTCAAAGTCAGTAGCAAGCACATACACATATGGAATAGGAGGCGATGACTTGCGTAACATCTCGGACATCATTGAACAACACCTAAAAGGCATTTTGACACAAAGCCCCAATGGCTCAATCGAGATCCAGCGTAGTGAGCTTGCCGACTTATTTCAATGTGTGCCGTCTCAAATCAACTACGTCATCAATACGCGATTTACGGTACAAAAAGGGTACATTGTAGAGAGCAAGCGTGGAGGCGGGGGCTATATCCGCATTCGCAAGGTACAGATTGTGAGCAAGGCGCGATTGCAGGAATTACTGACCGAAGAGCTGATTGGCGAAAGCATCTCGCAGAGTGTCGGGAACGCAATTATAGAAAGGCTGCAGGAAGAAGGCCTGGTCAACGCCAGAGAAGCAGCCTTGATGAAAATCGCAACCTCGCGGAATGTTTTGACTTTGGAGTCTGAATTGCGGGATCGTTTGCGGGCAAATATTTTAAAGCAGATGATTGCGACTATCTTGTTAAAGTAACCGGAAGCAAGTGTTAGGGGGTAGGATGTTATGAACTGTGAAGAATGCGGAAAACGACCGGCGACACTTCATTTGACGAAAATCGTCAATGGTGAAAAAACCGAATACCATATTTGTGAGCATTGTGCTTCCGAAAAAGGGGACGTCTTTACCGGATTTCACAACTTCAGCATCAACAATCTCCTGTCAGGACTGTTAAAATTTGATCCTATGCAAAAAAACGGACGCGAGCCTGCGACCAGCAAACCGCTCCGTTGCGAGACGTGCGGACTCACGTATGCCCAGTTCAGCAAAAGCGGCCGATTTGGCTGCAGCGATTGCTACACCTTCCTGGGGGATCGACTCGATCCGCTGTTCCGACGCATCCACGGCAATACCCAACATATCGGCAAAGTTCCGGAACGCACTGGAGGGCAGTTGAAAATCCGCAAAGAACTGGAGCAGTTAAAACGTGCGTTGCAACACCACGTCGCCAGCGAGGAATTTGAAAAAGCGGCTGAGATGCGCGACCGCATCCGCGCGCTGGAACAAAAAATCGCCAAGTCGTAACAAAGGGGAGGTAAGCTGGTCATGTCACAAAAGCAGTTTATGCAAAATCCGTGGAGCAATTGGATGAAAGGAGAAGGTCCTGATTCCGATATTGTCATCAGCACACGGCTGCGCATCGCCCGAAACTTGCGCCAGCACCCTTTTCCGTTATTGGCAACCGACTCGCAGGGCGAGGAAGTGGTCAGAAAGGTAACGGAAGTGAGCGAATCTGAAGCCATGCGCAAGCGCCATCCGCTGCAGGTTCTCCATATGGACCAAATCAATCCGCTGGAGAAACGGGTACTGGTGGAGAAGCATCTCATCAGCCCGCATTTGGCGGAGGAATCGCGAAAAGGCGCTGTGCTGCTGAGTCCCGACGAGTCTGTCAGCATTATGGTAAACGAAGAGGACCACATTCGGATTCAGGTGCTGTTGCCAGGGTTTCGTTTGAATGAGGCATGGGAAATAGGAACCAAAATTGATGATATTTTTGAGAAACACCTGAACTTCGCATTCGATGAGACGAGAGGTTATCTCACGAGTTGTCCGACCAACGTCGGTACGGGGATTCGCGCCTCTGTCATGCTGCATTTGCCTGCATTGGTGATGACGCAGCAGATCAGCAGAATTTTGCAGGCGATTAATCAAGTTGGTCTGGTCGTTAGAGGAATTTACGGGGAAGGTAGCGAAGCTCTAGGAAACCTGTTCCAACTTTCCAACCAGGTTACGCTCGGAATGTCGGAAACCGATATTCTCTCCAACCTCTACGGCGTTGCCAGACAGATCATTGAGCAGGAACGCGTGGCACGTACTTATTTGCTGGAGCATACGCGCATCTCGTTGGAAGACCGCATTTTCCGTTCTTACGGAACTTTGCTGTATGCGCGCACCATGGAGTCCAAGGAAGCGGCCCAACGCCTCTCTGACGTGCGACTGGGCATTGACCTGGGCATCATCTCGGGCGTAACGCCTCTGGTGATGAACGAGCTGCTGGTGACGACGCAGCCGGGGTTCTTGCAGCATCATGCAGGACAAAAGCTGACGCCAGACCAGCGTGACGAAAGAAGGGCGCGGTTGATTCGGGAGAGACTAAGTGCGACAGGCCGGGTCTGATTGACCAGAACATAAGGTATCAACTGAAGTGAACATATAGAGAAAATTACGGGTTATACGGAGGTGTGCGATATGATGTTTGGACGTTTTACAGAACGAGCACAAAAGGTACTGGCGCTTGCCTTGGAAGAGGCGGTGCGTCTCGGTCATAAAGATATCGGGACGGAGCATGTGCTGCTGGGATTGATTCGGGAAGGTGACGGGATTGCTGCCAAGGCTTTGCAATCGCTCGGACTTGGCCTCGACAA
This sequence comes from Brevibacillus gelatini, assembly GCF_050920745.1. NCBI lineage: Bacteria > Bacillati > Bacillota > Bacilli > Caryophanales > Paenibacillaceae > Brevibacillus > Brevibacillus gelatini. Next base: position 196,742 of record NZ_CP154342.1, read on the forward strand.
AATTCAGAGCGAAGTGGAGTCGTTGATCGGACGCGGAACAGAGCAGTCCGGCAGTAATTACACACCAAACTATACACCTCGCGCCAAAAAAGTGATCGAACTGTCCATGGACGAAGCACGCAAACTGGGTCATACCTATGTGGGCACAGAGCACATTCTGCTCGGTTTGATCCGCGAAGGCGAAGGCATCGCCGCGAGAATCATGAACAATCTCGGCGTCAGCCTGAACAAGGCGCGCCAGCAAGTGCTGCAGCTGTTGGGCAGCTCGGAAATGATGGCGTCGCATCAGCCTTCCGGCGGCAATCCGGCGGCGAATACGCCGACTCTGGACGGTTTGGCTCGCGATCTGACGGCAATCGCACGCGATGGCGGACTGGACCCTGTGATCGGCCGTCAAAAAGAAATCGAGCGCGTGATTCAAGTGCTGAGCCGCCGCACCAAAAACAACCCGGTATTGATCGGGGAGCCTGGTGTAGGGAAAACGGCCATCGCAGAGGGACTTGCGCAAAAAATCGTGAACAACGAAATTCCGGAGACGCTGCGTGACAAGCGCGTCATGACACTCGACATGGGAACCGTCGTGGCGGGCACCAAATATCGCGGTGAGTTCGAAGACCGCCTGAAAAAAATCATGGATGAAATCCGTCAGGCAGGCAACATCATCCTGTTCATCGACGAGTTGCATACCTTGATCGGTGCAGGCGGTGCGGAAGGCGCGATTGACGCCTCCAACATCCTCAAGCCGGCTCTCGCTCGTGGCGAACTGCAGTGCGTAGGGGCAACCACCCTTGATGAGTACCGCAAATACATCGAAAAGGACGCTGCCCTGGAGCGCCGTTTCCAACCGATTCAGGTGGATGAGCCGACGGCAGAGGACGCGATCCGCATCCTGCATGGCTTGCGTGACCGTTACGAAGCGCATCACCGCGTAAAAATTACCGATGCAGCCATCGAGCAGGCAGTGAAGCTGTCTGACCGTTACATTACCGATCGTTTCCTGCCGGACAAGGCGATCGACCTCGTGGACGAGGCGGCGTCCAAGGTGCGTTTGCAGTCCTTCACCGTTCCGCCTAACCTCAAGGAGCTGGAAGGACGTCTGGAAGAGGTGCGCAAGGAAAAAGACGCTGCCGTGCAATCGCAGGAGTTTGAAGAGGCAGCAGCACTGCGCGATCAGGAGCAGAAGCTTCGCGAAGAACTGGACAAAACGAAGAAAGACTGGAAAGAGCGCCAAGGCAAGCTGAACATGGAAGTGACGCCAGAGGACATCGCTACGGTCGTCGCCAGCTGGACGGGAATCCCGGTCCTGAAGCTGAAGGAAGAGGAAACAGAGCGCCTTTTGAAAATGGAAGAGATTTTGCACGATCGCGTCATCGGCCAGGACGAAGCGGTCAAATCGATTGCCCGTGCAATCCGCCGTGCCCGTGCCGGTCTGAAAGACCCGAAACGCCCAATCGGCTCGTTTATTTTCCTCGGCCCGACAGGTGTAGGGAAAACCGAACTGGCTCGTGCCGTGGCAGAGACGCTGTTTGGAGACGAGGACGCCATGATCCGCGTCGACATGTCCGAGTACATGGAGAAACACTCGACAGCCCGTCTGGTAGGCGCTCCTCCAGGGTATGTCGGCTTTGACGAAGGCGGCCAGTTGACGGAAAAAGTGCGCCGCAAGCCGTACTCCGTTATCCTGCTGGATGAGATCGAGAAGGCGCACCCGGATGTGTTCAACATTTTGCTGCAGGTTCTCGATGACGGCCGTTTGACCGACTCCAAGGGCCGGACGGTAGACTTCCGCAACACCGTCGTCATCATGACCTCCAACGTCGGGGCCAGCATGATTAAGAAAAACACGACACTCGGTTTCACCACCAACGATACCGAGAAAAAATATCAGGATATGAAGGACAAAGTCATGGATGAGCTGAAAAGAAGCTTCCGTCCGGAATTCCTGAATCGCATCGACGAAGTCATCGTGTTCCACTCCCTGGAGCAGGAGCACATCGAGCAAATCGTATCGCTGATGACCGACGAGCTGCGCAAGCGTTTGAGAGAACAAAGCATTGACTTCTACTTGACGGAAGATGCCAAAAAGCTGCTGGCAAAAGAAGGATTCGATCCAGCGTACGGGGCGCGTCCACTGCGTCGTGCCATTCAGCGCCACATCGAAGACAAATTGTCGGAAGAACTGCTCAAAGGCACCATCAGCAAAGGCGATACGGTCAACATCGAGGCCGAAGATGGCAAGCTGGTCGTCAAACGACTGGAAAAAACAACATCGTAAGCTGGGCGACAGCAGCGTGAAGGGGCTGTCCAGAAAGTCCATTTCTGGGTAAAAAAAGCCGAAACGAAAAACCCAAGGATGCCGTAAAATCAGCATTCTTGGGTTTTGCTTTTTTCAGTCATCGGGCTGAAAAAACACTTTTTGGACAGCCCCTTTTTTTGGCCGTACAACTATGATAAAAGTAGAGAAGAAAATCCAAGCGAGGGTGCGATGATGGCAAAGTATAAAACGAAATACGCGTGTCAAGAATGTGGCTATGAATCGCCAAAATGGATGGGAAAATGCCCAGGCTGCAACAGCTGGAATACATTGGTGGAAGAAGTGGCAATCAAGGCGGCACACCGTCACGAAGGGCTTGGCGGCGGTACGCGCCAGTCGGCTATCCCTTTGACGCAGGTAGCCAGCGAAGAAGAGCCGCGCATGGACACCACCATCGGTGAATTGAACCGTGTGCTCGGGGGAGGGCTTGTTCCCGGTTCGCTCATCCTGGTCGGCGGCGATCCGGGCATCGGCAAGTCTACGCTGCTGCTGCAGACTTCTTTTGCACTGGCTCATCAAGGGGCCAAAGTGCTGTACGTATCCGGGGAGGAGTCCGCAAAGCAGATCAAGCTGCGCGCAGATCGGCTGCACATGCAGACGCCTCCGATGTTTGTGTTGGCAGAAAATGATTTGGAATTGATTGAGCAGCATATTAATCAAGTAGACCCTCATGTTTTGATTATCGACTCGATCCAAACCGTTTTCCATCCCGCTGTGCAGTCCGCGGCCGGAAGTGTCGCGCAGGTTCGCGAGGCGACTGCCCAGTTGATGCGGATTGCCAAGGGGAAAGGAATCGCTACGTTTATTGTCGGCCACGTGACCAAAGAAGGCTCGATCGCGGGTCCCCGTATGCTTGAACATATGGTGGACGCCGTTCTCTATTTTGAAGGGGAGCGTCACAACACGTTCCGCATTTTGCGCGCTGTCAAAAATCGTTTCGGCTCGACAAACGAAATCGGTATTTTCGAGATGAAAGACCGCGGTCTGGAAGAGGTTGCCAACCCCTCTGAAATTTTTTTGGCTGAGCGTCCCTTCGGTGTGGCAGGCTCCACCGTCGTAGCCAGCATGGAAGGCACCCGTCCCGTCCTGGTTGAGCTTCAGGCACTCGTGGCACCGACCAGCTTCGTCACGCCGCGGAGAATGGCGACAGGCGTCGATCACCAGCGTGTGGCGATGATTATGGCCGTTTTGGAAAAGCGCATGGGGATGATGCTGCAAAACCAGGATGCGTATGTCAACGTGGCCGGGGGCGTCCGCCTGGATGAGCCTGCTGTCGATTTGGCGATAGCCGTCAGCATCGCCAGCAGCTTCCGCGACCATCCCACCAATCCGCATGACGTCGTGATCGGGGAGATCGGTCTGACCGGAGAGGTGCGAGGCGTATCGCGGATTGAACAGCGCGTGCGGGAAGCGCACAAGCTTGGCTTTAAACGCGTGATTATACCGGAGAAAAACATACGCGGCCTGGATGTGCCTGGTGATATGCAAGTGATCGGCGTCAGCAATATCGCGGATGCATTGAACGAGGTGATAAGGAGGTAGGGGCGGGATATGCAGGAGAACCCAAAAAGAACTCCGCAGTTCGGTGATGTACTTCGTTTGGTCGCGCCGGGGACGCAGCTTCGCGAAGGACTCGAAAATGTTCTGCGTGCAAAAACAGGCGGACTGATCGTTGTCGGCTACGGATCGGAAATGAAGCAAATCGTCGATGGCGGCTTTTCGATCAATTGCGATTTTTCTCCTGCACATTTGTATGAATTGGCGAAGATGGATGGGGCGATTATAGTAAGTGAGGATGCCAAACGAATCCTTTACGCCAATACCCAACTGTTTCCTCCCGCTTCCATTCACACCAGCGAAACAGGTACTCGTCACCGGACTGCACAACGGACGGCGATCCATACGAACTACTTGGTCATCGCCATATCCCAGCGGCGCAATGTCATTACCTTGTACCAAGGAAATTTTCGCTATGTGCTGAACGATATTAGCGTCATTCTCGCCAAGGCCAACCAGGCTGTCTCCACCCTGGAAAAATACAAGGCGGTGCTGGACCAGACCTTGACCAATCTCGGCGCACTTGAATTCGAAGAGCTGGTCACTTTGCATGAAGTCGCATCTGTCTTGCAGCGGATTGAGATGGTACTGCGGATCAAGACGGAGATTTCCAAGTACATATGTGAACTGGGGATAGAAGGCAGGCTCGTCAGCATGCAGTTGGAGGAGCTTGTCTCGAATATTGAGGAAGAAGCACACATGCTCATTCGCGACTACGCGAAAGACGCGGCGCATTCTCCAGAGGTGGTACTGCGCGATATGAAAAAGCTAAGCTCGGAGGAAGTGCTGGAGCTCGGGTCTTTCCTGCGTGTTCTCGGGTTTTCCGCAAGTGTGGGCATGCTGGAAGAGGCGGTGTCGCCGCGGGGGTACCGGATTTTGTACAAAATTCCCCGCTTGCCGCTTTCCATCATCACCAATCTGGTTGCGCATTTTCATTATTTGCCGAGAATTATGATGGCGACCATTCAGGAACTAGACGAGGTGGAAGGGATTGGCGAGGTGCGGGCACGGGCGATCAAGGAGGGCCTGAAACGGATTCAGGAACAAGTGTTCATTGACAGGCACATTTGAGGTAGAATAGGATAAAGGCATTATTTGTTATTCAACATTTGCCCAGGGGACTTGAAAGCAACAGCAAGCTTGACAGGATACACTGTCTCCTCTGCAAAAGAAATCAGGAGGTAGTCTATGTTCGTGAAATCGTTGCCGAACATGCTAACCGTAAGCAACTTGTTTCTGGGAGTCTTGGCAATCATCCTTGCGTTTCGAGGCGATCATTACGTTGATTACGCGGCGATTACGGTCATCATCGGCATGCTGGCAGACGGGCTGGACGGACGCGTCGCTCGGATGCTGAATGCGCAAAGCGAATTTGGTAAGGAACTTGACTCGCTTTCTGACGTCATTACGTTTGGGATAGCTCCGGCTTTCATTATGTATGTTGTTGTCCTGCAGCACTTTGATTTGCTGGGAATTCTCGTTACCGCCATTTTCCCGATCTGCGGCGCGCTCCGTCTGGCCCGATTCAACGTCCAGGCCGGAGTTCCGGGGTATTTCATCGGGCTGCCGATTACAGCCGCCGGTGGTGTGCTGGCGACGCTGGCCCTGTATCATCAGGTTTTCAATCCGGTACTGCTTGCGGTCAGCATGCTGCTTCTCGCTTTCCTCATGGTGTCGAAGGTCAAGTATCCGAACTTCAAAAAGGTCGGGATTCCCAAATCGGCCTACTGGATCACGCCGATCATTATCGCGATTGTTGTGGTGGTGGCGATCAAGTATCCGCAGCAGTTTCCCAAAATTGTTTTCCTGCCGCTTGCCTTCTATGCCTTGTATGGAATAAAAAAAAACGTTGACTTTCTCGTCAAAAAATTACGCAAGCGAAAAAACAAGGAAGAAGAATCTGTGCCATTTGAATAAGCCAGGCAACGAAAAAACCCGCGTTTCGATTTGCGGGTTTTTTGCTTTTGTATGCAACTTTTTGGAGGGTTCATTCGTAATACGAGTGAGGGGTTAAGAGAGGTTGAACACACCGAGCGTATTCAGCCGGGCCGATTCTTTTTCCAAGACGTCCGCCAGCTTGATGTCCGTAATGTTGCACAAGGCGGTCAGGTAAAAAAGGTTCTTGCCAAGCTCTGCTGTGACTACGTCGCGACAATGTTCGCATAGTGGGCCTTTAAAGTGAGTGTCCAGATGAGCCTTGTTTTCCTCCAGGCTTTTGCTTGCGTCGTAGCTTTGTTTTTTGGCTACCACTTCTACACAGCCGCATTCGGTGATGGCTTTTGTCAGGGAGCGATTGATGCGAGACGCCGTTTCCTGAACTTTGGACATGACGTCCAGTACGCTTCGATGTCGAATCAAAAGCTCGGATACTTGCGCTTGAAAGTCGTCTACATTTCGGTTGTCCATATCGGTTCACCTCTGCTTTAAGCTGTTCATATCGTCACAATTTTCGCTCATGTGTTACTGCCATTATAAGAAGGGAGTCTGGCCGCTGTCAATTTGCCCGGGAAGGAAACAGGTGTTTGATGTTGACGGGGAAATGACAACTATGTTAAAATTTTTGGCTATTTGACATGGTAAAATCATTTTTGCTATAGTGAGGGAAAGCGAGAATGAAGCAATTTCGCTATTTGGAAAGAAACAGGGTTTTACTCATAGGCTTCTGTCTATATTAATAAAAGGAGGTGAAGGCATGGTACTCCGCATAGGAAAAATCTTTTTTGTCTTGGTTGGCGGTGGCTTGGGGTACCAATACGGTACAGAGCTGTTTTCGCTGCTCAACCCGCTGTTGAATTTTGGCGTAGTTGCTGGAGCGCAATATATTGGGGCGGTACTTGGTGCCATTCTGTTCTTCTTTTTGGCCAATTGGCTTTTGGACTATGTGTTGAAGGTGGTTCGCTGGGGAGAAGAGACGCTCGTCAAAATGCCGATTGTTGACGTGATGTTCGGAGCGATGGGGTTGATTAGTGGTCTTATTGTTGCCTTTTTATTATTCCTGCCCATCAGCAAGATTCCGGTTCCGCTTATAGGTGATCTGTTGCCGCTGGTTGTTTCCGGGTTGCTAGGCTATCTGGGCTTTCAGGTAGGGTTTCGCAAGCGGGACGAGATTATGTCGGTTTTCTCTATTGGACGCAAGGATAAGAAAAAGGAACAGGCTGCTGCAGCGACCAATGTCGAGCACAAGATTTTGGATACGAGCGTCATCATTGACGGACGCATTGCAGATATTTGCCGCACGGGCTTTTTGGAGGGCGTGCTGGTCATTCCGGGCTTTGTCCTGGAGGAGTTGCAACACATCGCGGATTCTTCGGATGTGCTGAAGCGCAACCGCGGCCGCCGTGGTCTGGACATCCTCAACAAGATTCAGAAGGAAATGAAGGTCAAGGTACAAATTTGGGAAGGCGACTTTGAAGAAGTATCCGAAGTGGACAGCAAGCTGATTAAGCTGGCGAAGGTCATGAACGGAAAAGTCGTCACCAACGACTTCAACCTGAACAAAGTATGTGAGCTGCAAGGCGTGGCAGTTTTGAATATCAACGATCTGGCTAACGCCGTGAAACCGGTCGTGCTGCCAGGGGAAGAAATGAACGTGCAGGTCATCAAAGACGGCAAGGAGCACGGTCAGGGCGTTGCCTATCTCGACGACGGCACGATGATCGTCGTGGAAGGCGGACGCGAATTCATCGGCAACGACGTGGACGTATTGGTCACCAGCGTGCTGCAAACTTCGGCGGGACGGATGATCTTCGCCAAGCCAAAGCTGCTGGAAAGAGCGCTGTAAGGCGAGTAGCACAAGACGGGAGAGGAAAGAAAACGTGAGTACAGGGGTCGTGATCGTTGCTGCCGGTTCCGGCAAAAGAATGGGCGGACAACGAAACAAATTGTGGTTGCCGCTGGCAGGAGAGCCGATCTTGGTTCACACCGTTCGCCTTTTTGCTACGCATCAGGAGATCGACCAGATCGTCCTGGTCGTGAGTGAAGCGGACTACGCCGACGTGCTTGCCCTGATGGATGCGGAAAAGCTGCAAGTAACCGTCACCTTGGGCGGTGCCGAGCGGCAGGACAGCGTCAGAAACGGTCTGGCGTCCCTTCCTTCATCCTGTACCTACGTGCTTGTTCACGATGCTGCCCGACCTTTCGTCACACAGCAGCAAATCAGCGACATGATCCGGCAGGTGCGTCGCGATGAGGCTACAATCATGGCCGTACCTGTCAAGGATACAATAAAAGTGGTGGGGGCCACAGGGCTTGTGGAGGCTACCCCGGCACGGGAAAGCTTGTGGGCGGTGCAAACCCCACAAGCTTTTCGTATGTCATTGCTGCAAGAGGCGCATGAGGCAGCACAAAAAGCGGGCAAGCTCGGTACGGATGATGCGATGCTGGTCGAATGGCTGGGGCATCCTGTGTCCGTCATGCAGGGAAGCTATGAGAATATCAAGATTACGACGCCGGATGATCTGTGGCTCGGAGAAGAAATTATGCGCAAGCGAAGGGGAGAGTAATCCATGCGTATTGGACAAGGATTTGATGTGCATCAACTGGTGGAAGGCCGTCCGTGCATTATCGGGGGAGTCACCATTCCGTATGAAAAAGGCCTCTTGGGCCATTCTGACGCCGATGTGCTGCTGCATGCCATCAGCGACGCGATTCTCGGAGCGATTGGCGAAGGCGATATTGGCCGCCATTTCCCGGATACAGACCCATCCTTCAAGGGGGCTGACAGCGTGGTGCTGCTTGAGCATGTGTGGAAGTTGGCAAAAGAGCGCGGCTATCGCTTGGGCAATGTAGATGCGACGATCATTGCGCAAGCGCCGAAAATGGCTCCTTACATACCGCAAATGTGCGAAGTCATTGCCCGTGTGCTGGAAGCAGAAGACGCCTCACAGGTAAACGTGAAGGCGACGACTTCGGAAAAACTCGGTTTTACGGGCAGGGGAGAAGGAATCGCGGCCCAGGCTGTCTGCTTGCTTGTCAAGTAAAGGGGCAAGGTGTAACATAGAGCCTTAGAAACGTATTCATGAAGGATCATAGCCTTTTACATTCACAAGGATGGTGCTAAAAATGGCGAAAGAAATCCGCACGCGTTATGCGCCGAGTCCTACGGGGCACTTGCACATCGGCGGTGCGCGAACAGCGCTTTTTAACTATCTGTTTGCCAAACATCACGGCGGTACATTCATCGTTCGGATCGAGGATACCGACCAAACGCGCAACAAGGAAAATGCCGATGAAGAGCAAATGAAAAACCTGAGATGGCTCGGGGTCCAATGGGAAGAAGGCACCGATGTGGGCGGCTCCTACGGCCCATACCGCCAAACCGAGAGATTGGACATTTACCGTAAATATATCGATCAACTGCTGGCAGAAGGCAAGGCGTACTACTGTTACGCGACCAAGGAAGAGCTGGATGCCGAGCGCGAAGAACAGCTGGCGCGTGGAGAGACTCCGCGTATTCTGGAGAAGCATCGCCATGTGACCGAAGAGCAGCGCGCGCAGTACGAAGCGGAAGGCCGCGTGCCATCCATTCATTTCCTTGTGCCGGATAACCGCGAATACGTCGTCAACGACCTGATCCGCGGACAGGTGACATTCAACTCCAACGAAATGGGCGACTTCGTCATCTGCCGTCCGGACGGAATCCCGACTTACAACTTTGCCGTTGTGATCGACGACTACCTGATGAAAATCAGCCACGTCATTCGCGGTGAAGAACATCTGTCCAACACACCGCGTCAATTGATGATCTACGAAGCTTTTGGCTGGGAACCGCCTCAATTTGCCCACCTGGCGCTGATTCTCAACCAGGACGGCAAAAAAATGTCCAAGCGCGATGAAAGCATTTTGCAATTCATCGAGCAATACCGCGAGCTTGGCTTCCTGCCAGAAGCGATCGTGAACTTCCTCGTTCTGTTGGGCTGGTCGCCAGGCGGCGAGGAAGAAATTTTCCTCATGGACGATTTGGTCAAGCTGTTCTCCATGGAGCGCGTGAGCAAGTCGCCGGCCGTATTTGATGCGACCAAAATGAACTGGATGAACAACTACTACCTGAAGCGCCAGCCGCTCGATCTGATTACCGACATGTGTATTCCGCACCTGCAAAAAGCAGGCTTTATCGAAGAGACACTGTCTGACGAGAAGCGGGATTGGGTGAGAAGCATTGTCGCGCTGTATCAGGAGCAAATGTCCTACTGCGCGCAAATCGTGCCATTGGCGGCTCTTTTCTTCCTGGACGAAGTGGTGTACGATGAAGAAGCGACAATGGTACTGAAAGAACCGCAGTTTGCCGAAGTCCTCGCTTCTTTTGTGAAACACCTGTCAGCCCAGGATGCATATAATGTGGATGTCATCAAAGCGGTGCTGAAGGACGTGCAAAAGGAAACGGGTCACAAAGGCAAAGCATTGTTCATGCCGGTGCGTGTCGGCACAACGGGTCAAGCGCACGGCCGCGACTTGGCGGAGACGTTGTATTTGCTTGGTCGCGACAAAGTATTGGCGCGCGCCCAGCGTGTGCTTGCAAATGAAAAATAGCCTGTAAAAAGGGCAAGTGATAGATAACGAATGCGACGATCAGGAGAAGTACGGCAGGATACACGTTTACAGAGAGGGTGGAAAGGTGAGAGCCATCCAGCGTGCCCTGTTCGGAAATGCGCCTGTGAGCAGTGAGCTGAACGTGTCAGACGATTTTGAACGACATCAGTAGGTGCCATCGGTTCCCACCGTTATCGGGATGTAGAGCGAGATCGTGCGTTTGGCCGTTTTTTTAGCCGGATGAAAAACGATCTAAGCAGAGTGGAACCGCGGTAAACCCCGTCTCTGTCCCTTCGTCATGGAAGGGGTGGAGACGTTTTTCTTTTTCACCCAAAAAATTAGCAGGAAATCCAGGCAGGAGGTGCCACCCAACTATGTTCGCACAGATGAAAGATGACATTCAGGCTGTATTTGAAAGAGACCCGGCAGCACGCAGTGTATTGGAAGTTGTCATGACCTATTCAGGCTTGCACGCCATATGGGGGCACCGGATTGCCCACAAGCTCTGGAAGGCCAAGTGGTATACCCTTGCGCGGGTTGTGTCGCAGGTTACACGCTTTTTCACCGGGATTGAAATTCATCCAGGGGCGCGCATTGGCAGAGGCTTGTTTATCGACCACGGCATGGGGGTCGTCATCGGGGAGACATGTGAAATCGGCGACAACGTGACGATCTATCAGGGCGTCACGCTCGGGGGAACCGGGAAGGAAAAAGGCAAGCGCCATCCCACCATCGGCAACGATGTCATTATCGCGACGGGTGCAAAAGTGTTGGGTTCTTTCAAAATTGGCGATAATTCAAAGATAGGGGCCGGCGCAGTTGTGTTGCAGGAAGTGCCACCCAATTCGACCGTAGTAGGGATTAAAGCGCGCATTGTCATCCAGGATGGCAAACGCATCAAACACGATCTGGACCACGTCAACATGCCTGACCCGGTTGCAGATTCGATTCGTCTGATGCAAAAGGAAATCGATCAATTGCGTAAAGAATTGGAGCTTTTGAGGGAGGATAAAAAGAACCATGGGCATTCAACTGACTAATACGATGACGCGGCGAAAGGAACCGTTCGTCACATTGGAGCCAGGCAAGGTAAAGATGTACGTCTGTGGCCCGACCGTGTACAACTACATTCACATTGGAAACGCCCGTCCGGCTATTGTGTTCGACACGCTTCGCCGTTACTTGAAATACCGCGGCTACGAAGTGACGTTCGTGCAAAACATCACGGATGTGGACGACAAGCTGATTCGCGTGGCGAATCAGGAAAAAACGACGGTCAAGGAAGTGGCAGACCGCTACACTGACGCGTACAACGAGGACCTGCGTGCGCTGAACGTGCTGCCGCCTGACATTCAGCCGCGCGTCATGCAGACGATTCCGGAGATCATCTCGTTCGTGGAAGGGCTGATTGAAAAAGGCTACGCGTACGAAAGCGAGGGCGACGTCTATTTCCGCACGGGACGTTTTCAGGAATACGGCAAGCTCTCGCACCAGCCGCTGGACGATCTGCAGGCGGGCGCGCGCGTCGAGATCAACGAGAAAAAAGAACACCCGCTCGACTTCGCGCTCTGGAAGGCTGCGAAGGAAGGCGAAGTAACCTGGAGCAGCCCGTGGGGCGAGGGCAGACCGGGCTGGCATATCGAATGTTCGGCGATGGCCCTGAAATTTTTGGGCGAGGAAATCGACATTCATGCGGGCGGATCTGACCTGGTGTTCCCGCACCACGAAAACGAGATCGCGCAGTCCGAGTGCTTTACCGGAAAAGTGTTTGCCCGCTACTGGCTGCACAACGGGATGCTCAATATCGACAACGAGAAAATGTCGAAATCCCTCGGAAACTTTTTGCTCGCTCGCGATCTCTGTAAAAAATTTGGCGGTCAGTTGATCCGTTTCTTCATGCTGCAAGGCCACTACCGCAACCCGATCAACTTCAGCGAAGAACTGCTGGAGCAGGCGGCAAACGGCCTGGAACGCATCAAAACGGCTTACACGAACCTCTCCCATCGTCTGGATACGGCAAGAGACGAAGAGCCGAACGGCCAGGCGGAAGAACAGCAGCGCATCATCAATGAACTGCGAGAACGGTTCATCACCGAAATGGACGACGACATCAATACAGCCAATGCCATCACAGTGATTTTCGACGTGGTCAAGGAAGCGAACCTGTATTTGCGCCACCAAAATGTAGGGGCAAAAGAGGTTCGCGCCTACATGGAGTTGCTCGTGGAATTGACAGAAGTTCTCGGACTTGAGATTGCCGAGGAACAAGAGCTGGTGGACAGTGAAATCGAAACGCTGATCCAGGAGCGCACAGAGGCGCGCAAAGCGAAGAACTTTGCCCGCTCGGACGAAATCCGCGACCTGCTCGCGGCAAAAGGAATCGTGCTGGAGGACACGCCACAAGGTGTTCGCTGGCGCCGAAAATAAGGGGCTAAAGAAGTTAGATGCAAAAAGAAGAACTGACCCGAGATCCGAACCTGACCAATCCACTCGTGCTCGCCTTTCTGGGCGATGCTACCTATGCGCATTGCGTGCGGTACCATCTGATCGCCAAGGGGCTGGTTAAACCTAACCAGCTCCACAAGGCGGCCAATCGTTACGTTTCAGCCAAAGCACAGGCCAACGTGCTGCTCGCGCTGATGCCGACATTGCCGGAGGAAGAGCTGAATGTGGTAAAACGGGGGCGGAATGCCAAGTCCGGCTCCACGGCCAAAAATGCTGATATTATCGACTACAGGCATGCTACGGCTTTTGAAGCGTTGATTGGATACTTGTATTTGTGCGGAAAAGAAGAGCGGATCGCAGAAATTGTGCAACAGGCGTTTGCGATTGTGGAAGGAGAGTAAAGCATGAGTGAAGAGTGGATTTTGGGGAAAAACCCCGTGATCGAGGCGCTGCGTTCCGGGCGCACGATCAACAAGATCTGGATTGCGGAAGGGACCAACAAAAACTTGATGGCACCTGTTTTTGCCTTGGCAAAAGAGCAGGGCGTCATTGTGACTACCGCCAACCGCAAAAAGCTGGACCAACTGGTGTCGACCGACAACCATCAGGGCGTAGTGGCTTCTGTCGCGGCTTACGATTACGTGGAAGTGGACGACATTTTGCGGCGCGCCGAGGAAAAAGGCGAGCAGCCGTTTCTTTTGCTGCTGGACGAGTTGGAAGACCCGCATAATCTGGGCTCGATCATGCGTACCGCAGATGCAGTGGGAGCACATGGCATCGTCATTCCGAAGCGCCGCTCTGTCAGCCTGACTGCGACAGTGGCGAAGGCGTCTGCCGGAGCGATCAACTATGTGCCGGTCGCGCGTGTCACCAATCTGGTGCGCACGATGGAGGAGCTGAAGCAGCGCGGAGTGTGGATCGCGGGAACGGACGCCAGCGCCAAGCAGGACTTCCGCGAGGGCGATTACACAATGCCGCTCGCCGTCGTCATCGGCAGTGAAGGCAAAGGAATGAGCCGTCTTGTGCGGGAAAACTGTGATTTTCTCTACAGCCTCCCCATGGTCGGCAACGTAACCTCCCTGAATGCGTCGGTGGCCGCTGCTTTGCTGATGTATGAAGTATACCGCTCCAGGAGCCCTCTTTCGACGCGGGTGAAGTGAGATGGCAAAAAGAAAAGCCAAGCAGCTCTTGATCGTGGACGGCTACAATATCATCGGGGCCTGGCCTGAGTTGCGCATTTTGAAGGAGCAGGAGCGGATGGACGAGGCCCGCGATCTGTTGATCTCCAAAATGGCGGAGTATCAAAGCTACACCGGAACAAAAGTCATTATCGTGTTCGACGCGTATAACGTTCCGGGCATCGGTCGGCAAATGGAAGACTATCTGGTGGAAATCTATTTCACGAAGAAAAAGGAGACGGCTGACGAAAAAATTGAGCAGCTTGTCTCCGAATTTCACCAAAAAAATCGACAAATTTATGTAGCGACCTCGGATTATACGTCCCAGCGCGTCATTTTTGGACAGGGAGCCTTGCGCAAATCAGCGCGGGAGTTGCTGCTTGATATGGAAAATGCAGGCAAAGAAATCAAGCAACAAGTCGAAAAAACACACGAAAAACGATTCTCCAAACGGATTGTATTGGATGACGAAATAGCGAAAATATTCGAAAAATGGAGAAGGGAATAACTTGGATTCGGTTGACGCTTTTTTACGGCATCATGTATAATAGCGCTAGCTATGGAGAAACCGGTTGGCGGAGGGATCATTTGTGAGTGTTGACCTCAAGGAGTTAAAACATGCCCAATATGAACTAATGACCGACGAAGAAGTAGTCGACCTGGTTCGCGATAATGATGCCGAAGCTCTGGAATTCTTGATTAACAAGTACAAGAACTTTGTGCGTGCCAAAGCGAGATCCTATTTTCTTATTGGGGCTGACCGCGAAGACATCGTACAGGAAGGCATGATCGGTCTGTACAAGTCCATTCGCGACTTCCGAGGGGACAAGCTCACGTCGTTCAAGGCGTTTGCCGAGCTCTGTATTACTCGCCAAATCATCACGGCGATCAAGACGGCGACCAGGCAAAAGCACATTCCGCTCAACTCGTACGTCTCGCTGGACAAGCCGATTTACGACGAGGATTCTGACCGGACTCTGCTCGATGTGATTTCCGGGACCAAGGTAACTGATCCGGAAGAGTTGTTCATCAATCGCGAAGAGTTTGATGACATCGAAGGGAAAATGAGTGAAATTTTGAGTGACCTGGAGCGGCAGGTGCTGATGCTCTACCTGGATGGACGGTCCTATCAGCAAATTGCCGTCGAACTCAAGCGTCACGTCAAATCGATTGATAATGCCTTGCAGCGCGTCAAACGCAAGCTGGAGCGCTATCTGGAAGGAAGAGAGATTCATCTGTAGAACAGGGGAATCTCTTTTTGTTTCTGGGCACCTTGGAGCAGAAAGCTTTGTACATAACAAAAGCAGCGGAATATGGAAGCAAAAGGCCTTCTTTTTGTCAAGTCGATTTGTTTGACATGGGTATTTCGGTGTGATAAATTTATTTAGGTAGCCTTAGACTCTTATCTCTCTGTTCTTTGGTTACTTTAATGAATGAAATGGTCAGGAAAAAGTAGCGGTTTTCCCGTACTATTTATCATTTGGTACTTTTAACGAATAGCAGGTTTGAAATGAGATGGAGGTGGCAATAAATGCGAGTAAACATCACGTTGGCATGCACCGAGTGTGGCGAGCGTAACTATATCTCCACAAAAAACAAACGCACCACTACTGAACGTGTTGAGCTGAAAAAGTATTGCTCCCGTGACAAGAAGCAAACCCTTCATCGCGAGACGAAGTAATGGTTGATGCGACGAAGTCAGGGGGTGGCAAAGTGGGTTTTTTAGCACGAATCGGAGCCAGTTTTCGCCGCACCGGTGAATTCTTTGGCGACGTAATGTCCGAACTAAAGAAAGTCCGTTGGCCGAATCGTAAGGAGTTGACGACCTATACAATCGTTGTTCTCGTTACGGTTGTGCTTCTGGCGATATTCTTCTTCGTCGTTGATTTGGGAATCTCGCGCTTGATCGATTTGATTCTAGGAACGTAATTTTGCAAGTCTTAGGAGGGACGGACGGTTAACGTCCTGGTGGATATGGAAAAAGCATGGTATGTCGTTCATACGTACTCAGGTTACGAAAACAAGGTCAAGACGAATCTGGAGAAACGCGTCGAGTCGATGGGCATGGAAGACAAGATCTTTCGCGTTCTCGTTCCCACTGAAGAAGAAGTGGAGACCAAGGATGGCAAAAAGCGCACCGTCACGAAAAAAGTGTTCCCTGGATACGTCCTTGTTGAAATGGTGATGACGGACGACTCTTGGTATGTCGTGCGTAACACTCCTGGGGTTACCGGCTTTGTCGGATCCACGGGCGCTGGCTCCAAGCCGACAGCGCTGCGTCCTGAAGAGGCCGATGCGATTCTCAAGCAGATGGGGATCGAAATTCCCAAGATCAGAGTCGATTTTGCTCTCCGCGATATGGTGCGCGTCACAGATGGTCCCTTTTCGAATCGCACCGGGGAGATTATCGAGATTCACCCCGACAGACAGAAGGTTCGCGTATTGGTGGACATCTTCGGTCGCGAAACACCGGTAGAGCTAGACTTTACACAAGTTCAAAAATTGGATTAGGATTCAACTTGAAAAGTATCGCGCTATGTGGTACATTTCATTTTGTTTTAACAATCCCACAACAATATCTGGGGTTTCTTGCACTCTCACTATAGATCGAAAGTCTTTTGCGAGACTTTCATAAGACGGTGGGAGGGGGCATTCCCCCGTAATAACCACATGTGAAGTAAGGAGGTGTCTTACGTGGCTAAGAAGGTTATCCGCGTAATTAAATTACAAATCCCAGCAGGTAAAGCGAATCCTGCACCTCCAGTAGGTCCGGCTCTCGGTCAAGCTGGTGTAAACATCATGGGGTTCTGTAAAGAATTCAATGCTCGTACAGAGAGCGAAGCAGGTATGATTATTCCGGTGGAAATCACCGTATATGAAGACCGCTCTTTCACCTTTATCACCAAAACTCCTCCAGCTGCTGTTCTGCTGAAGAAAGCTGCTGGTATCGAGTCCGGTTCCGGCGTACCAAACAAAACAAAAGTTGCTACGCTGAAACGTGATAAAGTTCGCGAAATCGCTGAACTGAAGCGTCCTGACCTGAATGCTGCATCCGTAGAAGCGGCTATGCGCATGGTGGAAGGTACTGCTCGTTCCATGGGTATCGTAATCGAAGACTAATTGTCTTGGGTGCAAGGGGGCACAGACATTGTGCCCCCCTGTCTGTGGGAGGATTAACCGCTACGACCACATTGAAGGGAGATTATTATTCATGGCTAAAAAAGGCAAGAAGTATCAAGAGGCTGCAAAGCTCGTTGATAAAAACAAAGTGTACGAAGTAGTTGAAGGCATTGAGCTGGTGAAAAAAGCAGCTACTGCCAAATTCGACGAAACCGTTGAAGCAGCATTCCGTCTGGGCGTAGATCCTAAGCGTGCTGACCAACAAATCCGTGGCGCTGTAGTGCTGCCACACGGTACTGGTAAAGTACAACGCGTTCTTGTATTCGCTAAAGGCGAAAAAGCAAAAGAAGCAGAAGCTGCTGGCGCTGACTTCGTGGGCGATGCAGACATGATCGCGAAAATTCAAGGTGGCTGGTTCGACTTTGACGTCGTAGTAGCTACTCCTGACATGATGGGTGAAGTAGGTAAATTGGGTCGTGTACTCGGTCCAAAAGGCCTGATGCCAAACCCGAAAACCGGTACAGTTACTTTTGACGTAACAAAAGCGGTTAACGAAATCAAAGCAGGTAAAATCGAGTATCGCGTAGACAAGGCAGGTAACATCCACGCTCCAATCGGTAAAGTGTCCTTCGACGCTGACAAGCTGGCTGAAAACCTGGCTGCTCTGACGGAAGCACTGAACCGTGCGAAACCAGCTGCGGCAAAAGGCGTTTACATGAAAAATGTAACCCTGAGCTCCACAATGGGCCCTGGTGTACGCGTAGCTGTAAAATAATGACGCTTGACTTCCCTTTGGGGAGTTGTTAAGATAGTTCCTGTTGATGAAAAGAATATGCCGTAGACAGAAGGTGCGGTACTTGCAAGAGTAACGCTTAATATCCCTCCGAGGCGTGTAATGTACGAAAGAGGAAATGGTCATTTCCTTTGACGATAGAGCATTATGCCCTCGTGATGTCTGCGAGGGCATTCTTCATTTTCCAGGATTAGAGCACGGGAGGTGTAAACAATGGCAGAAATTCGTCCAACCGTTATTCGTGAAGAAAAGGTACAAGCAATCAACGAAATCGCAACCAAGCTCCGCGAGAGCCAAACCACAGTGGTGGCTGACTACCGCGGTCTGACTGTAGCCCAAGTTACCGAGCTCCGCAAACAGCTGCGTGAAGCTGGTGTTGAGTTCCAGGTGTTGAAAAACTCCCTGACTCGTCTGGCTACTGCGAAAGAAAGCTTGACTGAACTGGATCAATATCTGACTGGCCCGAACGCTCTGGCGTTCTCCAAAGACGATGCTGTTGCTCCAGCAAAAATCATCGCTGAATTCGCGAAGAAAAACGAACAGCTGGAAATCAAGGGTGGCGTGATCGAAGGCAAAGTAGTTGGTGCAGATCAAATCAAAGCACTGGCAACTCTTCCTTCCCGCGAAGGTCTCTTGTCCATGCTGCTCTCCGTCCTGCAAGCTCCAATGCGCAACGTTGCACTGGCAGTCAAAGCAGTGGCAGAGCAAAAAGAAGGTCAAGGCGCGTAATCGTCTGATCGGTTAAGCCTTACACAATACTATTTATATGAATGGAGGATTTCATAATGTCTAAAGAGCAAATCTTGGAAGCCATTAAAGGCATGTCCGTTCTCGAACTGAACGATCTGGTAAAAGCAATCGAAGAAGAATTCGGCGTAACTGCTGCTGCTCCTGTAGCTGTAGTTGCTGGTGGCGCTGCTGAAGCTGCTGCTGAGCAAACTGAATTCACTGTAACTCTGGTAAGCGGCGGCGCTTCCAAAATCAACGTTATCAAAGTTGTTCGCGAGCTGACTGGTCTGGGTCTGAAAGAAGCAAAAGACCTGGTAGACAACGCTCCAAAAACACTCAAAGAGGGCGTTTCCAAAGAGGAAGCAGAATCTCTCAAAGCAAAACTCGAAGAAGCTGGCGCACAAGTAGAAGTGAAGTAAGTTAGCTTTCTTTAGAAATTCCCCTTGCCTGCGGCAGGGGGTTTTTCTGTAGGGGGACGGCGAGTGTTTTCCAATCGAAGGAAGGGTGAATCACACGTGGCAGATCACTATTACACCAATCGGCCGGGGGCGGCGCATGACGAGCAGCAGTTTTCGTTTGTGCTGCGCGGGAAGGAGCTGCGCTTCATTACGGATGCAGGCGTTTTTTCCCGGGACCGGATTGACTTTGGAAGTGTATTGCTCATCGAAAACATGGAGATGGATCGCCACGCCCGTGTGCTCGATGTCGGCTGCGGCTACGGGCCGATCGGCTTGACGGCTGCGATGCTTGCGGATCAGGGGCGGGTGACGATGATCGACGTGAATGAGCGTGCGGTTGACCTGGCTCGTCGGAATGCTGAAAGAAACGGGATCAAAAATGTGGAAGTGCGGGTCAGTGATGTGTACAGTGCCGTACAAGGCGAGAAGTACGATGTCATTTTGACCAATCCGCCAATTCGGGCGGGTAAGGAAATTGTTCATCGCATTTTTACAGAAGGACACGGGCTGCTTGTTGAAGGTGGAGAGTTGTGGGTCGTTATTCAGAAAAAGCAAGGCGCTCCATCTGCTTTGAAGAAGCTGCAAGAGACTTACCGTGAAGTAATAGAAGTGGATCGGGAAAAAGGATACTGCATTTTTCGGGCAATCAAATAGTCAAGCGACAATCATTAGAAAACTTTTCTTGACGTGAATATTTGATTGTGGTAGCATTATAAAATGTCAATATGGGATAAATGTCTATTTTTCAGTAATTCCCTGTTTGTCAAGCGTTTCTAGTTTTTTTACAAGATAGGAATGTTTGTGTAAAAACATGGGAATTCTTTTAAAATAGAGTTTCTCTGGGTTAAAAATGGTTAATGCTGCTTTAACCCATTTTTATTTTAAGGTGTTCGCTTGCAATTGCAAGATTGCCGAATGCCAAGTTTCTATGTGTGAAAACACAACCTGAGGGGTGAATAAGTTGGCAGGTAAAGTGATTCAAAGTGGCCGACACCGCCAGCGTCGTACGTATTCACGTATTAACGAAGTGCTGGGCCTTCCAAATCTCATCGAGATTCAGCAAAAGTCCTACCAATGGTTCCTTGATGAAGGGCTCCGTGAGATGTTCCAGGACATTTCGCCAATCCAGGACTTCACTGGCAATCTCGTGCTGGAGTTTATCGACTACAGCTTGGGAGAACCCAAGTACGATGTTGACGAGTCGAAAGAACGTGACGTCACCTATGCGGCGCCTCTGCGTGTGAAGGTACGTTTGTTGAACAAAGAGACGGGAGAAGTGAAGGAACAAGAAGTCTTCATGGGGGATTTCCCGCTCATGACCGAAACGGGAACCTTCATTATTAATGGTGCTGAGCGCGTAATCGTCAGCCAGCTTGTTCGTTCCCCCAGTGTATATTACAACACCAAAGTGGACAAAAACGGCAAGCAGACGTTTACAGCTACGGTAATTCCGAACCGGGGTGCCTGGCTTGAGCTGGAGACCGATGCGAAAGACGTCATTTATGTCCGCATCGACCGTACGCGAAAAATCCCGGTAACGGTTCTTTTGCGTGCACTCGGCTTTGGTTCCGACATTGAGATCCTCAATTTGCTGGGTGAAGATGAGTACATCAAGAATACGCTGGAAAAAGACAACACCGATTCTACGGAAAAAGCGCTCATCGAAATTTACGAGCGTCTTCGTCCGGGCGAGCCGCCAACAGTCGAAAACGCGAAGAGCCTCCTGATCTCTCGCTTCTTCGATCCAAAGCGCTATGACCTGGCATCTGTAGGTCGTTACAAAATGAACAAAAAGCTTCACCTGAAAAACCGTCTGTACAACCAGCGTCTTGCTGAGACATTGGTCGATACGACAACAGGTGAAATTTTAGCTGAAGCCGGTCAAATGATTGACCGCCGTCTGCTGGATCGCATTTTGCCAGCACTTGAAAGCAATGTCGGCTACCTTGACGTTCGCACACATGGCGGCGTTTTGGAAGAAGACACGATTCATCTGCAATCTATCAACATTTTCTCTCCGCTTGAAGATGGCAAGATCATCAAAGTGATTGGAAACGGAAATGTAGATAAATCTGTCAAGCATATTACGCCGGCGGACATCGTAGCGGCGATCAACTACTTCATTAACCTGCTGCACGGCGTTGGTTCCACAGACGATATCGACCACTTGGGCAACCGTCGTCTGCGTTCCGTGGGTGAGCTTTTGCAAAACCAGTTCCGTATCGGTTTGTCCCGTATGGAGCGCGTGGTGCGCGAGCGCATGTCCATCCAGGATCAGAACCAGATTACGCCGCAGGCTCTGATTAACATCCGTCCAGTGATCGCATCGCTGAAGGAGTTCTTCGGAAGCTCGCAGCTGTCCCAGTTCATGGACCAAACAAACCCGTTGGCTGAACTGACGCACAAACGCCGTCTGTCCGCGCTCGGACCTGGTGGTTTGACGCGGGAGCGCGCAGGCTTTGAAGTGCGCGACGTTCACCACTCTCACTATGGCCGTATGTGTCCGATTGAGACGCCGGAGGGTCCGAACATCGGTTTGATTAACTCGCTGTCGTCCTTTGCGCGCATCAACGACTACGGCTTCATCGAGACACCGCGCCGCAAGGTAGATCCGGAAACAGGCTTTGTTCTGGATGACATCGTCTATCTGACTGCGGATGAAGAAGATGTGTACAACGTGGCGCAGGCAAACCAGCCACTCGATGAGGAAGGCCGCTTTGTCAACGACATGGTTATCTGCCGTCGTAAAGGCGAGATTTTGAGCGTGCCGCGCGACAAGGTAGACTTCATGGACGTATCGCCGAAGCAGGTTGTATCTGTGGCGACCGCGCTCATTCCATTCCTGGAGAACGACGACGCGAACCGCGCACTGATGGGTTCCAACATGCAGCGGCAGGCCGTTCCGCTTTTGATTCCTCAAGCGCCGTTCGTCGGTACTGGTATGGAACACAAAGCAGCGCAAGACTCCGGTGTCGCGATCGTTGCGAAGCATCCGGGCCAGGTAGAGCGCGTAACCGCTCGCGAAATCTGGGTTCGCCGCTACACAGAAATCGACGGCAAGAAAGTAGCCGGAGACATCGACAAATACAAATTGCACAAGTTCATCCGTTCCAACCAGGGTACTTGCATCAACCAGCGCCCGATTGTAAGACGCGGAGACTGGATTGAAAAAGGCGACATCATTGGTGACGGTCCATCCACCGAAAAAGGTGAATTGGCACTGGGACGTAACGTAATCGTCGCGTTTATGACGTGGGAAGGTTACAACTACGAGGATGCGATTCTCCTTAGCGAGAAGCTTGTGAAGGATGACGTTTACACGTCGATCCATATTGAAGAATACGAGTCCGAAGCTCGCGACACAAAACTGGGTCCAGAGGAAATCACCCGCGACATTCCAAACGTCGGGGAAGATGCTCTGAAAAACCTCGATGAGCGCGGTATTATCCGCGTCGGTGCAGAGATCCAGGACGGCGATATCCTCGTTGGTAAAGTAACACCTAAAGGGGTTACTGAGCTGACTGCCGAAGAACGCCTCCTGCACGCGATCTTCGGGGAAAAAGCTCGTGAAGTTCGCGACACATCCCTGCGCGTGCCGCACGGTGGTTCCGGTATTGTCGTAGACGTAAAAGTATTTACGCGTGAGAACGGCGATGAGCTGCCTCCAGGCGTAAACCAGCTGGTACGTGTCTACATCGCCCAAAAACGGAAAATTTCCGTGGGTGACAAAATGGCCGGACGACATGGTAACAAAGGGGTTATCGCGCGGATCATGCCAGAAGAGGATATGCCATTCCTTCCAGACGGCTCTCCGGTTGAAATCGTCCTGAACCCGCTGGGCGTACCTTCGCGTATGAACATCGGTCAGGTATTGGAGACGCACCTGGGTATGGCGGCGAAGCTTCTCGGCATCCACGTGGCGACACCTGTATTCGACGGTGCCCGTCAGGCGGAAGTATTTGAGACGTTGGAAGAGGCTGGCCTCGACCGCGATGGTAAAACCATTCTGTACGATGGACGTACAGGTGAACCGTTCGATCGTCGTGTAACGGTCGGATGCGTATACATGCTGAAACTGGCTCACTTGGTGGATGACAAAATCCACGCTCGTTCTACTGGTCCATACTCTCTCGTTACCCAGCAGCCATTGGGTGGTAAAGCCCAGTTCGGCGGACAGCGTTTCGGGGAGATGGAGGTTTGGGCATTGGAAGCTTACGGTGCAGCCTACACCTTGCAGGAAATCCTCACCGTCAAGTCGGATGACGTCGTGGGCCGTGTGAAGACGTACGAAGCGATTGTCAAAGGTGAAAACGTACCAGAGCCAGGTGTTCCTGAATCGTTCAAGGTTCTTATCAAGGAACTGCAAAGCTTGGGTATGGACGTGAAGATCCTGTCCGGTGACGAGCAGGAGATTGAAATGCGAGAAATGGAAGACGAGGATGAAGGTAACGGTGAAAAACTGAACCTCGTTCTCGAAGGTGGAAGCTTGAACGACGAGTAAGATTCCGGTACAAAGGGAGGTAACGCCCTGTGATAGACGTGAACAACTTCGAATATATGAAGATCGGCTTGGCTTCCCCCGATAAGATCCGTTCGTGGTCTTTCGGGGAAGTGAAAAAGCCAGAGACGATCAACTACCGCACACTGAAACCGGAAAAAGACGGCTTGTTCTGCGAACGCATCTTTGGACCGACCAAGGACTGGGAGTGCCATTGCGGTAAGTACAAGCGTGTACGTTATAAAGGTGTCGTGTGCGACCGTTGCGGCGTGGAAGTGACCCGCGCCAAAGTACGGCGTGAGCGCATGGGGCATATCGAGCTGGCTGCCCCGGTTTCTCACATCTGGTATTTCAAAGGGATTCCAAGCCGCATGGGTCTGGTGCTTGACATGTCCCCGCGTTCCCTGGAGGAAGTTATCTACTTCGCTTCTTATGTAGTAACAGATCCAGGTGATACTCCGCTCGATAAAAAGCAGTTGCTCTCGGAAAAAGAGTACCGCAACTATCGGGAGAAATACGGCCACTCTTTCCAGGCCATGATGGGTGCCGAGGCGATCAAGCGCCTGCTCGCGGAAATTGACCTGGACAAAGACGTGGAAATGCTGAAGGAAGACCTGAAAACAGCACAAGGCCAACGTCGCAACCGTGCGATCAAGCGCCTGGAAGTGCTGGAGGCGTTCCGCAACTCCGGCAACCATCCGGAGTGGATGGTTTTGGACGTTTTGCCGGTAATTCCGCCAGAGCTTCGTCCGATGGTTCAGTTGGACGGTGGACGTTTTGCCACTTCCGACCTGAACGATCTGTACCGTCGCGTAATCAACCGGAATAACCGTCTGAAGCGCCTGCTCGAACTGGGTGCTCCTGACATTATCGTACAAAACGAAAAACGGATGCTGCAGGAAGCAGTAGACGCGCTCATCGACAACGGCCGTCGCGGTCGTCCGGTGACTGGCCCAGGTAATCGTCCGCTGAAATCTCTCAGCCACATGCTGAAAGGGAAACAAGGACGTTTCCGCCAAAACCTGCTCGGTAAGCGTGTTGACTACTCCGGTCGTTCCGTTATCGTTGTAGGACCTAACCTGAAGATGTACCAGTGCGGTCTGCCAAAAGAAATGGCGCTGGAACTCTTCAAACCGTTCGTGATGAAAGAGCTGGTTTCCAAAGGACTCGCTCACAACATCAAGAGCGCCAAGCGCAAGGTAGAGCGCGTTCAGCCTGAAGTATGGGACGTTCTCGAAGACGTGATTCGCGAGCATCCAGTGCTTCTGAACCGTGCCCCCACCTTGCACCGTCTGGGTATCCAGGCTTTCGAACCGGTACTGGTCGAAGGCCGTGCGATCCGTCTGCACCCGCTCGTTTGTACAGCGTACAACGCGGACTTCGACGGGGACCAGATGGCGGTTCACGTTCCGTTGTCCGCAGAGGCACAGGCCGAAGCCCGTATCCTCATGCTGGCAGCGCAAAACATCCTGAACCCGAAAGACGGCAAACCGGTAGTAACGCCATCCCAGGACATGGTGCTTGGTTCTTACTACCTGACGCTCGAACGCGAAGGCGACAAAGGCGAGGGTACGGTCTACCGCGATCCTCACGATGCGATTGCCGCTTACCAGCAAGGCTTTATCAGCCTGCATACGCGCATCGCCTTGCCTGCGAAACGCCTGAACAAAACCAGCTTTACCGAGCGCCAGCAGAACGCGCTCATTGTAACGACTGTCGGGAAAGTGATCTTCAACGAAATCTTCCCGCCAGAGCTGCCATACATTAACGTGCCAACAAAAGCGAACCTGCAAAACATGGTTCCTGACGAATACTTTATTTTCGATAAAGGCGTAAATATTCCGGAGTTCATCAAGAAGCTGCCTGATCCGGGCGCGGTGAAAAAAGGCTTCCTGGGAACAATCATTTCCGAATGCTTCCGCCGCTTCGGTACGATGAAAACGTCCATGATCCTCGACAAGATCAAGGAACTGGGCTTCACGTACTCGACAAAAGCCGGTATTACCATCGCGGTAGCGGACATTGCCGTACCAGAGAAGAAGAAAGACATTCTGGAAGAAGCGGATAAAAAGGTTGCAACCGTCATGACGCAGTTCCGTCGCGGTCTGATTACCGAAGACGAGCGTTACGACCGCGTCATCTCGATCTGGTCCAAAGCCAAGGACGAAGTAACCGACGTACTCATGAAGTCCATGGACAAATTCAATGCGATCTTCATGATGGCGAACTCCGGTGCCCGCGGTAACGTGTCCCAGATCACACAGCTCGCTGGTATGCGCGGTCTGATGGCGAACCCGTCCGGCCGAATCATCGAGTTGCCGATCAAATCCAACTTCCGTGAAGGTCTGACCGTATTGGAGTACTTTATCTCCACGCACGGTGCGCGGAAAGGTCTCGCCGATACGGCGCTGCGTACTGCGGACTCGGGTTACTTGACCCGTCGTCTCGTAGACGTTGCTCAAGACGTGATCGTCCGCGAAAAAGATTGCGGTACGGATAAAGGGATCCGTGTTACAGCGATCAAGGATGGCCGGGAAGAAATCGAGAAGCTGTCTGACCGTCTGGTTGGACGTACATGCTTTGAGACATTGCGCCATCCGGAAACAAACGAAGTCATCGTCGGCCGCAACGAGGAAATTACTGAAGAAGTTGCCGAGTATATCGAAAAAGTGGGCATCACAAGTGTCTACATCCGCAACGTACTCGCTTGCCGCACCAGCCATGGTGTCTGCAAACTGTGCTACGGACGCAACCTGGCAACCGGAGCCGAGGTGGAAGTGGGAGAAGCGGTTGGTATTATCGCCGCTCAGTCCATTGGTGAGCCTGGTACCCAGCTGACCATGCGTACCTTCCATACCGGTGGGGTTGCCGGAGACGATATTACCCAAGGTTTGCCGCGTATTCAAGAGCTGTTTGAAGCGCGCAATCCAAAAGGTCAGGCCGTTATTTCCGAAATCGACGGGGAAGTTGTCGATATTCGTGAAGGCAAGGACCGTCGTGAAATCGAAGTTCGCGGGGAAGCGGAAAGCAAAGTGTACTCTGCTCCATACGGTGCGCGTATCAAGGTATCTGTCGGTACCAAGCTGAGCGCCGGTGACGAGCTCACGGAAGGTTCCGTAGACCCGAAAGAAATGCTCAAAGTTCGCGGCATGCGCGGCGTTTCCAACTACATTTTGCAAGAGGTACAAAAAGTTTACCGTATGCAGGGTGTAGAAATTAACGACAAGCACGTTGAGGTTATGATCCGTCAGATGCTCCGCAAGCTGCGCGTCATCGACAGCGGAGACACAGACCTCTTGCCAGGCTCCTATGTGGAAGTTCCAGAGTTTGAGCAAGCAAACGCAAAAGTTCTCATCGAAGGCAAGAATCCAGCAGTGGGTCGTCCGGTTCTTTTGGGGATTACAAAAGCATCCCTGGAAACCGACTCCTTCCTGTCGGCAGCTTCCTTCCAGGAGACGACTCGCGTTCTCACCGACGCAGCGATCAAAGGAAAAGTGGATCGCCTGCTCGGCCTGAAAGAAAACGTGATTATCGGAAAACTCGTTCCGGCGGGTACCGGTATGTCCCGTTATCGCAATGTAAAAGTAGCTAGTCAGGTTGATTACGAAGCAGAACAGGAAGCGCTGAAAGCAGCGCAGGAAGCCGTTTCTGTCGAGTAATAGCAGGAGTGGCGCCCGCCAAAATCTGGGGGGCGCCTTCCTGAATAAAAAATATGAGCTGGGCGTTGACAACAACTAGCCCACCTGATATTATATTCAAGTGTGCCTGACATCTGTACTTTGGAGGATATGAGAATCATGTCTTATGAAAAAGTAGAGCGGGCCAAGGAGTTGACGATTGGCATCAAGCAAACGATGAAAGCCGTGGAAAACCTCCAGGTTGAAGCAGTTTACATCGCGGACGATGCCGACAGACGTTTGACCCAAAAAGTCGAGCTCCTTTGCAAAGAGAAGGGTGTTCCAGTCATCCATGTAGATTCCATGCGCCGGTTAGGCAAAGCGTGCGGAATTGAAGTGGGAGCGGCTACCGCTGCGATCAAGAAAAGTGGTTAACGATGTTTTTGTCTGTTGCGCATCGCGCAAAAGATGGACAAGAACTTTCTATTTGGCCTAAAAATGACTCACCTGGATCTGTGGTCTTGAAGATTGGGTATTAAGAAGGGAGGTAACATCATGCCTACAATTAACCAATTGGTGCGTAAAGGTCGTGCGGACAAGGTTGTGAAGTCGAAGTCCCCAGCTCTGCAAAAAGGGTACAACAGCTTCAAGAAAAGCCAAACCAACCAAAGCTCTCCTCAAAAACGTGGTGTTTGCACTCGTGTAGGTACCATGACTCCGAAAAAACCAAACTCTGCGTTGCGTAAATACGCTCGTGTGCGTTTGACTAACGGAATCGAGGTAACAGCTTACATCGGTGGTATCGGCCACAACCTGCAAGAGCATAGCGTCGTGCTGGTGCGCGGCGGTCGTGTAAAAGACTTGCCAGGGGTACGCTACCATATCGTTCGTGGTGCACTTGACACTGCAGGCGTTAACAACCGTAAACAAGGTCGTTCCAAATACGGTACAAAACGTCCAAAACCAGGTCAAGCAGCAGCTAAGAAGTAAGAAAAACGCCTGTGAAGCGGCGTGAATTTATAACGAAAAGAAGGAGGGAATACGATGCCTCGTAAAGGTCCTGTAACCCGTCGTGACGTGTTGCCTGATCCGATTTACAACAGCAAGCTGGTTACTCGCTTGATTAACCGCCTGATGTTGGATGGCAAACGCGGTGTAGCGCAAAATATTCTCTACAACGCATTCACCATCATTCAGGAGCGCACCGGTCGCAACCCGATGGAAGTGTTTGAAGAAGCACTGAAAAACGTAATGCCTGTACTGGAAGTTAAGGCTCGCCGTGTAGGTGGTGCTAACTACCAAGTACCAATCGAAGTAAAACCGGAGCGCCGTACTACTCTTGGTTTGCGTTGGCTGGTTAACTACTCCCGTAGCCGTGGAGAGAAAACCATGGAACAACGTCTGGCTAACGAGATCATGGACGCTGCTAACAACACCGGTGCAGCAGTTAAAAAGCGTGAAGACACGCACAAGATGGCTGAAGCGAACAAAGCGTTTGCTCACTATCGCTGGTAGGAAATTGAATCGGGTGTCCGTTTTGGATACCCGATTATTCAAAAACTCGAGTATGGAAGGAGCATACCTGAATGGCTCGCGAGTTCTCTTTGCCGAATACGCGTAATATCGGTATCATGGCTCACATCGATGCTGGTAAAACGACAACGACTGAGCGTATTCTGTTCTACACCGGTCGCGTTCACAAGATTGGTGAGACGCACGAAGGTGCAGCAACCATGGACTGGATGGAACAAGAGCAAGAGCGCGGTATCACCATCACTTCGGCTGCTACTACCGCTCAATGGAATGGCCATCGTATCAACATTATCGACACGCCAGGCCACGTAGACTTCACTGTAGAAGTTGAGCGCTCCCTGCGCGTTCTTGACGGTGCTGTAACCGTTTTTGACGCAAAAGGTGGCGTTGAGCCGCAAACCGAAACCGTATGGCGCCAAGCTGACCGCTACGGCGTACCGCGTATGTGCTACATCAACAAAATGGATATCCTGGGCGCTAACTTTGATATGTGCCTGGAGCAAATCAGAACTCGTCTGGGTGCAAACCCAGTAGCGGTTCAATATCCAATCGGTGCAGAAGACCAGTTCAAAGGGATGGTTGACCTGATCGAAATGAAGGCAATCATCTATACCGATGACCTGGGCAAAACTTCCGATGCTACCGAAATCCCTGCTGAGCTGAAAGACAAGTGCGAAGAGCTGCGTCTCGCACTGGTTGAAGCTGCTGCAGAACAAGACGAAGAGCTGATGATGAAGTACCTGGAAGGCGAAGAGCTGACCAACGACGAAATCCGTGCAGCTCTGCGCAAAGGTACCATTGAATGCAAACTGACTCCTGTAATGTGCGGATCTTCTTACCGTAACAAAGGTGTTCAGCTTATGCTGGACAACGTTGTTAGCTATCTGCCATCTCCAGTAGACATCCCTGCGATCAAAGGTACTTTGCCAGACTCTGAAGAAGAAGTGGAACGTCCTGCAGACGACAACGGTCCGTTCGCTGCTCTTGCTTTCAAGATCATGACTGACCCGTATGTAGGCCGTCTGACCTTCTTCCGCGTTTACTCCGGCGTACTGAACTCCGGTTCTTACGTTCTGAACTCCACAAAAGGTAAACGTGAACGTGTAGGTCGTATCCTGCAAATGCACGCTAACCACCGCGAAGAGATCCAAGTGGTTTACTCCGGTGACATCGCTGCTGCTGTAGGTCTGAAAGATACAACAACTGGTGATACTCTGTGTGATGAAAAGGCTCCAGTAATCCTTGAGTCCATGGAATTCCCAGAGCCAGTTATCTCTGTTGCGATCGAACCAAAATCCAAAGCAGACCAAGACAAGATGGGTATCGGCCTGTCCAAGCTGGCTGAAGAGGATCCAACGTTCAGAACCCGCACAGACGAAGAGACTGGTCAAACAATCATCTCCGGTATGGGTGAGCTTCACCTGGAGATCATCGTTGACCGTCTGAAACGCGAGTTTAAAGTCGAGTCGAACGTAGGTGCTCCACAAGTAGCTTACCGTGAAACATTCCGTAAAGCTGCGAAAGTGGAAGGTAAATTCGTTCGTCAGTCCGGTGGTCGTGGTCAATACGGTCACGTTTGGGTGGAGTTCGAACCACTCGAACCAGGACAAGGCTTCCAATTCGAAAACAAAATCGTCGGTGGTGTGGTACCGCGCGAATACATCCCTGCTGTACAAGCGGGTATCGAAGAAGCGATGAAAAATGGTGTTCTCGCCGGCTTCCCACTGGTTGACATCAAAGCTACGATCGTAGACGGTAGCTACCATGATGTCGACTCCTCCGAGATGGCGTTTAAAGTAGCAGGTTCTCTCGCTCTGAAAGAAGCTGCGAAAAAATGTGATGCAGTATTGCTCGAACCAATCATGAAAGTAGAAGTTACAATGCCGGAAGAGTACATGGGCGACGTAATGGGCGACCTGAACTCCCGCCGCGGTCGTATCGAAGGTATGGAAGCTCGTGCGAATGCACAAGTAATCCGTGCGATGGTACCACTGTCCGAGATGTTCGGTTACTCCACAGTTCTGCGTTCCCGTACCCAAGGCCGTGGCGTATACTCCATGGTGATCGACCACTACGAAGAAGTGCCTAAATTCATCGCTGAAGAGATCATTAAGAAATCTAAAGGCGAATAATTTACGGTTCCGCTTTATCTTGAATCAGGAAAGGTTTACAATATTTAAGGTGCAACCCTCGATAGGGTAAACCTTTCTTACCTATAAAACCCTTATCATTTAAGGAGGCTTTAGCTCTCATGGCAAAAGAAAAATTTGAGCGTAGTAAACCACACGTTAATATCGGTACCATCGGTCACGTTGACCACGGTAAAACTACCCTGACTGCTGCGATCACTACTGTATTGGCGCAACAAGGTAAAGCAAAAGCTATGGCTTATGACAGCATCGATGCTGCTCCAGAAGAAAAAGAGCGCGGTATCACCATCAACACCGCTCACGTTGAGTACGAAACTGAAAACCGTCACTATGCTCACGTTGACTGCCCTGGTCACGCTGACTACGTGAAAAACATGATTACCGGTGCTGCTCAAATGGACGGCGCTATCCTGGTTGTATCCGCAGCTGACGGCCCAATGCCACAAACTCGCGAACACATCCTGCTGTCCCGCCAAGTAGGCGTACCTTACATCGTAGTATTCATGAACAAATGCGACATGGTAGACGATGAAGAGTTGCTCGAACTGGTTGAAATGGAAATCCGTGACCTGCTCTCCCAATACGAGTTCCCAGGCGACGATATTCCAGTAATCAAAGGTTCCGCTAAAGAAGCTCTCGACAATCCAAGCGGCGATTGGGCTAAAAAGATTGTTGAACTGATGGATGCTGTAGACTCCTACATCCCAACTCCTGAGCGTGCAACTGACAAGCCTTTCCTGATGCCAGTTGAGGACGTGTTCACAATCACTGGTCGTGGTACAGTTGCTACTGGCCGTGTTGAGCGCGGTGTAGTTAAAGTTGGTGACCAAGTAGAAATCGTTGGTCTGTCCGAAGAAACTCGTTCTACAACTGTAACTGGTGTTGAGATGTTCCGCAAATTGCTGGATCAAGCTGAAGCTGGTGACAACATCGGTGCCCTGCTGCGCGGTGTTGAGCGTAAAGACATCGAGCGCGGACAATGCTTGGCAAAACCAGGTTCCGTTAAACCTTACACCAAGTTCAAAGCAGAAGTTTACGTTCTGTCCAAAGAAGAAGGTGGACGTCACACTCCATTCTTCGCTAACTACCGTCCACAATTCTACTTCCGTACAACTGACGTAACAGGTATCATCCAACTGCCAGAAGGCGTTGAAATGGTTATGCCTGGCGACAACACTGAGTTCACCGTTGAACTGATCGCTCCAGTAGCGATGGAA
Organism: Brevibacillus gelatini; assembly: GCF_050920745.1. NCBI lineage: Bacteria > Bacillati > Bacillota > Bacilli > Caryophanales > Paenibacillaceae > Brevibacillus > Brevibacillus gelatini. The sequence continues at coordinate 228,879 of NZ_CP154342.1, forward strand.
CAAGGTACTCGCTTCGCAATCCGCGAAGGTGGCCGTACAGTAGGCGCTGGCGTTGTAGCTTCTATCGAAGCGTAATATTTACGGATACACAAAAACCCGACAGCATTTGTTGTCGGGTTTTTCTAATTGCTTGCGAAGTCTCATCAATTTTCTGCATGGCCCCCATCAAAATGATTCAATAAGCCGGCGACTGGCGGTGTGCTACAATACGATCAGCGGATGGGGGATAGAGAAATGAAAAATAAGGAGAAGCTGTTGTTTTTCATGCTGATCGGCGTCGTCACGCTTTGGGGCTTGAACGTAGTGATGGTAAAATACCTTGCCACGTTTCCGCCGCTTTACGTTGCTGCGATTCGAATGACAGTTGCGGGAATATGCTTGGCCCCGATTATTTATAAATACAAATCCAATCTGCACTTGAAAAAAGGTGATTGGCTGTTGATTGCCGGTGTCGGTGCCAGCTCGATCGCGCTGCACCAGATCACCCTGGCGGCCGGCGTCCAGACGACAACTGCAGGCAATGCTTCGCTGATTCTGGGATTGAATCCATTGGCGACAGCCTTGCTGGCGATGATCTTTCTCGGCGAAGGCATGTCGTGGCAAAAAGGACTTGGCATTGGCGTAGGCTTTGCCGGAGTGCTGATTGTGGTCATTTCCCAGCACGGAGGACTTCATATGAACGGCTGGGGTGACGCCATCATGTTTTTCTCCATGCTGATGTATGTGACGGGGGGCTTGCTGATTCGCAAGCTGGTCGTGCGAGGAGTGCCTGTGCTGCTGATTACGGCCATGTCGCAAATGTTCGGGATTGTGTTTTTGTGGGCGGCAGCGCTCGTACAGCAGCCGGCTGCGTACTATTTTTCTTTGGAGGTATCGCCGTTTCAGTGGCTGGTAATCTTCGCCTCTGGTGGGCTATCTACGGCCCTTGGCTCGGTGGGCTGGAACTACGGAATCCGCCAGTTGGGGGCCAGTCGAACAGCCGTATTTTTGAACGGTATGCCGATGGCGAGCTTGTTGTTTGCCGCGCTGTTTCTTGGTGAGCAGCTAAAACTCGTGCACCTGCTTGCCCTTCTCATGATTGCGAGTGGGGTGTACCTTGGTTCGCGCAATGTGGTAAAGCCAAGTCCGCCGCAAGCAAAAGCAACACCGGAGCTGACGACAAAAGCGTAGGAAATCCTACGCTTTTTCTTCGTCCCATTTGTTCACCATATGATAAGCAGTCAAACGCAGCCGCTCAAAAATCTGTTCACGAAGTTCGCCTTCCAGCCCGACTTTGTCCATGGCCGTTCTCATACAAGCCAGCCAGGCTTCCGCTTGGACAGGACCGATCGGGAAGCGCATATGGCGTGCACGCAGCATCGGATGTCCATGGCGCTCTGTGTAGAGGGCCGGGCCACCGAGAAATTGGGTAAGAAACTGATATTGGCGTTCTTTTACTTCCGTGAAGTCTTCAGGAAAAAGGGGAGCAAGATCAGGGTGCCGAGCAACCAGATCATAAAAAGCATCTACCAGACGAGCCAGTGTATCTGCCCCGCCGATCATTTCATATGGAGTGCGAATGGCTTCAGACATACGGACAACCTCCTTTGCTTAGACAGCTCACTCATAAGTATAACGTCTTCTTTCCATTATAGATAGGACGCAAGAAAGTTGGCAGGTACTCCCGCTTGCCTTTCAGCCGGGAAATCAGTAATATGGACAAGGTGAGCTTTTCAGTAGGCTTGCGTGTACAAAAAATGCGTGGGAGGCCAAGAATTAACTTGCGCTGCCCAGATTTTTTTAGTACAATATTGAATGTTGGTCATGGACTTGCGATGATGTGGGAGGTTGCTGACACACCCGGCCCCTTTGCCATGACCGGGGTGCAGGATATTTCCACGGAGAAATGTCCGTTTAATAAATGGGCGAAAAAGGAGGGACTAAAATGGCAAAGCAAAAGATTCGTATTCGTTTGAAGGCGTATGATCACAAAATCCTCGATCAATCCGCAGAAAAAATCGTGGACACAGCGAAGCGTTCCGGAGCAAATGTATCCGGTCCAATCCCGCTTCCTACTGAGAAAGCAGTTTATACGATCCTGCGTGCGGTGCACAAGTACAAAGATTCTCGTGAGCAATTCGAGATGCGTACTCATAAACGTCTGATCGACATCTTGAACCCTACACCACAAACAGTAGATGCTCTGATGCGTCTGGATCTGCCATCCGGTGTAGACATCGAGATTAAACTGTAAGGTCCCAAAAAGCGATACACGCGCAGACGTTGTCTTGATAAGCGTGTTATACCAAGCAACAAACCCTTAAAATGGCACCCCTGCGCATCGGTGGGGACTTGATACAACATATAAAACGTTTTACTGAAATAAGCACAGGAGGTGGCACAAATGACCAAAGGAATCTTAGGGAAAAAACTTGGCATGACTCAAGTTTTTGGTCCGAACGGAACAGCAATCGCTGTAACAGTTATCGAAGCAGGTTCTAACGTGGTTCTTCAAAAGAAAGACGTGGAGAACGATGGCTACGAAGCGATCCAAATCGGCTTCGAAGACAAAAAAGAACAGCGCGCTAACAAACCGGAAAAAGGACATGCAGCAAAAGCTAACACTGCTCCTAAGCGCTTCATTCGTGAAATTCGCGGAGTAAACCTCGCTGACTACGAGGTTGGTCAAGAGTTGAAAGTAGACATTTTTGCCGAGGGAGACATCGTTGACGTGTCTGGCGTAACCAAGGGTAAAGGTTTCCAAGGTGCGATCAAACGTCACAATCAAGCCCGCGGTCCTATGGCTCACGGTTCGCGTTACCATCGCGGTCCTGGTTCCCTGGGTGCTATCGCTCCAAACCGCGTTTTCAAAGGTCAAACATTGCCAGGTCAAATGGGTGGCGACAACGTAACCATTCAAAACCTGGAAGTAGTTAAAGTAGATGCAGCTCGCAACCTGATTCTCGTGAAAGGCTCCGTGCCTGGTCCGAAAAACAGCTGCGTGCTGATCTCGACGGCAGTCAAGAAACACTAAGGAAAGGAGGAACTGACATGCCGAAAGTAGCTCTTTATAACCAAGCTGGTTCTCAAGTTGGCGAAATCGAGTTGGCAGATAGCGTATTCGGGATTGAGCCTAACAACGCTGTTCTGTACGATGCGATCGTGATGCAACAAGCATCCCAACGTCAAGGAACACACGATGTAAAGAACCGTTCTGAAGTACGTGGTGGTGGCCGCAAGCCATGGCGTCAAAAAGGTACTGGTCGCGCTCGCCAAGGTTCCATTCGCGCTCCGCAATGGAAAGGTGGCGGTGTTGTATTCGGTCCAACTCCGCGCAAATACGGTTACAAACTGAACCGTAAAGTTCGCCGTCTGGCTCTGAAATCCGCACTGTCCGCGAAAGTACAAAACAACGAACTTCTGGTTCTGGATGCTTTGAACTTCGCAGCTCCTAAAACAAAGGAAATGGCAGCGGTTCTGAACAACCTGAAAGTAGATCGCAAAGTTCTGATCGTAACTTCCGAGTTCGATCAAAACGTAGCTCTCTCTTCCCGTAACATCCCAGGTGCCAAATTCGTAGATGCTGCAGGCATTAACGTTCTGGATCTGGTAGCGCATGACAAAGTAATCGTGACGAAAGACGCGGTTGCGAAAGTAGAGGAGGTGCTCGCATAATGAAGAGCCTTCACGATATTCTCAAGCGCCCTGTCATTACCGAGCGCACCACTGACATGATGGCTGAGAAAAAGTACGTTTTCGAAGTACCGCTCAAAGCCAACAAAACCGAAATCAAGCAAGCTGTTGAAAAAGTGTTCGGCGTGAAAGTAGCAGCAGTTAACACAATCCGTGTCCCTGCTAAACCAAAGCGCTACGGAAAATATTCCGGTTACACATCCGAGTGGAAGAAAGCAATCGTTAAGCTGACTGATGACAGCAAAGAACTGGCCTTCTACGAGGGCGTATAACCTCGACGACTACCGAAAAGGAGGGTATTAACATGGGTATCAAAAAGTTTAAACCGACTTCTCCTGGTCGTCGCCAAATGACGGTTTCTACTTTCGAGGAGATCACTACGTCGACTCCCGAAAAATCCTTGCTGGCGCCTCTTAACAAAAAAGCTGGTCGCAACAACCAAGGTAGAATTACCGTACGTCATCAAGGTGGCGGTCACAAACGTAAATACCGTATTATCGACTTCAAGCGTAACAAAGACGGCATCGTAGGTCGCGTAGCTACTATCGAATACGATCCAAACCGTTCCGCTAACATCGCACTCATCAACTATGTTGATGGTGAAAAACGCTACATCCTCGCTCCTCACAACCTGAAAGTAGGAGACGAGATCATTTCCGGAGCAGATGCCGACATCAAAATCGGTAACGCACTGCCACTGGAAAAAATCCCTGTAGGTACTACCATCCACAACATTGAGCTGAAACCTGGTAAAGGTGGCCAACTGGTTCGCGCAGCTGGTGCTTCTGCTCAACTGCTCGGTCGCGATGGTGAATTCGTAATCGTGCGCCTGTCCTCCGGTGAAACTCGCCGCATTCACAACGTATGCCGCGCTACCATCGGTCAAGTAGGTAATCTCGATCACGAACTGCTGAACATCGGTAAAGCAGGACGTTCCCGCTGGTTGGGTATTCGTCCAACTGTTCGCGGTAGCGTAATGAACCCGAACGATCACCCACACGGTGGTGGTGAAGGTCGCGCTCCAATCGGTCGTAAAGCACCTGTTACTCCTTGGGGTAAACCAGCCCTGGGTCTCAAGACTCGCAAGAAGAAGAACAAGTCCGACCAATACATCATCCGCCGCCGCAAGAAGTAAGGTAGGCTGATACTATAACCGAACGCCTTTGGCGAAGGGAGGTTCACTAATGGGACGTAGCTTGAAAAAGGGTCCTTTCGTGGATGACCACTTGATGAAAAAAGTTGACGAGCAAAATCAAAAGAATGAGAAACGCGTGATCAAAACTTGGTCTCGTCGTTCCACCATCTTCCCTGAGTTCGTAGGACACACGTTTGCTGTATACGATGGTCGCAAACATGTTCCAGTATACGTAACTGAAGACATGGTTGGTCACAAACTGGGTGAGTTCGCACCAACTCGTACCTTCAAGGGTCACGTCGACAACGACAAGAAGTCCAAGAAGCGCTAATTTTCTCTTGACAGAGAGGAGGTACAAAGATGGAAGCAAGAGCAGTTGCTCGCAATATTCGCATTGCGTCTCGTAAAGTTCGCCTGGTGGTTGACTTGATTAGAGGCAAGCAAGTAGGTGAAGCATTGGCGATCCTGAAGCACACGCCAAAAGCAGCTTCTCCAGTTGTTGAAAAACTTCTGAAGTCGGCTATTGCAAACGCTGAGCACAACTACGAAATGGATCCTAACAACCTGGTAGTTAGCAAAATCTTCGTGGACCAAGGTCCTACGTTGAAGCGTTTCCGTCCGCGCGCTATGGGTCGCGCAAGCCGCATCCATAAACGCACTAGCCACATCACAGTGGTACTAAACGAGAAATAAGGAGGGTTACGTGTGGGTCAAAAGGTAAGCCCGGTAGGTCTTCGGATCGGTGTCATTCGTGACTGGGAGTCCAAATGGTACGCTGACAAGGACTTCGCAACACTGTTGCACGAAGACTTGAAAATCCGCAAGTTTGTAAAAGGGCGTCTGAAAGATGCTGCTGTATCCACTATCGAAATCGAACGCGCAGCTAATCGCGTGAACGTAACGATTCACACCGCTAAGCCTGGTATGGTAATTGGTAAAGGTGGGGCAGAGGTAGAAGTTCTGCGCAAATCCTTGACTGATCTGACTGGCAAACGCGTTCATATCAATATCAACGAAATTAAACGTCCGGATCTGGATGCTACTCTGGTAGCTGAAAACATCGCTCGTCAATTGGAAAACCGCATTTCTTTCCGTCGTGCGCAAAAGCAATCGATCACTCGTACGCTGCGTGCTGGCGCCAAAGGTATCAAAACCTTGGTAAGCGGTCGTCTTGGCGGCGCGGACATCGCACGTTCTGAAGGTTACAGCGAAGGTACTGTTCCGCTTCACACTCTGCGTGCCGACATCGACTACGGTACTGCTGAAGCTCATACCACTTATGGTCGCATCGGTGTAAAAGTGTGGATCTACCGTGGAGAAGTCCTTCCAGCGAGAAAGAACGTCGCTACTGAGGAAGGAGGCAAGTAATCATGTTGACGCCAAAACGCGTGAAACACCGTAAACAACACCGCGGGAAAATGACTGGTAACGCAAAAGGCGGTACTACTGTTGCGTTCGGTGAATACGGATTGCAAGCATTGGAGCCATCTTGGGTAACGAACCGTCAAATCGAGGCTGCTCGTATTGCGATGACTCGTTACATCAAACGTGGCGGTAAAGTATGGATCAAAATCTTCCCTGACAAGCCAATTACACAAAAACCGCTCGAAGTACGGATGGGTTCCGGTAAAGGTTCTCCAGAGAAATGGGTAGCGGTTGTAAAGCCAGGCAAGATCATGTTTGAACTTGCTGGCGTACCTGAAGAAGTCGCTCGCGAAGCTATGCGTCTTGCTATGCACAAGCTGCCGATCAAGTGCAAATTCGTGAAGCGTGAAGAAGTGGGTGGTGACGCACATGAAGGCTAATGAGTTCCGCAATTTGACCACTGCCGAGATCGAACAAAACGTTGCTTCTTTGAAAGAAGAGCTGTTCAACCTTCGTTTCCAGTTGGCAACAGGTCAACTCGAAACCACATCTCGCATCAAACAAGTGCGTAAGGATATTGCTCGTGCGAAAACCATCCTGCGCCAGAGAGAATTGGGAATCGGCTAATTAAAGGAAGGAGGTTTGAACGATGACCGCAGAACGCAATATGCGTCGATCCGTTGTAGGTCGCGTTGTTTCCGACAAAATGGATAAAACCATTGTTGTACTTGTTGAAACCTACAAGAAACATCCTCTGTACGGCAAACGCGTGAAATACTCCAAAAAGTTCAAGGCTCACGACGAGAACAATACGGCAAAAGTGGGCGACATCGTAGAATTGATGGAAACTCGTCCATTGTCCAAAGATAAACGTTTCCGTTTGGTACGTATCGTCGAAGAGGCAGTAATCGTATAAGTCAGATTTTCGGATATCAAATCCGAAAGGAGGAACAGTAAATGATCCAAACTCAGACGAGATTGGCTGTTGCTGACAACTCCGGTGCAAAAGAACTCATGTGCATCAAGGTTCTGGGTGGTTCCGGTCGTAAAACGGCGAACATCGGTGACGTTATCGTGTGCTCCGTAAAATCCGCTACACCCGGCGGCGTTGTCAAGAAAGGTCAAGTAGTTAAAGCAGTTGTAGTTCGCTCTGTTAGCGGCGTTCGTCGTCAAGATGGTTCCTACATCCGTTTTGATGAAAATGCAGCTGTAGTCATCAAGGAAGACAAGTCCCCTCGTGGTACTCGTATCTTTGGACCAGTAGCTCGTGAGCTCCGCGACAAAGATTTCATGAAGATCATCTCTCTGGCTCCAGAGGTTATCTAATTGAACGGAAAAACTCAGGCAGTTTGTTCGATAGGAGGTGCACCAAGCGATGCACGTTAAAAAAGGCGACACTGTTATCGTAATTGCGGGCAAAGATAAAGGCAAAAAAGGTCGCGTTCTCGCTGCTTATCCAAAGAAAGAACGCGTTCTGGTTGAAGGTATCAACCTCGTGAAGAAGCACAGCCGCCCGTCCCAAGCTAACCCGCAAGGTGGCATTGTGACTCAAGAAGCAGCGATTCACGTTTCCAACGTATCTTTGATCGATCCGAAGTCCGGAAAACCTACTCGCATCGGTTACAAAGTTTTGGATAACGGTAAGAAAGTTCGTTACGCGAAAAAGTCTGGCGAAGTAATCGACAAGTAGTCTGGTTGGAAAGGAGGATATCCTAGATGGCAACAAGATTGAAAGAAAAGTATACAAAAGAAATCGTGCCTAGCCTGATGAGCAAGTTCAACTACACTTCCATCATGCAAGTGCCGAAAGTTGAAAAGATCATCATCAATATGGGTGTTGGCGAAGCGGTAGGCAACGCTAAAACCTTGGATGCTGCGGTTGAAGACCTGCAAACCATCTCTGGTCAAAAACCTGTAGTAACTCGCGCAAAGAAATCCATCGCTGGTTTCAAACTGCGTGAAGGTATGCCGATCGGTGCGAAGGTTACCCTGCGCGGCGAGCGTATGTACCACTTCCTCGACAAATTGATGAACGTATCTCTTCCACGTGTCCGTGACTTCCGTGGCGTTTCTTCCAAAGCGTTTGACGGTCGCGGCAACTACACACTTGGTCTGAAGGAACAACTGATCTTCCCTGAGATCGAGTACGATAAAATTGACAAAGTTCGCGGTATGGACGTTGTAATCGTTACTTCCGCGAAAACGGATGAGGAAGCTCGTGAGCTGCTGACTCAAATGGGTATGCCATTCCGTAAATAAACCCACTCGTAAGGAGGGAAGAATGTGGCAAAGAAATCAATGATTATCAAGCAACAGCGCAAACCGAAGTTTGCAGTGCGCGCGTATACTCGTTGCGAGCGTTGCGGACGTCCGCACTCCGTATTGCGCAAATTCAAACTCTGCCGTATTTGCTTCCGTGAACTTGCTTATAAAGGTCAAATTCCAGGCGTGAAAAAAGCAAGCTGGTAATTTGAAACGGGAAGGAGGTTTTCTCTCATGGTTATGACTGATCCAATCGCAGATATGTTGACACGTATTCGTAACGCTAACATGGTTCGCCACGAGAAAGTGGAGATCCCAGCGTCCACCATCAAGAAGGAAATCGCGCGCATTCTGAAAGAAGAAGGCTTCATCCGTGATGCTGAGTTTGTTGAAGACAACAAACAAGGAATCATCCGCGTATTCCTGAAATACGGTGCGAACAACGAGCGCGTTATCACAGGTCTGAAACGTATCTCCAAACCAGGACTTCGTGTCTATGCGAAAAGCAATGAAGTACCTAAGGTTCTGGGTGGCCTCGGTTGCGCGATCATCTCCACATCCAACGGTGTGATGACTGACAAGCAAGCTCGTCAAGCTCATGTTGGCGGAGAAGTTCTTGCATACGTTTGGTAATTAACAGATTGTAAAAAAGCACAGGAGGTGCACCACATGTCTCGTGTCGGTAGAAAACCGATCGTGGTACCTGCAGGCGTTACCCTCACTCTGAACGGAACTGAGCTGACGGTAAAGGGCCCTAAGGGTCAACTCGTTCGTAACTTCCATGAAGATATCAAAATCAACATTTCTGAAAACGAAGTTGTTGTAGAGCGTCCAAGCGACAACAAACTGCATCGCTCTCTGCATGGTACAACTCGTGCGCTGATTGCCAACATGGTAAAAGGCGTATCCGAAGGCTTCACTCGTACTCTGGAGCTCGTCGGTGTAGGTTATCGTGCTACGAAAAACGGGAACGGCGTTACTCTTTCTCTCGGTTTCTCCCACCCAGTGGAAGTTACTCCAGAAGCGGGTATCGAAATCGATGTACCAAACCAAACCACTCTGGTGGTAAAAGGCATCAACAAAGAGCGCGTAGGTCAAGTTGCTGCTGAAATTCGTTCGCTGCGCAAACCTGAGCCATACAAAGGTAAAGGTATCAAGTACAGCGATGAAGTGGTTCGTCGTAAAGAAGGTAAAAAAGGTAAATAAGCTTCTAGCTTCATGAGAAAGGAGGCCGCTTAATGTTTACGAAACCTGATAAAAACAAAGCTCGGAAAAAACGTCACCTGCGTATTCGCAAACGCGTGATTGGTTCTGCAATCCGTCCGCGCCTGAACGTGTTCCGTTCTTCCAAGCACATCTACGCTCAACTGATTGATGATGCAAATGGTGTAACACTGGCATCTGCATCTTCTCTGGATAAAGAGCTGGGCCTGAAAAATGGCGCTAACGTGGAAGCTGCTGCTGCTGTAGGTACATTGATCGCTAAGCGTGCACAAGAAAAAGGTACGACTGAAGTGGTTTTTGACCGCGGTGGTTACATCTACCATGGACGTATTAAAGCACTGGCAGAAGCAGCTCGTGAAGCTGGTCTGCAATTCTAACAACAAGGAGGGTAAGGAATGCGTATCGACCCTAGCAAATTAGAGCTCGAAGAAAAAGTAGTCGCTGTTAACCGCGTAGCGAAAACGGTTAAAGGTGGACGTCGCATGAGCTTCAGCGCCCTGGTTGTTGTGGGTGACCGTAACGGCCACGTAGGTGCTGGTATGGGTAAAGCTCAAGAAGTTCCAGACGCCATTCGCAAAGCGATTGACGACGCTAAGAAAAAATTGATCCGTGTACCGTTGAGAGGAACGACTGTTCCACACGAAGTTATGTGCCAATTCGGCGCGGGTAAAGTTCTCATCAAACCTGCTGCACCTGGTACTGGTGTTATCGCCGGCGGTCCTGTTCGTGCCGTACTCGAACTGGCTGGTGTAGGCGATGTCTTGAGTAAGTCTCTTGGTTCCAACAATCCTATCAACATGGTCAACGCTACGCTGGAAGGCCTCGGCCGTCTGAAAACAGCGGAAGAAGTCGCGAAACTGCGCGGTAAGACTGTTGACGAGTTGTTGGGTTAATAAGGAGGGAATGAACATGGCAAAATTGCAAATCACCCTCAAACGTAGCCTGATCGGTCGCACTGTAGACCAAAAAGATACTGTAAAAGCTCTGGGTCTTCGCAAAATCAACTCCACTGTAGTGAAGGAAGACAACGCTGCGATCCGTGGAATGATTTTCAAAGTGAAGCACTTGGTTGAAGTGAAAGAAGTAGAAGCATAATCAAACATCTCAATTAGTTAGGAGGTGCAACGTATGAAATTGCATGAACTGAAACCTGCAGAAGGATCCCGTCACACTCGTAAGCGCATTGGTCGCGGTATCGGTAGCGGTACTGGCAAAACTGCTGGTAAAGGTCACAAAGGTCAAAACGCTCGTTCCGGCGGCGGAGTTCGCCCTGGTTTTGAGGGTGGTCAAAACCCATTGTACCGTCGTCTGCCTAAGCGCGGTTTCACTAACATCAACCGCAAGGAATTTGCGATTGTTAGCCTGGATGCGCTGAACCGTTTCGAAGAGGGTACTGTTGTAACACCTGAACTGTTGAAAGAAACTGGTGTTATCAGCGCACTGCGCGACGGTGTTAAGGTTCTTGCTAACGGCGAACTGACTGTGAAGCTGACTGTAAAAGCTCACAAGTTCTCCGGAGCTGCAGCTGAGAAGATCGCTCAAGTCGGTGGAACAACCGAGGTGATCTAATGTTAGCGTCCTTAACTAACATTTTTAAAATTGGCGACTTGCGTCGGAAGATCCTGTTTACTCTCATGATGTTGGTCGTCTTCCGGATCGGTAGCTTTGTACCGGTTCCGAATGTCAACGTCGAGCTGTTTCAGCAGAACACAAACCACTTGTTGGGTTTGTTGAACACCTTCTCTGGTGGAGCACTGCAAAACTTCTCGATTTTTGCCATGGGTATCATGCCATATATTACGGCATCGATTATCATGCAGCTGATGTCGATGGATGTTGTGCCTAAGCTGACGCAATGGGCACGCGAAGGGGAGGTTGGCCGTCGCAAGATCGCTACCGTTACCCGTTACGCGACAATCATCCTTGGCTTGATTCAGTCAGTTGGGATGACAATCGGCTTTAATAATATGGCACCTGGCTTGCTCAACGACACTTCGATTGGCAGCTATGCACTCATCGCGCTGACACTGACAGCTGGGACCGCGTTCATGATGTGGATGGGGGAACAGATTACGGAGAAGGGAATCGGCAACGGGATTTCGATCCTGATCGTTGCCGGGATCGTCGCCAACATTCCAACCGGAGTTACGACGATCTACACCACACAGTTCGGTGATCCTTCCCAGAATGTTTTCTTCAGCATCGTCAAAGTTGCGATCATTCTGCTGGTAATCCTCGCTATTATCGTCGGGGTTATCTTTATGCAGCAAGGTATCCGCAAAATTCCGGTGCAATACGCGAAGCGAGTGGTTGGACGTAAAATGTACGGTGGTCAATCCACCCACATTCCGTTGAAAATCAACTCTGCCGGTGTTATTCCCGTAATTTTTGCTGTCTCGCTGGTACTGTTCCCGTCGACAATCGCACAGTTCTGGGTGGATTCATCCGGAACAGGGTTTGCCAACTGGATTTATCAAAACTTCCAAGTGACTGAACCGTTGGGAATGACGTTGTACGCTATCCTGATTCTCGGTTTCACCTATTTCTACACATTTGTTCAGATTAACCCTGTACAAATGGCAGAAAACATGAGAAAAAATGGCGGTTACATTCCTGGTATCCGACCCGGTAAAAACACTGAGGTATACATTACTCGTACACTAAACCGTCTAACTTTGGCTGGCGCATTGTTCCTGATGGCAATTGCCATTTTGCCATTCTTCTTCAGCAAGCTGGCTAACCTGCCGCAGCAGATTTACATCGGCGGCACTTCGCTCTTGATTGTGATCGGGGTAGCTCTTGACACAATGAAGCAGATCGAAAGCCAGATGATTAAACGCCATTACCAAGGGTTTATCAAGTAATGACTTAGATGTTTAGAGAAAAGCTTCTGCAGCTTTTCTTTATGGGACGGAGGGAATGGACGTGAACATAATCCTGATGGGGCTGCCTGGTGCCGGTAAAGGAACACAGGCAGAACGTATCGTAAAAGAGTTTGACATCCCGCACATTTCGACTGGCGACATGTTCCGAGCAGCGGTTAAAAACGAAACGCCGCTCGGACTGCAAGCCAAATCCTTTATGGATAAAGGTTTGCTTGTTCCCGATGAAGTAGTCATCGGAATTGTGCGGGAGCGCCTCTCGATGGACGACTGCGCGAAAGGATTCCTGTTGGATGGTTTTCCGCGCACAGTCCCGCAGGCGGAAGCGTTGACAGCTACTGTGAAAGAGCTGGGACGCGAAATCGATCATGTGATTAACATCAACGTTCGTCGCGAGCAATTGATTGAACGTCTGACCGGTCGCTGGATCTGCCCTGTATGTGGAGCTAGCTATCACACGATGTTCAATCCTCCAAAAGAGGCTGGCGTGTGTGACAAAGATGGTGGTAAGCTGTATCAGCGTGATGACGACAAGATCGAAGTGGTAACACAGCGTCTTGATGTCAACATCGCCCAGACTCAACCACTCATCGACTACTACTCCGCACAGGGGCTCCTGCGAGATATCGATGGGGAACAAGATATCCAGGTAGTGTTTGCGGAAATTAAGTCGTTGCTAAGAGGGTAATTGCCGAATGATTATCCTGAAGTCGAAAGCAGAACTTGAGGTTATGCGCGAAGCTGGTCGTATCGTCGCACTCACCCATCAAGAGCTGGCCAAGGCGATCAAGCCTGGTGTCACGACAAAGCAGCTTGACGAAATTGCCGAGACATTTATTCGCAGCATGGGAGCAGTTCCATCATTTAAAGGCTACGGTGGCTTTCCAGGTAGTATCTGTGCTTCAGTCAATGAAGAACTCGTACACGGGATCCCAGGAAAACGGACGTTGCAAGAAGGAGACATCATCAGTATCGACATCGGTGCCCAGTTCCAGGGGTACCATGGAGACTCCGCTTGGACGTATCCGGTCGGCAAAATTTCCGCGGAGAATGAAAAGCTGTTGCGGGTAACGGAAGAGGCGTTGTTCAAGGGGCTTGAAAAAGCTGTTCCTGGGGGACGATTGTCCGATATCTCTCATGCCATTCAGGTTCACGCAGAAGCTGCCGGCTTCACACTCGTCCGCGAGTATGTGGGGCATGGGATTGGGCAAAACTTGCACGAAGATCCGCAGGTTCCTAACTACGGCCCGCCTGATCGGGGTCCACGGTTAAAACCAGGCATGGTGTTGGCAATTGAGCCAATGGTAAATGCCGGCGAACGTTATGTCCGCACATTGGAGGACAATTGGACGGTAGTAACATTGGATCGGAAAACATGTGCTCATTTTGAACACACCATCGCGATTACGGAAGATGGCTATGAGATTTTAACACGAACATAATGCGAGAGTACCGAGTGTTTCGGGATTGTCGTCCAACGTGTCGACGATAAGTTCGTTGTGTGATCATTTCGCAAAACTCATGGTCCGACTGAAGAGCAGAAGAAAGGAGAGCTTACCATGGCAAAAGATGATGTCATTGAGGTAGAAGGTACAGTAATTGAGCCTTTGCCGAACGCTATGTTTCGAGTAGAATTGGAGAATGGACACAAAGTCCTCGCTCACGTCTCCGGAAAAATCCGCATGCACTTTATCCGCATCCTGCCGGGGGATAAAGTAACTGTTGAACTGTCACCGTACGACTTGACCCGCGGACGTATTACGTATCGCTACAAATAGCAAGCAAAACCCCTAGAAAAGGGAGGCAAGAACCATGAAAGTGAGACCTTCGGTTAAACCGATCTGCGAGAAATGCAAGGTTATCCGTCGTAGAGGTAACGTAATGGTTATTTGTGAAAATCCTAAGCATAAGCAAAAACAAGGGTAAACAAGGAGGTGCTTTTGACACATGGCACGTATTGCAGGCGTAGACTTGCCGCGCGAAAAACGCGTTGAAGTTGCTCTTACCTACATTTTTGGTATTGGCCGCCCCACGTCTCAAAAAATTCTGGCCGCTACTGGCGTAGATGTGAACACTCGTGTTCGCGATCTGACAGAAGACGAAGTAAGCAAACTGCGTGATTACATCGACAAGAACGTGAAGGTGGAAGGCGATCTCCGTCGTGAGATTTCCTTGAACATCAAACGTCTGATGGAAATCGGATGCTTCCGTGGAATCCGTCACCGTCGTGGACTGCCAGTTCGCGGTCAACGTACTAAAACAAATGCTCGTACACGTAAAGGCCCACGTCGTACAGTAGCTAACAAGAAGAAGTAAAGGAGGGTAAACTGACATGGCGAAAAGAAAACAGGCTACAACAACTCGTACCCGTCGTCGTGATCGCAAGAATGTTGAAGTCGGCGTAGCGCATATCCGCTCCACTTTCAACAACACGATTGTAACCATCACAGATCCACACGGTAACGCGATCTCTTGGTCCAGCGCTGGTTCCCTCGGCTTCAAAGGCTCCCGTAAAAGCACTCCATTTGCTGCGCAAATGGCTGCTGAAGCGGCTGCACGTGTTGCTATGGAACATGGCATGCGTTCCCTCGAAGTATCGGTAAAAGGTCCAGGTGCTGGTCGTGAAGCAGCGATCCGTTCCCTGCAAGCAGCTGGTCTCGAAGTGAACATGATTAAAGACGTGACGCCAATTCCGCACAACGGTTGCCGTCCACCAAAACGTCGCCGCGTGTAACTGGTTTATATTGTTCAGAACATGTCCATACTAGAATGGTAAATTCTGATTTATAGCTTGTCATGCACGCAAACGGTAAACCGCCGGGGAAATTCCTGAGTGGGCACGTATGCGGCCCACCCAAGGATTTCGACGTTTTGAAGGAGGGTTTGTTTAATGATAGAAATAGAAAAACCAAAAATCGAGGTTGTGGAAGTTAGCGACGACAACTCGTATGGAAAATTTGTTGTAGAACCTCTGGAACGCGGATACGGGACTACCCTTGGCAACTCGCTGAGAAGGATTCTTCTTTCGTCCTTGCCAGGTTCGGCAGTTCGTACTGTTCAAATCGACGGGGTTCTTCACGAGTTCTCTACGGTTGAAGGCGTCGTTGAAGATGTAACCGAGATCATCCTGAACATCAAAGGCTTGGCGCTGAAGATCCATTCCGATGAAGAAAAAGTAATCGAGATCGATGCAGAAGGCGAAGGCGTTGTCAAAGCGGGAGATATCCGTGCTGACAGTGATGTGGAGGTCTTAAACCCTGATCTTCATATTGCAACGTTGGCCAATGGCGGTCGTCTGCATATCCGCATGACAGCTGGACGTGGTCGTGGTTATGTTCAATCAGATGGAAACAAGTCTGAGGATCTGCCAATTGGCGTGATTCCGATTGATTCGATCTATACGCCGATCAAGCGCGTTAACTATCAGGTGGAAAATACCCGTGTAGGGCAAATGACCAACTACGATAAGTTGACACTTGAGGTTTGGACAAACGGCAGCATCAGTCCGGAAGAAGCCGTTAGTCTCGGCGCAAAAATCATGACGGAGCACTTGAACCTGTTCGTCGGTCTGACCGATGAGGCCAAAGATGCTGAGATCATGGTTGAAAAAGAGGAAGACAAGAAAGAAAAAGTGTTGGAGATGACAATCGAAGAGCTAGATCTTTCTGTTCGTTCCTACAACTGCTTGAAGCGTGCCGGTATCAACACCGTGCAAGAGCTGACGCAGAAGACCGAAGAGGACATGATGAAAGTCCGCAACCTGGGTCGCAAATCTCTGGAAGAAGTGCAGGAAAAGCTGGCTGAACTCGGCCTGTCCCTGCGTAGCGACGACTAGAGAAGCAAACCCTGACAGCAGACTTTTGTTCTCTCAAGTCAGCCCTCGTTTGGGGGAATACAGATCTGGCTTCCCGACAGTAGAAGTCTCTACGTAGTGTTGCCAGCTTGAAAAGGGAGGTAAAGACATGGCATACCGTAAATTGGGTCGTCGTAGTGCAGCTCGTAAAGCGTTGTTCCGCGACTTGGTAACGGACCTAATCATCAACGAGCGCATCGAAACTACAGAGATGAAGGCGAAAGAACTGCGCCCAATCGCTGAGAAAATGGTTACGCTCGCGAAACGTGGCGATCTGCATGCTCGTCGTCAAGTTGCTGCTTTCGTTCGCAAAGAAGTTGCGAATGCAGAAGGTCGCGATGCTGTACAAAAACTGTTCGATGAAATCGCGCCTCGCTTCAAAGAGCGCAACGGTGGATACACTCGTATCCTGAAAGCCGGCCCTCGCCGCGGCGACGCTGCTCCGATGGCGTACATCGAATTCGTTTAATAATGGATAGAAACTGGTCATTTTACATGGGAAACGAGACACAACCTCGATACCGGTAATCGACCGTGAAAAGGGTGGGGGCAGATCTGGTCATAGGCTGGACTCTGATTCAACCCTTTTTTTCTTTCTCTAAGGAGAAATCCTGCTAGTCTGCAAAGGCTGGAGAGGATGTGAATGCCTCATGAATGAAGAGAACCTGCTGGCACTGCAAGATGTATCCTATACCTATGATGATGAGCTTGGCAGTCGTGTCCCGGTATTGAAGGACGTCGATCTGACCATTCAAAAGGGTTCCTTTGTGTCTGTATTGGGTCATAACGGTTCGGGCAAGTCTACGATGGCAAAGCTGATGAATGCCTTGCTTTTGCCAGAGGGCGGCAAGGTGCTCGTCGCTGGAATGGATACGTCCCAAGGGGAACTGGTTTGGGAAATACGCCGCCATGTGGGCATGGTCTTTCAAAACCCTGACAATCAGATTGTCGGGGCGACGGTGGAAGATGATGTGGCCTTTGGGCTTGAGAACATGGGCGTCGATCCTGCACAGATGCGCCAGCGTATTGATGAGGCGCTGGCTTCGGTCGGGATGGAGTCGTATTTGCTGGCGCAGCCGCACCGGCTGTCAGGGGGACAAAAGCAACGCGTGGCAATCGCGGGCATTATGGCGATGCGGCCATCTGTCATCATCCTGGATGAAGCGACAGCGATGCTTGATCCCCAGGGCAGACAGGAAGTGCTGCAACTGGTCAGACGGCTGAATCGTGACGAAGGAATTACCATCATCAACATTACCCATTTTCCCGAAGAAGCGGTCTATTCGGACAAGGTCGTTGTGATGAATGCCGGAGAAGTTCTGATGGAGGGGCCGCCTGGTGACGTGTTCAACCAGGTAGAACGTTTGAAAACGGTAGGGCTGGATGTTCCCTTTGCCGTCCGCCTCCGACACATGTTGGCTGCCAAAGGGATTGATCTACCGTTTGTACTGCACCAAGAGGAGCTGGTGGAGCACGTATGCAGATTACTTTTGACCAGGTAAGCCATATCTACGGAAAAGGAACACCGTTTGAGCGGGTAGCCTTGCACGACATCTCGTTTACGATTCCGTCCGGTTCGTTTGTCGGGATTATCGGGCAGACAGGCTCTGGCAAGTCTACCTTGATCCAGCATTTGAACGGCTTGCTTTTGCCCAGCGCTGGGACCATTACTTTGGGGGACACAGTTATCACCGCAAAGCAGCGTTTGCCTCACGAGCAAAGACGGAATATCGGGCTTGTTTTCCAGTATCCGGAGCATCAACTGTTTGAGGAAACAGTGGCAAAAGACGTTGCCTTTGGACCTTCGAACTTTGATTTGCCGGAAGCGATGGTAGAGGCCCGCGTGAAAGAGGCTCTTGAAATCGTTGGACTGGATTACGAAAAAGTCAAGGACCGTTCGCCTTTTCACCTGAGTGGCGGGCAAATGCGCCGTGTCGCGCTGGCGGGAGTTCTGGCCATGCAGCCAAAAGTGCTTGTATTGGACGAGCCGACGGCAGGGCTGGACCCGATGGGGCGTCAGTCGATTCTGGAAGCGATCTACCGCATTCACCAGGAGCAAAAGCTGACGACGCTATTGGTCACCCACAGCATGGAGGAAGCAGCGCGCTACGCCGACTATATGCTGGTACTGGCACAGGGCAAGATCGCCTTGCAGGGCAAGCCGGATGAAATCTTCATGCAGGCAGAACGTCTCCGCGAGCTTGCTTTGGATGTGCCGGAGACAGTCGCTTTTGTGTCGAGGCTGAATCAATTGCTGCCGGACAAGGAAAGTCTGCCAAACTCCGTTTATCGGGAGGAAGAGTTGATTGCCCATCTGCTGGAACGACTGTCCGTACCGAAGGAGGGCTAGGCATGCTGCAGAATATTGCCATTGGTCAGTACGTACCTGGGCATTCCTTTTTACATCGCGCAGATCCGCGAAGCAAACTGCTCTTTATCATTCTTTTTGCAACGCTAGTCTTTTTGGCCAACAATACGATCACCTATGCCGTATTGGTAGCCTTCACCCTGTATGCCGGGCTGCTCTCCAGGCTGTCGCTTGGCTACATCCTAAAAAGCCTGAAGCCGGTATGGATCTTGATCGTGTTTACGATCATCCTGCACATTTTCATGACAAAAGGCGGCGCGGTGTACTTCCAATGGGGCTGGTTTACAGTCGAGGAACGTGGAATACAACAAGCGATCTTCATTTCCTTGCGTTTGGGACTCCTGGTAGTGATTAGCTCCTTGCTGACGTTGACCACATCGCCAATCGATTTGACGGAGGGACTGGAGCGCCTGCTCGGACCATTTGGCCGGATTGGGGTTCCTGTGCACGAAATCGCCCTGATGATGTCGATTGCGATCCGGTTCATTCCGACCTTGATGGAGGAGACGGATAAAATCATCAAGGCGCAGACGGCCAGGGGAGCCAATTTTACGAGCGGCAGTCTCGTGAAGCGAGCGCAAAGCCTGATCCCGATTGCGATTCCGTTGTTCGTCAGCGCGTTTCGCCGGGCCGAGGATCTCGCTTTGGCGATGGAAGCGCGCGGCTATCGAGGCGGTGTTGGGCGGACCCGATTGCACAAGCTGGCCTTTTCCTGGCGAGATGCCGGGATAGCAGTTGCCGGAGTGTTGCTCGCGATTACGATTGGATGGTGGCGTGCATGAAGCGGTTACGCTGTGTATTGGGATACGATGGAACAGATTTCAGCGGTTTTCAGGTTCAACCCGATCAGGTAACGGTGCAAGGGGAGATCGAAGCCGCTCTGAAACGAATCACGGGAGAGGAGATCCAAATCCATGGTTCGGGTCGTACCGATGCCGGGGTGCATGCGCGCGGACAGGTGATTCATTTTGATACGAACAGTCACATTCCGTTGGACAAGTGGCGGTTTGTGCTGAATAATCAGCTGCCTGATTCAATCGTGATCCGGTCGGTAGAAGAGGTGCCGGAGACTTTTCACGCCCGTTTTGACGTACGGGTGAAGGAGTATCGGTATTGCATCGACAACAACCCGGTGGCAGATGTATTTCGCCACCGCTATGCCGACCACATCCGCTTTCCGCTGGACGTGGAGGCGATGCAGCAGGCCGCACGTCATTTGGTGGGAGAGCATGATTTTACGTCGTTTTGCTCGGCGAAGACATTTGTCGAGGACAAGGTGCGAACGGTGTACAGCCTGACTGTGGAGCGCTTCGGCGGCGAAGTGTGGGTAACGTGCCGCGGCAACGGCTTTTTGTACAACATGGTGCGCATCATAGTGGGCACCTTGGTAGAGGTCGGGCAGGGCAAACGCCATCCCGATGAGCTGAAAAAGATTCTTGCGGCACGGGATCGGGAGATGGCAGGAAAGACAGCGCCAGCCAAAGGTCTGACCATGTGGGAGGTCGTCTATTAACAGACAGATTTCCAACTATTAGACCGAGGGAAGGCCCTTGACTACGCGTCTGCGATGTAGTACGATATTCCTTGGTATTTTAACCCCGCCTAGCCCCACTCTAGCCCCGGGATTGAAAGACAAGTTCGTGATAAATGAAACACCTGGAAGAGTTGCTCACCCGTTAGCAGCAATTTTCTTCCATTGCAAGTTTCGATTGTTTTGGTTATAAGTAGATGGACATGTAAAGGTAAGATACTTAGGAGGGACAAAAATGCGTACCACATATATGGCGAAACCGCTCGAAGTTGAGCGCAAATGGTACATCGTTGACGCAGAAGGCCAAACGCTGGGCCGTCTGGCAAGCGAAGTAGCTTCTATCCTGCGTGGCAAACTGAAACCTGAATTCACTCCACACGTTGACACTGGCGATTTCGTAATCGTAATCAACGCTGACAAAGTGAAATTGTCTGGTAACAAGCTGCAAGACAAAATTTACTACTCTCACTCCCTGTATCCAGGAGGTCTGAAAAAGACTACAGCTGGCGACATGCTGAACAAAAAACCAGCTCGTATGTTCGAACTGGCTGTAAAAGGCATGCTGCCTAAAAACAGCTTGGGACGTCAAATGTTCACGAAGCTGAAAGTATACGCTGGCGCTGAGCATCCTCATGCAGCACAAAAACCAGAAGTTTGGCAAATTCGCGGTTAAGGTAAAGGGAGGAAATATACGTGGCACAAGTACAATACTACGGTACAGGTCGTCGTAAGCACTCCGTAGCACGTGTTCGCCTGGTTCCAGGTGAAGGTCGCATCGTTATCAACAAACGTGATATGGATAATTACTTTGGTTTGGAAACACTGAAATTGATCGTAAAACAACCACTCGTTCTGACTGAAACCCTCGGTCGTTACGATGTACTGGTTAACGTAAACGGTGGCGGAACCACTGGTCAAGCTGGTGCAATCCGTCACGGCGTTGCTCGCGCTCTGCTGAAAGCAGACCCAGAACTGCGCGGCGCTCTGAAACGCGCTGGCTTCCTGACTCGCGACCCTCGCATGAAAGAACGTAAAAAATACGGCTTGAAAGCAGCTCGTCGCGCGCCTCAATTCTCCAAACGCTAATTTTTCCGTTTGGCAAGGCTCTCGAACTTTTTTGGTTCGGGGGTCTTTTTTTATGCTATATATCGCTGTCAAAAGCCCCGCTCCGCTGCCTTTCCAAACCGCAAGCCCCCCTCACAGCCCATGCGTGGAATAATTGTTTCTGTTTGTCCATATGATGGAACGAGAATGGGACAAAAGGGGACGATACGCCGTGATACGAAAAGGGGTAGGCTGGATACTGGCTTTTGCTTTACTGGTGGTGCTGTTCACCTACGAATCACCGGATCGTTCGTCGTGGATGGCATGGTCGCTGCCGCTGACAGGAACCGTCATTGCCATCGACCCGGGACACGGGGGCAAAGACGGTGGTGCTATATCCAGCACAGGCGATGTGGTGGAAAAGGAGGTGACGCTGGCAATCAGTATGTACTTGCGGGATTTTCTCCAGCAGTCAGGCGCGTTTGTCATCATGACGCGGGAGGAAGACAAGGATTTGGCATCGCCGGAGGCTGACCTGGCCAAAAGAAGAAAAGCAGAAGACATTCGCAACCGGGTGAAACTGGTGAATGACAGCTCTCCCGATTTGCTGGTCAGCATTCACGTCAATTCCATCCCTTCACCTAAATGGTCGGGTGCGCAAACGTTTTACTCGCCTACGTTTAAAAAAAGCGCGGAGGTATCCTATCTCATCCAGGATGAGATCAAGCGGGTGCTGGGCAATACCGATCGTGTGCCGAGCAAGACGAACAACGTATTTTTGATACGGGAAGTCAACTGCCCGGCTGTTTTGGTCGAGGTTGGGTTTGTCAGCAACACCGAAGAAGCGAAACGGCTGCAAAGCCAGGAGTACCAAAAAGCGATGGCGAATGCGATCTACCAGGGGATTTTGCGGCAGTATTCCGGTGAAAAAGTGCCAATGACACCTTGAACGGGCGGCGGCTGTGTCCCGCCCGTCCGAATGTGCTATAATGAACGCGCAAACCATCTAGTGATAGAAGGTATGGAAAAATGATGGCCAAGACGATATAGATGAGGTGAGCAACCATGTTGACCAGAGAACAAATTCTGGAAGCGCTGCGTGATGTGAAGGATCCTGAAATCAATCGCAGTCTGGTCGAGCTGAACATGATCCGGGACATCCGCGTTGAAGGCGCTACAGTGAGCCTGACAGTCGTTTTGACGATCTCCGGCTGTCCTCTAAAGGCCAAGATCGAAGACGACGTCATAGGGGCTGTGAAAGCGCTTGGAGCGGAGGAAGTGCGCGTGCATTTCGGCTCGATGACCGATGAGGAGCGAGCAGCCCTCAGCGCTCAGCTGCGCAATAACCAGGGCGGACAAACACATAATATGACGCCGGGACAAGCTCCTTTGCTCAATCCGATTCTGGCCAAGGATTCGAAGACAACCTTTATCGCCATTACATCCGGTAAAGGCGGCGTAGGGAAGTCAACGGTCACTGTCAATCTGGCCGTAGCCATGGCTCGCCTGGGGAAAAAGGTCGGGATTATCGACGCCGACATCTATGGCTTCAGCGTGCCGGACATGATGAACATCGACCAGCGCCCGACTGTCATTGGCGAAACGATTCTCCCTGTAGAAAAGCAAAACGTAAAGGTCATGTCCATGGGCTTTTTCGTCGAGGACAACTCCCCGATTATCTGGCGCGGTCCGATGCTCGGAAAAATGCTGCGCAATTTCTTTACGGAAGTGCATTGGGGCGAAGAGCTGGACTACTTGCTGCTGGACCTGCCGCCAGGAACGGGCGACATGGCTTTGGACGTGCATACGATGATTCCGCAAAGCAAGGAGATTGTCGTGACAACGCCGCATCCTACGGCAGCTTTTGTCGCGGCACGTGCCGGGGCGATGGCAAAGCGGACGGGACACGAAATTCTCGGTGTCGTGGAAAACATGGCCTGGTACGAAGCGAAGGACGGCTCCAAAGAGTACGTCTTCGGCCGCGGAGGCGGTGGAAAACTGGCAGAGACGCTGGCTACCGAACTTTTGGCGCAAATTCCGTTGGGACAGCCGGACAACCATCCATCTGAGCCGGATTATTCTCCTTCTGTTTACCGGGAAAGCTCCGAAATCGGACAGTTGTACCGTGACATGGCGAAACGCGTCATTGAAAAATGTGAGCAGAAGTAAGCGCAAAAGATACCAAAAAGGTGGGCTCTGGATGAGAGCTCACCTTTTTTCTTACGCTAAAACGCGGTCGCTCATCCTTGAACGGCTTCGTCAGAGGCTTTCTTAGGAAGAGGAGTCGCCACCGGAGTCTTCGCCCTTGCCTTTTTTCTTCGACTTGAGTTCTTTTGGCTTTGTCAGGTCTTCGGAGACCTTTGTCATGATTTTCATCAGTTCTTCTTGGAACAAAGGGCTTTGCAAGGACTCCTTCATGATTTGCATGGTTTGCTGGCGGTAAGCAGCGCTTTTCATCAAATCCATGAGATTTTTTTCAAACTCGGGGTCCTTCATCAGGCTGATGAGCTGTTTTTGGTACTCAGGGTCTTTCATCAGATCCTTCATCAGCGTTTTTTGCTCGTTCTTCATCGATTTGGCCAATGTGCTGGCGAATTTCGGATCTTTGAAGGCCTCTTTGATGTGGGGGCTGTTCGGATTCGTCATGCTTTGTATTAAAGTGGTGCGAACAGTGGACTCGTCAATCATCAGGTTTTGCTTGAACTTTTCATCTTTCATCATTTTGCTAACGGATTGCTTCGCTTCGTCAGTCTGCAATATGTCCAGCACCATGTCTTTGACACTCTTATAATCAGGCTGAGACGAACTTTGTGCTTGCCCGCCGCTTGAGCAACTGGATAGGACCAGACAGACAATTGCGGAGAGCCAAAAAGACAATGCCTTTTTTCTCATGGGGTGGACACCTCCTTCTTTACTCTGCCTAAGAGTAACGTGCGCATTTTGTTTTGTTCTTACGCTAGTATTTTCTTGTATCCATTGGTACAATCATATTCGATGTGGAATGGAGGGAATGTTTGGTGAGCTTAAGAAAGTATGGTTGGCTTTTTGTCACCACGTTGCTCTTGGGGGGACTGGGAGGGGTTCTGGTCGCCTTTATTTTTGATTTGGACAAGCTTTCGGAAGGCAGCGCGGGCAACTTTTTTGTCGGCACACTGATGTATCTTTTGTATGGGATGACCATTAGCATTGTGGCCCAGATGGGTTTTTTTGCGTATATGACAATCAATTATTTTGCCAAAACGATTTTCAAGACGCCTTCTTTGTGGCAGAGCGTTCAAGTTTTTTTCATACTCTTTGTCTTTTTTGACATGATTTACCTCCGCTACACGTCGCTGGGCGAAGGAAAAGGAGTCGGACCATACTTTATCGAGCCGATTTTGCTTTTGATTGTCGCTCTGGTTACTGCTTACGGAAAAGTAAGGCTGACGAACAGAACGGCGTGGATTCCCACGATGTTTTTCATGTTTGTCATCACGGCTCTGGAATGGATTCCGGCCCTGAAGGAAGACAGTGTGCATGCGACATTGTCCATGCTTGTACCTTTACTGTTTTGCAACGTATGGCAAGTGATGCATTTGCATCGTCTGGTAAAAAGAGAAAGCTGACCTTTATCGCGGTCAGCTTTTTTGTGTAATCAGGCTTTTGCGGGTGTTTAATTGACTTCCTTGCTCTGGATGCTGGTGCCGGCGATCAGTTCGGATACCGTGACGAACTCGTATCCTTGCTTGCGCAGCTGATCGATAATAACGGGAAGGGCTAGATGAGTCTCCTTGGCGGAATCACTCGCATGCATCAGGATGATGTCGCCAGGATGGGCTTTGGACAGGACGTTTTGGATGATGACATCTTTTTTCGGCTCGATCCAGTCCTTGGAGTCCGTATCCCACTGGACAACCGTATACCCCATCCGGTTGGCAATTTCCAGTACGCGTTTGTCAAAATCGCCATTCGGCATGCGAATCAGGGTCGGTTTTTTTCCAGTCATCTCTGTCAGGATGGAGTCAGCCTTTGCGATCTGGCTGCGAATTTCCTCATCCGTGTATTTGCTGTAGTTGTCGTGCTTATGGCCATGCGAACCGATTTCCAGTCCAGCCTCCTTGATTCTTTTCACAATTTCCGGATGGCGCTGACTCCAGGGAGAGGACAGGAAGAAGGTTGCCTTGTTTACATTTTTTTCTTTCAGTACATCGAGAATAGGGAGTGCGCGTGTTTCTCCCCAACTGATGTCAAAGGTGAGAGCAATTTTCTTCTCCTTGGTATCTACCTTGTAGATTGCCTGGGGCCCTTGCTTGTTGCCGCTGCTGGAAAAAGCCGCGATCGTATCGCGTTCCGCATAGCCAATCACTGCGGTCAGCAGAATAGCTGCCGCGATAATGAGGATTTGCTTCAAACGGTTGGTACTCACGACATAAATGAATCTCATGGATAAGCACCTCCTTTGTCCGATAACAGTTTATGCAGGGAAGACAAGGATATTCTTTGGCCAGTTGGCTATTGTTGAGGTACAATGCATATAGTGAATGTAAGAGGCAGTAAAGGAGCGTTGCTCATGAACAAAAGACTGCAGCGTCTGTGGTTGGATAACAAACGATTTTTCCTGACCGCTTGTCTCATTTTTTTCGGGAGCGGTCTAATTGGCTATTTGCAGGCCCCCGCCATGGATCCCGTGGTGAAGAGCATGATGGAGCAACTGAAAGAAGTTGCGGATCGGATCAAAGAGAGCGGGGGAGGCGTGTTCGCTACGTTTTGGACGATTTTTTCCAACAACGTACTCAGCGCCTTGATGATGATGGCCCTTGGATTGTTTTTTGCATTCTTTCCCATAATTGGAATGCTGACAAACGGGTTGCTGCTCGGGTACATCATCGCGAAATCCAGTGAGATTGGGATTAGTCCGTGGCTGGTTTTCAGCGCAGGCATTTTGCCACACGGGATTTTTGAACTGCCTGCAGTCCTGTTTGCCGCGGGAATCGGCATACGGCTCGGGATACTCAGCCTGCGATCAGTCGGGTTGCTGTTTGCGCCGCACAATCAGGAGCGCGTGAAAAATGACTGGTACGACACTCTCAAGCAATTTCCAGCTGCGGTGATGATCGTCATTGGATTGCTTCTGATTGCGGGGATCGTAGAAAGTTCGATTACGCCTTTTATTCTCAAAGCCACGATCGGGGAACAATTACAGCAAATGAACTTGCTGAAATAATTCAGAGTTGCTAACAAATTAAAGGGGCTGTCCAATAAGTCCCCAAAATAAAAAATGGGCGGAAAACCGAAAGGTTCCCGTCCATTTTTTAGTTCCTTCGTCTCTTTATTGATGAAGGCAGTCAGGCGGATGCTCGCCACCTTCAGTAGATTGTGGGCTAAAGCCACAATCCCAAACTCTGTATGAACCTTATCCAACCCTCGCAAGGAAAATCGGCGGAACGACCGATTGCCCTTGATGTGACCGAACACGCTTTCGACTTCGACTTTACGCCGAAAATAGATAGCGGACTTCTCGTCATCCTCAAGGGCTCCTTTGGCTTTTGCTTTCAACTCTTCCCAGATCGTATTCCAGTGTACCTGGCGGTTTCCTTTTGCTTTCGTACAGGCTGACTTGAGTGGGCAATCCCTGCAATCCTCACATTCATAAATCTTGAAGCTCTGTTCCAGACCAGAATGTGTTTTTTTCGTTTGATATTTCTTAAATGGAACATTTCGGCCGTTAGGGCAAATGAATCGATCATCCAACTCTTCGTACGTCCAATTCGATGCATGTCGTATATCTTTTTGGTAACTTCTCGTTTTCTCTTTCATGTAGTTGCTATAGGGAATGAGAAAATCAAAACGCGGCTCTTTTTCTTCTCCAACTGCATACAAATAGTTTTCCTCACTGCCATAGCCCGCATCGGCAATGACCGTTTTTGGCATCGGTAAAGAAGACGCAGCCAGTCGTTCCATATGTGGAATGAAGCATCGCGTATCCGTTGGACGTTGATGAAGGCTGTAAGACAAAATAAACTGGTTTTCCGTGGCTATTTGCACGTTGTATCCCGGCTTTAACTGCCCATTTTTCATGTGGTCTTCCTTCATTCGCATAAACGTGGCATCCGGGTCTGTTTTGGAATAACTGTTGCGCTCACCGAAGATGACCTTTTGCTGTTCATACTTCGTCAGGCGGGGAAGAAAATCCTCACGGATTTGTTTTAGGGGTTGCTTCAGGGCACTACGCTCTTGGCGCAAGATTTTCCGTTCGGCACTCTCACTTGTGTTAGCGATTTGTTCCGTCAATTCTTCGACTTTTTCCTCCAATGCGGCGGCGGCTTCTTCGAGCTTGGCAGGGAGTTCCTCTGAATGGACAGCGACATACTCTCCAGCCTCTTGTCGGGTAAGGCTATGAATATGGGCAAGGGTCTCCTGGATCTTTTCCTTCAGCTTCTCTTCAAAGCGAAGTACGGACTTTTTCCATACAAAGGAATACTTGTTTGCATTGGCTTCGATCTTCGTGCCATCGAGAAAGTAGTTTTCCATCGTGATGTAATTGTCCGCAATCAGCTTTTGAATCATGGTTTCAAACAACTCGTCTATGAGAGCTTTCATGCGTACACCACGGAACTCGTTTATGGTCCGAAAGTCGGGCTGTTGCATCGCAGCCAGCCACATGGCAGGGATGTTCTCTTGCAACAGCTTTTCGATTCCACGGCAGGAATAGACTTTCTGCGAGTATCCGTAAAGAATGACTTTCAGCAGCATTTTCGGATGATAGGAGCTGCGACCGCCCCCTGTATAATGCGCGAACAACTGCTTGTCTGGAATGGCCTCGATCATCTCATCAATGACACGTGCCACATGATGGGGCGGGATATACAATTCCAAATCCAGAATCATTTGGATTTGCTTGTTGTCGTAAGATTTGAATGTAGGAGCAAGTTTTCGTTTGGCAATCCTATTCTTTTCTATATCCCCTAGAGGAAGTGAAAGTTCCGTGATATACTGTTCAGTAGTAGTCGTTCGATTACGCAAAAAAATCGCCCTTTCTGAGTTGGTGGTGTGGTAACTTCCATTCTACAGGATGTGGCGATTTTTTTGTGCCTAATTTTCACATTTCAAATAAAAACGGGGCCTCCAGCAGTCAGTTTACACTGACTTTCTGGACAGCCCCTTTTCAATTTGAATAGGGTTGAATTTGGATGGAAAGGATAGAGGTTAGATTCGTAAGGCGGAGGCGATATCGTTGTTAGGGTTTTTGTTTAATGCCAAAGAAGTGCAAGAACTAGAGTATTTACTGAAACGGGAACTCGAAGAAA
>NZ_CP154342.1:262500-335000 GCF_050920745.1 Brevibacillus gelatini
AGGTCCCAAGGGTTGGGCTGTTCGCCCATTAAAGCGGTACGCGAGCTGGGTTCAGAACGTCGTGAGACAGTTCGGTCCCTATCTGTCGCGGGCGTAGGAAGTTTGAGGAGAGCTGTCCTTAGTACGAGAGGACCGGGATGGACGCACCGCTGGTGCACCAGTTGTCACGCCAGTGGCACAGCTGGGTAGCTATGTGCGGACGGGATAAGCGCTGAAAGCATCTAAGCGTGAAGCCCCCTCCAAGATGAGACTTCCCACAGCGTCAAGCTGGTAAGACCCCTCATAGACGATGAGGTTGATAGGTTCGGTGTGGAAGCGCGGCAACGCGTGGAGCTGACGAATACTAATCGGTCGAGGACTTATCCACACATGCCTGGCAAACATGCAGATCCAGTTTTGAAGGAACAAAAATCCTTCAACGTTCCTCGGTAGCTCAGTTGGTAGAGCAATCGGCTGTTAACCGATCGGTCGGCGGTTCGAGTCCGTCCCGAGGAGCCATTCACTTGCTCCTGTAGCTCAGTCGGTAGAGCGTTTCCATGGTAAGGAAGAGGTCGCAGGTTCGATTCCTGTCGGGAGCACCAGTAATCATCATGATAATGGCCCGTTGGTGAAGCGGTTTAACACAGCAGCCTTTCACGCTGTCATTCAGGGGTTCGAATCCCCTACGGGTCACCTATACACCCAACTGGTTGTTGGGGCCCCGCAAAGTGTTCGGTGTTGCTACAACGCAACCTCTTCACTTTGCGGGGCACTTTGGAGGCTTAGCTCAGCTGGGAGAGCATCTGCCTTACAAGCAGAGGGTCGGCGGTTCGATCCCGTCAGCCTCCACCACTTGTTGTTTAACTGAAAATGGGGAGATAGCGAAGTGGCTAAACGCGGCAGACTGTAAATCTGCTCCCTATGGGTTCGGCGGTTCGAATCCGTCTCTCCCCACCATTTTTACTCATGGCTATTGGGGTATAGCCAAGCGGTAAGGCAACGGACTTTGACTCCGTCATTCCTAGGTTCGAATCCTAGTACCCCAGCCACTTGCGAGCCATTAGCTCAGTTGGTAGAGCATCTGACTTTTAATCAGAGGGTCGAAGGTTCGAGTCCTTCATGGCTCACCAGTTTTTTCTTTCCATGAAAATATGTGCCCTTAGCTCAGCTGGATAGAGCGTTTGACTACGAATCAAAAGGTCGGGAGTTCGAATCTCTCAGGGCACGCTTCTTTACTACAAAATAGGGAAGAAAAGCGTTGGAAAACAAAAAATCGGGAAGTAGCTCAGCTTGGTAGAGTACTTGGCTTGGGACCAAGGGGTCGCAGGTTCGAATCCTGTCTTCCCGACCATTTTTTTCGCGATTGTTGCCGGGTTTTCTGTTTACGAAAAAGATTGCGCGGGTGTAGTTCAATGGTAGAACTCCAGCCTTCCAAGCTGGTCGCGTGGGTTCGATTCCCATCACCCGCTCCATATGGATTGTGCAAAACGAGTAGCCACTTTGGTTGCTCGTTTTTTTGCGTGGAGAGAAAACGGGTTATTTATGCAAAATCCTGTCGAGTTGAGTCATTTCGCGATCAGCGGCTACAATATAGGGGTGAAGCAACAATGATCGAGGAATTTGGGGGGCGTTTACATGAACAAGAACATGAGTATTGTCGGTGTACCGATGGATCTGGGTGCAGATCGTCGTGGAGTAGATATGGGGCCAAGTGCCATTCGCTACGCAGGTGTTGTGGCTCGCTTGGAGAAAATGGGCTTTCATATTGAGGACCGTGGAGATATTTTTGTGACACGTCCTCAACGTTTTACGGAAACAGAAAACCATAAGTATCTGGATCAAGTTGTGGAAGCGAACGAAAAACTTGCTGAAGTTGTAAGCGATATCATGACTGCAGGCCGTTTCCCGCTCGTGCTGGGTGGCGATCACAGCATAGCCTTGGGAACGATTGCAGGTGTCGCCAAGCATGTGAAAAATCTCGGTGTCATCTGGTTTGATGCGCACGGGGATCTGAATACAGGGGAGACATCTCCATCCGGAAACATCCACGGAATGCCGCTGGCGGCGAGCTTGGGCTTTGGGCATAAGCGACTGACGAACATCGGCGGATTTGCGCCAAAGCTGCAGCCTGAAAACGTGGTAATTATCGGGGCGCGCGATCTCGATCAAGGTGAGCGCGATCTCATCAAGCGCATTGGCATAAAAGTGTTCACCATGCACGAAATCGATAAACTGGGAATGGCTCGCGTCATGGATGAAGCGATTGCACACGTGTCCAAAAACACCGATGGCGTACACTTGAGCCTGGATTTGGACGGACTGGACCCGCATGACGCGCCAGGAGTAGGAACCCCGGTGATTGGCGGTATTTCTTACCGGGAGGGGCACGTCTCCCTGGAGATGCTGGCGGACGCTGACATTCTTTGTTCCGCAGAATTTGTGGAAGTAAATCCGATTCTCGACCGTGAAAACATGACGGCGCGTGTCGCAGTGGCATTGATGAGCTCTGCGTTCGGCGATAAACTGCTGTAACCAGTCGTAGTCCAAGGACAAAAAGGAGTTGTCCACAAGGGGCAATTCCGCTAACGTTTTCTGAAATACAAAAGGGGCATCTCA
The DNA here is from genome assembly GCF_050920745.1 of Brevibacillus gelatini. NCBI lineage: Bacteria > Bacillati > Bacillota > Bacilli > Caryophanales > Paenibacillaceae > Brevibacillus > Brevibacillus gelatini. Next base: position 265,096 of record NZ_CP154342.1, read on the forward strand.
AAGTCGCAATAAGGACTTTTGAGATAGCCCTTTTGCTTTTTACGCATCTTTACATTGGTGGTAGAAAGAAGTACATTCTAAGGATGGAGAATGTAGTTTGTTTAATAGATGGTCCAGTTGCACGCTAAGGGCGAGTAATTCAGGCGTGATGGAAGCCTGCTTCTTATACTGATCGTTGAGCTTTTTGCGCAGTTGCTCGATCTGGAGGAGAACGTCCTGCTTCGACATAGGCCCCACTCTCCTTTCCAACGGAGGGATAAAAGAGTTATCATCAATAATATATAGAGGCAGGCAGTTGCCTTATTCCTCTATTTCCCAACAAATTACCTGCACAAACACGCATTTTGAACGAAACCATTTGCAATACCATCCGTATATAGGATTACGGTATTGTGGGGAGGATCGCATGGATTTTGTAGAGAAACGGTTGACTCAGCGGGCAAAGCGCGGAGACCGTGAAGCTTTTGCCGAGTTGATCGAAATTTATAAAGACAAGATATTTCAGCTTGCTTATCGCATGGTGGGAAACCGCCAGGATGCGGAAGACATCGCGCAGGAAACTTTTTTGCGCGTGTATGCCAACCTGCATTCGTACGATGACAGCTACAAGTTCTCCACGTGGATCTACCGGATCGCAACCAATCTATGTATCGACCGTGGCCGCAAAAAAAGACCTGACTTTTCATTGGATGAAGAAACCGAGCCGGGACAGGGAATGGACTGGTATTCGCGCCTGTCTTCCAGTGAGAAAACACCGGAAGACAAAGTCGTGACGCAGGAGCTCCAGGAGACAGTACAGGGAGCTTTGTCCCAGTTGCAGCCGAAATATCGCTCGATTATGATCTTGCGCTACATTGAGGATTTGTCGTTGCAGGAAATCAGCGATATCGTAAAACTTCCCATTACGACGATCAAGACACGCATTCACCGAGGGCGGGAAGCGTTGCGAAGCAAGTTGCGATTGATGTGAGAAAGGAGAAAATCACGATGGAATGCCGGGAAATGATTATTCTCATCCACGAGTATTTGGATGGGGACACTGATGAATTAGCCAATCAGCATTTGCAAGCACATATAAAAACGTGTGCGAGCTGCCGCCAGCATATGCATGAGTTGCAGCGGGCCATCGCTTTTGTACAGAGCGCTTCACATATTCATGTTTCTCCTGATTTTACGGCACGTGTACTTGCCCAATTGCCTGCGCCGACGAAGGCCAACCTGTTTTCAAGCTGGCTGCGGAACCATCCGTTTTTGACGGCAGCGGCGGTGTTTCTGTTCCTCATGACTGGCAGCTTGTGCGCGAACTGGTTTGACCGCGATAATACACTGCAGGTATCTTCAGCGAACATGGATAAGTTAAAAATAGATCGGGAACGAAATGTCGTCGTAGTGCCAGCCGGAACGAGTATTGATGGAGATTTGGTGGTGCGCAACGGCGACGTGGATGTTCAGGGGCAAGTAAAAGGAAATGTAGTGGCCATCGAAGGAAAAGTGTTTGTGGCCTCTACCGCTCAAGTGGTCGGCAATACAGAATCCATTGAAGCGATCTTCGATTGGATCTGGTATGAGGTGAAAAATATTGGAAATGACTTGCTTCCGATCTTGCCATAAGAGAAAATAGAGAGTACAGCTATCAACAGCACGGCAGGGGAGCCGTGCTTTTTCCGCAGGAGACAGGCTGACCTGATTTAGATGGAGCGAGATATGGGGGCTTCGTTATGATATCGATGGAATATGGGGATTTACTGCGGTATGGAACGGATATTTTACTCGTTACATACGTGATTTATAAAATTATTATGCTCATTCGGGGGACGCGAGCGGTACAGCTGCTGAAGGGGATCATGGTGATCGTCATCACCTGGCTGCTCAGCAAGTACTTCCAACTGACGACACTGCACTGGTTGATGTCGCAAGCTTTTACCTTCGGGGTACTGGCTGTGGTTATCATCTTCCAGCCGGAATTGCGTCGCGCGCTGGAGCAGCTCGGGCGAGGCAAGCTCTTTTCCCGCTCCAGCAGCCTGCAAGACGATGACATGGTGAACCGTGTGGTGCAAGAGGTGTGTAAAGCAGTCACCTACATGGCGAAGCGGCGGATCGGGGCCTTGATCGTCATTGAGCGTGAGACAGGGCTGAACGATTACGTAGAGACGGGCATCGCGATCAACGGACGCGTGAGCTCGGAGCTGCTCATCAACATTTTCATTCCGAATACGCCTTTGCATGACGGGGCGGTCATTATGCGCAAGGATGTCATTTTGGCTGCTGCCTGTTACCTTCCGCTGTCTGAGAACAGCTCCATCTCGAAGGAGTTGGGGACTCGTCACCGCGCGGCAATCGGCGTCAGCGAGGTCTCGGATGGCATGTCCATCATCGTTTCGGAGGAGACAGGACAAGTGTCTTTTGCCGCGCATGGCGCAATGAACCGCAATCTGACGGAGGCGCAACTGGCAGAGATGCTGACCGAACAGCTACAGCCTCTGTCAAAGGGCAAGTCCATTGGCAGTCGTTGGCAATGGAGGCGAAAACATGGATAAATGGTTGAACAGTCATTGGTTTGCACGGGCCGTAGCGCTGCTGTTGGCTGTCATGATGTGGATGGTCGTCAATCTGGAGTCAGAGCAAACGCCGACTTCGGAAGCGAGCCAGCCCGTCTTTATTGACGGCGTGACCTTGCATGTCAAGTACGATACAGACCGTTTTCAGGTCGTCAAGCAGCAGCGAACGGTAAAAGTCGCGTTGGAGAGCAACAACCCGTTCTATCGTCATAACTATTTCCCGGCTGACTCGATGGAAGTATACGTCGATGCCACCAATTTGGGAAAAGGGACTCACAAGGTGCCAGTCCAGTACAAAGGGTTCCCGGATGAGGTGAAAGTGGGCATTATTCCCAACATCGTGGAAATCACTCTGGAAGAGAAGAAGACGGTGGAGCGGGAGGTTACGGTGGAAAAACTGGGGCAGGTAGCTCCCGGCTACACCGCTGGAGAACCGATCGTCAAGCCTTTCCGGGCACTGGTCAGAGTTCCGGAAAGCCAGGTAAACAAAGTGGCGGCTGTCAAGGCGTCTGTCGATCTGGAAGGGGCTACTTCTGCGATTAAGACTACAGTCCCACTGAAGGTAGTGGACAAGTCAGGAAATGTGATTCAAGGTGCGGATGTCATCCCGCTTACGGTAGAGGTAAACATCCCGGTCACGAGTCCTTTTGTGAAAGTGCCACTGAAATTAAACTTGACGAATGAAATGCCAAATGGCTATAGTTTGGCTAGTATGGATATGAATGTGGATGAGGTGACCGTTTTCGGTCCGAAAGAGGTCATTGACGCTATCAAGGCGAACACCTATCCGGGGCCGGAAATCGATCTTGCCAACATTACATCAGATCGTCTTTTGGAGCTAAAGATACCGTTAATGGATAACATCGTGAAGGTAGAACCGGAGTATCTCAAGGTATCGCTGAAAGTAGTTCCGTCCACAACCAAGCGTTTGGAGAAAATCCCGATTCGCATCAGCGGGTTGTCAGAGACTATGCAAGCCAAGGTGCTGTCCACCGATGGTCAGGAGCTGTCTACAATCGACTTTGACGTCATCGGCGCGGCACAAGTGCTGGATCAATTGAGACACGAAGACTTGCAGGTCATAGCAGATGTCAGCAACATGCCGGCTGGTGTGTACGAGGTACCTCTGAATTACATTTTCAATCAGCCGGATTATATCAAGACTTCTGCGAGCGCACCGAAAAAGGTAACAATCGAAATCACGAACAAGCGAAGGTAGGCATAAGCTGTTGTGTGCACAAGGAAGGAAATGAGGGACAAACATGGGGAAGTATTTCGGAACAGACGGTGTACGTGGGGTTGCCAATACACAATTGACTCCCGAGCTGGCATTTAAAATCGGACGCGTTGGCGGCTACGTTCTCACCAGAAACAAGCAGGAAGGCAAACCAAAAGTGGTGATTGGGCGCGATACGCGCATTTCCGGACAGATGCTGGAAAGCGCGCTTTTGGCTGGCTTGCTTTCGGTTGGAGCAGAAGTGGTCAGATTGGGTGTCATCTCCACCTCAGGCGTGGCGTATCTCACACGTGCACTGGGTGCGGATGCGGGTGTCATGATCTCCGCCTCCCACAATCCGTTTCCGGATAACGGAATCAAGTTCTTCGGCAGCAACGGTTTCAAACTGTCCGACGAAGTGGAAGCAGAAATAGAGCAATACCTGGACGCGGCAGAGGACACTTTGCCAAGGCCGGTAGGGGAACAGATCGGTACGGTATTGGAATTTTTGGAGGGCGGACAAAAGTACCTCTCTCATCTGAAAAGTACCGTATCCGAGCGTTTTGACGGCATGAAGGTCGTTCTGGACTGCGCCAATGGAGCTGTCTCGTCGCTGGCAGCCCGCCTGTTTGCAGACGTGGACGCAGAGGTCATTACGATCGGGGCCAACCCGAACGGGGTCAACATCAACGAGCAGTGCGGTTCTACCCATCCTGAGCGTCTTCAGGAGGAAGTGTTGAAGCACAAGGCTGATCTGGGTCTTTCCTTTGACGGGGACGCGGACCGCTGTATCGCGGTTGACGAGACGGGTGAAATCATCGACGGCGATTACATTATGGCGATTTGCGCCCGTGCACTGAAGGCAAAAGGAAAGCTCAACAACAATACCGTTGTGACGACCGTCATGGCCAACATGGGCTTTTTCAAAGGGATGGAAGAGTGCTCCATCCATACAACCAAAACCGCTGTAGGAGACCGCTACGTGGTCGAGGAGATGCTGCGCGGCGGCTACAACCTTGGCGGCGAGCAGTCCGGCCACATCGTTTTCTTGGACTACAATACGACAGGTGACGGGCTGCTGACAGGCTTGCAGCTTTTGAACATCATCAAGGAATCGGGCAAGCCGTTGTCCGAGCTGAAACAGGTGATGGTCAAGTATCCGCAGCTGCTGGTCAATGTCCGCGTAGAGGACAAGTCGAAGCTGAACGGCAACGAAGCGATCGAGCGGGCTATTCGCGAAGTGGAGGAAGAGCTGGCTGGCAACGGACGCGTGCTGGTTCGTCCATCCGGCACAGAGCCAATCGTGCGCGTCATGGCAGAAGGTCCGGATGAGGCGCAACTGGAAGGGCTTGTGCACCGGATCGTCGACGTAGTGAAGCAGGAACTGGTGTAAAAAATGTTTGGGGGAGTGGTGCGAAGCCACTCCCTTTTGCATACATGTAAAATGACGAAGGTGTTGTCGCCCCTATCGATCTGTGGTAAAATGTTCATGTGCACACGTGCACGATTAGCAAAAATTGGAGGGGATCGGACGAAAACAAAGCAGATCGAGTAACAAAAAAACAACTGTCGTAAAGCGCCAGCACTGCGGCTGCCCGACATGGAGCCCAGTGGACGAGGTGGAGGTTTATCGAAGATTTCGGCGGATACCTCCCGGCAGCAGTATCACTGCCGCAGAACGCAAGGACAAAGCACCGGAGTGATCTGGTGGACAAAACTTTGCGTATGATACGTTTGTAGCCACGGACGAAGGAAAAAACATAGATCAAACATGGAATGGCGGGGGCACTCCCCCGTACCATTGGTTTTGGGTTGTGTCCCCGTCAATATGGAAGGGGATCATACACTTATGTGCGGAATCGTTGGATATATTGGAGATAAACAAGCGCAAGACATCGTGATCGGAGGACTGCGCAAGCTGGAGTATCGCGGTTATGACTCGGCGGGAATCGCGGTAGTGAACGAAAACGGCCTGGAGCTGGCAAAGTCGCAGGGACGTCTGGCTGTGCTGGAAGATCGTCTGGCATCCAAGCCGCTTGCCGGTTGCATGGGAATCGGACACACACGTTGGGCGACGCACGGCAAGCCGTCTGACGAGAACTCCCACCCGCATACCGACGCCAAAACGTCTTTTGCCGTCGTTCACAACGGGATTATCGAGAACTTCCTGCCGTTGAAGGAAGAGCTGCTGGCAAAAGGCTACACGTTCACTTCCGAGACAGATACCGAGGTCATCGCGCACTTGCTCGCAGACATGTACGACGGGGATATTGTGTCCACGGCGCGTCGCGCTGTGCAACGCATGCGTGGTGCTTATGCGCTGGGAATCATGACTGAGCATGAACCAGATAAGCTGGTAGCTGTTCGTCTGGCCAGCCCGCTGGTCGTTGGCGTAGGTCAGGGCGAGAGCTTTATTGGCTCGGACATTCCGGCTATTCTGGAGCATACCCGTGACGTTTACATTTTGAACGAAGGCGAAATGGCTGTTTTGACTCGCGACGGCGTGGAACTGATGAACGCAGAGACCGGAGAGAAAATTGAGCGGGAGCTGTTCCATGTCGAGTGGGATCTGGTGCAAGCGGAAAAAGGCGGCTACGATTCTTTCATGCTTAAAGAAATTTACGAGCAGCCACAAGCCGTTCGCGACACGATGGGCGCCCGCATTGACCGCGAGAACAAGCGCGTGATTTTGCCTGAGTTGAAAATGAGCGATGCCGAACTGGCGACGTACGACCGCATCTACATCGTCGCTTGCGGTACTTCCATGCACGCAGGTCTGGTCGGCAAAGACATCATCGAAAAATGGACCCGCGTTCCGGTAGAGGTAGCGGTTGCTTCCGAGTTCCGTTACCGCGACCCGATCTACACGGACAAAACCTTGATGATCGTCATCAGCCAATCGGGGGAGACAGCAGACACACTGGCTGCACTGCGTGAAGCGAAGAAGAGCAACGTGAAGGTACTCGCGATCACGAACGTTGTCGGCAGCTCTGTGGCGCGCGAAGCCGACGAAGTGATTTTCACCTGGGCCGGCCCTGAGGTAGCGGTAGCTTCGACCAAAGCGTACACCTCCCAAGTAGTAGCGCTGTACCTGTTCGGCCTGTATCTGGCGCAGGTAAAAGGCACGCTTGCGGCTGCCGAGGTAGCGACGATCGTGGAGCATCTGGAGACAATCCCAGGCAAAATCGCATCCATGCTCGAAGATGCTGAGCAGGTTCGCCGCTTTGCCGAGAGCACAAAAGGGGTAAACAGCCTGTTCTTCATCGGCCGCGGTCTGGACTACGCGGTATCGCTGGAAGGCTCCCTGAAGCTCAAGGAGATCTCCTACATCCACTCCGAGGCGTACCCGGCTGGTGAGCTGAAGCACGGTACTCTTGCGCTGATTGAAGATAACGTTCCGGTTGTCGCATTGGCTACACAACCAGACATCTACGAAAAAACGGTGAGCAACATCGTGGAAGTAAAAGCGCGCGGCGCTCATGTCCTGGGCTTCGCGACAGAAGGCGACCACGACCTGGCGAAGACTGTGGACGAAGTGATCTACATGCCGGCCACTCTGCCAATGCTCACACCGATTCTGACCGTCATTCCATTGCAATTGCTTGCTTACTACGCATCTGTCGCGCGTGGCCTGGATGTGGATAAACCGCGGAATTTGGCGAAGAGTGTGACGGTGGAGTAACAGGATTTGTTGGAGTAGAGGTTTGTGTTCAGAGATAATATAGTTTTAGGCTGCTTAATAAAGTTGTAGACCGGAAAAAACGGTCAATACTTTTCGTATGGTAATTGTGAATGGAGCCATCACGAGGCTACAACTTAGAAACAGTCTGTTTATCGAGCTACCTACGGTAAGGTAGCTCTTTTTTTACTTTTGGAGGGGTTAGGACTATGAGAGACATGTCAAAAGAGGAGCAAGATTTAATCGATGAACTTTACGGAAAAAATTCTTTCCTCAACATTTTTAAAAGATCGGATACAAGAAAAATTGAAATATTACAATCGCTAGCCAATTCCAGAAGCATGCTTACTCTGACTTTCTTATTGCCGTTTGCCATAGAGACAAGCGAAACAGTACGAAGTACAGCACGTGATACCATACACAAAATTATTTGCCGTCATGGTAAGCAAAACTTGATTGGTTTTGACCAATACATGCGGAGATTAGCCCCTTATCATTACCAAGAAAAAATGGCAAGATGGCATCATTTGTCGCCTGAGTATGTCATGGCCATTCGGATCAACGATGAGTCGGACGTTAGTTTCATTGGGATATGCAGCTTTCATCGAAATGGATATGTGAGGGAAGCAGCGGTTGAAATGTTGGCGCATCAATTTTCGGGGAAGGAGATTCCTTTTCTGCTTCTCCGCATGAACGATTGGCTGCCAAAAATCCGTTTCATGGCTTTTAAGGCACTCAAGCAGAGAATTCGTCCTGATTATGTAAAGCACTTTCTTGAAGCTATTTGTCTGGTTAAACATTTGTCCGAATACTATAACCGAGAAAAATTCTCTGACTTCGTGGATGAAATATATGGTCTGTTTCGTCACCCAGAAAATCGGAAAGTGTTGTTAAGCGGTTTTCATTCAAAGGACCCTATTGTGCGACGATTCTGCTTTGAACTGGCGATCAACCTTCCTGATATTGAGCAAGAATCAGTTATATCAGAAGCACTACGTCAATCTGATGCTTGGATACGGCTACAGGTAGCTAAACACATTTGCAGAAACTACTCAAACGAGTGTTTAATTCAATGGCTAAAACGAATCAGGAGTGACGTTTTTCCTCCCATTAGGCAACTGGCATTACAAACATATATGGAACGTTTTTCAGAGGAGTCTACCGAAGAACTGCTTGCTGCTCTTCTTGATCGGCATAAAACCATTCGTGAAATGGCCAGATATTATTTAAAAGATAAGCGAATTGACTTCTCGTCATTTTACAGAGAAAAGCTGAATGGGACAAATGAAAGATTGATACAGGCAGCGATTGCTGGAGTGGGTGAAACTGGCGATAAAACAGATGCACAATGGATTATTCCGTTCTTGTGTCATGAAAATGCGCGGACGCGCAGAGCGGCAGTGAAAGCACTAGGTATGCTTAATCCAGAGGATTACACAGACGTTTTTATCAACTCCCTACAATCAGATAAACCAAGCGTATCGCGGGAAGCGAGACAAGTGCTTGCAAATATTATTGACCTACGTCATGCCGAACTGCTGTGGGGGATTTATGTAAATGATTTACGCCCCTATGTGAAGAAAAACATTCTCTTCTTGTTTACTAAGTTTGGCAAGGCAGACAACATACTTTATTTATTACGGGCATGTGCTGTTCAGGAAGAGGAAATCCGTGATTTGGCCAAGCGGCATGTAGAATCATGGATGTGTGGGTATAACACAAGATTTTATGTGTCAATGAGCGATGAAAAGCGCCAAAAATTGAAGGGGATTTTAGATGAGGTTAAGGACTTTCTACCGGAGTATACGGTTCGGGAGTTTGAGTTTCTCATTAGTAAGAATTAATAACCCGAAGGAAGGGCGGGAGCAAGGAGAAGGAAAGGGTTATTTTACAGTGGCTTTTTATTCAGGATGTCCCTTGAGAAGGTACAAGGTTGTCAGCTGTTAAGCTTTCACCAAAGACATGGACAACTAGGTAGAACGAGAGAGAGAGTACCTCAGGAAAATAACAAATATTGGAACTGTCCAGATTGTGCCGTCCAAATCTACGTAACAACACAGTCCTCAGTCGACCTGTGCATATTCACCAGGTTTCGTCTCGTAACGGAAGAACAGCAGGAACTTGTTCCAAGCTAGTAATGTGGCTAGGTTGATATAAAAGGGGGGCTATGTTGGAAATTGAACACAAGCAATACACAGAGAAGGTATTAAACCATATATTTGTAGGTAGCCAATTAGATGGTATGAAATTTGGTCCAGGACCAGGTACGTTTTTAATTCGTTTTGAGCATTACACAAATCATTCTCCAGACCAACTTTGGTTAAACATTGAATCACGATGGGCTGTATTCCCTAAAGAAACCCGAGTATTTCCAAACTCCCAAGAAGAGATGATTGATTTATCGGAAGAAGAAGCGTATATATTCATTTTGCGGTTACGTAGGGAAAAAGTAAATGCCGTTCGATTGGGTAGTCAATATCCGCATCTCCATATTGAATTTGAATCAGGAAAAACGCTTTTTGTAAATGGAAACCATGATAAATATGAATGTTGGCAAGCAGGAGATGGTCCAGAATACGCTGGTCATGCATGGCTGATAGTAGCTACACCGGGAGGCGACATCTCTACGTGGGCACCAGATTCGCTCAACTAGCGAAGAGTTCTTATGTTAACAAAGTAGTGATAACTACGTTTCCAAAAGTGACGAGAAGGCAGGATGGCATTCAGAAAACGAAGCTGGAATGGGGCGATTATTGTAGGCCGTAAGACAGTTTGTCACCCGTAGCACACACACCGTCACACCCTTGCTACAGCATCACTTTCCTGTGACAAGCCTTTTTTGCGTGTAGCAAAAATACATTGCCTTCCCCCATTTTCTTTTTTATACTGAATACTAATTTCATATGAGCAACTAGGTGCCCTTGTGAGAACAAGGGGTAACAGGGAATCGGGTGGAAATCCCGAGCGGTCCCGCCACTGTAACCGGGGAGTTTTCTTTCATGCATGTCACTCGATCGTGATCGGGGAAGACGAAAGAACGCAAAGATCCGGCAAGCCAGGAGACCTACCTAGATTGCTTCACCGTAAAATCCTTCGCGGAGAGGAGAGGTGTACAGAATGGATTCGACTTGCCATTTTTCCATTAGTCATATCGTTTGAATCATTGTACACGTTGCCTCATCTGCCACAGATGGGGCTTTTTCGTTTGTATGAAAGGAAGTTTGCCACATGGGAGACTTTGAAAAATGAGGGATGCTTTCATGGAAAGCACCTCGCGGAAGGGATTTGGTTGGTTATATGACATATGGAGGGTTGAATGCACATGAATAAAGCAAAAATCAGGCAACGTGGTTTTCTTTTCAAGATGGCTGCCTTTATTTTCACGCTGGCACTGGTTGGCTGCGCCTCATCGGCTGAACAGGCAACGCAGAAGGAAGCTTCTGTAGTTTCGACCTCTGACAAAAGCTTGACGATGGCTTTCCCTTGGAGTCCGGCCAGTCTGGATCCACACAGCAGCGATAGCTGGGAGGTTATGCGCTCTGGAGCGGGGGAAACCTTGGTTCAACTAAATGAGCAACTGGAGCCAAAGCCCTGGTTAGCGAAAGAATGGAAGCAAGAAAATGAAACGACATGGGTTTTTACTTTGAGAGAAAATGTTCTCTTTCATAACGGGAAAAAAATGGACGCGCTGAGTGTGAAAGATTCCTTGTTGCGTTCGATCAAGAACAGCCAAATGGCAAAGGATTTATTGCAAATCCAATCGTTGGAAGCTGTGTCTCCCACTCAACTGAAAATCGTGACAGAAAAGCAAAACGCAGCTTTGGTCGCCCATTTGGCTGATCCTTCGACCATGATTGTCGATACAGAAACAATGGAGGGCAAGGCGACCTACCCCGCTCTTACGGGGGCCTTCAAAATCAAAAATTTTAACAAGGACGAATCCCTTAGCCTGGAGAGATTTGATGATTACTGGGGAGAAAAAGCACATTTATCTGCGGTCACAATTAAATTCATCTCAGATGGAAATACGAGATTAATGGCACTCCAATCAGGGGATGTTGACGCTGCAACGGACATTCCCATTGATGCTGTAGAACTGTTGAAAAAGAATAATCATATCGAAGTGCTAACGGCTTCGTCGCTGCGGACGCACATGCTGCTGTTTAATATGAAGTCTCCCTTATTTCGTGAGCTCGCTTACCGAAAAGTGGTGGATATGTCCATCCCACGTGAAGCAATCGTCAACTCTGTCATGCGCGGCGAGGGTACCATAGCCAAAAGTCCATTTGCCGAAGTGCTGCCGTTTGGGAAAGGACAAACAGTCAAGGTCAAGGAAACACAATCCATCGACCACTTGATGAAGCAAGGCGGATGGGAGAAAAATGCCCAGGGCATGTGGGAAAAGCAAGGGAAGCCATTTGAAGTGAAGATGTTAACCTTTCCGCAGCGCCCGGAATTATCCATCATGGCTGAAATTATTCAAAATGAACTGTTGAAAGTGGGGATCCAAACGAAAATTCGTCAGGTGGAAAACATTGATGAAGTCCTGGCCAATGAGGATTGGGATCTTTCCATGTACAGCATGTTGACGGCACACACAGGTGATCCTCAATACTTCCTAAACATTTTCTATCGTTCGGATAGTCATTCAAACGTCTCCCATTACGCTTCTCCTTCTCTCGACAACATGTTAGACCAATTGAATCAAACAACGGATACGGCAAAACGTAACGAATTGGCGCTAAAAATCCAGGAGCAGATTAATCTGGATCTCCCGCAAGCCTTTATCGTTCATCCAAAAACGATTTTTGCTGTCAGGGATGGCGTCAAAGGTTTCATTCCTCATCCAATTGAGTATTATTACAATCATGCTCAAGTAGATGTAAATGAGTGACAATGGAAATGATTCGTTTCTGTCTAAAGCATATCGTCCAAATGCTTATTTTCATCGTGTTCGTCTCTACTCTGACTTTTTTTCTGGTGAGGATTGCTCCGGGCGATCCCGCTTATCTATTGCTGACCGCGAATGGTGTCCCTGTCTCTGAAGAAGCGTTGATGTCATTGCGCCAAGAGTTGGGTTTAACGGAGTCGCTGGGGAATCAATATGTGCAGTGGATCGCAAATGTATTTACGTGGCAGTGGGGAACCTCCTATGTTTCTAAGGAACCTGTGCTTGAAGAGCTTCTCAAACGATTACCTGCAACCATCGAATTGGCAACGGCAGGGTTGCTGGTAATGCTGTCAGTGACTTTGATTTTGGGAATCTCGACTGCTGTCTATTCTTCGGGATGGTTAGATCGATTTGGCAGAACCCTTGCTCTTCTGGGATCTGCCATTCCCTCCTACTGGCTGGGATTTTTGCTCATTTATTTGTTTTCGGTGCGGTATGGGTGGCTACCCTCGATGGGATACGGCACATGGAAGCATCTTGTTTTACCGGCTTTGACATTAGGGGTGGGAATGGGCACAGTGTATGCCCGCTTGTTGAGATCCGATATGCTGGAGATGATGAATCATCATTTTGTGAAAGCGTCGAAGGCAAGGGGACTATCCAACAGCCGCATTATTCTGTTCCAACTGCTGCGGCATGCCGCTTTGCCTATTGTGGCGATGATGGGGACAAGCTTTGCGTTTATGCTTGGAGGAAGTATGATCGTGGAGTCGATCTTTTCTTGGCCAGGTTTAGGGAAATACATCATGAAAGCCATTCAAAACAGGGATTACCCCGTTATTCAAGGCTATGTGGTGTTCGCTTCTTTCTTGTTTGTGACTATCCATTTTATCGTCGATTTGATTTCGGTACTTGTAGATCCACGGCTACGGGTTCGATAGAGGAGGGCCTGTATCTTGCAAAAGAACGTTTCTACCTTCGATAACAGCTTGTTAACAGGAGCAGGATTGCTGTTGCTGTTTATTTTCATTGGCGTATTTGCCCCGTGGATCACTCCTCACGACCCTTTCGCCATTGATCTTTCCAACAGATTATCGCCACCGACCTGGGCCTACCCGTTCGGTACAGATCACTTGGGACGCTGCTTGTTTTCCCGGATCATCTACGGAATCAGAACCAGTGTGACTTCTGCGTTTGTCATCATGCTCGTTACACTGCTGATAAGTGTGCCGATTGGGCTATTAACCGGTTACTTGCGGGGGCGTACTGACCAATTTTTCATGCGATGGATAGATGGCACGTTGGTTATTCCCGATATTGTTTTGACGATTGCGATTGTTGGTGTTTTGGGACCAGGACTTTTTCATTTGATCCTGGCCATTATCATTGTTCGATGGGCTACTTATGTTCGGCTGATACGGAGTCTTGTGCTGAAAGTTTGCCAGGAAGAGTATATCCTGTCTGCCCGGATGTCCGGGAATACGAGTCTACGGATTATGCAAAGGTACATCCTCCCGCAAATTGCTTCCCCTGTCGCAGTTTTTTGCTCATTGGATCTGGGCAGAATTGTTCTGTTGATTGCAGGTCTTTCTTTTCTCGGATTGGGTTCTCAGCCGCCGACACCTGAATGGGGAGTCATGATGCATGATGCTACTGCCTATTTTCAGGTGGCACCTCACGTGATGATATTTCCAGGTATGGCTATCTCTTTATTTGTATTGGGCTGTCAAGTAATCAGTGAACGGATTCGAAAAGCGGGTCAACCGATTTCCAGGGAGGTGTGAAGTGACGAAATCCTCAAAGCCTTTGCTACGCGTTGAAGAGCTGGAAGTCTCCTGTCACCAGGATGGAAAGTGGAAGCCGATTGTGCAAGACGTGTCTTTTCAATTGTTTCAGGGGGAGATGGTCGCCCTTACTGGGCCGAGTGGGTGTGGGAAAAGTTTGACGGCACATGCCATTGTAGGGTTATTGGAACCTGGATGGAGAGTAACGCAGGGCAAGATTTTTTATCAGGGTAAAAATATTCTCGATTATGATACCAGTTTCTGGCAAAAGCTTCGGCGTGAAGAGATCGCTTTGATGATCCAGCAATCCTTGAATGGGTTAAATCCCATCCGGAAAGTCAAAAAGCAGATGATGGAGACGCTTTTGCTGCGAAAAGATAGCATGAGCAGAAAAGACATGAACGGGTACTTGCATACTCTGTTGCAGCAATTTGGCTTTCACGATCCGGAGACGGTTTTATCTTCGTATCCATTCGAATTAAGTGGCGGGATGCGACAGCGGGTTTTACTGGCGATGATGGTAAGCTTGCAGCCAAAGATACTCATTGCTGACGAGCCGACGACCTCTTTAGATGTGATGAATCGAGAGCGGGTGTTAGTCTTGCTCAAGAAGCTGCAGCATGATTTTGGATTGACCGTGTTACTGATTTCACACGATCAGCAGAGTGTGAAGAAGTTTGCGAATCGCATTATCCAGTTGGAATGAGGGGACATCGCTATATGCAGCTACTTGAACTGCGACGTGTCACGAAGGAATATCCCGTAAGAACGGGAAGCAAAGGGTGGTTTCGGCGCCGAACGACTCTGCAAGCCGTTAGAGAAGTTTATCTAACCGTAAAAAAAGGGGAGAGTGTAGGCTTGGTAGGGGAGAGTGGCAGCGGTAAAAGTACGCTAGCCAAGCTCATCATGAATCTTGAACCCGTAACCTCTGGTCAAATTTTGTTACACGGCCAGGTCATCAACGGGAAACGAGTAAAACCGCGTCAGATATTTAAGCAGATGCAATTGGTGCTACAAGATTCTGCTTCCTCCCTATATCCGAAAATGTCTGTCGGCGAGCTGCTGGAAGAACCCATTCGCAATTATTTTCCGGAAGAAACCGAGCCGAAAAAGCGATGTGTCAAACTGCTGGAGTTGGTTGAACTTGATGATTCCTTTTTATCCAGATACCCGCACCAATTAAGTGGCGGTCAAAAGCAGCGAGTTTGTATCGCCAAAGCCTTGGCTGTCAAACCGGAAATCATCATCTTTGACGAATCCGTCGCTAGTTTGGATCAACCATCGCAAGCTTCTATGATGGAGATGTTGAAGCGTATTCAAAAGGATGAGCAGATCTCCTATTTATTCATCACGCATGATTTGCCATCAGCCATACAATTATGCGACCGTATTGCGGTCATGTACCAAGGGGAAATCGTTGATACGATCACGCAGGGGGATGAGCGACAACTCCGGCATCCTTATTCGCGATTATTGTTTCAAACGCTCGACCTCGAATCGGGCAGTGTGATGCAAGAACAGAGTTCACCGAAAAGGAGGAAACGGCTTTGACACCACAACAATCGGCAACTATTGTCAAGGCTTCAGATTCGGATATTGTTGCCAGTGTTGCGTTTATGATGAAAATACGAAGAGAGGTTTTTCCCATGATTGACCATGATGTGTTGCCAGCCGATTTGGGAAACTTTTCACAATCCTACATGCAGCCTGGTTCTGCGTTGTTGATCGCGACTGTGGAGGAGGCGGGCATCATCGGATCAATTGGCGTTGTTCCCTATGATGACAGAATCGCCGAAATAAAAGGACGCTATGACGTTTCAACGACGGCTGAAATCGTAAAGTGCTATGTAGACCCCCGTTACAGGAGAGGGGGGCTTGGATCCCGGCTTGTTGGTAAGGCGCTGCAATTTATTGCGCAGTCCGGTTATCAGACAGCTTATTTGCATACGCATCGCTTTTTGCCTGGGGCTGTTTCTTTTTGGCAAAGAAATGGCTTTGCGATTCGAATGGAAGGAGAAGATGACTGGCAAACCGTCCATATGGACTATTCTGGAGCTCTCCTGAACGAGAAAAACACATGAGGGTTATATGATGTTCATAGGCAGAGGCCCCCCAGCCTTACAAACTGGTGTGGGCCCCTTGTCATTTCAACTTCGCTTTCTTCCACTCCTCATGGTAGCTCCACACTCGCTTCCATAATTCATCGCGCTCTAGCCTGCTATAATTCACCAGATGCTCCTGAAACACATCGCCCAACACTTCCAGCCATTGTGATTTCGTGCGAAGCTCCATTTTTTCGATACCATCGCTATCCCGCTTGCTCCATATACAACCCCTTAATTCATTACTGCCCGTGGCGTGTCTATGCCGTACAAGAAAGAGCTGAATCCAGGGCGACTCCGGTGACAAGCTGTAAAATTCGTGTTTCGGTTGGAACTCTTCCAGGTCCTCCAAGTCATCAGGAGCAAAGTCTACACCGACAAACGATGCATGCGGATCGTGAACAAGCCGCCAACCGCCTTGAACGACGCCGGAGTTTTCGACCTGATAGCGCAACGGCCCTTGTTCGTAACTGCCGATCTTTAGCGGGATCGGATCATAGGGCATATCGCCCAACCCCACATCGACGATGTATCGTTGTTCTTGTTGCTGTTCATTCGTCAAGCTGACGGTTAACCCAAGGTGAAAGGAATTGATCCGAGGTTCCTGCCCCAGTGGCTGGACGCCGGCTCTATGCCAGAAAACACGGAAGCCAAGCGAACGCAGCAGCACGCTGAACGCGCCGTTCAAGTGAAAGCAATAGCCGCTTCGGTTACTCAGCATAAGACGGACGCACTCGTGCAGATCGATTGGAGCCGGTCTGCCGGCGACGATGTCAATCGTTTGCCAGGAAATGGTCGACACGTGCGCTCTGTGAAGCTGAGTGAGATAGGAAAGGGTTGGCGGCTGTATGTCTGTAATGCCGATTCTTTTCAAGTATGCTTTGATTTCGGAGCGGGTCATCATGATTTCATCATTTCCTTCACAGGTTGTTTGCTGCCGTCTCCCAGCTTCCGCACGAGCCCGATAAATTGTTCGACGGCTTGGTCGATGCGCTGTATGATCTCCATATTTTGAGGAACCCCGTCCCGGTCAAAAACAGGTTGGCCGTCTCCGATGGATACCCATTCCGGGCATAGAATGCCGTGAAGATTCCGGATGATGCCTTGCAAATGGGTCAGCGAACTGATACCGAGTGGCCCGCCTGCCGAGCTCACGGGCAAGACTGGCTTGCCCGCCACGTGGCTGTTGTCCAAATAATCCAGCGCATTTTTCAGCGAACCGGAAAGGGAACCGTGGTATTCGGGAGTGGCGAGGATGAGGCCATCGGCTTGTTTGACCGCCGTAATCAGAAGATCGGCTTCCGGAGGAACAACCTCCGAATCGGGAGAATAGAGCGGCAACTGCACGACCCGCAGATCGATAAATGAGACCTGGATGTTTCGGGCTTGCAGAATGGTTTCAATATAACGAAGGACACTTGTACTGGTAGCTTCTTGCCGGTTGCTTCCGGCAATCATGGCAATATGCATCGTTATGACCTCACTTTCTTTGTTTGCTGAAGTTGCTTTGGGGATGTCGCAGAAAAATTCCGCGGCATATTCACCCTAATTACCCCGAAGATAATCATGGCAGCGCCGCATAGATGACTCCATGTAACGGCTTCCTGCAAGAGCAAGGCTCCCGCTCCGATGGCGATAATCGTCGACAAGTGGGAGAATACGCTCATCTTGGCGGCTTCCATCCGGGATAAAATAAAGTTCGCCATAAAGGTAGTTGCCACTTGAACCACGCCAAGACAGCCAATCAAGGCGATAAAGACACTGCTGGCAAGCGGAGCGACAAAAGCATCAATCGTCCCTGCCGCCGCATGGGTGCCAAGTGATGCAGCCAAAAATGAGAAGAAGGCGACCCCCACCATAAAGAAACTGATTTCCATTGCACGGAAATGTCTGGTTACTAATCGGGCCAGCACGTTGTACCCGGCTAATGTGATGCAAGCGAGAACGAGCAAGACGGTTCCGGTGGTATGCGCCCAGTCGCTTGTGCCATTCATGGCGTAAATGAACACAATGCCGCACGCAGACAGAAGGAGAGACAGCTTCTGCATCAAGGTGGTCTTTTCTTTTAAAAAGATGGAAGCGAATATCATCGTGACCGCTGGCGTCATGGCGCTGATGATGCCGCCTTCTGCAGAAGTGGCATGCTGGAGCCCAAACGTTTGCAAAACAAAGTAAGCGATTGGGTACAGCGAAGCCAGCAGCAGCAAGGACAACAGCGGTTTTCCGCGACAGCCCGGTTTGACGAATCCAGCCAATGCAGCAACAAGCAAGATGGCAAAAGCGACGGCAAAACGGTAGGTCAGAGTATCGAGCGGATTTGCAAATGTCAACGTCAGTTTGACAAGCAGAAAAGTCACGCCGATCACTGCCGCATTAAGGATGGCAGCGAAATAAGCAAGTTTCAGTTGCCAAATCACCTCCGTTGCAACGTGATGGCCGCCGGCGGAACATCAAGTGCTTTTGTATATGTGACTAAATGGTCACTTTTAATATATGTTACTATATGGTAACATGTCAATAGTTATCGAGACCTTATTGCCTATTTCTTACTTCGTTGACGTCATGGAGGCATATCCATATGGACGATATATTTAAAGCACTGGCCGATCCAAGCAGGCGAACACTGCTGGATTTGTTGTATGAAAAGGATGGCCGAACGTTAAACGATCTCTGCACTCATCTGCAGATGTCCCGCTTCGGCGTTATGAAGCATCTGCGTATTCTGGAAGAAGCGGGCCTGCTTACTACCCGGAAGGTAGGTCGGGAAAAGTACCACTACCTGAACCCAGTATCCATTCGCCAAATTTACGATCGGTGGGTAAGCAAGTACGCCGAACCGTGGGTGTCGGGATTAAGCTTGCTAAAAAAAGAGTTGGAGGGTGAACCAGTGATGGAGCAAAAACCAAGGCATATCAACCGCATTGCGATCAAAACAAGTCCTGAACAGGTTTGGAACGCGCTGACCAATCCCGAGCTGACCCCGAAATATTGGTATAACGGGGCCATTCGCGGCGAACTCAAGGCAGGCAGTCCGTATGAGATATGGAATCCGCAAGGGCAGGTGCAGGCAAAAGGGGAGTTTCTTGTCGTGGAGCCGCCTAGTCGGCTGGTGATGACATGGCAACTGCTTATACAAGCCGAGACTGCGGAGGAGAAGCCTTCACGATTGACGTGGGAAATCGCGCCGCATGCCGAGTTCCCCGGGGTGACGTTAGTGACTGTTGTGCACGACGAGTTCGAGGAAGCACCGCATACATCCCGGGTATTGGAAGAGGGGTTGCCGATTGTTCTTTCCGGTATGAAGACATGGATCGAGACAGGCGGGTCATTGACTTCCTGATTGAATCTGATATAGCTGTGTCCTGATGTAGCAAGATTTGTCCAGGGATGAGGGAGTGTCGCGGCTTTTGGGGGAATACAGGGGAAGGGATATGGTCAATTCCCCTGGCTTTCAGGGCATTTTCAAAAAAGGGGCTATCCAGAAAATTACCCGAAGCGATAGTGTTTTCATCTTATGTAGCCAGAGGAGGCGATTCCGATCCGAAAATCTACTCGTTTTATTGGCTATTTAAGCTATATGATTATCGTTTATTTCATAGTGGATCTTCTAATGCTATATGAGCTCACATTGGTGGAACGAACTAGGGAAACATACAATTCTTTTCCATCAAACTTATACAGTTCCCTTTACCCAATTCTGATCGGTTTACTGTTTGCACTTCCCAAATTTGTTCGATTAACGAAACGAGAGGGAACTTGGAACTTTGATTGGATAAGGTTTATAGCCATTGGGGTACCAACACTAATGGGGGCTCTCTTTTTCCTTATCTACTTTTCACCCGTGGGGAGCTATTTGCCTTCCCTTTCGATTTTCGCCGCTGGAACAAAGTTTTCGGCAATTTGCGGTATAGTTTTTGGATACTCCCTTCTCTCAAGTTTTGGAAAATCAAATAACCAACCATAAATGGGAACTGTTCAGTGCGAATCTCCACCCTTGCATTTCCCCTCCGCACAGGTTGTTTGACTCTCTAGCATCTCCAGCGCCGAAGCAGATCCCCAAAAAGAAGGCTGCCCAGAAAGTCAATGACAACTGACTTTCCGGACAGCCCCTTCTTTTTTAATGATTCTTCACAACTTCCTGCCCCCGCACATTCCACGTCAGGGCAAAAACAAGAGCAGCCGCTACGCATGATGCTGTCAGCAGCATAAACCCTGCATCCCAGCCGGCGGCGTCAACGATAACCCCCATCAGTGCATTCGCTGTGACAGTACCGCCCAGATAACCAAACAGGCCGGTCAGCCCTGCAGCGGTTCCGGCAGCTTTTTTCGGAACAAAATCAAGAGCCTGCAAACCGATCAGCATGACGGGACCGTAAATCAGGAAGCCGATTGCGATCAGGCAAATCATATCGACGACGGAATTGCCCGCCGGGTTGAACCAGTAGACCAGAACCGCGATCAATACGCCGAGCATAAAGACAAACCCTGCGGGTCCACGCCGGCCCTTGAACAATTTGTCGGACAGCCAGCCGCACAGAAGCGTGCCCGGAATGCCTGCCCATTCGTAGAGGAAGTAGGCAACGCTCGACTTGTTCATGTCAAAGGCTTTTTCCTCGCTTAAATAGGTTGGCGCCCAGTCCAGAACGCCGTAACGGACGAAGTAGACGAAGATGTTGGCAATCGCGATGGCCCAGACCCATTTGTTGTTCAACACGTAGTTGAAAAGAATTTCTTTTGTGGACAATTCCGTTTCAAACGTTTTCTTCGTCTTGGTCGGGTAGTCATTGCGATATTCTTCAATCGGCGGCAGGCCGACTGACTGCGGTGTGTCGCGAATCAGGAAAAACGTAAGGAATGCCAGGACAATTGCAACGACAGCAGGCAGGATAAAGACGCCTTCATACCCGGAAGCGGAATTCCCGGAAAGCCCGGCAAAGATCGCTGCACCTGCAACAGCGAGAGGGGCCATCAAGCCTCCGCCGACGTTATGGGCTACGTTCCAGAGCGCTGTTTTGCTTCCTCTTTCACTTACGCTAAACCAGTGGACGAGGACGCGCCCGGATGGCGGCCAGCCCATTCCCTGGAACCAGCCGTTCAAAAACAGCATCACAAACATGATCGTGACGGACGAAGTGAAGAAAGGGACAACGCCCATCAGCAAACTGATAAGGGCAGAAAGAATCAAACCGGCTGGCAGGAACATGCGCGGGTTGCTGCGGTCTGAAAAAACAGCCATGACAAACTTGCTGATCCCGTAGGAAATCGAAATGGCGGATAACGCAAAACCAAGCTCTGCCTTTGTAAATCCTTCAGCGGTCAAATACGGCATGGCGAGCGAGAAGTTTTTGCGGATGAGATAGTACGCTGCATAACCAATGAAGATGCCGAGAAACACTTGAAGCCTGAGCTTTTTATACTCCGAATCAATTTGTTCAGCAGGCAATCTGTCAATGGGCGGTGCAGGCCTGAACAAGCTGAGCATCGTATTCCTCCCCATAAGTAATGTCTGACAAAGATGGCGACATACGCAAAAAAACCCATACTTCGATGGCGCTTTCAAAAACGAAAGTGCCACAAAGTATGAGTCTCCGCGTCTCCATCATCGTTAACTTGTCATTAAATGTATTCTATTATCTCGTGAAAACGATGTCAACGAAGGGATTGGAAGACCATGCGAGACATACAACGCTAGTGATATGCCGTAAATTGATATATCATAGTCTAGGAAGAATAAGGGAGAGTGACCATTTTATGAGATTCCAAGTCAAGATGCTGTTGCTGTTCTCTTCAGTCATGCTTTTGTCCAACTCTCTTTTGTTCTACTTCCTGTACACCTCGTCCTGCAAGCTGGTGCAGGATTCCTTCGGGATGCAAACGAGGCACATGGCCTTGTCCATCGTCCATAATCTTGATGTGGAAAAATTCAAGAAAGTGGCGGAAAAGACGATGGAGGCAAAGGCCAGGCAGCTAGACAAATCCACGGTTTTAGCGATGCCCGAATATAAAGAACTGCGGCAGCAGCTCTGGCAACTGAAAAATCAGCACGGGATCAAATACTTGTTTACGATGGTCGAATATCGCCCTGGGCAGTACATGTATGTCATCGACGGATTTCCATTGGATTATCGGGGCAAGGGCTTGTCCTTGCCGACAGAGATTGAGACGAATCACTATCAGGACCTGGTGGAAGCTTTTGCGGAAAAAACGATCAAGGTGAGCGACTTAACCTACAGCGACAAGTGGGGGGCGGCTGTCTCTACCTTTGCCCCCCTGTTTGATTCGCAGAATCATTTTATCGGGGTCCTGGGAGTCGATGTCGACGGCACCGAGATTCATCAGCTTATGATCGAACACAGACGGAAAATCATCATCATCACGATCATTTCCACCATAGCTGGATTGCTGTTGGTCTATCTTATGACCAGGTATCTGCTTGCGCCTTTGCAACAGCTCATTCAAAAAATCCACCGGGTGAAAGATGGAGATTTGCGCACAAGACTGGACTACGAGCGCCACGATGAAATCGGCCAGCTGGCATCTGCCTTTAACGAAATGGTGTCTGTCTTTTATTTTAACCAATTGAAAAAGAAGTCAGATGAATTGCAAAAAAGAAATGAGGCGTTGCTGTGTATCAATCAACTGAAAGATGAATTTTTGGCGCGGACGTCCCATGAGCTGCGCACTCCGTTGAACGGGATTATCGGGATCAGTGAATCCATTCTGGACGGAATCGGGGGCCCGGTTTCGGGGACGACGAGAAAAAACCTGCTGATGATTCTGGCGGTGGCCAAGCGTTTAAGCAACCGGATCAACGATTTGCTGGATTACTCCAAAGTGAAAAACCGGAAAATTGAGCTGCATGCAAAGGCGGTGGACGTTTCCCGCCTGGTGGAGGAAGTGGTCGCTGTATGCCAGTCTCTCGTAGACAAAAAAGTGGAGATCCGCAACCGGATTCGCGAGCCGCTGTGGGTCACAGGAGATGAGGCCAGGATCGAGCAAATTTTGTACAACCTCTTGGGCAATGCCATCAAGTTTACGGCAAAAGGATACGTCGAGATTTCCGCGCGACGTACGGGGCAGGAGGTCAGAATTTCTGTAAAGGATACGGGAAAAGGAGTGCCGCCGGAGCGGATCGATGCGATTTTTCAACCGTATGAGCAGGCCGCTTCGCCGGAGCAGGAGGGAATCGCAGGAACCGGACTTGGCTTGTATATCAACCAAATATTTGGTTGAACTGCATGGCGGTACGATCACGGCAGAGTCGCAGCCAGGAACAGGCTCCCTTTTTTCCTTTACGCTGCACAGCGCCGCCATGGAAGCAGATGTCTCCAACGGGGTCGAGGAACTGGCCGTGGCTGTGGATGAAAGCGGTTCCGAACAGCAAGAGGACCAGGTGAGCGAGAACATTTACGAAAAAAGCGTCCATATTTTGCTGGTGGAGGATGATCCGGTCAACGTTCAGGTCATTTGCAACCACTTTTCGCTGAAAGGCTGGAAGGTGACGGTTGTCCAAAACGGAAAAGACGCGCTGGAAAAAATCACAAGCCTTCCGTTTCATGTGGTCTTGCTGGACGTGATGCTCCCGGATCGCAACGGTTTTGCCATATGCCGCTCGATCAGGGAAACATTTTCGGCCGTCGAACTGCCGATCATCCTGCTGACGGCGAAAAGCGGGGTGAATGATGTGATCGAAGGCTTCCGCTCGGGAGCCAATGATTACCTCACCAAGCCAGTGACCCGAGAGGAATTGTTCGTCCGGATCGAGGCGCAGCTTACGATTGTAAAAGCGACCAGGGAATTGACGCTGTTGAAGGAAGCGGTCCAGGCAGGCACTTCCTCTTTGCGCCACGCGGTGAAAAACGATTTGGGCGTCATCACGCTCTTTTCGGAAAAGATCAAAGAGTACGCAGAGCAGAAGCAGCTCGCTGCCATTATCCAGGACGCCAGCGTCATCATCAGGAAGAACAACCATTTGTTCGCGATGATGCAGCGGGTCAACCACCTGACGTCCGATATTGAGCTCAAGAAGCAGAAGGGAAACATTTGCGAAACGATTGATTGCGTCCTGTTGTCGCTGGAAAAGAAGCTGGAGTCCATCGTGGTCCGCAAAGCGTACGATCACCCGGTGTGGGTTGAGTACGATGCGATTCACATGGAGGAAGTGCTGCAGAATGTGCTGCAAAACGCTTGCGAAGCGATGGCGGGGACGGGAGGGAGACTGGATCTGGAGGTGAGAGAAGAGGACGGCAAAGTGACCGTCGCGATCAGAGACACCGGGTATGGGGTCGCCAAGGAGCATTTGCCGCATCTTACGCAAATGTACTTTACGACCAAACGAAAGGAAGCCAATTTCGGGCTAGGTTTGTATTACTGCGAACGGGTTATGTCCAAGCATGGGGGAGCTTTGCGAATCGAAAGTGTCGAAGGGATGGGAACAACCGTCTCCTTGCACTTTTTTACCGACAGGAGAGGTGAAGTGGAGTGAGCATCCGCGTAATGCTGATTGAAGACGATCCAGACTGGATTGAAGGGATCAAATGGATTTTTCAAAAAACAAGCGATCTGATTCTGGTAGCTGCAATTCCCTCTTTGGAGACGGGCCTGGAGCTCGTCAAGCACCTGGAAGTGGATGTCATCCTGCTCGACGTCATGTTTCAGCAGGAGCGGGATGGCGTGCAAGCGATCAATGAGCTTTTGGACATAAAAAAAGACGTCAAAATCATCATGCTGTCTTCCCTGGAGGACGAGAAGGTGATTTGGGATGCCTACTTGTACGGGGCGGTAAACTACATCGTCAAATCGACCGATTACAACACGATCCCGCAGGCCATTCGGGAAGCCTATGCCAACGAAGCGGGAATCCATGCCTCGTCGGCCAAGGCCATTCGCAAGGCGTTTCATCGGTTAAAAGAGGAGCATTTTCGCAAGCTTTTGACCCCGCAGGAGCGCCGAATCCTCACATATGTCTACCTGGGCAAAACAACCTCGGAAATCCGGACGATTCTGAATATCGAAGAGAAAACGATTGACAATCATATCACGAGCATCAACCGAAAGATGCAGGTCAAAAACCGGAAGGAGGCTGCTCAGATCGCCAAGAAAAAGGGTCTGCTGCTGGATGAAATCCTGTCGGGGGAAACGGGAAAAACTCCCCAAATTTGACATAGGGGGTTTTCACCATTTTCTCAGCCCGCAAGCAAGTGATTGGACAAAAAAACCTGATTTAAAATAATGGATAACAAAATATTCCATTTATAGGTAATCTAGTAAATGTAAGGCATGCCTATCAATAATAGAGGGAGAGGGTGAAAGATATGCAACTGAAAGCTGGGGTTGTAAAAGAGTATGGCACGTTCATGAATGTAACGCTTGCCAAAAAAAGCAAACCAGGCGACGGCAAACATGGCCGTGGCGTGAAAAAAGGCTAATAGCCTAGGCATGAGAGAGTGGCGTTCCCACTCTCTCATTTCCTGATGATAGGTGGGATGAACGATGATCGTGAGCCAAAGAGAAGAAATTTATACGACCGAGATGGGAGACGAGATCGTCCTGTTGGATATGCGGCATGGCGCGTATTACGGCCTGGAGGGTGCGACCATGGAGTTGTGGAAGGAATTGGCGGACGGCCCGGTAGATTCCGCCCAAATTTTAGCCAAATGGACGCAACTCTATCAGCAATCGGAAGAAGAATTGACGAGCATGTTGGATCAATCGATTCAGGAGCTCATCAGCAAAAAGTTGATTGTGGTGTCGGGCCATGATGTTTAGAAGGTTTGGCGCAACCCAGGACAGTAACGCCTATGCGCTGATTATCCATGCGATGATCCGCAACCTGTTGCTGAAGGACGAGTTTATCGAAGCGTATCGGCAGCTTGCCGTGCAGATGTTTCCGCTCTACGAAAGCGCGGCAAGGCGAAAAGTGTCGCCAATCGACCGGAAGCAGTTGCAGAAGCTGGGGGAGCATCTGATTCAGTTGGATGAGGATGACCAGCTGGTGGCGACGTGTGTATCGGTGGCGGTGACGATGCAGGTGCTGTTGTTTTGCACAGGGGTGGAAGCTGATTTGCTGATTGGCGTCAAGAAACTGGACGAGAAGCTGTTTGCCCATGCGTGGGTGCGAATGCCTGACGGCGAGATGATTGACCCGCAAAACAAGTATGGCGACTTGCAGGTGACGAAAATTCTCAGACTGAAAGAAGAAGCGGAAAGGTGGGCCGTGTCATTGGGATGAAGATGTGGATAGCCTTGCATGGCGGAAGCGACCACGCCTGGAACAATTGGACGCGAAGCCTGTCTGTCTGGTTGCAGGATACCGTGACAGCCGTCGCTACATACGAGGGCGGCGCGATAAAAATGGCCGAATTTTACTATCGCTATCAAACGAACAGCAAAGAGCAGCCGAGAAAAAAGAGATTGCGTTCTCCCTTTGTCATGGACGGTTGGCTGACCCATCCGA
Source organism: Brevibacillus gelatini (assembly GCF_050920745.1). NCBI lineage: Bacteria > Bacillati > Bacillota > Bacilli > Caryophanales > Paenibacillaceae > Brevibacillus > Brevibacillus gelatini. The sequence goes on from NZ_CP154342.1 coordinate 291,782, forward strand.
ACAGCGGGTTTCAGCGGGCGGACAAGCTGTCCGGTCCGCAACGGGCCGAGCTGCACAGCTTGTTGAGCAACCGTCCGCAAGAAATGCTGCGCGCAAGCCACGGAGATTTTACGGTCGCTGTCTGGGAAGAGAGCAGTCAGACGCTGTATATCGGAAGTGACGGATATGGAACCAGGCCGATTTACTACTGGAAGGGACCTTCCAACGAATTGTACGTGTCCAATGATCTGCGAGCCTTGCTGCATGCGGAGGCTGTTCCGTTTGCCATTGATTACGAGCGCTGCGCGATGTATCTCAGCTCGCAATATGCCGTAGGCGAAAACAGCTTTGACGAAAGCACGTTTTTTCAGGAGATCAAAAAAGTCCCTGACGCCACCCTCTCCGTCTGGAAAGACAACCGGCTTGCGCATCGTTCCTATTGGGGAATCGAGGACCTGGCGCAGTTGCCGATGCTGCAAACAGATGCCGTTCCTTTGTTTCGGGAGCGGTTGATCGAGGTTGTGAACGAGCGGTTGTATCACGAAAAGACGATTCTGGAGGTAAGCGGCGGGCTTGACTCCGCAGGCGTGCTGGCTGCAGCCTTGGCGGGCGGAAATCGCGAACGGATTCTCGGCGTCAACATCTCGTTCGCTGGCGACGACATGATTCAGAGCCACGACAGGGATGTCGTCCGGAAGCTGTTTCAGGATTTGCAGCTGCCGGGCATCATCATTCTCGGGGACAATACGCTGCGGATTGCGAATGCCGAGCTGGGCAGGGATCCGCTGTGGTATCTGGATGGCCCTGATCCGCGCGCCAATGTGCTGGTAAACGAGATGTACAATGCGCTTGCCAATGAGTTCCAGACCGATCTGGGGCTGACGGGGGAAGGTGGAGACTTTTTGTTTTCCGGCGAACACTATGTGCTGGATTCGCTCCTTCGCCAGAAGAAATACAAAGCGTTTGGCCAGGCCTTGTGGGAATGGGCGGACAAGAGCGTCAGCCGGGCGGTGAAGCTGGGCTTTGCCTACGGGATCGCTCCTTTTCTCCCCGGGTTGAACAACTACCTGTATTACAAGCTGGCTTGGGCAGATACGGTGTGCGAGATGCCGGACTACTTCACGCAAACCCATCTGAACAGAGAGTCCCGGTCGAAGCAGGAGGACTATCAGCGGTACGCGAAAAGCCAGCCGCTGAAGTATTGGGGAAGACGGTACCATTACGATTACACATGGCCGCGGGCGAGCTATCTGGACGCTGTCGGCGTGTCGATGCAAAATATGCATCCTTTCTACGACAGGCGGATCATGGAGCTGTCTTTTTCGGTGTCGACCGAGCAGCATTACGATCTCAAGCGCGGGAAAGTCGAAAACTACTACGGGACGAAAATGTTGATTCGCAAAGCATTTACCGATATTCTGCCGCCTTACCTGTACGACCGAGTGACGAAGACAAGCTACGCGCACATGGCGCGAAAAAGCTTGCAGAACGAAAAGCGGAACTTGCTGCAGTTGTTTGACCGGTCAGGAGAGGTGCAGTTACATACACTTGGCGTGATCGACAAGGAGAAATTTTGGGATCATCTGGTCGGGACGCTGATCCGATCAACGGATGTCAATAATGATTTGGGCATGTCGTACCAATTTTTGCGTGCGGTGATCGACATGGAAATCTGGCTGCAGGAGATGAGCAGGGGGAGACGCCATGTGCTGGAGCGAGCCAAGCCATGCAATCCTCGCTGGTTGGCAGACGTGGAACTGATCGGGGAATCGCGGCGGCCGCAACATTTGGCCAGATAAAAAGGGGAACACGATGAATGATGCAAAAGTGGGCGGATTACCGGAGCATACTTCAAGAGAAAGGGCAGCAGGCCAAAGATCAGGTTAAAACGGTAAAACTGATCGGCAACATGATATGGAAATCGGGACCCTTTTTGATTCTTGCGCTGTTTTTGTTCATGTTTTTCGAGGGCATCCTGCCTGCCTTTCAACTGTATGCGTCCAAGCAAATCATCGACGGCTTGTCCGCAGTCGACGGGGGGGCTTCCGGTCAGCAAAGCCTCCACTGGGCCTGGATGTATGCAGGCAGCATGGTTGCCTTCGTCATTCTCTCCTCCCTGAAAAAGTGGGTAGTGAAAATATTGTCGGAGCGATCCATGCTGTCGATCAACTTGCTGCTGTTACGGGCGTGGGAAAACGTTCCGGGCATGAAGTTTTTTGACCAGAAAAAGTATCGCAATCGCCTGGAGGCTCTTCGGGAAGCCACTGGCTGGCTGCCCGCGCAAATCATGACGATCAGCACCAGCTTTTTTACCGGTCTCATTTCCTTATTGAGCATCATTGGTCTGATCGCAAACCTGTCGCCGCTTTTGGCGATCCTCCTGGTGGCAAGCACCATTCCTTATGCGATCAAGCAGAATCGCTACGCGGAGCTGGATTGGGAGTACGAGAAGGATGCCGCGGAAGAGCGGCGGAGGATGAACTATGCGCGGGATTTGCTTCTGGGGCGGCGGGCTGCCAAGGAGGTGCGGCTGTTTGGACTGGGCAACTTCTTCCGCGAGCTGTATCTGGTGACGTTTGGCAAGCTGTACGCGCGGTTTGAACGTTTGCAAAACCGATTTGCCCGCGATTCGGCACTGACGGGCTTTTTTTCCGGAGCAGTAGCGGGGTTGGGGTATCTGTGGATTATTTACCAGATTGATGCCCAGGCGATTACGCCGGGTGACATTGCCCTCTATTTGCTTGCCGTCTTCCAGCTCTCCAAAGAGGCGAGGGAAGTTGCGAACGACGGGGCAGATACATGGGAACTGTGGCGGATGGCCGATGACTTCCGGCTGTTTATCGAAGCGGAGCCGGACATCAAGCAGGCGGCGCAGCCGCAAAAAAGCGTGGCTGGCTCTCCGATGGCGATTGAGTTTCGCGACGTTTATTTCCGCTATGAGTATGCAGACGACGCAGACGATGAAGAGGAAGCGGAAGAGAGCGAGGCTGAGCCGGAAGAGTACGACGGCGACGACGATTCGGACTTGGCCGAAATGACTTACTTTGAAGAAGCCGAGGAAGCGGACAGCGAACCGCCGGAAACGGAAGAGGCAGCGGGTAGAGAATATGTGCTGCAAGGCGTCTCCTTTTCGATTTCACCGGGAGAATGCGTGGCGATTGTCGGTGCAAACGGGTCGGGAAAAACGACGTTGGTGAAGCTGCTTTGCCGTTTTTACGAGCAGACAAGTGGCCAGATTTTGATTGATGGACAAGAAATCGGGAAGCTGGACATTGAGGATGTGCGCAAGCGGATCGCGGCTGTTTTCCAGGATCTCGGGAGATATGGCGTAACGGTTGAGGAAAATATCGCCCTGGCCAGCTGGGAGATGGGCGAACAAGACAGGTTGAAAAAGACGGCTGCTTTGGCCGGCTTCGATGAGGTGGCAAGCGGGCTCCCGCACGCCTATGAAACGATGCTTGGGCCAGAGTGGGGCGGAGTAGACTTGTCAGGTGGTCAGTGGCAGAAGCTGGCGATTGCCCGCGCCCTTTATCGGGATGCCGATTTCATCATTATGGATGAACCGACTGCGTCCCTTGATATACGTGCGGAATACGAGCTGTACAACAGCTTCCGCGAGCTGATGAAAGGCAAGACCGTGCTGCTGATCTCGCATCGGTTCAGTACCGTGAAGATGGCCAACCGGATTCTCGTTCTGAAAAACGGCCGGATTGTCGAGGAAGGAACACATTCTCAGTTGATGGAATTAGGTGGGGAATATGCAAACATGTACCGATTGCAAGCCGAATCTTTTGAGGAAGATAAAGGAAAAGTGGCAAACGGTTAGATACGCCTGGTGGGGGCTGCGGCTGATCTATGCGGCCAGTCCTGCGAGAACGACCTTTGTCTTTTTCATAAAGATGATCGATTCCATCCTGGGCCCTGTGCTTGTGTGGATCAGTGCCAAGGTGATAGAGGGGCTGCTGCAAGACCATCAGGTGTTTTTGTCGTTTGGGCCGGTCTTTTGGATGGCCATTCTGTTTGTTTTGCTGACGATTCTCGTCGATGTCCTGAACCCGTATGTGGAAATGAACAAGAAGCTGTTGACGGCGCAAATTCAGAAGCATATCGATGAACAGCTCATGGACAAGGCGAACAGCTTTGAAGACATTGCGCCGTTTGACGAGACGGGTTTTCATACAAAGGTGAAGGTAGTCAGGTACAACGAGTATTTTATTACGCTATGGCTGGAAATGACGGCAAGCACGTTTGGCGGAATCGTTCAAATTGTCGCCAGCTCGATTTTGCTCTGGAACGTCATTGCGTATGTACCGCTCCTTTTTTTGCTGCTTGCGTTGCCGCGGCTTTTTGTGGAGGCCAAGCTGAATAACGCTACGTTCGAAGGAAGGGAAGAGGTTCAGGAGCTGCGGCGGCGAGCCGAGTATTTTATGGGCCTGCCCTTGCAGCACGAGCTGGCGAATGAAATCAAGCTGTACCGTCTCACACCGTACTTTACCGCCAAGTACAAGGAGATGGCGCGGCAATTGATTCACCAACTGTCGCGCGACCAGAAAAAGTGGATTTCGCACAATCTCGGGTGGGGCGTGCTGGAAGCTGTTGCGAACGGCGTCGTCTTGATCCTGATCGTGCAAAAGGCGATGGCTGGAGTCCTTCCGGTGGGAGAGCTGCTGGTCTTTATCGGAGCGCTGTTTCAGTTGCGGGAGGGCGTTACGGAGCTGTTTGGCGTGTTTGCCATCGGAGCGCGGGAAATGGTCAATGTGAGCAGGATCGCGCAATTTCTCGGGGCGAACGGGTCGGCTCCGTCAGGTACTGCGCCGTTTCCAAGCGGGTATCAGACAGGATATGTGCTGGAAAATGTCAAATTTTCCTATCAGGATGGGCGGGATGTGCTGCAAATCGACCATCTCGTCCTGCCGGAAGGGAAGGTTACGGTGCTGGTTGGGGAAAACGGCAGCGGAAAAAGCACGTTGGTCAAGCTGCTGCTCCGCTTCTATGAGCCTGCCAGCGGAACGATCCGGTTTAATGGCAAGGCGCTTGGCGACTATGACATCAGCGCGTTTCGCGCTCATTCCACGGCGGTGTTCCAGGATTTTGTCCGTTATGAAATGAGCATGAAATCGAATATCGGGGTAGGGAACCTCCCGGCACTTCACGAGCAGAGCGAGATCGAGAAGGCGGCAGCATTGGGCGGGGCTGATGAAGTGGCTTCCCGTTTGCGCGACCGATACGATACGGAGATCGGCCGGCTGTTTGGCGGAGTCAATCTGTCGGGCGGCGAGTGGCAGCGCATTGCCATGGCCAGAGCCTGCATGCGCAACAACTCGGCAGAAATCTTGATTTTTGACGAGCCTACTTCTGCCCTTGATCCCTATATCGAGCACGAGATATTCAGTCGCTTGAAGGCGATGGCGAAAAACAAGACCGTGATTGTCGTCTCCCATCGGTTGAGCACAGCAAAGTTGGCCGACCAAGTCGTGCTGCTGCACAAGGGCAGGGTGAAGGAGGTCGGAGATCATCACACATTACTGAAGCAGGGAGGTATTTATGCGGAACTATACCAGATGCAGGCTTCCAAGTATGTGTAAAGCGTTGATGATGACCGTTTTGGCGGCACTTTTGCTGGTGGGATGCGCTGCCCCGGAGCGCCCGGACAAGGCTGCCTATACGATCCTGATTTACATGCCGGGCTCCGATCTGGAAAGCGATTTTCACCTTGCTTCTGACGATCTCAAGGAAATGATGCAGGTAGGCTCTTCCTCCGATGTGCGCATTGTTTTGGAGACAGGGGGAGCCAGGAAGTGGTGGCTGGACACGATCGCGACGGATCGCAACCAACGCTGGCTCGTGCAGAAAAACAGGCTGGAACTGATTCAGGACGTAGGCCGCCGCAATATGGACAGCAAGGATGCGCTGCAAGATTTTATCCAGTGGGGAGTAGGTGCCTTTCCTGCGCAAAACTACGTCCTGGTCTTTTGGGGACATGGACTGGGGGCAGTCGATGGGTACGGCGGTGATGAAGCATACGGCAATAAAAAAATGAAGCTGCCTGTCATACAATCCGCTTTGCATGACGCTTATCAAAAAACCGGCGTGAAGTTTGATCTCATCGGTTTTGATGCCTGCAAAATGGCCGGACTGGAAATCGCCTATGCCCTCAGACAGTACGGGGAGTACATGGTGGCGGCGGTCGATTATACCAACAAAAACGGATGGGATTACGAGACGGTCTTCCAAACCTTGCACCAGCGCCCCGACATCAGTCCTGTCGATTTGGCAAATGCAATCGCCGTAAGCTACCACAACCATTCGCTGGAAAACGAGGAGGAAGAAGATTTGCAGCAATCGGTAATCCGCCTCTCCAAAGTGGAGGAAGTGGTAAAAGAGGTAGACCTGTTCAGTAAACAGCTGGTGGAGCTCCTGCCGCAGCCAGAGACGTTTTCCAAGCTCGCCGATGCACGGAACCGGGCCGAAAACTATGCCGACGAGGCAGACATGGTCGATCTTGCCGATTTCACTGCGTATATGGGACAAGCCATCGGCAACGAGGAAGGCGCGAAGAAAATTGCCCGCGCAGTCGAGCAGGCCGTGGTGAGCAACATCAAAACGCCTGAGCACCCCATAGGCAAGGGGATTTCCATTTATTTTCCCGCCGAGGACAAAACCCGGTTTCAGGAGAAAGCAGACATTTATCAGCAAATTGACTTTTCTGCCAATTACAAACAGCTCATCACGCTGTATACCCGGGAATTGATTCAACATGCAGCCACGGAAGGCAGCGTCACAACAAACGAATGACAAGGAGGATTTCGATGAAGATGATGGATCAGATGGAACGTTTGCAGGAGGAGCACCTTGCCATCCTGAAGACGTGGTTTCAGGATGCGGAAGTGCAGAAGCGAATGGAAGGGATGGAGCCGCTTGAGGAATGGTACGGGTTTGTGAAGGAGAACGACTCGTATTTCGTCTGGATTGCCTTTATGGGAGAACAGCCTGTCGGAGTAGCGATGGTCGAGATCGAGGAAGGGATGGAGGGAAGCATCGGCTTGATCGTCAACCCTTCCCTGCGCCATCGCGGGTACGGAAAGACGTTGCTGCGGGAAGTGCTGGAGCATCAGGAACTGTCCGGTGTCAAAAGATGGATCGCGGGGATTGAAGAGGACAATGTCGCGTGCCTGCGGTGCTTCGAGGCGGTCGGGTTTGAAAAGGAAGCGCCAGAGCCGGATGAAGACGGATTTTTCCTGTTGGTTCGGCAGTGAAGTGGTGGTTGGAAACAGCCAATAGTCGGCGCTTTCTCACCCACAGGATAAAATAGATAGATAAGCTGGTCAGCCGATGAGAGCGGAGGGGCCAGCTTTTTTGTTTTCTTCACAAGTTGCACAGACGGACCAGATACGGGACTATCCTTCTTTTGGTTAGGCCGTCATACGCCAGGTCTGCGGTTTTTGCGAAGGCAGCAAAATAGGCACTTTTTAGTGCCTATGCTACTAAAAAGTACGTACTTCCGCTACAAGCTCACATGCTCGATAATGGCAATCAGCAACACCACATTCGCCAATCATGATGCGGAAGGGCCCTACCGTATGGCTGGCAAGCAAAACTGAAGGAGGATATTTTTTACGCATGAGTACAGCTATAGATAGAGTGCAGCAGCAAGAAAAAGGCGCGAAAAACTCCACGCTCGCCTTGCTTGCGCTCGCAATCAGTGCATTTGGCATTGGCACGACGGAATTTGTCATTGTCGGTCTGTTATCTACTGTCGCGCAAGATTTGCATGTGACCATTACGCTCGCCGGGCTGTTGATTTCCGGCTATGCGCTGGGGGTGGCTGTGGGAGCGCCGATCATTACGGCACTGACCAGCAGAATCCCGCGCAAGACGTTGCTTCTTTTGCTGATGATTGTGTTCATTGTCGGAAACAGTGTGGCGGCAATGTCTGGCAGCTTTGCGCTGTTGCTGGTGGCCCGCTTTATCACCGCGTTTTCGCACGGGGTCTTCTTTTCCATCGGCTCGACGATTGCGGCTGATCTGGTGCCGGAGAACAAGCGGGCGAGCGCGATTGCAACGATGTTTACCGGATTGACGGTCGCAACTGTGACGGGAGTGCCTTTGGGGACGTTTATCGGGCAAATGTTTGGGTGGAGAGCGACTTTTTGGGGCGTAGCCATCCTTGGCCTGATTGCTCTCGTGGCGACGGCAGTGCTGGTTCCGGGCAATTTGAGAAAAGGCAAGCCTGCATCGTTGAAGGACCAAGTGAAAATTGTCACAAACAGCCGACTGCTGCTGGCCTTTGTTATTACGGCGCTCGGCTACGGCGGTACGTTTGTCGCCTTCACGTTTCTCGGACCGATTCTGGAAGAGATCACGGGCTATCCTGCGAGTATCGTCAGCGTGATCTTGCTCGTGTACGGTCTTGCGATTGCCATCGGCAATACGATTGGGGGAAAAGCTGCTGACAAAAACCCGCTCAAGGCGCTCTTTTGGATGTTTGTGATTCAGGCTGTCATTCTCGTTATTCTCACGTTTACCGCACCGTTTAAAGTAGCGGGCACGCTAACGATTATTCTGATGGGGCTGTTGGCGTTCATGAATGTGCCAGGGCTGCAGGTCTATGTAGTGCAGTTGGCGGAAAAATACGTTCCCGGCGCCGTCGATGTAGCTTCTGCGATCAATATTGCCGCGTTTAACGTGGGAATTGCCATCGGTGCGTTTGTCGGCGGAATCGTCGTGGATACAATGGGCTTGATCCATACGCCGTGGATGGGCGGGGTGATGGTGGTAGGTGCTGCGCTGCTCACCGCCGTAAGCGGGAAGCTGGAGCGAGCACGCCGCTGATTGATTCGCCGTGGACGGGCGCAATCTGCGCCCCGTCGCCAAAATAGTAGATTCCATCAGAAAAAGGCTGTGATCCCTTCCAAGGATCGCAGCCTTTTTCGTGCTTGCTTCGGCAACGGGGGAATCAAACCGTCCTTTTTAGCGTTTCGATCAGCGCTTTCAGGTGGGGCAGGCTCCTGTTTTTCATCAGGTAGGCCAGGTACAGTTCGTTCGTCCACCTCTTCCGTCTGCAAAAGAGGTGGTGGCGCTGTGTCATTTATTGAGTATGCTGTCTTCCAATACAGCGTATTTGTCCCCGTACTCGCGGATAATATGCTGCTCGCCCCAGGCGCATAGTGCGTCCAGAATGCTTTTCAGGCTCCAGCCGTATTCGCTCAGCTCGTATTCCACTTTGGGCGGGACCTGGTTGTACGTGATCCGGTTGATAATGCCGTCGCTCTCCAACTCGCGCAGTTGCTGCGTCAGCATTTTTTGCGTGATGCCCGGCATGAGTCGCTTCAACTCGCTGGTGCGTTTTTTTCCGTGTGTGAGATGGCACAGAATGACGCACTTCCATTTGCCGCCGATGACTTCGAGCGTGGCTTCGACTGAAATGTTGTACTTCTTTTTCAACGTCGATTCCCTCCTGCTTGCATAGGAACTTTTTAGTGCCTATCGCACAAAAAAGTACGTACTTTTCCTTTTGACTATTGTCTTTCATAATAGCACTTGTCAAACCGATTGCCACTTATTTGACTGCTATTGCTACAAGTTCTTTTCGCAAATCATGCCGTCGCGCGCGTACTTGGCAACGAATATACCCTAGGATAAAAACACTGCCCTTACTTTACATGGCTTTGGCAAAGATAACAAGGGCTACTGCTTTGCGAAAGGAGCCATTTACAAAAAATCAGGATGGAGGAAACGAACAATGGCAAACCATTTGCAAGATACAACGACGCTGTACAACGGAGTGAAAATGCCTTGGCTGGGACTGGGCGTTTTTAAAGTAGAGGAAGGGCCGGAGCTGGAGAATGCCGTGCAGTTCGCGATCAAGCACGGGTATCGCAGCATTGACACGGCAGCGATCTACGCCAACGAGGAAGGGGTCGGACGCGGGATTCGCGCCGGATTGGAAGCGGCCGGAATTGCCAGAGAAGACCTGTTTGTCACCTCGAAAGTATGGAATGCCGACCTTGGCTACGAATCGACGCTGGCAGCCTACGAGACAAGTCTGAACAAGCTGGGGCTGGATTATCTGGATCTGTACCTGATCCACTGGCCGGTGGAAGGGAAGTTCAAAGAGGCGTGGAGAGCGCTGGAGACACTGTACAAGGCTGGACGGGTCAAAGCGATTGGGGTGAGCAACTTCCACATTCACCATCTGGAAGAGCTGCTCAAGGACGCGGAAATCAAGCCGATGGTCAACCAGGTGGAGTTCCATCCGCGCCTGTCGCAAACCGAGCTGCGCGCATACTGCAAAGAGCAGGGCATCCAGTTCGAAGCGTGGTCGCCGCTCATGCAAGGTCAACTCCTGGACAATCCTGTCCTGAAAGGGATTGCCGACAAGCATCAAAAATCGATTGCGCAAATCATTTTGCGCTGGGACCTGCAGCATGGCGTCGTGACTATTCCCAAATCGACGAAAGAGCATCGCATCGTGGAAAATGCGTCGGTGTTTGATTTTGAACTGACAAAAGAAGAGATGGAGTTGATCGATGGCTTGAATGAAAACCATCGCGTCGGTCCAGACCCGGACAACTTTGATTTTTAATGTCGGGTTTGAAAAAGGGAGATAGAAGCTGCTTCTATGTCCCTTTTCTTTTTGGCTGCAAAAAAGGTGGCTGATGCGTACAAAAGAGAGTGTATTTGGAAAATGTTTCAATTTAAACTACAATGCTGATAACACAGTTAATAATGCGAGTACGGCCCGGTACTACCCAGAAAATCAGGAAATCAAGACGTGGCTTTACTCTCTGTACTTTTAAAAGATGGAGAGGTGCGACTTATGAGAAAACGAACTGGGTATATCGGTACTGCCATTCTGCTTGGTGTTCTAATGATTTTTTTCTCTATTTACCAGTCTCCAAAAGAAGTAGTGGAAACAGCCATCGAAAACGTTAAAAATGCCTCTAAACAAAATGTGAGCTGGAAGCCTGAGGATGTTGCAACGATCCAGTCATTTTTTTCATCGGTAAATGACAATCTCCTTGGTAAACTTGAGGTGAATTTTAGGGAAGTAGAAATAGCAAATAACCAGCGTCAAGTAATAGCAGACTTTCACGTGGTGGATTACAAGGAGGATCATTCCGTAAGCAAAATATACGCTGGAAATCTTCTCTTTACCCTGCAGAAAAGCGCATTCTTCCATTGGGAAATCGAACATGTTGCTATCGGGCAAACAATCAATGAGGTGAAGTCCTAACTAAGTAGGGTTGCCTCATTTAAAACCCGAAAAGGCAACATGGGCGATCCTTCTTTTGAGCGTTTTGCGTCAAAAGGGGATTCTGCGGCAGGGGTACCGCCTTCTGCAAAGAATTGTAGAGGTGGCGACAACGATGGAGAATGACCCAACCTGAGTATTCTTCCACTTTTTTAAAAGGGATGTGTGAAAAGTGTCAACGATTTGGCGAGGAACGAGGGCGCGTGTGCTGCTATCGCTGCTTGTCTTCTGCCTGTTGGCTGTGGCGGCTCGCTTCGTCTACTTGCAAGCGGGGCCTGCGCTGCCTTTTTCCGGAAGTTCGGCAAGCGAGGTCAAGACGCTTCTGGACGGCTACAACGGCAAACTCATCAAGCTGGCAACCGTGGACGGCGTCGACTGGTACGGCGCACCCTCCGGGCAAGACGCGGGAGCAGAAGCGATGAAGCGGGAAGTGGCGGCCGCTGGCTGGCGTTTTGTTCAGCAGGAAGGCGCAGGGTACTTTTTTGAGCGGGGCGCGGAGAAGATCGTTATCACGTCACAGATGTGGACGGGGCGGTACGTGTTGTTCCGGATTCCGTCCAACACGCTGTAGGGCGTGAGCTTTTCGCTGGCAGACAAACGGCTTCCTCCTGTTTTCGATGATCGTCATTTCATCGCCAACAAAAGGAAGCCGCGCAGCCAGGTTGATGCTTTTTCGAGCAGGAGTATTTAGGAGAATTTCGGGATCGCGAACCAGGCGGTCAGGCGGTGGTTGAGCTGCTCTTCAGACAGCTCCGGGAACAGGCGTGCTTCCACGGCCATGTCGTACAGACGCTCCATTGGCTCGCGGCCGTCCGCTTTTTTGGCTTTGGCGTCGTTTTTCAGCAACTCCCAGATGCCGACGACGTATTCGCGTCTGGTCACATCTTGTTTGCGGAAAAAGTGGTCCAAGCGCTCCACATGGTCCATGAACTCGTCCCCGAACCGTTTTTCCACCTCGCCGCGCAACAGCGCGATTTCCGCTTCGTACATCGGGCGTTCCTTGCCTTTTTCTTTGCCGATCCACGGCGTCTCCAGCACGAGCGGCAGGTGGCGGATTTTCTCGTGGTTTACAATGTAGCTCATGGCGTCGAAGCCGATCAGTCCGGCACCGATGGGCGCGTGGCGGTCTTTTTTCGCTCCGCGGAAGTTTTTGCTGTCGTTTAGGTGGACGACGGTGAGGCGATCCAGGCCGATGATCCGGTCAAACTGCTCCAGGACGCCGTCAAAATCGTTGACAATATCATAGCCGGCATCGTGCATGTGGCAAGTGTCCATGCAGACGGCGAGCTTGCTGTTGTCTTCCACTTTTTCGATGATCGCGGCGATTTCCTCGAAGCTGCGTCCGATCTCTGTTCCTTTGCCCGCCATTGTTTCCAGCGCGATTTTGACGTCGGTGTCTTTGACTCCGGCGAGCACTTGATTCAAGCCTTCCGCAATGCGCGCAATGCCGTACTCTGGGTCCTTGTCCGTATAGGCGCCTGGATGGAGCACGATATTTTTGACGCCGATGTAGTCCGTCCGGCGAATTTCTTCCTGCAGGAAGCGGACGGCCAGCTCGAAGGTGTCTTCCTTGTAGGACCCCAGGTTGATGATGTAGGGAGCATGGACGACGATTTCCTCGACGCCATGCTTGGCCATGACTTCCTTGCCTTCGCTGATGTATTGGTCCTCAATCGGTTTGCGCCGCGTGTTTTGCGGTGCACCCGTGTAGATCATGAACGTGCTTGAGCCGTAGGAAGCGGCTTCTTCTGCGGCATTGAGCAGACCTTTGCCGGAGAATGAGACGTGCGAGCCTATTTTCAGCATTCAGGTGGAACCTCCTTTTGTTAGTCAAAAAACGCCATCAGGAAAAGGCAGCGTATGCTTCTGTCTCGTCCCATGGCGGGATAGCGCAACAAATTCGGCTGGCATCGTGCTAGCCGACATCGTGACGGGAAAAGCAGACGGCATCCGCAGCGAGCGTATGAAGGCGTAGCTGGCCGTTCACGGACCAATCCCGCGAATGTTGCCAGTGCTTTCCCGCGCATGTTGAGAATCTCCTCCGTCCCATCATAGCTCTTTCGACAGTTCCCCTTCAACGATGAGTTGTGCTGCGTCAATCAAATACTGCCAGCCGAAGCACAACAAGCCTTGCCCGGTCCGCTCTGCAACGGTTTTGAGCGCAGGAAAAAGGTTTGGTGTGGGCAGGGTCATTTTCTTTTTATTATCGACGCAAGCTTCGGCGGGTAGACTGCTGTCATTTCGTTATCTTGCTCTTTTATCGGGATAGCGGGACGGATCGAGGCGACCGAGGGTATACTGACGGTGGAGGTGGGCGAAATGGAGCTTTGTGTCACCGAAGAGAGATGGCAGGCGATCATCGCCAACGATGCGTCTTATGACGACCAGTTTTTTTACGCGGTAAAGACGACAAAGATTTTTTGCCGGCCCTCGTGCAAGTCGAAGCCGCCAAAATGGGGCAATGTCCGGATTTTTCAGCAGGCGGACGAGGCGATTCGCGAAGGTTTTCGTCCGTGCAAAAGGTGCAAGCCCACTGGGCAGCGTTTGCCTGATCGGGAATGGGTCGCGCAGATTACCGACTATATCGACGCTCACTACAGCGAAAAGCTGACACTGGCCCACCTGGCCGACATGTGTCACGGCAGCCCCTATCATTTGCAGCGGACATTCAAGCGGATCAAGGACATGACACCTGTGGAATACATGCAGCAAAAGCGGATCGACAAGGCAAAGCAACTGCTCGTTCATTCAGACAAACCGATTGCCGCGATTTCGGCCGAGGTAGGCATGCCGAATACGCCGTATTTTATCACGCTGTTTAAAAAAACGACGGGAAAGACGCCCGGCGAATACCGCCAAAGCCAACTGCATGGGAGCCAATAATCAGCGATAGACTACGGACAAGCTGCCGCTGAGGCTTTTCGCCTTGGCGACAATGTCCATGTTTGACAGCAGGTAGGCAAACGGCGTCAGTAGGGCACACTAGCAAAAAATACGCCTGAAAAAAGAACAGGAGGACCATTATGCGAATCAGCTTGGCAAGTATTTTTGTCGACGATCAGGACAAAGCGCAAAAATTTTATACGGACATTCTCGGGTTCGTGACCAAAATGGACATCCCGATGGGCGGGGCCAGATGGCTGACGGTGGTGTCGCCAGAAGACCCGGATGGTGTGCAGCTCGTTTTGGAGCCAAATATGAATCCTGCGGCTTTGGCCTACCAAAAAGCGATTTTTGAACAAAACATCCCGGCGACGGCGTTTGAAGTGAGCGACGTCTACAAGGAGTACGAGCGGCTGACCAAGCTCGGCGTCACCTTTACGCAGGCTCCGACAAAAGCCGGAGATGTGACGCTGGCTGTCTTGAACGATACGTGCGGGAATTTGATTCAAATTTATCAAATGTCTTGAGCAGGGCAGAGTAACGATAAGGGGCAATAACAGCCATTTTCCAAAAACTGAAACATTTGCAGGTTGCTCCCGTATGAAAAAAAGAGGTTGCAGGGGAGGGGTAGCGAGTGTTTCAGGAATTGAACGGCCAGGTTGCGCAAGTCAAAGCCCAATTGCGTCAAAAGCTTCACGCGGAGCACAACGTAAAGCTTTTGCAGGAGCAGTACAAAGCTGCGGTGCAAAAGCGTGATTCGCTGCACAAGCAATTGCAGCGGGAGCAGCGCGATGTGGATAAATTGACGGGCATGTCTTTTGGCGCGTTTTTTTACAGTCTGATTGGAAAAAAAGAAGAGAAGCTGTCCAAGGAAACGGAAGAGCTTTTGCAAGCGAAAATAAAGTACGAGGAAGCGGCCGATACCGTCAAAGAGCTGGAACAAGAGCTGGCAGAGGTAAAGAGCAGGCTGCAGCAGATGTCGGATCTGGAAGCGCGTCTCGCCGCTCTGCTCGTCGAGAAGGAGCGGCTGATTCGCAAGCAGCGGCCTGAGTTGGCGGCGCAGCTTCGTGTACATAGCGAGCGGGAGGCCGAGCTGGAAGCGCACGAAAAAGAGCTGAAAGAGGCGATCAGCGCGGGGAATGCCGCGGTTTTGCAACTCCGCAAGGCGATCGACAAGCTCGACTCCGCCAGCTCCTGGGGGGCGTGGGACATGCTTGGCGGCGGCACGTTATCCACCGCGATGAAGCACAGCCGCATCAACGAGGCCCGCGAGTCAATACATCAGGCGCAAAGAAACTTGCGGCGCTTCGAGCGGGAGCTGCAAGACGTGCAGCGCCAAAGCCACATCCGGATCGAGATTGGCGAAATGCTGACCTTTGCAGACTTTTTCTTCGACAACATCATTACCGACTGGATCGTCCAGGATCGCATCTCGACGTCGCTGCGCCAGGCGAAGGAAAAGCGTGCGAAGGTCGAAAGTCTGCTGAACAACCTCCAGCGTGAGCTGAAGGCGGTGGAAGCCGAGATAGCCGAGCTTCGGCAAAAGTCGCTTGCTTTAATTGAAAATGCGTGAGGCAAAAAGTCTGATCGTCCCCAATCAGACGGGCAGGGCTGTGCAGCATGGGATTGTGCCGATTGCTCTGCAAGCCGCGGGTGCGCGAGGCAGTCGTAGCGGCGTTTGCAAGGCTGAAAATGGGCGACGACCGCTTCGCCGTCAAAGTTAAGGCACGGGGAAAAGCGGGAAAGTACGCGGCCATTGCGGAGTATCTTTTGCACGGGCGCGATCAGTCGCAAAAGCGCTGTATTCACAAGCTTTTCCGCACGGCGTGCACCATATTGAACAGTTGTTTAAACTGGAACAAATGCAGGATTGGCTGGAGCAGGAGGCTTCGCTCTGCATCACGGTCAAGAAAAGCCGCTAGAATGTACAGGGCCGGGAGTACAGTTCTTCCGGCCCGGGCTGTTGACAAAGAGTTATTCCTGCTTTATGATTATCTCAAATTAGAGATATTTGTTGTACATATTCGCTTGCTTGTCGCCAGACTTCTTCTTGTGCAGTCAGTACCTGGCGCAATCGCAATCGAGCTAATTTTCTCCTAAAATCTCTAAATTAAGATGTTAAAAATCAAGGAAAACAAAACCATCCCTGACGATGAGGAGGAACTTTTTATGAGCGAGTTTTCTACATTGGTGAAAAATCGGCGGTCTGCCAACAAATTTATCCCGTCCGTTCCGATCTCTACGGCCGACATCGAGGACATCATGTCCCTCGTTAAATTTGCCCCGTCTGCTTTCAATTTGCAGCACGCCCACTATGTCGTCGTCACTGACCCACAGACAAAAGAGCGGGTATATGAAGCGGCACAGAGACAATACAAGGTAAAAACAGCCTCGGCAGTCATCATCGTCCTGGGCGACCTGGAAGCCTACAAAGACGCAGCCCGCATCAACGAAGGGCTGCTGCATCTGGGCGTCATGGACCAGTGCGAATACGATGATACGGTCTCGTCTGTCCACTCCTTTTACGAAGCAGGGGGAGAGCCGTTCAAACGGGACGAAGCGATTCGCAACGCCAGCCTGTCCGCCATGCTGTTCATGCTCGCTGCCAAGGACAAAGGCTGGGATACTTGCCCGATGATCGGCTTCGACCCGGAAGCGGTTTGCGAGATATTGCAAATCCCTGACCGCTACGTCCCGGCGTTGATGATTACGATTGGAAAAGAAGACACGTCCAGTCAACGTGTGCGCGGCTACCGCAAGCCAGTCGGAGAGTTTGTCAGCTACAACTCTTTCCACTCCGAAGCAAGAACAGAAAGTACAGGCGAATGACACAGCAAGCAGCAGAGCCGCGACGTTCTGCTGCTTTTTTGCGTCCACTTCGTTTGCTGTGAAAGTCATAAATGCACCGACTACCCATTACGCTAGGAAAAGGATGTTGGCTTTTCGTCGCAGCTGCAATTTCAAGTTCAGTAAAAAAGTGCCGGGACGGGGAACAGCGCAAGTCTATACTTTTTTGACAAAGAGGGGCTGCACGATGATGAATACGGGACTTTACGATTACTGGCTCGTCTTTCTGGCAGGTTTGCTCAGCGCTCCCCACTGCCTGGGGATGTGCGGCGGGATCATGTCGACCATGACGCTTCAATCCAAAGCGTCTCTGCTGCAAACGATCCTGGCGTACAATACGGGCCGGATTGTGACGTATATGGCAGCAGGCGCATTCATGGGATTTGCCGGGTCGTTTGTCAATGCGGCAGGGGTGGTCGTCGGATTGCAGGGCATTGCCAATATCGCCGGAGGGCTGCTTATCATTCTCTGGGTTGTCAAAAAGGTGGCGCTGCCCCTGGACAAATACAGCCCGCTCCAGCTTTCATCCGCGCAAAAGCTGCTTCACCTGCTCCAATCGCGGCAAGGAATCGCGCCAGTGCTGGTCAGTGGGCTTTTGCTCGGCTTTTTGCCGTGCGGGCTGACCTATACGATGCATATGAAAGCAGCCGCGACCGGAAGCATGGCGCAAGGGATGGCGACTTTGGGCGTGTTCGGCCTTGGCACGTTGCCCGCGCTCGCGGCGATTGGCCTGTTTTCTTTTGTCCTGACCAAAACACTCCGTTCCAAAGTGCTCTTCGTCGGCAATGCGCTCGCGCTATGTATCGGGATTTTGTCTGTGTTGCGCGGCCTGGCGATCAACGGCTGGATTCCTACCGTCAATCCATGGTTGTGGTAGAGCGAAGCGGCGGTTTATGGTTCGACGCGAAAAGGATAGGTGGCGCTGATGGCTTTGCCGTCTATCTCAAATGTAATCGTAGCCAGCCAATCGCCCAGCATGGTCGGTATGATTTGCGCGACGTATTCGCCTTCCTTTTCCTTCACGGCTTCGAAGACGATTGCCCCGTGGTCCATGTTCGGCATGCTCAGGGAGACGGATACGGTAGCCGTTTCCAGCTTGGCTGCATGCTCGGCCGGAACGGTTATGTGCAGCGCGTTTTCCTGCACATTTCTGGCCGGAGAAGGTTCGAGCGATACTTGCAAAGGAATCGACAGTTCTTCAAGCATCGGCGTGTTCGTTTGCTGTGCGGCAGCGGTACTGGCGTGCCCGACATGGTCCTGGGGGGCACAGCCAATGAGGGCAAATGGAGCCAGCAGCAGGCACGACAGCCGAAGGGCGACAGATTTGCGCATCATCTTCACCACTTTCCCATAAGTTACAAGCTTCCCTATCGTATTCACAGCCGCGGCCGTTCATACTTCATCTTCTACGAGATGGTCCTTGCGCATAGGTTGGACATGAGGACATGTTCGGAAGCTGAAGGGGAGTTTTTCATGACCATCCACCAAACGTATCAGGTTACAGGCATGACCTGCGCCGCCTGTGCCAATCGGATTGAGAAGCGGCTGCGCAAGGTCCAGGGTGTGCAGGAGGTACACGTCAATCTGACGACCAACAAGGCGCGGGTAGCCTTTGACCCTTCGCTGACCAACGATCAGGAGATCATGACGAAAATCGAACAGCTCGGTTTTTCCGCGAGCTTGAAGCAGGAAGAGACGCACGGGGAAAAAAGAGCGCTGCTCTGGCGGTTCATTTTCTCAGCCATTTTGACGATTCCGCTGTTGTGGGCGATGGCGGCGCATTTTTCGCTGACGTCGTTTTTATGGGTGCCGCCTTTGTTTCAGATGCCGTTGTTCCAGTTTGCATTGACGCTGCCGATTCAGTTGTTCATCGGGCAATCGTTTTACCTCGGAGCGTGGAACGCCTTGAAAAACCGTTCCGCCAACATGGACGTGCTGGTTGTGCTGAGCACCACGGCCGCTTTTTTGTACAGCCATTACTTGACCTTTACGACGATTGGGCAGGCGAGTCATGGGCTGACGGTCTACTACGAGTCGTGCGCCGTCATCTTTACGTTTTTACTGCTGGGCAAATATTTGGAGGCGACGGCCAAGGACCGGACGAAGCATGCTATCGGACAACTGCACGAGCTGCAGCCGGCGCTGGCGCATGTGGTGCGCGGGGATGAGGTGTGTACGGTTCCGGTGGAGCAGCTTGCGGTGGGCGATCTTTTTCTCGTCAAACCAGGCGAGCGGATACCGACGGACGGGATTGTGCTGGAAGGGCACGCGAGCGTCGACCAGTCGATGTTCACGGGGGAAAGCTTGCCTGTAGAAAAATGGAGCGGGCATGCCGTCATCGGGGCGACGCTGAACCAGAGCGGCTGGCTCAAGGTCAAGGCAACGAAGGTCGGGGAAGACACGGCGCTGACGCAGGTCATTCGCACGGTGGAGGAAGCGCAGTTGTCGAAGGCGCCAATCCAGCGGGTGGCCGATGAAATCACCGATGTGTTTGTGCCGATCATCATCGCGATTGCCGCCATTACTTTTTTGGCCTGGTATTACGTCTTTATGCCACAAGACTTCGGCGGAGCGCTGGAAAAAGCGATTGCCGTTCTCATTATCGCTTGCCCGTGCGCACTTGGGCTGGCTACGCCGATGTCGATCCTGGTTGTGTCCGGCAGAGCGGCACAGATGAGCATTTTGTTCAAGCAAGGAAAGTATTTGGAGGCGTTGCAAAAGATCGACACGATTGTGTTCGACAAAACAGGCACGTTGACCAGAGGGGCGCACGAGGTCGTCGGCGTCAACACGCGGGGCTGGAGCGAGGCGGCATTTTGGCGGCTGGTGGCCGGGGCGGAAATGACTTCGGAGCACCCGTTGGCCGCAACGATTGTAGCCCATGCGAAAAAGCAGGGGCTGTCCATCCCGGAAGCCACGTCCTTTTCCTCGCTGCCCGGCTACGGAATCGAGGCGACAGTGGAAGGACATACGGTTGTCGTCGGTTCGCCCAGGCTCCTGACCCGTAAAAACGTGGACATCGGCAGTGTGCTCGATCAGGTGGAGCGGCAGGGAGCGGAAGGAAAAATGGTGCTGCTCGCAGCCATCGACGGGCGGCTGGCCGGGTATGTGGTGCTGTCGGACCAGTTGAAAAGAGACGCGAAAAAAGCGGTCGCCCAACTGCGCAAACTGGGCAAGGACGTCATCATGATTACGGGAGACAACCCGTATACGGCAAAAAGCGTGGCGCGACAGGCGGGAATCGGGCAGGTGTACGCGGGCGTGCTGCCTGCTCAAAAGGCGGAGTTGATCTTGCGCCTGCAAGAAAAAGGGAGAAAGATCGCCATGGTCGGCGACGGGGTCAACGATGCGCCTGCCCTGACCGCAGCAAGCGTCGGCATTGCGCTGGGAACGGGAGCGGACATTTCCAAGGATTCGGCCGATGTCGTCATCATGCACGGCGAGGTAAAAGGGGTAGTCCGCGCGATCCGGCTCAGCCAAATGGCGATGAAAAACATCCGGCAAAACTTGTTCTGGGCCTTTTTTTACAATGCCATCGCGATTCCGGCGACGATGCTCGGCTTCCTGGCACCGTGGCTGGCGGGAATCGCCATGGCGTTCAGCTCGCTGTCGGTCGTGCTGAATTCCTTGCGCTTGCGAAAAGGGCGTATGGAGCAATAAAAAAACCGAGCAGTCACGTAGCTCGGACAGTCGATTTCTGTTCTTTGGCATGCTCGATTCCCGCCTGGATCAGGTGGCGCACATGGTCATCGTCCAGCGAGTAAAAGACGAGCTTGCCTTCTTTGCGGTATTTGGCCAGTCCCATGTTGCGCAGAAGCCGCAAATGATGCGAGGTGTTGGCGATGGAGCTGCCGATGATGGCTGCCACGTCACAGACGCACAACTCGTCTTCCAGGGACAAAGTATGAATGATTTTCGCCCGGGTGTCGTCGGCGAGCGCCTTGAAAATTTTGGCTGCGCCTTCTGATTCAGACGCGTACGGCTTCAAGCGACGGACTTTTTCTTCATCAAAACATGGAATCTCACAGATGTCGTCCACCGTAAAAATCACCTCTCGCTTACGTCCATGTCCTACTATTATAGACATTCGCACGAAAAGAGCAAAGGCATTTTGCAGTTCTCCAACAATCAGGCTCATGTTCGGAGGGAGAGCGTCATAGCTCTTTTGTATGGGGTTTTCCTGATTATTCCAGTCAATCTTGAAGCAGCCAATCTGTCCGTGTGACAGGGCAAGTGGCTATGCGCCCCTTTTAAAACATGGTCAGGGAGATGAGGTGGAGGATGATTGCGGAGGCGGGTCAACAGACGCGTTACAAGCTTGTAATTGTCGGAGGCGGAAGTGCAGGGATCACGGTTGCAGCGCAGCTCCTGCGCAAAGCACGGGAGCTTTCGGGGCAGATTGCCATAGTCGATGATGCGGCCAAGCACTACTATCAGCCGTTGTGGACGCTTGCAGGTGCCGGAGTGGTCAGCAGGGAAGTGACCGAACGCGACGAAGCGGCGGTCATTCCGAAAGGCGCGATCTGGGTCAGAGAGGCTGTCACAGCATTTTTGCCAAAAGAAAATGCCGTCGTGACTGCGGCCGGAAACAGGCTGCACTACGACTACCTCGTTGTTGCAGCCGGAATCCAGATCGATTGGGACAAGGTAAAAGGGCTAAAGGAGAGCATCGGCAAAGAGGGGGTATGCAGCAATTACTCGTACGACTACGTGGAGAGCACATGGGACAGCATCCGCCAGTTTCAGGGCGGGACGGCGATCTTCACCCAGCCCAACACTCCGGTGAAATGCGGCGGCGCTCCGCAAAAAATCATGTACCTGGCGGACGATTACTTTCGTCGGTCAGGTGTGCGTGAGCAATCCATCATCCGGTTTGTTTCGGGAGCGCCGACCATTTTTGGCGTGAAAAAGTATGCCGATGCCTTGCAGAAGGTCGTCGAACGAAAACAGATTTACACAACCTTCCAGCACAACCTCATCGAGATTCGCGCCGATCAAAAGCAAGCGGTTTTCGAAAACGTGAATACCCGTGAGCAGGTGACGATGGCCTACGACATGATTCACGTCGTGCCGCCGATGAGCGCCCCTGATGTTATCAAAAAAAGCCCGCTCGCTGATGCGGATGGCTGGCTGGACGTGGATAGGCACACGTTGCAGCACACGCGCTTTGTCAACGTGTTCGGGCTTGGGGATTGCGCCAATTTGCCCACCTCCAAAACAGGTGCGGCCATTCGCAAGCAGGCTCCGGTCGTCGTGCAAAATCTGCTGGCGCACATCAACGGCAAACGGGACTGTCGGCATTACAACGGCTATACGTCCTGCCCGCTCGTCACAGGCTACGGCAAACTGATTTTGGCTGAATTTGATTACGAGCAGATTCCGCGGGAGACGTTTCCGTTCGATCAATCCCGTGAACGGCGCAGCATGTACTGGTTGAAAAAAGAGGTGCTTCCCGTCATGTATTGGCACGGGATGCTTAAAGGCAGGATGTAGGACAGACAAAACGCAGATAAGCAATGAAGGAGGGCGACGATATGCTGCTCAAATATTTTTACGACGAAAAATTGGCCCAGGCTTCCTATCTGGTAGGCTGCCAGGCGGCAGGCGAAGCGATTGTGATCGATCCGGCGCGCGACATCGAGCCGTATGTCCAGACCGCAAAAGCAAACGGCGTGAAGATCGTCGGCGTGACAGAAACGCATATCCATGCCGATTTCCTCTCCGGTGCGCGGGAACTCGCGGCCAGGCTCGGCGCTGTCCTGTATTTGTCAGACGAAGGAGGCCCCGAGTGGCGTTACGAATACGCTGCCGAGTACAATCACTGCTTGGTAAAAGACGGGGATACATTTCAGATCGGCAAGCTGACCTTCGAGGTGCTCCACACGCCGGGGCATACGCCGGAGCATATTGCGCTGCTCTTGACAGACGGCGGCTCGCCTGCGAATGAACCGATTGGCATTTTTACAGGAGACTTCGTGTTTGTCGGTGACGTCGGCCGCCCGGACTTGCTGGAAAAAGCGGCGAATGTGAGCGGCTCCGCCGAAGAGCTGGCACGCCAAATGTTTCGTTCGCTTGCGCGCTTCAAGCAGCTCCCCGACTATTTGCAGGTCTGGCCGGGGCACGGGGCAGGCAGTGCGTGCGGCAAGGCAATCGGGGCTGTCCAGTCGTCGACAGTTGGATATGAAAAGCGCACGAATTGGGCGTTGCAGCATGAGGATGAACAGGCATTTGTGCAGAGCTTGCTTGCCGGCCAGCCGGAGCCGCCGACTTATTTTGCAATGATGAAGCATTTGAACAAAGTCGGGCCGCATCTGGTGCAGCAAATTGCGCCTGTCGTGCAGGAAGCCGCCTCCATCCGTACAGTGGAAGCGTGGACGAGGCAGGGCGTTGTCGTGGATACCCGTCCGGCCAGCCAGTTCGCGCAGAAGCATTTGCCGGGCGTCCTCAATCTTCCGCACGACAAATCGTTTTCGACCTGGGCCGGATGGCTGCTGGACTATGAACGTCCGATCTACTTGCTGGCCGATCCACAGTCCGTCCCTGCCGTATTGAAGGATTTGCGGTCGATTGGTCTGGATCAGGTCGCGGCTGTGATGGATCTTGCTGTCTACGACCTTCCTTGCGATCCGCCGTTTGCCTCCTATGCAGAAATCACCCCCGCCCAGGCGCGAGAGCAGGTGCAGGCGGGCGATCTGTTCGTGCTCGATGTCCGCTACCAAAAAGAGTGGGAGGCAGGCGCCATCCCCGGAGCCAAGCACGTCATGCTCGGCTACTTGCCGCAGCGCATGCAGGAGCTGCCGCGTGATCGTCCCATCCTGGTCCAATGCAAGAGCGGGCGGAGGTCGGCCATAGCTGTCAGCTTGCTGCGAGCAAACGGTTTTTCCCGCGTGCAAAATCTGGACGGCGGCTTTGACGAATGGGTGCGGCAAGGCTTCCCGGTCAAAAGGGAGCCGGAAGCGGCGCCAGGACGGTGAGCGTTTTTTCGCAACGATTGGGGGGATAGCAGTAGAGTCTCTTTCTGTTTTCGTGTAAGATGAACATGATTGCCTATGTACGTGATAGTGAAAACAGGGAGAGAATGCAATGAATTACCAACAAAAGTGCGCAAAGTGCCGTTCCAGGAAAATCGACTATACAGAAGCGATCAACCGCCCTTTATATATTTCGATCTACGCCGCTGTGCTGGTCGTGCTGGGTACGATCGGCGTAGCCGTGCAAGGAACGCCTGTCATTTTCCTGTTTCTCGGTCTGATCGGCGCATTCGTGCTCTTTGCCTTCCGCACGCATCTGGAAAGAAATAAAATTGTCAAATGCGTCTGTCTGGACTGCGGCGAGCGCTGGCAAACGGCGGCCAACGCGAAACAAAAGCAGACGAAGTAACGAGAGAGACTCTCGCTCCCGCCTGTTTCAACAAACTGGCGATCGTTCCCGGTTGTATACCGCAGAGCGATCGCCAGTTTGCGTTAGGGCTGGAGGCTGCCATCGTGGAGCGGAAGTGAGGTTAATTCTTCGGAAATTGTTGGAGAACGAATTCCAGGTCTTTTTTATAGGATTCGATTTTTGTCTTGTCATTACTGAAAAGCCGATCATCATTTATTTTCGGCATAAGAGTGCTCAGTTTCTTTAGTTCATCTCGTCTATTTTGAATTTCTGTAAGATCATTCTGTTCGAGTAACGATTGCAAATTTTTTAGATAATCGTTTATATACTTATATAATGTTAAAACTCCAGAGTGTAATTGTTCATCGGCTATGATTTGTTTTGTTTCATCATTGATTAGGATAATCGCTGGAAGGAAGGCGGGATTGTCTATTAGAGTACTATCAATCATTCCTGAAATATACGCTAGTTTTTCTTTGTCTTGTGCATTAGATAATTCTTTGGTAATTTTTTCAAATTGATAGAGCGAACATGAGTGTTGATGTTTAAATACATCCGTTAACGTAATTTGATATTGAACATGTACCTGGTATGGTGAAGCTGTGGTGCAAGAGGCTGTCATGAGAGACAAACTAGCAAGCAAAAGGATCATTAACATTCTTTTCATTTTTCGTTCCGTCCTTTCATGATAAAAAAACATTCGGCTATCAGAATGCTCCTTACAATTTATCAGAAAGCAGAGACAAATAATGTCGAAGTTTGTACTTTTTTACAAACATGCGAACTTGCCAGGTCAGCCAGCATTTTCTGGTTGGCCTTTTTTCATGGAAAAATAAATAGGCGCAAAACGAAAAACTCTTCTCTTGAACCAGGAACTGGAATCGAATAATATAATAATTAAATATTTATTTGAATGTTTGCTGGATTCATTCGGAATCAGTTGGGAAAAATAGATGCTTGGGAAACAGGTGAGAGCGAATGTCAAATCAACCAAAGCAAGACGGGTGCTGCAGCGGGCACCATTGCAGCTCAGAGCATACCCATGCGGCAAAAATTCTCACGGTGCTGGAGCCAGCCGCCGCGAGCACTGCGGACGGCGCGGGCGTTTTGTCTGCGCAGGCGATTGTGTATCGCGTGCATGGCATGGACTGCAGCTCGTGCGCGAAGTCATTGGAGCGGCACATGAGGTCGCTTCCTGCGGTAAAGGAAGTGAGCGTCAACTTTTCCACCGGAAAAATGCAGCTCGTCTCCGATGGACTGCCGGACGAAGCCGTTATCAGGGAAGTCGCCAAGGCAGGCTACAGCGCCAAGCGGCTTGAGCGGCGAACAGCCCGCGAGGCGGTTCAAAAAGATCGCGCAGGCACGGTGCTCACCTCACTGTCCGGCGCATTTCTGGCGCTTGGCTTTTTGGTGTCGCTGACCAGCGTCCCTGTGTGGGTCAGCACGATCTTGTACGCCCTGTCCATTATCAGCGGCGGCTTGCGTCCGGCGCGCAGCGCTGTTTACGCGATCAAAAGCAAGTCGCTGGACATGAACGTCTTGATGTCCGTTGCGGCGCTTGGCGCAGCGCTGATCGGGGAGTGGCTGGAGGGAGCGACCGTTGTCTGGCTGTTTTCCATTGGCAATTTTCTGCAGACCAAGTCAATTGAGAAGACGCGCGATTCGATTCGCAACCTGATGGATTTGGCCCCGCCCGAAGCGTGGGTGAAAAAAGGCGATTCGCTGACCCGAATGTCCGTGGAGGAAATTGGCGTAGGCGACGTGATCGTAGTCAAGCCGGGAGAGAAGATTCCGCTGGACGGAGAGATTTTGTTCGGACATTCCAGCGTGAACCAGGCCCCGATCACCGGGGAGTCCATTCCCGTCGACAAGCAAGCGGGCGACGCAGTGTTTGCGGGCAGTGTGAACGAAAGCGGCGCTCTGGAAATCAAGGTGACAAAGCTCGTTGAGGATACGGCGATTGCGCGCATCATTCATCTGGTGGAGGAGGCTCAGGAGAAAAAGGCTCCGACCCAGGCGTTCGTCGACAGGTTCGCCGCCATGTACACGCCAATCGTGCTGGTTCTCGCTTTGCTTGTGATCGTGTTCCCTCCTTTGCTCGGCATGGGCACGTGGGGAGAATGGTTTTACAAGGCGCTGGAGCTGCTTGTGGTCGCCTGCCCGTGCGCTTTGGTTATCTCGACGCCTGTTGCCATCGTCTCGGCGATTGGGAACGCAGCGCGAAACGGCGTGCTGATAAAAGGCGGGACATTTCTCGAGCGGGCCGGAGCGATTGAGGCGATTGCCTTTGACAAGACAGGCACGCTGACAGAAGGCAAGCCGCGTGTCACGCAGGTAGTGGCCGCAGGCGAGACGGAGGAAGCCATTCTGGCGATTGCCAGGACGATGGAGGAGCGTTCCAGCCATCCGATTGCCCAGGCGATTGTCGCATACGCCAGGGAAAAGCAGGTGGCGGCGCTCGCGGGCGAGGACTTCCAGACGCTGGTGGGAAAAGGCGTGCAGGCGACGATCCATGGCGAAGTGTACTACGCCGGAAAGCCTGCGCTGTTTGCCGAGCTGGGCGCAGACATGAGCGCCTGGCAGGAGCAGATCGCGTCTTTGCAAGCGGAAGGCAATACACTGATCGTGATTGGTACTCGCGAAAAGCTGCTTGGCATGATCGCAGTAGCCGATACGATCCGCGAGATTACCGTCGGCGCGATCAGTAAACTGAAGGCGGCGGGAATCAGCGAGATCATCATGCTGACAGGCGACAATGCGGGAACGGCGCAAAAGGTAGCGGCCCAGACGGGCGTAGACCGTTATTTTGCTGAGCTGTTGCCGCAGGACAAGGTGGAAGCGGTGAAAAAGCTGCAACAGGAGGGCAAAGTCGTCGCCATGGTCGGGGACGGCATCAACGACGCGCCTGCGCTGGCAACGGCCGATCTGGGGATTGCGATGGGCGGAGCAGGGACGGATACTGCAATGGAAACTGCCGATATTGTTCTGATGGCCGACAATCTGGAAAAGCTGCCGCACACGGTCAGGATCAGCCGCAAAGCACTGGTGATTATCAAGCAAAATATCTGGTTTTCCATCGTGGTAAAGCTGGCCGCACTCGTGCTGATTTTTCCGGGCTGGCTGACCCTGTGGCTGGCCGTTTTGAGCGACACAGGTGCTGCCTTGCTGGTTATCCTGAACAGCATGCGCCTGCTCAGGGTGAAGTCTTGACAGATAAGATAAAAAGAAGGGAGAAGAGCCGAGGCTTTCTCCCTTTTTATATTTGTCATGCGTGTAAAGGTGTCACACCAGCACACCGCCGCCGTAGCGTTCAAATTCTTTTCTGGTGCAGGCGACATAGTGGCCTGGCTCGATTTCCCGCAGCACTCTTTCCTCGTCCTGGTTTTGCAGATACGCCTGATCGTCGAACACGATCCGCTTGCGGTTGCGCTCGTAGTCCGGGTCTGGCAGCGGAATGGCAGAGAGCAGGGACTTGGTGTACGGGTGAATCGGATTTTCGTACAGGCGGTTGCTTTCCGCCAGCTCGACGATGCGGCCGCGGTACATGACGCCGATGCGGTCGCTGATGTATTTGACCATCGACAGGTCATGGGCAATGAACAGATAGGTCAGCCCTTTTTCTTTTTGCAGACGTTTGAGCAGGTTGATGACCTGCGCCTGGATCGACACGTCCAGCGCGGAGATCGGCTCGTCGGCAATGATAAACTCAGGATCGACTGCAAGAGCGCGGGCAATCCCGATGCGCTGGCGCTGCCCGCCGCTAAATTCATGCGGGTAACGGTTGGCGTGCTCGCGGTTGAGACCGACTGTTTCCAAAAGCTCGTGCACTTTCGCCATGCGCTGCTCTTTGGTAGCCAGCTTGTGAATATCCAAGCCTTCCGCAATAATATCGGATACAGTCAGACGAGGATTTAGGGACGAATACGGGTCCTGAAAAATCATCTGGATTTTGCGGTTCAGCCATTTTTTCTCTTCGCTCGATTTTTTGCCGTGGACGCTTTTGCCTTTGAACAGCACTTCGCCGTCTGTAGCGTCATACAGGCGCAGAATCGTCCGGCCGGTAGTGGATTTTCCGCACCCGGATTCGCCTACGAGTCCGAAAATCTCGCCTTTGTAGATGTCAAAAGTAATGCCGTCGACCGCCTTCAGGACTTGTCCGCCGCCAAGGTCGAAATGCTGCTTCAGGTTTTTGACTTCGATGAGCTTCTCGCGCTGGTCGTACGAGAGCGCTTTTTGCGGGCGCGGACTCTCGGCTTTCTTCTCCGCAGAAGCAGTTCTGCGGCGCACAGCAGAAGCGGGCGGGTCGATCCGTGGAGCCATTTCATGCAGCAGCCAGGTTGCCGCGTAGTGCGTGTCGGAGATTTTGAACATCGGTGGCTCATACTCCAGATCGACTTTCAGCGCATACGGGTTGCGGGCCGCAAACGCATCACCGACAGGCGGCTTGAACATGTCCGGAGGCGAGCCGGGAATCGACATCAGCTCTTCGTCGTCTGTATCGAGGCTAGGCATCGAGCCGAGCAGGCCCCATGTGTACGGATGCTTCGGATCGTAGAAAATCTCATCGACTTTGCCGATTTCGACAATTTTTCCCGCGTACATGACAGCCACACGGTCAGCCATGTTGGCTACGACGCCAAGGTCGTGCGTAATGAAAATGATGGACGTGCCCATCTTTTTCTGGATGTCCTTGAGCAACTCCAAAATTTGCGCCTGTATGGACACGTCGAGCGCGGTCGTCGGCTCGTCGGCAATGATGACTTTCGGATTGCAGGCGAGTGCGATCGCGATGACAATCCGCTGGCGCATCCCGCCGGAGAACTGGTGCGGGTATTGATCGACGCGTTCTTTTGCAAACGGAATCCCAACCAGCTCCAGCAGTTCAATGGCGCGAGCGCGCGCTTCGGAGCGTCCCAGCTTTTGGTGCTTGATAAAGCTCTCCATAATCTGGTTCCCAATCGTCATGGTCGGGTTGAGCGAGGTCATCGGGTCCTGGAAAATCATCGAAATATCGCGGCCGCGAATCTCCTGCATCTCTTTTTCCGACAGGGTGACCAGGTCTCTTCCTTCAAACAGGACTTGTCCTTTCGGAATACGTCCCGGCGGAGAAGGGATGAGCCGCATGAGTGATTGCGAGGTAACGGATTTCCCGGAGCCGGATTCCCCCACGATGGCCAAAGTCTCTCCCTTGTACAAATCGAAGGACACTCCGCGCACCGCTTTTACCTCACCTGCATACGTGTCAAAGGACACATGCAAGTCCTTTACTTCCAAAACTTTTTCCATAGAATCGTTCCTTCCTCAGCTGATTCTGTGAGTAAACAACCCGCCATTTATGTGCAACAATCTCTCTAATATGAATTTTTGCGAAAATGAAAATCATTATCATCAATTATACTATATTTGCTGAGCATTGGTAAAAAAATTTTTTCCATTAGCACATCTATAGCGGCAAAGCCCCAAATGTTGCCGGAAAGGCCACATTAGGGGCTTTTTTATCGTTGCCTTTCGTAAGCCAAGTCATACAATACAACAACTGAGTAAGAACGCGGTCTGGAAAGGGGCGTATTTCGTGTGCAACTTGACCCTTTGCGCAAGCTGCTGCAAGAGCGTTATCCAGAGCTACGTAACGAATCATTCCGGGTGGACGATACAGGCTGGAGCAATTTTGTCGTCATCGTGGGAGAGAAAATGATTTTTCGCTTCCCCAAGACCGAAGAAGCCAAGGCGATTATCAGCCGGGAGATGCAAATCTTGCCACAGCTCAGATCGATGGTGCCTGTGGCGATTCCGCAGTTTGTCTATTCTTCTGCGCCGACCGACGACATCAAGTACGTCGGCTATCCGATGATTGTCGGCAAGCCGCTTTATCGGGAAGAGATGAGCGGGCTGTCTGAGCAGGAGCAGGAGAAGGTGGCGGAGGCGATTGGCGGATTTTTGAGCGGCTTGCATGCCTACCCGTTGGAAAAGTCGTTCGACAAGGCGATTGATCCGGGATTGACCCGCGTTTTTTATGAAAACTTGCTCGCCCGGATTGAGCGGAAGGCTTTTTCCTACATGCCTGTCAAGCTGCAGCAGTGGACCCGGCAAACCTTCCAGTCGTTTTTGGCGAACCCGGATTACTTCCGGTTCAAGCCGGCACTGCTGCACAACGACTTGAAGCCGGAGCATCTGCTCTACGACTTTGAAAACAGACGACTGAACGGAATTATTGATTTTGGAGCGATGGGGGCAGGCGACCCTGCCTATGATTTTGTTGGGATATACCGGGCGTATGGCGCGGCATTTGCCCATAAAGTATTGAGCTATTACAACCGGGAGATCGACGCCACGTTTTTGGACCGGATCACAACGTTTTACGTCAAGACGATCAGCTTCTGGACGCTCTTTTACGGGATTGACAGCGAGAATCCAAAGCTCATCCAGTATGCGCTTGGAAAGCTGGAGAGGTTTGCCCAGCCAAGAGGGACGTAATCGAGCGGAAACAGTAGGAAGGACGGCGAGGTGAGGAAATGCGCGTATTGTTTTTGGAAAGTCATCCGATGTGGATTCACGGACTGCCAAACGGGTTTCGCGACTCAGGACACGATGTGATGATCTCGGGACCGCTGACGGAACAAAACATTCCGGAAATGCTGCAAGAGTTTCAGCCGGACTTGATTGTCATGATCGGCTGGGGGCCGGAGCAAACCCCTGTCAAGCTGGACTGGATTCATCGGCATGTCCATCAAACAGATGTGCCGCTCGTGTACTGGGCGACAGAAGACCCTACGTTTACCGAGAGCTTTACAATGCCGCTGATTCAGAGGGTACAGCCCGATTTCGTCTTTACCATCTGTTCACAGCGCCTGGACTATTACGCGCAGCGAGGGATCAAGGCGGCGCACATGGATTTCGGATTCCACTCCAGTATCCATTGTCCCGTTCCAATCGAGGAGAGGTATAGAACCTCTATCGCCGTTGTCGCCAACGCTTATCCGCATGTATTCGAGCAGTACACCGGGCACTATCGGCTGGTGTCGCTGTTCACACTGATTCGCCCCCTGCTTCACGAGGGGATACGCATTGATTTTTACGGGCGGGACTGGGATAAAATGAAGCCGTATTTGGGGCTGGATATTCCCAAGGAGTGGATTCACGGGTATTTGTCCTACCCGGATGCCCACAAGGTCTACAGCT
Source organism: Brevibacillus gelatini (assembly GCF_050920745.1). Taxonomy (NCBI): domain Bacteria; kingdom Bacillati; phylum Bacillota; class Bacilli; order Caryophanales; family Paenibacillaceae; genus Brevibacillus; species Brevibacillus gelatini. The sequence continues at coordinate 323,304 of NZ_CP154342.1, forward strand.
CGGCAGAGATCATGATCGGCCTGCAAAACTACGAGACACAGCTGACACAGCGGACGTATGAGATATTGGGGTCGGGAGGATTTCTCGTTACTCAGGATACAGAGGCCGTCCGCAGCATGTTTACGTCGGGAAAAGACCTGGTCGCGGCTGCTTCGGCTACAGATACGCTGCAAATCATCGAGCATTACCTGCAGCATCCCAAGGAGCGAAAAGAAATACGGGAGCAGGGAAGACTGGCTGTTCGCCATGCCAGCTACCAGCATCGCGCCGAGTACATGGTCGAGGTGCTGCAAGCGCAAGGGCTGTTGCCCCAATCAATCGCGACGGCGGCAGGGCAAGGCCAGTGGATTTCCTACATGGATCGGATTCGCGAGCGGTACGAGGTGCACGATGTACGCCCCGGCGATACACTGTGGAAAATTGCCCAGACGTACGGTGTGACCATCGAGCACATCATGAAGGAGAACGGGCTGACTTCCTACGATATTTATGTGGATCAGTATTTGAAAATCAGGGAGCGACAGCCATAAAGCAATTTTGAAGTGTCGGAGGGAGCACATGCGAATTTTGTTTTTGGAAAAAAGCCAGGCGCTCCTTCACGGATTAACGTACGGGTTCCACGATGCCGGTCATCACGTGCTGATTTCCGGGCTGTTGACCGGGCTGCATCTACCTGCTTTGCTTCAATCGTTTCAGCCATCCCTCATCGTCATGACAGGCTGGGGGCCGGAGCTGACGTTGACACAGCAAGCGTACATTTGCAAGCAAATCAAACAGGCCAAGGTGCCTTTGGTTTACTGGGCGGAGGAAGACCCTGCTTTTGTGCACATCTGGTCACTGCCTGTCGCTTTGCGCATGCAGGCTGATTTTGTTTTTACCGTCTCCCCGGAAACAGTTTTTGTCTACAGGGAGGCTGGAATCCGCGCGGCGCACATGGATGTTGGCTACGACGAAGAACTGTATCGGCCAGACGAGCGTGCAAACGGGCCACGCATCCCCGTGGCCGTTGTCTCTCCTGCCAGCCCGTATATGTACCGGCATCAGCTTGAGCACGATCTCGCGGGTGCACTGCATACGCTCATCTGGCCGCTGCTTTCGCTTGGCGTTCCCGCCCGTTTTTACGGCAAGGAATGGGCGCAAATGAAGCCGTTTTTTGGCTTGAACATTCCGCATGACTGGATTGTGGAGCAGACAGGCCAGATGGAGGCGCGACAGGTCTATCAGCACGCCGATCTCGTCATCGAGGTGCAGTCGGCAGAAAAGTCAATCTCGGAGCGGATGCTGGCAGCAGCGGGAAGCGGCGGTCTGCTGCTCACACGCGACACTCCCGGGCTGCGGCGTATTTTTACCCCAGGCTATGATATGCTGGCGTCATCCTCGCCGATACAGACGGCCAATTTGCTCCGGCACTATCTGGAAAGGCCGGAAGAGCGAAGGACGCTGCAAGCGAACGGGCTTCGGACCGTTCGTTCTCATACTTACGGGCAACGCACCCGATTTATGCTTCGCACGCTAATAGAAGAAGGGATTCTGGCTGCGGATGCGGCAGATTGCTTGCATGGCAAAAAGGAACCTGGCTGTCCGCCGCAGCCGGTGTGCATCACAGACAGCTTGCACACCGTCCAGCCGGGAGAAAGTCTGTGGCAAATTGCCCAAGCGTACGGCACGACTAGCGGAAAGCTCCAGCAGGCAAACCGGCTCGTTTCCGACCTGCTCCATGTCGGGCAGCTTTTACGCATTCCGCCAAAAACAGCAGAGGACGGGGAGCAGTTCCCCCAAATCAAAAAGTGGCTGGATCAGGCGGCGCGTCTGTTTCAGCTCGATCCGCTGCTGCTTTACGGGATCGCCTATGCCGAGTCGGATTTTGGCCAAAATGCGGGCATGAGCACGGCAGGCGCGTTTGGCATCATGCAGCTCAAGGAAAAGACAGCAAAAGGATTGGGTGTGGATCGAACCGATCCGTGGCAAAACATTTTAGGCGGCGCCATGTACATTAAAGAGATGCTGTATGAATTTGACGGCGACCTGCCGATGGCGTTGGCAGCGTACAACTGGGGGCTGAACCACGTCTGGCAGGCTGTTCGCCAGGGGGGCAAGCAGTGGCTGACGCTCGCGCCGGAGGAAACCCAACACTACGTCATCAAGATCATGAAGTACATGAGCGAGGCGGGGAGAATTTGAGCCGCTTGCAAGAAAACAGATACCGCGACAAGCGACAGAAAGCTCGGCTTTTTTGAGGCGGAGCTTTTTCATTTTTTCCGTACTGCTGACAGGAGATAGGAAGTGAGCGCCTGTTTTGGTATACTTTTATCATGATAATGAGAATTATTTTCAAAATAAACATCCAGGTACATAGAACAGTTCCGTGTGAAATATTCAGGAAGGCAAAAGGTGTGACGAATGATGAGCGATAGACAAGCCTTGTTTCGGGAGTTTACTGAGCATGTGATGGCGGATGTCATTTTCAAGCTTCGCGATATTGCCTGGGTGAAAGGAGATGAGCATGAACGCCTCCGCCAGCAGTTTACGAACGCGCACATCTTGCTGGTAGTAACCGGAGGACGCGGCCGGCTGCGCCTGGAAAGCGTGGAGCATCAGCTGCGCCAGGATGCGATCTACGTCTGCCCGCCGATGAGCACCTTCGGAATCGACATGGACTCCGCAGACGACCTGCGAATGTACGTGCTGCGTTTCGATGTTTTTAGGGAGTCGCAAAAGCGGAAAAGACAATTGCGCGTATTGCGCGAGGAGCATGAATTTCCCCTGGTGGGCGAAGTTTCCGTCAACTCCGGCGGGCAGCTTGTCATGCAGTGTGATTCAATCGCGGAGCAATGGCAGCAGGAGGGGGGAGTCGCCCGTTTTCGCAGCCAGATTTTGTTTCAGGAGCTGTGGCACCACATCGTGAAGGCTGTCGATTTTTCCGCCCAAGACTCTGCTACGGCGCTGGAGCGGGCGCGCGCCTACATGGAAGAGCATTACTCGCAAAACATCACAATCGAGCAGCTGGCGCGCATTGCGGAAGTAAGTCCGAAGTATTTTGTGGACTTGTATAAAAAGACGTACGGCGTATCGGCGATGGACTATGTCACACAGTTGCGCATCAGCCGGGCGAAGCAACTGATGGCCCAGTCCCACGCCAAGCTGCGGGAAATCGCGCACCAGGTAGGCTACAACGACGAGTTTTACTTCAGCCGCAAATTCAAAAAAGAAGTGGGCGTTTCTCCTACGGTTTATATGAAAAGCCGCCACCGCAAAATCGCTGCCTACAGGGCGCCGCTCATCGGGCAGATGCTCGCGTTGAAGATGATTCCGTATGCGGCTCCACTCCACCCGAAATGGACGGCCTACTACCACCAACACTACCGCCACGACATTCCCGTCCACTTGAGCGCGTTTCGGCAAAATGAAAACTGGAAGGCGAACATCGAGATGCTGCAGGAAGTCAGGCCGGACGTTATCCTGTCTTTGGACAAGGCCAATGAGCAGGAGAGGGAACAGCTCGGCAGGATCGCGCCGACGCTGTTCGTGCCTTTTGAAGAGCTGGGATGGCAAGAGCAGTTGCGGATGATTGGCGATTTTTTGGGCGAGTCGGCAGAAGCAGAGCATTGGCTTGCCGCGTACGAGGAAAAGCTGGGCCGAGCGCGGGAAGGGCTGCGGCAAAAGCTGGGCGACGAAAAGCTCCTCATCTTGCGCGTGTTCAAGCACGAGCTGGCCCTCCACTGCAACCGCAGCATGCACGACGTTTTTTACAACGGCCTGCAAATGAATCCCGCCTACGTCACGCAGGCGGAGGTGTACGACCAGTCCGTGACGCTGCAGGAGGTAGCGGCGCTCGACCCGGACAGGATTTTGCTGCTCGTCTGCCAGGAAACAGAGACGTTGGAGCGTTTCCGGCTGCTCAAGCAATCGGTGCATTGGCAAGACTTGAAGGCCGTCCGCAACAACCGGACGCAGCTGATTACGGCAGACCCGTGGCGAGAATATTCGGCGATGGCCCATGAACGGATTATCGATCAATGCGTGAAGCTGCTTTCAGGAGATCGTCCATGTTGAATCTGGATATCGTCTATGGTCGCAGACAGGCAGATGCTCTATAATCACGAATGATAATCGTTATCAATAATAAATGTTACACAAATAGGTGAGAGGGGCTTTTCAAAGGATGAAAAAGATATACCTTGGCTTTAGCATCGCGATGCTAGCCATCGCACTGACGGCGTGCGGCGGACAGCAGGCAGCGGATTCCAACGCGGCAAACAACAACACAGCACCTGCTGCAACTACTACAGAAAAACCTGCGGCAGAGGCAACCCAGCAGGAAACTCGCACGCTCAAATATCTGGATAAAGAATACACTGTTCCAAGCAAAACGGAGCGCATCGTCATCACAGGCAGCATGGAGTCCATGGAAGACGCGCTCGTGCTCGGCGTAAAACCGGTTGGAGCAATCTCTGTCGGCGGCAAGTTCCCGGAAATGTTTGCACCCATCACCGGGGAAGCGCAATCCATCGGGGAGAAAACCCAGCCAAACCTGGAAACGATCCTGTCTCTGAAGCCGGACGTCATTTTGGGCAGCAGCAAATTCCCGCCAGAAACGATGGAGAAGTTGGACAAAATCAAAACGACTTTCCCGGTATCGCACATTTCGACCAACTGGGAAGCCAACCTGCTCTTGCTGGGCGAGTTGACGGGCAAACAGGCAGAAGCGCAAAAAGTGATCGACGACTACAAAAAAGACGTAGAAGCAGCCAAAGCACAGCTGGGCGACAGCCTGAAAGACAAAAAAGTCGTCGTGATTCGTCTGCGCAGCGGCAACATCAACATTTATCCGGAAAAAGTATTCTTCAACCCGTCCCTGTATGCTGACCTGGGCCTGACAGCTCCGGCGGAAGTAAAAGCAGCGAAGGCGCAAGAAGTCGTATCCCTGGAAAAATTCAGCGAAATCAACCCGGATTACATTTTCGTTCAATTCTCTACGGACGAGAACAAAGACAACCCGAAAGCTTTGGAAGACTTGCAAAACAACCCGATCTGGAAGAGCATCAACGCTGTGAAAAACGGCAACGTATTCGTAAACGTGGTGGATCCGCTCGCACAAGGCGGAACAGCCTGGAGTAAAGTAAACTTCCTGAAGGCCGCTGTTGAAAAATTGTCTGCCAAGTAGGAGTAGGCGAGGGGAATCGCATGCAATCGAAAAAAGCAGTACCTGTCCTCCTACTTGCGGTTTCGCCCATGGCGATTGTGCTCGTGATCGTGCTCTCCATTTTGTACGGGGCCAAAGAGATCGACGCGTACACCATCTATCAGGCTCTCTTCCGGTTTGACGAAGGGAATGTGGACCACCAGATCATCATGCACTCCCGCCTGCCGCGCGTGTTGGGCGCACTTTTGATCGGAGCGTTTTTGGCTATATCGGGGGCACTCATGCAGGGGATGACGAGGAACTACCTCGCGTCCCCCTCTATTATGGGGGTATCCGATGGATCGGCTTTCGCCATTACGCTTTGCATGGTGCTGTTGCCTGCTGCCTCGAACACGACGATGATCTTTATGTCGCTCGCCGGATCGGCAGCAGCGGTCATGATGGTACTCGCTTTGTCCAGGTTGCTGCCAAACGGTTTTTCGCCTGTTGCCCTGGCTGTGATCGGGACGATCACGGGCACATTTTTGAGCAGTGTCTCGGCGGCAATCGCTTCGTATTTTCAAGTCTCGCAAAACGTCAGCTTCTGGTACAACGCCCGGCTTCACCAATTGGAGCCGGCGTTGATCTCGCTTTCGATTCCGTTTGCAATCGTCGGCATTGTCATGGCCTTGCTTTTGTCCAAGTCGATCACGATCCTGTCGCTGGGCGAGGAAATCTCGCTCAGTCTGGGACAAAAGACGATGCTGGTCAAAGTGCTGGCTACGGCAACCGTCGTCATTCTCACGGGCATTTCGGTCGCACTGGCCGGAAAGATCGGCTTTGTCGGCCTGATTATCCCGCACATCACCCGCTTTTTGGTCGGGCTTGACTATCGCTGGATCGTTCCCTGCGCAGGCGTCTTGGGTGCCGTATTCCTTGGGCTGGCGGACGTGCTCAGCCGCTTTTTGAACAGCCCGTTCGAGACGCCCATCGGAGTAGTGACTGCGTTTATCGGCGTACCGTTCTTCCTCTATCTGATTTACAAGAGAGGGGGAGGCAAGCATGCCTGAGAAAAAAAGCAGGTTTCGTCTGCTGCTGACCGTAAATATTTTGCTGATTGTTGCGGCTGTATACATCAGCCTGACAAATGGTGTGTTCGACATATCGGTGATGGATGTGGTACGCACCTTGCTGCGCATCGAGCCATCCGCCGATCACGATCTCGTCATTTTCGATTTCCGCTTGCCGCGCATCGTCATTGCCGCTTTGGTCGGCTTTGGCCTGGGCATTGCCGGAGCAGTCATTCAAGGCATTACGCGCAACGGCCTGGCGGACCCTGGAATTTTGGGGATCAACGCCGGGGCAGGGGCGGCGATTGTCGCATTCATGTTTTTCTTCCAGGGAAAATTTACGGGCACAAGCTGGTTTTCGATCATGGCGATGCCGCTTTTCGGTTTGACCGGAGGCTTGCTCGCGGCAGCGCTGATTTACCTGTTCGCCTGGCGCAAAGGAACGCTTGACCCGCAACGGCTGATCCTGGTCGGAATCGCCATCGGCTCAGGTCTGGGGGCTGTGTCGCTGTTTCTGTCGCTGAAAATGGACGCGAACGACTTTGAAATGGCAACGGTCTGGCTGACAGGAAGCATCTGGAATGCGAACTGGACGCACATTGCGGGAATGCTCCCGTGGCTCCTCCTGCTGTCGCCCGTCCTGCTGCGCAAAGCCCAGGTGCTCGATTTGATGCAGCTTGGCGAGGATTCCGTCAAAAGCCTTGGGGTGTCAGTAGAAAAAGAGCGCAACTACTTGCTGTTGTCCAGCATCGGGATCGTCAGCGCCTGCGTCTCTGTGTCCGGTAGCATCGGGTTTGTCGGCTTGATGGCGCCACACATCGCCAAGCGCCTGGCGGGGATTGCGCACAGATACGTCCTGCCGCTGTCTGGCACGATCGGAATGTTGATGGTGGTTGCCGCAGACTTTATCGCCAAAACCGTGTTTACCCCTGTCGAGCTGCCGGTGGGGATTGTCATCGCGATCATCGGCGTGCCGTATTTTTTCTATCTGCTCAGCAGAGCGAAGCCTGTGTAGACAAAGTGCAGGACAAGATTGGAAAAATTTTTGTTGCCACGCGATAACTTTTTGTGGTATTCTTGGCTCATTCTACAAGGAAGGGTGACCATCAAGCCAATGATCTACTAACTCCTATTTCCACAAAAGCAATCGGATCATGACGATGCGTTTTTGGATGGGAGTAGTATGTGCATATTGGCGTATAGATGGTAGAGCCTTTGTCTTTTCTTGCAGAAGGTTTCTATGTCTTTTTGGTGTCGATATGTAATGCCTCCTGTCCAGATCGTAAAATGGATAAGGAGGTTTTTTTATGGCCAAAATGCTGCAAAACCGCTATGTCAGGGCTATTTTGTTGTCGGGTCTGTTTTTGCAAATCGGGATCTGGGTGCGCAACTTCGCCATCCTGCTTTACGTCATGGACCATACCGGAGGCGACCCGTTCGCTGTGTCCATGATTTCGGTAGCGGAGTACGCGCCGATTTTCCTCTTCTCGTTTATCGCGGGGACGTTTGCCGACCGCTGGCGACCGAGGCGGACGATGGTCTGGTGTGATCTGCTCAGTGCCTTGTCGGTAATCGCAGTGCTCATCACGTTTATGCTCGGAACGTGGAAGGCGATTTTCTTCGCTACACTGATCTCGGCTGTGCTCTCCCAGTTTTCCCAGCCGTCAGGGATGAAGCTGTTCAAGCTGCACGTACCTGCTGAACAACTGCAAGCCGGGATGTCTGCCTACCAGACGCTCTTCGCCGTTTTCATGGTGCTTGGCCCGATTTTGGGTACATTTGTGTTCCAGCAATGGGGAATGGAAGTATCCATGGTCATTACGGCTGTCGCATTTCTGGCTTCTGCTGGCGTACTGTACCTGCTGCCGCCTGACCGTGTGGAGACAGAGGAGAAAAAAGACTCTGCCCTGCTTGCGGAAATGGCGAGCGGCATCCGCTACGTGCTCTCCAGCCGGGTGCTGTCGCTGCTTGGCGTCTGTTTCATGGCAGCAGGCTTCGGTATTGGAATGGTGCAGCCGTTGGCGATTTTTCTCGTAACCGAACAGCTCCATCTGCCGAAAGAAAGCCTGCAATGGCTATTGATGGTGCAAGGTATGGGCATGATTGTAGGCGGGGGGCTGACGATGTCGCTGGCCAAAAACGTTCCCCCGCAAAGGCTGCTCGTCATGGGCATGCTCGGGAACGCGGTTGCCCTTGGCATATGCGGGGTGTCTACGCAACTTTGGCTGACACTTTTGGCCCAACTGGTTTCCGGACTGCTTTTGCCCTGTATCCACATCGGGATCAATACGATGCTGCTCAAATATACGGAAAGCTCCTTTATCGGGCGGGTTAACGGGATTTTGACCCCGCTGTTTACAGGCGCCATGGTCATCATGATGAGCATATCCGGAGTGCTGAAGCAACATCTTCCGCTCGTCATCATCTACGCCTTCTCGGCTGCTTTGTTCATTATCGGGTTGAGCTTTATTTTGCCGCTGTATCGGATGAAAGAAGGAAAGGTCGGATCCGACGCAGAACAGGTTGGATCGTATTGAGATAATGTGATGTTGGCGGATGCTCTGGCCACGGCCTCAGCGAAAGTGAGCCGGACCAGAGCTTTTGCAAAAAGAGCGGGGGTGCTGTCAGGTGGTGCACGTGCGAATTTCATCCAGGGAAGGTCTGGCAATGGAAGCGGCTGTAAGAGAACTGGCCATCCGTCTGCCAGAGGTAACGGAAAAGGTGGACAGTTTTGGGCATACGTCTTTTCGGGTAAACGACAAGCCGTTTGTCCTGATGGGCGAGGGCGGTGCTGACGGGCCAGTCTTGTCCTTCAAGGTGCTCAAGACGACACAGGAAATTTTGCTTGCGCAGGAGCACTTTTACAAAACACCTTACATCGGCCACCACGGCTGGGTGTCGATTCACGCCAAAAATATTGCGGACTACAGCATGCTCGCAGACTACTTGCTGGAGGGCTATCTGTGCGCAGCGCCCAAGCGTCTTGTCAAGCAGATGCAGGCGAAAGCGCAGGCGCAGTAAAGCGGTCCTGTTTGTGCTTTTTATGGAAAAAGCACGCTTCCCCTGATGTCTCCTGCTATAATTCATAAGTAACGAGCTGTGAACGAACGTTCGGCGCAGCGAAATTCCAGGCAAAGGGGGAGCCGTGTTGGATTGGAATCTCCAGCAAATCAGCAAGCTGCTTGAGGTCGTCTTCGAGAATGCCCATGAGCCGATGATTGTGACGGACAGGGACGGCAAAATCCTTTTGATGAACCGGAGCTATCGGGAATTTTTGAATGTGCAGGACGTCATCGGCAAGCCAGTGACGGAGGTCATCGAAAATACGCGCATGCATATCGTCGGCCAGGCGGGCGTAGCGGAAATTGCCGATATTCAGCAAATCAAAGGGCAGAAAATGATCGCCCACCGCATCCCGATCATGGACGAGGGCAAGGTCATTGCCGTGCTCGGGACGGTGCTGTTTCAGGATGTGCAGGAGCTGACTGCCCTGGCTGCGATGGTCGATCAGTTGAAGGACGAGCTGACTTACTATAAAAAAGAACTGCGACGCAGGATGGGCGCGACCTATCATTTTGACCAGATCGTCGGTTACAACCAAAAGCTGCAGGAGCTGAAAAAATTCGCGCAAAAGGTAGCGAAAAGCGATTCGACGGTGCTGATTACCGGAGAGAGCGGCACAGGCAAGGAACTGTTTGCCCATGCGATTCATGCGCAGAGCAAGCGGAAAATGGGGCCGTTCATCCGCGTCAACTGTGCGGCTATCCCTGATTCTTTGCTGGAGTCCGAGCTGTTCGGCTATGAAGAAGGCGCGTTTACCGGGGCGGTGCGCCGCGGGAAAAAAGGCAAGTTCGAGCTGGCCAATCACGGAACTATCCTCCTGGACGAGATCGGAGACATGCCGCTGCCGCTGCAAGCCAAGCTGCTGCGGGTGCTGCAGGAAAAAGAAGTGGAGCGGGTCGGGGCTGTGCGGACGACGCCGATTGACGTGCGAGTTATCGCTTCTACCAATCTGGATTTGTTGCAGCGCATCAAGGAAGGAAAGTTTCGCGCCGACCTGTACTACCGCCTGAACGTCGTCACCCTGTCGATTCCTCCGTTGCGAGAGCGGCTGGAGGATTTGCCGGAGCTTGTTTCCAACCTGCTCAAACAACTCAGCGAGTCTACGGGTGTCACGGTCAAGGTGATCGACGAGGACGTGTGGCCTGTGCTGCGCGGCTACTCCTGGCCGGGCAATGTGCGGGAGCTGCAAAACGTGCTGGAGCGGGCGCTGCATCTGGTGGAAGACGATGTGCTGAGAAAGGAGCACATTTGGCTGCCGGCTTCTGATGAAGTGGCGCAAGTTGCTGCTGCTTCACCGTCTGGCAGGGAGCTGCGGCCGCTCAGGCAACTGCTGGAAGAGACGGAGCGGGAAGCGCTTATGCTTGCGATGCAGCAGACCGGGGGAAACAAGCTGGAAGCGGCAAAGCTTTTGCAGATCAGCAAGTCCAGCTTTTATGAAAAGTGGGAGAAGTATCAACAGAAAAAATAGCGGCAGTGCTTTTCGAAGCTGGGACACGGTGGACGAGCCGTGGTCCCGGCTTTTTTGATCGAGAGAGCGCTGGCGCATTGAGCTTAATTCCGCGTTTCCGGAAAGCGAAAAGAGAGCAGACGGGTAGTGGCAGAAGGTTTTGACTTTTCGATCAGATGAACTTTGAGGTGATTTTTGCCGGATTCCATAAATGCGGACGCGTTTTTCCGGAAATCCGGAAGTTTTTGCAAGCGCTATCATTTTGCTGTTGCGGCCCGTTTGGTCAAAAGCGCGTCTGATTGCGATTTGTCGGAGTTTGGCTCAAGTTGGCACGATCCATGCAATCCAAGAAGAAATGTAAGCGATTTCTTTTGGTGGGTACACACACTATGCTCCCCAGGCGGAGGGCCATTTGAAAGGAGAATTGTATGATTATTGAAGTGTTGTCCATCGTGATCGCGCTTGGTCTGTTGATGTTTTTTGCGTACCGGGGCTATCCTGTGATCGTCTTTGCCCCGATTTTTACGCTGCTGGCAGTCGTGATGTCGGGAATTGCGCTTTTGCCCAGCTACACGGAAACATTCATGACCAACGCAGCCAACTATGTGAAATCATTTTTTCCTATCTTCCTGCTTGGTGCGATTTTTGGAAAAGTGATGGAGCTGAGCGGTGCCGCTTCGTCGATTGCGCATGCAATCGTGAAAGCGCTTGGCTCGAACCGCGCGATCTTGGCGGTCGTTCTGGCATGTTCGATTTTGACGTACGGCGGGGTGTCGCTGTTCGTCGTCGCTTTTGCTGTTTACCCGTTTGCTGCCGCGATTTTCCGTGAAGCAAACATCCCGAAACGGCTCATTCCGGGAACGATTGCGCTCGGGGCATTCACCTACACGATGGATGCTTTACCGGGAACGCCGCAAATTCAAAACATCATTCCGACGACGTATTTCGGTACCGACGCCTACGCGGCTCCGCTTGTGGGGATGATCGGGGCGATC
>NZ_CP154342.1:340000-485000 GCF_050920745.1 Brevibacillus gelatini
CGCGGAAAATGTAACGGGGCTAAACGTATCACCGAAGCTATGGCAGTCCGTATGGACTGGGTAGGGGAGCGTTCCAAGCAGCGGTGAAGCCGTACTGGAAAGAGCGGTGGAGCGCTTGGAAGTGAGAATGCCGGTGTAAGTAGCGAAAAGACAAGTGAGAATCTTGTCCACCGAAAGCCTAAGGGTTCCTGGGGAAGGCTCGTCCTCCCAGGGTTAGTCGGGACCTAAGCTGAGGCCGAAAGGCGTAGGCGATGGACAACAGGTTGATATTCCTGTACCACCTCTGTTCCGCTTGAGCAATGGCGTGACGCAGGAGGATAGGGTGAGCGGCCTACTGGATGGCCGTCCAAGCAGTAAGCCTGGTGTGTAGGCAAATCCGCACACCACCAAGGGCAAGCTGTGATGGCGAGGGAAATTTCAGTACCGAAGTCCCTGATTTCACACTGCCAAGAAAAGCGTCTAGCGAGGAACAAGGTGCCCGTACCGCAAACCGACACAGGTAGGCGAGGAGAGAATCCTAAGGTGCGCGGGATAACTCTTGCTAAGGAACTCGGCAAAATGGCCCCGTAACTTCGGGAGAAGGGGCGCCCCGGTAGGGTTCATAGCCCGAGGGGGCCGCAGTGAAAAGGCCCAAGCGACTGTTTAGCAAAAACACAGGTCTCTGCGAAGCCGCAAGGCGAAGTATAGGGGCTGACGCCTGCCCGGTGCTGGAAGGTTAAGGGGATGAGTTAGCGCAAGCGAAGCTTTGAACCGAAGCCCCAGTAAACGGCGGCCGTAACTATAACGGTCCTAAGGTAGCGAAATTCCTTGTCGGGTAAGTTCCGACCCGCACGAAAGGCGTAACGACTTGGGCGCTGTCTCGGCAAGAGACCCGGTGAAATCATAATACCTGTGAAGATGCAGGTTACCCGCGACAAGACGGAAAGACCCCATGGAGCTTTACTGTAGCCTGGTATTGGAACTTTGTGCATCATGTACAGGATAGGTGGGAAGCTGAGAAGCAGGGGCGCCAGCCTCTGTGGAGCTGTCGGTGGGATACCACCCTTGATGTACGGAGTTTCTAACTCGTCGCCCTCATCGGGCGAGAGGACCATGCCAGGTGGGCAGTTTGACTGGGGCGGTCGCCTCCTAAAAGGTAACGGAGGCGCCCAAAGGTTCCCTCAGAATGGTCGGAAATCATTCGCAGAGTGTAAAGGCAGAAGGGAGCTTGACTGCGAGACCTACAAGTCGAGCAGGGACGAAAGTCGGGCTTAGTGATCCGGTGGTTCCGCATGGAAGGGCCATCGCTCAACGGATAAAAGCTACCCTGGGGATAACAGGCTTATCTCCCCCAAGAGTCCACATCGACGGGGAGGTTTGGCACCTCGATGTCGGCTCATCGCATCCTGGGGCTGAAGTAGGTCCCAAGGGTTGGGCTGTTCGCCCATTAAAGCGGTACGCGAGCTGGGTTCAGAACGTCGTGAGACAGTTCGGTCCCTATCTGTCGCGGGCGTAGGAAGTTTGAGGAGAGCTGTCCTTAGTACGAGAGGACCGGGATGGACGCACCGCTGGTGCACCAGTTGTCACGCCAGTGGCACAGCTGGGTAGCTATGTGCGGACGGGATAAGCGCTGAAAGCATCTAAGCGTGAAGCCCCCTCCAAGATGAGACTTCCCACAGCGTTAAGCTGGTAAGACCCCTCATAGACGATGAGGTTGATAGGTTCGGTGTGGAAGCGCGGCAACGCGTGGAGCTGACGAATACTAATCGGTCGAGGACTTATCCACACATTTCTTGGCAAGCATGCGTATTCAGTTTTGAGGGAATGAGAAGAAAAGCTGTATTCTCCATTACTTGCAAAAGTAATCGGGAATACAGCTTTTTTGCATAGATTAGACAGTAGCAAGGCAACGGAGCGACGCCCAGCTTTTTTCAATCAAATCCCATTCAAAAAAACGAATGCTCTAATGAAAGTGTCTGTCTATTTGCGGGCATTGTGAATCCGGTCGTTTATGCTATGCTGGATAAATAACGATTGATGCTGGAAAAGGGAAAGCATATAAACAGCAACAGCTAGCTGTTACAGATGAAAGGGGATATACATGCTGATTCTTGCAGTCGAAGACGAACAAGCCCTGTTACAGACGATTGCTGGCGTTTTGAGCGATGAAGGCTATCAAGTAGATACGGCTGATCGGGGAGATGATGGCTTGTTGCTGGCGCAGCGAGGCATCTATGATTTGCTTGTGCTCGACATCATGATGCCGGGCATGGATGGCCTGACTTTGGTAAAAACGCTTCGTGCCAAAGGAATGATGACCCCTGTTCTGTTCTTGACGGCAAAGGACAGCGTCAAGGCAAGAGTCGAGGGATTGGATGCAGGAGCGGATGATTATCTGGTCAAGCCTTTTGCAGCGGAAGAACTGACGGCGAGAGTGCGAGCCTTGCTGCGGCGCAACGGAAAGACCGGTATCGAAGGTGAAATGGCATACGGCCCTATTTCTTTAAAGGTAAACGAGTACGACGGCTTCGTGGATGACGAGCCAATGAAGCTGACATCAAAAGAATACGAGCTGCTCAAGTATTTTTTGCAAAATCGGGAGCAAATCCTGACGCGCCAGCAAATTTTTGACCGCGTATGGGGCATTGATTCAGAGGCGAATTACGGAGTAGTCGATCTGTATGTCCACTATTTGCGCAAAAAGCTGGGAGCTTACGAGAGCTACATTCGCACGATTCGCAACGTGGGCTACATTTTGAAAAAGGAAGAACGATAATGTTTCGAAAAACGCGGATTCGCCTGGTGACGTTGAATGTCATCGTGGTATTTCTGCTGCTCAATGCGCTGGGGAGTGCCGTTTACTACACGATGAAGTATCGGCTTTATTCGCAAGTAGACCGCGAGCTGGCGAAAGTGAGTCAGCGGCTTACAATAGATCCTTTGCCGCGATTGCACCGGATCAATGAGGATTCTTTGCCGTACAATCGCCTGGAGAGGAAAAAGTATATGGATCTCGATCGCAGGTATGCCCTGCTTGTCTGGGATAGCTTTGGCCGAGTGATCGGGACGGCGTTTGGCGAACGTTTGGAGCCGGAGGAACTGCCGAACTTTTTTCATATCGGCAAGCCGGACGGTGTCGAGACCGTGACAATCAAGGGACAAGAATATCGGGTACAGACGGTTACTGTGCCCAAAAAAGTCATCGTGGGCGATCATTTGCAAGTAGCCTACCAGTTTCAGCTGATTTACAATCTGGCACCCGAGCGGAACATGTTGAGCAGCTTGTTGTACGTCGTGGTGATTGGCGATGCAGTGAGCATTGTCATCGCCATCATCGCAGGATGGTTTTTGGCGAGACACGCCCTTATTCCGATCCAGGTTTCGTGGGAAAAGCAGCAACAATTTATCGCGGATGCCTCGCATGAGCTGCGTACACCGCTGACAGCGATCATGGTCAATCTGGAGCGGCTGTTCCGTCATCCAGATCATACCATTGAGCAGGAAAGCGAGAAAATCATGATCGGCATGCAAGAAGCAAAGCGGCTGAGCAAGCTGGTAGCGGATCTGTTGACGCTCGCCCGCAGCGACTCCAATGAGCTGCAAATCATGCGCAAAAAAATTCGTTTGGATGAAGTGGTACAAAAATGCACCCAAGTATTTTCCCAACTCGCCATCGTGAAGGAAATCAGCCTGGAGACAGCGATTGAGGAGCCGCTGGAGATCGTCGGAGACGAGGAGCGTCTGCATCAACTGATGGTCATTTTGCTGGACAACGCGCTCAAGTACACGAACAAAGGCGGCACAATCTTTGTCTCGTGCAAAAAAGAAGGGAACCGCGTCGCCATTCTGGTGAAGGACAGCGGCATCGGCATATCCAAAGAGAACATCCCGTTCCTGTTTGACCGTTTTTACCGGGTGGACAAAATGCGTTCGCGTGCGACGGAAGGAACGGGGCTTGGCTTATCCATCGCCAAGTGGATCGTGGACGCCCATCACGGCAAAATTACGGTAAGCAGCGAAGAAGGCAAAGGAACGAGTTTTTTGGTGACACTTCCATGGAAGTAACAGAGGACCGCTTTTCTGAAAAAAGGAAGGCGGTCTTTCCTTTCCGTTTTGCCGCACGGTTCGAGTGTGAATAATATACTTTTTTGCTTTACATATTTAGAAAGTAAGGTAAACTACAAGAGAAGAGAGGAGTGGCGAACAATGAAACTGACGGTAACGGCCCCAGCAGTAGCGTGGTTCAAGGAAGAATGGGGATGCAAAGAAGGAGACAGCATCCGCTTTTTTGTCCGCTATGGCGGCGTGAGCACAGTGCAGGATTCGTTTTCCATGGGGATCGCAAAAGAGCAGCCGAACGACATGGGGATTTCTACAGTCATAGACGGCATCACCTTTTACATGGAGCGGGATGAGCTGTGGTATATGAATGGACATGGACTGATTGTGGATTACCGTCCCGAGACAGATGAAGTGGATTTTAAACTGGATGATAAAGAATGACTCCCGACAGCAGGAGTCATTTTGTTTTTATACTTAACAAACTAAAATATTTAATATATAATGAATCTATAGCTAGCTGGAAAAAGGAGGATGGAGCATGCGGCTATTGGATTCGTATCTGGAGCCTGGTGTAGTGGGGATGGCGCGCGCTGCGCAGGCAGGGTGGTTCGGCGGGCATTACGGTGCGGCTTTGCTGGCAGGGTATTACATGGATCGCGAGCATGAGCTGCCCGAGCATGTAAAAGAAGGGATTGAGCGGAACTGCGAAGCTTTTCGACGTCTGAAGCCGGAATGGTTTGCGCCGCTTGGTCAAGAGGAACAGGCTGATCCGGCTTTGCTGCAGCAGGTCGTTGACGGGCTGGCGCAAAATGTGAAGCAACTGCGGACATCCGGGCACGGCCTGGCGTTGGGCGTGTTGGCGTTGAAGGCGCTCAGGGAGCGTCCTGATCTGATTCGTCCGAGCGTGGTCGCCGGATTGGTCGAAATGCTGAAAAAGACGACAGAAGACAGACCGACGCGCTATTGGGGCATCGACAGCTATTTTGCCGTCACAACTGCGGATGTGGCGGAGGAAGTGGCTCCGTACGACACAACCGAGGAGATGGCGCGAAGGACGTTTGCCGAGCTGCATACCGTCGTGCCGGGGCGAGTGATCGACGGGCAGCGCTACCACTTTGCAGGCGAGGTCGTCCACAGCGTGACGCACGCGCAAGCTTTGACGGACCTGGAGCGCTTCGGATACGGGGAGTTGGTGCAGGCAGGCATCGTGAACCACCGGATTCAGACTTACCTCAATCGGCAGATGCCGGAGTTTGTTTTGGCGGATGAGGTGAAGGAGCCTGCGTTTGTGTACATTTTTTCGCCTGCATACTGGGAAAAAACGTACAGCGACCCGCATGCGCTGAAGCTTCCTTATGCGGCGCTTGATCTGCTCGGAAGACTGCCTGCCGGGGAGCGGCCGGATGCCGAACGCAATCTGTGCAAGCTGTTGACGACGATGGAGTAGACAGACGAGCAGACGGGCGTTAAAAAAACAGGGAGGCTGCTGTAGCGCTCCCTGTTTTGCCTGTGGCTATGTGGCCTACCAGTTCGGAATGACGGTAGTGGTAGATTCTTGATTCGCAAAGTAGCTCTTGTGCTGAAGGAGTGCGCGGAGAATGGCGGCTTCATTGATTGTATAACCAATGCCGGCTCCGGTTGGAACGGCCAGTACGCCCGGCGAAACGAAATCGATCATCGGCGTCACTACATCCTCTGTAAAATAGCGGTGCGAAGGGGACGTGTCGCCCGGGATGGTGAAATTGGCCAGCGAAGCGATGGCGATGTTGTGCGCGCGGCCGATGCCGACTTCCTGCATGCCGCCGCACCAGACGGGAACGCCTTTTGCCGCGCACAGGTCATGGAGCTTCCTGGCATCGGTCAGGCCGCCGACACGCCCGATCTTGATGTTGATGATGCGGCAGCTTCCCAGTTCAATCGCTTTGCGCGCATCCTCCACCGTATGGATCGACTCGTCGAGGCAGATCGGCGTTTTCAGTTCTCTTTGCAATGTCGCATGGTCGATGATGTCGTCGTGCCCCAACGGCTGCTCGATCATAATCAGCCCGAAGTCGTCCAGTTGCTTCAGCATGTCGATGTCTGCCAGCGTATAGGCGGAGTTGGCATCGGCCATCAGCGGAACGTCCGGACCAAAGGTGTGCCGGATCGCCCGGATCGGCTCTACGTCAAAGCCCGGCTTGATCTTGACCTTGATTTTTTTGTAGCCGTCGCGGATAAAGCCGTCTACACGCGCCAGCAGCTTCTCGATTGTCGGCTCGATGCCGATGCTGACCCCGACATCAATCGTCTTGCGCGTGCCGCCGAGCGCTTGGGAGAGGGACAAGCCGTTCATTTTCGCATACAGATCCCAAACCGCACCTTCCAACGCCGATTTCGCCATCTGGTTGCGGCGCATCCAGGAAAAGATTTGCGATACTTCATCCGGGTGCTCGATTTCACGGGAAAAAAGCTGCGGAATCAAGTATTTCTCCAGCATGTACCAGACGGTATCGACATCTTCCTCGTTGTAAACGGGAACGTCCATCGCGACGCTCTCGCCGAAGCCGACGTGCGCTCCGCTGTAGGCGCGGACGAGAATACATTCCTTGTGCGTTTCCAGGCCCATGCTGGTGACAAAAGGGGCTGTCAGCGGGATTTTGATTCTTTGCAGATCAACGCGTTCAATTTTCATGATCTCTCTCCTTGGACATGGATTCATATGAGCGGCTGCTGCGCACAGACAAAGTTACTTGCCTGCGTGCCGCTCAAACGTGGCGAGTACAGTACGGGCCAAAATCTCGATGCCGGAAAGCAGCGCTTCTTTTTCAAAAGTCATTTGCGGATGATGCAGGCCGGGTGTCAGACCGCAACCCAACCCCAGCATCGTTGCGCGCAGGTGAGGGCGTTCCTTGGTGTAATAGTGAAAATCTTCCGCACCAGGTGTCTGAATCGGCGCTTCCAGACAGTCTTGACCGAGCGTCTGCACAATCGCTTCGGCCATGATTTGCCGGGCCTCTTCGTGAACCTCGGCGGCGTACACCCGCTCGGTGATGTCATAGGACAAGTCTACTTCGTACAACCGGGCGACATGCTGCAAAATGTGCTCCACTCGGGCAAACAGCGCGTCAATGACAAGATTCGTCTGGGCGCGCAAGTCCAGATGAAACTGGGCAGACCCGGGGATAATGTTGCTGCTTTTGCTGCCCGCAGACAACTGCGTCATTTTTACGGAATAAGGGACGAGCGGATCGAGATGAATCCCTTTGAGCTGCTCGACGATGGTTGCTGCAACCTCGATGGCATTGACGCCAAGGTGCGGACGTGCGCCGTGGGCATCGGCACCCTTGATTTGTCCGGAGATGGTGCCTGCCGCGCCGTGCATGATGGCGGGGGCAGCGGTGCCTAGGGGTATTTCCTGGACGGGGCGCAGGTGGACGCCGTACAAGTAGTCGATGTCGTCGACCACCTGTTTTTTCACCATAGCCAGAGCGCCGTTTCCGCTTTCCTCCGCCGGTTGAAAAATCAGCTTGAGCCGGCCGGGGAGCCGGATGTTTTGCGCCTGCAAGACCATGAGTACGCCCAGCACCATCGTCATATGGGCATCGTGTCCGCAGGAGTGGTTCGCCTGGAAGACGCCGTTTACCTCCTGCCAGAGTGCATCCATGTCTGCCCGCACGCCGACCGTTAGTCCTCCCGGTGTCAAATCTCCCCATTCCGCCACCACTCCGGTTACGTCGTCAAACGTCGTAACCCGGCAATGACGCTCCTGCAAAAAACGGGCGATATAAGCTGTCGTTTCTACTTCCTGCCAGCTAACCTCCGGATGCCGATGCAAGTGCTCGTACAGAGAAAAAATGGCGGGCTGCAATTGTTCGATAGTTGTGCGCATGGTTCCTCCATAGGTTTGCGACTGGGGCTGCGCCATAGCGGGATGCATACAGCGCAGCCAGCTTGTTTTGAAAAAATCCTGTGTCGTCTCAAGGCTAGGAAACGCCGATGGTTACAGCGACGATCAGGGCGATGGCGGCGATGACGGCCCAGCCGAGCAGCAGCTTCCAGATGAACTTGACCCATTTTTCATACGGAATGCCCGCAACGGCCAGATAGCCCATCAAGGCAGAAGAAGTCGGGATGATCGAATTTGTCACGGCATCCCCGTATTGGAAGGCCAGGACGGCAACCTGACGGGAAATGCCCAGCAGGTCAGCGATTGGCACCATGATCGGCATCGTTGTCGCCGCCTGACCGCTGCCAGACGAGATGAACAGGTTCAACACCGCTTGAATCAGGAACATGGCCAATACGTTAATGGCGTCCGGCAAATGGCCGATGGCGGAAGTGAGCGCGTAAATCATCGTGTCGATAATTTTTCCTTCTTCCAGCACGACGGTGATCGCCCGGGCAAAGCCGACGATCAGGGCGCCGAAGGTTACGGCTTTGGCCCCGGCGACAAAAGCGTCAAACAGCTTGTTTACATTCAGACCGCCGACGAGGCCGGCTAAAAGCCCCATGATGAAAAAGGAAGCCGTCAGCTCAGTCAGGAACCATTCGTATTTGAATACCCCGTAGACGTTGAAGGAAAGCCCACAGGCCAGGACCAGAAAGACCAGCTTGTGGCGTCCGTTGAGCTCGGGAATATCTACGGCTACTTGCTCTGTGTTTTCCTGCTGCTCAATGGCGTAAATGACGCTCTTGGTCGGGTCTGCCTTTACCCGATAGGCGTAGCGCATGACGTACCAGATCGCAAAGCCGAGAACAAAGACGTACACGATGGCGCGGAAGGTCAGCCCGGAGAAGAGCGGCAACTGCGCCAGAGACTGGGCGACCCCTACCGTGAACGGATTGAGCATGCCGCCCATAAAACCAGCCGCTGCCCCCATCGTAATCATGGCGGTACCTGTGACGGCGTCAAAGCCCATCGCGCGGGCGAGAGCAATGCCGATTGGCACGAAAATAATGCTTTCTTCCGCCATCCCCATCGAAAAGCCGCCGATGGAGAAGAGGAACATGGATGCGGGGATCAAAAGTTTTTCCCTGCCCTCCAAATAGCGGACACCTTTGTTGATGCCCGCCTCAATGGCCCCCGTCTGGCGGATGATTCCGAAGACGCCGCTGACGATGAAGATGTAAAAGATGATTTGCGAGCCTTTTTGCATCCCTTCAGGAATCGCCTTGAACATGTCGAAAAAGCCGACAGGACTGCTCTCGACAGCGTGATAGCTGCCGTTTACCACGATGGTTCGGCCCGAGGCGTCGTCCTTGATGCGTTCGAACTCGCCCGTAGGGAGCACGTAGGAAGCAAGCGCCGCCAAAATGATAATGATGAAGAGAATGGCATAAGTGTGCGGGACGGAAAAGCGTTTTTTGGCTGGCGCTGCCGGAGAAGAATGATTTGTAGCCATGAGATCACCTCGCTTTTTTTGCCCTTACTATAAGCAAGTGGCGTGCCAACTGTCGGAATTTCGCGAAAAAGGCGCTTTCGCTGGACGGAGGGTGGCAACGTCCAGACAAAAGCGCACTTTTTAGGAATGTTTATTAGGATTTATTCAACCTAATGCAGCCTAATATTCATTTTCCTTCGCCTATATTTTTCCATATCTTTTTAACATTTCGATGCCGTCGCGGGTGATCGAGGTCCCTTGACGGGTTGTGCCTGAGCGCACCAGTCCAAGCTGCTCAAGCTGTTTCAAACGCTTGCGGAGCGCGGTTTCCGTCCAGCCGTTTGCACGAAGGATGGGGGTGTTCGCCAACTGATAACGCCCGACCGGTTTATTGGTGAGGTAATATTGATACAATCCGAGCAAAATATCCAGATTCCGTTCATCCTCCAGCGGCACGGTCGCCGCCGAAGCTTGCTTTTGAAAAATTCGCTCTGTCAAACGCTTGGGCAGGTCGTAGATGCCGATGACCGGATGCTCGCTTACCGTAATGGCGTAGTCCACGACGTTTTTCAGCTCGCGAATGTTGCCGCGCCAGTCGTGGGCGAGCAACAGCTCCATGACTTCCGGCGACCAGCTTTTGCGAATGCCTTGCTGCTTCAGGTGATCGTCAATCAAAAGCGGAATGTCGCTCGTCCGCTCGCGCAGCGGCGGAATTTCGACGGGTAAAACCGCCAGGCGGTAAAACAAGTCTTCGCGAAACGTGCCATCCCGGACCGCATCTTCCAGATTGCGGTTCGTGGCTGCGATCACCCGGCAGTCTACGGACAAAATCCCTGTGCCGCCGACGCGGATCACCTGCTTTTCCTGCAGGACGCGCAGCAGCTTGACCTGGATCGCGGGGGAAATATCGCCAATCTCGTCGAGAAAAATCGTCCCGCCGTCCGCCTGCTCGAACAATCCGGGCTTGCCGCCTTTGCGCGCGCCTGTGAAGGCTCCGTCCTCGTAGCCGAACAGCTCGCTCTCCAGCAGGTTTTCCGGCAGGGAGGCGCAGTTGATGGCGACGAACGGGCCGTTTTTTCGCAGGGAATGCTGGTGAATCGCGTGGGCGAACAGTTCTTTGCCCGTGCCGTTTTCGCCTGTGAGCAGGATCGTCTGGTTGTTTTTCGCCATCTTCTTGCTAAGCTCGATGGCGTGCAGGAGCGGCTGGCTGTTCCCTTTTATGTCAGCAAACGTGTAAGTGGCAGTGTGACCGCGCAAGGCAAGCTGGGTGCGCAGGCGCTGGATTTCCGTCACATCCTTTAGCGTACAGACGAAGCCGAGATGCTCCTGGCTGCGGCGAATGCTGTGGCTGCTGACGATGAATTGCCGCTGGTCGATGGTGATGAGTGCGTCTTCCTGGTCCTCCTGTTCGAAAAAGGGTGCGAGCAGGCTGTGTTCTTTCAAAATGGTATAGGGCTTGCCGATCACCACCGATTCGTGCGGACAGAACAGCTCGACGGCGACATCGTTGATGAACGTGATGAGGCCGTCTTCGTTACAGGCAATGACCGGGTCCTTCACCGCCTGAAAGGTGGATTGCAGCTGGCTGTTGAGCTTTTGCACCTCGGCATAGGAGGTGCCGAGCATTTTGGCCAGCTCGGACATTTCCACGATGAAGGCGGAAAGGTATTGCCGCTCCCATTCAATCGGGACGCCCACTTTGCGCCCGGTATCGATCAGATCGTGGATGCTGACTTTGCGAAACCCAAGGTCGATGACTTCCACATGCGGGGGCAGCGGCACATCGGGTACGCTCATGATGATCGCGTAGCGAAAGTGCTCCTCGAACGTACTGCCTGGGTGAAAAGGGACGTAATGCAAGTGGTCGATCTTGACTTCCAGCAAGTTTTGGATGACCTCTTGCGCCGTGATCGGCGAGTTGTTCATGACAGGCACGGTCGTTCCGGGCGGAATTTGCATCAGCGCCTTGATTTTGCGCAATTCAAAAAAACGGTTCAGCACGGTAATCGGGACTGTTTCGGGGACGGCCTGACGGGCAATCGTGTACAACTCTGGCGCCCGCGTCGTAATGAAGACGTGAGACACGCCGGAGAGGTCAGGGATTGGGTCATGGCTGGCATAGCCGATCACCTTGCAATAAGGCTCAAAATACGCCCGCAGCTCCTTGAGCAAAAATGCGAGCGTGTCGGTTCCTTTTGCAATCAAGACAATGGTGTGGTCCATGGTGCACCGCCCTTTTCGAAAAACTGTTGATACCATGATAGCACAACAGCTGTCCGGCAACGGCTGGATTCCTTTGTCTGTGCAGGAAAGACAAGGACGGACCTGCCGGACGGGAAGTGTGGTTTAATAGAAGAGGGAAGAAAAAAGGAGCGGGAGGAATCAGCATGGAGAATAAAATTGTTCCGGAAGTGCTCCAGATGATTGGCCAAGCTGTGCCGGAAGAGGTATCGATTGCCATATCGGATGGCACGCAATACTTGTACTATCAGCCGAGCGCAAATATTGATCTGAAGATTGCGCCTGGCGATCAGGTGCCGATTGGCTCTGCCACGCACAAGGCGCTGGTGGAGAGAGGCAAGGTCGGGCACGAGGTGGAAAGACGCATTTTTGGCGTGCCGTACTACGGGTTGTCGCTGCCGCTGTTTCACGATGGAGAGGTCATGGGCTGTATTACCGCCATCTATCCTTTGCCAAGCGTGCCGCTTTCGAATCCGCAGCCACGGCTGTCTTTTTTGATTGGAAAAGGGGAAGATGGCTGGTTGCCGATCCCGCTGCACGAGATTGTCTACATCAGCTCGCATGAGGGCAAGACGCTTCTGCATTCGGCAAACGGATCGTATGCGAACAAGTACAGCATGTCCGAGCTGGAATGCATGCTTCCGCCCGAGCAGTTCGTGCGCTGCCACCGCTCTTATTTTGTCAATCTGGAGGCCATCGGCTTTATTCATCCGCACTTCCATTCGACATTCATGTTGGAGATGAAGGACAAGCAGAAGACGAGAGTCCCTGTGAGCCAGACGTATGCCAGCTCGTTTCGGCAGCTGCTCGGTTTTTAGCTTTTTGCAGGTGCTTTGCCAGCAAGAATCGTTCGCTGCCGTTTTTGCTGGCTGGTCTCCCTGATATGCTGGTTTGCTGAAAATCGAGTGTTCGCTCAGAATACATGTGCTAGTGTTAGGAGCAAGAAAAGATGGCATAGGGGGTCACAATGATGTGGGAGCGCTTACGCGATAAACGGATGGCAGATAAAATCGTGACAGCTGAGGAAGCGGCAAGTTGGATCGAGGATGGCATGACGATCGGGTTAAGTGGTTTCACTCGTGCAGGAGATGCCAAGGCTGTGCCGCTTGCATTGGTTGAGCGAGTCAAGAAAGCCAACAAGCCTTTTGGGGTGAATGTATATACAGGAGCTTCGCTCGGATCAGACGTGGACGCTGTGATGGCGGAGGCAGGCATTGTGAAAAAACGGCTGCCTTTTCAAGCGGACCCGGTCATGCGCAAAAAAATCAACGACGGCAGCATGGCGTTTGTGGACCAGCATTTGTCTCATACTGCCGAGCTGATTCGTCAGGGAGCAATGGACGCCATTGATTATGCGATTGTGGAAGCGGTTGCAATTACAGAGGACGGCATGATTATTCCCGCCACTTCTGTTGGCAACTCCAACATTTTTGTCGATTATGCGAAGCATGTCATCATTGAACTGAATCTCGCCCAAACCGCTGAGCTGGAGGGCATTCACGATATTTACACGCCAGCAGTCCAGGGGGAGCGCGAGCCGATTCCGCTCACGCGGGTAGACCAACGAATGGGCACAGCGGGCATTGTGGTCGATTTCGATAAAATCAAAGGAATTGTGCTGACGAGCCAACTGGATTCGCCATCGACGATTGTCGAGCCGGATGCGGAAACGGCTGAAATCGCTGCCCATCTGATTGCGTTTTTGCGCGAGGAGGTCAAGGCGGGACGGCTGCCGGAAAATCTCGCACCGCTGCAATCGGGAGTCGGGTCTGTCGCCAACGCCGTATTCAACGGTTTTCTCGATTCCGAGTTTACCGATCTGACTGTTTACTCGGAAGTGCTGCAGGACGCGGTCTTTGACCTGCTGGATGCGGGCAAAATCTCGTTTGCTTCCGGCTGTTCGATCACGCTGACGGCTGACAAAATGCAATACGTTACCGAAAATTTTGCCAAATACCGCGACAAGCTGTTGCTTCGTCCGCAGGAGATCACCAACCATCCGGAAATCATTCGCCGCCTGGGGCTGATCGCCATCAATACGGCGATTGAGGCAGACATCTACGGCAATGTCAACTCGACGAACGTCCTGGGCAGCAAGATGATGAACGGCATCGGCGGGTCTGGCGACTTTGCCCGCAATGCGCGCCTCAGCATTTTTGTAACCAAGTCGATTGCCAAAGGCGGAAAAGTCTCCAGTATCGTGCCGTTTGCCTCCCATGTCGATCATACAGAGCACGACGTCGACATCATCGTCACCGAGCAAGGGCTGGCTGATTTGCGTGGCCTGGCGCCGCGGGAGCGCGCCTTGAAAATCATCGAGAACTGCGCGCACCCGATGTACCGGGAGCAGTTGAAAGCGTACTACGAAGAAGCACTCACGCGCGGCGGGCACACTCCGCACGTACTGGAAAAGGCGTTTTCCTGGCATGTGCGCTATGCGCAGGAAGGAACGATGCTGGAGAAAAAGGCTGCGGTGGTATAAACCTGTAGGGAGCAGGACCATATCAAAAAAACAAACCCGCTCGGGCGTTGCTGCCTGGGCGGGTTTTGTACGGAAAAAGCGGGATAAGCTTACTTGCGGTACAGCGGATAGTCTACTTCCAGTGGAACCTGAATGAGTACGATCCGAAACGGCGCATCTGCCTGTGCCCGATAAGTGACGCTGGCCTCATCGTCAGCAGAGATTATGGCGAAATCACCTTTGCTTGCGACTGCCTGTGGCTCGTCAGCTTCATCTTGCCCGCCAATGCTTCCGCTTCCTTCCACGACGACGACAGCGTGGGCGTAGCCAGCCGGAAGCCGCATCGCGAAAGCTTTGCCTGCGGGAATCTCCATATCCTTCATGCGCGAATCGGTCACGAGCGAAATGGGAGCAGAGGGACCGATGATGCTTTTCACCTGCACACCGTCGACAGTCTCGCTCGGAAACTCCTCGTGGTCGTACTGGTTGTACGTCGGCGGGGTTTTCGTCGTTTTGGCGAGGTGCGGCTCAAACCAGATCTGGAACATCTCGGTGTCCTTGCTCAGCTCTTCGGCATGGTAGACGCCTGAACCAGTTTGCATGATCTGGACTCCGCCTGTAGTCACCTGCTGCAAATTGCCCAGCGTGTCCCGGTGGCCGACTGTCCCATTCAGAACGTAAGTCAAAATTTCAAAGCCGGAATGCGGGTGCAGGGGAATCTCAAAGGTCTTGAGCGACTTTGCCCACGCCCAGTAAAAGAGCGGTCCAACCCGTTTCACAGCGGAGTTTTCATGAGGGAAGCCGATCGGCTTGTTTTCGACAATCTCACCGTCGCCAAAGTGTCCTTTTGCCTGTTCGTTTTGTGTATAGACGCGAATTTCCATCTGTTGTATCCTCCCTTGGTGGAATGCTGGCTTACGGGCTTGCGAGCGATTGCTTAAAACAACACGTATGCGCCTGGGCCGATCAAAGCGACACCGATTGCGACCGCGATCAAGGTCAGGTTGTACTCATAGCCGTTTTGCGTGATCCAATATCCATTTTGACCGTGTACCTTCACAATCGCAACAAGCATGGTGAGGACGATGAGCAGAGCGCCGACCCATGTGCCGACACCAGCCGCAAACAGCAAGCCGCCAATGAGTTCAGCCAACCCGGCAAGCAGCGCCATGGCCACACCAGGTTTTACCCCGATGGACTCCAGCCAGCCGCCTGTGCCTTTCAGACCGTAACCGCCAAACCAGCCAAACAGCTTTTGCGCACCGTGACCTGCGAACGACAAGCCAACGACCAAACGAATAATGAGCAAACCAAGATCCATCATTTTTCATCTCTCCTTAATTGTTTTAAATTCTAGTATTTTGAATTTGAGATATTAGGACAAGAAAGGCTGGCGGGCCTTAGAAGGTTTCCGCCAGTTTTGCTGCTTTTTCTACGCCTGCTGCTACGATTTCTTCTGCTTTGTCAGGGAATTGGTTGTGACCTTCCACGATCACTTCAGTAATGTTGCTGATTCCCCAGAAGCCAAGCAGCGTGCGAACGTAGCGGTTCGCCAGTTCGATTTCTGCCATCGGGCCTTCGGAGTAGACGCCGCCGCGTGCGCTCAGGAGAGCCACTTTTTTGTCGCCCATCAGACCTACAGGGCCTTCAGCGGTGTATTTGAATGTTTTGCCGGCTTGCGACAGGTAGTCCATGTACGTGTGCAGTACGGCTGGAACGGTGAAGTTCCACATTGGGAACGCGATCATCACTTTATCCGCCTCAGCGAACTGGTTCAAATATTTGTTGACCAGTTCTGCGCCTTTTTGCTCTTCGCTCGTCAGCTCCATGCCGTGTCCAGCTTTGAACATGGCGGTGAGCAGATCGTTACCGTAGTAAGGAAGGTTTTCAGCGAACAGGTCCAGCTCGGCGATTTCGTCGTTTGGATGACTTTTTTTATACGATTGGACGAAAGCATCGTACAGCTTTACACTCACAGCCTGCTCAGCAGGGCGATCGTTGGCTTTAATGAAAAGTACTTTACTCATGAGAGAAGTATTCCCCTTTCTTTTTGTAAGCATCTAACCTTTAATGCGTAAATCTTGATTTTAAGATTATTATGCGCCAAACGTTTTGTCAACACTTTTTTTGCACCTGGTGGGTGCTGCTCAGTCTAATACGTTTCCTGAGCAGCACGTCCCAACTTTTTTAACAACCCGATGGCTTGCTGCTGTTCTTCCTCTGTGAGTCCTGCGACCGCTTTTTCAATCGCCTGCTGATGAGAAGGGAAGATTTCTGCCAAAAAAGCGTGTCCTTTCTCCGTCAGCTCGGCGTAAATGACACGACGGTCCTTGGGACAGGGCTTGCGAATCAGCAGTTGCTTCTTTTCCAGCTTGTCCACAACGTACGTAATATTCCCGCTGGAGATCAGGATTTTTTCGCCGATTTGCTGCAAAGGCTGCGCGCCTTTATGATAGAGCACTTCCAGGACGCCGAACTCTGTAGGATTCAATCCGTGCTGGCGGATGTGACGATTGGCATGGGCCGTTACCCAGTTATACGATCTCGACAGGACGACAAACAGGTCGAGGGCATTGTTTCGCTCCATGAAAAGCCCTCCTTTCCATCGATGTTTTAATATCTTGAATTTAAGATAATCCTACATGATACGGTTATCCTTTGTCAAATGACGAAAAATCATCCCTCTTTCAAAACAAATGTTTTTGTGGTAGACTTTTGTTTGTAGACGAAGCTGTGAATGCGAATGATAAGAAAGGAGGATGACCGTGGAAAAAGACAGGTTGATCCTGCACTATATCCGGCAAAATCCGTTCATCTCCCAGCAGGAGCTGGCCGACTTGATCGGAATCTCGCGTTCGGCTGTAGCCGGGTACATCGCCCAACTGACCAGGCGCGGCGAGATCAAAGGCAGGGCGTATATCTTGCGCGACGAAGGCATGATTGCCTGCATCGGCGGAGCGAACCTCGACCGGAAAGCGCGCAGCAAACAAGCGGTGCGGCTGAACTCTTCCAATCCGGTTACGATCATGGAGTCGTGCGGCGGGGTGGCCCGCAATATTGCGGAGAATCTCGGCAGGCTCGGCTGCAATACGGCACTTTTCACCAGTGTCGGTGAGGACAAGGAAGGCGAATGGATTTTGCAGGAGACGAAAAAGCACGGCGTAGACATCAGCCAGGTGTGGCGTCTGCCGATGCAGCGCACAGGGACGTACACCGCGCTGCTCGATATAGATGGGGAAATGGTCGTATCGTTAGCCAATATGGATATTTACGATGCGCTCACGCCGGAAATGTTCGCGGAAAAATGGTCCCATCTTGCCGCAGCCTACGCGATTTTTGTTGATACGAACATACCGGAGGATTGCTTGGCCTACATTATCGGCCGATGCCGGGAGGAGAACATTCGCCTTTTTGTTGACCCGGTCTCTTCTGCAAAAGCGAAAAAGCTCCCGCAGCAATTGGACGGAGTAGAAGCGATCCTGCCCAATCGGGAAGAGGCGGAGCTTTTGGCTGGCATGGCGATCCAGTCGATGGAGGATTGCGCCGAGGCGTGCCGCAAAATCAGGGAGCGCGGCGTGAAGCACGTCATCGTGACCATGGGCGAAGCGGGCATTTACTATCAGTCGGAGGATGTATCGGAACACCTGGCACCATACCCGACCGAAGTGGTCGATGTGACAGGGGCGGGCGATGCGTTTGCATCCGGCCTGCTGTATGGAATCGTGAACGGGGAGTCGTTTCAGACTGCTTGCCGTCTCGGCCTTGCTGCCTCGGCCCTGACCCTGCAAACGGAGCAATCCGTTTCCCCCTTATTAAAACCGGAACAACTGCAACTGACGGTTGCACAATACGAAAAGGAGCGATAAGTGATGAAACAATACTTGACCTTTACGGAGGAAGTACGCCACGCCCTGGAGAATCATTTGCCGATCGTTGCCCTGGAGACGACGATTATCTCCCACGGCATGCCGTATCCGCAAAACATCGAGATGGCCAAAGAAGTCGAGCAAATCATCCGCGACAACGGTGCAGTGCCTGCGACCATCGGGATCATGAACGGCAAAATCAAGATCGGCTTGAGCGAGAGCGAGCTGGAAGAGTTTGCGACCAACAAGTCGGTAGAAAAAGTGAGCCGCCGCGACTTCCCATACATTTTGGCTAGCGGAAAAATCGGTGCGACGACGGTTGCAGCTACGATGATCGCAGCAAACCTGGCGGGCATCCGCGTGTTTGCGACTGGCGGCATCGGCGGGGTACACCGGGAAGGCGAAATCACCTGGGACGTATCCGCAGACCTGACAGAGCTGGCAAAAACGAACGTCGCGGTTGTGTGCGCGGGGGCGAAATCGATCCTCGACATCGGACGCACGCTGGAATACCTGGAGACACAAGGGGTTCCGGTTGTCGGCTACCGCACTTCCGAGTTCCCGTCCTTCTTCGCCCGCGAAAGCGGCTTTGGCGTAGACTTCCGTCTGGATACGCCGGAAGAAGTCGGCACGCTGATGAACACCAAGTGGAATCTGGGACTGAACGGCGGCCTGATTATCGCCAACCCTGTGCCGGAAGCGGATGCGCTTGACCACAAGCAGATTGAGGGGGTCATTCAGCAAGCGCTCAGCGAAGCGAAGGAAAACAACATTACAGGGAAAAACGTAACGCCATTCTTGCTCGACAAAGTGAAGCAACTGACAGCAGGCAAAAGTTTGCAGACGAACATCGCGCTGGTGCGCCACAATGCGGAAGTAGCGGCAAAGGTGGCAGCAGCGTACCAGCAAGTAGTGAACGAAGGAAAATAAGCTTTGAACAGACAACCCTCGGTGGTATCCATCGGGGGTTTTTACGTTGTTTTTTTGGGGAACAATCGAGGTGCGGGAAAAATTTTTGCAAAACCGCTTGATATACCCTATGGGGGTATTGTATATTGGAGATGTGATAAAAAGGGACTACAGGGAAACAATACGATAAAATATACCCCATATGGGTATCTGGAGGAATTGGTATGAATACCAAAACGGCAGAAGCTACCGTGCCGATTTCCGGGATGACGTGTGCGGCCTGCGCGCTCCGTATTGAAAAAGGCTTGAAAAAGCTCGATGGTGTTGAGACCGCCAATGTGAATCTGGCCTTGGAAAAATCGACGGTCGTCTTCGATCCGGGGAAAACGAGTCTCGACGATATTCGCTCGAAAATTGAAGCGCTTGGCTATGGTGTCCCCGCAGACAAGGTGGAACTGAACATCACGGGCATGACGTGTGCAGCCTGCTCGACTCGCATCGAGAAAGGCCTGAACAAAATGCCCGGCGTCCTGAAGGCGAATGTAAATCTCGCCATGGAAACGGCCACGGTCGAATACGATGCTTCACAGGTGAGTGTGGCGGATCTGGTTCGTCAGGTGGAAAAGCTTGGGTACCAGGCGGCGCGCAAGGAAGAAGGCAAGGAAGAGGAGCAGGTTGATCGCCGGATGGCAGAGATCAGGCGGCAGACGCAAAAGTTCCTGATCTCGCTGATCTTGTCACTGCCGCTGCTCTGGGCGATGGTCAGCCACTTTTCCTTCACCTCGTTTATCTGGTTGCCGGACGCTTTGATGAATCCGTGGGTGCAGCTCGCTCTGGCGACACCTGTGCAGTTCATCATCGGGGCGCAGTTTTACGTCGGGGCGTACAAAGCGCTGCGCAACAAAAGTGCCAACATGGATGTGCTTGTTGCGCTGGGGACTTCGGCTGCCTACTTTTACAGCCTGTACGTGGCGATTTCCTCCATCGGTTCCGGTGCGCATATGCTGGAACTGTATTTTGAAACAAGCGCGGTGCTGATTACGCTGATCTTGCTGGGCAAGCTGTTCGAGGCGAAGGCAAAGGGACGTTCCTCGGAAGCGATCCGCAAGCTGATGGGCCTGCAAGCCAAAACGGCTGTCGTCGTCCGCGATGGCGTGGAAATGACGATCCCCGTCGAGGAAGTACAGCCCGGAGACGTCGTGCATGTAAAGCCCGGCGAAAAAGTGCCTGTCGACGGCATTGTGCTGGAAGGCCAGTCGGCTGTGGATGAGTCGATGCTGACGGGAGAAAGCATCCCGGTAGACAAAACGGCGGGCGATACGGTGATCGGGGCGACCTTGAACAAAAACGGCTTCCTGAAAGTTACCGCGACCAAAGTCGGCAAAGAAACGGCTCTCGCGCAAATTATCAAGGTTGTGGAAGAGGCGCAAGGGACAAAGGCGCCGATTCAACGGCTGGCCGACAGCATTTCCGGAATCTTCGTTCCCATCGTCGTCGGGGTGGCCGTTGTGACTTTTCTCATCTGGTATTTCGCTGTCATGCCCGGCAACTTCGCCGAAGCGCTGGAAAAGGCTATTGCCGTACTGGTGATCGCTTGCCCGTGTGCGCTTGGCCTGGCTACCCCAACCTCGATCATGGCTGGCTCCGGACGCGCGGCTGAGCTGGGTATCCTGTTCAAGGGCGGAGAGCATCTGGAAACGGCGCACCATCTGGACACGATTGTCCTCGACAAGACGGGGACCGTCACCAAAGGGGAGCCTGAGCTGACAGATGTCATCCCCGTTGATTTTGCCGAACGCGAATTGCTCGCACTGGTGGGGGCTGCGGAGAAAAACTCCGAGCATCCGCTGGCCCAGGCGATTGTTCGCGGGATTGCAGAAAAAGGCGTGGTGCTTTCCGAACCCAGCTCGTTTGAAGCGATCCCCGGCTTTGGCATTCGGGCCACCGTTGCGGGCAAGGACGTGCTGGTCGGCACCCGCCGTCTGCTGGAGCAGCAGCACGTATCATATCAGGCGGTAGCAGATGTCATGCTCTCGCTGGAACAGGCGGGAAAAACAGCGATGCTTGCTGCCGTAGACGGCAAGCTGGTCGGGCTGATCGCCGTGGCCGATACGATCAAGCCGACCTCGAAGCAAGCGGTTGAGCGGCTGAAAGCAATGGGGCTGACCGTCATCATGATGACGGGCGACAACCGCCAAACTGCGGAAGCCATCGCCCGCGAGGCAGGAATCGGGCACGTCATCGCCGAAGTCCTGCCCGAAGGCAAGGCCACCGAAGTGAAAAAGCTGCAAGCCCAAGGCAAAAAGGTCGCCATGGTCGGCGACGGAATCAACGATGCCCCGGCGCTTGCTACGGCTGACATCGGCATGGCAATCGGAACCGGGACAGATGTGGCGATGGAAGCGGCAGATATTACGCTGATGCGCGGTGAGCTGACCAGTGTCGCCGATGCCATCGAAATGAGCAAGCGCACCATTCGCAACATCAAGCAAAACCTGTTCTGGGCTTTCGCCTACAACACATTGGGCATCCCGTTTGCCGCCCTGGGCTTCCTCGCCCCATGGCTCGCCGGAGCGGCAATGGCGTTCAGCTCCGTCTCCGTCGTGCTCAACGCCCTGCGACTGCAGCGCGTAAAGCTGTAATGCAAAACGGTAACAGGCGGCTTCGGCCGCATCCCTATACACTTAAAACCATAAGGAGAGATTGAGAATGAAAAACGTAACATTGAATGTAGAAGGCATGTCTTGCAACCATTGCGTGAACACCGTGGAAAAAACGTTGAAGGAGCTTGGCGCAGAGGGCAAAGTCAACCTCGCCGCCAAAACAGTCGAGG
This sequence comes from Brevibacillus gelatini, assembly GCF_050920745.1. Taxonomy (NCBI): domain Bacteria; kingdom Bacillati; phylum Bacillota; class Bacilli; order Caryophanales; family Paenibacillaceae; genus Brevibacillus; species Brevibacillus gelatini. The sequence goes on from NZ_CP154342.1 coordinate 361,712, forward strand.
TTTCCTACAACGAAAGCACCCTGACGCTGGAAGCGATCAAGGAAGCGATTGAAGAGCAAGGATACGACGTGGTTGAATAGCTGTCAGTACGTCAAGCCCCTGTCTGGACGGTGAGTTCGGGCGGGGGCGTTTTGCATGTGTATCCCGTTACGAGCCAAGCGGTTTTTCCATTCTGTGTTCAGGAGGTACATCTGGTTCGGAATACGAACCATGAGCAGGCGGTCAGATCGGTGCATTTGTTCGCTCGCGGATTAGCCCCTCGCATGACAGGCGTTTTTTCTGCTACACTAAAAACATAAGGTATTGCTTATATGTGGAGGAGAAGCCGATGTTCAAAAAGCTGATGGCAAAATTCGGGGTAGGAGCGGCAACGGTTGATCTCAAGCTGGACGCCCCTGGCTACCGACTGGGAGAGACGATGACGGGTGTCGTGCGGATCGAGGGCGGCAATGTGGAGCAGCGCATTTCCGAGCTGAGCGCTGTCCTGCTGATGAGAGTGAATCTGCGCGGGCAGGAAGTAACCAGGCAGGTGCAGGTTTATCCGATCAGCCGCAACTTTACGGTACAGCCAAAGCCGTTCGTGCAGGAGATTCCGTTTTCGTTTGAGATGCCGCCTGAACTGGCTGTGTCGACGCCAGCGGTCCAGTACGCGCTGCAAACCAGACTTGATGTGGAAATGGCACTCGACCCGACCGATTTTGACCGCGTCGAGGTTTTGCCGCCGGAGCCAGTGGAGCGCGTACTCCGTGCGTTTGACCGCCTGAACCTGCGCCAGAAGCCGGATTCCGGCAAGCTGACACCATACGGGCAAGAGTTCTCCTTTTTCCCGGCAGCCAACCTGGGCATTCCGCTCAATGAGCTGGAAGTGGTCTTTTTTACCGCGCCAGACGAGCTGCGCATGCTGGTAGAGCTGGATTTGGCTACAGGCTTTATGCGCCGCGAGAAGGAATACAAGGCCGAGATCGTGGTTCCGCAGCCATTGCTCGCAGACGGACAAGAGGAAGAACTGTCCCGTTATCTGCTGGAGAAAATTCGCGAGTTTGCAAACAACCCGCAAGCGATTCCGTACGTGTCGCTCGCTTCCTACCGCCAGGGGCATTACGGTCATCACGGCCACCACGGCAGCGGCATGGGCGGCATGATCGGGGGCGTGGCAGCCGGGCTGCTGGGTGGCATGCTGCTTGGCGAGATGATGTCGTCCGTTGAGGAAATGGCCTTCGATGATGGCGGAGAGGGCGATGAGACAGATTTTGACTTCGACTTCGACTTTGGCGGATTTGACGATTAACTGGAAAAGGCACTCTTCATATGCATACAGGAAAGAAAGCCATTGCTTGCTGGACGACGGCAGGCGGTGGCTTTTTTGCAGCAATCCGGCGAAAGCGGGCGTCATCTCCCGGGTCGCCCGTCCACTCGCGGACTTTTCGCAAAACGCGGAGCGCTTCGGGCATGAGCCGCTCCCTTGTATGGTTGCACGCGAAAAGCCCTTTTTGCGTATATCTAATAGGCAATGGGAAAGAGGTGACCATATATGAGCGGATGGCTCGCACTCCTGCTCGTTTCCCTGGCCATCAGCATGGACAGTGTCAGCGTTGGATTGACGTATGGTTTGCGCAACATGAAAATGCCCTTTTTGTCGCTGGTCGTCGTATCTGGATGTTCGTTTGCTGTTGTATATGGTGTCATGCTCGTGGGTGCTTCGCTGACGGATTGGCTGACGCCTGAGATTGGCAAGTATATTGGCGCGGCCGTCTTGATTTTCATGGGCTTGTTTACGCTCTGGCGGCTTTTTTCTTCGCGCCAGGAGCGGGAAAAGGCGCCCGATCTGCCGGATCCGCTGCCTGTACAGTCCGGTATGCTGGCGAGCCAGGCAGACGCGCAGACGGCTGCTGGCAGAGAGGCGGCTGTGTCAGCCAAAGAAGCGCAGGTGGAGCTGGATCGCACAGTGTTGACCCAATTTCGCATCTTCGGCGTCATGATTCAGATTTTGAAAGACCCTTCAAAAGCCGATGCGGATCGCTCGGGACATATTATGGGCTGGGAAGCGGTCATGCTGGGGCTGGCGCTGTCTTTGGACGCGTTTGGAGCGGGGATCAGTCTGACATTTTTGGGCTACTCGCCACTCGTCGTCGCCCTGTGCATCGCGGTGATGAGCGCGCTCTTACTTGCAGTGGGGCTTGCGATCGGACGGCGCGCGGGAAAAACGCGGTGGCTTGCCCGTCTGACCTGGCTGCCGCCGATTTTGCTCATTTGCATCGGGTTAGCCAAAAGCTTGAAATAACTATCCCTGTAACCTGTAGTCCGCCTGTGCGGGGCAGCGCTGCTTGCGTCCCGCACAGGCGGACGTTTTGGTTTTGTGCCGCCTGGACCGAAGCGGCATTTTTCGAATAAATGCCAAACGACAGAAAGGAGAGTAGGAGTAATTGGATAATTATAACAATACTTACTATTCTGGATAATGGAGTGGGTGGGGTTGTGAAAGCGAGTCAAAAGCTGAAGCAAAGGTCGTTGCGAAAGGTGCAGCAAGCCGCAAAAGAAATCGAAGCGCTCTTGCAGGAAGGGACGTTCCAGGACAATAGCGCGAAAATCAGACAAAAGCTGGACGAGATGCTGGAAGGAGACGAATATATGGTTCTCGTCACGCGGGAGGGTCTTGGGATCATTCACACGAACCGATTGCGCGAAGGCACATTGTTCAACGATGAAGTCGGGTTACGCGCCGCGCGAACCAATGAACCGTTGGCACAAATGTACCACCGCAACACCGGGGAGCTTTTGCTGGACACCTCTGTGCCGATTCGGGTAAGGGGAGAGCACGCTTACAGTCTGCGCCTGGGCGTGGTCGTACCAGCTTTGTCCTATGGCTGGAAGCTGGTGGGGGCCTTCGTCGTTCCTGTTTGCTTCGCAACAGTCGGTCTGTGGCTGGCTCAGTCGCCCTGGACAGAAGGAGCGGCGGTAGCGATAGGCATCGTGCTCGCCGTCTGGATCGGGCTGTTGACCCAGCGCAATTTTCGCCACAACTGGCGCGACTGGATGAGGGTCACGAAAGCCATTTCATCAGGCAAGCTGAAAGCGAGAGTGCAGACGGCGCGGCGGGACGAATGGGGGCAAATGTCGTTTGAACTCAACAAAATGATTATTGGCATGCATGGCATTTTGACGGAGCTGCGGCAGACGGCGCAGGCAACCAGAGAGATCAGTACAAAGCAGGACGCGATGGTTCAGGAGCTGCTAAGCGCTTCCGAGCAGCTTTCTGCCGGGCTGCAGCAGGTACACAGCGGAGCGCTGGAGCAGGCAAGTCTGGTTGAAGATACAGAAGCGGTTTTAAAAAAGATTACGACGCTGATTCGCAAGGCCGGGAGCGAATTGAAAGAGACGAGTACGCTGACCCAGGAAGCAGAGCTGGCCGCCAGGGAGTGGAGCGTCAAAACGAGCCACTTGCACATGCAAATGCAACGTATCGAGCAGGCAAGCCATACGACAGAAACCTCGATGCAGGAGCTAAAACAGCAGGCTGCCGGGATTGAGCAGATGATCCGCGAAATTCGGGAAATCGCCGAACAGACAAACATGCTGGCGCTGAATGCAGCGATTGAAGCTGCGCGAGCGGGGGCGGAAGGACGGGGATTTGCCGTCGTCGCAGATGAGGTGCGCAAGCTGGCGAGCCGGGCAGACGAAGCTGCTTCCCACATTATGGACGTCGCCGGTGCGATTACCAGGAAGTCTTATCAGACCGTGCAAGTCGTCCAGGAAGAACGCCAGGAGGTGCAAAGCGGACTGGCACTCATGCAGGAACTGCAAGCAATCGTGCACGTCCTGTCCGAAAAATCAGCCCTCTCTGCCGCTCATACGGCGCGCAATGCGGAAGTCATGGGCGAAGTGCTGCGCGATGTCGACGAGGCCGAGCAAAATATCGAGAAGGTCATGCACATCTCGCAAAGCTTTTCTGTCTCAGCGAAGGAGGCGGCCGCAGCCGGCGAGGCTCAGCTAAACGCAACCGAGCAGGTAGCCGATCAAGCCAGACGACTTCACGATACATCGGTGAAGATTCACCAGATTGCCGAGCGCTTTGAGCTGTAAGCTTGCCGTACAAGACAAGTATCATGTGGATGAAAAAAAGGAAGCCGCGAACCAGGGTGGAGAATGCTGGTCGCGGTTTTTTTGCTGGCCGGAACATGCGATTTATTCAACGTCTCCCGTTTGTTTCGCGGAAGTATGACCAATTTTGACAGAAATTCTGATTGATTATGACTATTTACGATTGTTTTTGATTGAATGTGCGTGTATAATCAAAATCAATCCGATGGCACTGCCAGAAGGGAGGGTATCATGCTAACTCCAGAACGTCATCAGTTGATTATCGGGCTTGTAAAAGAAAAAGATTTTGTGCGCATCCATGAACTTGTCGAGGCTACAGGAGCGTCCGAGTCAACGATTCGACGGGATTTGAGTGAATTGGAAGAACAACGCCTGCTCAAGCGTGTCCACGGTGGAGCGTCTGTGCTGCAGAGCAAAATCGAGGAGCCGACAATTCTGGAAAAGTCGGTCAAGCGCGAGCGGGAAAAGACAGCGATTGCCAAATACGCTGCCAGCCTGGTAAACGACCGCGATTCGATTTTTATCGATGCGGGCACCACGACGTATCAGATGCTTCCGTATTTGCCCGAGAACATCATGGTCGTGACGAATGGGGTGGATATAGCCCTCCACCTGATTAAGCGCCACATCCGAACCATTCTTCTGGGAGGTGAATTGAAAGCGGCTACATTGTCGCTCGTCGGGCGAGACGCGATCAAGTCGCTCAGCCAATATCGCTTTGACAAATGCTTTCTCGGCATGAATGCGATCGACCAAAACCACGGTCTGACTACACCGGACCCCGATGAAGCGTACGTCAAGCAGTTGGCGCTGCAGTTCTCGGATGAAAGCTTTGTATTGTGCGACTCCGACAAGTTTTCGCGCGTCACGTTTGCCAAGGTGAGCGACCTGCACGGAATTACGCTCATCACGGATAACGGTATTAGCCCGGAGGAACAACAAGTGTACAGCAGAATAACAACTCTTAAAGTGGTGAAAGCATGATTTACACAGTAACCCTGAACCCATCGATTGACTATCACATCTGGCTGTCTGCCCTGTCGCAAGGAACGATTCACGAGGCGCAAAAAGAGTGGAAGGTTGCAGGCGGAAAAGGGATCAACGTCTCGAAAGTGCTCCGCGCTCTCGGTGAAGATAGTACGGCTCTTGGATTCGTCGGTGGGTTTACGGGAGTATTCATACAACAACAGATCGAGCAAGCCGGTATTGCTCATCAGTTTATCCAGATCCAGCACGATTCGCGGATCAACGTAAAAATCAAGGCTGAGAACGAGACGGATATTAGCGGGGTTTCTCCCCCTGTTCCGGAAGAAGCGCTGGAGCGCCTTTTTGCCCAGATCGACCGTTTGCAAAGCGGCGATTACCTCGTCCTCGCCGGAAGCGTTCCGAAGAGCTTGCCCGCCGACATCTACCAGATGATGATGCAGCGGCTGCGCGGCAAGGGAGTACGCATTTTCCTCGACGCCAAAGGACAGGCCCTGAAAAACGGGTTGGCGGAAGAGCCGTTTCTCATCAAGCCGAATCACCATGAACTGGGCGAATTGTACGGCGTGACGATTGCCACTCCTGCCGAAGCGATTGAGTGGGGGCGAAAAGCGCTGCAAATGGGCGCGCAAAACGTCATCGTCTCCATGGCTGGTCAAGGAGCGGTCTTTGTCAACCAAAATGAGGCTTATACCGCCCAGATTCCCCAGCGCAAACCAATCAATTCAATCGGCGCCGGGGACTCGATGGTCGCAGGATTTCTCTACGCGCTCACACGCGGGATGAATAACGAAGCGGCGTTTCGTTTTGCCGTAGCGGCCGGAAGTACGACGGCCTTGTCGGAAGGTTTTTGCACACTTGAAAAAATAGAAGCTTTTATGCAGGACGTTACCATTTCCGTCATTTCGTGAAGGGGGGTTTACACCCATGAACAATCAGATTCGCATTGCTGATTTGCTGAAATCAGACACGATTATCGTTCATTTGTCGGCTACCACAAAAGAAGCTGTGCTGGATGAGTTGATCGAGCAACTCGACAAAGCGGGACGTTTGAATGACAAGGCTGGCATGAAGCAGGCCATTCTCGCCCGCGAGGCTCAAGGCTCTACGGGAATTGGCGAGGGAATCGCCATCCCGCATGCCAAGACTGCTGCGGTCAAGACGCCCAGCATCGCCTACGGTTTTTCCAAAGAGGGCGTGGAATTCGAATCCCTCGATCAACAAAAAGCGCATCTGTTCTTTATGATCGCGGCAACCGAAGATGCCAACCAGGCTCATCTGGCGACGCTGGCACAGCTCTCCGAAATGCTCATGGACGAGTCGTTTCGCCAGGAGCTGATGAAAGCAGAGACGAAGGAGCAGGTGCTTGCGGTTATCACGAGCAAGGAAAAAGAACTCCAGCGCGAAGATGAAAGCGTTACCGCGGACGTGGCGGCCGACCAGCAGCATGTGTCCGCCAAAGTCGTCGCCGTAACAGCTTGCCCGACTGGTATCGCTCATACCTACATGGCTGCCGATTCCTTGAAGAAAAAGGCGGCGGAGCTGGGGATTTCGCTCAAGGTGGAGACGAACGGTTCTGGCGGAGTGAAAAACGAGCTGACGCCGCAGGATATTGAAGAAGCTGCTGCTGTCATCGTGGCCGCTGACCGCCAGGTGGAGATGGAGCGGTTCGCCGGAAAGGTTGTCATCCAGGTTCCGGTCGCCGAAGGTATCCGCAATGCCGAAGACCTGCTGCAGCGCGCCGTCAAACAGCAGGGCAGCGTCTATCGCGGGGGCGCGAGCAGCTATCAGGAAAAGATTCAGGAAGGCAAGGACGCGAAAAAGTCCAAACAGCCAGCCTTTTACCGTCACTTGATGAATGGCGTGTCCAACATGCTGCCGTTTGTCGTGGGCGGCGGGATTATTATCGCGCTCAGCTTTTTGTTCGGAATCAAGGCGTTTGACCCGAACGACCCGTCCTTCCATCCGCTGGCCAAAGTATTGATGGACATCGGGGGAAATACGGCATTTCAACTGATGATTCCTGTACTGGCAGGGTTTATCGCGTCCAGTATCGCGGATCGACCTGGTTTTGCGCCCGGTATGGTGGGCGGCCTGCTCGCTACTACATCGGGCTCCGGCTTCCTTGGCGGAATTATCGCTGGCTTTTTGGCCGGATATGTCGTGCTTGGGCTGAAAAAGCTGTTTGCCGGACTGCCGCAATCGCTGGAAGGGATCAAACCGATGCTGTTGTACCCGCTGCTGGGTATTTTGATTACAGGCTTTATCATGGTCTATATTGTCTCCGATCCCGTCGCAGCAGCCAACACGGCGCTTGGCAACTGGCTGAAAAACATGGGGACGGGAAATGCGGTTATCCTTGGTATCATTTTGGGCGCGATGATGGCCTTTGACATGGGAGGACCCGTCAACAAGGCGGCCTTTACATTTGGAATTGCGATGATTACCGAAGGGAACTACGGCCCGCACGCAGCCATTATGGCGGCTGGCATGACTCCGCCGCTCGGCATTGCCTTGGCCACTACCCTGTTCAAAAAGAAATTTACGGACGAAGAGCGGCAAGCAGGAAAAACCGCTTACGTTCTGGGGGCTTCCTTCATCACGGAAGGAGCGATCCCGTTTGCGGCGGCTGATCCTACGCGCATCATTCCTTCCATCATGGTCGGCTCTGCCGTGGCCGGCGGCTTGTCGATGCTGTTCGGGTGCACATTGCCGGCTCCGCATGGCGGTTTGTTCGTTCTTCCGGTTGTCGGCAACTGGCCGCTGTACCTCGTTTCGATTGTTGCGGGTGTCATTGTGACAGCCCTGATGATAAAATTGCTGAAAAAAGACATAGCAGAGTAAAAGGAGTTGGACATCATGTTGACCAAAACATTCACCATTCAAAATCCGAGCGGCATCCACGCCCGTCCGGCCAGATTGTTCGTGGAGAAAGCGACCTCTTTTCCGTGCGACGTGAACGTCATCAAAGGCACCAAGAAAATCAACGGCAAAAGCATCATGGGCCTGATGACGCTGGGAGCAGCCAAGGGAGATCAAATCACGCTGGAAATCTCCGGAGGACAAGCAGCGGAAGCGATGGAAGCACTGGGCAAGGTGCTGGAGTCGGTTCACGATTAATGGACGAAGAAGCCTCCTGCGGTGAACGGCAAGGAGTGCTCGTGATGTTGCAAAAGGGATTGGTTCAGGCGCATACTGCGTCCTGATCGGAGAATCGCCCTTTCTTCAGATGGCGGTGTGTGAAAACTGCCATTCTGCAGAATGTGGCGATTTTTTTTGCGTCCAAAAATCCGCTTACGCTGTCGCTTTGGACAGCTCCTGTTTTATTTTCCGGCTCGTCTGCATACACATGGCAATGAGTGAGAAGTGGATGGAGGAGATGCAGGTGGATACACAGCCAATTCGAAAATGGTACACGTTGGCAGCAGCCGACGTGACCGAAGCCCTTCATAGCGATGCGGCGCAGGGACTGACCCAGCAGGAGGCGGAACGGAGACTGGCCAAGCATGGGGCCAACCAGTTGGCTGAGAACAAACGCAAGCCGCTCTACACGGTCTTTCTTGACCAGTTCAAAGATTTTATGGTGCTCATCCTGTTCATCGCCACGCTGATTTCCTACTTTCTGGGGGAGTATCTGGATGCGATTACGATTATTGCGATCATCATCATTAACGGCATACTCGGGTTCATTCAGGAGGCCAAGGCTGAGCGATCCCTGCAAGCGCTAAAAGAGCTGGCATCCCCGATGGCCCGGGTCATTCGCGAGGGGCAAATCTCCATGATTCCCGCTTCCCGTCTCGTGCCGGGCGACCTGGTGGTGCTCGAAGCGGGGGACCGGGTTCCGGCAGACATGCGGCTTTTGACCGCCAATCGGCTGGAGATAGAAGAGTCGGCGCTGACAGGCGAATCTGTCCCTGTCGCCAAAAACGTCAAAAAATTGGACACGGCCCAAGCCTCGACGGTTCCTTTGGGCGATCAGAAAAACCTCGCCTTCATGGGGACGATGGTGACGGGCGGAACAGGCAGCGGCATCGTCGTGGCGACAGGGATGGAGACGGAAATCGGGAAGATCGCCCACATGATGAACGCAGCGGAAGAAGCGGAAACGCCGCTGCAAGCGCGTCTGGAGCAAATGGGCAAAATTCTCGTGGTCGTCGCGTTGCTGTTGACGATTGTCGTGATCGTCGCCGGGGTTTGGCACGGACATGAGCTGTTCACGATGTTTTTGGCAGGGGTCAGCCTCGCGGTAGCGGCCATCCCGGAAGGCTTGCCAGCGATTGTCACCGTCGCGCTGGCGCTCGGCGTGCAGCGGATGATCCGGCGCAATGCGATCGTGCGCAAGCTGCCGTCGGTCGAGACGCTTGGCTGCGCTTCGGTCATCTGCTCCGACAAGACAGGTACCCTCACCCAGAACAAAATGACGGTTACGCATGTCTGGCACAGCGACTCCACCTATGAAGTCACCGGAAGTGGCTACGTTCCGGAGGGAGCTTTTCACTATCAGGGAAAAATGGTGTCTCCTACCCGTGACGGAGCGCTCACGCAAATCATTCGCATCGCAGACCGCTGCAACAATGCCCGCCTGATCTGCGAGGAACAAGGCACACGCAACTTGCTTGGCATGGGCAAAACAACACGGCATTGGCAGATCGTCGGCGATCCGACAGAGGGAGCATTGAAGGTGCTGGCGGCAAAAGCGACAGGCCATGCCGGAGAGCGGAGCAACCCGAAACAGCAGTCGGTGCGCGTCGAAGAGCTGCCTTTTGATTCCGACCGCAAAATGATGTCTGTCGTCGAAAAAGGCGCAGACGGCGTTCACTCCCTGTTGACCAAAGGCGCGGCAGAGGCGGTGCTGGCGCGGTCCACGCACATTCTCTGGGGCGGCCAACTGCAGCCGCTGACGGCTTCGCTGCGCCATCGGGTGCTGGAGCAGACAGAGCTGATGGCGGGCCAAGCACTGCGGGTTCTCGGCTTCGCCTACAAAACGCTGCAAGGTTATCGCCCCGGGCAGCCAATCGGTACGCTGGAAAACAATCTCGTCTTCGTCGGGCTGGTCGGGATGATCGACCCGCCGCGCGAAGAGGTTCGCTCCGCGATCAACCTGTGCCATCAGGCCGGAATCAAGACCGTGATGATTACGGGCGACCACAAGGTGACGGCGGAAGCGATTGCCCGGCAGATCGGGATGATGCGCGGCTACGGCGAGGTGCTGGAGGGGCGCGAGCTGGACGGGATGTCTGACGAGGAACTGGCCGAGCACGCCGAGCGCGTGACCGTCTACGCGCGGGTGTCTCCCGAACATAAGCTGCGGATTGTGCGGGCCCTGCAAAGCAGAGGACACGTCGTGGCGATGACAGGCGACGGTGTCAACGATGCCCCGGCGATCAAAACGTCGGACATCGGCATCGCGATGGGGATAACCGGAACAGATGTGACGAAGGAAGCCGCCGATTTGGTTCTGCGCGACGACAACTTCGCCACGATTGTCGCCGCCGTCGAGGAAGGGCGCAACATATACGACAACATCCGCAAATTTATTCGCTATTTGCTCGCGTCCAACGTAGGCGAGATTCTCGTCATGTTTTTTGCGATGCTGCTCGGCTTGCCGCTGCCGCTCGTGCCCATTCAGATTTTGTGGGTCAACCTGGTGACAGACGGCTTGCCTGCCATGGCGCTTGGGGTCGATCAGGCTGAGGCTGACACGATGTATCAGCGCCCGCGCAACAAGGCAGAAAATATTTTTGGGCGGGGCCTGGGCTGGAAGATCATCAGCCGCGGCTTTTTGATCGGCGCGATGACCTTGCTCGCTTTCTGGATGACGCTGCGCGAAAATCCAAACGATCTCGTTCACGCCCAGACCGTCGCCTTCGTCACATTAGTCATGGCCCAGCTGATCCACGTGTTCGACTGCCGAAGCCAGTACAGTGTGTTTCACCGCAACGTGTTTGAAAACAAATATCTCGTCTGGGCTGTCATTTCGTCTTTGGTGCTGGTGATTGGGGTCGTGTACATCGACGCTCTCCAGCCGATTTTCAAAACGACAGATTTGTCCCTTCGCGACTGGGCGCTGATTCTCGTCACATCTGGTGTCCCTACGTTCGTGGCCGGGATCGGCGGCGTTCTCGCCAGCGGTCGGTCACAGGCAGGCAGGGAAAAGCGTTCTGCCATGCGCACGGTACGTCCTGATTGAAAGCTGAGCTTGCTGTGTACAGCGAAACGAGGGAGAGGAAGCAACTGTGCGTTTTCGAAAAGGAGGCTGGAAACGGCGCGGCAGACGCATCTTCGCTATGTTTTTGGTTGGCGTCGTATGCTTGTTGATCCTGTTCATCATCGTGGAAAAACGGATTGAGCCAACCTTGATGCTGATCGCCCAATCGAAGGCCGATCAGGTGGCAAAGCTCGCCATTACGGATGCGGTTACGAAGCGTTTGACGCAGCAAGGCGTGGATTTCAACGAGATCGTAATGATGGAAAAAGACGAGGAAGGCAGCATCAAAGCGGTCAATTTCAATTTCCGCGAGTATTCGCGAATCGTAGGGGAGACGACCGCCCGCATTCAAAATCGGCTGAAAGAGTTCGAGCAGGAGCACGTCCAGACGACGATTCCGCTCGGCCTGGCTACCAAAAACGTGTTTCTGGAACATTTCGGCCCGGAAATTCCCGTCTCGTTCGTGCCGATCGGCGCCGTGAAGACCCGCCTGGAAACGGGGCTGAAGCAGGCTGGCATCAACATGGTGCTCGTCACCGTCTACATTTACGTCGAGGTCGACTTGCGCGTAGTCATCCCGTTTGCGACCAAGCAGCAAACGGTCACGACGCAAATACCGATCAGCGAGGCATTGATCGTAGGCAAGGTGCCGAGCTACTTGTACAACAACCCGGCCGGGAAGCCGGATGTACCGATGCCGAGGAATGAGCAGATGATTCACCAGCCGTAATGGAAGAGGGGCGGCAATTTGGCCGCCCTTTGCTCGTGTTATTTTGCAGATTCCGTTGTTTGTTTAAACTTGGTTTGTTCAAATGAGGGTGTACTATTTTGGAAGGATTCAGGTAATGCAAAGGTAGCCTTTTTCGCTTCTTTATCAAACTCAATGGAAAGCACTTCTATGCTGTTTGTCACTTCATTTTTGTCATTGGTTTCTTCTAATTTTAGTAACACCCCCGTTTCGGTATCGACCCACATCGTAAAGTGTGTAGCTTGATGCTTTTCTGCTAAAATACGATCTTCGTGCTTGCCTTTCACCATAGCTACAGTGCGGTTAAGCAGTTTTTCTGTGCCCACAATTTCATGGTTGTCAGGAGTCAGCCAGAATGCATAGTCTTGGGGAAACACGACATCTTTCGCGCTTGCGGAGAAGGCCGGGTCAGGTCTTTTGACAAATACTTTTTCTCCTTGTTCATTTTTATACGTTCGAGGTTCATTTTTGTTAAACGCAGTTGGTTCATTTGCTTTACTGACCTTGGTCTTCTTGTACGTTTTTCGGTTATGTTTAACGTCCCAATAAAACTCTCCATCAAATGCCGTTTCTTTGATGAGTTCTGCTTTCGTATTATTCAGCACCTTTACATGGCTGCGGGGATTGTTTCCTTGTTGAACCTCAAACTCTACCGTTTCATCGACTCCAAGCGGAGCGAGAATTACCCGATAGGAGCCGCTAACATTTTGGTAATTGTCAATGGCATTGAGCATTTTTGCTTGAAGGGTCTTTGCATCCATGACCGCTGGAACTAATTCCGTCTGCTGCTCGGCTGTAACTGGTTCAGCTATTGTCGCTGATTGTGTTGCTTCCATTTTGGGAGTTTCTTCTGCATGACTTTTCACGGCATAAAAACCAGTAAGCCCCAAACCAAGCAAAGAGGTTGCCAGAATAACAGCTTGTGTTTTTTTCACACTAATCGCTTCCTTTTCCTAATTTGCATTGCCGGGACCAAGAGGAAACCGCGTCTGGCATCCTCGTTGATAATGAAACCTCTTGGCCTCTGATTTGAGCGAATCCGTCATGTTTAGAGTATATTTTTCAGTCCGACAAAACCAAATAAAACACCGAAGATCATCAAGAAAATGAATACAGTTCGGAAAATTCTTTTATTCCAGTCGTGAGGTGTGACGTACCCCATCGTGCTTCTTTTTTTTACAGAGTCGCCAAAGCCTTGCACAATTGTTTCTAAATGGAGTAAACCATAGATTCCAAGCCATAATATCATAATGCCTAATAAAACATGGAGGAATGTCTCCATTTTTTCGCCTCTCTTACAAATTTATATAAATATAGTAATATTATCTAACCAATCAATTTAACCCTACCCGAAAAAATTTGTTGAAACGTATCCAAAACTCCTCCGTCCAATGAATAGAAACACGCAACAAGTGAAATACAAGCATTGGAGGAACACAACATGAAAACAATTCGTACAGGCATGATGACATTGGCGGCTTTGGCCGTGCTGGGAACGAATATCGTATCGGCTGCCTCCCAACCGGTAAAAGAACTGTCGGTCAATGTAAACGGAAGCGCGATTGAGCAAGCTGCGATTTTTGATAAAGGACAACAAACTGTTTTGGTCCCGCTGCGCCCTGTAGCGGAATCCCTTGGGTACAAAGTAAGCTGGAACAACGAGCTGAAGGCAGCGGAGGTGCAAAAAGGCGCGATCGCGAGCTACGTCAAAGCTGGAGAGGATCGCTACCCGTTTGCGAAAATGTACAAGACACTCGGAGCAAAGCCGCTTCTCGTAAATGGCAGCACCTATGTTCCGGTCGCTTTCGTGGATGAAATCCTGCAAGCAGAAGTCCATGTGACAGACAGTGCGGTGACGGTTGTGGACGAAGAGGCAGAAAAAGCGCCAGTGCGTACGGGCACGATCACGGCAATCAACAAAAAAGACGATGGCAAAATCTCGATTGCCTTGAATGGATACGAGACGGGAATCATCCTGCACATCAGCGCGGAAACCAAAATGACTGACGCTTCCGGCAAAGAGCTGAAGCCGGAAGACTTGAAGCTGGGCATGGAAGTGGAAGCGACACACCAGCAAATGATGACGATGAGCATGCCGCCGCAGACAGGCGCGCTCAGCATCGTTGTCAAGAGCAGCCTGGAATCTGCGGAAGTCATCGGGACAACCGGAAAAGTAACAAGCATCGAGCCTGACCAGCAAGGCACCTACAAGATGGTTGTAGAGGGCCGCGGCCTGACAGCGACCTCTCCGGAAAAAGTGGCGCTGATTATCAACGACAAGACCAGCATCGTCAATGCCAAAGACAACAAGGCCCTCAAGCCGGAAGACCTGAAGGCTGGCATGAATGTGTTCGCATTCTACGGGCCAAAACTGACGCGCAGCCTGCCGCCAATCGGTGTGGCGGAGAAAATCGTCGTGGAAATCACCGAAGCCGAATAAAACAGGTCAACCGGAAAACACCCAGGCTGACCTGCTAATACAAAAAGCCTCTTCAAGCAAAAGTGAAAGGAACCGGGATGGCACTGCTGTCCCGGTTTTTCTGTCAAAAATCAATCGTCCCATGCGAATGCTCAAGAGCGGAACGGCAGCGACCGGAGTGCCTTTTTTGTTTCGGGGTAGGTCACAGGCTGCACAGCCCGGCAATCAGGGCAATCTCGGCAGTTTTCGTTCAAAAAGCGTATGCCATGCAAATGACCCGGCCAAGTCGCTCATGCTCCCGTTCCTCGTAGGCAGTGAAGCCGTACTTTTCATAAAACGGGACGACCTTGCTGTTTTTGGCGAGGACGGCAAGGTGCAGGGACGTATAGCCGTTTTCCCGGTACCAATCGATCAGGCAGTCGAGGAACTCTTTGGCGTAGCCTTTGCCTTGACAGTCGCTGTGCAGCATGATAAGCCCGAGCCAAGGTTGTTTGTCCCGCGGATTGCAGAGAATAAACTGTGCAATCCCGATGATGTTGCCGTTGGCAGATTCGCGCAGCGCCATGCTGTAGGAGTCCTCGAGGGCGAGGTTTTCCAGGTGATCGGCTTCTATCTCCTGGACAGTGACGGCGCGTTTTCCGAAGGCGTACTCCATATAGTCGGGGTTCGAGTTATAGACAGCAAGCAGCTCGGCAAAATCTGCGGGAGTGACTGGCGAAAAATGCAGCCGCTTGCTGCAGGGGATAAAAGCAGGAGAATGTGGCATACGAAGGCTCCTTTCTCGTCATTTAACAACAATCTAATTAGATGGTAATCTAATATAAGAAAATGTCAATGCCCTCAGCGTGCCAGTCAAGCAGGTTAAGGGAATTCCCTGATACACAACCGCCCCTGTAAACTCTACAATAGCACTTAGATGATTGTCTCAAAGGAGGAGCGCATGAGTACGTGGAGAGAAGACCTGGGGACATCCTATGAAGCCATATCCCTGATGCAGTCCATCTTTGCCAACGTCAGTGACGCCATCCTGGTGATCGACCATGAGGGCCGGATCGTCCGGGCCAATGCCGCGCTGGAGAAGATGACGGGTTGGACCGAAGACGAACTGATCCGGGAAAAGCATATTTGCGAGCTTTGCCTGGGGATGGCAACCTGTATGGAGGAAACGAGCTGTACGGACTGTTTTTTCAAACGCGTACAGATGCCGTCCTTTGAAATGAAGCTCCGTACAAAAGACGGTCGTGATTTTCCCGTAGCCGCCAGCTCCGCCCGATTGCCTGATGATACAGGTGGCAAGCTGGTGTTGATTTTGCGCGACATGTCGGCTCAGCAGCGTGTGGAAAAAGAGCGTTACCAGCACAAGCTGACCCACTTTGCCATTCAGGCTCAGGAAGAGGAACGCAAGCGTATTGCCCGCGAACTGCACGACGGCATAGGGCAGGCGCTTTACAGTATTTTGGTAGGGCTGAATGTGGTCAGGCAAGGCAATCCGAGCGAAGCCGTCATGCAGCATGTGACAGAGCTGGTGAACATGACGTCGCGGGCGATGGAGGAAGTCAAGCGTATGGCACTGGAGCTGCGCCCGTCCGCTCTCGACGATCTGGGCCTTTTGCCTGCCTTGCGTTCGTTGATGAAGCGGCTGGAAAAAACGTTCCACCTCCAGATCGAGCTGCATGTGCAGGGAGAGAAGCGGCGGTATTCCGCCCCGATGGAGACAGCGCTGTACCGGATCGTTCAGGAGGCCATGACCAATACGGCGAAGTACGCGCAGGCGAGCCAGCTCGGGATCGTGTTTGAGAATCGGGAAAAAGAAGTGGTTGTAACGATCGTGGACGACGGTATCGGCTTTGAGGTGGAGAAGACGTTGAATTTCGGCAAGGGGCTTGGCTTGTTCGGCATGAAGGAACGGGCGCAACTGCTCGGAGGTACGGTCGATATTCGCTCGGCGCCCCAGGAAGGGACGACGGTCATCGTCCGTATTCCGTTGCCTGAGGAGGGGAAGTTGGATGACGATTCGCGTCTTGATCGCTGACGATCACGCGATTGTACGGTCCGGGCTGGGGATGCTAATCAATGCCCAGGAGGACATGGAGGTCGTCGGCTATGCGGCTGACGGCAAGGAGGCTTGCGAAAAAGCGCTGGAAATCCGCCCGGACGTGGTGCTGATGGATTTGAGCATGCCGCCGGGGGAGAACGGCCTGACGGCTACCGCGAGGCTGAAGGAAGCAGCGCCAGACATTCAGGTGCTCGTCCTGACCATGCACGACGATGAAGAATACTTGTTCCGCGTACTGCAGGCCGGAGCTGCCGGCTATATTTTGAAAAGCGCTCCCGATCTCGACCTGATCTCCGCAATCCGCTCCGTGAACAACGGCATGGCCTATTTGTATCCGTCAGCGACCAAATCGCTGATCGAGGAATTTTTGCAGATGGTCAAAAACGGCGAGGAGCAGGCCAAGTACGAAATTTTGACGGATCGGGAAAAAGAAGTGCTCGTGCTGATCGCCAAAGGCTTCAGCAACAAGGAAATCGCCGAGCAGCTCACCGTGTCCGTGAAGACCGTCGAGTCGCACAAGGCGCACATCATGGAAAAGCTGCATTTGCGCACGCGGCCTGATCTGGTACGGTATGCGATTAAAAAAGGCTGGCTTGATTTTGAATAGCTTCATGCTTTGACACGCCATTTTCGCGATGCGAGGGCGTGTTTTTTGTTTGTAAAAGACGAGGTAAATATGTAACTTTTTGGGTATCCCTCGCGTCTTTTTGTTTGTAAGTGTAAAAATATTTTTCATGCAAGGTTCAGGAGGGCAAGATGAAGAAGATCAATCAGTCTGTCATGACAGTTGTTGCAGCTTGCCTGCTCGCTGCAACGCCAATATGGACGGTGCCAGCGAACGCAGCAAATGGTACACAGGAGCAGCAGTCTCAGCAAAAGGAATTTTCCCAAGAGGTGCAAAATACGCTGGACAAATTGAAGGAAGCCATTCCGGAATTGAAAAAGCTTCGTATGAAAAGCAAAACGGAGAGAACACAGAGCATTCACTATTCGCATCCGGTTTGGGACGTAATACTGACAGATGAGCCGGAAACAGGAGCAGAGCAAAACAGCTTTGCCTATACTACCGCAAGAATCGTAATCGATTCCCAGAAAGGGCGACTGCTTTACCTGGACGTGCAAAATCCAGCCTGGGCATCTGCTGCCTACCCGGACGAAAAGCTGGCGCGCGAAAAGGCCGATGCGTTTCTCGCCAGCATGATCGGGAAGGATGTCAGTCAATTCAAGCAGTCCAAGTTGATGTCCAGGGGAAAAGCAGGGATGAGCGACGAAAAAGGTACAACGCTCGAATGGGCACGCTCTACTGTCCACTACAAGACGCTCATCAATCAGATTCCGGTTGAGGACCATGCACTCTCGGTTTCTGTTGACCACGCCGGACACATAATCCGTTATGATGCGTACAATCAAGTCTTGCCTGACGAGGCAAAATGGCCTGATCCGAAACAGGCAATCCCGCTGGAAAAAGCAAAGCAGGTTTATCAGGATAAGCTGAAAATGGAACTGCAATACGTAGATGAGCAGCCGCTTTCCTATTCAGGGCCTGGCAAGGTAAATGAGAAAAAGCCGATGCTAACTTACCAGCCAAACGAGGTGCGAACAATCGACGCCCTCACAGGAGAGGTGCTGGACCAGCCAGCCCAGCAGGCCAAGGAGAACGTTCAGGTAAAAGGCGAAGGAAAGTCCGTCAAAATCACTTCGCAAAAAGAGGCCGAGCAATGGCTGAAGTCCCAGTTTGGCATCGACGTTGCCGGCGCTATTTTTGAATACGACGATCACAAGGACAATCTCCAAGGAGGATTACAGACGATTGAGTCGTATATATGGGATTTCTCAAAAAAAGACGACCATGCTTTTGATACCATTTCGCTTACCACTGATGCAGCCAGTGACCGTCTGATCGCCTTCCATCTGCATCTGCGGGAAGGACAGGAGCAGAAGAACAAAATCAGCGTCGAAGAAGCGAAGAAAAAAGCGCTTGCCGTGTTGCAGCCATACCTCGATCCGGCTGTTACCGAGCTGACGCTGTTCACGTTCGCGTATGATGATAAAGCAATTCCGGCCTGGGTGGACAAGAGCAAGCTGAGACCAAGGAACGAGCGGCGTACGGTTTCCTTCCATTTTGAGGGAAAACGCAACGGAATCCCCGTATCGGATGAGTTTTACCAGGTTGAGATCGATCTGGTGACAGGCGCCGTTATAGAGTTGAATCTCCATCCGCTCCATCCTGATATCGTCTTGCCCGCTGCCACAAAGCTGGTTAGCGCCCAGGAAGCAAAAGAAACGTACCAAAAGGAAGTCGAGCTGGAGCTGGTGTATTACTGGGAGCACTACGAAGATCAGCGTGCACCTGAGCCAAAGCTGGTCTACCAGCCAAAAAGAGAGGGCAGCTACCGCTTTGTCGACGCAACTACGGGCAAATTAATCGAATTGAAATATCAATAAAAATACTACAAACCACGAAAGCCGATCTCTGCACTTGCAGAAATCGGCTTTTTTGTCGAACATGTGACACAAACCGAGCAGAATCAGGAGTTTCCCCGACCAATTTAGGGGATTTCCCCGAATTACTTCCTTCTGGTTCCAGGAGTAGAATGAAGGCGTGAAAAATATGATGCGCCTGCGCGGCACACAGAAAGGAGAAAAGTGCGATGGAGACGCAAATCGACAAATTAAAGCAAGGCAAAAAGTCGAAAGAAAAAAAGACGCAGCCAGAGCAAGAGGAACTGAAGGGGACGTTTGCCGCTGTGCTAATTGTGGGGGGCATCATTCTCGTCGGTTGGCTGGGTGTATTCGGGCTTTTCCTGGAACGGGCGTAATAGAGGAAGAGAAGGAGGATACTTATGCATTTGCACCGTTATGAAAAAATATGGCTGATGCTTGGTGCAGGCGGTCTGGCGCTGTTTGTCGTGTTGCTGTGCGTCAATGCGTTTGCGATGGGAATGGCCCCGCCAAGCAGTATGGAAATGATCGACCCTGAAAAGGTGATGGAAACCCCTCCTTTTGATAAACCGGGACTAGTGCAGGTAGGAGACAAGGAGTACGACGCTTACATGACGGCGTTTGCCTTTGGCTTCGCGCCGACGAAGATGGAGGTCGAAGCAGGCTCTACGATCAACTTCCACGTCACAAGTCCGGACGTGATTCACGGATTCCAGATTCCGGAAACAAATGTCAACTTCATGGTCTTGCCGGGACATATCAGCTCGGCCAGCTATACGTTTGACAAACCGGGCGAGTATTTGATTCTTTGCAACGAATACTGTGGCGCAGGCCATCAGGTGATGGCAACCACGATTATTGTGAAATAGAGGTAGGTGAACCCTATGGTAATCGCACGAAAAATAGACGATTCGATTCCCCACGTTCCAATACAGCGGTCAGCGGCAAAGCTTAGTCTGGCGTATGTGTGGGTGGCGTATATCGCCTTCGGGCTGGCTGCATTGGCAGGTATGCTTCAGGGAATGGTGCGCGGCGGTATCATAGAACTGCCAAGCTGGATGAACTACTATCAAATCTTGACAGCTCATGGCGTATTGATGGCACTTATTTTTACCACGTTTTTCATTGTCGGGTTTATCTTTTCCGGTGTAGCCCGAACGACAGGCGGTTCCTTGCACGGAACGACGCTGAAACTTGGTTGGGTAGGCTGGATTCTCATGGTGACAGGTACGTTGATGGCTGGTGTCACAATTGTGATGAATGAAGCTTCGGTCCTGTACACCTTCTATGCTCCATTGAAAGCATCGCCTTATTTCTACATTGGTGCGGCCTTGCTCGTAGTGGGCAGTTGGCTGGCAGGCGTCGGGGTTTTTGCCAGCTACCGCAAATGGAGACGGGAAAATCCGGGGAAAACCTCTCCGCTGTTCGTCTTCATGTCTGTCGCCACTTATATTCTGTGGATCATCGCGACACTTCCGGTAGCGGTTGAGGTGCTGTTCCAACTCATTCCGTGGTCGCTCGGACTGGTACCAAGTATTAACATCATGCTCAGCCGCACGCTGTTCTGGTTTTTTGGTCACCCGCTCGTTTATTTCTGGCTGCTGCCGGCTTACATGGCCTGGTATGTATGCGTTCCGCGCATTATTGGCGGTCATGTTTTCAGTGACTCGCTCAGCCGTCTCTCTTTTATCTGTTTCTTGCTGTTCTCCATTCCGGTTGGGTTCCACCACCAATTGATGGAGCCGGGAATTTCCGCCGGGTGGAAAATGATCCACGTCGTTCTGACGCTGATCGTTGTTATTCCGTCGCTGATGACGGCGTTCTCGATGTTTGCTGTCTTCGAGACAACAGGCCGCAAAAAAGGTGGCAGCGGACTGTTCGGCTGGTTCAAGAAGTTGCCTTGGAGTGACGCTCGCTTCTTCGCTCCGTTTATGGGAATGCTGTTCTTCATTCCTGGTGGTGCGGGCGGAATTATCAACGCAAGTAACCAGCTCAATGCAGTCGTACACAATACGATTTGGGTAACAGGACACTTCCACATTACAGTCGGTGCTGCTGTTGCGCTCACTTTCTTCGGTGTCAGCTTCTGGCTGGTGCCAGCCTTGACGGGACGCAGGCTGACCAAGACGGCAAATCGCATGGCGATGGTGCAAACCGTATTCTGGTCGGTAGGGATGTTCCTGATGTCGCTTGCCATGCATACGATGGGGCTGCAAGGCGCACCGCGCCGGACAGACTACACGACATACATGGATCATCCGACCGCGCTTGGCTGGATGGATTACCAACGCGTCATGGCCTTTGGTGGAGGGCTGCTGTTTGTATCCGCGATTCTGTTGATTCTCATCCTGCTGTACCTGACATTCTACGCACCAAAAGGAAACACCGAGTATCCAATTGCTGAAACCGAGACTAATCAGACAGTGCCAGGCATTTTGGAGCGTTGGCCTGTATGGATCGGGCTGCTCGCCTTCCTGATTGTTCTGGCCTACGGCTATCCGATCATGGAGCAGATTCAGCATCAAGCGCCAGGCTCGCCTCCATTCCGGACCTGGTAAGATTAAGAAAACGAAAAAGCCAAGAGCCACTCTCCATATTATATGCATGGGAGTGGCTCTTTTTGCTTTTACCAGTATCCAAGAGCGGCCAATTCGGTGAAGGCGAGAATCAAGTAGCCAATTGCTAGCAGCCAGAGAGCGAGCAGCCTGAGATCATCCTCTTCAAAAGACATGGAACTCCTCCTTTATCTCTTGTTACTTCCAAAGTATTCAGGAGGAGAGGCATTGGTTTGGCTTTATGGCTCGTAAATCATTTTGCGGGTCATGCCGCCGTCCACCACTAGCTCGGTTCCGGTAATAAAGTCGTTTTCCTTTTGCGTCAAAAAGAGGCAGGCGCGGGCGATGTCGTCGGGCGTACCGACGCGACCTGCGGGATGCTGCGCATGATCCTGGGGGCGCAGCGCCGTATAATCGCCGTTTTCAATCCAGCCTGGCGAGATGGTGTTGACGCGAATTTTGTCGGGACCAAGCGATACGCTCAAGGCGTGGGTGAGGGCCAAAATGCCTCCTTTGGACGCTGCGTACGCCTCTGAATGCGGCTCGGACATGTGGGCTCTGGTCGAGGCCAGATTGACGATGGCTCCGCCGCCGTTTCGCCGCATGAGTTTGGCCGCTTCCCGCGAAGCGAGGAAGACGCTGCGCAGGTTTGTGTTCAAAATACGGTCCCACGCTTCGACAGTCAGGTCGTAAGGAGATTCCCAGACGGACAAGCCGGCGTTGTTGATGAGCACGTCAAGGCGGCCCCAGCGGGCGTCAACGGTTTGCATCAGCCGCTCGATCTGCTGCGGCTCGCTCACATCGGTTTGGACAAACGAGGCTGAGCCTGTCGTTGCTTCTGCTCCGTTTATTTTCCGGACGGCAGCTTCACCGGTCTCGGAACTGCGCTCGGCAATGATGACGTGCGCACCGTGA
This sequence comes from Brevibacillus gelatini, assembly GCF_050920745.1. NCBI lineage: Bacteria > Bacillati > Bacillota > Bacilli > Caryophanales > Paenibacillaceae > Brevibacillus > Brevibacillus gelatini. Next base: position 384,137 of record NZ_CP154342.1, read on the forward strand.
GCGGCGTACATGGTGGCGACGGCAAGTCCGATGCCCTGTCCGCTGCCTGTGACGATGACAATATTATCCGTGTATTTCAAGCAAAACTCCTCCCAACAATATAGGATGTAATACCATGTCCCTGTCCGTCTTCCGGCAAACTGCAACCGGGAGGAAAAAGGTGGTTGTAAAATGTTTCTAACTATATTAAAGTAAGTGTGTATCAGGAATAGGAAATGAAGATGGAGAGGAGAAAATTGTATGAGTACCGAACTGAAAATGACTGCTGAACAAGTGATGGAAGCTCGCCATAGCGTGCGCAAATACGATCCGAATGCCACAATCCCACAGGGCGACCTGAACGAAATTTTGCGTCTCGCGGCAAGCGCTCCGTCCTCCTGGAACCTGCAGCATTGGCGTTTTCTCGTCGTGACTGATCCGGCGATCAAGCAAAAGCTTCTGCCGATTGCTTACAACCAGCAGCAAGTCGTGGATGCGTATGCCACCATCATCATACTCGGAGATTTGGAAGCGTACAAGTCGGCGCGCCCAGTGTATGACGCTGCCCTCGAAAAAGGCTACGTCACCGAACAAGTGCGTGACACCCTGATCGGGCAAATCGAAGCAGCTTACAATAACAATCCGGAGATCGCCCGCGACGAAGCAATCCGCAACTCTTCCTATGCGGCCATGCAACTGATGCTGGCGGCTAAAGCCAAAGGCTACGACACATGCCCAATGGGCGGATACGATCGCGACGCGCTCATCAAAGAGCTGAACATTCCGTCCCGTTACATCCCGACGCTGATGCTGTCACTCGGCAAAGCAAGCGAGCAAGCTCATCCGACAGCCCGCTTTGGACTGGATGAGCTGGTGATTACGAACAGCTTCTAATCCAACCTTTGCAAGTCCCCCACATCGACAGAGTAAAGCAAGGCCTTACTCTGTCGATGTGGGGGGATTTTTTTAAAAAAAGTATAGGTTCATTAAGAAACAATATGCCATTCTCACACGTCATAAAATATGATTCATCACCATAACCCGTGCTAGACATTGAAAAAACGCAGATGTTCCTCTATCGTGGGAGTTGTTGAGACAACCACTGAAAAGGAGGAAATCTGCGTTGTTCCTTGATTTTAGCACAGACTTTGTCAGACTTCCATCATTCCATCTCACTCATTGGGAAAAAACAACGGAAACGGATTGGATCGCTGTTCTGGAACCGAATTCTGCTTGTTATCTTTGTCCGCTCTGTCTCCGAGCTAGTACCAACCATGCCCGTCCTGGACGGCGTATTCTTCGTCATCGTTTCGTTCCTTCTTGGGGAACCGTCTGGGTATCCGTTCCCATGTATCGCCAGCGCTGTGCGAGTTGTGGGCTTACATGGACAGTGGAATGGAACGGTATCCCGCCTCGAGGATCGGTCACCTCTGCTTTTCAAGAGATGGCAGTGGATATGTGCCGCGGCCGGGATTTGCTCTCGGTTGCCAAACAATTGAGTGTGGCCTACTCGACACTCGAACGCTGGTACTACCAACTAGCCCCCCAACGCCTTGCTCAACCACAAGAACAGGAAGCTCCTGAAGTGGTCTGTCTGGAGGAGTTTGCTCTGCAAAAAGGCCATAAGTATGGCGTGAACCTCATGGATGCTCAAACCGGTCATATCTGGCAAGTTACAGAAGGACGTTCACGTGAACAGGTACAAAACGCCCTGCAGCAATGGCCCTTTCGTAAGGCTCCTCATGTCGTTGTCACGGATTTGGCTCCAGGAATGGCTGAAACCGTACGCCAAGTCTGGAAGCATAGCCTTGTGGTAGCAGATAAATTTCACGTGATCCAGCTTTTCTCGAAAGCGTTGGAAGCTACCCGAAAACGCACGCATGCTCGTGGAACACATCGTCGGGGTAGACATGAGCAACGCCTGTTCCATACGATCCCTGACAAACTGAAGCCCGAAGAGCTTCAGGAACTGAAGAATTGGTTAGCAGAAGATCCACACCTCAACGACTCTACTTTGCGCTTCAAGACATCAGAGCCGTGTATGCCGTTCAAACCCAAGAAGCAGGTGAGAAAGCACTTCAGAAATGGATCGACGACCATCTCTATTCTCCGACTCCTGCGGTTCGTTCCATTGCCAAAACGATTGTCCAGTGGAGAGAGCCCATTCAGAATTATTTTTCCTTTCGGGTAACGAATGCCAAGATTGAAGGGACACACAACAAAGTGAAGGTGATCAAACGAAGAGCCTACGGCTACCGCAATCTAGAGAGATTCAAGATTCGCATTAGACTGGAGTGTAAACCGGCTATATAACTACGAAAAACTGCGCTAGAGGAAGATCAAGCACGTTTTACGGTGAAGAGCTATAAAAATCCATTTAAACATACTGTTCTAAAGATGCGAAAGTGGCTTCTTGGCATCGGCTAGTTTAAGATTAGAGTGATATGAAGTTGCTCTGGTATTTTTATCAACAATTCTTCATGGCTCGTACTGCTCGATACTCTTCACTATATACTCCGATCCCGATCATATTGCCACGAGGTGAAACTTGACATGGATTTGGAGAAATATCACATCGACGAGTGCAAGGAAATGTGACTGTCTTGAGGTGATGATTCCAAGTCCTGATGATCGGGGCCAAATAAGGAACATTTCAAAGCTCTGTTCCTTACAATTTTGCATGCGCTACTTTTCGTACAGGCACACTGCTGTAACTATCCTCTATCTTTTTGACAAGATAAACGCGTTTTCACACCGCTAGTAACTCATTAAGAGCTTTGTCGAAAATTTTCCACCAAGAAATTCGAGGAATAATCAATGTGATGGCTTCAACTAGGGAAGATGCTGTTTGAGCATTCTTTTTTCGCCCATCTGTTTGCTCGTAGCAGAAACGCCCATTTGTTCCTATCCTCTGCGCTTGAATGACTTGATTTGGTACGTATTTCCGCAGTTTGGTCTACCACCTATAATTTCCATATTTTACATAAATAATTAATACTGAAGCACTGATGTTGTATTGAACATTATCAAAATACTGGTTCCAAATCTATCGGTGGTTACGTGTGATGCTCTGGGAGGATAGCCGAATCTGGTGGGAGCGATTAACATCGAAACGAAGAAAGCCTGATCCATAAGCAGGAAGGAAACGGTTGTGTAGCATCTGGTTTAAGTGTATATAAATGCCAAATGGGCGGAACTACCTTTGTGGGTCACTCCGTTCTTTAGCCTTTTGGAAGTGGAAATTACTTCAGAAAAATCAGTTTATTAACCCTGACGATTTTTATGCAACGCTAGTGGAGCCATTTGTATTTTGCAATGGTGACTCAAGATTACCATTCTAACCGAGAGTTTTGAAAAGGGTTCATCTTTTTTACTTAAATAGACTTAACTTTTTGTTGAAAATACATTGAGAATATTCAGATAAAACTATATAATAAAAACCTATAAAGTAAAAATTTTACAGGAGGAGCATAGCAATGAAAAAATTACTTTCAAGGATGGTATTTACATTAACTCTAGTTGTTTCTACACTTTCTTTTGGACACGGATATGCCGCTGAAAAGCAAGAAAAATTGCTTTATAAAGCGGAAATGAAATCAGAAAAAGAGCTTAGAAAAGATGCCTTAGCGGGGAAAAAGGATTACGACTTTAAAAAGATTAAGATTCAATTACGAGATGAAAAAGGAAATGTTGTAAAAGATCTTACCGAACACAGCTACTATACAGTACAAAAATTGAAGGAAACGCAAGTGGGTCAACAGGTAATTAGCGATTACGTAGTATATGCAGTTTCAGATCCATCTGATTATGACCAACGGGATCGGGATAATAACTCAGGTTTAAACTTTCAACAAACCGTTTGGATGTGGACGAGTATCATTAAACAGAATGGTATTGATATGTGGGGAAAAGCAACACGATATGAGGCGAGATGGGATTTGTTGGATAGGAACGGCTTGACAATACAGTCCGGGGAATTCAATGCCAAAGCAATAGGCAAAGGTAAATCTAATAATCAAAACGTAAATTACAGTGATTCAAAACCATATTATCCCCCGGTCTGGGGTCAAAGCTATGTAAAGAATCCTACAGCGGATTATATTCGCCTGGACGATTCGATTGGTGCCTTTGGTGCTAGATTAAAAACTTCGTACACTGCTCGTTCGAGCACTGGTACTCTGTATAGCACGGTTATGGTTGGGAATGGCAGCATCCCCTGGTAACATACACTTAGCTTATTGTGTTTAGAGATGAGATCCTTAAAAAGGTGGTTCTAATCTGAAATGAAAAAATTACTTTCAAGGATGGTATTTACATTAACTCTAGTTGTTTCTACACTTTCTTTTGGACATGGATATGCTGCTGAAAAGCAAGAAAAATTGCTTTATAAAGCGGAAATGAAATCAGAAAAAGAGCTTAGAAAAGATGCCTTAGCGGGGAAAAAGGATTACGACTTTAAAAAGATTAAGATTCAATTACGAGATGAAAAAGGAAATGTTGTAAAAGATCTTACCGAACACAGCTACTATACGGTACAAAAATTGAAGGAAACGCAAGTGGGTCAACAGGTAATTAGCGATTACGTAGTATATGCAGTTTCAGATCCATCTGATTATGACCAACGGGATCGGGATAACAACTCAGGTTTAAACTTTCAACAAACCGTTTGGATGTGGACGAGTATCATTAAACAGAACGGTATTGATATGTGGGGAAAAGCAACACGATATGAGGCGAGATGGGATTTGTTGGATAGGAACGGCTTGACAATACAGTCCGGGGAATTCAATGCGAAAGCTGCTGGCTATAGCAAATCTAGTGGAAAGCTTGTTAGCAATAGTGATCCAAAGCTGTATACCCCTCCCGCCTGGGGCCAAAGCTATATAAAGCTACTTTCATGGGACTATATTAGAATGGATGATAACCTTGGAGGTTTTGGTGCAAGACTAAAAACATCATATACGGCTCGATCGTCAACAGGTACCATTTATAGTACTGTTTCAGTAGGTAATATTGGTTGGTAGTACGTTCTTTTAAATCAAGTAAACGGTCGTTCTGGCCGTTTACTTGGCAAGTTATCAATAAGTTTCTTTGGTGTGACGAACATCAATCGCTCCCATTTCCTCTTAGTTAATCTGGCTAAGATCATTTTTGATTGAAATAGGAGTATACCTCTTATTTCAATGTTGAAGATTTTTTGCACGAGCACTAAACAATCGAAATAATGGGTATCTTGAACGGTGGGAAAATGTTGATGCACCGCTAGCATATTGCCATGAATATTGTAGTGTAAGGCTAAATAATGTTGTGTAAAGGGAGGAATACAATGTGAAGAAGAACATAGGCTTTGTATTTTTGATTATTATCTCCCTTTTTTCATTCGTTGCTTGCTCTGAAAAGGAATGGTCCTATCGGTACGAAGGAACAACAGAAAATTGGCATGGTGTTACTGAAATTATTCCAGATCAAGAGAATGGAGCACGCTTTATTGGGAAAATTAAGTATCTCGGGGATAAAAAGGTGAATACAATTCGTTTTGTATCTAATTTAACTCAAACGAGTGAACAAACAGGTCATGTTCAAAATCCTGATTTTAAAGATGGCTATCTCACCATTTTTCAAGATGTACCTAACTCAGAAAGCACGAAAAACGAGTTTAAAAATGGTGTAACCCCCGAAGAAATTACCCTTTTCTTCGGGGAGTATCCAGTTTACAAAATAACTTGGACAGATGTTGAGGGTATTGAAAATACTGAAATTATTAATTTAAAGTACGCAGATCAAGAATGAAAGTACATTAAATAGGGTGTGTAGATTAAATTTTTGAATGATATGTACAAAGACCAGACATGATCGATAGTGTGACTTTCGGGCTGATCGAGGAAGATGGGTGAAGATGCTGTTCGCTAAAATTGGCGAAGCGGCAAAATGACCAACCAAGGACAAACGGAAAGCCGTTGAACAGCGGCTTTCCGTTACGGCGGGAGGAGGACAAGCGAACCGACTGCCTGGTCAGCCTGCTGAATAATTTTCCTCAGAACCACATAGGGTCTGTCCAGTATTTTGTGTAAACCCTTTTGGAATAAAAAACTAGCGTAAGTATTGGCCGATCCGATCCGGGAAGAACACGGAGAGCTGGAGGAGCATTTGCCCCCAGTTCTGCACTCGTCCAGTCCACTTCCTGGTGACGTCCATGGTAGCCAAATAGAGCATTTTGAGCAGGGCTTCATCGGTGGGGAAAATGCTCTTGCCCTTCGTCACCTTCCGGAGTTGCCGATGGTAACTCTCAATCATATTGGTCGTATAGATCAATTTACGAATCTCTGGTGGATACTTGAAAAAAGTAGCTAGCTCGTCCCAGTTGGTACGCCAAGAGCGAACGATGAGGGGATATTTGTTACCCCATGTTTCCTCAAAACGATCCAATTCCAGTAAGGCAGCCTCTTCTGTTGCCGCTTTGTAGATTGGCTTTAAATCCGCCGTCACTTTCTTAAGATCCTTATAAGAAACATAACGGGTCGAGTTGCGGATTTGATGAATGATGCACTTTTGGATCTCCGTATTCGGATAGCAGGCAGAGATGGCCTGAGAGAAGCCCGTTAGGTTATCCACGCAGGTGATGAGAATGTCCTGAACCCCACGGTTCCGTAAGTCGTTCAGTACGCTCAGCCAGAACTTTGAGGATTCATTCTCTCCAATCCACATGCCTAATACGTCCTTGTTGCCGTCCAAATCAATGCCAATGACCATATAAGCCGCTTTGTTCACAATAGCACCGTCTTGCTTGACTTTGTAGTGAATGGCGTCCATAAATACAACCGCATAGATGCTTTGTAGCGGTCGGTTCTGCCATTCTTTGATGAGTGGCACGATCTTATTCGTCACATTGGAGATCATGGTAGGAGAAACGTCAATTCCATACAGATGGTTCAGATGGTCCTGAATATCCCGTGTGCTGACACCTTTGGCATACATGGCGATAATTTGGTCCTCAATGCCGGTAACGGTAGACTGATGCTTTTTCACGATAACGGGCTCAAATTCGCCATTACGGTCACGTGGCACCGCGATCTCCACCTCGCCGTATTCGCTTGTCACCGTCTTCTTTGTCTTCCCGTTACGGCTGTTTGTTGTTTTCTTTCGCTTCACATCGTGCTTTTCATAGCCGAGTTCCGTGTCAAGCTCCGCCTCTAGCATCGACTGCAGCGTTTCTGCAAACAGTTCCTTCAGTGCCGACTGCACATCGTCCATCGTCTTGAGGTTGTTTTCCTTCACAAACGCCTTCACTTGTTCCTTACTAAATCTCGCCATAGGTGTCATCCTCTCAAACCAACCTTTCTTTTATTGTAATAGGTTTTGAGAGTTTACACAGAATATTTTACAGTCCCACCACATACACAAGGTAGCTCTACCATGATCGAAGTACCCTGTCCTTGCTTGCTATTGACCAAAAAGCGTCCAGTATGCAACTGAATGATCTCTTTGCAGATCGCGAGTCCAAGTCCGCTGCCTGAAAGCTTGGAGCTTCCTTTGAAAAACTTTTCCGTGACATGCGGCAGATCATTCGGGTGTATCCCTTCTCCGCTGTCTGTGACAGTGACGGTCAGCTTGTCCGCGGAGGCCTCTGCTGCTACGGAGATAGTGCCACCCTTTGGCGTAAATTTGAAGGCGTTGTCCAGCAAGTTAACGAACACCTGCTTCAGCCTGTTGCGGTCGCCCATGACAGTGAGCGGGGAGGACGGGAGCGCCAGTTGAAACTCCATCTGCTTTTCCTGGGCGCGGATCGCGAACTGTACGTGCACGTCGTCCAAAATCTCGCGCAAATCGAGCAGCTCACGGGTGAGCTTCATTTCACCGGACTGAAACTTCGAGAAGTCGAGCAACTCTTCCACGAGACCGATGAGGCGGTCGGTTTCCTTGGAGATGACCTCCAGCCCGAGCATCGTTTCTTCCGGGTCTTCCAGGCCGCCGGAGATGAGCGTCTCCCCCCAGCCTTTGATCGAGGTCAGCGGCGTGCGCAGCTCGTGGGAGACAGAAGAGATGAAATCGTTTTTCAGCTTTTCGTTTTTGCCGATCTCTGCTGCCATGTAGTTGAACGTATCGGCGAGCGTCCCGACCTCGTCGTCGTACCGCTTCGGAGCGCGGGCGGTGAAGTTGCCCTCCGCCATTTGCTTCGCGGCATTCGTCAGGTCTTCGATGGGGTCGACGATCCGTTTGGCCATGAGCAGGCTGAGGGCAAAGGCCAGCAGGACGACGCCAGCCCCAACGCCCAGCCCGTACAAGGCGATGCGATTGACTGCCTGATAAAAAGGCTCTGCCGAGATCGTGTAGCGGAGGACGCCGACGTACTCTGACCCGAAGGTGAGGGGATTGGAAACGGCAATGACCCGTTCGCGAGACTCGGACGTTCTGCCCACGAACAGACCTTTTTGCCCCCTGATCGCTTCCATGACGTCGGGGGTTTGGACAAGCTCTCCTGTCTGGAAACCGTACGAGTTGAGTATGACTTTGCCGTTTAGGTCGAGCACCTCGATTTTGGCGTATTCCTGGCTCGATACGTTCTCCAGAATGTAGCGGGCCTTGTCTTTCAAGCGATAGCCGGTTGCGTACTTGTTGATAAAATTGGTGAAGGTCGTGCTGCGCGTCTCCAACGCTTCGGTAGCCGTTCCGAAGTAGTACGTATGGACGGCCCAGTAAAACAGTCCTTCCAGCAAAAGTACGATCAACAGCAGGATCATGCCGAAGTAAAAGACGAGCCTGCTTCTAATTCCTTTCATCAGGAGCATCCTTCCGCCAGAGATACCCGTACCCCCAGACCGTTTCCAGGAAGGTTGGATGGGCAGGATCGTCTTCGATCTTTTGCCGAATTCTGCGGATGTTCACATCCACGATTTTCAGGTCCCCGACGAAAAACTGCCCCCAGACCTTCCTCAAAATCTCATCGCGACTGATCGCTTTGTTGGCATTCTCAGCCAGCAGCTTGATAATGGAAAACTCCTTGGGGGTCAGGACGATTTCCTGATCCTTTTTGAGCAGTTTTCGCTCATCGAGCAGCAGGGTGAAGGGAGCGATGTCAATCGTATTTTTGTCCTCCACAGCAGCGGGGAGGGGTGTCAGCCTGCGGTGCAATGCCTTTACGCGGGCCAACAGCTCAGCCGGACTGAACGGCTTCGACACGTAATCGTCTGCCCCGAACTCCAGCCCCATCACTTTGTCCAGCTCCTGGCTTTTGGCAGTAAGCATGATGATTCCAAGGCGCGGGTATTTTTTGCGCAGCTGTCCGCACACTTCAAAGCCGTCAATGCCGGGCAGCATCACATCGAGAATGGCAATTTCAATATCGCTTTGCGCTTGCGCGATTTCCAGCGCTTCTTCGCCTGTCGCTGCTTCAACGACATCCCAGCCTTCACGCCGCAGATTGATGCGGACAAAATCACGAATGGATTTTTCGTCTTCCAGCAATAAAACCTTCATAAACAAATCCCCTTGGTCTGATTTTGACTTTTTCGCTCTCAGGTGGATTGGTACAGGAAAAACCGCTTTGGCCTTTATCACGGAATGGATAAAGGCTTGTAGAGCTGACGTATCTCGTCTGCCGTGAGCTGCATGGAGCGGTACTCCTGCATGGCAGACTTGCCAAGGCTGGGTGTCGCTTGCGGAAGGAGCGCGATCAGAACCTGCTTTCCTTCTTCCTTCAACAGAACGTAAGGCACTTGCTTTTGTTTGAGTCCGTTCTCGAATTTGTTCCATTCGGTTTGCGGAATGGTTTGGAGCGTCAAAAGCTCGGCTTTATTTTTTCCGTTTTCTCCGTAGTAGAAAAAGCGGATGGTGTGCGAACTGGCGTTGGGAATGGCGGATATGGTGAATTTTTCGCGCCATTTTTCCGGAATTTTCATATCCAGTCCAAGTGAATAGTTTTGGTAATGATCTTCCACGTGCTTCAGCCCAGTCTTGCCGTCCCATTGAAAATAGGAGGAGATCCAGGGAATTTCGGCCATGGCCATCTCTTCTGTGCCAGGCGGCTGCGTTCTGGTGCCGATCTCGATAATGCCGTCTCCGTTAATATCCTCACTGTACAAGGCATAGGCCTTGAAGGTGACATCCATTTCTCCCTCTGCCTTGGCCAGTGGGTTGTGCAAGGTGCCATTTTCCCAGATCAATAGGTCGGTGGATGCCGAGTGCGCGCCTACCCCGGCTTCGATGAACAGGGCATTTTTTTCAGGAGACGCTTTTCCGATGATCGCTTGCTCGTATCCGTTCACATAGCCGTCGAGCGCTACCTCGGCCAGCTTGGTGATTTGGCCGTCTTTTGCACCAAACAGCTCTGCCTTGGAGGTGAAATTGTTGTGATCGTGCAGGACCAGAGCAAGCTCAGTCTGCTGATCTCCGGTCAAATCGCCAACCGCCATGACGGAATAGGGTTGCTTCATCAGCTCCCTGGTATTGTCGTCGGTAATGGAGTACACCGACAGCTCCCGGTTCAGACCGTCGCCGCCGCCCAGGCCAATCAGCATCTCGGGAACCTGGTCGCCGTTGAGATCGTGAAACGAAACGTAGTCCAGCTCATTGCCAATCCCGGTAAAGGAGGTCAGCTTTTGCCAGTTTCCTTGCTTTTGCGTAAGCACCAGCACACCGATTTCGTAATCGGTTTTTTCCGACTTGTAAAAGGCGACGACCTCGGGAGTACCATCGCCGTTCAGGTCTTGCAGAGAGACGGCGCTCGCCTCTGCGGGGTGGAGCGGCATCGCCAACTGTGAGCCCGCAGGCAAAAATTGCATGACCGCCTGATTGATCGATTTTTGATCGCCATCGGCAGCGGGCGCGCGCATCAGTTCGTTAGGGGTATCTGCCAGGCCGCAACCGCTCAGAAGAGAAGCGCAGATCGCGGCAGGCAAAAGCCAGGCCTTTTTCATTTGTGCTTGTTCCTTTCTACAGCTACTTCCGTTTGACTATATTGTAGCCTGCATTATCTGCGAAGTTGTTGCAAATCGGTAAAAATGGCGAGAAAACATTGGGGTTATTTCCTAGCAACATTTGAACGGTTCATCTCGTTTAGAAAGAAGAGCAGCGAAGAAAAGGCACGGGTGTAACCTTTGGCAAGAAACGGCGTGCCTGCGTGCCTGTTACATAGGGGGAGAGAATCATGAGACTTTGGCAAAGAACGATGGCAACAATCGTATGGAGCGGTGCTATTCTCATGGCATCAGGACTGGGGGTTGCTCCGGTTCATGCGAATGTCCTTCCGTCACAGTCCCAATCGTATGCTACCGTTGCCCTGTTGCAACCGCAGCACAACATTCCGTTTTCCGTGCAGTTTACCGACGGGTTTCGGGTAAAGGTAACGAATTTGCAGACAAAAGCAGTCAGCACGTTTGATTTGTCTGCCAATAAAGCGACATACCTGCATCAAGGGATTTATCAGGCAAACGGCAAGCTGCAAAAGCCGACGAACGGCTACGTGCAAAAGCTGGTGGAACTGGTGCCTTTTCGCGATGCCAAAGGCAATCTGCGCTGGATGGGCAAGCAAAATATTTGGGGAGTAAACAATCAGGACCATATTGCTGTAGCGACGAGCGTGTGGAATATCGTGGACCAAAAGCCGCAACTGCTCGGGGTCACGCTGGAAAAAACCGATGTCGACAACTTGCCTTCGCCGGATGTCTCAATCAATAGCGGGTTCAGCATGAAAAGCGACAGTACATTTGTGCTGGATACGAAATACGCAGATGTGACAGGCGACGGGATCAAGGACCACATTTTTTTGGTAGGCGACAAGATGGGATTGGCGATGAACCAGACGGCCGAGAATTTGCGCATTGTGGTTCGCGAAGGGAAAAACAACCAGCAGACGTTTGTTTCGGTGGGCACGCGCGACAAAGCTTTGCTGCCGAAGCTGCACATAACAGACGGCAACAACGATCAGGTCAAGGACATTTTGGTCACGATGCCGACCGCCGCGGGCCATGTATACAGCCAGATTACATGGAAAGGGAATCGTCCGACCCCGGTAGTGAGCCAGGATCAGTTGAACAACCGCAGCTTGTATCAGCCGGTCATCGGCGCGTATGGGGAAGCGGTGGCGATGAAGCGGGTGAAGTAGCGGAAGGATCGACACACGTAAACAGGGCTTCGCTGAAAAGCTGGGCGAAGCCTGTGTTTTCTCTCCGTTATGCTTGACAACTTCCTTTTGCAAACGTACAATTATAGATGTGGATTTGCTCGCACGTTGTGTACGACTAAATCCACACGAAAATTAAGGCATTCTGTACGTAGCTCATGCATTGACCTATGAACAGAATGTCTTAATTTATTTTGACATATCGTCCGGTGATTTTGGATAGGGTAGAAATAAGGTCGCACGTTGTGTACGACCGACAAGAGGAGTTCGCACGTTGTGTGCGTCCTCCTCTTTTTATTTGTATTCCCAGATGATGAGCTTGGAGTCCAGATGCCGTGCATATATATCGAGGATGGCGGCCTGGTGTCGTTTTCGCGGAGGGAAGCCGTAACGATGCCGGAAATGGACAGAGGTGATGAAGTTAATCATATCAGCCAGTTGAATCAGGTTTCCGTTATGATCGTGCGACAGCTTTACCTGCAGGTCGGGATACACTCTGCGATTGAGCGGATTTCGCAGGGCGTCACGAAAATGGTTGAGCTCGCTCGGCTTGCCGTCGTCACAAATGACAAACGCATACGAGTCAGCACGGCTCAGCTCGTTGGACAGGCAGCGAACAAGCTCCGTATACGCGTGGAGATGCATGCGGTTATGGTTGGTTTCACCCGTCCGGGTCTGGTAAAGCTGTTTGTTGACGAGAGCAGCCACTACCTTTACTTCCGAAGCCTTCACTAAAGACAACAAATTTTCCACGACTTTGAAGCGTTGGCCATCCGATAAGTTATAGTAGAAATTTTCCCCGTCAATAAATGCCTTTCCGTGGATTTCAAACTTTTTAAAAAAGTCGATATGGGGAAACTGCTCTGCGGGTATGCCGTGAATGGTGGCTTTTATATCTTTTTCCAGATTGTCTTTGATTTTCTGGACCTCATGATGCAAAAACACCTGGTAATGGATGGGGACCAGGATGCCTGCGTAACAGAGAACGGGTTGATTTCTCATATCATTGAAGCCGTTGTTTCCTGATTCATCTGTGTAAAATCCGTATAACGTCACATCTGCCCCTACTTTCCATTGCGACATAAATTGATTATAGCAAACGATGAAACAAGAGCGGGCAGAAAAAGAGCGAGGATAGGGTCACTTCATCATTTTGTTACGCCTAAACGTAATCATTACGATTTGTCTTGACAAGGGAAAGAGTGTTGCGTTAGCATGTTTATTAAATCGTAACCATTACGTTTTGAGAAGCGAAGGAGATTGGCTTATGACCGATAAAAGAATCCCGGTAACTGTCCTGAGCGGCTATCTGGGAGCAGGCAAAACAACCGTGCTCAATCATGTCTTGAACAACCGGGAAGGCATGCGCGTCGCCGTGATCGTCAACGACCTCAGCGAGGTGAATGTGGATGGCACGCTGGTATCGCAAGGAGGGGGTGTTTCCCGTGTGGACGAAAAGGTCGTGGAGATGTCGAACGGCTGCATTTGCTGTACGCTGCGCGAGGATTTGCTGACAGAAGTGGAGCGGCTGGCACGCGAAGGACGGTATGACTACATATTGATTGAATCGACGGGGATCGGCGAGCCTGTTCCCGTCGCCCAGACCTTCACGTATGTCGATGAGGAAAACGGCATCAACCTGTCTGCTTTGACCCGGCTGGACACAATGGTGACGGTCGTGGACGCGTACCGTTTCTGGCATGACTTTTCCTCGGGGGAAAGTCTTTTGGACAGGGGGCAGGCAGTCGGGGAGGACGATACGCGCGAAGTGGTAGACTTGTTGATCGACCAGATCGAGTTTTGCGACGTTCTTATTTTGAACAAATGCGACCGGGTAAACCCGGAAGAGCTGGAGCAACTGGAGGCGGTACTGCGCAAATTGCAGCCAAAGGCCCGCTTGATCCGGGCGGTGCGCGGACAGGTCGACCCGCATGAGATTTTGAATACCGGACTGTTTGACTTTGAGACGGCCAGCCAGTCGGCAGGGTGGATTGCCGAGCTGCAAAAAGAAGAGCATACGCCAGAGACGGACGAGTACGGTATTTCTTCTTTTGTCTATCGCGCGCGCAGGCCGTTTCACCCCGAACGGTTTGGCGAGTGGCTGGCCGCCTGGCCGGAGGAAGTCGTGCGGGCAAAAGGGTTTTTCTGGCTGGCTACCCGCAACGATCTGGCGATGACGCTCAGCCAGGCAGGGCCTTCGATTGAGATTGGAACCGCCGGATTTTGGGCGGCGGCATTGCCTGCCAAGGAGCGGGAAGCGCTGTTGGCAGAGGAGCCGGATATGCGGCAGACGTGGGACCCGGTGCATGGCGACAGAATGACAGAGCTTGTGTTCATCGGCATCGGCCTGGACCGGGAAGCGGTCACAGCGCAGCTGGATACTTGTCTCTTGACGGATGAGGAGTACCATGCGGACTGGGCCAAGCTGCCTGACCCGTTGCCTACTGCAAGCACCGTCGTAGAGATGCTGCTGTAAGACAAAAAGGAGGAAAGCGACATGCGCGTCAACATTACGCTGCAATGCACGGAAACAGGAGATCGCAACTACATCACGACCAAAAACAAGCGAACCAATCCCGAGCGGCTGGAGCTGAAAAAGTATTCGCCCCGCCTGAAACGCCATACCTTGCATCGGGAAACGAAGTAGATGACGAAAAGCTCTCCCTTGGCAGCAGGTTGCTGTGGGAGAGCTTTTTTCCAGCCTTCATAAACCACTCCGGCAAGCCCAAATCCGCATAACCTGCTCGGCCGCCTGTTCCAAAAGCGCGGCGCTGTCCCGCATGGACTCATCCAGCGTCATCGGCCGATTGGCGATGCTGACGACGGCGGTGACGCCTTTTTCATACAACGCTTCGATTCCTTCACCGATGGAACCCGCCAGCACGATGACGGGGATGCCGAATTGCTGCGCGAGCTGGGCGACGCCGCACGCTGTTTTTCCTTGGGCGGTTTGCCCGTCCACCTGGCCTTCTCCGGTAATGACGAGATCGGCGCCCTGCATGGCGCAAGCGAGGCGGGTTGTCTCCATGACGATCTGTATTCCCGCTTGCAGCTCGCCGCCGAGAAAGGCGAGAAGCGCCCCGGCCACACCGCCCGCTGCGCCTGTTCCCGGCAGATCGTGAATGGCAATTCCCCGACTTTTTTCTATTACGTCTGCAAAATGGCGCAAACGGTCGTCCAGGGCGAGGGCCATTTCCGGGGTAGCTCCCTTTTGCGGGCCGAATACGTGGGAAGCGCCGTTTGGCCCGACAAACGGGTTGGTGACGTCGCAGGCGACGACAAACTGAGATTCGTCAAGACGCTTGTCTTTCTGGCTGCAATCAATGCGGCTCAGCCGGGAAAGCTCTCCCCCGCCAAAGGATAAGGGTTGGTCATCCTCGGTGAGCAGTCTGTAGCCCAAAGCTTGCAGCATGCCTGCGCCGCCATCGTTTGTGGCGCTGCCGCCGAGTCCGAGAATAAAGCGGCGGCAGCCCAGGTCGAGGCCAGCCATAATCAGTTGCCCGAAGCCGTAGGTCGTGGTGCGAAGCGGGTTGCGCTCCGCTTCGGAGATGAGATACAGGCCGGATGAAGCTGCCAGCTCGATCACGCAGGTAACGCCGTCGCCGAGAATGCCGAACTCGGCTGCAACAGGTCGCCCGAGCGGGTCTTTGACCGTGGCTGTCATGAGTTTTCCAGCGGTCGCGTCGACGAGGCATGGCAGTGTACCTTCTCCGCCGTCTGCCATCGGTTTGGCGACAATCTTGGCACGGGGATACACGCGGAGCACGCCGGCGCGAATCGCTTCGCTGACTTGCTTGGCAGTGAGGCTTCCTTTAAATGAGTCCGGTG
The DNA here is from genome assembly GCF_050920745.1 of Brevibacillus gelatini. Classification (NCBI taxonomy): domain Bacteria; kingdom Bacillati; phylum Bacillota; class Bacilli; order Caryophanales; family Paenibacillaceae; genus Brevibacillus; species Brevibacillus gelatini. The sequence goes on from NZ_CP154342.1 coordinate 400,062, forward strand.
CTACGACAACTTTCATGCAGACCGCTCTCCTTTGCGTCATTTTTTATACGGGCTTCGCCAGCAGCGAAAGAAGCTTTTGCTTGTTGGCAGGAACCATTTTTTTCTTCATCATAAACCGAAACGGAACCGATTGCGAAGGCGATGCGAAAGAAAAAAGCTGCTCCGACGTCATCTGACGTGGAACAGCCCGGCTTGTCGTTTACGCGTTCTTTTTCAGCAAAAGTGGTTCTTCCTGCGTATTTTTATCCGCAAACAGCCATTTCATGATCGGCGGAGTGACAATCGTCGTCAGCAGGACAACGACGATCAAGACAGCGAACATGTCCTCGGTCAGCAGGTTGTTTTCCAGCCCGATTGCGGCGATAATCAGCGCCACTTCGCCACGCGACACCATGGCAGCGCCGATGGCCAGCGAATTTTTCCAAGGGAAGCCGGTGATTTTTGCGCCGAAGGCTCCGCCGACCAGCTTGGAAACAATGGCGATCACACTTAACACGACAATCAGCCACCAATTTTCGACGATCCCGGAAAATTGGGCGGTGACGCCAATCGAGGTGAAAAAGACAGGAACAAAGATGGCGTAGCTGATCGTTTCTACCTTGTGGGTGACTTCCTGCTTGTAGCTGGTCAGGCTGATCGCGACACCCGCAATATAGGAGCCGATAATGGCGGCAACGCCTGTGTACTCGGCAAAATAGGCGAACAGGAAACCAATAATCAGCGCCGCGGAAATCACGGCTTCGCTAACTTGCAGCGGTGCGAATTTGCGCAAAACCCACGGGACGACTTTCCAGGCCAGCAGGATCACAATCGCGAAAAACGCCAGCTTTTTGGCAATGACCAGGCCAAGGTTCACATCGCTGCCAGCGAAGCTCATCAAAAACGCCAGCGCCAAAATGACGAGTACGTCGTCGATGACGGCAGCCCCCATGATGGTTGCCCCCTCTCTCGACTTGAGCTTGCCCAACTCCTTCAACGTCTGCACAGAGATGCTCACACTGGTTGCCGAGAGCAAAAGCCCCAAAAAGAGACCCTCAAATGAGGAAAGCCCCATCGTAACTCCGGCGACATAGCCCAGTGCCAGAGGCGCAATGATGCCAGCCACTCCGACACTGGTGGAAGACTTGGCGGTGCGCTTGAACTCGTCAATATCGGTTTCCAGTCCAGCGATGAACATGAGCAGAATGACGCCGATCTGGCTGATTTCTTTCAAAATTTCCGTGTCAGTCACCAGCCCGAGCACCGTTGGACCGAGCACAATCCCGATCAGCAGCTTCCCCAAAACGGACGGCTGTCCCAGTCGCACACTGATGTCTCCGGCGATTTTGGAGGCGATCAGGATGACAGCCAGTTGAAAAATAAGCATGCGGTTTCCCCCTTTTTAATCTGTGTGCAAGATGCAAAAAGAGCCCGCCATCACGGGGTTTTTCTTTTTGTCGGCTGAAAAAAGACAAAAAGAACCCTATGATGACAGGCTCCTCCATAAACAAAGTGGATATTCATTTACACTGTGACTTTATTTTAGCATAGCGCTTGCGGAAAGTAAAGCAACATTATGCATTACCAGCAGGAGTTACCCTGGTTTATTTGAAAAAAATACCAGGTTGATTTTGAACAAAAGGATGGACAACGATAGTTTGATTATCACAAAAAAATGGATCTCAAAGTACTTTATTAAAAAATTAAGATCTTAATATGAAAGAAACTTTATGGTCTCTAAATAGCTCATGAGCTTTGCTGTTTGTGAGGAGCGTGGCATGATAGAACGAGTCTGCTACCGAAGCCGAAAAAAGACTGCCCTTCACCTTGCAATGGTGAGGACAGAAGGTGAGTCAATACAAATCATGGTTAGTTGTGAATTTAAGCAACAGAAAAAGTCCCCAAAACTGGCATGAGGTCTTTAATAACTCGTCACCGACTTATTTGAAGGCTTGGGGAGGTTATTTCCTATTGTTTTTAAATAAAACTAGAAAAAGCAAAATAGCATTCATAATCAATATTCCAATAAGTAAGTAATTGGTTGTGTGTAGAGTCGCATTAAGGGAACCTAGTTCTCCTTGAACGGCAAGTAAAGAACTGCTAGTCTTGTCGCCTGTTTCGCGAATACTTAAGGAGAGATCATTAAAATACTGATGCAATTCCGTTAAGTCCAGTTTTTCCATAAACAAAACACACCCTTTTGGAATTTTTACAAACTTTACTAAAAAAGGAATTGACGTTGCAATTTTTGCATTATACCATAATTTTGTAAAAAAACCAAATAAATAGAGGTGCTGTTCTGTGAAACTTCTAAATGTGAAGTCGATCTTTGCGAGTTTACTTTGCGGAGCCTTAATTTTTTCGGCTTCTGGGCTATCTATTGCTCAATCAAAGGAAAGTGTTCAAGAGGTGCAACTTAAGTTAACTTCTGTTGAGATTCAATTGACCCCTGACCTTGAAATGGTTCGTACTGAGACGGAAGATTCTGCAACAGTAGAATTGATTGACAAACAAACTGGTGAAATTACAGCTACATATTCGGAGATAATCGAAGAAGTTGTACCTGCTGTGTCGGGGAAAGGTAATGGTAAAGGAATTAGAGCAATGGCCACTGGAAACTATACTACCGTGACAGTGAAAAAAGATAAAAAAGATGGGCCTGTAAATACGGAGTTATCCGCGAAATTGAAAGTCTACTCTTCTGGATCTTTTAGACAAATTAATTCAATTGAGAGCAAGAATATGAAAATTACAAATTCGAACTCGGCTAAGTTGGAAGATAAAGAGATTGTCGGGATTTCAACTTCTGACAAATTCCCAACCCAAGAAATTGAACTGAGTGCAAGTGCAACAATTGTTTACACAAGCACGAATTCTGCGAGTGCAACAGGGGCTTTCAGTGTATCCGCGCTAAAGTCAGCAGGATTTGACGTTTCTTACACCGGAAGCAAACAATGGGAATATTATGCCCGCAAAGCCATTGATATGGGACTCCGTTACAAACTTAACTAAAAATCACTTGCCACTTTAAAAACAAAAAGCCTGACTGTCATCAGAAACAGACAGCCAGGCTATTTCTATCTCGCCTTAAAAAGCCCCCTTATTTCCAGTTAACAAAATCAGACATCTGCGCGAAAGCCTCTGCCAAAGCATGCAGGCTCTCCCCGGTCTGGTAAGCAAAAAGCGGCAAGCCTACCACAAACAACAAAGCTTCTCCGATGTACTTGGCGATCATGCGATCTACCTCCTTTTGGATTTTGGGTCAAACAGCCAAATCCAAAAGGGAGCGGTACGAATCCTTGTCGCCACTCGTGTGCTGCGAACGCCGGATCAGGCGAAGGCGCAACGATTGCCTTGCTGTCATCGGATACGTCTCAACCAGGCCAGGATTGATCGAAGGTCGATAGGTGTCACCAGAATTCCAACGAAACGCCTGTATTTGCGGGCGATGCCGGCGTCTGAGACAAAAAGCAGACGTAAAGCAGCCCACAAACAGGGCGAGCAAGGCAAAGAAATCCTCCAGTGAAAACAGCAACAGCATATCTTCCATGGCGATTTCCCTCCTTTCGTACCCATCATTTTATCCCTGTTCACATGATCGGGCAAGACGGAAAAGAAGGGAGATTGCTTCCGGTCGGAATCGCTGCCCTATTTGAGTTGGCCGATTGACAGATTGACGCGGTAGTTGCCAAAGGGCAGGAGATCGTCCAAAAAACGGTTTAAGGCGGTGTGGTCCGCGACGTTGATTTTCAGCACGTAGCAGCCTTCTCCGCTGATGCGATGGGCTTCGATTACTTCGCTGCGGCTTGCGACGAAGCGGGCAAAGCGCGAATGGTCGGTGGTTTTCATGAATACAGTGACCAGCGCGGTGAGCGAAGGGGCCAGCTTGGCCTCGTCGACGATGGTCGTGTATCTGATAATGACGCCTTGTTCTTCCAGTTTTCTGATCCGGTTGCCGACGGCTTGCCCGCTCAGATGGACCTGTTCGCCGATGTCTTTCCACAAAAGACGGCTGTTTTGACGCAGCAAAGCCAGAATGGCATGGTCGGTTGGGTCGAGCATGAAAATCTCCTTTCGCGGTGAAAGTGAGGCGTTTGATTCGTTTCGCGGCTACATGCGCGCGCCTTTTACAATAAAAGCAAGTTCACACCTATTATACGACTGCGATTGGAGGACAGAGAAGACATGCAAATCCAACTTGTTCGACATGCTACGCTCAAAGTGACCTACAGCGGCCGCACGTTTTTGATCGACCCGATGTTCAGCGCGGCGGGTGAGCTGTCTGCTGTGCCGAATACGCCGAATCAGCGGGCGAATCCGCTGGTAGAGCTGCCTTTTTCCGCGGAAGAAGTGCTGGATGGCGTGGAGGTGGTTTTGGTGACGCATACGCACAGAGATCATCTGGACGAAAAGGCGCTCCGCTTGTTGCCCGCCGACCTGCCTGTCTTTTGCCAGCTCCCGGATAGGGACATGCTGCACCAGCACGGCTTTTCCCATGTAACCGCGATTGAAAGCGAGCAGGAGTGGCAAGGGGTTCGCCTCTACCGCACAGGCGGAAGGCACGGGACAGGCGAGATCGGGGAACGGATGGGGCCAGTGTCCGGCTTTGTGTTGCAGGCGCCTGGCGAGCCGACGCTGTACGTGGCCGGGGATACGGTATGGTGTGCCGAAGTGGAGGAAGCCATCCGGCGGTTTGCTCCAGACGTGATTGTTGTGTTTGCCGGAGCAGCCCGGTTTTTGACGGGCGACCCGATCACCATGACGGGGGAGGACATCGCTCTTGTCGCCGCCGCATCGCCGGACAGCCACCTTTTCGTTGCCCACATGGAGACGTGGAATCACTGCCTGTTGTCACGCGCCGAGTTACATGCGTTTTTGGCGGAACGAAAGCTGCAGGACCGTGCGCGGGTGCCTGCAGATGGAGAGAAAATCACCTATCCGGCTCCCCGGTAATATTCCGGCGGAAAAAGACAGATACAGCAGCTTCGCTCACGGGAGGCTGCTTTTTTTCATGCCGCCATTTTTCGGGCTTGCCCAGCATTTGACAAATTGAATCTCACGTAATAAACTGTTTTTACGTAAATGTTTAATGTCATGAGGTGTTGTTGTGGCCCACGAACAACTGGAAACGTATGTCGTCGAGACGCCGGAGCAGGCGATGGCGCTGTTGAATCCGCTCAGGGCGGAGATTTTGAGCCGACTGGCGGAGCCTGCTTCTGCGGCGGAAGTGGCGCGTGCAATCAATGAGATTCCGCAGCGCGTCAATTATCATCTGAAGGCTTTGGAAAAAGTCGGGCTGGTCAGGCGGGTGGGAAGCCGGCAGGTTCGCAATCTGGTCGAGGTGCTGTATTTGGCAATCGCCCGAACCTACGTGCTCTCGGAAGGGCTGAACTGGGCGAACGAAACGGTACAGCAGATGAAGGACCAGGGCGCCTTGTCGCATCTGATCCATACGGCTGAGCGGATCAAGCGCGATGCCCTGCTCTTGCTGGAGCGTTCGGATCAGGAAAAAGAAATTCCGAGCGCCACACTCGATACCACCATTCGCCTCGCCAGTGAGGAAGAGCGGAGCGCTTTTGTCGAGGAATACGTGCAACTGGTGAATCAGTTGGTCAAAAAGTATCAGACGAAAGCGCAGGGACAGGAAACGTATCAGGTCATTCTCGCGGTGTATCCAAAAGAAGGAGGCGAGCAGTCATGAAGACGGAAGTCACAGCAGCAGGCCAACAAAGGCCAGTCGTCGTGTGGGAAAAGCGGACCGAAGCCAGGCGGGGCAATGTCATTGCGCTTCCTGCAAGAGACGGCAGCAGTGGCGCAGTGGACGGTGAAGCCACTGTTACCTCCTGGACAGTGGGACCGGCTGACAACCCGGCTGTCGTCACGCAAGTCTCCTCCGGGTTTGGCAAAAGCAAAGCGGCTGCACCGCAGGCCAGCAGCATGAGGCTGGCCGCGTAATCCATCCATTTTGTCCACGAACAAATAAAAGGGAGGGTTTTGCATGAATCTGATTCCGGTAGTGGTGGAGCAGACGAGTTATGGAGAGCGTTCGTACGATATTTACTCCCGCTTGCTGAAAGACCGCATCATTTTTGTGGGCAGCGCCATTGATGACCAGGTTGCGAATGCGGTTGTAGCCCAGTTGCTGTTCCTGGCGGCGGAAGACCCGAAAAAAGATATTCATCTGTACATCAACTCGCCCGGCGGCTCTGTGACAGCGGGAATGGCGATCATCGACACGATGCAATTCGTCGCCCCGGACGTATCCACGATTTGCACGGGAATGGCGGCCTCCATGGGAGCGATGCTGCTGGTGGCAGGAGCGCCAGGCAAACGCTACGCCCTGCCAAACGCGGAAATCATGATTCATCAGCCGTGGGGCGGCAGCCAAGGGCAGGCGAGCGACATCAAGATCGCCGCAGAACGAATCCTCAGACACCGCAGCATGCTCTACTCGATCATTTCAGAGCGCACGGGCAAGCCAGTCGAGAAGATCGAACAAGACGCCGACCGCGACTACTTCATGTCGGCAGCCGAAGCGCTTGACTACGGCTTGATCGACAAAGTCATCCAAAAGCTGTAACGAAACGAAAAGATCACAGGCATACCAAGCATCCACGGACGGCTCCGCGGGTGCTCTTTCTTTTTAGGAAAAAGCAAAAGCAGGAGGATCGCTGCGATCACGCCAGCCGCCACAAGGACAGCTTGCGGTAGAGCAAAAATATCAGCCCATTGCCGACGGCAGCGGCGAGAAATACTGCCCACGGGCCGAACGATACCGTCATGAAGCCGGAGCCGTAGATGGAAAAGACGATGCCCAGCTTGAAAATGGAGCCGGTAATGCCGCTGATCCGCCCGATCAGATGGGCAGGGGTAGTCTCCTGGCGAAACGTCCAGATACAAACGCTATTAATGGTAGAAAAAAGCCCGGTGAGAAACAGCGACAGACAGAGCAGCCACGTACTGCTGGCAAAAACCATGAGCAGGTAGGAGAAGCCGAGCAACAAAATCGTCGTGCCCATCAACTGCCCAATCGGAAAGCGCCGCCGCAGGGAAGCGACCAGCGAACTGCCAACAAGGCCGCCGATCCCGGCTGCGGATAGCACCAGCCCGAGCGTAGACGTGTCCAGCCGCAAATGGTCTTTGGCGAAAAAAATAATCATCGCGTCATACATGCCGGAAGTCGCGTTGAGAAAAATGACGAGCAAGCTGATCCGCCACAGCGCCTGATTGCGAAAAAGCTCGATCCACCCGGTTTTCAGATCCTGCCAGAAGCCTGCCTTCTGGACCGGGGGAGCATCGGCCTTTTCCAGAAAGGAGATGGCCACAAGAGCCAGCAAATAAGCAATACCAGTAATCAAAAGACCCGCGTGCAGGCTGGCGAGCAGCAGGATAAAGCCGGTAAGCGCAGGCCCCATGATCTCGATGAACGTGCTCATGAAGGAAAAGTGGGCATTTGCCGAAGTGAGCAGCGGAGTAGGGACAACCTGCTTGAGCATGCTGACCCGGGCGTTGTGGAAGCCGTAGTGCATGGCCATGAGAAAAAATCCGGCTACGTAGTAGTGAACGACCTGGGCTTGTCCCGCCGCTGACAAGCCGTACAGCAAAAAGAGTAGCACCATTTGCCCGAACACCATCCATTGTGACCAGCGCTTTTTGGAAAAGCGGTCGACCCATACGCCAATGAACATGGCGAGCAGCAGATTAGGCAAAAACTCGATGCTTTTCATTGTCGTCATCGTCACAGGTGACTGCGTCATGTCGTACAAAATAAGCGGCAAGGCGAGTTCGTACACTTTGCTGCCACAAGCAAGCAAAGTGGAACTGAAAAACAGGATAAGAAACGGCCGATTGCGCCAGATCGAGGCGCGTTGGGGCACTTTTGCATCGGCCAGCGTTTTTGTTTGGTTGACCAGCATGGAAATCAACCCCTCCTTTTTGTACTCCATTGTAGTTGGAAAAAGGGGAAGAAAAAGGGTAGAGTGATAGAAAAGAGAGTTCCCCTTTTAACGAAAAGAGTGAGTGGACGATGCAGATTGTTTATCATTACTTGCGCTTGCGCCAGCATTTTTCCGACAGGCCGGAGGGCGAGGCGCTGGAGATTACGTTGAGCGAACTGGCTGAGATTTTTTGCTGTACGGTTCGCAATGTCAAAAAAATTTTGAAGCAGTTTTTGGAGCAAGGCTGGATTGAGTGGCTGCCGGGCCGGGGGCGCGGGCGAGGATCGCGGCTCGTCTTTGTGCGCAGTGTGGAGCAGATCGTCGTTCCGCTCGCCAAGGCGCATATCCGGCGCGGTGATCTGGAACGGGCCATGCAGCTTCTCCATGAATCCCCGCTCTCTGCAAGCGGACGGGAACGCTTTTTCAACTGGCTTTCCGGTCAGTTTGGCTTTCGCAGTCAGACGGTGGAACAGCGCACGCTGGATACGTTGCGCATGTCCTTTTACCGGACGATCCCTTTTCTCGACCCGGCGTTTGTCAACAGACGGACCGAATCGCACATGGTCAGGCAAATTTTCGATACGCTCATTCGGTACGACGAGAAGCAAAACACGTACAAGCCGCACGTGGCCCATTACTGGGAGACGAATGAGGACGGGACGAGCTGGACCTTTTATCTGCGAAAAGGGGTGTTGTTTCATCACGGGCGCGAGCTTACGGCTCATGATGTGATCTGGACGCTGCAGCGGGTAGCTGATCCACAGACGAAATCGCCGTATCGGTGGATGATGCAGGATGTCGTGCGAATGACTGCGCTGCGGGACACCGTCCTGCAAATCGAGCTGCGACGGCCAAACCGTTTGCTGCCTGCCTATTTGGCCTCGGATCGGCTGTCCATTGTTCCTTGGGACGTGGTGCAGCAAAAAGGGGAAGCGTACAGCCGTTTGCCCGTCGGGAGCGGGCCTTTTCGCCTCGTGACAAATGATGAGCAGATGTTTGTGTTGGAGGCATTTCCGACTTATTTTCTCGGGAGGGCTCATCTGGACCGGGTGGAAATCTGGGTGGTGCCGCCATTCGACAAGCGCAGCGAGGAGTTTTTTGCCGCAGCCAAAGAGGTGCACTTCCAGACAGCGTGGAACATGCCGAAGCCGCTGGGCAGGTGGCAGGAGCTAAAGCAGGTGGAGCGGGGAGCAGCTTATCTCGCCTTTAACCTGAATCGACAAGGACCGCAGCAGATTCCCGCTTTCCGCCAGGCGCTTGATCGCATTATTTCGCGCAGGCAAATGATTGCAGAGCTGGGGTGGAACCGCTACGGGCGTGCTTTCAGTTTTTTTCCTGAAGTCGCCGGATTGGATTCTGCGGTAGCCGAGGGGAGCAGTGCGGAAAAACGGGCCGTTGTCATGCAGAGCGGTTACTGTGGAGAGTGTCTGAAACTGTATACGTACGCGGGAGCGGGAAACGAAAACAACGCAGAGTGGGTACAGCGGCATTTGGCGGAGTGCGGCGTGGTTGTCGAGGTAACGGTCGTGCCCGTCGAAGAGTTGAAAAAGCCGGACGTGTTGCGGCAAGCCGATCTCGTTTTGGCGGGGGAAGTTTTTGATGAACAGTGGATTTTGGGCATGATTGAGTTTTTCCGTTCGGATCACAGCTTTGTGCGCCAACTGTGGAGTCCGGCCTTGCGCGAGCAAATCGACCGCGAGCTGGATCAGTTGATGATGGAGCAGTCCGGGGAGTGCCAGCAAAGGAGGCTGCGCGCGATCGAGCTCTTGCTCGGGCAGCAATCGGCTCTCTTGTACCTGTACCATACGCGGCAGCATTCGGTCTACAACTCGGCGCTTGCCGGTGTTTCGTTAAATGCGCTCGGACAGGCCAACTACAAAGACATCTGGTTCAAACAGGAGCATGCTGCAAGCGCTGATTGAGGGAGCACCCATGCGCGCGGGCATAAAAAAGAGGAGGTGTATTGGCCAGTTCCTCCTGCTTCGATTATAACACAAAGCGGAGGGAAATCCGAGACTGTCCGCGAGGCGGCAATTGCGCTAAGATAGGGTTTCGATGACAAAATATGGGGGAGAGGCTATGAAACGTTTTCGGTTCGACAGACAGGCAGGCAAGGAGATCGAACGTTTTGATTCTGTCAGCGCTGTGTTTTCCAGTATCGTGCGCACAGACGAGTCAGTGTCTATCGGCTGCATTCATCTGCAGGCTGGCGGAGTGGTGGGCTATCATCCGGCTGTTTGCCCGCAGCTTTTTCTCGTGGTCAGCGGAGAAGGCTGGGTGAGGGGAGAGGATGACCAGCGCATTCCGATTCTGGCGGGACAGGCGGCTTTTTGGGAGACGGGAGAAGGGCACGAATCCGGAACCGAGTCCGGCATGACGGCGATCGTCATCGAAGGCGAGCGGCTTGATCCGCATAGTTTCATGCCGCTCTTGGAAGCATAACTCTTCACACCCACTGGGCAAAAGCGAACGAGAACATCTTGGAAAGTCGGGGTAAAACAGCAAATGACGTGGAAGACACACATGCTTCTGGGCGCAATCGCGGGCTACTGGGCGTACCCATCCTGGGAGGGCAGCGTGATTGGAGCGACGATGGCGCTGGTGCCGGATCTCGATCAGGCACGAAGCAAGCTGGGGCATCTTTTCGGCCCCTTTTCGAAAATGCTGCAAAGAGGACTGGGCCACCGGACAATCACTCATTCCTGGGTCATCCTGCTGCTGCCTGCCTTTTTTTGGGGCGATACGCCAGCGGGCTGGGCTGCTTTCTGTGGATTGCTGTCGCATCTGGCAAGCGATATGCTGGTGGGGCGGATTCAGCTTTTTTGGCCGCTGCGGACGGGGTGGATCGGCCTGCCGTTGCCGAAGACGCTCTATCGCACGGTCGACTGGCTCGTTTTTTACGTGGCGATTGGATATATCGTCTACACGGGATATTGGTAAAGAAAAAGACCCCTACGTTGGAACAGGGGTCTTTGCTTATCATAGGTGCGATGCTTACGGCTGCATGAATTGCTGCACCAGTTCGGCGTTTTCCATCATGAATTTTTGGGCGGCGGTTCCTGCTTCCTGCTGGATTTCCATCATTTGCTCCTCTGTGAGGTTTGCGAGGTTGACGGAATTGTCCGCAGTCATTGCCGGAATCTCCAGCGCTTTTCCGAATTCTTGCTTGGATTTCAGCTTCAGGCTGAATCCTTTTGGCATGTCAGGGAGCGGATTGTCGAAGTTGATTTTCACGCTGCTATCAGAGTCGCGGCCGTTATCTGTTTTCGTTTCGGAAAAGGTGATGTTTCCGTTCAGAGCCATTGGCTGTTTGTATTTATCCGCCATGACCAGGGCGAAATCGTACTTGCCGCTTACTTTTTGGCCTTCCTTCACAGATTCAATTGTGGAAGTCAGATCCAAAGTAGGCTGTTCGTTGTCTTTTACCAACAGGCTCAGCTTGCCGTTTGTTTTGCCGTTTTGCTCGGTCGCCTTGAACGCGTAGGACACTTCGCCGTCTGCCGGGTCCTCCGGATTGTGCAGGGCGTAGCGATAGAGGCTGTCTGCGCCTTTTTGGTAAGTGATGCTGCTGAAGAACGGTTGCTCTTGCTTGTTGTCATTTCCGGTAAACATCAGCTTGCGCGACAGGATTTGGTGATCGCCGTCCACGAGCACGACCATTTTCAGTTGCTCCTTGCTGTCTGTGGCGGAGTCGTTGATTTCTTTCAACAGGTTGTCGAAGCTTTGTTCGTAGTTTTTCTTGAATTCTTCCTTGGAGATTTCTTCTACTTTATAGCCGCTGTCCGCCAGCAATGTCGCAACGTTGTGGTAGCGGGTGTAGATCAAGTCAAACAGCTTCTCGTCCGCCTTTGCTTTTTCGGCGAGCTTCGTTGCGAGGGCTTTCGCTTCTTCATGCGTAAAGGTTACGGTGATTTCACGTGCGCTTTCCTGGAAGCCTTCCTCGGAGAAGGACGCGCCCTTGTTCAGAGTCACCTGGCTGTCCTGAATCGAATCTGCGTAAATCAGCGCGTAAGGTGTCAGGACGCTTTTCACTTCATCCTGGCTGATTTGAACGGCCTTCATCAGGTCGCGATACGTCAGGAAGCGCTTCGGCAGCTCTTGGCCAAACTTTTCTTTGAACAGATCGCGGTCTTTCAGGTCCATATAGCCATACTTGGAGTAAAATTCAGGCAAACGAAAACCGAGCTGTGTATCGTTCAGGAAAAATTCCATGGTAGCCAGCTTTTTGTCCTTGAGATGGACTTCGAGATTGCCTTGCTGCTGATTTTTTTGCTCGTCGATGTTGCTTTGCACGACGATTTTTGCACTCTTCAACAGTTCGAGCACCTTCTGGGCTTGCGGGTCTGTGAGTGCGGTATCTACTGTAATGTCAGACAGCTCCGTTGTGGAGTGTACAGGTTTTTCCAGATAAGGCTTCATGTAGTCCTCGTATTCCCCATAAGCCTTGGAGATGTCAGATGAGAACTTCAGCATGCTCTCTGCCTCGGATTGCAGATAAATGGTTTTTGGGCTTTTGAACAAGTCGAATTTGGCGTAGGCCGTTCCGAGCCCGCCCAAAATAACGACTGCAGCCGCTCCGGCAATCAATAGCGGTTTTTTCAAGCTTTTACGTGGCGGGTTCACGCTTGTTGTGGTTTCCATGAGTTCCTCCCCTTTTTGACTCTCTCTCTCTTTTTATGGTGCGAATGGCAAATGGTTTTTCGCACTCAATTTCGTATTGTACCATAAGGAGGAGGTTTGAAAGTGATTTCCAGTAAAATATTGCAAAAATGAGGAAGAAAGACCCAAAAATACAGGGGGTCTGTTAACTATTTTCTCGCTGAGGCCGATTTGTCAGATGATTTCTTTCTTTTCCCGCGTGAATCGACGAAAATGGATAGTACAAGCTGCTTTTTGTGCGAAAGAGACAAGGGATGGATAGGAGGAGAATCGCGTGGACTTTCGCGTGCTGCAAACGTTTCTGGTGGCGGCTACGACTGAAAATTTTCACCAGACCGCTGAGGCGTTGTTTATTGCCCAGCCCACTGTCAGCCAACATATCCGGCAATTGGAAAAGGAGCTGGGGATCAAGCTGTTTGAACGGGTCGGCAAACGGGTTCGGCTGACGGAAGCAGGCAAGCGCTACCTGCCGCATGCAAAAGGGCTTTTGGAACAGTGGCATCACAGCATGGAGGATTTGCAGGCGTGGCGCCAAGGATACCGGGCAAAGCTCCAGGTGGCTGTCTCGCCGATCATTGCCCGTGCCCGCTTCTCTCATTTGCTCCATCGTTTTACCAAGCTGTACCCTGATGTGGACATCTCGATCAAAATTGCCGACTCGGTCGATATTGGCCCGCTCGTGCAGAGTGGCCAGGCAGACCTGGGACTGACCCGGATGGTGCCCGGGGAGCTGCAACTGGACACGTACATGCTGTACGAAGATCCGGTTGTATTTGCGGTCCCGCACAACGGCGGAGACATGGACGCGCCGCTGCCCGATTGGGAGCAGGAGGTGCAGTCCAACCGTTTGCTGACGCACAATCACCCGGGCTACTGGGACGATCTGCTTTTGCTTTTGCGCCAGAGGGGACTGGCCTTGCGCACGATGGCTGTCTCGCAGGTGGACATTACCAAACGCTTCATCGAAGACGGGCTTGGCGTCTCATTTTTGCCGCGTTCGGCTGTGAGTCGGGATTTGTTCGAAAATCGCTTTATCGAGCTGCCGACGCCCGGACTCGTTTTGCCAAAGGTCGCCTCCTACCTGCTCGTGCCCAAAGCCGGCATCAGCGAGCCTGCGAAGCACTTCATGGAGATTTTGCAGGCGCTGTATCCGCCGATGCCGCAAGTAATGCCGGGTAGCAAAGGAGCGCCATAGCCTGGGCTGAGGTTATAACGAACGATTACGAAATGTGATTAATATTGATTTTTAATTCTATTTATCTTTCAAAGTGGTTCCCGATATACTGAAAGAAAAAGGATCAAAAAGGAGTGGCGATCATGGCAAAACACCATCCTTTGGCTATCGGTCTGGAGGGAATCGCGGTAGCAGAAACAGACCTGAGTCTGGTCGATGGCATAAACGGATTGCTTGTATACCGCGGGCATTGGGCACGCGATCTCGCAATTCATCACACATTTGAAGAAGTTGCGCACCTGCTCTGGTTCGGACATTTGCCAAGCGAGCAGGAACTTGCCGAATTGAAGAACAAGCTCAAAGCAAACCGCGAATTGCCGGAGCATGTAAAAAGCATCCTGAAGCTGATTCCGGCCGATGTCGATATGATGAGCGTGCTGCGTACCGGTGTTTCCGCTTTGGGCAGCTCTTCCCACGGCTTCCCGCCGACGATGGATGAGGTTATTTCCCTTGTGGCGAAAATGCCGACGATTGTCGCGTACCGCTTCGCCTGTCTGGAAGGCCGTGAGCCGCTCGATCCGAATCCGGAGCTGGATCACACGGCAAACTACCTGTACATGCTAAAAGGCGAAAAGCCGAATCCTGCCCATGCGCGCGCGCTCGATGCTTATCTGATTTTGACGCAGGAGCACGGCATGAATGCTTCTACCTTTGCAGGACGCGTCGTCAGTTCTACAGAGTCTGACCTGATCTCCGCCATTACGGCAGCCATCGGTACCTTGAAAGGCCCTCTGCACGGCGGCGCTCCATCCGAAGTGACCGAGATGATCGAAGCAATCGGCACGAAGGAAAACGCCGAGCCGTGGCTGCGCAACAGGCTGGAAAACGGCGGCCGCCTGATGGGCTTCGGACACCGCGTCTACAAGACAGTCGACCCGCGGGCAACGGCCTTGCGCGTCGTCGCTTCCGAGCTTTCGGCCAACGACCCGTGGTTTGATCTGGCGACACACGTGGAAAAGGTCGGCCTGCAACTGCTGGAAGAATACAAGCCAGGCCGCAAGCTCAATACAAACGTAGAGTTCTTCGCCGCAGCCGTCATGCGCGCAGTAGGGCTGGACGACAACCTGTTCACACCGACATTCGCCGTCAGCCGCGCGGTTGGCTGGACCGCTCATATTATGGAACAGGCAGCGAAAAACCGGATCATCCGTCCACAATCGAATTACATCGGCACCATGCCGGAATAATAGAGAAGGCGTCTTGTCTTTGGTTTTGGAGGAAAGCTATCCGTTAGGGCGGGTGGCTTTTTTGCTGCTGAAAGAAGTGTGGGGCAAACTGGGAGCTGTGGCAGACCAGGCAGGGCTTGTGTTCCGAGCTTTCCTCGCCTCACCAAAAGCTCCGATAAACGGGCATTTTAAAACAGATCCTACCGCCGAACTCCATCAATCTCGTCTAATCCCACGTCCCAACAAAGACACAGACAAAGCAAAACCTGCTAACCTTTTTCAGCCGCCCACAAGCCAATCCCCAAAGTGCAGCCAAAGCTTGCAGACCATGCTAACTTTTGGCATGATAATGAAAAAAAGTAAGGAGTGGAACAAATGGCTTTGTTGTCTACCCCGTTTCAGTTCAAAGGATTGACCCTGAAAAATCGTGTAGTCATGCCGCCAATGTGCCAGTACTCCGTGGAAGCGCAGGACGGTACGCCGACAGACTGGCACTTCGTTCATTACGTGTCCCGCGCAGTAGGAGGCACAGGCCTCATCATCGTTGAGATGACAGACGTAGAGCCGGACGGCCGCATTTCCAACTACGACCTTGGGCTGTGGTCCGACGAGCAGATTCCGGCGTACAAGCGCATCGTCTCAGAAGTCCACAAGTACGGCGCGAAAATCGGCATCCAAATCGGGCACGCTGGCCGCAAAGCGGAAGACGCGGAAGTTCCCGTATCCGCATCTGCAATTGCTTTTCCAGGCTCCCGCTACAAAACCCCGCGGGCTCTGACAACAGAAGAAGTCAAAGCGATGGTCGTCAAGTTTAAGGAAGCGGCAAGACGCGCGGTGGAAGCAGGCATGGACACAATCGAGATTCACGGCGCACACGGCTACCTGATCCACCAGTTCCACTCCCCATTGACAAACGTGCGGGAAGATGAGTACGGACGCGACAAAGCTCTGTTTGGCGTGGAAATCATTTCCGCCATCAAGGAAGTGATTCCAGAAGACATGCCGCTCATCATGCGCATCTCTGCCGTGGAATACGTGGATGGCGGTTACGGGCTGGACTACAGCACCGAGCTGTGCCGCAGGTACAAGGAAGCAGGCGTGGACATTTTCCATCTGTCGAGTGGCGGAGAGGGCCCAATCGGCTCCGGCGGACGTCCGGGAATCCATCCTGGCTATCAGCTTCCGTATGCACGGGCGATCAAGCAGGCACTGAACGTTCCCGTCATCGCGGTAGGGAACCTCGACGATCCGAAGCTGGCGGAAGCGTCGCTTGGCAACGGCGACACCGATCTGGTCGCAGTAGGACGCGGCATGCTGCGCGATCCTTACTGGGCCCTGCATGCGATCCAAGAGCTGTCGGCGGACGAAGTCCAACCGCCGAAGCAGTATGTGCGTGCATTCTAATTGCATTTTTTGGTAAGTAGGAGGGGCAACCTTCCATGCCGCGCTATGGCGGACATGGGGGAAGCCCCTTTTTTGTGTAAAAGTTTACATAATAATAGGGAGTTTTATCCACCTGGATCGCTTGTCTGCCCATAGGCCACCAGCGCTTGCACAGCCTGCTGCATCTCCGCAAGCTCCTGCTGCGACAAGGGACGCTCCAGGTAACGATACTGCTCGTAGAAGGCAGTGATTTTGCCTGCCAGCTCCAGCTGTACCGCTGTCAGTGCAGGATGCTTTTGCAGCCGCTGCAAAAACTCTTGTGTCGTCTCATGCGGGTGAATCGTGACCCCTTGCTTGTCCATCGTCTGCAAAAAACGGAAGTAGGCGTAGCGGGTTGCGTCATCCGTTGGGCCAAACGGTTTTTGGAACCATTTGGAGACATCCCATTCGGCCGCCGCTTCGCCCTCAGTAGAGGGAGGCAGCGGGGCCAGATCCATCGCGGGGGCTGCTGCTTTTTGCTCCGCCTGCCCTTGACGATTGCGCCTTTTCCACATGTACCTGCCCAACAGAAACAGCGATACGACGACGGCAAGCCCAATCAGATAAGGCTCCAGCAAGGAAAAGAGCGGCTCGCCCTGGCTGACAGGGTCCAGGGGAAGATTGCCGCCTTGCCCATCGTTGTTTAATGCATGATGAACACGCTGGTCTTTGTCCAATACTTGCGAAAGCCCGGAAATCCACTCTGTCAGCTTCTGCAGGACAGGCTCGATCAGCATGTAAAGCCCGGTGCCAAGCGGTCCCTTCACCCAGGACCAGAGCAGGGCCAAAATACCGAGCAGGGCAGAGGCAGCCGCCACATAGCCAACCGTCAAAAGCAGACGGGTTGTTAGCACCTGACCTGCGAGCAGAAGACGGAGGCGGGCAGGCAGGCGGATGGGGAGAGCTTCCTCCCGCAGCAGGTAGGCTCCGATTGCGATCAGCACGTAGCTTCCGGTAACAAGGGCGAGCATGCCGAAGTAAGGGGCAGGCGAAAACGTGTCGGGATGAACGGCTGTTCCATACAGAGCCGCGACAACAAGCTGGAGCAGGCAGACCATGAAGGCCAGGACGAACCGCCGCAGCAGGCTGACATGGCTGATGCCATTTGCCGCCGCTCCTTGTATGCGCCAAAAAAAGACGCCTGCCAGAGCGAGGGCGATCAGCCACGAGCCGTACAGAACAAAGCTAAGCACCCCCACGCCAAGCACAAACGGATAAAGCAGCAGATGCAGCACGGTATGTCGGCCGCCGTGGTGATACAGCCAGCTTCCCGCGATCAGGAGCAGACAGCCGGCGAGGCAAAAGAACAGCAGCGCACCAAAACCTGCCGTCATCCAGCCAAGCATCATCAGCGATGCGCCAACAAGCAGCGTTTCCAGCCAAAACGTAAGCGTCCAGCGGCCCACGAGGGAAAAGCTCATCGTGCGATCACGCTCCTTTTTTCCAGATGTGACCGTTCATACTGCCTGACCGTCACCTGTTCCCCGGATACGTCGAGCACGGCAATGCTGTGTCCACGCCGTACCAGCCGCTCCACAGTCGTCTGGGGCAATTCCTCTGGCCGCGCCGTTACGAGGATGATCGCTGCCTTTGCCGGACTTTCCTCCAGACGGCGAAGTAGACTGGCAAGCGGTGTGGTCACGTAATGGTGCATTTGCGCGAGCTGGGTCATGACGTGCAGATGGTGCGTCTTGCCGCTGCCAGCAGGCATATGAAAATGCTCGCGACCGCGCTGCCTGACGGTGAGAAGCAGTTCGTAGCCAATCGACATTTTGCGGCACAGCATGGACAGCGCGGCAAGACTGGAGATGACCCGTTCATTGACCTCGTCGTTATGCCGCTGCTGCATCGGTTCATACGATGGCAAAATATGACCGACGATCCGCCAGTTTGGATGGGCGGTGTGCTCGAAAAGTCTTGTTTCGAGCGTGCCCGACCTGGCAGTCGTTTTCCAATGAATATGCTTGAGCCGATCTCCCGGCATATACGGCCGCGTTCCCCGCAAAAAGGTGACATCCTCCTGTTGCCGTTGGCGCGAGAGCCTGCTTCCGTTCGGCTGCGTCTCTTCCAGTGACAGCGGAGGAAGCGGGAGCGGCAACGGGTAGACGAGCAGGGAAAATGACAGCGACAACGGCAACGAAGTGGCTTCCCCGGCGAACAGCGGCATTGTCTCCGATTGAATCTCCGTCAGCCAGACGGTGCCGCGTTTGTGGGGGGTAAGCGTCAAGGTTCGGGTGGCGCTTCGGCGCATGGGCAAGTCGAAGCGCAGCCGCACTACCGTCCGCTGGTTGCTTGTGTTTACCTCGTCGCCGCCGTCGACCGTGACGTGCTCAGGCAAGGAAAAACGTACCCATGTAGAGGGCAACGGCAGCCAGGAGCGATTGTGCAGGCGGACAGTAATCGTCACAGGCGTGCCAGGCATGACGCGGGTTTGGTCGCTTGTCCACTCCAGCTTGAGCCATTTGGATAGCGACCTGGCCCACCACTTTTGGGCGGCTGGCATGAAAAAGAAAAAACCGCCAAGCAGCCAAAGAAACCAACTGCCGGAAAACAGCGCGAAAAGCAGAAGGAGAAAGCCAATCACATGAAAGGTTTGCTTCGTATCCATCCGGCTACACGCTTTCCTCGACAGGGGCGGGCACGCTCGACAGGATCTGCGCCACCACTTCCTCTTCGGTAACATGCAGCTCCGCTTCCATGGACAGGCGGATGCGATGGGCGGCAAGGCTCGGGAAAACAGCCTTCACGTCGTCTGGCAATACATAAGTGCGGCCAGAGACAAAAGCGTATGCCTGGGCTGCGCGCAGCAGGGCGAGCATGGCGCGCGGACTGATGCCGACATCGACGGAGCGGTGGCTGCGCGTCGCTTCCGTCAGGTCGATGACGTAATCTTCCACCGCCTGACTGACATGGACGGCTGTTACTTCTTTTTGCAGGGCGGCGATTTGTTCCACAGACATCACTGGCTGCACGGTCTCCAAAGGAGAGGTGCTGCGGAATCTGCGGAGTATTTCTTTTGCATCCTCGCGCGTGCCATAGCCGAGCGACAGACGGAACAAAAAGCGGTCCAACTGGGCTTCGGGCAGGGGATAGGTCCCTTCAGATTCAAGCGGGTTTTGCGTGGCGATCACCAGCAGCGTCGAGGGCAGCGGCAGCGTGATACCTTCGATTGTGACCTGGCGTTCTTCCATGCATTCGAGCAGGCCGGATTGTGTGCGCGGCGTTGCGCGGTTGATTTCGTCCGCGAGCAAAACGTCCGCGAACACAGGTCCTTTGCGCAGCTCAAACTCGTTCGTCCGCTGGTTGAACACGTGCAGTCCGACTACATCGGAAGGCAGCAGGTCAGAGGTGAACTGCAGGCGGTTGTACGTTCCGCCGATGGCCTGCGCCAACGTTTTGGCGAGCACGGTCTTGCCCATGCCAGGCAAGTCCTCCAGCAGCACATGCCCGCGCGCCAACAGAGCAGTCACCAGCAGGCGCACCTGCTCTGCTTTTCCTACAATTACGCGGTTGACAGAAGATAAAAGACTATCCAGAGCGGGATGGGTCATGGAAAATCTCCTTTATTATAGATAGGATTGAAAGGCGGTTGATCGGATTTTATTATACAGGGAATATCCTGTATTTTACAAATTTTCGCAAACTGATTCCACTGACGGCGGCGACGACGATGAGCGCTCCGATGGCGATGTAGAGGGGCCGAGCACCTGAAAGCTAGCAACAAACAGAAGACAGCACCCAAAAAAATAAAGCGACACGCAACCCCCATAAGAGATGCGTGCCGCTTTTTACGATATAAGCAAACCTAGTTAACAGCAGAAGCCTGAACAGCCCGTTGCAGTGCCTGCTCCAGATCGCCGATGATGTCGTCGATCGCTTCTGTGCCCACCGACAGCCGGATCAGTCCTGGCGTTACCCCGGCGGCTGCCTGTTCTTCCTCCGTCAGTTGCTGGTGCGTCGTGCTGGCCGGATGGATGATGAGCGACTTGGAATCGCCTACGTTTGCCAGATGAGAGAACAACTTCACGGATTCGATCAGTGTTTTGCCTGCCTCGACACCGCCGCGAATGCCGAAGGTGAGGATGGCGCCAGCGCCTTTTGGCAAATATTTTTGCGCAAGGGCGTAGTGGGCGTCACCTTCCAGGCCAGGGTAGCTGACCCACTCGACCGCTGGATGCGCGGCGAGGAATTGGGCTACGGCCAGGGCGTTCTGGCTGTGGCGTTCCATGCGCAGGTGCAGCGTCTCCAGACCTTGCAGGAACAGGAAGGAGTTGATCGGGGCGACGGCTGCGCCGATGTCGCGCTGCAGTTGGACGCGCGCCTTGATGATGTAGGCGAGCGGTCCGACTGCTTCCGTATAGACGACGCCGTGATAGCTCGGGTCTGGTGTCGTCAGGCCCGGGAATTTGCCGTTGTTCCAGTCAAATTTGCCGGAATCGACGATGATGCCGCCGATGGCTGTGCCGTGTCCGCCGATGAATTTGGTCGTGGAGTGCACCACGATGTCCGCGCCATGCTCGAATGGACGGCACAGGATCGGCGAAGCAAACGTGTTGTCCACGATCAGCGGAATGCCGTTTTCGTGGGCGATGTCCGCAATTGCCTGCAAGTCCGCTACGTCAATGCGAGGGTTGCCGATCGTCTCGCAGAAGACCGCCTTTGTTTTTTCATTGATGAACGCCCGGAAGTTTTCCGGATTGGACTGATCCACAAAGTGAACCTTGATGCCAAATCGCGGGAGTGTGTGCGCAAAAAGGTTGTACGTACCGCCGTAGAGGCTGCTGGATGCGACAATTTCATCCCCGGCCTGTGCGATGTTCAAGATGGAAAAGGTGATCGCTGCCTGACCGGAGGAAGTTGCCAGAGCACCGACGCCGCCTTCGAGAAGGGCCACGCGCTTTTCAAAGGCATCCTGGGTCGGATTCATGATGCGGGTGTAAATATTGCCGAACTCTTTCAAGGCAAACAGGTTGGCAGCGTGCTCCGTGTCGCGGAAGACGTAGGAAGTCGTCTGATAGATCGGAACGGCGCGCGAGCCTGTTACGGGGTCTACTTCTTGTCCACCATGGACAGCGAGGGTTTCCGGTTTCCATTGTTGCTGGTCAGACATGCTTATCTCTCCTTCATATATGGGGGATTGGGGATAAAAAAACGGAGCCATTCTCTGAGTAGAAGAAGGCTCCGGATTATACACGGGAGTGCACTCATCTCTCAGAATCTATGGATTCTGCAGGAATTGGCACCGCGCAAGGCTTGCTTGCTGGTTGCCGGGTTTCATAGGGCCAGTCCCTCCACCGCTCTTGATGAACATGTTGCTTCAATTATTGTCATAATTGTATGAAAGGCTTACGGAGCTGTCAATATTTAATTATAAGTTTTCAGGTTGGATTTTCGTGAATTCTCTCATGCTCACCCGTGGCAGGTGTCCGCAAGCAGCGCTTTTTTGCGCAAAAACAAACCATTTCTTACCCTGTCACAAATTTGTCCCTGGATCCTGGCGCTTTCGTCGCCCTCGTCGTTAGAAAATGGCATGCCCCTATGATATGATGGGAGTGGCAGAAAACGACGAAACGATTGTACATACAGGAGGAAAAACGCGATGAGTCATGGCGTGAAGGAAATGACACCGCAGGAGCTCTTGGAAAAGCTTGCTGCAAATGAAAAGCTCCAGGTGATTGATGTGCGTGAGGTGGAGGAGTGGAACGAAGGCCATATCAAAGAGGCCAAGCTGATCCCGCTCGGCTTTTTGCCGCACCGCATCGACGAGCTGGACAAGGAGCTCCCGGTGGTTTTGGTATGCCGCAGCGGTGCGCGCAGCCACCGAGCGACCGAATATTTGTCTGAACTGGGCTTTGACGCTACCAATATGGTCGGCGGCATGCTGGCTTGGCCTGGCGAGAAGGAAGTGTAAGCCGGATACGATTGCGACCGCACTGGCAATGCGGATGTTTTCGCCCAAAAAGAAACATGCGCCTTTTCGCGGGATTGCGGCGGGCGCATGAGAAAAGCAGGGGAGGAAGAAATGCGTGAGTGAGGGAGCACAGAAGCACGGGTCCGCGCTGCAGCGCCATTGGTTTACGGTGCTCGCAGGTGTGATTATCCTTGCGATTGTAGGCGTGTTGGGCTACAAATACATGGCAAAAGAGCCGATTCCCGTGATGAAGCCGATTGCCGATTTTACATTGGACAACAGTGACGGCACGTCGTATACGTTCTCGGAAGGAAAAGGCAAGGTGCGGCTGGTCGAGTTCATGTTTACCAACTGCCCTGACATTTGCCCGGCGACGACGTACAACATGTCCAAGCTGCAAGAGCAGCTCAAGGAGAAAAAGCTGTTTGGCGACGAGGTTGAGTTTATTTCCATCACCTTTGACCCGGATTTTGACACGCCAGAGGTGTTGCAGCAGTATGCGGCGAAGTTCAAGGCGGATCAGAGCGGCTGGAAGTTTTTGCGCGGCGATGCCCAGACAGTGGAAAAGGTAACGAAGGATTTCGGAGTCGCGGTATTGAAGCAGCCTGACGGTTCCTTTGCCCATACCGCCCGCATGTTCCTCGTCGACGGCGACGGAAACATGCGCCGCGCCTACGGAATGGCAGCCGACATGGACATGGAGCAGATGATGAAGGACATGGAGCAGCTTGCAGACTGAATCAGGCTGATTCCTCGAACGTAATCTGCACGACATGCTCGGTCTGATTTTCAAATTCAATATGCACAAGAAGCGCCCACCTGCGATTGCCCTCCTGGAGCAAGAGCTTGAACGTCTCTTCCGACGTGGTGGGCGTTTTTGCTGTGCGCCCGACGTGCAGGTAATCGACGATCTGCGCATGCGGATATTTTTTCATCGTCTCCTGCATCGCCAATCTGCCCCATTTGGCATACGGCGGCTGGGCGCAGGCAGGGTCGTACTGGAAGAAGAAAAGCAGCAGGCTTGCCAGGAGGGGAGTCAGGACGCTCCGGGCAAAGAGCGAGGTGACAAAGGCTGGCATGGCGTAAAACCCCCTTTTTGCGGGTGAACAAGCTTGCCATCTATTTTGAGGCCATTTTCGGATGTCATCCGTGGAAAATCTTTGCAATTTGGAAAGCGTGCGGAGGGCTAGCTCATCCTGCCGATTTTTACGCTGTAATCGCGCCGATAGCCGATAGGCCAAAGAAGCTACCCGCATGGAACAATTTTTTCGGGAGCAGAACAAACGAGAGAGTAGCCGCGATGGCGTATCAGTTTTCGGTTATTGACCGAAGATGAATGTGTGGATTTGACAAGACTGGGTGAAACGAACGCCTTGCGTTGTGTTACAATAAGAATGGCATGCTTGGTTCGGGTTTCCAAAATCATGCACGATGATGTTAGGAGGAAAGAGTTTGAGCGACGTTAAGATATTCGCGATGGGCGGACTCGGCGAGATCGGAAAAAACATGTATTGCGTCGAGTATGAGGACGAAATTATCATCATTGACTGCGGGGTGAAGTTCCCCGAGAATGAAATGTTCGGTATCGATCTGGTCATCCCCGATATTTCCTATTTGGTGGACAACCAGCACAAGATTAAAGCACTTTTGTTAACGCACGGACATGAGGATCACATTGGAGCGATTCCTTATATTTTCAAACAAATCAATGTGCCGATCTACGGCGGCCGTCTGACCCTGGGCTTGGTCAAGGCGAAGCTGGAAGAGCATCGCATGCAAAACGACGTGAAGATGATTCCGATCTCGGAAGATACGGAAATTCCGTTCAACCGCTTGAAGGCGACCTTTTTCCGCACCAATCACAGTATCCCGGATTCGCTCGGGGTTGTGATTCATACACCGGAAGGAATGGTCATCCATACAGGTGACTTCAAATTCGACATGACGCCAGTCGGACAGACGACCGAGTACGGCAAGATTGCCAGAATCGGGGCGAGCGGTGACGTTTTGGCGCTGCTCTCGGACAGTACGAACAGTGAGCGCTACGGCTTCACCATGTCGGAGCGCACCGTTGGCGAAGGGATTCTCGACGTGGTGCGCAAAGCGCGCGGCCGGATCATCCTGGCGACATTCGCGTCCAATGTGCATCGTCTGCAGCAGGTGGTAGACGCTGCCGAGCAGTGCAATCGCAAAGTAGCGGTGATCGGCCGCAGTATGGAAAAAGTGTTCATGATTGGACAAGAACTGGGTTACATTCAGATGCCGGAGGGCATGCTGATTGACATCAAGCACATTGACAACTACGCCGACAACCAGGTGCTGATTATTTGCACGGGTAGCCAGGGCGAGCCGATGGCGGCACTGACCCGAATCGCTTCCGGATCGCACCGCAACGTGTCGATCTATCCAGAGGACACCGTCATCATTTCGGCTTCCCCGATTCCGGGCAACACGATTAATGTAAGCCGGACGATCGACAAGCTGTACCGCGCAGGTGCGAACGTCGTGCTCAGTCACGTGTTTGACATTCACGCGTCCGGTCACGGCAGCAGCGAAGAGTTGAAGCTCATGCTCAGCTTTATTCGTCCCAAGTACTTTATCCCGATTCACGGGGAGTACCGGATGCTGAAGACGCACGCGAAACTGGCGCAGCAGGTAGGCATTGACGAGAGCAACATTTTCATCATGGACAACGGCGAGGTGCTGAACTGCAACCGCGAAAAGGCATGGCTCAGCAAGGTTCACGCCGGCATCGTGCTGATCGACGGCAGCGGCATCGGCGACGTAGGCAACATCGTCCTGCGCGACCGCAAGCATCTGGCAGAGGATGGCCTGATGGTCGTCGTCGTCAGTCTCGACATGAAAAACTTCAAGATTCTCACCGGACCAGACATCGTCAGCCGCGGCTTTGTATATGTGCGCGGTTCGGAATCGCTCATCCAGGAAGCGACGCTGCTTGTTCGCCAGCGACTCCAGGAAGCGTTGGACAAGAAGATCAAGGAATGGTCGGAGTTGAAGTCCCAGATCAACGAAGTCATCAAGCCGTTTATTTATGAAAAGACCGGCCGCAATCCGATGATTCTCACCATTTTGATGGAAGTGTAGGATGGGAGCACTTCTTCGTTCTCCCGGACACTTGATCGGGTTATAATAATACGTATATGGAAACGTGATACAAAAGGAGAGGTTGCCCCATGATGTCTTATGAAGCATATATGAGCCAGGTCATTCAGCCGATGCGCGACGAGCTGACTCGCAACGGATTTGTAGAACTGCGCACAGCAGAAGAGGTTGAGCAGACGCTGCCAAATGCAAAAGGTCTGACTTTGGTCGTCGTAAACTCTGTTTGTGGCTGCGCGGCAGGATTGGCTCGGCCGGCAGTGGTTCATTCCTTGAACCATCCTTCCAAGCCAGACAACCTCTACACCGTATTTGCAGGTCAAGACAAGGAAGCAACAGCAAAAGCACGCGAGTATTTCGAAGGCTACGCGCCATCGTCCCCGTCTTTTGCGATCATGAAGGACGGCAAAATCATGACGATGATCGAGCGCCATCAGATCGAGAACAATGATCTGCAAACGATCGCAAACCTGTTGACTACCGCTTACGACACGTACAAATAAGCAAAAACGACCATGACGAGACGCTCGGGAACGGGCGTCTTGTTTTATATTTTCAGCAAGATCCACCAAATAAAGGCTGCTCCATAACGGAAAGATTCGAGTATACTAAACAAGTGGTGGGATGTGCCCATGTGATACCGAGAACAAAAGGTGGAGTCATTTTTTATGCGAATGTGGAAACGGGTGTTGCTCCTGATGCTCGTCGTGGTTGCCGCGACAGCAGGTTACTACGGATACTCTTTTTATCAATTTGCTCAAGATATTCAAGAGCCCAATGTCATTACGCCTGCCCTTGATGGAGGGGCCTCGACGAAAGCGGCCGAGATTCCCGAATGGGACGGCGAAGAGCGGGTGAACATCCTCTTGATGGGGGTGGACCGCAGGGGAATGAAAAACAACGGGCTTCCCCGTTCGGACTCGATGATGCTGGTCAGCATCGACCCCGTCTTCAAGCGTTACGATGTATTTTCCATTTTGCGAGATACGTACGTGGACATTCCGGGGCACGGCAGCTCGCGCATCAACTCCGCGATTGTGGACGGAGGACCGGAGCTGGCGATGAAGACCGTCAGCCAGTTTACAGGACTGCCTGTGGACCGCTACGTCATCACAGATTTTGAAGGCTTCAAGGCATTGATCGACTCCGTTGGCGGCGTCGAGATTGATGTGGAAAAAAATATGTATTACCATGACCCGACAGATAAAGGCGTCTACGATATTAATTTGAAAAAGGGCCTGCAGCAACTGGATGGAGACAAGGCTCTGCAATACGTACGTTTCCGTCATGACGCAACATCCGACTACACGCGTACAGAGCGCCAGCGCAAGCTGCTGACGGCTGTAGTTAGCCAGATGAAGAGCGGCGCGACACTGATGCAGTTGCCGTCGATCCTCAAAGAAGTGACGCCGTATATCCAGACAAACATCAGTTCCATGGATATGCTGAAACTGTCTGCGCTTGGGCTGAAACTGAACACCGTGGAGCCAGGCAACTACCAACTGCCGCCAATGGGAATGTTTCGTGAATCCCATCGGGCAGGCGCGGTACTCATTCCCGATGTCGATCAGGTTCAGTCCTTCATTCAGGAAAAATTGCAGCCGCCGACAGAAGCGTCGGTTTCGCAAACGAATGGCACGACAGAAAGCAACGAAAACAGCACGCCAGATTGAGTGTGCTGTTTTTTTGATGTGGTTTCGGGCAGATGTTTTACAAAAAGTAGATCAAAAAAGTTTTTCCTGTGATTGCTATTGACGGGATATTTTCAAAAGGGATATAATCCGGTTTGTATCATCAAAATTGAAAAACCGAACATCATATACGTAGAAATCTTTCTTATCAAGAGAGGCGGAGGGACAGGCCCTATGAAGCCCGGCAACCGGTTCATTTTTTGGAAAATGGACGTCGCGGTGCCAATTCCTACAAGATTGGTTGGATCTTGATAGATGAGAAGGGTGGATGCGAACGTATACATGCGTTGCAGCCCCTTTTTCGTTTGTGAAAAAAGGGGTTTTCTATTTTTCACAAGGGATGTATACAGATTTGCCAGGAGGTGGATGCGTTGATTCAATTACAAAATTTGCATAAAAGCTATCAGGTGCAGGGCAAGACGATTCCTGCATTGCTCGGAATTGACCTTTCCATTGAGAAAGGAGAAATTTACGGGATTATCGGCCATTCCGGCGCAGGGAAAAGTACCCTGATCCGCTGCATCAACCTGCTGGAACGTCCCACGTCGGGACAGGTCATCGTCGACGGGGTGGATTTGACCAAGCTCGACGACGCCAAGCTGCAGGAAAAACGTCGGGAGATCGGGATGATTTTCCAGCATTTTAACCTGCTGTCCTCGGCGACCGTTGGCGAAAATGTCGCGTTTCCGCTCAAGCTGGCCAAGCGTCCCAAGGCGGAGATTCAGAAAAAGGTGGACGACTTGCTCAAGCTGGTAGGGCTGGAAGCGCATCGGGACAAATACCCGTCGCAACTGTCCGGCGGTCAGAAGCAGCGCGTCGGCATCGCGCGGGCGTTGGCGAACGATCCGAAAGTGCTGCTGTGCGACGAAGCGACTTCCGCGCTCGATCCGCAGACGACCAACTCGATTCTGGCCCTGCTTTTGGACATCAACCGCAAGCTGGGATTGACCATCGTGCTGATTACGCACGAGATGCACGTGATCCGCTCGATTTGCGACCGCGTAGGCGTGATCGATGGCGGAAAAATCGTCGAGTCGGGCAAGGTGCTGGATGTGTTTCTCAAGCCGCAGCATCCGACGACACAGGAATTTGTCGAGCAAGTGGCCGATTCCACCGAGCTGCGCGAAGCAGTTGCGCACGAAAAAGCAGCGGGGAACCGCACGATTGCACGTGTCACTTTCCTGGGCGAAAAGACGTACCAGCCGATTTTGTTCCAGACGATGCAGGAGACAGGCACTGTGTTCAGTATTTTGCAGGGAACGATTTCTCGCATGAAGGATACGCCGTACGGCCAACTGGTCGTCGAACTGGAAGGCGATGTTCGCCAAAACGAAAAAACCATCGAGACGTTGCGTCAGCGTGGCTTGGAAGTAGAGGTGATATAGATGGACTGGACAATGGAAAATGTGGATTGGTCGGAGATTGCGGAGGGTACACTAGATACACTGACGATGCTTGGCTTCTCCACGCTGTTTACGATTTTGATCGGCTTGCCGCTGGGAATCATCCTATTCCTTACTTCGCGTGGACAGTTGCTGCAAAACAAGGCATTTTACACGGTTGCCTCATTCATCGTCAACGTGCTGCGTTCCGTACCGTTCATCATCCTGATGATCTTGCTGATTCCGGTTACGAAGCTGATTGTGGGAACTTCGCTCGGCGTACTCGGATCGATTCCGCCGCTCGTGATCGGTGCTGCTCCATTCTTTGCGCGGCTGGTGGAAACCTCTCTGCGCGAGGTAGATCGCGGGGTCATTGAAGCGGCTCAGTCAATGGGAGCGTCCAATTGGCAAATCATCTGGAACGTCCTGTTGCCAGAGTCTCGTCCGGGACTGGTTGCCGGAATTACGATCACAACCGTTGCCCTCGTGTCCTATACCGCCATGTCCGGGGTGATCGGCGGCGGCGGTCTGGGGGATTTGGCCATCCGTTACGGCTATCAACGCTTCCAGACGGATGTCATGATTGTCACTGTCGTCATTTTGCTCGTGTTGGTTCAGATCTTACAGTCGCTGGGTGATCGCCTCGTATTGCGCTTCAGCCGCAAGTAAGGTCTTTCCCATAGAAGTTGCAAGGACAAAAATCAAAAGAAGTAGGGGGAAATCATTTATGAAAAAGCTGGTTGTATCTGTACTTTCTACTGTATTGGCATTTTCTCTGGCAGCGTGCGGAAGCAAATCCGAAACAGCTCCGGCTCCAGCTGAAGGCGGCGCTCAAGGCGGACAACAAGAAGTAACACTGAAAGTAGGCGCTTCTCCGGTTCCACACGCAGCAATCCTGAAGCACATTGCACCAAAACTGAAAGAACAAGGCGTAAACCTGGAAGTACAAGAGTTCACCGATTACGTACAACCAAACGTACAGCTCAACGAAAAACAACTGGATGCAAACTTTTTCCAACACAAACCTTACCTGGAAGACTTCAATAAAGGACAAAACATGGATCTGCAACCTGTAGTGGCTGTACACATCGAGCCGTTTGGCGCTTACAGCAAAAAGGTGAAATCCGTTGACGAACTGGCGGATGGCGCTACAATCGCGCTGCCAAACGACCCGACCAACAGCGGCCGCGCCCTCGCTCTCCTGGAGAAAAACGGCGTTATCAAGCTCAAAGAAGGCGCTGGCATCAGCGGAACAGTAAAAGACATTGTAGAAAACAAGAAAAACCTGCAATTCAAAGAGGTTGAAGCAGCAATGCTGCCACGCGTTCTGGAAGAAGTAGACCTGGCGCTGATTAACACCAACTACGCGCTCGAAGCGAAGCTCGTGCCAACGAAAGACGCTCTGTTCATCGAAGACAAAGAATCTCCATATGCGAACTACCTGGTAGCTCGTCCTGACAACAAAGATTCCGAAGCGATCCAAAAGCTGGCGAAAGAACTGAACTCTCCTGAAGTGAAAAAATTCATCGAGGATGAATACAAAGGTTCCATCGTTCCAGCGTTCTAAAAAAAGTGATGCATGGTTCAACAAATAGACCCAATGAGCCCGAGTGGCTGGTTGGGTTTATTTTTGTTTATCAAAGATTAAATATTCATAAAATTTGATTAAAACTAACTACACCCCATTTTCAAACATTTTTTCTTGTCGTATATTGTGGTTGCGATAGAAAAAAATTTATCAGGGGGAAATTCCGATGAAGAGAAATGTTAAACTTTTTATTGCCATGTCATTGGCCGCAGGAAATATTTTGGCAGGCTGTGGAGGAAGCACGCCTTCGGATGAACCTGCAAAACAGCAGGCGGGAGAAGCAGCACCTGCGACTGCCAGCAACAAGCCGCAAGTGTTCCGGGCGAATCTGACCAGCGAGCCTTCGACAGCAGACCCTGGACTGGCCAAGGATGCTACCTCAGGGGCGATCGTCCGTGCGGCTTTTGACGGCTTGACGAGGCTGGACAAAGACGCGAAGCCGATGAACTCGGTTGCGTCCGATGTGAAAATTTCCGAAGACAAGCGCGTATATACGTTTACCATTCGCGACTCCAAGTGGAGCAACGGCGACCCGGTGACGGCGCACGACTTTGAATACGCCTGGAAACGCGTCCTGGATCCAAAGTTTGGAGCTGAATACGCGTATCAGCTCTACTACATCAAAAACGCAGAAAAAGTACACGCAGGCCAGGCGAACCCTGAGGAGCTGGGTGTAAAAGCTCTGGATGACAAAACACTGGAAGTCACGTTGGAAAACCCGACACCGTTCTTCCTGGAACTGACCGCATTTTACACGTATTATCCTGTAGACAAAAAGGTCGTAGAGGCAAATCCGAACTGGGCGCATGAGGCAGCAACTCACGTGGGCAACGGGCCATTCAAGATGACAGCCTGGGAGCACAAGAGCAAGATCGTTTTTGAGAAGAACGAAAACTATTGGGACAAAGACGCAGTCAAGCTGGACCGGATCGAGTTTGTGATGATTGAGGATGATAATACAGCGCTGTCCATGTTTGAAAACGGCGAGCTCGACTGGGCGGGGCAACCGCTTGGCGGCCTGCCAACCGATGCGATTCCGGCACTGAAAGAATCCGGAAAACTCGTCGTTCATCCAAAGGCGACCATGTACTGGTACAAAATCAACACCACCAAAGGAGTGCTGAAAAACGAAAAAATTCGCAAGGCACTTGCTTATGCGATTGATCGACAAAGCATCGTGGACAACATCACACAGGTCGGCCAGGTGCCTACGATGGGAATGCTGCCGCAATCTATGGCGATCAAGCCGGAGGGCTACTTCCGCGACAACGACGTGGAGACAGCGAAAAAGCTGCTGGCAGAAGGCATGCAGGAACTGGGGCTGAGCCAGCTTCCGACCATCACCTTGTCGTATAACACGACAGACCGCCACAAAAAAATCGCCGAAGCGATGCAGGATCAGTGGAAGCGCAACCTGGGCATCGACGTGAAGCTGATGAATAAAGAATTCAAGGTGCATTTGCAAGACTTGCATGAACTGAACTACGAGATTGGCCGTTTGGGCTGGAATGCCGATTTCAACGATCCGATCAACTACCTGGAAATGTTCCGCGATGCGAACACCGGAACCAACGACACCGGCTGGGAGAACGAGCGCTACAAGGAGTTGTTGAAGCAGTCTGCCCTGGAAACCGATCCGGAGAAGCGCAAGCAGCTGTTTGCAGAAGCTGAGCAAATTTTCATGGATGCCATGCCTGTCATTCCACTGTTTACGGACGTGGATGTATGGGTACAAAACGATAAAGTAAAAGGCGTGCAAGTAGACGGACTGGGCTTTATTGATCTGAAGTGGGCGGAAATGGTCGAGTAACAGCTGAAAACCCCCACAGGCAGTTCGCTGCTGGAGAGAATCACCGGAAAATCCAAACTTTATCATTGTAAATCAAGTCCCCTGTGACATCGCTTTTTCGCGATGGAAGGGGACTTTTGTTTTGCCTGGGCTTCCAGGATTCGCATAGTTTTTCTTGGACGAGGAAAACTTCATGTGACAAACGATCAATTTATTTCCTTTCATACAATTTGATCTTTGGATAAAACAAAATTAATCTTGCTTAAATTACCTTTAATATTGTTGAAAATGCAGTATATTTATGGAAGCAGCTTCCAAGGAGTGTTACACGTATCAAAGGGGGTCAATTTGAATGAAAAAAAGCGTATTTGCTGCGATGAGCTCCATCCTGGTCCTGAGTGCAGCGCTGGCTGGATGTGGCGGCGGCGAGCAAGCAGGAAAGCAAGGAAATTCTGCTGAAAGTGAACAAACAAGCGGTCCAAAAATTTTGCGCATGAATATGAAGACTGAGCCGCCAACGGCTGATCCTGGTTTAGCGGAGGATTCCATATCCGGTGCGATCATGCGTGCGACTTTTGATGGACTGACGCGTATCGGTGAAGATGGCAAGCCGCATGAATCCGTAGCGGAAAAAATTGAGGTCTCTGAAGATGGACTTACCTATACATTCCACTTGCGCGACAGCAAATGGAGCAACGGCGACCCGGTAACGGCGAAAGACTTTGAATTCGCGTGGAAGCGAGTGCTCGATCCGAAACTCGGTTCTACATATGCTTACCAGTTGTACTATCTGAAAAACGCGGAGGAGTACAACCTTGGCAAAGCGAAAGCAGAAGATGTAGGTGTCAAAGCAACCGATGACAAAACACTGGTTGTTACCTTGAAAAACCCGACTCCATTCTTCCTGGAGCTGACGGCTTTCTACACCTACTTCCCAGTGAACCAAAAGGTAGTCGAATCCACACAAAACTGGGCGGGTGACGCCAAAACCCACGTAGGAAACGGCCCGTTCAAGATCGAGACCTGGGAGCACAAGAGCAAGCTCGTTCTCGTGAAAAACGAGAACTACTGGGATAAAGACGTTGTAAAACTGGACAAGATCGACTTCTCCATGGTAGAGGATGAAAACACCGAGCTGTCCATGTTTGACAATGGCGATCTGGACTGGGCAGGTGCTCCGATCAGCGCACTCCCGACAGATGCGATTCCGGCGTTGAAAGAGGCCGGCAAAATGCAAACCCGTGCAATTGCTGGGACGTACCTGTACAAATTCAACACCGAGCAGCCGCCATTCAACAACGCGAAAATTCGTAAAGCGTTCGCTTATGCGATTGACCGGAAAACAATCATCGACAACGTGACACAAGCGAACCAGGAGCCGGCAATGGGTCTGGTGCCTCCAACGAT
This sequence comes from Brevibacillus gelatini, assembly GCF_050920745.1. Lineage (NCBI taxonomy): Bacteria > Bacillati > Bacillota > Bacilli > Caryophanales > Paenibacillaceae > Brevibacillus > Brevibacillus gelatini. Next base: position 433,347 of record NZ_CP154342.1, read on the forward strand.
GGCAGTAGCAACTGGCCCGTACTTCAAGGACGGCGATGTGGAAACTGCGAAAAAGCTGCTGGAGGAAGGGATGAAGGAGGAAGGCATCACCAAGCTGCCAACCGTGACTCTCTCCTATAATACTTCCGAAGCGCACAAGAAAATTGCCGAAGCAATCCAGGACCAATGGAAAAAAGCACTCGGCGTAGAAGTGAAGCTGGAAAACAAAGAGTGGAAAGTATTCCTGGACGACCTGCACCAAGGCAAATTCCAGATCGCTCGCTCCAGCTGGACTGGCGACTACAACGATCCGTACACGTTCCTGGATCTGTTCAGGCTGAAAAAAGGCAGCAACAACGATACCAACTGGGAAAATCCGAAGTATCAACAGCTGCTGAACCAATCTTTGGTTGAAAAAGATCCGGAAAAACGCAAACAGATTCTGGCAGAAGCAGAAGCTCTGTTCATGGACGAAATGCCAGCGGCACCCATTTACTTCTACACCCATTCCTATGTGAAGAGCGACAAAGTGCAAGGCGTTGTTCTCGACGGTCTCGGCTTCGTAGACTGGAAATGGGCGGACATCAAATAAGAAAAAACAATCGACAGAAAAAATGCGGGAAGGGCGGATAGCCCTTCCTTTTTTTGCGGAAAATAAAGGGGCAGACGAGCAGAGTTTCGTTCGCCCATAATTCTTTATAAAACATTAACTATTTTTATAAATAAATAAAATTTTATTAAATCATTCTAAAACATATTTAATAATAATATACAATCGTGTATATTGATAAAAGATTTAGAAAAGGGGGATTACTTGTATGAAAAAGAATGTTTTTGTAGCAATGAGTTCCATCCTCGTTCTTGGTGCAGCACTCGCAGGATGCGGCGGCAACCAGGCAGCGCCAGCAGATAACAATACAGCAGGCAATAATACGGAAACCTCTGCACCAGCAGCGGGACCGAAAGTGTTGAAATTGAACCTGCACTCCGAGCCCCCAACAGCAGACCCAGGTATCGCGGAAGACACTACTTCCGGTACTATCATCCTTGCTACCTTCGAAGGTCTGACTCGTGTAGGCAAAGACAACAAAGTGCAAGAAGCAGCAGCAGAAAGCTATACCGTATCGGAAGACGGTAAAAAATATACATTCAAAATTCGCGATGCAAAATGGAGCAACGGCGATCCTGTAACCGCGAAAGATTTCGAATTCGCCTGGAAGCGCGCGCTCAATCCGAAAACAGCTTCCAACTACGCGTACCAACTGTACTATGTGAAGGGTGCGGAAGCATACAACAAAGGTACTGGTAAAGTAGAAGACGTTGGTGTAAGAGCGCTCGACGACAAGACTCTGGAAGTGGAACTGGAAAACCCGACTCCGTTCTTCCTGGAGCTGGTAGCGTTCAGAACCTACTTCCCTGTTCACCAAAAAACAGTGGAAGCCAACGACAAGTGGGCTAGTGACGCGAAAACCATCGTGGGCAACGGTCCGTTCAAAATGGAAACCTGGGAACACAAGAGCAAGCTGGTTGTCGTGAAAAACGAAAACTACTGGGATAAAGACAACGTAAAACTGGACAAAATCGAGTTCTCCATGGTAGAAGATGAGAACACGGAGCTGTCCATGTTTGAAAACGGCGAGCTGGATTGGGCAGGTGCTCCAACTTCCGCATTGCCAACTGACGCGATTCCTGCTCTGAAAGACTCTGGAAAAATGATTACCCAACCAATCGCGGGTACTTATTTCTACCGCTTCAACACAGAAAAAGCGCCATTTAACAACGTGAAAATCCGTAAAGCGTTTGCTTACGCGATCGACCGTCAAAGCCTGATCGACAACATCCTGCAGGCGGGTCAGTTGCCGGCAACCGGTTATGTACCACCAAGCATGTCTGTGAAAGCAGATGGCTACTTCAAGGACAACGACATCGAAACCGCGAAGAAAATGCTGGAAGAAGGTATGAAAGAAGCTGGCATCAGCAAGCTGCCAACTTTGACTCTGTCCTACAACACTTCCGAAGCTCACAAAAAGATCGCAGAGGCAATCCAGGACCAATGGAAGAAAAACCTCGGCGTAGATGTGAAGCTGGAAAACAAAGAGTGGAAAGTATACCTGGATGACGTACACCAAGGTAAATACCAGGTAGCTCGCGCTGGTTGGCTGGGTGACTTCAACGATCCAATCAACTTCCTGGAAATGTTCAAGGATAAAGACGGCGGAAACAACGACACTCGCTGGGAAAATCCGAAGTACAAAGAGCTGCTGAACCAATCCGCTCTGGAAACAGATCCGGACAAACGTAAAGCGATCCTGGCAGAAGCTGAGCAAATCCTGATGGATGAAATGCCAATCATGCCAATCTACTACTACACGCAATCTTGGGTGAAAAACGACAAGGTTGACGGCGTAATCATCGACGGTCTGGGTGCTGTTGACTACAAATTCGCTGACATCAAGCAATAATAGAAGAAATGCAGCCGATTTAAGGAAGAGAGGCGTTCTTGACGCTTCTCTTCTTTTTGGTTCGAGCGAAAAGCAAAATAAGCCAAAACTGACTTTTTCTTGTATACTGATGCTAGAAGTGTATATAAAAAAGAGGTGCTTGATCGTGAAGAAGAATATTTTTGCAGCTGCTTTTGCCATGCTGCTTCTCGGCGGGAGTCTGGCAGGATATGCGGAGGTCGGGCAGGCGGCGGAGCCAAAAGCAAAAGTATTAAGGATGAACCTGTCTTTCCATCTCTTAACCGTAGACCCGGGCATTGCCGAAGATACGACGTCCGCTACCATCAGCAGGGCAATTTTCGAAGGATTGACCCGTTTGGACAAAGACGGAAAAATACATGCAGCAGCGGCGGAAAGTTATACGGTTTCGGCTGACGGCAAGACCTATACATTCAAAATTCGCCCTGCCAAATGGAGCAATGGCGATCCGGTAACCGCCCATGATTTCGAATACGCCTGGAAACGTGCGCTAAGCCCCAAGACAGCATCGGGTTACGCCTACCAGCTCTACTATATAAAAGGAGCGGAAGCGTACAACAAGGGGACCGGGACAGCGAGTGACGTTGGTGTCAAAGCCGTCGACGCAAAAACATTGGTTGTGGAGCTGACCAACCCGACCCCGTTTTTCACGGAGTTGACAGCTTTTCACACCTATTATCCGCTTAACAAAAAAGTCGTGGAAGCCGACAAGGAATGGGCGAGCAATCCCAAGACCATAGTAGGGAACGGTCCTTTTCAAATCGAGACTTGGAAGCCCAAGCAGCAGCTCGTTCTGACGAAAAACCAGAACTACTGGGACAAACAGCATGTAAAATTGGACAAGATTGAATTTTCCATGATTGATGACGGGTATATAGAGCTGGAGATGTTTCGCAACGGTGATCTGGATTGGGCAGGCGCCCCTTTCTCTGACGTCCCGATGGATTTCGAGCTTGCCTCGGAGTCGCCAGCTCTGTTTCATACGCATCCCATCGCGGGCACTTACTTCTATCGCTTCAACACAGAGCAAGCGCCTTTTCACAATGCCAAAATCCGTAAAGCTTTTGCCTATGCCCTGGATCGTCAAGCTTTGGTGGAAGCCATGACGGCTAACAACCTTCCCGCAACAGGTTTTGTGCCGCCGACCATGGCTGTTAGCTCCGGCGGCTACTTTACAGACAATGACACAGAAGCGGCCAAAAAGCTGCTCCAGGAGGGGATGAAGGAAGCGGGAATCGCAAAACTGCCTCCAATCACGATCACCTATAACACGGGGATTGCTCATAAAGCGATTGCGGAAGAAATCAAGGACCAGTGGAAGAAAAAGCTCGGAGTAGACGTGAAACTGGAGAACAAAGAGTGGACAGCATTCCTGGAAGACGTACACCATGGGAAATACCAGATTTCGCGTATGGGTTGGCTCGGCGACTTCAACGATCCGTTCAACTTTTTGGAAATGTTCAAGGACAAAAACGGCGGAAACAACGACACGGGCTGGGAACATCCCAAATACAAAGAGCTCTTGAACCAATCCGCTTTGGAGCAGGACCCGGAAAAACGGAAAACGATTTTGGCCCAGGCGGAGCAAATTTTAATGGACGAAATGCCGATTATGCCGATTTACTACTATACCCAAAGTTGGCTGCAAAGCGAGAAGGTCGACGGTGCACTTTTGGACGGACTTGGTATGCTGGACTTCAAATACATCGGTATCAAACCGTAATCTTATATGAGGAAATGATTCAAAGAAGAAGGGATGCGCTGCCCTTCTTCTTTTTTTCTCCGGCATGGACAAATGACCAATCCATTGTGCTCCCAGCTACATAGAGTAAAAAGGAACAAACTGCAACCAGGGGGGAACGCTGTGGATATTGGCAAACTGCTCAATATGGTAAGGTCCATTCCCAAGGATAAGCTGAAGACGGATGCAGGCTTGAAGGAAGTCATCCGCGATTTGGGCAAAAAAGTCGGCAAAAACTTCACGGATAAGGAACTGAACGGATATGTGGAGAAGTTTCGGCATATGTCCAGGACTGAAAATGTCGGTAGCCTGCTGAACAAACTTTCCAAAAAAGGTGTCAACGCAAAAGACATCGACAGCCTGAAAAAGCGCTTCAAGTAAAGGGGGGCTTACCAGGAGGGAGGTGGGATTATCGCTGCCAGGACCAGAAAGAAAAAGAAACAGGCCGACTCTCAGGGACAACTGCTGGAGACGATGCACAAACTGGCGGATGCGCACAATGAGAGCAATGCCCAGATGATGCGCGAGATGAGCCAGATGAAGCAAGAGCTGCAGGACATGAAGGATACGCTCGGAAGGCTGAAGGCCGCTTCCAGTCAGCAACCGCGGCGCAGCATTCTGTTTGGAGCGCGTCGGCGTCCGATTCATGTGCAGCCCATTCAGGAGAAACCAAAGCCTGCGATTTCGCTCGAAGATTTGCTGCCGCTGTTGCCGCATCTGAGCGGGGCGATCCCGCAACTGAAAAATCCGAAGGTGGCCGATTCCATCAAAGTGCTGTCCAATCCGGCCGTCCTGTCCATGATTCAGCAGTTCATCTCCAACGGAGGCTTGAACATGCTGAAAGGGCCTGTAGAAGAAGTAAGCCGAAGAGAACGGCGCGGGTTGTTCCGGTAATCGACAGCTTTTTCGCTTGCATGTACTGCCTCTTTGTCAAAAGGGGCAGTCTTTTGTCTTTTTGGTACGAAAAGACTATAAACTTTACAGATCATGAAGCGTCTAATAGAATGGTGAACGTTGCGCTTGGGCTTACACCACATCACAGAACAGAACAGACATCACGGAGGAGGTCAGGATGAAAAGACGATTTTACCCTCTGCTTCTGGCGCTGCTGGTCCTGCTGCTTATCCCCGGTTGGGCGGCTGCGGCAAGTAGTGTAACTGAGGAAGCCGTCAACCTGATGATCGGTGGACAAGCAGTTACCCCGGATGTGCCACCAGTAATCAAGAGCGGGCGGACACTGGTTCCCGTGCGTGTCATCGCAGAAGGTCTGGGCGCGGATGTCGCCTGGAACGAAGCGAAGCGGACAGCGGTGATTACACGAGGAACGACGCAGCTTTCCCTCACATTGGACTCGCGCACAGCGACGCTGAACGGCAAGCAGGTCAAGCTGGATACGCCGCCTGTTATCGCCCAGCAGCGTATGCTGCTCCCTCTGCGGTTTGTCGGGGAATCGCTCGGGATTACGGTAGGGTGGGACAACAGCTCCCGCACTGTCATTGCAAACGAAACGCCGCAAGTTACGTTGAACGGTCGTGCGCCTGAAAAAGCGATCAAGCTGTATCACGTGTCGGACACCATGTATGTGTCTGCTGATGCGGTCGCTGAGCAGGTCGGGCAAAAAGGATTTGTCTGGAATCGCCCGGAACGCGGCATGACCATCGACAGCGAGCTTGTTCTTCCCATCGAGCAGGTAGAGGACGAGCTTGGCGGTTCCATTGTCTGGAACAAGAAAAAGAATCTGGTTGAAATCGAAAGACTCAATCGGCTGACAGGGGTTACACAGGATGGGGATCGCGTACAGATTAATATGAAGCTGCCTGTGCAGGCAAATTCTTTTGTGCTCACCGGACCCCATCGTATCGTGCTGGACCTCCCGCAAACTGCATTGGCAGACAATCTGGTGGAAGAGTTGAAAGCAAAAGAAGAAAACGGCAGAAGCGAAGTGTCAGAGGATCGCAAGCAAGCCGCTTCCACTGAGGATGAGGACGATGAGCGGGATGCGGAAGAAACCGACTTCCTGGACGAGCAGCAGGCAGCAGCCAGCGAGCCAAAAGAAGAGCCGCTGATCGCCAACCTGCGGTACAGCCAGTACAGTGCTTCGCCAGAGACTGTGCGCGTCGTGATTGAGTTGAATCAGAAGAGCGAGTATAATCTGGCATATACCAAAGACGGCATTGAAGTAAAGCTGACGCCAAAGCCGAAGAAAACAGGATACCTCATTGTAATCGACGCAGGTCATGGCGGAAAAGACCCTGGTACGTTGGGAGTGGCGGGCAACCACGAAAAAGACTACAATCTGGCCGTCGCCAACAAGGTAGTCGCTTTGCTCAAGCAATATCCGGAGTTTCAAGTAGTGCCTGTGCGCACGACAGATGTGTTCTACGAACTGTCCGAGCGTGTGGCGATCGCAAATGAGTTGGAAGCGGACCTGTTTTTGTCCATTCACGCCAACGCCTTCCCGAAACCGACCACAGGCGGTACGGAAACCTTCTATTATCATGCAAACAGCAAGACATTCGCGCAAATTGTACACAAGCATTTGCAAGGGGCAACGCAGTTCCCGGATCGGGGAGTCAAGGTGAGCGGTTTTTACGTTATCAAGAACACCACAATGCCTGCTGTTTTGACAGAGACAGGCTTCCTGTCCAATCCGCAAGAAAATGCGCTGCTGACTTCACCTGCATTCCAGGACAAAATCGCGAAAGCCCTCGTTGCGGCGATCCGTGAATACTATCAGTCTTATCAGTAAGGGAGGCTTTCACGATGAAAAAAAGTCGGATGATCTGGGTGGCTGCTCTGGCTGTGCTGCTAATGGCCGGTTGCGGACAAAATACGGCTCCCGCACCGCAGCCTACGGCACCTGTTGAACAACCATCTGGCGCAAACACTGACCCATCGACAGCAGAGCCGACACTGAACAAACAGGTCGTTACCGTTTACTACTCCGATAGTGACCTGATGGAGCTGCAAGCAGAGGAACAGGAAATCACTTTTGCAGAGGACATCGAAAAGTACAAGAAAACCCTCTCGCTTCTGGAGAAGCCGACAAAAGCAGAAGCTCATTTTCCGCTTTGGAAAGACTTCCACTATCATGACGTCACATTTGCGGATGGCACGCTGACGATTGATGCGGACAGCAAAAACCAGTACAACCTGGGTTCAAGCGGCGAAGGGATGGCGCTGGATGCGTTGAAGAAAACCTTCTTCCAGTTCCCAGAGGTAAAGCAAATCGTCATTCTGGAGGACGGCAAAAAAGCCGAATCGTTGATGGGGCATGTTGATGTTTCGGAGCCATTGACGCGGGACAACGAATAGCTTTGCCTCACGATTCACGAAAGGGGGGCGGGTATCCGCCTCGCTACTTTCCAGCAAAAAACAAAAAAGTTGGACGGGAAACATTGTTTTCCTGCCCAACTTTTTTTGTTTTCCCCATTTTTCTAAGGGCGGTTTTTTTAGGGGATTGCTGTATAGTGAATATTGTCCTTATTTGTAAAAAAAAGGGGGCGTTATTCATAGGAGCGATAAGGTGTGAGCAGGACGTTTCAGCCCCTCGCCAGGTCAAAGGAACGTCCATAGGAGGAAAAGTTTCCACTCCTATCAATAAATGTATCACGCAATCTTTAGAGCAGGAAGGGGGAGATTTTCAGGAAACAGACGATCTACTCAAAACTGTAGAACACTTGCGTGAGCAGCTGGTTCGACTGTTTTTGGAAAAGGGTGATTTTTTGCACGATGAGGTTGTGTCGCTCAGTCAGCAGTTGGATACATACCTCTTGCAAATTCAGATGAAAATGATGCAAAAACCATAGTTTTCTCCATGTATGCAAATAAGCCCTCTGTTGGGAGTCTCAGATTACGTCCAGAATGAATTTGTCGATCTTAAGCAGCATGTCCATGTTGTTATACAAGATCAAGGGGTATATTTGATAAATATATCAGAAAATGTAAAATATAGATAAGATTGTTTTGAGGGAAGGGGGAGTTTCATGGAGCTACAAGAGACCATACAGCGGTCGTTGCGGTCTGAGATTCAAAAAAGCTTGAAGGAGAACGGGTATACACTTAGCAAACTCAGTGAATTGAGCGGTATTGGCACGGGACATTTGAGTGAGATGCTAAATAGCAGTCCGTCGCGTGCCATTACGGTGAACCAGTTGGATGCGATGGCCAAGGCTTTTGGACATGCTCCTGGATGGCTGTATGAATTGTATCCGGAAGAGTGTTTATCCGAAGGGAAAATTTCACGTCCGCGATTAGTACCGTATTTGGTTCGGTGTGCAGAGATCGGGCGGAAGGATTGTATTAAAGCGATTGTTTCTAACCTGCTAGAGAATCCCAAAAACATTTCAATTCTCTTTTCTGTGGCAGAACAGTTATTTCAGAGCGGCAAACAGAAGGAGTCGGTGCTTTTTTATGAGTTGGTCATTGATAACGAGAAAGATAGTTATTCCGACCAATTTGTGATGAGTCAATACCGATTATTTCGGGCGGTGCAAGGAACAAATACTGAAGAAAACTGGAAGGCTGTTATTCGTTTTGATTCGTATTGGAAACGACTTCCCGAGAATGTCCAACTGGATGCGCTGTTACAGTTAGCAAACGTATGTTTCATGATGTGCAGGTGGAAAGATGTCGAGAAATATGCTGATGAGTTACGGAATTTAGCCACGATCGTCTACGAAAACGAATTGCGTAGACGGACAAGCTCTAAAGCTAATGATTTACCCAAAACGGAACGTCATTTAGTTGTGTACTATGGGCAAGGATTTCTTCTCAAGGCGGCAGCGTTGAAAAAACGACGGCTGTATGAAGAGGCTAAGAAGTATATACAAGGTTATGCTGATTTAGGATGGTTTGAGTTTCTTGATGAGACGGGAAAACAAGAGGTAGAAAAGTTTCGAGTTTGGGCAAAAATTAATTCATATACCCTTGATATGCTGTTGGGCAATTACGAAATTTTACCTGAGTGTATAAACTTCCTTGCTGATTATCCAGAAGAAATATTTCCTGCATTAGTAACGATCATGGAATGTGCAAACAAATACGGATTTTGTATTGATGAGGTATTAGAGCGTTTTTCAGAATATACCAGCTACAGGGAAGATGACCTTAACGGATTAAGTGCTAGCCGACATTTCCGTTTTCGCTATCAGAAAGCGATTTATGAACTCCAAAGAGAGAGATTTGCTATCGGGATTGACGAAACTTTACGTTGTCTTGCTTTAGCCGATAAAATGAAACTGTATATCCCGGCCCATCATGTGACTCGTGTGATTGACGAGATGATTGAGGCCATTCCAGACAAGTAAAATGGCCAACTGAAACTGGGGTACAAAGTATAACTGGCGAAGGAAAACCAGTTCTTTTATTCTACAGTCTGCACCACCGCTCTACGGATACGCAGTTTCATCCTCCATCCGGAGTGACTAGCAGCGGCTTTTTTGCCTACCAAAACAGTGATTGCCGATGCGGTAATGGCAGCGAAGAGAATGACTCCAAAAAGAAAAAGTTGGGCGGAAAAACATTGCTTTTCCCACCCAACTTTTTTTGTTTTGGAGAGGTAGCAGCCAGCCTCTTCTTTGCTGTTAACAGCCCGCTTTCATTTCATCCAGAATTGACCCCATCTTTAAAAAAGCTTAACAATCGCAAAACAATCCAACAACATTCGGTCTGTATAGTTTGTACTTGTAAGAAACAAAAACAAACCGAACCTGTTAAGGAGGATTTTCATCCAATGAAAAAACTCGGCAAACTGTTTATGGCGCTGACATTTGCAGGAGCACTGCTCGCCGGATGCGGCAGCAACAGTGCGGCTCCATCCCAACAAACAGCGCAACAACCGGCGCAGCAACAATCAGCTACTCCAGCTCCGGAAAGCAACTCTGGTTCGACAACAACATCCGGTGAACCGATCACAGCAGTTGGTTCTACCGCTTTGCAGCCTCTGGTCGAGCAAGCGGCCAAAGACTTTATGGCGAAAAATCAAGGTGTACAAATCCAGGTACAAGGCGGAGGAAGCGGAACAGGGCTGAGCCAGGTAGCAAGCGGCGCAGCTACAATCGGCAACTCTGACATTTTCGCAGAAGAGAAAAAAGGCATTCCGGCAAACGAGCTGGTTGACCATAAAGTAGCCGTTGTCGGAATGGCAGCAGCCGTTAGTCCGCAAGTAAAAGTAGACAACCTGACCAAACAGCAACTGATCGACATCTTCACTGGAAAAATCACCAACTGGAAAGAAGTTGGCGGCGATGACATGAAAATCACGCTGGTGAACCGCCCGAAATCTTCCGGTACGCGTGCAACATTCAGCAAATTCGCACTGGACGGAAAAGAAGAAGCAGAAGGCATCACAGAAGATTCTTCCGGTACTGTCCGCAAAATCATTGCCGAGACACCGGGCGCAATCGGCTATCTGGCTCTGTCCTACTTCAATGACTCCGTAAAAGCATTGAAACTGGATGGCGTGGAAGCAAACGCAGAAAACATCTCAACGAACAAATACCCAGTGTGGGCATATGAGCACATGTACACAAAAGGCGAGCCTACTGGCAGCGCAAAAGCTTTCCTGGATTTCATCCTGTCGGAAGAAGTGCAAAAGAAAACCGTTACCGATCTGGGCTTCTTGCCGATCACAGACATGAAAGTAGAGCGCGACGCTGAAGGGAAAGTAACACAAAAATAAGATACGCACGGGTCAACAGCAAAATAGAGGGGTGGGGGGCCTTACCCCTCATTTTGCTTGCGCGAAAGCCGTTTTCTTTCTAGGAGGGAGAACATGAACCATCGGATTGAAGGGGTCGGGACAAATCGCCAATCGCTGATTGCGCGAAAAATGCTGACATATAACAAACGGCAATTTACAGAGAACATGACGGGGCGAACGATTGCCATGCTCTGTGCGGCCTTGCTGGTTATCGTTGTTTTGTCGATAACGTACTTCATCGCTTCCAAAGGGTTGTCCACCTTTTTTGTCGACGGCGTCAGTATCAGCGAATTTTTAACACAGGTGAAATGGGACCCGGAGGGCGAGCCCGCACTCTACGGTGTGTTCCCGTTCATTCTCGGATCGTTTTTGGTAACGGCTTTGGCTGCGGTGATCGCGGCACCGCTCGGGATCGGGGCGGCGATTTTCATGACGGAAATCTTCCCTGGCTTCGGCAAAAAAGTGTTGAAGCCGGTGATCGAGCTTTTGGTTGGAATTCCATCGGTAGTGTACGGATATGTAGGTCTGACGCTTTTGGTTCCTTTTATTCGCGAACAGTTTGACGTTCTTGGCTTCAGTCTTTTGGCAGGGGGACTGGTGCTTGCCTTGATGATTTTGCCGACGATCACCAGCGTGGCGACAGATGCTATTGAGGCAGTACCGCAAGACTTGCGCAACGCATCTCTCGCTTTGGGTGCCACACGCTGGCAGACGATCTGGAATGTGGTGCTGCATTCTGCGCTTCCAGGCTGCCTGACTGCGGTGGTATTGGGGATGGCTCGCGCCTTTGGCGAAGCGCTCGCTGTGCAGATGGTTATCGGGAACACGACGAAGCTTCCGGGCAGTCTGTTGGACCCGATCAGTACATTGACAAGCGGCATCACGCTGAACATGGGGAACACCATTCAGGGAACACCGTACAACAATGCGCTCTGGTCCATGGCGCTTCTGCTGCTTCTGATGTCGTTCGTCTTTATTATGATCTTGCGCTTTTTGGGCAGAAAGAGGCTGGTGAAGTAGATGAGAGCGAGACTGATGGATCGCGTTGCTACCATTGTTTTGACGTTGATTTCCGTTTTGATTGTCGGTACGCTCATTGGCTTGCTCGGCTTCATTTTGACGCAAGGCTGGCACAAGCTGAATCTCGACTTTTTGACCTCGCCGCCCGACATCGTCAACGCAGGGGGCGGGATTGGTCCACAGTTGTTCAACTCGATTTATTTGCTGGTCTTAACCATGCTGATCGCCTTGCCGATTGGCATCGGAGCAGGCATTTATATGGCGGAATACGCGCCGGATAACAAGTTTACACAGTTTATCCGCATGAGTATAGAAGTGCTATCTTCCTTGCCGTCCATTGTTGTTGGTTTGTTTGGTTTGCTCGTCTTCGTCAACATGACAGGCTGGGGCTACACGCTGTTCTCCGGCGCTCTTGCGCTGACCGTCTTCAACCTGCCGCTGCTCGTGCGTGTGACAGAGGATGCGCTGCGCAACGTGCCGCGCAGCCAAAAAGAAGCGAGTCTGGCGCTTGGCATCACCAAATGGCGGACAATTGTCTCCGTCATCCTTCCGGCGGCATTGCCCGGGATTATTACCGGGGCGATTCTCGCTTCCGGCCGTGTCTTCGGGGAAGCGGCTGCCTTGCTGTTTACCGCAGGGATGTCATCACCGAACCTGAACTTTGCGGATTTCTCACTGAATAGCCCGACTTCGCCGCTGAATCCGTTCCGCCCGGCCGAGACGCTGGCCGTGCATATCTGGAAAGTGAACAGCGAGGGGCTTGTGCCAGACGCGCGCGACGTGGCGGATGGCGCTGCCGCCGTGCTGATTATTGCCGTGCTGCTCTTTAATGTCTCGGCCCGCTGGTTCGGGACGTGGGTGTACAAAAAGATGACGTCAGGTTCCAACTAAAAAGAGGTGATCCGCCATGTCCGTACTCACCATGCAAGATACGATTATGAAGACGAACAATGTCTCGGTATACTACGGGGAAAAGCAAGCGGTAAAAAATATTTCGATGGACATTGAACGAAACTCGGTCACGGCCTTCATCGGGCCGTCCGGCTGTGGAAAATCAACGCTGTTGCGCAGCCTGAACCGGATGAACGATCTCGTGCCCTCCTGCCGAGTGACAGGCTCCATCGTCATTGACGGTATCGACATCAATAGCGAGCAGGTCAACATTGAGAGCTTGCGGCAAATCGTCGGAATGGTGTTTCAACGCGCCAATCCGTTTTTTAAATCCATCTATGAAAATATCGCCTTCGCTCCGCGCTTTCACGGAATGACGGACCGCCGCGAGCTGGATGAGCTGGTGGAGACAAGCTTGCGCAAAGCGGCGCTGTGGGACGAAGTGAAGGACCGCCTGCGCGATTCGGCGCTCTCCTTGTCAGGCGGGCAGCAGCAGCGGCTGTGCATTGCACGGGCTATCGCCATGCAGCCGACGATTTTGCTGCTGGATGAACCAGCTTCCGCGCTCGATCCGATTTCGACGATGAAAATTGAAGAGCTGGTCATGCAGTTGAAGGAAGAGTACACCATCGTGATCGTGACACACAACTTGCATCAGGCGGCCCGCATCTCGGACAAAACGGCGTTCTTTTTGCTCGGGGAGCTGATTGAGATGGACGAGACCGGGAAAATTTTCACATCGCCGGAAAATGACAAGACCGAAGCGTATATTAGTGGGCGGTTTGGTTGAACTGCACACGAAAAAGCCTTCCGTTGCGTTCACTGCGCAAGGAAGGCTTTTTGACTTTTAACAAGGCTTCACCTAATCCATATACTCAGCTTCTGGGTAATAGCGTTTAATAATATCCATAGCTGTATTCTCGTTACGAGCGTGAATAAATCTTGCATAGATTTCAGTTCCGTCAGTGAGTTCGTCGTCGTTGAGCTCAAAAGTGTGCAAAATTCTCACAAACTGAACCTTAATTGAAGCACCATATGCGTTCAAGTATTCATGCTCACCTTTTTTGGCATGAAGTGCTGCCCTTTCATTAGCCTGACTCTCGTTTAACGCTTTCACGAGTATAATACTTTCCTCAAAGAGCTTCAAATTATCATCACTATCGTCTGCATCTGATTTATCAGGGAGTGGATCTCCAGAATGAACAGATTCAAATAATACTTTTACTGCATACCATCTTGTTTGGGCTTCTGTTGATTTGGTATCCATAACAGTCCTCCCAATAACGAATGAATCTTTTTTGAACGCATTTGGTTTGAGCATTTTGCAAAAATCTGAGCCCTTAAGACACAAGGATTTCTAGGGATAAAAAAGGGACTTCACCCCGACTTGGAGAAGTTTTCAAGTGACGAAACAAGAAAACCCAAGGGAGGGAAGTCACCTTGTATATTCTCCAAGAAAGTCTGTTTTCCTTCGAGGAACTGCAAAAACTTGAATCCAAAGAACGATTGCCTATCTTTTTCAGCGCTCTTGACCTACGTCCTTACGCCAAAGAACTAAGAAGCCGTTCACCCCGTGGCGCTGACGGTCATTGCAGACAAGGAATTCTTCGAGCTTTGCTTGCAGCTCCGCTTGAGAATATCAGTACGTTCACCGGCCTGCACCGTCGGCTGGATATGGATCTTCGTTTTCGCTATCAATGCGGACTTCGGCTTGATCGGGAGGCTCCTTCCGTGGCAACGTTGAGCCGCGTCTTTGCCGATTTGACGAGTAAAGACCTGGCCAAGCGACTTTTTGAGGATCTGGTCACACGCTGCAAGCAAGAAGGCATCATCGATGGATGTCATGTGGCCATCGATAGTGCCGCGATCCATGCTTATGAGAAGAAACAGCCGAAACGTAAAAGCGAGCTCACGGGCAATGCAAACTGGGGAGCCAAGTTTGACTCCTTCGGCAACAAGATAAAGTGGTTTGGCTACAAGCTCCATCTCGCCGTCGACACCAAAAGCGAACTGCCGATGGCACTGGAAGTCACACCGGCTCATGTCCATGACGGTGATCTAGCACCGAATCTGATGGAACAAGTTGCTGTTAGAACCAAAGTGGAGTTCTTTGTGCTTGATGCCGGGTACGACCAGCTCAAAAACTACGAAACAGCACGGAATTTGAAAGCACAGGCTATCATCCCGATGAACCTTCGTAACGAGAAGGAACCGCCCGCTGGTATGATGTCGAACGGAACGCCATGCTGCTCCATGGGGTTTCCGATGACTTATTGGGGAGCGGTTGGGGATATTTTGAAATTCCGCTGTCCCCATGCTACGGGTAAAGTAGACTGTCCACTCGGAATGGCCGCTTGTTCGTCTTCCAATTATGGGATGGTCGTTAAGGTGGATACAACCAGTGATCTGCGCCGCTACTCCACACCGCACCGGGATAGCAAGCGCTGGAAAGAACTGTACCACGAACGAACTAGCGTGGAACGATGCAATGCCCGCTTGAAAACCTTTTTAACTGCTGACGCGATGCACGTGTGGGGAATCCGGAAAGTCACGACGCACCAGTACCTGAATGCCATTGTACTGCTGGCTTCTGCCCTTGCTATGGCGGGGCATTCAAGCAAAGCCGCAGCTTAAATTTTTCAGCATAAACGAAAATTCTGCAGGTCTGCCCATTTTTCCAAAAAGCCATCACAGCACGACATTGAAACCAACCACGGACCATATAAATCTGTTGTCTTTTTCTCGAAAATGGAATTATGCAAAATGCTCGGTTTAAAAATAACCATAATAGAGTAGCTTCGATATTGCAACGTTTGTATGGAAAATGAAATTGCTAGAAAGAAAATTTGGATGGAAGCAGAAATCATAGAGGAAAAACCTCAACGAAAAATCCTCTTTGTCCAAAGTTGTGATAAACGTTAACTTTGGGCAAAGAGGATGTTTTGTTCTTCTACGCAGAAGGCTTCTCTACTACCCGGAAAAAGCGAATTTCCTGCTCCAAATCCTGCACGATGCCTGTCAGCCGCTCGGCATCGTGCAGGAACTGCTCCGAGAGGGAGAGGCTTTCCTGGGTGGCGGCGACGGCTTGCTGTGTGCCCGAGACGACTTCCTGGGCGGAGTCGGTCAGGCTGTCCACGCGGCTAGAGATGGTCTGGCTTTGATGCGCAATCGATTCGGCCAACTGTCTGATCGTTTCAAACTGCGCGGTGAGCGCTTCGCTGATGGCAAAAGTTTGCTGAAAAGTATCCGTTGCCTGATGCAGCGTCGAAATGCCGTTGATGGTTGTGTGATCGGTCGTTTCCAGGCATGTTGCCACATGTTCCATCCGGTTTTCCCCCGAGGCGATGACCTGCTGGATGCGGGCGGTCGCTTCTTCGGTTTGTTCGGACAGCAGGCGGATTTCGTCTGCGACGACGCCGAAGCCGAGTCCGGCCTGACCGGCTCGCGATGCCTCGATGCGGGCATTGAACGATAATAGCCGCGTGCGCTGGGAGATGGAAGAGATCCAGCCGACAATCTCCCGGATGTCGTTCATGCTCTCGCGCATCGAGCTCATTGCCTGGAGGGAGGCTTTCATGTCGGCCGAGATATTCTGCATGTTATCCTTTAGCAGATCAATGGAGGTAGCGGTTTTGACGCTCTGCTCCCGCGACTTTTCGTTTTGCAGGATGGCTGTTTCCATGGACTGCGTAATCCGGGCCATTTCTTCTGTAATGCCTGCTATTGTGACGTGGATGTCGTCGATCTGCCCTTGCTGGTTGTCCATTTCCTGCGCCAGCCGCTCGGTGACGGAGACGACCTCTGTCTGCATTGCGTGAGAGTGGCGTGAGCCTTTCCCCACATGCTCGGCCACCTGCTTGACGTCGGCGATTACGTGCTGGATTTTCCCGATGATGGTGCGGATTTGCCCGCTCATTCGATTGAAGCTGTCGGCGAGCTGGCGGATTTCGTCTCTCGTCTGGACGTGCATCGTCTGAAACAGATCGCCTTCGCTGAATGCCGTCATTTTTTGCTGCACCTCTTTGACGGGCTTGATAATCTTGCGGACGTACAAGTAGAGCAGCAATGCCAGCGAGCCTAATCCGCCGAGGGAGACAACAAGTATCGTCAACTGCAGGCGGCGCACCTCCTGTTTGACCTCGGATACAGATTGCACGACGATCAGGCCCCATTTGAGCGCAGGATCGAATTTGTAGGCGGCAAAGGCGTCCATGCCATTGATCTGCATCGATTCAAAGCCGGAATGGCCCGCAATGACATTGGCGACCACAGGCAGCTCGGTCAGGAGCGGACGCTGCAGGGCGTAGGCTTTATCCGGGTGAGCGAGCAGCTTTCCTTGCTGGTCGACAATCATGGCATATCCGGTTTGACCCAGCTTGATTTGACCGATTGATTCACTAAGCTTCGGCACAGAGACGAAGGCCACGACGACGCCGACAGGCTCCTCCTCTTCGTTGCGCAAAGCCATGGAGACCGCGATCTTCGGAAACTCCGTGGCAGAAAACTGAAAGACATCTGAGACGAAGGCGTTTGGCTTGTCCCAGGCGCCCTTGTACCAGTCGGCTGTTCGCGGATCGTAGGAGCTGTCCAGCGGCGAGCCGGGGAAGGTCAAATAGCGCCCGTCTGCTGTCGCGACTTGTATTTCGGAAATGGTTGGGTTGTTGTTCACCATGTCGCTAAAAATGCCAAAGCTTTGACTGTTTGTGACCTTGCTGTTTTTGTACGTGGAAGCATAGGAAGACAAGGCAGTGATAATGGACTGGACGCGGCTGTTCACTTCCTGCAAGGCGGCACTCGAAGCATCGTGGAGCTGCTGTTTTGTCTTTTCGTTGAGCGTGCTTTCGGATTGATAGCTGATAAAAAAAGCGGCGATGGCCATCATGCTGACAACCATGGTCAGAATCCCGAAAAACAATCTGGTGAAGATGGAACGGTGTATTTTTCTCGGCATTGCATGCTCTCCCCTTATTCGACAAAACGTTCAGCTTTATTGTAGGGGGGACTATGGGGAGCGTATATGGTTTGCAAGAAACATTTACCATAAATTTACCTGGCGTTAAAACTTTAAGGAAAATTAATATAGTTCACATCAAAGCATAACATTCGCACGCTATAGTGGTTGGGAGAACAGATGCTACAACCGCGAAGGGGCGAAGGACGCATGAGTGTTATTTCGGTGAGGGAGTTAAATCTCTTCTACGGGAACAAACAAGCCCTCTACAATATAAATCTCGATGTTGACGCGAATTCCATTACCGCGCTGATCGGACCGTCCGGCTGCGGGAAGTCCACCTTTTTGCGAACGCTGAACCGGATGAACGACTCGGTGCCGAACACGAAAATTACAGGTGTGGTCAAGGTATTTGATGAAGACATTTACGGTTCCGGCGTGGAAGTCGAACGTTTGCGCAAAAATATCGGAATGGTGTTTCAGCACCCGAATCCGTTTCCGAAAAGCATCTACGACAATGTCACGTACGGACCGCGCCTGCACGGCCTGACGGATCGCCACCAGCTCGACGAGATCGTGGAGACAAGTCTCAAGGCCGCAGCCCTGTGGGACGAGGTCAAGGACGTTTTGAAAAAGCCTGCGACCGGGTTGTCAGGCGGGCAGCAGCAACGGCTCTGTATCGCCCGGGCGCTCGCTGTTCAGCCGCAGGTGATCTTGATGGATGAACCGACCTCCGCTCTCGACCCGATTTCCACAGCCAAAATTGAGGAACTGCTGGAAGAGTTGAAGGACACGTACACGATTGTCATCGTGACGCACAACATGCAGCAGGCGGCGCGCATCTCCGACAAAACAGCGTTTTTCCTCAATGGAGAGCTTGTCGAGTTTGACCAGACACAGGCGATTTTTCAAAATCCCCGGGATAAACGGACAGAAGATTACATTACTGGACGTTTCGGATAATAGCAGTTTGTAGTAAGGTAGAGGAGCGGCCTGCTTGCGGGTTCGCTCTTTTTTACATGGAGGGGAGACATACTCGGTGGTCTGGATTTCATTATTGATTTTTATCGTCACACTGACCTTGGTCATCTGGCAGCCCAGAGGCTTGTCGATTGGCTATCCGGCGGTAGGCGGTGCGATTCTGGCATTGCTGACAGGCGTGGTATCGCTAGACGATGTGGCTGAGGTGACGTCGATAGTTTGGAACGCCACATTTGCGCTGGTCGGGATTATTATCATTTCACTCATTCTCGACGAGATCGGCTTTTTTGAATGGGCTGCCTTGCACATGGCCCGTTTGGCAAAAGGAAATGGGCGGCTGATGTTCACCTACGTCATCTTGCTCGGGACATTGGTGTCGGCTCTGTTTACCAATGACGGAACAGCGCTAATTTTGACTCCGATTGTACTCGCGCAGGTGCGGGCACTCAAGCTGGAAGCAGGCATGGTCGTGGCGTTTGTCATGGCAAGCGGCTTTATCGCGGATACCAGCTCGCTGCCGTTTGTCGTAAGCAACCTCGTCAATATCGTATCTGCCGACTATTTTGACATCGGCTTTGCCGAGTACGCAGTGCGGATGGTTTTGCCTACCTTGTTTTCCGTAGCGGGGAGCCTGTTGGTCTTATTTCTTTATTATCGCAAAAGCATTCCGCGTCAGGTGGACTTGTCCCACCTGAAACAACCCGGTGAAGCGATCCGCGATGCAAGACTGTTCCGCCTGGCATGGCCCATCCTCGCTGTCCTGCTGCTCGGCTTTTTTGCCAGCGAGTCCATCCATGTTCCGGTGTCGTTCATCATTGCTGCTGCTGCTCTCGTCTTCTGTCTTGCTGCCCGAAAAAGCAAGGCGATTGCCATGGGCAGAATCTTGAAGGAAGCTCCGTGGGTCGTCGTCATTTTTTCCATCGGGATGTACGTCGTGGTCTGGGGCTTGCACAATGCAAGACTTACCGATCTCGTAAAAGCGGCGCTCGATACGCTGATGGAGTACGGTCTCTTCGCGACGACGCTCGGGACGGGTTTGATTGCGGCTGTTTTGTCTTCGGTAATGAACAATCTGCCCACGGTGATGTTCAATGCGTTGGCGATTGGCAGTACAGAGGCGGAAGGGGTTCTTCGCGAAGCGATGATCTATGGCAATGTCATCGGAAGCGACCTGGGGCCGAAAATTACGCCGATTGGCTCGCTTGCCACATTGCTCTGGCTGCATGTACTTGGCCGAAAAGATGTCAAAATTACGTGGGGACAATATTTCCGGACAGGGATTGTGCTGACGATACCGACCTTGTTGATCGCTTTGCTCGGGTTGTACCTGGCGCTGGTTTGGTGAGAATAGAAGTGACAAAAAGGCTTGCTGATGCTGCAACAGATGCGATCAGCAGGCTTTTTCTTTTTGTGGAATAGGACGGTAGCGGCGAGGGGAAAAATAGGCGCAACGTAAGTAAAAAGGAGGATGTTTCCATGTGGCAGGGCTGGCCGATCGAGCGTGTGCTCATTTTGTTTACGGGACTGGCGTTCATCCTGATTGCCGTGCAAGTCACTCTTTTTCATTCCAGGCAAAACTTTCGCCATTGGGCGATGTGGGTGCCAGTCATTGAACTGCCTGTTTTTGCGGTTACGGCTATTGTTTTATCGTTTGTGAATGCAGGGTGGCTGCGGTGGTTGTTTGCCTTGATGATGATCGTCGGGATGGGCGGCGGCGTGTACGGGGCCTACTTGCATACCGCCGGAGTCAAGCAGCGGGTAGGTGGCTTTTCACAATCGCAAAATTTTCTCGTCGGCCCGCCTGTCATTTTGCCTCTGCTCATTACTGCCATCGCGGCTTTAGGGCTACTGGCCCTTTTCTGGGGGTGAACACAGATGGCCAAGCATAGTCGTTACCCTTCCTATGACGTCTGGGAGCAGCACCAAAACTGGGACGTCCATACGCGACAAGTGGTCGGTGCGAGAAAAATGCCGCAGATTGCCCATCGTTATTTGCAGCAGGCGGAAGCGTTGCTGCTGCAGGCAATCGTGAGCGTCCTCGTCGACGACCATCGGCTGGAGGTGCTGACCTTTGTTGTTGCCCACCTGGATGACTCGCTGGCGAGCACGATCGGAGAGTCACAGCGCAAGGTCGGGGTTCCGCCAAAAAAAGAGCTGTACCGTCTGGGACTGGCAGGGGTGGAAGCGGAGAGCCACGCTCTGTACAAGACGGAATTTGCAGCGCTTTCTGCCGAACAGCAGCAGGAGGTGCTGAGGCAAATTTCCACTGGCAACGTCACAGATGCAGAGGCATGGAGCCAGGTCGCTCCCGTTGATTTTTTCAAAAAGCTGCTGCATGACACCGTGCAGGCGTATTATTCCCATCCGATTGTTTGGTCAGATATTGGCTACGGCGGGCCTGCTTACCCGCGCGGTTATGTGCGCGTAGAAAAAGGACTGACGGACCCATGGGAGGCGAGGGCAAATGTCGAATAAAGAACAGGCGCAGCGTGCAGGCGCTGGTCAGAAACCCGGCACGCAGCAGATGGCAAACAGGAAATACGCAGACGGAGCCGATGTGTGCATCGTTGGTGCGGGCGCGGCAGGAGGCGTGCTGGCGTACGAGTTGGCAAAAGCGGGCTTGCGCGTCGTCGTGCTGGAGGCAGGGCCATTTTGGGACCCGCAGCGCGACTTTGCCAGTGACGAGCTGGAGATGCAGCGTCTGGCCTGGCAGGAGACGAGACTGGTGGCGGGAAACGACCCTTTGCGCCTTGGCCACAACAACTCCGGCCGGGGAGTCGGCGGAGGAACGGTGCATTTTACCGGGGTATTTTTGCGCTTTCACGAGAGCGACTTCATGACCAAAACGATAGACGGCGTAGGGGAAGACTGGCCGATCACCTATCAGGATTTGGCTCCGTACTACGACAAGATCGAGCGGGAAATTGCCGTTTCCGGCCCCAGTTACTTCCCGTGGGGCGCTTTTCACGGACCGTACCCTTACCCGGTCCGCGAGCCGATCAGCGCGAATGCCCAGTTGTTCCGGGAAGGCTGCGAAAAGCTGGGAATCGAGAGCGTAGTCGCTCCGCTGGCGATTTTGTCCGCTCCGTTCGATGGACGTCCGCCTTGTATCAACCGTGGCTTTTGCAACCAGGGATGCATGCCCAATGCCAAGTACAGCGGCCTGATTCACCATATCCCGAAGGCCATCGCGGAAGGGGCCGAGGTGCTGTCAGACTGTATGGTCACGGAAATTCTCATGGCGGGCGACCGGGTAAGCGGCGTCTTGTTCTCGCACAATGGGCTTATGCATCGGCAAATGGCGCGGGTCGTCATCCTCGCCGGCTTTGTCGTGGAGACGCCCCGGCTGCTGCTAAATTCCGCGACATCGCGGTTTCCCGATGGGCTGGCCAACTCCAGCGGCTGGGTAGGCAAGGCGATCATGCCGCATTCCAGCCATGACGTCTACGGCCGCCTCCCGGAAGAAGTGCGCCTGTACAAAGGGACGCCTGTGCTTGCCCTGACCCAGCATTTTTATGAGACAGACCGGGAACGCGGCTTTGCCAGAGGGTACACCTTGAGCGCACACGGGTCAAGACCTGTTTCCATGGCGGGGGCCATATCAACAGAGCGGGAAGACCAGACCTTTTTATGGGGAAAACAACTGCGGGAAACGATGCTCGACTACAACATGTACGCGCGAATCACGCTCGTCGGAGAGGTGCTTCCTCACCCGGACAATGCTGTGACGCTCAGCGAGGAAAAAGACGAATACGGAATGCCGGTGGCCAAGGTCACTTTCAGTTATCAGGAAAACGATCGCAAGCTCTACCAGCATGCCATCGGGCAAATGAAGCGGATTATGGAAGCCATGGGCGGCAAGCCGGAGCACGTCGTTTCCGATACCGCGCATTTGATGGGCGGCTGCCGAATGGGCAACGACCCCGGGCAATCGGTTGTGAATGAATTCGGGCAGTCGCACGACATCCCCAATCTTTTCATCGCGGGCGCTTCCACGTTCGTGACATCGAGCGGCAGCAACCCGACCAATACCGTGATGGCCCTGGCCGCGCGCACCGCGGACAAGCTGATCGAAGCGATGCGGCAACGTGAAGTTTAAGAAGTGTTCAAGGAACATTTACGTTCATATCTTCCCCATCATATAAGCCGTATAGTATACTGGGAAACAGATATGCAAGGCAAAGGTGGGTTCGTATGGAAGCGGATTTGATGCAGGTATTGTTTTTGTCCGAGGTTTACAAACTGCTTGGTGATAAGACGCGCTTGACGATCATGGCTCTACTGCAAGTGCAATCATTATGTGTCCGTGATCTCGTGGAGATTCTGCAAACTTCCCAACCCTCAGTTTCCCAGCACCTGGCTAAGCTAAAGACACACGGTTTGGTCAAAGAACGGCGCAAGGGACCATGGGTTTTTTACTCCGTCAATACAGAATGCCCTCCTGCAGTCAAGCAAATCTTGTCACACTTGCCGGATATGTCGTCGATTGTCAAACAAAAAGCAGCCGAAAGCACACCTACCTTCGGCTGATCGGGCTTAAAAAGCGTTGGATTAATGAAGATCCAACGCTTTTTTTAGTTCTTCCTTGTCGAAGCCGTGAATGACGATCTGTTCCCCGTTTTCCTTTTGAATCAAAGTAACAGGTGTCATGCTGGCACCAAGGTTGATTGCTTCCTGAAAATACGCATCGTTTTTGCGAATATCTCTGTCTTCAAAAGCGACGTTTTGGGATGCCAGCCACATTTTTTCTTCCTGGCAAGGGCCGCATGTAGCTTGCGTATAGACAATAACGGTTCGAGCCATACAGATGCTCCTCTCAAAAGTAGTCGAACAACATAATTCGCGGTTGCTGGCGAATTTCCTGCGCAGCAAAGCACTTATAGGATGCCCTTGTTCAAGACGGAAATGAGAATACTGCAGCAGCGTCTATAATCGCACGAACTGGAAAAATGAGGATGGATATGAGGGAGGGGCGCGGTACAAATTATATTCAGTGACGTCGAGGAGGTGAATGGAACGATGCCTAAACAAAACAAGCAAAACGCTATGAACAAAACAAACCAAGCAGCTCAGGCGCAAAACACTGCGACTGAATTCGCAAGCGAAACAAACGTAGCGGAAGTTCGTCGCCAAAACCAGCAATCCGCTCAAAAATCCGCCCAACAAGCAGGTCAAGCTACTGAGTAGTAGCTGGTAGCTATGGACAACGCCCCCGCCAAATGCGGGGGTTTTTGGCTTTTCCATTTGCGCTTGCAAAAGGGCTGAGGAGGATGGTACTGTGACAGCAGAATCTACAAGCGGGGAGGGCCGAGGCCCATGATTATTGGCATTGGTGTGGATATCGTCGAGATTGAGCGGATCGCCACGTTGATGAAGCGCCAAGAAAAGGCGATTGGACGTTTTTTGACTGGAGCAGAAAAAAAGCTGCTGGCTGGCAAAGCTGAAGCGCGACAAGTGGAAATCGTGGCAGGCAGGTTCGCGGCGAAGGAAGCTGGAGCGAAAGCGCTCGGGACAGGCATCGGCCATGCACTAAGCTTTTTGGATATGGAAATTACCCCGAGTGAGACGGGAAAACCGATGATGCGAGTAAATGGCGACGTGTTGACCAAGCTCGGTTTGGACCCGCAGCGCGTTCGTGTACACGTGAGCATTTCCCACAGCCAGACACACGCCATGGCACAGGTAGTTGTGGAAGAATTGTAAACTTGTCTGCATATTGGGACGAGGATGGACATACATTTATATCGCGTAGATCAGGAGGGACTACCTGCTCTTACAGGAAGGGTAAGTCTTCAGCCGATCAAGCGATTCGCGTCCTTTTGTACCCAGTACAGCCTTTTGACACGATGAGCGCGACCAGAGGCGAAAGACTGACAGATTTCCCAGGAAATAGACAGGGGTGCCCTTCTTTGTCGAAAAAGTTGACAAGGAGGAGTTCATGGAATGAAGAGGGCAGCTTTACCACTGGTGTTATTGTTGGTCTTTACGTTGCTGCTCGGCGGTTGCTTCGGTCAGAAAACACCGGAAGATGTGGTGAGTGATCTGAACGGGACGCTGGGAAAAATGAGCGGGTACAAGTCTCAGGCAGTATTGACCATGCACACAGGCTCTACTCCTATGGAGTACGACGTTCAGGTCTGGTATGAAAAGCCTGCCAACTATCGGGTAGCTCTCACTTCCAAGCAGCGCGGGATCACGCAGATCATTTTGCGCAACAATGAGGGAGTATTTGTACTGACTCCGCATCTGAACAAGAGCTTCCGCTTCCAGAGCGGTTGGCCGGAAAACAACGGCCCGCTGTATTTGTACGAGACGCTGGCGAAGAGCATCATCGACGATACGGAGCGTCAGATGAAGGTGGAGGAAAAGCAGTACGTATTTGAGGTGAAAGCCAATTACACCGGCAATCGCTCTCTGACCAAGCAAAAAATTTGGCTGACAGAAGACTTCAGGCCTACGCATGCGGAGATCATGGATTCGAGTATGAAGCCGCTGGTGAAAATCGATTTCACCGAATTTTCGTTCAACCCGACGTTTGACAAGGATGCCTTTGACAAGGATCGCAACATGGCGACCAGCTCATTGACGGCGATTCCGACCATGGCAGGGGTGAATGGACAGGTTGCCCAGCAGCCGAGCAGCCAGTTTGGCGTCATTGTCCCAACGTATGTGCCGGAAGGAGTCAAACAGGGCGATATTGAGCCGGTCACACGTGACGGTGTGAGAACGGTCATCCTCAATTACAAGGGAGCTTACAACTACAAGCTGATCGAAGCCCGTCCGACAGAAGCATCCGTCTCGTATGAACAAGGCATGCCTGTCAACCTCGGCTTCACGGTTGGGGTACTGGCGCAAACGGGTGAAAACACACGACTTCTGACGTGGGAGCTGGACGGAGTAGAATTTACAATCGCCGGCGATTTGCCGGAAGAAGAGATGGTGAAAGTTGCCCAGTCGACATACGGGATCGGCGGGAAATAAAGAAAATACGGGAGAGGGGACGGGTCGTGACCGTCCTCTATTTTTGTGCCTGGGGGAAGCTTTTTGGCTCTTACCAATACTCCTATACTTTCCCGCAAGTTTTCCATTTTTCTCAAACAAGAATCTAAAAAAGCCCCTGTACACTTGGAACTGTACCAGGGAGATGCGGTACATAAGCACTGAAGATGAAAGGATGGAGCAAATATGTTTAGCAAAGCAAAACTGGGTATGCTTTTGGGCACGATGGCAGCGGTTTTGAGTATCGGGAGCTTGGGAAGCGCCTTGGCAGCAGATACAGCGCAAACAGAGGCGCAAGCACAGCAAGCGAACAAACCGGCAGAGGTGAAGTTCGCCTTCAACAAGCAAGGGCACCCAGGCGGATTCGCGAAAGGAATTTTCTTCAAAGAAAACAATGAGCTTTTGTCCTTGCTCAAGCTCGATGCCGCCAAGCTGCAGGAAGAACTGAAAGCAGGCAAGACCTTGGCGGCTGTAGCGGAAGCGCAAGGCGTATCCGTGGATGATGTGGTAGCCTTGCTGGTAAAAGAGCAGGAAGCCAAATTGAAAGAAGCAGTGGAAGCAGGCAAGCTGACGCAGGAGCAAGCCGATAAAATGAACGAAAACGCCGCAGAACGCGTAAAACAAATGGTACAAAACACGCATCCAGGCAAAGAACCAGGCAGAGGCTTCGGATTCGGCTTCGACAAAAACGAAGAACTGCTGTCCTTGCTGAAACTCGACGCTGCTAAGCTGCAAGAAGAGCTGAAAGCAGGCAAGACCTTGGCAGCCGTAGCAGAAGCACAAGGCGTATCCGTGGATGATGTGGTTGCGCTGCTGGTAAAAGAGCAGGAAGCCAAATTGAAAGAAGCGGTGGAAGCAGGCAAGCTGACGCAGGAGCAAGCCGATAAAATGAATGAAAACGCCGCAGAGCGCGTAAAAGAAATGGTGCAAAACACGCATCCGGGCAAAGGACCAGGCAGAGGCTTCGGATTCGGATTCGGCTTCGACAAAAACGAAGAACTGCTGTCCTTGCTGAAACTCGACGCCGCCAAGCTGCAAGAAGAGCTGAAAGCAGGCAAGACCTTGGCAGCTGTAGCAGAAGCACAAGGCGTATCCGTGGATGATGTGGTAGCCTTGCTGGTAAAAGAGCAGGAAGCAAAATTGAAAGAAGCGGTGGAAGCAGGCAAGCTGACGCAGGAGCAAGCGGACAAGCGCAACGAGGAACTGGCTTCCCGGGTGCAAAAAATGGTAGAAGGCAGCTTTGAGAAATTCGCCACCATGAAACACAACCTGAAAAAAGAAGAGCAAGGTACAGCGAACGAGCGATAACAGCGCTGCTTAACAGTCAGGCGGGAGCCCATCTCGCCTGACTTTTTGCGTCTTTGCTTCCCACTGCGCACGATGAAATATCTTTCGCCACGCAAAATATCGCTCCGGGATTGCGAGCAGTCGGCCGATTTGCCCTTGTACGTCCGTGTTTGCAGGAGGAAAAAGGACCATACCCGAATTGACACGCACCGGGCAAACACGATACATTCAAGGTAACTTATACCGTAATGAGGTGCATACTGTAAGATGAAAAAACCGTCTACCGAAGTTTTGTACCAGGAGGAGTCGGCCTACAAGGACATGCTGTTGCGAAAAAGCTGGCGCATGCGCATTGGGGAGACTGTCGCCTTCGTTTTGGGCATGATGATTCTCTCCCAGTTTTTCCCCAGCAATGACACGACCTTCAAAGTGCTTGCCTTCGCGATTGCGATTGCGGTCGTCGGTCTGTCGCCGTTCCTGTACAAGGCGATGCTGCGTCCTGTGTACAAGCTGACGAAGACTCACCTGATTGTCAGCATCTCCGGAAAAGAAACCAGCTACCCGCTGTCAGAAGTGGAGCAGATTTACGAAGGCCGCCATTTCTACCGCCTGGGGGGCAAAAAAGAATCGCTGATGGTTTCCAGACAGTTTCTCAGTCATTTGAATGAGCGCTTGTTTTACTATCGAAAAGGGAACAAGAGGAGATAGATATGAAACCGTTTTCTCGTGACACTTGGGTTGAGGTTGATTTGAACGCCATCCGGGCCAATGTCGAGACGTTCCGCGGCCATCTGCCGAAAAGCACAGGCATTATGGCAGTCGTCAAGGCAGACGGCTACGGTCATGGCGCTGTGCATGTCGCCAGGGAGGCGCTGGCGAGCGGTGCCGACTCTCTGGCAGTAGCCATGCTCGATGAAGCGGTCATCTTGCGTAAAGCAGGCATTGACGCGCCGATTCTGGTGCTCGGGTACACCCCGGCAGATTCGGTCGAGACGGCCAGCAGACTGAAAGTAGAACTGACGGCGTACAGCACGGAATGGATTGTTTCAGCGAATCAGAGACTGCAGCAGGCCGAGCTTCGCCCTGTTGGTGTGCATGTCAAAACCGACACAGGCATGGGACGTCTGGGGGTTCGGACGACAGCAGATTTGCTGGAAGTGGTAGCAGCGCTTGAAAACAGCGCCAAACTCGAATGGACAGGCATTTTCACGCACTTCGCCTGCGCGGATGAACCGGATACGACCCATGTGCGAGGACAACACGAGATGTTTCAATCCTTTTTGCAGGCGCTGCGCGAGCAAGGCAAAAAGCTGCCGAAAGTTCACTGCTGCAATACAGCGGCAGCAATCGCTTTTCCTGATTGGGGGTATGATACGATCCGTTTAGGCATAGGTTTATACGGATTGTATCCTTCGCCGTACATGAAAGAGCGCGCAGACGTCCGCCTTGTCCCTGCCCTCTCCCTGAAAACCAAAATTGCGCATGTAAAAACCGCCGTAGAGCCGTTTACGGTCAGCTATGGCGCTACGTACACAGCAAAGCCCGGCGAGCGGATTGCGACGTTGCCGATCGGATACGCAGACGGGTATTCCCGCCTCTTGTCCAATCGGGGAGAAGTGTTGTACAATGGTTCCCGCTATCAGGTTGTCGGGCGAGTCTGCATGGACCAGATCATGGTCAGGCTGGAGCCGGGCTTAGGGCAGGTCGATGAGGAGGTCGTTCTCTACGGCAAGCAGGGTAATGAGGAAATCTCACTGGATGAGGTTGCCGCGTTGCTTGGAACGATCAACTACGAAGTCCCCTGCATGCTGAATTACCGGATTCCGCGCGTCTATGTTCGCAACAAGGAAGTGGTCGAGGTGTTTCATCCGTTGGCGATGAAACATGCGCCAGAAAAAAATGTAAATAACTAGCAAGCAAAAAACAGCAGGAATTTTCATCTCAAGCGCGAATATTAGTTAAGCGCAAATGCGGGCTTTTTTGCTTGAAAAGCGAACGGATAGGTATATTTTTGCAGTGGTTTCGACATAATGGTATTGTTCATGCTGGCCGTTCTTTCAAGAACTGGCATAGTAGATGGAAGTTACGGTCATGGTTGGAGGTGGATTTGTCTTGTCGAAGTCAAACACAAAACGCATCATGATCAGTTTGCCGCAACACTTGCTACAGGAAGTGGATGGCGTCATTCAAAAGGAGAAATCCAATCGCAGCGAATTTATTCGCCAGGCGATGCATTTGTATTTGAAGGAGCGTAAAAAACGTACGATCCGAGAGACAATGCAAAAAGGGTATATGGAGATGGCGAAGATCAATCTGAAAATGGCATCGGAGGCTTTTGGCGCTGAGGAAGAGGCTGACCATACTCTTGTCCGCTTAGTTAGCGGGGTGTGACCAGTGATTGTCAAACGTGGCGATGTATTTTTCGCGGACCTGTCACCGGTCGTTGGCTCTGAGCAAGGAGGCGTGCGGCCTGTTTTAGTCATTCAGAACGACATTGGAAATCGATTTAGTCCGACGGTCATCGTCGCAGCCATTACGGCCCAGATTCAGAAGGCAAAACTGCCTACGCATGTGGAAATTGACGCAAAAACATATGGATTTGATCGTGACTCCGTCATTTTGTTGGAACAAATACGAACCATTGACAAACAGAGGCTGACTGACAAGATTACTCATCTTGACGACGAGATGATGGATCGGGTCAATGAGTCTTTGCAAATCAGCCTGGGGCTCATTGATTTTTAAAAATGAATTATCATTGGGAGAGGAAAAGCCACTTGGGTGAAGCAAGTGGTTTTTTTGCTGTAGGGGAAGGGAATCGCCGGGTGTGTAGCGAATGTGTTTTGGTAGATAGTAGACAAAATGTGACACGATTTGCTATTACTTCCGAGGTAGAGAAAAAACTTCAATCGCATTCATTTCATGAAATTCTACCTATAAAGTGAGGGCGGAAGGGGTTTTTTGATTGTGGCAGAGCTGTGGTCCTGAGACAATCAAGATTGAACGAGAAGCAGACATTGTAACAGCGAGACAAGTGGGGCGAAACATGTCGAGACAGCTCGGCTTCGGTACAATCATGCAGTCCCGAATCGCCACTTCCATCTCAGAACTGGCGCGCAACATTTATTTGTACGCTGGCAGTGGGACGATTACGATAGCGCCGATCGTTCGCAACGGAGTGCTCGGCTTGCAGTTGACAGCAATAGATGCGGGGCCGGGAATCCCGGACATCCGCAAGGCAATGGAAGACGGCTATTCGACTTCCGGTGCGCTTGGAGCAGGATTGCCTGGTGTCAGGCGCATGATGGATGAATTTGAAATCCACAGTTCACCCGGCGAGGGCACGCGTGTAGTCGTTGTGAAGTGGAATGGCCCGATAGAGGAGGGGGTGTAATGGTAACCCGAAGCCTGGAAGAAGAGTACGTAAAGCTTCTTCGGGATTACCTGAACGGCCCGGGCGAGGATCAGCTTTACTTCGCCCAGCAGATGGGCAAATGGCTGCTTGCACATGACGTCTCGCCAGAGGAACTGACAGACATGCATGGGCGGGCGTTGGAAAAGCTGGGGGAGGTACCGGAGTTTGTGCGTGCCTCCTTTTCTATCCTGACCGAAGTGATGATTGAATACGGCAACGAGCACCGATCCGTACATAGCTGGCGAAGCAGGCATCAACAGATGGAAGCGGAGCTGACAGTGGCGCAGGCGATGCAGAAGAGGCTTTTGCCCAATCAACTTCCCGATTATCCCGGACTGGAGATCGGTGTCGTCAGCATAGCGGCAAAGCAAATATCGGGCGACTATTACGATTTTATTTGCCAGGATCGAGAGCGGTTTTGCCTGACCGTCGCGGACATTACCGGAAATGGCATTTCCGCTGCCATGTGCATGTCCATGCTCAAATACGCCATAGACAGCTTGCGGGAGATGCCGCTTGGTCCCGACGAAATGCTCCGCCACCTCAACCGGATTGTCGGACGCAATATCGACCCGAGCATGTTTGTAACCATGCTCTACGGGGCTTACGATACACATCAGCATTGTTTCCGCTACGCAGTGGCGGGGCACGAGCCGGGCTTTTTGTACCGGGCTGCGGAAGGGGTGTTTTACGACTTGGCGGGCCAAGGCTCCGTCCTGGGACTATGCCCGAACAGCGAATACGAGGTGCAGGAAGTTCGGCTGGAAGCGGGAGATATTCTGATTCTTTTGACAGATGGTGTAACGGAATGCAAAAAAAACCGATACTATTTGCAAAGGGATGAGCTCGTCCTTCAGATACAAGCCGAACTGGGCGTCCATGCCCAGAAAATGGCGAACGCCCTGTACAACAGGTTGCTTGCGCTCTCCCAATTTGAACTGCAGGATGACTACACCATGATCGTACTTCGCAGAACGTGAAGCAATGCAAGGGAGGGAGATGGCGATGGATTTGTTTTTGAAAACCACCAGCCAGGATACAGAGCATCGAGTGGTCCTTGGAGGCGATATTGATGCGCATACCGGGCCGAAAGTGAAGGAGACGCTCATGTCCCTCGCGAACGAGCCTGGTACACGCCGCCTGTTGATTGACTTGGAAGCTGTCGAGTACATGGACAGTACGGGCATAGGAATTTTCATCGCGGTCATGAAAGCATGCAAGCAAAAAGAATGCGCGTTTGAGGTTCAAAAGTTGTCTCCACGCGTGGAAAGGCTGTTTCGCATCACGGGCTTGTACGAACATATTGCCATCCGCAAAGGAGAGAGCGAGTAATGGCGGAACAAAAACCTCAGGCTGACGTGATCCGGTTGATGCTGCCCAATCAGACGGAATATTTGGGTGTAGCGCGGCTTACGGTGTCCGGGATCGCGAATCGCATGGGCTTTTCCTATGAGGAGATTGAGGACATCAAGCTGGCGGTAGGGGAAGCGTGCACGAATGCGGTGATGCACGCGTACAAGGGAAAAGAAGAGGTTGGCTTTATCCACATCGAATGTCAGGTTTTTTCGGATCGCCTCTGTATCGAGGTAAGCGATCAGGGGATCGGATTTGCCAGTGAGCTGATACCGGAACAACTGACACCGATTTTTGCAGGAAGAGACCTGGAGGATCTGGATGAGGGGGGTCTCGGGCTTTATCTGATCCACACGCTTATGGATGAAGTCGTGATTCGCTCGGAAGCGGGAGTGGCGGTCTCCATGACCAAGTACGTTCGGCGGGATGGGGTGGCTGGCGATGACTGGACAAATTCGGAAACAGAAGTATAGTCCGGAGGAACTGCGGCGGCTCATTCACCTGTATGGACAGACGCGAGACGACAGCTTGCAGGAGCAACTGGTGACAGCCTACACTCCTCTGGTAGAGACGTTGGCCAAAAAGTTTGTGCGCGGACAAGTCATGTACGAAGACCTCGTTCAAGTGGGAATGATCGGCTTGCTCGCTTCTTTGCGCCGGTTCGATCCTTCCTTTGACAGAACATTTGAAAGCTATGCGATCCCGACCATCGTCGGGGAAATCAAACGGTACATCCGCGACAAGACGTGGAGCGTCCATGTTCCGCGTCGGGTGAAAGAGCTCAGCCCGAAGATCAAGCGCGTAGTGGACGAACTTACAGCCAAGCTGCAGCGTTCGCCGCAAATCTCGGAAATCGCAAGCTGCCTGGGTGTGACGGAAGAAGCTGTCCTGGAAACGCTGGAGATGGGACGGAGCTACCATTCCCTGTCCATGGACAGCGAGCTGGAGGCAGACAACGACGGCAACACGATCACGCTGCTGGATCTCGTCGGCCAGCAGGAAGCGGGCTACGGACAAGTCGAGCAAAACCTGATGCTCGACCGGGCACTGCACGTTCTGGACAAGCGCGAAAAAGAAATCATCCATTTAACTTTTTATCTAAACTTGAGCCAGAAGCAGGCCGGAGACATCATGGGCTTGTCCCAGATGCACATTTCCCGCTTGCAGCGCAGGGCGCTGGGCAAGCTGCGGGAAGCTTTGCGGGTAGAGCAACTGGATACAGCGAAGACAGCGACATAGACATAACGGGAAAACGGGGAAGAGAAGAGGAGCGAATGCGCCTCTTTTTTGCGTTTTTCCAGACACTGTTAGCAAATATGGTACAATAAACGGCGAAGTACGAGCGCAGGAGGAATGTATGGAGCTTACATTGATGATCCAGACAATTGCCCAGGATACGGGCGTCAAACCTCATCAGGTGGAACGCACGGTTGCCCTTTTGGATGAAGGCAATACGGTTCCCTTCATTGCCCGTTATCGCAAGGAGATGACCGGGCAGTTGGACGAAACGCAAATTCGGGCGATTGAGGAACGCGTGCGTTATTTGCGCAACCTGTCAGTACGAAAAGAAGAAGTAATCCGGCTCATCGAGGAGCAGGGCAAGCTGACGGAGGAACTGAAGGCAGCAATTGAGCGGGCAACGAAGCTGCAAGAGGTGGAAGACCTCTACAGACCATATCGGCAAAAACGTCGCACGCGCGCGACGATGGCCAAGGAAAAAGGGCTGGAGCCGCTCGCCAACTACTTGCTGAGCCTGCCCAAGACAGGCGATCCCGAGCAGGAAGCCCAAAAATACGTGGACGCGGAAAAAGGCGTGGAAACTGTCGCGCAAGCTCTGCAAGGGGCGATGGACATCGTCGCCGAGCACTTTTCCGACGATCCGGACATTCGCCAGTGGGTTCGTCAGCGCACCGTGCAAAAAGGACTGCTGCTGACCGAGCAAAAGGCAGAAGAAGCAGACGAGAAAAACGTCTATCAAATGTATTACGCATACAGCGAGCCGTTGAAAAAAGTCGTTCCGCACCGCGTGCTCGCCATCAACCGCGGAGAGAGCGAAGGCATTTTGAAGGTGACAGTCGAAGCGCCTGTGGCAGAAATTTTAGCCTGGATGCAGCGGCGGCTCATTCCCCGTGACACTGTCGTGCGCTCTTTGCTGGAGCAGACGATTGAGGATGCGTACAAGCGCCTGATCGCCCCGTCGATTGAGCGCGAGGTGCGCGCGGAGCTGACAGAGGCGGCAGAAGAGCGGGCCATCCACATTTTTGCGGAAAACTTGCGCAATCTCTTGCTGCAGCCTCCCGTCAAAGGCAAAGTCGTCCTGGGCGTCGACCCGGCATACCGGACAGGCTGCAAGCTGGCAGTCGTCGATGAGACGGGCAAGTTGCTGGAAGTAGCGGTCGTCTATCCGACTCCTCCGGCAAACAAGGTGGCAGAGGCTTCGGCAAAAGTCCGGCAGCTGATTGAAAAGTATGAGGTCAGTGTGATCGCGATTGGCAACGGCACAGCTTCCCGGGAGACCGAGCAGTTCATTGCCAACCTGCTGAAAGAGTTGAAGCGCCAGGTCATGTACATCATCGTCAACGAAGCGGGGGCATCGGTGTACTCGGCTTCCGCACTGGCCAAGGAAGAGTTTCCGGACCTCGATGTGGCGGAGCGAAGCGCTGTCTCCATCGCGCGTCGCCTGCAGGACCCGTTGGCCGAGCTGGTCAAAATCGACCCGAAATCGGTTGGCGTAGGCCAGTACCAGCACGATGTTTCCCAGGCGAAGCTGGCGGACAGCCTGCAATTTGTCGTTGAGTCGGCGGTCAACCACGTCGGGGTAGACGTCAACACCGCTTCTCCTTCGCTTTTGCAGTACGTTTCCGGCATCAGCAAGCAGGTAGCGGGCAACATTGTGAAAAAGCGCGAAGAGATCGGCATGTTCACGTCGCGCGCCCAGTTGAAGGAGGTTCCGCGGCTCGGAGCGAAGACGTATGAGCAGTGCATCGGCTTTTTGCGCATTTTCGAGGGCAGCGATCCGCTGGACAAGACCCCGATTCACCCGGAGTCGTACCCGGCTACGCACAAGCTGCTTGCGATGATCGAGATTGCGCCGCAGGAGATCGGCAGCGAGCGCTGCAAGGAACGTCTGCAGTCGCTAAATATCGAGCAGACGGCAGAACGGCTCGGCATCGGAGTGCCAACGCTTGCGGACATCGTGGAAAGCCTCCTGCGGCCCGGTCGCGACCCGCGCGACGAGCTGCCGAAGCCGCTTTTGCGCAGCGACGTGCTTCAGCTCTCTGACCTTGGCGTCGGAATGAAGCTGCAGGGCACCGTCCGCAACGTGGTCGACTTCGGTGCGTTTGTCGATATCGGTTTGAAAAATGACGGTCTCGTCCACATTTCCCGTCTGAAAAAAGGCTTCGTCAAGCATCCGCTCGACGTCGTCACGGTGGGAGACATCGTCGACGTGTGGGTCGCAGAGATCGATGAAAAACGCCAGCGCGTGGGGCTGACCATGATCGCTCCCGGCGAGGCGTAAGGCACATAAAAAGGCGGCCTCCTGCTACTCGGGACGGCCGCCATGTTTTTCCCAATATAAGAACCAGCAACTGTTCAGCAAACGAATCTGTCGAACGTCCTTCCCACTGAAGGCACGCTGCAACTGCTTACGCATCCACTGGGGCATGTAGGTACCTCCTGGAATTATTCGCCTATTGGCAATGTATGCGCAAAGGCGGCCAGGAGGTACTTATTTTCCCAAAAACTTATTCTTCGTCACGCAAAAATTCCAGTTGGGCTTGTAAAGCGCGAATCTCGGTCAACAGCGAAATCAAAGGGTACTGGCTCTCCGGGAGAGCCGCAAAACGCTCTTCCAGACTGCTGACGTAATCCAGTCCATCCACGATAGCAAGCTCGCTTCCCAAAAGCTCCAGGTCAGCGCATTCTGCCAGCACGGTCGGCAGCTCGGGCCGATCCGCGATGGTCAGCTTGTCGATTTCCTTGTGCAGTCGCTTGAACAGGGCAACAAGCTGGTACATATGCGTTTCCGGCAACGCAACGAACTTCAGCCCGACTTTTTCCTGCAAAATCAAATAGCGCATAAGCTCCTCCAAACCAATCTACTTTTCTTCCACCCAGTGTAGCCTATCTATCTGGCACTTTTCAACAGGAACTGCTATCGTGAACAGTAGAGAGGGGCGGTAGAGAGGATATGACCGATACGGAATTGCAAAAGCTGGTGGAGCAAATATCCAGTCAATTTTTCGCCAAGCCGTTTCGCCATCGGGCCCGCTTCAACAAGCGACTCCGCACGACAGGCGGGCGGTATTTGCTGCGCTCTCACGACATTGAATTGAATCCCAGGCATCTGGAGGAGCACGGAGAGGCGGAGCTGGTTGCGATCATCAAGCATGAGCTGTGCCACTATCACCTGCATCTGGAGAAAAAAGGCTATCGCCACGCGGACCAGGACTTTCGCAGGCTGCTTGCCCAGGTTGGCGGAAGCCGATACTGCCAGCAGGTCAGCACGGGACGCACCGTTTTGCCCTATCGCTATGAGCTCATCTGCCGGGCGTGCGGGATGACATATAAACGCAAGCGCAAAATGGACCCTTCCCGCTATCGCTGCGGGCGCTGCAGAGGGGGGCTGGAGCTGCGAGAGCTGAAAGAATAGCGGCCTCGTAACGGGCACCGGCTTTCTTGCACGCGTTTTGACAGCAGAGGTATAATGGACTCACTATGCAAAAAAAGGAGCGTTTGTGGTGGCACATGATGAATTTTCCCTGATCCGGCAATGGACGAGCCGTTCGGACGGACAGGAGAAAGACGGCTTGACCGTCGGGCTCGGGGACGATGCCGCCGTTTTTTCTCCTGCGCCAGAGATGGAAGTCGTGGCCTGCTGTGATGCGATGGTGGAGACGGTCCACTTTTTAAAAGAAACGATGAGCCCAAGCGACATCGGCTACAAGGCGGTCACGAGCAACGTAAGCGACGTCGCGGCGATGGGCGGCTACCCTCGCTATGCACTGGTCAGCATCGCGGTAGCGCCGCACTGGACGCCGGAGGAATGCCAGAGCATTTACGACGGGATATACGCCGCGTGCGAAGCGTACAACGTGAGAGTTATCGGCGGCGATACGGTTTCCGCCCCGGATGCCCTGCACCTGTCTGTCACCGTGCTCGGCGAGGTGGAAAAAGGACGCGCGATTCGCCGCTCGCAGGCGCGACCAGGACAGGTCGTGTTCGTGACGGGGCACGTAGGCAGCTCTGCCGCCGGGTTGCATTTGCTGCTGCACGACAGGAAAGCAACGGTTGAGTCGTCCGGCCGCTGGGCGAAACTGATCGAAGCCCACCAGCGTCCGCGCGCGCAGGTGGAGGCGGGCAGGCTGCTTCTGGAATCGGGGGCGTGCGGCGCGTTAAATGACGTGAGCGACGGCTTGGCCTCCGAGCTGTGGGAGATCGCTGAAGCAAGCTCTGTCAGCATTTGCGTCGATGCGGACAAAATTCCTGTCAGCGAGGATGCGCGCGCCTATGCGCTCCTGAGCGGGAAAGACCCGCTCGATTGGGCGTTTTACGGCGGAGAGGACTATCAACTGGTGGGAACGCTTGACGCCAGCCAGCTTGAGGCGGTGCGTGCGCGGTTTGCGGCAGCAGGCATTTTGCTGACCGTCATTGGCGAGGTAGAGGCGGGCAAGCCTGCCCAGTCGAAGCTGTCCCTGCGCTCAGGCGACAGCCGCACCGATCTGCCCAAGGCAGGCTACAATCATTTCAGGCAGCGCGAGTAAGCGAGGAGTGGATGAGAAATGGGCTATACGTGGAAGCTTGCGGGCGCAGAGGAAACGCAGCGCTTTGCCGAGCAACTGGCAGAACGTCTTGCACCGGGCGACTTTCTGGCGCTGGAGGGCGACCTGGGAGCGGGAAAAACGACGTTTACCCAAGGATTGGCGCGCGGACTTGGCATTCGCCAGGTAGTGAACAGTCCGACGTTTACGATCATAAAAGAATATCAGGGGCGTTTGCCGCTTTATCATATGGACGTCTACCGGGTGGGCGATGATCCCGATTCACTCGGCCTGGACGACTACTTTTTTGGCGAAGGGGTTTGTGTGGTAGAGTGGGCTTCGCTGCTTGCGGATTACTTGCCGGAGGATCGGCTGACGGTCTGTCTGCGCAAGACTGGCGAGGAAGCGCGGAGCATCGAGCTTTGTCCCCAGGGAGAGCGTTACGTGAAATTGTGTGAGGAGTTTGATTTTGATGCGCGTACTGGCGATTGATACATCCAACCTGGTGTTAAGTGTTGCGGTTGTGGAGAAGGAGCGCGTTCTCGCGGAAATGACGACGAACCAGCAAAAAAACCATTCGGTACGGCTGATGGACTGCATCAGCGAACTGCTGGATGCGACAGGAACTTCTCCCGAGCAACTGAGCGGCTTTGGGGTAGCGAACGGCCCAGGCTCCTACACAGGAGTGCGCATCGGCGTGGCTACGGCAAAAAGCATGGCCTGGTCGCTCGATGTGCCTGTCATCGGCGTGTCCAGCCTCGAAGTTGTCGCCATGAATGCCTTGGGCTTCCCAGGGCTGATTGTACCGCTGTTTGACGCTCGCCGGGGACAGGTGTACTCGGGCTGCTACCGCACAAACGGCCTGGATTCGGTAGAAGTGCAGGGAAAAGAAAAAATCGTCTTGCTGCGGGAATGGTTGCCGCAGCTCAGGGACATGGCGCAGGGAGAGCCCATTTTGTTTTTGGGCGAAGATGTGCGGATGCACCGGGAGACGATTGCGCAGGAGCTTGGGGAGCAGGCCCGTTTTGCCACTCCAGCCTTGAACCACCCGCGCGCAGCCCATATCGGATATGCAGCGCTGCGCAGACTGCAGGACGGAGGCAGTGCGCACGAGCTTGTCCCTGAATATTTGCAGCTGGCGGAGGCAGAAGCGAAGTGGCTTGCCCAAAAGCAGGCGGGGGCCGTAAAGGAGTAGAAGCATGAGCCAACAACCAATTGAATTGGAATATCGTTTCATGACGATGCAGGACGTAGGGGCTGTGGCCGAGCTGGAACGGTTGTCGTTTTCCACTCCCTGGCCGCACGAAGCATTCGTCAACGAGTTGACGAAAAACCCGAATGCCCGCTATGTCGTCGCCGTCCACCAAAATCGGATCGTCGCATACTGCGGCATGTGGATCGTGCTTGACGAGGCCCATATTACGAACGTGGCCGTGCATCCGCTGTTTCGCGGGAAAAAAATCGGTCTGGGGCTGATGTTTAAGATGATGGGAGTCGCGAAGATGTTGGGAGCAAACAGCATGACGCTGGAAGTACGGCCCTCCAACACCGTCGCGCGCAACTTGTACACCAAGCTCGGCTTCCGGGAGCATGGCGTGCGCAAAAGATACTATTCGGATAACAATGAGGACGCAATCATTATGTGGGTGACTTTGTAATGAACAAGACCAAGACGTCGCGCTACGAGATGCGCATACAAGAAGCCTGGGAGGCGCAGAAAAAGTCCGGCGCACCCGTGTACATTTTAGGGATTGAAACGAGTTGCGACGAGACTTCGGCCGCTGTCGTCCGCGATGGCCGGGAGGTGCTGTCCAATGTCATCGCTTCCCAAGCCGATATTCACAAGCGCTTCGGTGGTGTCGTGCCGGAGGTCGCTTCCCGCAGGCACGTGGAAAACATCACGCTGACAATTGAGCAGGCTTTGACAGAAGCAGACAAAAAGCTGGAGGACATTTCCGCCATCGCGGTGACATACGGCCCTGGCCTCGTAGGTGCGCTCCTGGTTGGCGTGGCGGCGGCGAAAGCCATTTCACTGGCGCGCGGAATCCCGCTCATCGGCGTTCATCACATCGCAGGCCATATTTACGCGAACCGGCTGGTGCAAGAGATGGAATTCCCGCTCATCGCCCTGGTCGTCTCCGGCGGCCATACCGAGCTCGTCTGGATGAAGGAGCACGGCCAGTTCGAGATTTTGGGAGAAACGCGGGACGACGCCGCTGGCGAAGCCTACGACAAGGTAGCGCGCGCGCTGAATCTGCCGTATCCCGGCGGGCCGCACATCGACAGACTCGCGCACGAAGGGGTAGCGAACGTGCCGCTGCCGCGCTCCTGGCTGGAGCCGGACTCGTACGATTTCAGCTTCAGCGGCTTGAAGTCGGCGGTACTCAACACACTGCACAACGCCGCGCAGCGGGGAGAGACGATTGAGCCGGCGAACTTGGCCGCGAGCTTCCAGGATTCGGTAACAGAGGTGCTGGTAGAAAAAACGATTCGGGCGGTGCGTAACTGCCAGGCGAAGCAAGTGCTGCTGGCGGGCGGCGTGGCAGCCAATCGCGGTTTGCGGGAACGGCTGCAGGCACGCTGCGAGGCGGAAGGCATCCCGCTTGTCATCCCGCCGCTGTCGCTTTGCACGGACAACGCCGCGATGATCGCGGCCGCAGGCTATATCAAGTACGAAAAAGGGCAGTTCGCCGCGCTCGATCTGAACGGCGTGCCTGGCTTGTCGCTAAACGAAAACGAGCAGTAGCTGGATAAAACAAAACAGCAATGGGGCAGTCTCAAAAGTCGTGATTTCGACTTCGAGACGCCCCTTTTTTCGTTTCGCGAGTCTTGTCTACTTCGCCTGGAAAGCCCGCCCGCGGGCAAACACTTGCTGCCAGTCTCTCCCCGTCAAGCGAGCTGTGCACCGCCTTTGAATCCGCCTCGTACCTGCTGTTGCCCAAGCTTTTTCAGCTTTATCCACAAGTTCAGGATAACTTTCCCGGTTGTTCTCGCAGCCACCTGTGAATACTGGTGATAACACGAAAAATGACCGGGAAATTCGCGTATATCCTGTGGATTATTTTGTGGAATATGTGGATAAAAGACTCTGGTTATCAACAGGAGGAACACCGTGAAAACAAGACTCGTGTGGATTTTTGGGGGCATCCTGATATTGTTTTTCCATACAAATTGCGGAAATGCGCTTGCTGCCAACGAACAGCGCCAGGTCGTCATCCTGTTTGCAGAGGGGCTGTCTT
This sequence comes from Brevibacillus gelatini, assembly GCF_050920745.1. NCBI lineage: Bacteria > Bacillati > Bacillota > Bacilli > Caryophanales > Paenibacillaceae > Brevibacillus > Brevibacillus gelatini. The sequence goes on from NZ_CP154342.1 coordinate 474,148, forward strand.
TTTCCGATCTGGAAAAGCTGAAGCGCCTGCCGCCTGTGGATAAGTGGATTGGCGAGGCGGCAGCAGGTGCGCTGTCCATGCGCACGCCAGGTCCGCGGACGGCGGCCAACGGTTACTTGCTGATGGGCAGCGGCACGCAGGCTCTCTACACCGAGCGCAGCGGTACGGCCTATCACCCGCAAGAAGCGCTCTCTCCCAAAGAGACGGCGGGAGAGCGGATGCAGGAGCTGGGCGGGTACCAGGCGCAGGACCTGGCGCGCTCTGCCATCGTTTTTCCCGGTATTTTCCGGCTGCACGAGGATAACCGGGACAAACCGTATTCTGCCCGACTTGGGCTGTTGGGCACGACGCTTGCCGCGCACAAGATTCGCGTAGCGTCCTACGGCAACGGGGATGTGGAGGAAGTCAGACAACGGCACGCTGTCCTGTTTGCCATGGACCAGGAGGGAAGAGTTCCGGCAGGCGACGTGTCTGGGAAAAACACGCTGCCCGCTCAAGGGTATCCGTACGGGGTGAAAACGAATTACGATTACCTGCGCGAGCAGATTCGGGCTGACCGCACATCCGGCCTGATTGCGGTACAGCTTTCCGACTTGTCACGCCTGTACCAGCTTGGCCCGGATATGGAGCCGGGGCAGTTTGCCAGACAGTATCAGCGGGTTTTGCACGATCTGGCGCAGTTTCTCGACGAGTTGCTCTCTGTGCGCGGGAAAAACCAACTGGTCATGCTCGTGTCGCCAGCAGTCAACCCGGCAGCCGCAAAAGAAAAGGCGCTACTGTCGCCGCTTTTGAGCTGGTCAGGAGAAGGAAAGGGCCTTTTGAGCTCAGCGACGACGCGGCAATCCGGCCTGGTCAGCGGACTCGACGTGTTGCCTACGGTTTTGTCCTGGCTGGACGTGCCCGTTCCGAAAGGCTTGGCGGGCCATGTCATGCACAGCGTTGGAGGAGGGACACTGCCGATGCTGCTCCACCAGGTGGAGAACATTCATCATACGTACGCCACGCGCTCTTCGGTGCTCTATACCTATGTCATGCTGCAAATCGTGACATTGGCATTCGCGGCATTGCTGTGGCTGTGGGGCAGGAGAAAAGAAGGCGCAGGCTTGTCCCGCCTGCGCAGAGGTGTCCGTCTGGCGCTGCTTGCCCTGCTCTGGTTTCCCTTTTTGCTTTTGGCCGAGAGCTTGCTCGATTGGCGCGTTCACGGTTCAGTTATTCTCGGGGCGATCATTATGGCAGGGCTGGCAGCGGCCTTTTGGCAGGAAAACCACTCCTTTGCCCGGATTACGCTGACGACAAGCGCCGTAACGGTTGCCGCCTTGCTGCTCGACGGCTGGTCGGGGGCGACGCTGATGCGGCAGTCGTTTCTCGGCTACGACCCGGTGATCGGGGCGCGCTTTTACGGCTTGGGGAATGAATACGAAGGCGTCTTGATCGGGGGAACGATTATGCTGATCGCTTCTTTGTACCAGCTTTACCGGGAAAAGAGCCGGACACTTCCCGGGACGAGCCTGCTTGTGCCTGCCGTCTCGGTCGCTATTTGCGCTGTCGTACTCTACTATATGGTCGCGCCGGATTTGGGCACAGACGCGGGCGGCTTTCTCGCCGGGCTGGTCGGCTTTTTTGTCGCTTTTTCCCGGCTGCACGGCTGGCGCATCGGCAAAAAAGGCCTCCTGCTTCTGGCAGGCGGCCTCATGCTTGGCGTTATAGGGTTGGTGGCAGTGAGCCTCGTTTCCGAAAAGCCGCCCACGCACGTCGGGCGAGTCGCCCAGCAAATGATGGGGGGCGAGTGGGCGGACGTCTGGCAGATGGTCGAGCGGAAGCTGGCGATGAACCTGCGGTTGATTCGCGTCTCGATCTGGAGCAAGGTGTTTGCCGTTTCGCTCATCGTCCTGGGGCTGCTCGCCCTGAAAAACGACCGCTTTCTCCGCCATCTGGCACAGGATACACCCTATCTGGTAAATGGCTTCGCAGGCGTCATTGCCGGAGCGCTGGCGGGACTTGCGCTCAACGACTCGGGCATCGTGACCGCTGCGACCTGCATTTCGTTTCTCGTCGTGCCCGCGCTGTACGCGGCGCTTTCGGAGCCGACACAGGAGCGCTGCTCGACGTGAGCCACCGCCAGATACGCTCATGCACCCAGACAGCCGCTTGCTTATTCCTCTGACAGCGCGCTCCATTCATCGTACAGCTGCTCCAACTCCTGCTTGGCGGCTTGGATCAGGTCGTTACGCTCTTTGGCTTGCACGTGATCGCTGTAGATTTCCGGGAGACACAGCTCTTCCTCCCATTTGACGATGTCGGCTTCCCGCTTTTGAATCGTCGCTTCGATTTCTTCCAAACGGCGCTGGCGTTGACGCTCGCGCCTTTTTGCTTCCTTGTCCAGCTCGTAGGACGACTTTTCCGGCTGGGCTGCCGCAGTAGACCCTTGCTTTTTCACCGGCTGCGCCGCTTGCTCGGCAGCGAGTTCGGCCAGCTCCTGCTTTTTCTCCACGTAGTAATCGTAGTTGCCCAAATAGCTGGTCACGCCTTCGCCTGTCAGCTCCAGTACGCGAGTGGCTATCTTGTTCAGGAAGTAGCGGTCGTGGGAGACGAACAGGATCGTGCCTGGATAGTCGTAGAGTGCGTTTTCCAGCACCTCTTTGCTATAGATGTCCAGGTGGTTCGTCGGCTCGTCAAAAATCAGGAAGTTGGCCTGCTTCAACATCAGCTTCGCCAGCGAGACACGGGCGCGCTCCCCGCCGGACAGATCGCTGATTTTCTTTTGCACATCGTCGCCGCTGAACAGGAAGTTGCCGAGCAGCGTCCGCACGTCCTTTTCCAGCATGTGCGGATACTCGTCCCAGATTTCGCCGAGCACCGTGTTGCGCTCGTTCAGATTGCGATGCTCCTGATCGTAGTAGCCGATCGTCACATTGCTGCCAAAATGCACGTCGCCTGCGAGCGCCTTCAGTTGTCCGACAATCGTTTTCAGCAAAGTCGACTTGCCGATCCCGTTTGGCCCGACCAGGGCGACCCGTTCCTCGCGTTCGATTTCAAACGTCAGGCCGCGGGAGAGGACGGCATTCGGATAGCCGACAGACAGGTTGTTTGCCTTCATGACGATTGTTCCGCTCATTTTGGCTACGTCGAAGGAAAAATTCACGGACTTGTTCTGCATGATCGGCTTGTCCAGGCGCTCCATTTTTTCCAGCGTCTTGCGTCTGCTTTGCGCCCGCTTGGTTGTGGTGGCGCGGGCGATGTTGCGGGCGATGAAGTCTTCCAGCCTGGCGATTTCCTCCTGCTGCTTCTCGAAGCGCTTCAGCTCCTGCTCCAGCCGAGCCGCCTTTTCATCGAGGAAGCGGCTGTAGTTGCCCACGTACCGGGTAGCGCGAGTCCGCTCGATTTCATAGACGACCGTCACCAGCTTGTCGAGGAAGTAGCGGTCGTGGGAGACGACGAGAATCGCGCCCGGATAGTTTTGCAAGTACGTTTCCAGCCAGGTAAGTGTCTCAATATCGAGGTAGTTGGTCGGCTCGTCCAGCAAAAGAATCGTCGGGGATTGCAGCAAAAGCTTCGCCAGTGCCAGCCTTGTCTTTTGTCCGCCGCTCAGCGTCTTGATCGGAGTCTGGTAGTCCATGTCTGCAAAGCGCATGCCGTGCAGGACGCCGCGGATGGCTCCTTCGTAGCTGTAGCCGCCTTTTTCCTTGAATGCCTCCGAGCGGAGCGAATAGTTCTCCAAAATTTGCTGATAGCGCTTTTCGTCTGCAAGCACGTCCGGATCGCCCATTTTGGCCTCCAGCTCCCGCAATTCCTTTTCCTCTGCCCGCAAATCGTCAAAGACGCTCAGCATCTCATCCCAAATACATCGCTCGGATTCAAGCCCGCTGTTTTGCGCCAAATAGCCGATGGTCACATCTTTCGGGATGCGGACCAGCCCGCTGTCGTAGCTCAGCTCGCCCGCGAGTATTTTCATCAAGGTAGATTTGCCCGCGCCGTTCACGCCGACAAGCCCAACCCGCTCTCCTGTTTGTATTTGCAGAGAGATGTCCTGTAGAATGGTTTCGATGCCATATGTTTTTTCTATATGTTCAGCCTGCAGCAAAATCATCTGATTCACCTCTTTATATTGTAATGCAAGTGTAGCCTAGAGAACGCGCACGGGACAACCCTTCTGGGGGCGGTCCTTGTGCGGCAAGGAGAGGGGAGAGGTTGTCATGGACCCAAAAACGAATAAAAAACAGCTGCGGAGCCATATTTTGGAGAGGCGCAAAGCCATGCCGCCAGACGAGCGTAAGCAATACGCGGAGCAGATCTGCCGCCATCTGCTGGAAAACGAGCGGCTCGCGGCAGCGGGGGCAATCATGGCCTTTCATCCTTTTGGCGACGAAGCAGACATTTTGCCGTTCATTCAGGAGGCGATGAAAAGAGGGCAGGAAATATGGCTGCCTCTCGCCCTTGTCGAACAACGCCGCCTGATTCCTTACCGCTATACAGGACCGGAAATGCTCAAAGAGGGCGTGTACGGGATCATGGAGCCGAACCCGGCAAAGGCCGAGGAAGCAGAGCTTGCCCGCCTGGATGCCGTCGTCGTGCCCGGCGTGGCATTTGACAGGCAGGGCGGCAGAATGGGCTACGGCGGCGGTTTTTACGACCGGTTCCTTGCCGGGCTGGACAGGCTGCCTTATTTAGTCGGCGTCGGCTTCTCCATGCAGGTAGTCGAGCATGTTCCGCTTGAGCCGCACGATATCCGCCTGAATGGCATCGTGACGGAAAACGGCTTTTTTCAATCGTGAAGGTTTTGTGTCAGGAGGTTCCTTTTTCTTGCTGTTCCCTCTACACTATGGACAAAAAAGTGTACAATACTAACGAATGAGAAAACGGAGGAATGGACTGTGGGCAAATGGAAGGTAGGCGTTATCTCGGCGAGTGATTCGATTGCCAGAGGGGACCGGGTTGATGACCGGATTCCTATCATTCGCAATCTGACAAGGGAATGGCTGGACGTAGATGTAGCTGTCTACCGTGCCGTTACTGATGATATGGAAGAACTGCAGGAAAACATGATTGAACTGGTGGACCGTGAAAAATGCGACCTGCTGATCGTAACCGGAGGAACAGGTCTTAGCCCGCGCGACGTCACGCCGGAAGTGACCGCCTGGGTGATCGACAGAAAAGTTCCGGGACTCGCGGAAGAAATGCGCCGCGCCGGCCTGCAGCAATCCCGCCGGGCGATGTTGACGCGCGCGGTAGCGGGAACACGCGGCAACTCGCTCATCATTAACCTCCCCGGCAATGCAAAAGGTGTCGAAATCTGCTTCAACGCCATCGGCGACATGCTCGCGGATGCCTTGCACATTTTGCAAGGGACAGGAGAAGCCAATGAAGATTGGGGAGGATTGGGTTGGTAGAAAAACCGAAATTGCGGGAGGTTCCGGTGCGGGAAGCCATCGGCATGATGCTGCCGCACGACATGACGCAAATTTTGCCCGGTGAATTTAAAGGCCGCCTGTTCAAAAAAGGACATGTTGTCACGGAAGCGGATATCGAACCGCTTTTGTCCATTGGCAAGGAACACATTTACGTGCTGGAGATGCCAGAAGGCTTCATTCACGAGGAAGAGGCGGGCATCCGGATTGCCAAGGCTGTATCCGGTCAAGGCTTGACGCTCACGCCTCCATACGAAGGCAAAGTCTCGATAAAAGCATCGCGGACGGGACTTGCCAAAATCAACGAGGAAGCCGTACATGCGCTGAACGCATTGGAGGGCATTGCCTTCTCCACGGTTTACGGCGATCAGGTCGTGCACCCTGGCCATACGCTCGCTGCCACCAGAATCATTCCGCTAATTATCGAAGAAGAGCGCATTGTGGAGCTGGAAAAGCTCGCCAAGCAGTTTGACGGCCCGATCGTCGAGGTGAAGCTGTTCCAGGAAAAGCAGGTGGGGCTTGTGACGACCGGAGGAGAAGTGTTTTCCGGGCGAATCGAAGACAAATTCGGTCCTGTGATCCGCAACAAGGTAGAAGCGCTCGGCTCTACCCTGGTCGGTCAACGCTTTGCTCCAGACGACAAAGAGGCGATTGAACAACAGATTCGCTCGTTTCTGGACGAAGGGGTTGATCTGGTGCTCGTCACAGGCGGCATGTCCGTCGACCCTGATGACAGGACTCCGGGTGCGATTGCCGGAGTGGGGGCGGAAGTGGTCCGTTACGGCACGCCGATGCTGCCAGGCTCCATGTTGATGGTCGCCTACAAAGGGGACGTTCCGATTCTTGGCCTGCCTGGTGCTGTCATGCATGAGCCGTTTACCTCGTTCGATGTATTTTTGCCGCGCATTCTTGCAGGGGAACGAATTGTCGCTTCCGACATGACGAGACTCGGTTATGGCGGTTTACGGAAGTGTTAGCTGGTTAGACTGGCAAATAACAGGATAAGGGAGTGAAAAGCATGGGTTCGATTGGAATTCCTGGCTTGATTTTGATTCTGGTGTTGGCGTTGGTGCTCTTCGGGCCGAAAAAGCTGCCGGAGCTGGGACGAGCAGTAGGTCATACATTGAGAGAGTTTAAAAACGCAACGCGCAGCCTGACGAGCGACGACGATGACGATGATGCGAAAAAGAAGGAGCTGGCTGAAAAAGAAGCACCAGCAAAAACGGCTGTCGTCACGGAGAAGGACGCCCTTGACCGCGAAAAAATCGAGCGGGAAGTGCGTGAACGCCTGGAGCGCGAGCGTCTGGAAAAAGAAATTCGCGAAAAGCTGGAAAAGGAACGCCTTCAGATGGAAAAAGAGCAGCAGAAGGCCTAATCAGGTAAGGTGGTTGCCATGAACGATCAGGAAATGACAGTGGTTGAACACCTAACGGAGCTGCGAAAGCGCATCATGTGGGTGCTGGCTGTTTTCGTTGCCGCACTGATAGTTGGCTTTTTCTTTGCCGGTCCGTTGATTGAGTATTTGAAGCAAGAGCCGATTGCCGATGGCGTGCCGATTATTTCCCTGCACCCATCCGATGTTCTTCGCGTCTACATGCAGTTCGCCTTTTTGATTGGTGCGGTCGTGACCTTGCCTGTTGCGCTCTATCATCTTTGGCGCTTTGTCTCGCCAGGCTTGCAGGAGCATGAGCGACGCGGGGCGCTTTACTTTATACCCGCAGCCTGTTTTCTTTTCATTACGGGCATTTTGTTTGGGTATTACATCGTTTTTCCGATGATTATGCAGTTCATGACGGGTATGACCGAGACGATCGGGGCTGATCCGAACTACGGGATTGCTGAGTATTTCGGTTTCCTGTTCAACATGGTCATCCCTTTTGGCGTCCTGTTCCAGTTGCCGATTATCGTAATGTTTCTGACCCGCTTGCGCATCCTCAATCCGATGCGGCTGGCAAAGGCGAGACGGTTCGCTTATTTCGGGTTGGCTGTGATCGCGATTACTTTGACGCCTCCCGATATTGTCAGCGACGTTTTGGTAACGATCCCGCTTTTGCTGCTCTATGAATTCAGCGTTTGGCTGTCGAGCATCGTCTACCGCAAGCAATTGCAGGAAGAAGCAGAGTGGGAAAGAGATTTCGGCGGCTTTGAAACGGATGAGATGGTACGATAAGGTCGATAACAGAGAGACCCCTTGCTATTTGTACTGATACGGATAGCAACGGGGTCTTTTTTTTCATGCCGCACATAGCGGCAGGGCAGGCTGCCCACAGGAAAGCATCGGCTCTGCTTGCGACAGGGACGATGCTTTTTTGCTGAGTTCGAATGACCACAGACAGGTGGGAGATACTAGAAAAGTTATGAACAGGAGGTGGTAGAGCAACATGTGGCTGATCCTATGTCTGACCTTGCTTTTTTCGGCTGGCTCCGCCAATGGCGGCGAGCAGGTAGAGCTGTTCGATTCAGACAAGCAGCAGGTTGTTGCGACGTTTGCCAATTCAGACGAGTTTCAAAAAGAGGCGCAGCAACTGCTTCGCACCGTTAGCGGGCGGGTGCTGGAGCTGAACCCGTCACTCGACCACGCGATGATCGTCAAAATCCCGCTGGCACCGCCGCAAAGATTGCAGCATGCCCCGTCTGGCATCGACGCCGAAATCGCGGAGATGTTCGTCATCATGCCGAAAAAAGGAGGCAGGCGCCCGTATCTGATTTTGCACACCAAAGAATATGAGACGGTTGTGGTCGAGTTTTCGGGAGCGGTGGATCAACTCAGGTCAAGCGTCCGTTTGCGTTGACGGCACCTTACTTGAGCGGCGTGAGGAAGGTCTGCGTGTAATAGTCGGTGATGACGCCGACGCCAAGCTGGGTGAAGTCTTTTTCCAGGATGTTTTTCCTGTGGCCGGGGCTGTTCATCCAGCTTTCATGTGCTTCGATTGCGTCAGGATAGCCTGCTGCGATGTTTTCTCCCGCCACGCTGTAGGTGATTTTGGCCTGCTTCAGCCGATCAAACGGGCTGCTTCCGGTCGTCGCGGAAACATGATCGAAATAATCGTGCGTTTCCATGTCCAGGCTGTGGGCCCTGGCTACTTTTGCCGCTTCCTCGTTCCATTCCAAGGGAGGCAGTTTGTAGCGATAGCGGGTGACATTGACGAGATCGAGCGTTTGCCGCTCATGGGCCAGGTTGACCTGCTCCTGTTCACCCACGCTCAAGGCCGGGGGATCGAAATCCGGGGCTTGTCCCTGGTACGTCCATTTCGTCTCGTAAAACCCGCCGCGCAAAAGCATTTGCGTATCGATCAGGCGCAGACCAGTCACCTTGCTGCCGTTTTGCTTGTCCAGATAAAAGATGTGCGGAATCCCGTTCTTCATGACGAGCGGACGCTGCTCTTTCTGGTTGGTTATCTGGATGTTGGCGCCCATGTAGGAAAAAGAGATCGTATTTTGCGGGTTGTACTGCCGTTCGAGCGCTTGCAGGCTGCTGCCCACCCCGATATTGCCCAGTGTTGCGGTTGGGGCGAGAGAGTACAGGTCAACTACTTTTCCGTTTGCGATGCCCACCTGGACGTACCGGGCCGGATCACGGTTGTACACCCACCACTCGTAGCCAAGGCTGCTCGGCTCTTTGCGCGATGGCTCGCCCAGCAGCCTGCTGACCTCCTTGGATGGCATCCCGATGCCAAGACCAAACAGCGTGGCGGGCGGTTGCTGTGCCGGAGCGACTGTAGCTGGTGCTTTTTCAGGAACAGCTTTTGCCGGAGCGCTTGCGGGTATGGCCTCGTCCGGCTTGGTGGAAGCGGGGGAAGTGCTGTTGTCGGCAGGCAACTCCGCAGGGAGCGTCGGCGGCTGACCGACCCAGGCAAAATGGGAGGCCTCGTCCCAGCCAACCGGTTTGTTCAGGTGCCGTCCAATCATGGAAAGCGGGACGTAGAGCGTTCCCCGATACTCCAGGGAAGCGGGCACCTCCTGGCCTTTTTCTGTGTAGTACCCTTGCTTTCCGCCAGTGGCGATCTCCCGTCCGTCCCAAAAGATGGCGGAAGGGTAAATGTTTACTCGTATAAAGGAAGTGGTGTCGGAAGAAAACAAACGGCTGATTCCCAGCACTCCAAGGGCAATCAGAACGATCCAGAGCCATTTCTGCATGGACATATCCCTCCTTGGCAGGCTTGTCTACTCGTATGTTTGATTTATATGAGCCAGTCTGTTTGCTAGAACCTTTTTGCTAGAAAAATCAGCTGCTTGAGAGCCTGCAAACGAAGAATTGCAGTTGGGAAAAAATGAGGGAAACTACTTGCAAAGTACATAGCGATTCATTATTATAGGAATTGGGTGTTAGCACTCATAACGAGCGAGTGCTAACAACAGATAAATTTGTTTACCTACATTTGAGGAGGGTGTTTTTAGTGCTTAAGCCATTGGGTGACCGTGTGGTAATCGAAGCTATCTCCAAAGACGAAACGACTGCAAGCGGTATCGTTTTGCCTGATACTGCAAAGGAAAAACCGCAAGAAGGCCGAGTAATCGCAGTTGGTTCTGGCCGTGTTGCCGACAACGGCGAGCGCATCGCTTTGGAAGTTAAAGAAGGCGATAAAGTAATCTTCTCCAAATACGCTGGTACCGAAGTAAAGGTAGACAATAAAGAATACCTCGTGCTGCGCGAATCCGATATCCTCGCGATCATCGGTTAAGGCTCTTGACATAGGAATTCGAACACAAAACACATAACAGGAGGTAGAGTTTAGATGGCTAAACAAGTCAAATTCTCTGAAGACGCTCGCCGCTCCATGCTCCGCGGTGTGGAAACTTTGGCAAATGCAGTAAAAGTAACTCTCGGTCCAAAAGGACGCAACGTGGTTCTGGAGAAAAAATTCGGTTCTCCACTGATTACTAACGACGGCGTAACCATCGCGAAAGAAATCGAACTGGAAGACGCTTACGAAAACATGGGTGCGCAACTGGTTAAAGAAGTTGCGACCAAAACAAACGACATCGCCGGTGACGGTACTACCACTGCAACTGTTCTGGCTGCAGCCATGATCCGCGAAGGTCTGAAAAACGTAACAGCTGGTGCTAACCCGATGATTATCCGTCGCGGTATGGAAAAAGCTGTTCGCGCTGCTGTAGAAGAAATCAAATCTATCGCGAAGCCGGTTGAGAACAAGTCCTCTATCGCACAAGTTGCTGCGATTTCCGCTGACGATCAAGAAGTAGGTAACCTGATCGCAGAAGCTATGGAAAAAGTGGGCAAAGACGGCGTTATCACCGTTGAAGAGTCCAAAGGCTTCGTAACTGAGCTGGAAGTAGTAGAAGGTATGCAATTCGACCGCGGCTACGCTTCCCCTTACATGATTACTGACACTGACAAGATGGAAGCGGTTCTGAGCAACCCTTACATCCTGATTACTGACAAAAAAATCTCCAACATCCAGGAAGTTCTGCCTGTACTGGAGCAAG
>NZ_CP154342.1:495000-880000 GCF_050920745.1 Brevibacillus gelatini
GTAGGGGAGCGTTCCAAGCAGCGGTGAAGCCGTACTGGAAAGAGCGGTGGAGCGCTTGGAAGTGAGAATGCCGGTGTAAGTAGCGAAAAGACAAGTGAGAATCTTGTCCACCGAAAGCCTAAGGGTTCCTGGGGAAGGCTCGTCCTCCCAGGGTTAGTCGGGACCTAAGCTGAGGCCGAAAGGCGTAGGCGATGGACAACAGGTTGATATTCCTGTACCACCTCTGTTCCGCTTGAGCGATGGCGTGACGCAGGAGGATAGGGTGAGCGGCCTACTGGATGGCCGTCCAAGCAGTAAGCCTGGTGTGTAGGCAAATCCGCACACCGCCAAGGGCAAGCTGTGATGGCGAGGGAAATTACAGTACCGAAGTCCCTGATTTCACACTGCCAAGAAAAGCGTCTAGCGAGGAACAAGGTGCCCGTACCGCAAACCGACACAGGTAGGCGAGGAGAGAATCCTAAGGTGCGCGGGATAACTCTTGCTAAGGAACTCGGCAAAATGGCCCCGTAACTTCGGGAGAAGGGGCGCCCCGGTAGGGTTCATAGCCCGAGGGGGCCGCAGTGAAAAGGCCCAAGCGACTGTTTAGCAAAAACACAGGTCTCTGCGAAGCCGCAAGGCGAAGTATAGGGGCTGACGCCTGCCCGGTGCTGGAAGGTTAAGGGGATGAGTTAGCGCAAGCGAAGCTTTGAACCGAAGCCCCAGTAAACGGCGGCCGTAACTATAACGGTCCTAAGGTAGCGAAATTCCTTGTCGGGTAAGTTCCGACCCGCACGAAAGGCGTAACGACTTGGGCGCTGTCTCGGCAAGAGACCCGGTGAAATCATAATACCTGTGAAGATGCAGGTTACCCGCGACAAGACGGAAAGACCCCATGGAGCTTTACTGTAGCCTGGTATTGGAACTTTGTGCATCATGTACAGGATAGGTGGGAAGCTGAGAAGCAGGGGCGCCAGCCTCTGTGGAGCTGTCGGTGGGATACCACCCTTGATGTACGGAGTTTCTAACTCGTCGCCCTCATCGGGCGAGAGGACCATGCCAGGTGGGCAGTTTGACTGGGGCGGTCGCCTCCTAAAAGGTAACGGAGGCGCCCAAAGGTTCCCTCAGAATGGTCGGAAATCATTCGCAGAGTGTAAAGGCAGAAGGGAGCTTGACTGCGAGACCTACAAGTCGAGCAGGGACGAAAGTCGGGCTTAGTGATCCGGTGGTTCCGCATGGAAGGGCCATCGCTCAACGGATAAAAGCTACCCTGGGGATAACAGGCTTATCTCCCCCAAGAGTCCACATCGACGGGGAGGTTTGGCACCTCGATGTCGGCTCATCGCATCCTGGGGCTGAAGTAGGTCCCAAGGGTTGGGCTGTTCGCCCATTAAAGCGGTACGCGAGCTGGGTTCAGAACGTCGTGAGACAGTTCGGTCCCTATCTGTCGCGGGCGTAGGAAGTTTGAGGAGAGCTGTCCTTAGTACGAGAGGACCGGGATGGACGCACCGCTGGTGCACCAGTTGTCACGCCAGTGGCACAGCTGGGTAGCTATGTGCGGACGGGATAAGCGCTGAAAGCATCTAAGCGTGAAGCCCCCTCCAAGATGAGACTTCCCACAGCGTTAAGCTGGTAAGACCCCTCATAGACGATGAGGTTGATAGGTTCGGTGTGGAAGCGCGGCAACGCGTGGAGCTGACGAATACTAATCGGTCGAGGACTTATCCACACATACTTGGCAAACATGCAGATCCAGTTTTGAAGGAACAAAAATCCTTCAACGTTCCTCGGTAGCTCAGTTGGTAGAGCAATCGGCTGTTAACCGATCGGTCGGCGGTTCGAGTCCGTCCCGAGGAGCCATATATGCGGAGAGTTACCCAAGAGGCCGAAGGGGACGGTTTGCTAAACCGTTAGTATGCGCAAGCGTAGCGAGGGTTCGAATCCCTCACTCTCCGCCATATCTTTTCCAACAAATAGTTTCATGGCGGTGTAGCTCAGCTGGTTAGAGCGTTCGGTTCATACCCGAAAGGTCGGGGGTTCGATTCCCTCCGCCGCTACCATACTAAACTGCGGTCGTGGTGGAATTGGCAGACACACCATCTTGAGGGGGTGGCGGGGCGACCCGTGCGAGTTCGAGTCTCGCCGACCGCACCATATCTGAATACTTTGGCCCGTTGGTGAAGCGGTTTAACACAGCAGCCTTTCACGCTGTCATACAGGGGTTCGAATCCCCTACGGGTCACCTATAACACCCAACTCGTTGTTGGGATACCCGCAAAGTACTCGGTGTTGCTACAACGCAACTTCACTTTGCGGGGACTATGGAGGCTTAGCTCAGCTGGGAGAGCATCTGCCTTACAAGCAGAGGGTCGGCGGTTCGATCCCGTCAGCCTCCACCACTTATTATATGGATGGTCAGCGGAAACATTACTTTTTAAGAGAGTGCTGACATTGATCGTCCGAATCGTCGCGGGATGGAGCAGCTCGGTAGCTCGTCGGGCTCATAACCCGAAGGTCGCAGGTTCAAATCCTGCTCCCGCAACCAAATTTTCTACTCGCACTGCTCCATAGTGAAGTAGAAGCGAACATATGGAGCTGTGGTGAAGTTGGAGTTCACGCCGGTCTGTCACACCGGAGGTCGCGGGTTCGAGTCCCGTCAGCTCCGCCATTTTTCAGATAGAGAAATGGCTGGGAAAATTTTAAGGCTCGGTAGCTCAGTCGGTAGAGCAGAGGACTGAAAATCCTCGTGTCGGCGGTTCGATTCCGTCCCGAGCCACCATTTACAGATGATAACTTGCCGGTATAGCTCAATTGGTAGAGCACCTGACTTGTAATCAGGGGGTTGTGGGTTCAAGTCCTATTGCCGGCACCACCATTGGGGTATAGCCAAGCGGTAAGGCAACGGACTTTGACTCCGTCATTCCTAGGTTCGAATCCTAGTACCCCAGCCACTTGCGAGCCATTAGCTCAGTTGGTAGAGCATCTGACTTTTAATCAGAGGGTCGAAGGTTCGAGTCCTTCATGGCTCACCAGTTTTTACAACTGAAAAAATAAACAGCACGATAGAAATATCGAGGCCCTTTTCTGTTTTACATGCGGGTGTGGCGGAATGGCAGACGCACCAGATTTAGGTTCTGGCGGGAGACCGTGGGGGTTCAAGTCCCTTCACCCGCACCACATAAGCAGAAGGCATTGTAGCCAGAGCAAGCCTTTTACCATGTCACATGCGGACGTAGCTCAATTGGTAGAGCGTCGCCTTGCCAAGGCGAAGGTCGCGGGTTCGAGACCCGTCGTCCGCTCCATAGTTGTTCTGCCAGCTTTCAACCGTTTCAGGTTGACCCGCAAAAAAATGTGCCCTTAGCTCAGCCGGATAGAGCGTTTGACTACGAATCAAAAGGTCGGGAGTTCGAATCTCTCAGGGCACGCCATTACTTCATATGAAATCGAAGAGTAGGATCAATTCCTACTCTTTTTTGCATAATCAAGGCTCATTCTTGCAATTTCCAAGCAAGTTTTCCTTGTATCTCCTATTTCCATCTATTACTTTAAAGTTACACTGCTGTATTCCAGATAGACGGTACAAGGGAAATCGGGCAATATAGACGTTTTTGTTACAAGCTTGATGGAAGATTAAGATGGAACAGGAGATGTATGAAAATGAACCCAATTAAATTGGAACAAATGCACCCTGCAATTGCCAAGTTGATCGATAATATAGAGAAAGTTCTGATAGGGAAACGCTCCGTGATTGAGATGATGGTCGCGGCTGTTTTGGCAAACGGACATGTTTTGCTGGAGGATGTTCCGGGTGTGGGGAAGACGATGCTGGTACGTGCTTTGGCCAAGTCGATTGGGGGCGAATTCAAGCGCATCCAGTTCACTCCTGATTTGCTGCCGACAGACGTGACAGGGGTAGCGATCTTCAACCAGCAGACGATGCAGTTTGAGTTTCGGCAAGGACCGCTTTTTGCAAACGTTATTTTGGCGGATGAAATCAACCGGACTTCTCCGAAGACCCAGTCTGCCTTGCTGGAAGCAATGGAAGAACGGTCTGTTACCGTAGATGGCGCGACTTATCGGCTGGCCGATCCGTTTTTTGTGATGGCTACCCAAAACCCGTTGGAATACGAAGGGACATTTCCACTGCCAGAGGCGCAGTTGGACCGCTTCCTGATGCAATTGCGCCTGGGCTATCCGACCGTGGAAGAAGAGATGCGCATGCTCTCCAGATTTTCCGAGGTGAACCCGCTCGCTCAGCTTGAGCCGGTGATGACGGCAACTGACTTGGTGCAGCTGCAAAAAGAGGTAGCATCCGTCAAGGTTTCCGAGGGAGTAAAAGAGTATATTGTACGACTGTGCCACCGCACACGTGACCACCATCATATTTACCTTGGGGTCAGTCCAAGGGGTTCTCTCGCCCTCTACAAAGCCGTTCAGGCACTGGCTTTTGTGCGGGGAAGGGATTACGTCATCCCGGACGATGTCAAGGAACTGGTGCCAGTCGTATTCGCCCATCGGATGATCGTGAAGCCGGAAGCACGTCTGGAAGGAGCAACCGTTGATCGGGTATTGACTGTCATTTTGGCCGAAACCCGCGTTCCGGTGAGCTGAGGCGGTGACTGCGGATGAAACAACAAAGATGGGGTAAGCTCAAAGCGCTCCTGCTTGTGGCAATCACCTACGTGTTTGCCAAGTTTCAGGGCGGCTTTTCCAGTTGGTTTCTCTTTTACAGCAGTCTGGTGTTCCTCGTTTATGAGGTTTCGGCCTATTTTCTGATGTTCTCGACGCTGGAGGTAGAGCGGGTGATCGACCGCAATCGGCTGCAGGACGGCGAGGATGTCGTGGTAACTGTGCGCCTGCGTCGGAAAATTCGTTTTCCGCTGGGCTGGCACATGATCGTGGAGCCTTTGCCAGAGCGGCTGGCAGGGGTATATGAGCCGCATAGGCAACTGATTTTTCCCTGGTTTAAAAAAGAAATGGAGTTTCGTTATGTCATACCGAGTCTTCCGCGAGGTTTTTACCGGCTGGATCAGTGCGTAGTGAGCGGCGGAGATTTTTTTGGGTTCAGCGAGCGGCGCAAAGTCTTTTCGTTTCCCCAGGAAATTCTCGTTTACCCGCGGTATAAGGAAGTGACGCACTGGGCTTTGGGAGACGGCAGCTTTAGCGGCAACGTACACGTGTCGCACCGACGCTCCGATGATATTGCTGCCGTGAGAGGTGTGCGCGATTATCAGCGCGGTGATCGCCTGAGTCAGATTCATTGGCGCGCATCTGCAAGGGGAACAGGCTTGAAGACGAAGGAATTTGAGCATCAGGCGATGAACCAGGCCGTTTTTTTCCTCGATGTGGAAAAGGAGAGTTATCAAGGGCAGCCGACGCAGTTGTTTGAGACGGCGGTAAAGCTGACGGCGAGCCTGATTGCCTATGCCAATCGCAACCAGTATCAATACGGGCTGGTGTACAAGCAAAATGAACGCATTTCGATTGCTCCCGCACTGTCTCATCCCCATTTTCTTCACGTCTTCGATCAATTGGCTCGGGTTATGCCTACGGGCAGCGAGCCGTTTTCGCGGGTTGTGGGACGTGAGGCGCTGGAGCAGCAGCAGGGCGTGACGCTGATTGTCGTGACGCCTCGCGTGGAAAAAGAGCTTGTTCACCGTTTGATTGCTTTGACGCAAAAAGGCAGAAGAGTGCAGTTGTTCCATGTACATGCTGAAGCCGTCATTTCGCAAGAGCGCAGACGTGCCTTGCAATTGCTGAGCGGAAGCAAAGTCGTGTGTACGTCTGTCCATATCGACGAACATGAGCGGAAGCAGATGGGAGGTGCGTAGAGGCATGAGCGTGTGGAAGCGATCGACGATATGGCAATGGATCTCGGCCCTTTTGCTGTTTTTCATGTTAAGAGAGTGGCTGCTCCCGTTACAGGAGTTGACGGATACCGGTGTGTTGTGGCCGTTCCTGGTCATTGTGGCGGGTGTGCTCGTGATCGACGTAGCGATTCCGCACAGGTGGGCTACGTTGCCGCTCAAGGTGCTGGGTCTGCTCTGGCTACTGCATGCTACGCTATTCGATGCACCGCTGTTTGCCACGGATTGGCTGGCCGAGCTGTATCGGCACATTGTGCATGACCTTCCGCTGGCGTTCCGGCAGGATTGGGGGGCCATGTCCATTTTGTCGCGCAACGCTTTGTTTGACACCATGCTGCTTGTCTTGATTACCATGCTCACCTATCTCGTGCTGGAGCAAAGACAAGGGCTGTGGTTTGTATTTTTGACCGAGCTGTACCTGGCGGTGCTCGATACGTTCCTGCCTTACGACGCCAGCGCTGGAATTGTGCGGACGCTGATCTTTGGCTTTTTGCTGCTTTCTGTCAGCCATCTGATGAGAATGACCAGCATGGCAACGGTGACAGAAAAAAGAAGCCGCATTCTGTTCGGTTCTCTGCTGGCCTCTTTGCTGGTCATTATGATTAGTGTCGGCATCGGGTATGCAGCACCCAAAAAAGACGCAAGCTGGCCTGATCCGATTGCCTTTTTGCTGGGAAGCGGCATGGAAGGCTCGCCTGCTGTCATGAAAAAAGTCGGCTACGACAACAATGACGAGCGCTTGGGCGGCCCTTTCCAGCAGGACAATACACTCGTGTTTACGGCGACAACCAATGAACGCAGCTATTGGCGCGGGGACTCCAAAGACGTCTACACAGGTGTAGGCTGGGAAAAGGGAGAGCGCGAGTACGAGGCGATTCTGGACCCGCAAAATTACGAGTGGAAAAACGAGCTGTTCCGTGGCCTGGAAACGAAAAAGGTTGAAGCCACTTTGCAGTTCAATGGCCCGCAGCAGTTTGCTACTGTCTTTTACCCCGGCCAGCTGAACAAAATAAGCAATTACGCTCCGCCAAATGCTACGGTCGTCTACGACAAGCAGAACCAGCAGCTTGAGGTCCGCGCAGGAAAAATCAATTTAATCAGGGCGACGGGCGAAAATGGACGGAAAGAGTACGGACCGAATACGCTGCTGCTCAAGCTGAATCAGTACAAGCTGGACGCAGAGGTGCCGATTGTCAGCGAAAAAGCTGTCATCACGGCCGGAACCGATTATCCGGACGAGATCAGGGAGCGCTATTTGCAGCTTCCCGCGAATTTGCCGCCGCGTGTGAAGGAACTGGCGCAAAGCGTGACCAAAAATGCCAAGACTCCTTATGAAAAAGTAAGAGCGATTGAGAATTACTTGCGAACGGGTGGAAAATATAAGTATGAAACAAAAGATGTGCCTGTCGCAGCAGAAGGGCAAGATTTTGTCGATCACTTTTTGTTTGAAAGCATGCGGGGATACTGCGATCATTTTTCTACCTCGATGGCGGTCATGCTCCGCTCCCTCGACATCCCGACGCGTTGGGTAAAAGGCTTCGCTCCAGGCCAGAGAGTGGGCAGCGACGAGCAAAACCGCGACATCATGGAAGTTCGCAACAAAGACGCCCACTCGTGGGTAGAGGTGTATTTTCCGGGGTACGGCTGGATTCCGTTTGAAGCAACCAGCACCTTTGTCTCGCCTGTACGCTTCAACTACGATTTGCGAACATCGCAGCCGCAGCTTCCGATTCCGGTGCCGGATCTGGAGAATCAGACTTCGCCAGATCGGGGAGACGGACGGTTTGACAGGCTGGAAGAGGGGGACGCGATTCCCCAGAAACGCTTTTCGATCCCTTGGCAGGTAAATGTGGCGCTCTTTATAGTGGCCGCGGGCGCAGGCTTCCTGGCTTGGCGGCGCAGAAAAGAGATTCAAATATGGTGGCTCCGAAGACAGATTGATCTGGACAAAAGCAACAAGTATACGGATCGCTTCAACTTGCTGCTCCGCGTGATGGAGCGGGTGTACACAAGACGGCAGTCCGGCGAGACTCTGCGGGAGTACGCGAGCAGAATTACGATTCCGGCAGACAAGCGGCAAGACCTGCGCTACCTGACGGAAATGTACGAGCGGACCGTTTACGGCTACAAGGAACTGGAGCAGAAGGCACGGTCAGTGGCAGAGCAGCTGATCGAGAGATTGCTCCGTCAACTGAAGCCTTGAACAAAGCCGTCCCATCTGCTAGAATGACGATCAATGAGTCTCGTATAATTATCAGGAATATGGCCTGAGAGTTTCTACCGCTAAACCGTAAATTTGGCGACTACGAGGAGAGCACTTCGGATTTTTGTACATGCAACCGCACATGTGTACACAAGCTGGGACGCTGCCTCCGTATGAAAGATCGGAGTCACCGTCCCGGTTTTTTTGCAAAGATGCGACAATTTTCGCGGATATGCCTGTATGCAAGAACCGAGGGAAGCGGAAACTGCTTTATCATGCATCGAGCGAGGATGTCGGCAAAATGGGGCCGGCACTTGCAAGTCCTGTTGGTACAGGAGAAGGGGGATATGATGGACAAGTCATTGGAAATGGTCGTCGTACTTGATTTCGGAGGCCAGTACAATCAGTTGATCGCACGTCGCGTTCGCGATCTGGGTGTCTACAGCGAGCTCGTGCCGTTCAATACGCCTGTAGAAAAAATCAAGGAAATGCAGCCAAAAGGGATTATTTTCTCCGGTGGACCTGCGAGCGTGTACGAAGAGGGAGCGCCAAAGGTCGATCCGGCCATTTTTGAGCTCGGTCTGCCAATCCTGGGCATTTGCTACGGTATGCAGCTGATGAGCCACATGCTGGAAGGAAAAGTAGAGCGTGCGGGCAAACGCGAGTATGGAAAAGCCGAACTGCGCCTGCAAAATGCGCACAGCCTGTATGAAAAATGGGATGCGAACGAAATCGTCTGGATGAGCCACTCTGATAAAGTAGTGGAGCTGCCGACCGGATTCCAGGTGGATGCGGTAAGCGACAGCTGCCCGGTAGCGGCGATCAGCCATCCTGAGCGCAAGCTGTACGGCGTGCAGTTCCACCCGGAAGTACGCCATACCGTCAAAGGAAACGAGTTCATCGGCAACTTCCTGTTCAACGTGTGCGGCTGCAAGCCTACGTGGAGCATGACGACGTTCATCGAGGACGAACTGGTGCGCATTCGCGAAACAGTCGGCGACAAGAAAGTGCTGTGTGCGCTGAGCGGCGGCGTTGATTCCTCTGTCGTTGCGGCACTGATTCACAGAGCAATTGGCGACCAGCTGACTTGCATGTTCGTAGACCACGGTCTTCTGCGCAAAGGCGAAGCGGAAAGCGTCATGGAGACTTTCGCTGAGAAATTCTCGATGAAAGTAATCAAGATCGACGCGCGCGAGCGTTTCCTGAACAAGCTGAAAGGCGTCACTGACCCTGAGCAAAAACGCAAAATCATCGGGAACGAGTTCATCTACGTTTTCGATGAAGAAGCAGGCAAACTGACAGACATGGACTTCCTCGCCCAAGGTACGCTGTACACGGACATCGTGGAGAGCGGAACGGCTACCGCGCACACGATCAAGTCGCACCACAACGTAGGCGGCTTGCCGGAAGACATGAAGTTCAAGCTGATCGAGCCATTGAAAACGCTGTTCAAGGACGAGGTTCGCAAATTGGGTACCGAGCTTGGTCTGCCTGACGAAATCGTTTGGCGCCAACCGTTCCCAGGTCCTGGTCTGGGTATTCGCGTTTTGGGTGAGGTTACAGAAGAGAAACTGGAGATCGTTCGGGAATCCGATGCAATTTTGCGCGAAGAGATTGCCAAGGCAGGTCTTGATCGGGAGATTTGGCAATACTTCACAGCTCTGCCGAACATGACGACAGTAGGCGTAATGGGCGATGTGCGCACCTACTCCTACACAGTCGGGATTCGCGCCGTAACCTCCATCGACGGCATGACAGCCGACTGGGCACGCATTCCGTGGGATGTTCTCGAAAAAATCTCCACGCGCATCGTGAACGAAGTCGACAACGTAAACCGCGTTGTGTACGATATTACCTCCAAACCACCAGCAACAATTGAGTGGGAATAAGATAAATCCGGATGTTCGTCTAAAATAAAAAATGAACGTTCGTATTTTGCGTTGACATTCCATATGTCACCTGATACACTTCTCAATGTGACAGGTAAGATAGGAAGGTTCGTATATTCTTGAGAATATGGCTCAAGAGTTTCTACGAGGTCGCCATGAAACGACCTGGCTACGAACAAAATGTCGACGGGATACGAATTTGTTATCATTTTTGAAATTGTTCCCGGAGTGTTTTGTGAAGAGGCCAGGCGCATACTAGTAGCGTCCGGGCCTTTTTTTCATTACCTTATCCATAAGCATAGGGGGACTTTTCGGTGCGAAAGTATTTCGAGTTTGACAAACTGGGCACCAACTATCGCCGCGAAATCATCGCGGGCATCACTACCTTTTTGGCCATGGCGTATATTTTGGCAGTCAATCCATTCATGCTCAGCGGAGCGGATTTGCCAGCGGATTTGAAAGCAAACTACCCTGAGTTTGGCGCTGTGTTTACCGCAACAGCTCTGGCGGCGGCGATCGGTACGCTGCTCATGGGGATTCTCGGACGCTTGCCGATTGGACAGGCACCGGGGATGGGGCTGAATGCATTTTTCACCTACACCGTTGTATTGACCATGAACATTCCTTGGCAGCAAGCTTTGGCTGGGGTGTTTGTCTCTTGTACGATCTTTTTGATTCTGTCTTTGACCGGGGTTCGGGAAGCCATCATCAAGGCGATTCCGAAAGGGCTGAAATATGCCGTATCTGCGGGGATTGGGCTGTTCATCGCGTTCATCGGTCTGAAAAACGCAGGGATTGTAGTGGCAAACGACGCGACGTTTGTGGCGTTGGGCCATTTGGCTTTTTACAATGAAAACATGAAGCCGGAAGAAGTATTGGCGGCGAAAAATGCGCTGCTGGCGATTTTCGGTCTGATTGTCACCGTTGTTCTTTTGTCTCGCAAAGTCAATTCCGGTATTTTCATCGGGATGATTGTCACAGCAGTAGTCGGCATGATCTTCGGTCTGGTCAGCCTGCCGGAGCAAATCGTGTCTACACCGCCGAGCCTGGCGCCGACATTCGGTGCGGCGTTCCAATATCTCGGTGATCCGTCTGCCTTGTTCACTGTGAACATGCTGATTGTGGTACTGACGTTTTTGTTCGTGGACTTTTTCGATGCGACAGGCACACTGCTTGGTGTAGCCAGCCAAGCGGGACTCCTGCGAGAAGACGGCAACCTGCCGCGCCCGGGAAAAGCGCTCGCTTCCGATGCGATTGCCGGTATGGCTGGTGCGGTGCTCGGTACTTCTACGACGACCGCTTATGTGGAGTCGACAGCGGGGGTAGCAGCAGGCGGCCGATCCGGTTTTACCGCGGTTGTGACCGGGATCATGTTCCTGTTGGCCTTGTTCTTCTCGCCGTTGCTTTCGATCGTGACTCCGGCAGTTACCGCGCCTGCGCTCATCATTGTCGGCGTACTGATGGCTTCGCACATTGCACAGGTGGCCTGGAACGACCTGGACGAAGCGTTCCCGGCATTCCTGACCATCCTCTTGATGCCGCTGACTTACAGTATCGCAACAGGAATTGCCGCTGGCTTCATCGTCTATCCGGTGATGAAGGTTGTGAAAGGGAAAGCGCGTGAAGTGCATCCGGCGATGTACGTTCTGTTCTTTGTCTTCCTGGCCTACTTCATCTGGCTGCGCGAATAGGGTTTTTTGGAAAAAGGCTTCCCGTTTATTGGACGGGGAGCTTTTTGCTGTATTCGGACGTATTTGCCGAACAACAGGAAGGAATGCTATGGGAGGAACTTTCAGGCAAGGAACCTGTACATGGCACGTAAGATAGTAACAGGCTGGCAGTGGACTCGGGAACGACCGATTGCAAGGGATCTCGCTGGAACGCCAGCGTGACAAACAGCGAAAGCAGGCGAAGGCAGGGGATTGTCATGTGGCGCAAGGGTTGGGTGGTCAGCATGGTAGTGGGGATGGCTCTTGCAGGCATATTGTGGAGCAGCCCGTGGGCGGGACAAGCCGGGGCAGATGTAGCGGCGATTGCAAGTCCGGAGCAGACGCCAGCAGCGGTCACGTACAGCGCAGAGGTGTGGCTGGATATGAACGAGCGGGTCGTGACGGGCGTGCTTGCGGCCCGTTTTGTCCCGCAGGATGACAAAGCTTTTTTTCATCTGTATCCGAATGCTTTTGCCAAACAGGCGGACCTTGGCTCTGCAAACTGGGAGCATGTGCTCGGCAAGCAGCGAGAGCCGGGCGGCATCACCATCACAGCCGTCAAGGTGGATGGACGGGCGACGGGTGTTCACTACGAAGGACAGACGAACACACTGCTGCGCGTGCCGCTCCCTGAGAAAAAGCCGTCCGCCGGAACTGTCGTGGAGCTTGGCTTCCGGCTGCAGGTTCCTTACAACAACGGACGGCTTTCCTACCATGACCACGCGCTGTGGCTGGGGAACTGGCTGCCGATCCTCGCAGTCAAGGATAGCGGCGGCTGGTGGCTCGATCCGTACACGGCGATTGGCGATCCTTTTTACAGTGAAGTAGCCAACTATCATTTGCGCGTGCATTTGCCGGAAGGGTATCAGCTCGCTACGACGGGGCTGGAGAGTGCAGCCGTCGTCACGCAGACAAGGCCGCAGCAGCAAAGCATATATGAGCTGGATGCATGGAACGTTCGTGATTTTGCCATGGTCGTCATGGACGGCACGTACCAGTCGGTGTCCGGCAAGGTCGGGGAGACGATCGTTCGGACGTGGTCACAGCAGGGAGACGATCCGGTTGCGGTGAAAAGTTTGCACGAGACGGCCATGAAGGCGCTTGACTATTACGGGAAGCAGTTTGGCCCCTATCCGTACAAGGAGTACGATGTCGTCAAAACAGGCGGCTTTTTCGGGGGCATGGAGTACCCGAGTCTTGTCTTCATCGAGGAGGAATTTTTCAATACGCAGCACAACATGGGAGTCGCTGTCGTTGCGCATGAAACGGCCCATCAATGGTTCTACGGCATCGTCGGCAACGATGAGGTACGCGAGGCGTGGCTCGATGAGAGCTTGACTGACTACGCGACGATGGCGTTTTTGCAGGAAAAGGACCCGCAGCGGGCGCAGGCGTACATTCGGCTGAGACAGGGCCAGTCCCGCGCTGCCGAAGCGTATGCCAGACGAGGGATTTCCGCCGCGATGAATGTGGCGGCCTTCCCGGACTGGAAAAGCTACGACGAACTTGTGTACGGGCGCTCCGGCGTCATGTGGTGGACGCTGCGGGAAGCGTGGGGGGCCGAGCGAGTGAATCGGATTTTGCGGCAGTACGTGAGCGAGCACCAGTACAAGCTGGCGAGCGGCGGCCAGATCAAGGAGCTGGTCTCGTCGGCAGCCGGAGCAGATGCAACGCCGTTTTTCGACTATTGGCTGAACGTGCGGCTGGACTTGGCAGCGGCAGCAAAAGAGTGGCTGGAAAAAGGGAAACACGAATGATGATAATAACCACATTTTTAAATGTTCGGAATCGAGGTTGACAGGCAAACTTTTTCCCTGCTACACTGTGTATGTTGATAGCAAACGAGTACGAATAGCCCAGGCGATGAGTACGGCCGCGAACGCCGTTAGTCGGTTGGGTTTTCTTCTGAATGATACAAAACGTAGGGGGCGAATGGTTCATGCTACAGCCTTTGGTGGGCGTCATTATGGGCAGCACGTCAGACTGGGAAACGATGAAGGAAGCATGCGCAATTCTCGATGAACTCAAGGTGCCGTACGAAAAGAAGGTCGTTTCGGCGCACAGAACGCCTGACTTGATGTTTTCGTATGCCGAAAGCGCAAAAAGCCGCGGTCTGGAAGTCATCATTGCCGGAGCGGGGGGCGCAGCCCATTTGCCAGGCATGGTGGCGGCGAAAACGGAGCTGCCTGTGATTGGCGTGCCTGTGAAGTCGTCCAACCTGAACGGATTGGATTCGCTTTTGTCCATCGTGCAAATGCCAGGCGGGGTGCCTGTCGCTACTGTCGCCATCGGCAAGGCGGGCGCGATCAATGCGGGGCTGCTCGCTGCGCAAATTTTGGGGATCAAATACCCGGATGTGCAAGCGCGCTTTGTGGCAAGACGCGATGAGGTACGCAAAAAAGTGCTGGAGGCTGGCGAACTGGAATGACGACCAAACAGAGCAAGCAAATCAAACCAGGATCGACTCTCGGAATACTCGGCGGCGGACAGCTGGGCCGCATGATCGCTCTCGCTGGACGGGCGATGGGCTACCGCTTTGTAACGATGGACCCGACAGCAGATGCTCCGTGCGGCCAAACGGCGGACAAGCAAATTGTCGCCAGCTACGACGACGTGGAAGCAGCGATGCAGCTCGCCTCTGTGAGTGATGTCATCTCCTACGAATTTGAAAATGTAGACGCGCAGGTTGCGGAAGTGCTGGAAACCCACGCCTACGTGCCGCAGGGCAGCCGCCTGCTGCGGATTACGCAGAACCGGATCTCCGAAAAGACAGCGATTCGGGAAATCGGGATTCCGGTTGCAGCTTTTCGCGTAGTGAACAGCTTGCAGGACTTGCAGGCGGCTGTCGCTGAGCTGGGGCTGCCGGCTGTAATGAAAACGGCGACAGGGGGCTACGACGGCAAAGGGCAGTGGGTTTTGCGCAGCGAGGACGAGCTAGCGGAGGCGTACGAGACGCTGGCCAAGGCAGGAACAGAGCTGATCGTGGAACAGTTCGTGCCTTTCCAGATGGAGCTGTCCGTAATCGCCGCGCGCAATCCGGACGGGGAGCTGGCTGTGTTTCCGGCGGCGGAAAACATTCACCGCGAAAACATCCTGCACCTGAGCATCGTGCCAGCCCGCGTTCCGTCAGAAGTAAAGGCACGTGCAGAAGAAATCGCCCGCACGATTGTCGAAAAGCTCGACGTCGTGGGACTGATCGCGGTAGAAATGTTTTTGACCGCGGACGGACAACTGTACGTCAACGAGCTGGCGCCACGTCCGCACAACTCCGGCCATTACACGATGGACGCTTGCGTGACCTCGCAGTTTGAGCAGCACGTCCGGGCCGTTTGCAACTTGCCTTTGGGCTCGACAGAGTTGCTCTCTCCTGTCGTGATGGTTAATATTTTGGGAGAGCATCTGCAGCCTGTGCTGGAGCAAATCGACAAGCTGCCGCGCACGGCCAAGCTGCATTTGTACGGAAAGGCCGAGAGCAAGGCGAAGCGCAAGATGGGGCATATCAACGTGCTCGCCCCTACTGTGGAAGAAGCACTCAACCACATTGATGCACTGAAAATCTGGACGAATCCATCGGAGGTATAAATCATGATCGAACGTTATTCCCGCCCGGAAATGCGCGCCATTTGGACGGAAGAAAGCAAATTCAATGCATGGCTGAAAGTAGAAATTCTCGCGTGTGAAGCATGGTCCAAGCTGGGTGTCATCCCGGAAGAGGACGTGAAAAAGCTGTGGGAAAAGGCCAGCTTTGACATTAACCGCATCTACGAGATCGAGGAAGAGACTCGTCACGACGTAGTGGCGTTTACCCGTGCCGTTTCCGAAACATTGGGCGAAGAAAAGAAATGGGTACACTACGGCCTGACCTCTACAGACGTGGTGGACACGGCGCTGTCTTACCTGCTGCGCCAGGCGAACGAGATTTTGGAAAAAGACATCGAGGACTTCATTGAAATTTTGGCGGAGAAAGCGCGCGAACACAAAGACACTGTCTGCATGGGCAGAACGCATGGCGTACACGCCGAGCCGACCACTTTCGGCTTGAAGCTCGCGCTGTGGCACGAGGAAATGAAGCGCAACCTGGCTCGTTTCCGCGCAGCAAAAAAAGAAGTGGCATACGGCAAAATTTCCGGCGCAGTCGGCACGTATGCGAACATCGACCCGTTCGTGGAAGCGTACGTTTGCGAAAAGCTGGGCCTGTCCCCGGCTCCGATCTCCACACAAACGCTGCAGCGTGACCGTCACGCCGAATACATGGCGACTTTGGCGCTGATTGCGACCTCGCTGGAGAAATTCGCAACGGAAATCCGCGGCCTGCAAAAGAGCGAAATGCGCGAAGTGGAAGAAGCGTTTGCCAAAGGTCAAAAAGGTTCTTCCGCCATGCCGCACAAACGCAACCCGATCGGCAGTGAGAACATTTGCGGTCTGGCGCGCGTCATCCGCGGACATATGCTGACTTCCTATGAAAATGTGTCCCTCTGGCACGAGCGGGATATTTCCCATTCCTCCGCAGAGCGCGTGATCCTGCCAGACGCGACCCAGGCGCTGAACTACATGCTGCGCCGCTTCATGAACATCGTGAAAAACTTGACCGTGTTCCCGGAAAACATGAAGCGCAACATGGACCGCACTTTCGGTCTGATCTACTCCCAGCATGTCATGCTCAAGCTGATCGAAAAAGGCATGAGCCGCGAGCAGGCATACGACACTGTCCAGCCGCGCGCGATGCAAGCCTGGGCAGAGCAGCGCTCCTTCCGCGCTATCGTGGAGGAAGACGCAACTGTCAGCGCTACGTTGACCAAGGAAGAGCTGGACGAGTGCTTCGATTACCGTTATCACTTGAAACATGTGGATACGATTTTCAAGCGCCTTGGTTTGCTGTAACAAAGATAACAGGAACGCTCTCGCTGCATGCGGGGGCGTTTTTTATCGAAAAAATCAGCCCAGTCTGTAACCGAATGAATGACGCTGTCGTACCTACAGATGCAGCAGCTTACAAGCAGCCCATAAGTACCTTACAAAAGTGTAAGCTTCTTGAAATATAACTCGATGGTTCCTGCTTCTGATCCGTCTTACAATGAGAGCAACTCATACGGATCACGAAATGGGAGATCGAACATGACTACTGCAATCATTTATCCAAAACCGAATCAACGTCAAATTTACGAAGAATATTCTGCTAAAATATACCGCTACTTCCGCTACCGCGTGAAAAACGTCTGGGACGTGGAAGACCTGACAACGACTGTATTCGTCAAGGTGTACTCGAAGCTCGATCAATACGACGGCCGCCATCCTTTTGGCGCCTGGATTTTCCGCATTGCGCACAATGCGCTGATCGACCACATGCGCAAAAAAAAGGAGTGCCCGGTTGACCAGGAGACGTTCAGCACGCTGGCCGCTACTGACAAGCTGCCGGAGGAATGCGTGCTGACGCAGGAGACGACCGAGGGGCTGTGGCAAAAGGTACACGCGCTGACGACTGACCAGCGCAACGTCATTTCTTTGCGTTATCTGGCGGATTTGCGCATGAACGAAATTGCCGAGATTTTGGGCAAGACAGAAGCCTCTGTCAAAATCCTGCATTTTCGCGGCATCAAAAAACTGCAGAAAATGATGGAAGCAAAAGCTTGAGGGTGGGGAGTGTTCCACCCTTTTTCCATTGGGAAAAGCGAAGGCAGGCACGGGCAAAAGGCTGATGCAAATTGGCGCAGCCCAGTTTTCTAATGGTATAGTAAGGAAAGGAGTAGCAGGAGTATCGAGAGGAGTATGAGCGGATGTCTACGATCATGATTGTGGAAGACGACCCGAAAATCAACCAGCTTTTGCAAGAACAACTGGAAAAATACGGATTTCAAACGGTCAACGTGGAACATTTTGATCGTGTCATGGAAGTGTTCGTAAGCAAGCGGCCAGATTTAGTGCTATTGGACGTGAACTTGCCCAAATTCGACGGCTTTTACTGGTGCAGACAGATGCGGCAGGAGTCCAACTGCCCGATTTTGTTCATCTCCGCGCGGGAAAGCAAGATGGACCAGGTGATGGCGCTGGAAAACGGAGCGGACGACTACATTACCAAGCCGTTCGATTACGATGTCGTCCTCGCGAAAATTCGCAGTCAGCTTCGCCGCGCCTACGGCCAATACGCGGCGCAGGAAGGGGAGCGCACTGTGGAGGTCGCGGGGCTGAAGCTGTTTTTGGAGCGGATGGAGCTGTCGATAAACGATACGAAAATCGAGCTGAGCAAAAAAGAAGCGCTGCTGCTGGAAGCGCTGATGAACCAGTACCCGCGCGTCGTCAGCCGCGAGCGGCTGCTGGAAAAGCTGTGGGACGAGCAGTTCGTCGATGAAAACACGTTGAATGTGTACATCACGCGTGTGCGCGGAAAGCTGAAGGACATCGGGCTGGAAGGCGCGGTTGAGACTGTGCGTGGCTCCGGCTACCGTCTGAAAGCGACATGGGAGGACGGACAATGAAGCTGTTCCTTCGGGATCAATGGGCATTTGCCGCCTTTTTTCTCGTTCAGCTGATCTTGATGATTCTGATTTTTGCCATGGACGGGTACTGGAACGAATCGCTGATGATCTACGTCATGTTTCTCTCCGTCTTTTTTGCCGGGGCGTTTCTGGTCGTTCGCTATTTGACGCACCGTCTGATTTACCAGCGCTTGAGCAAGCCTGTAGAGTCGCTGGAAGAGCTGACGCAGACGTATGGCAACGCTGCACTGTGCCAGGCGATGGATGAGAAAAGCCTGGAGCAGTATCGGCTCTACAAGGAGCAGATTCACGCCTACGAAAACAAGCAGCGCGACTATACGACGTTTATCCAGCAATGGGTGCATCAGATGAAGACGCCGATCTCGGTCATCCACCTGTTGCTGCAAAACGAGGACGATCCGAAGGCCGAGAGCATCCGCGAAGAAGTCGACCGGATCAAGCGCGGATTGGAAACGGTGCTGTACATCGCGCGGTTGGACCGTTTTGAGCAGGACTTTTTGATCGAGCCGGTGTCGCTTCGCACGCTTGCGCAAAACGTGCTGGCGGAAAACAAGCGTTTGTTCATCCGCAACCAGGTGTACCCGGAGCTGAAAATCGAGCAGGACTGGCGGGTGGAGTCCGACGAAAAATGGCTGTCGTTTGTACTCAACCAGCTATTGACCAACGCCGTCCGCTATTCTGCGGGCAAAAGCAACAAGGTCACGATCCGCGCCTACGAACGCGGGC
The DNA here is from genome assembly GCF_050920745.1 of Brevibacillus gelatini. Taxonomy (NCBI): domain Bacteria; kingdom Bacillati; phylum Bacillota; class Bacilli; order Caryophanales; family Paenibacillaceae; genus Brevibacillus; species Brevibacillus gelatini. The sequence continues at coordinate 513,865 of NZ_CP154342.1, forward strand.
CGCATCTCGTCCTGGAGGTGCAGGATTACGGCATCGGGATTCCGCCGGAAGACATCCAGCGGGTGTTCAAGCCGTACTTCACAGGGGAAAACGGCCGCAAGTATCCGGAGTCGACCGGGATGGGGCTTTATTTGGTCAAGGAAATTTGCGGGCGGCTGCACCACAGTGTGGAAATGGAGTCGCGAGTGGGAGAAGGCACGACTGTGCGCATCGTCCTGTCCGCCGTAGTGCCAACCTTACAAGAACGTAAGAATGATGAAAGTTAATTCGATAGCTGGAAAACGCGCGTCCTCGTATAGTGGATAACGGGATGTCAGAGGAAAGGGGATAGACGTATGGAAATGCTTGCGGTGAACAGTCTGAGCAAAATATACGGAGGCAAAATCACATACCGCGCGTTGACGGATATCGATTTTTCTATTCGCAAAGGGGAATTTGTCGGTATCATGGGCCCATCGGGCAGCGGGAAAACAACGCTACTCAACATGATTTCGACCATTGACTCTCCGACATCCGGGACTGTTCTTTTGAATGGAACGAATCCGCACTTGTTGAAAAAAGACAAGCTGGCGCTGTTCCGTCGCCGCGAACTGGGCTTTGTTTTTCAGGATTTCAACTTGCTCGATACATTGACGATTGGGGAAAACATCGTGCTGCCGCTTACGCTGGAAAATGTGAAGCTGCAAACGATGGAGGAAAAGCTGCAAAGCGTGGCTGCGAAGCTGGGAATCCAGGATATTTTGGACAAGCGTACATACGAGGTGTCAGGTGGCCAGCGGCAAAAGACGGCAATCGCCCGTGCGATCATCCACTCCCCTTCGCTGCTGCTTGCCGATGAACCGACCGGCAATCTCGATTCCAAGTCTTCGCGGACGGTCATGGAGACGCTGGAAGCGATCAATAAAACAGACAATACGACGATGATGATGGTCACGCATGATCCGCTGGCAGCAAGCTACTGTCACCGGGTTATTTTTATCAAGGACGGACAGTTGCACAACGAAATGTACCGGGGCGAGAACCGCCAGGCGTTTTTCCAAAAGATTATTGACGCGCTGTCGTTCCTGGGAGGGAACACGTATGACCTTTCGACAATTCGCGTGTAATAATGTTTTGCGCAACAAACGCACCTATGCTGCCTTTTTTATGAGCAGCGTGTTTTCCGTGATGATCTTTTTCGTGTATGCGATGTTCATTTTTCATCCGGGAATTGTCGGGGAGGAAATTCATGAATCGGTTGCGACCGGGATGATCGTGGCGGAATATGTGATCTTCTTGTTCTCTTTCTTTTTTCTCTTCTATTGCGTCGGCGCTTTTTTGAAAAAGCGGGAGAAAGAATTCGGGATCTTGTTCATGCACGGCATGACGTCGCGGCAGCGCAACACGCTGATTTTCATGGAAAACATGCTCATCGGGATCGTCGCGATTGCCTTTGGCATCGGGCTTGGGATGGTGCTCGCCAAGCTGTTTTTCCAGTTCGCGGGCTTCCTGCTGGATGTAAAGGCGCTCGGCTTTTACCTACCGTGGAAGGCGATTGGGCTGACGGTCGTTGCGTTTCTCATCCTGTTTGCTGCGATCTCGCTGTTTACGGTGCTGCTGCTTAGAAGCCGCAGCCTGCTGGAGCTGTTGCAGGGCAGTCGGCGCCCCAAGCGGGAGCCCAATGCATCGATTGCGCTGTCGATTGTGGCAGTGGCGCTGTTGGGGATGAGCTATGCATTGGCGCTGACGGCGGATGGCATTTACGTGGTGGCGCTTGTGCTGCCTGTTACGGCTTTGACGATTGTCGGGACGTATTTACTGTTCACACAGCTTAGCGTGATCCTGATCGAGTTTTTGAAGAAGCGGCGCTTCATCTATTGGCGGCGCACGAATCTGTTGATGCTGTCTGATCTTTCATACCGGATGAAGGATAACGCGAGAATGTTTTTTTTGGTTTGCATCGTGTCGACGGTCGCCTTTTGCGCAATCGGGACGCTGGCGGCATTGGCCGGGTCGATCCAGGAGACGGTCGTGAAAACGAATCCGTTTGCGTTCGAATACCAGACCAAGGCCGAGAATGCCGACAAGGACACGCATTTGCGGTTGATTGAAAACAGCTTGCAGCAAGGGGGCTTTTCCTTCGAAAAGTACCAAGTGTCAATGCGGGTGCTTCCGGAACAGGTAAATGACGAGACGGTCGGGGTGGTCAAGCTGTCCGACTACAACCGTTTTGCGCGGGCGGCGAACTCACGTGAGCTGCAAATGGCCGACAACGAAGTGTTTATCTTGCTCAGGTGGTTAGGCGATACGGTCGAGGAACAGACGTTGCAGATCGGCGGGCAGGAGCTTGTGGTCAAAACGGACACGAAAATGAATCCATTGATTAACGGCATCGAATTTGCACGGCTGGCGGTTGTCCCGAACAACGTGTACGATCAGCTTCACGACTTGCAAGAGGAGCAACGCTTTGCCTACGATGTTCCGCGCTGGAAGGAAACGCAGGAGATCAGCCTCAAGCTGGAAGAGGAAATCGAGCATGATACGGAAACCTATTCATTTTCGGCTCGTGCCCCTGTCTTTCACCAGATGAAGCAGTTGGCGAACACGGGGCTGTTTATCGGGCTGTTCGTGGGCGTGCTGTTTTTTGTCGCGGCAGCCAGTTTCCTGTATTTCCGTTTGTATACGGACCTGGAAAACGACAAAAGGCATTTTGGAGCGATTGCCAAAATCGGTTTGACGGAGGCCGAGTTGACGAGAATTGTGACGATCCAGATCGCGTTGCTGTTTTTTGTGCCGATACTGGTTGCGATCATTCACAGCATGGTGGCGTTTGTCTCGCTGCAAAGCCTGCTGAAAGTCATGCTCGTGGCATCGGTCGTCAAGCCGACAGCCATCGTGCTGTGCAGCTTTGTGATCGTGCAGGCGGTCTACTTCTGGGTGATCCGCAATCGGTATTTGTTCCATTTGAAGCGTTCGATGAACTGGATATGAAGCGCGGGTCGTTTGGTTTCGCTAATGCCGCCAGACAAACTGGCATAGGATAAAAGAAGAGGTGCGCGAGGAGGGAACAGGATGGATCAGGATACGTGGATGGGGCAAGCCGTCCGCATTGCACTGGACAATGTGAAGGAAAGCCACGGCGGGCCTTTTGGAGCGATCATCATCAAAGACGGGCAAGTCGTCGGACGGGGCCGCAATGAAGTGACGGCGCTTAACGATCCGACCGCCCATGCGGAGGTGCAGGCTATTCGCGAGGCGTGCCGCAATCTGGGCACTTTTCAGTTGAGTGACTGCGAGCTGTATACGAGCTGCGAGCCGTGCCCGATGTGCCTGGGGGCGATTTACTGGGCAAGACCGCGGGCCGTGTACTATGCCTGCACGAAAGAAGACGCGGCCAGCGCCGGATTCGACGACCAGTTCATTTACGAGCAAATCATGCTGCCGCATGAAGAGAGAAGCATTCCTTTCCGGCAAATTGAACTGGAGAACCGTCAAAGCCCGTTCATGGCATGGGTGCAAGCGGAGAAGCGGATTGAATATTGAAATGTCCTGGAAACGGCATGGTAGCGGCCTCGCAGCCTTTCGCTGTCAGCTTGGAAATTCCTCGTATACGTTTCGCACAATTAATCTTCTCCCCACTTGCCGACGGGCGGCGCTTCTTTTTCCATGTTCAGATTTTGTTCAGATTGTCCGATTAGAATGGAAAACTGAACAAAAGGGTCGATATACTCAATTGATCTAAGGAGAAAGGCCTGTTTTTGGCGTGGTCGAAACTACGGCAACCCCATAGGTCGAGACAGGAGAAGTTATGTAGATGAGCAACATCATGATTGTGGACGATACAGCTTTTGCAAGAGCCATGTTGAGGGAGATCGTGGAGTCGCTGGGTCTGGAAGTGACGGTGGAAGCAGATTCAGGGGAAGAAGCGGTCAAAAAATACGGATTGTACAAACCGAAGCTTGTCCTCATGGACATTTCCATGCCGGGGATGAACGGCATCAGCGCTTCCCGCAAGATTGTGGAGATGGACATGGAGGCGAAAATCATCATTTGCTCGGCTGTTGTACGCCGGGATACCGTCATCAAGGCGGTTCAGGCGGGAGCGTGTGATTTTATCGCCAAGCCGCTGCAAAAAGAACGTGTCGAGTGGGCAGTGCGCAATGCGCTGGGATAGAGAGAAAGGACGCCATCTTTCGTTCGGCTGGGATAAAGGAGAATGGTGTCTTTCCATTTGTCTGCCAATCGGCAGGATAGCACGGCGGATAGCTGCAATGGCGACGATACACCTTGACTAAGCATGGAAATCGCAGGAAAACCCCTTCTCGACTCTCCGTTCGGGAAGGGGTTTTCCTGCGCTATCTGCGGGCCTTGTGTCAGGTAAGAGACGTACCCTTTTTCCACGCCGCAAACCACTTTGTAATGTCCGGATTCACGGCAGAATCGAGTTCCTGCTCCCAGCGGGACGTCAGCAGATGGTATTGCTCCTCGACAGCCGCGTGATCGCCCAGGGCGTCGTAAAGTTGCATCAGGGCAAAATAGCAATCTTCTTCCAGCGGGTGCAGTTGCTGGATTCGCTTGTTGACTCGGAAGGCTTCTTCAAGCTTGCCAGCTTCCTGATAAAAGCTGCTCATCTTTTTGGCGAGCTGCAACCATAGCCGGCGCAGGCGTTCCCGCTCGTATTCGGCCCACAAATAGTCGTAAGCGCCTAAGTAATCCCCGCTGTACATTGCAAGAACTTGCTCGTATTCCGCGATGTTGGCATGTGACGGTGGAGCCAGTTGCCCCAGGTGTTGCTCCCACTCGTCCACGTCAATCAGCGAGGATTCGACTGTCAGCCTGTAGCCCGCTTCCAGGTTGCCTTTGTTGATGCTTACCGTCTTGATGCCGTAGCGTTTCAAGGTTTGCCGGATCAAGTATACTGCCGTGTAGAGCTGGGGCAGCGCTTTTGACAAATCACAATCCGGCCACAGCAGCTCCAGCAAAGTCTCCTTGTCTACTGTTTTGTTGCGGTGATGAAGCAAATAGGCAAACAGCTCCCGCACTTTGTTGGTGCGCCATTTGATCTCCTGCGGCCCCTGGCCGGACAGGTGAAACTGCAGGTGGTTAAAGCACTGGATCGAAACAAGCGGCTTGGTCTCCGGTGCTGTTGCTTGCACGACTTTGATTTTTTCACGCAGGCGATTGACGGTTTTCTCCAGCCGTTTCAACTGGACAGGCTTCATGATGTAATCCAGTGCGCACAACTCGAAAGCGTCTACTGCGTATTTGTCATAGCCGGTCACAAAGACGATTTCCGGAGAAGGGTCAGTATTTTGCAGCCGTTCCCCAATCTCCAGACCGTTTATTTGCGGCATGTTGATATCCAGAAAGACGACATCGGGGCAAAGTTTTGGTGTCATTTCAATCGCTTTGCTTGGGTCGGTAAACGTTCCGATTACCTTTATGGCGCCTATTTTTTGTTCGAGCATCATCTGCAGGTGCTGCAAAGGCAGTTGTTCGTCATCGACTAAGATCGCTTTCATCGACTTTCTCCTTCTTTAACGTCGCCTTGAATGCACAAATATTTCTCTTCATAATGAAATGCGACTAATGCTTGAAAAACTCCTTCTACTATTTGTAGACTTTAAAAGTTTTCAAAAAGTTGCTTTAATCGACTGAAAAAGGAATTGTGAAGGCTCATGATAAAAATTCAAGGAATACTGCAAAACAAATGGAAGTTGACTGTCATTGTTGGCTTATTTTTGCTGGTCATCACGATGATTCGGCTACTTTGGATTGCGCATCACGAGGTTCCAGTGCCGCACCATGCCGTCGGTGGCGTGCTTGACCTTCGGGGCTGGGACTTCGAACAGGAGGAAATGGTTGCTCTCAGCGGCCAATGGGAGTTTTACCCTGGGCAATTGATCGTTCCAGGCGCGGAAGCCAAGGCAAAAAGTGCATTTTCCGGTCTGTCCCCCGGCTTGCTTTCGGTTCCGGGCGATTGGGGAGAGGCTGCCGGAAGCGGAGGGAGCGCTGCTACACATCGCTACGGCACGTATCGCCTGCTGATTCAATTGGATGAGAACGCGCGCTTTCCGGCCGGGGTTCATTTTCCCAAGATTCAGGGAGCATCCCGCGTCTATGTGAACGGACAGTTGCTGGGGGAATCCGGGCATCCGGACGCGGACGAAAGCCGGATGGTTTTGCGCAACCTGCCGTACTCTGTCTTTTTCACCCCGGAACGCGGACAGCTTGAACTGGTCGTCCACGTCGCAAACAATGAAGCCTACCTGACTGGCGGGATTTTAAAGTCGGTTTTGTTCGGCAAACAGGCGGCCATCGACCAGCGTGTCTCGACCTCGCATTTCATGCAGCTGATGGTGTGCGTCGTTTTGGCTGTACACGCTGCCTATGCGATGATCGTCTATGCAGTCGGCGTGCGGCGACCGATTTTGCTGACCTTTGCCGCGCTGGTCAGCGCCGCGGTATGCTCGATTTTGGTCGATGATGACAAGCTGTTGTTTCAGGTAGTTCCGTACAATTATGAGCTGTCAGTCCGGTTGGCGTACATGGCCTATGCGACTGTTTATGCGATGCTGTTTGCTTTTGTCGCCCAGTTGCTCGGAAAAGCAGGCAAAACGAATCGCTGGTTTTATGTTTTGTGCTTGTTCGAAGTATTGTTGCTGATTTGTTTTCCGCCTGCATCGGTTGCCTGGCTGGTCAAAATCATCCTGTCGTTCATTTCCTTGCCGGCCGGATTCATGGTTCTCTTCATCATTTGGCAAACGGTCAGAACAGGAGACAAGGACGCTGTTTTTCTGCTGCTCGGTGCGTCGGGAATTGCCGCCAACATCGTCTGGGGCTCTCTCAAAAATCGGCTTCTGGTCGATCTGACGTTTTATCCGTTTGATTTCATCGCGGCGTTTCTCGCCTTTGGCACGTACTGGTTCATTCGCTATTTCCGCGCAACCGCCCGGACCGAGGAACTGGCAGCGAGGCTGCAGCGGGAGGATCAAAACAAGGATGCGTTTTTGGCAAATACGTCGCATGAACTGCGAAACCCGCTGCATGGCATCCTGAATATTGCGCAAACCGTGCTGGAGCGCGAACAGGGCAGGATGGACAACGAGAGCAAAAAACGGATGGAGATGATCGTGACGGCTGGGAAGCGCATGTTGTTATTGCTGAACGATTTGCTCGATGTGACGCGGTTAAAGGAGGGGCGTGTTCAGCTCGTGCCAAAAAGCGTCAGCGTGCAGACGGTCGCAACTGGCGTACTCGACATGCTGCGGCTGATGGAGGAAGGCAAGCCAGTGAAATTCATCCTCGCGATCCCGGAATCATTTCCGCTGGTGCTGGCCGATGAAAATCGCCTCGTGCAAATTTTGTTCAATCTCGCCCATAATGCAATGAAATACACGGAAGAAGGGACGATTACAATCGGGGCGAGCGTGCGGGAAGACAAGGCGTACATTTGGGTGGCAGATACGGGGATTGGCATGGACGAGGAAACACAGCAGCACATTTTTCAACCGTACGTGCAAGGACAACCAGGAGTGGCAGCAGTAGATGGGGGCATCGGTCTTGGCTTGGGCATTTGCAAGCAACTTGTGGAGATGCACGGCGGTGAGCTGGAAGTGGCATCAACTCCGGGGCAAGGCTCTGTGTTCACGTTTTCTCTGCCCTTGATCCCGGAAGCAGCAGCGGAGACGGCATCTGCCGCAGAGTCGTCGCTGTTGACACCTCCGCTGTTTACAGAGAGCGCAGAAGAGACGGGGGACACTCCTGAAAATGCTTCGTCTGACGACGGGGTGGTCATCGGTCGTCCGAAAATATTAGTAGTCGATGACGAACCGTTCAATTTGACTGTTTTGAAAGTATTTTGCAGACGGAAGGATACGAAATTACCGGGGTGACGAGCAGCAAGGAGGCGTTGGAGCAGTTGGAGCGGGAGCAGTGGGATCTCGTCATTGTTGATGTGATGATGCCGAACATGTCTGGCTACGAGCTGGCGCAGCTGATTCGCGCTCGCTACACCGTTTTGGAGCTGCCGATTTTGCTGCTGACGGCGCGCAGCTATCTGGAGGGCGTGGCCGCGGGCTTTTTGGCGGGGGCAAATGATTACGTCACCAAGCCAGTCGATCCGCTGGAGCTGAGAGCGCGAGTACGCTCACTGGTAGAGGTCAAGCAGTCCGACGAGGAACGGCTGCGCATGGAAGCCGCGTGGCTGCAGGCGCAAATCAAACCGCACTTTTTCTTCAATACACTAAATTCGATAGCGATTCTCAGCGAGTTGGACCCGCCGCGCATGCGCGAGCAGCTGTTGCAATTCAGCACGTATTTGCAAAGAAGCTTTGATTTCCAAAATGCGCAGCAAATCGTTCCGTTTGCACAGGAGCTGGAGCTGGTTCGCTCGTACCTGGCAATTGAGCAGGTGCGGTTCGGGGACAAGCTGCGCGTAGTCTGGAAGATCGATGAGGACAGTGATTTTTATCTGCCGCCGCTGACCATTCAGCCGCTTGTAGAAAATGCTCTCGTTCACGGCTTGCTGAACCGGATCGAAGGCGGGACCTTGACTCTTAGCGTGACGCATGACGGGGACGAGGTGGAAATCAAGGTGGAAGACGATGGCGTGGGCGTTGCGGAGGAGAGAGTGAAGGAACTGCTCGCGGGCGACAGGCAAACACGTAGAGGCGTCGGGCTGTTCAATACCGATTATCGCCTGAAGCAGCGATACGGCAAAGGGTTGCAGATCGAGAGCGGCGTGAATCGCGGCATGACGGTTTCTTTTCGCGTCCCGAAAATGCAAGGGACAAAGTAGCAAGGCAGTCCTAGAGTGGTTTGGCAGAGGAATCCGATCTGCTGAACCACTCTTTTTTTGCGTGCAGGTACAGGCATTTTGGCCCCTGCACGATTCGACAACGACAATCTGGCCAAAATAGCGCCGGATACAGGGAAAATGGACCTGTTCCCAAAGGAAACCAAAAATTTTTCCGTTTGCGCAACAAAATTATCCAAAAGACCGTCTGTGATGGTGAAATTTTCCTCCGAAAGGAAGAGAGGAGGATCGAGCGTGACGACTTGGTATGTCATCATTCCCATTCTTTTTGTAATGGCGGTGGCTGTGTACACAGACCTACGCTACCGACTGATTTACGACTGGCTGACACTGCCTGGGATCGCCTATTTTCTCATCGCGCATGCAGTGCTTCGGCCGGAAGACTGGGCGGTGCACGTCCTGGGGGTCATCGTGCTTGGCGGCCTGTCGCTCGGGATGGCAGTCGTAAGCAATGGGCAGTTGGGGGGGGGCGACATCAAGCTGTTCGCGGTGGTAGGGGCCGCGCTGGGCTGGCAGGCGGGATTAGTTGCAATGGGGCTTGCCTATCTGCTGGCTGGAATCATCATGCTTCCTGTGTGGCTTGTCTACAGGCTGTCGCGGAGGGTGTCGTTAGAGCGGGAAATCCCGCTGGCTCCATTCATTGCGGGGGGAACCGGGCTGTTGCTGGTAATGGTTGTCTATTACCAGGCGGTGATTCTTGGGGAATAGTCCGACAATCACAGTGGGTATTTTTACTTATTATGGAATTTTGAGCGCACTCAGCATGATTTGACATCATCTTAGCTACAGAAAAAGAGAGGGAAACTTTTCATGTTGGAATCAAAACGACGGGCAATCATTTTTCTGGTGTTATCCTTTTTGCTTGCAGCGCTGGCGGGGTTTCTGTTTTTGAAAAAAATCAAGGACATGAACGCGCAGCTTGGGGAGATGGTGGAGATTTACGAGGCTAATGTCGATATTCCCTCTCGGGCGTTGATCCAACCTGATCAATTGACCACAAGACAAATTCCGAAAAAGTACGCGGATGACTCGTATGTCGTCGACAAGCTGAGCCTGAAAAATCAGGTAACGGTCGTACCTTTGTCGAAAGGCGATGTCATTACGAAAAATATTTTGAAGCCAGCAAACATCGTTCGCGATCAAAACAACCGCCTGGTTACGGTGTACGCGTCGGGAAACGTCATGTTTGACCAGGAGCTGGAGGCGCTCGACCGCGTCGACATTATCATCTCGACGACGGAGGGGGGCAAGCCTGTAACCAAGGTGTTCATGAAAGACGTGCCTGTCGCCATGGTGGCGAAGTCGGATAACAAGTTCAAGGGCGTGGCGCTGGAGCTGCCTTTCGAGGATGTGCCCAAATTCATCCATCAGCAGCACTACGCCGAGCTGATACGCATCCTGAAAGCAAATGTCGGAAAAGGAGAGCTGGGAATTCCCGACCCGTTTACGACAACCGAGCCGGGCAGGACAGAAACTGTGCCAAAGCCTGCCGAAGCGAAGCCGCAGACGCCGACAGCCGCTACGCCAGCGGCACCGTCAGCCGCTCAGCCAACCGAGCAAACGCTGCCAGCACCGACCAATCCGCAGCAGCCACAAGCGAAACCGCCAACTTCGGGACAGCCGCCAGCCAATCCAGCACCAAAAACCGGAGGGTAAGTCATGAGCAAAGAAGTGAAAATTCTTGTAGTCGCCGATCACGATTCGGTCAAGGAGATGCTGACGGAGTTTTTGGCCGGGTATGAGCAGGTACGCTATACGACGTCCAGCGGAGTGAAAAAAGAAATCGACCGGATCGGCCCCGATGTCGTGCTGCTCGTCCAGTCCGAGGAAGGGGCCGGAGTCGAGCTGGTGCAGTACATACAGAGCGAGTTGCCGGAGGGAATCGTCATTTTTTTGACGGAAAAGCAAGATTTTGTCCTGCTGCGGGATGTTGTCCGCGCCGGAGCCGTCGAGTACATCGTCATGCCCGACGAGTTGAACTTGCTGACCGATCGGCTCGAAAAAATATCCGAGCTGTTCCAGATTCAGCAACGCAAAAAAGGCGCAGATGCTTCCGGCAAAGCGTTTGTGCGCGGGCGGGGCAAGGTGTATTCGTTTTACAGCGGCAAAGGAGGCAGCGGCTGCACACAGCTTGCCACCGGCTTTGCCCAGTCGCTGAAACTGGAATCGACGGCCAGCGTGCTGTTAATCGACCTCAACCTGCAGTACGGGGGTGTCGAGACGTTTCTGTCGTTTGACAGCAACCGCACGTTGGGGGACCTGATTCCGGTCATGAACGAGATGAACGAGTTTCACATCCGCAACGTAGCGCAGCGCGAGCCTCATTCCAAGCTGGAAGTGCTGGTCAGCCCGCGTGACGCCGAGATCGCGGAAAACATGTCCGAGGCGTTTGTCACACGTCTGATTCGGGCGAGCCGCCGCAGCTACGACTTTGTCATCATCGACTTGCCGAGCCATATGAACGAGTTGGTGTATGCCGCTCTGTCAGAGGCCGACATGATTTACTACGTGATGAACCTGGATACGCCGTCCGTGCAAATATATCGACTCGTGGAAGACTTGTTCAGACGGCTGCGCATTGATACCGAGGGCAGGCTGGAAGTCGTCGTCAACCAGGTCGGCCGGGATAACGAACTGGCCGTGTCCGATCTGAAAGGACTGTTCAACGCTCCGATTACGGCGGAAATCAGGCGAGATCACGCGGGAGTGCAGGCAGCCGTCAATTCTGGCAGGCCGTTGCAAAAAGAGGCGAACGAGAAAAAACTGACTCCCGCGGCAAAAGACATCCGAAAATGGGTCCAGAGCATACTGTCGTGAGGGGGAAGCTAGATGGCTTTATTCAAGCGCAAGCAGGAGCAGAAGACAGCAGAAACCGAGTCGCCACGGGCGACGCTGGCAGCGACACTTGCGGCTCCCGCCTTCAACCCGTACATTGACGAGCTGGCAGAGCATTACAAGACGCGGCTTTTGCGGGAAACCAATCTGGAGAGACTGACCAGCCTTGGCTCGCAGGAAATGCGGGTGGCGATTGAGCGGCTCGTGTCGCAGTACATGTCAGAAGAAAAAGTAGTGATCCCGCGCAGTGAAAAAGAGCTGTTGCTGACCCGCCTGATTAACGAATCGGTGGGGCTGGGGCCGTTGGAGCCGTTGCTTGCCGACCCGGAGATTACGGAAATTTCGATTAACGGGCACAACACCGTCTACATCGAAAAACGCGGGCGGCTGGAGCTGACCGATCTGAAATTCCGCGACGAAGAGCATTTGCGGCACATCGTCGACCGGATCGTGGCGCCGCTCGGCAGGCGGATTGATGAAAGCTCGCCGATGGTCGACGCCCGCTTGAAGGACGGGAGCCGGGTGAATGCGGTCATCCCGCCGATCAGTTTGAACGGAACGTTGGTGTCGATCCGCAAATTCCGCAAAGAGCCGTATTTGATGGAGGATTTGCAGCAATTCGGCTCGTTTGACGAGGCGATGTCACGCTACATCCAGGCAGTCGTGGAAGCGAAAATGAACGTCCTCATCTCTGGCGGAACCGGGAGCGGGAAAACGACGCTGCTCAACGCAGCCGCGCGGGCGATTCCCCACTACGAACGGATTATCACGATTGAGGACTCGGCGGAGCTGAAGCTGACCCATCCGAACTGCGTCGGGCTGGAGGCGCGTCCGCCGAACATGGAGGGAAAAGGCGAAATTACAATCCGCCAGCTTGTGCGCAACTCGCTGCGGATGCGGCCCGACAGGATTATCGTCGGGGAGGTGCGCGGCGCGGAGGCATTCGACATGCTGCAAGCGATGAACACGGGCCATGAAGGCTCGCTCACCACCGTCCACGCCAACTCGCCGCTGGACGCCTTCAACCGCTTGGAAGGGATGGTCGTCATGGCGGGGATGGATTTGCCCTCGGCCATCATCCGCGAGTACATCGTCAGTGCGCTGGACATCATCGTGCAGGTCATGCGTCTGTCGGACGGAACGCGCAAAATCGTCTCGATCTCCGAAGTGGCGAAGGCGGAGGGCAAACGGGTAGAGGTGCAGGAAATTTTCCGCTTTCACCGGACCGGAATCGGCAGCAAAGGCGAAGTGCTCGGCTATTTTACGCCGACCGGAATCATCCCGCGCAGCCTGGAGCGGCTCAACGTTTACGGAATTGATCTGGACGAATCCATGTTTACGCCGAAGGGAGGGAGCAGACGTGAGCCTAGCTATTCTGTTTAGTCTGGCGGTGCTGTTCGGAATTTGGGGCATGTACGAATACCTTGGCTACCGCTCGAAGAAAAACGAGTGGAAAAAGAAGGCGGAAGACTGGTACGAGGTAAAAACGCAGCGCAAAAGCTTCATCGTCGTATGGGGCGATCGCTTCGACCAGAAGCCGTACGCCCAGGAGATCGGCAAAAAGCTGAAAAAAGCCAACATTCCGCTGACCCCATCCGAATTTTTCGCGGGCATGTTCGTCGGCACGATGGGGCTCGGTTTTTTCCTGCACAGCGTGGTGGCGATCCCGGCTCCGTACAACTTCATAGCGGGCGGGGCCGCGATATATGTCATCCAGAAAGCCGTCTTTTTTGCGCGGCGCCACAAATATTTGGAGAGATTGAACGATCAGCTCTCGGAGGTGTGCCGTCTGCTCGCCAACTCGCTGCGCGCAGGGCTGACGCTGACCCAGGGGATCGCGATTGTGGCCAAAGAGCTGAACGCTCCGGCCGGAGAAGAGTTCAAGCGGATGTCGCGGGAGCTGGCGCTAGGCGTCAGTTTTGACCGGGCACTGCTGGAGATGGAAAAGCGGATTCCGACGCGCGATTTCCGCATTTTCGCGGCGACGCTGCTCATCCAGCGCAGGGCCGGGGGCAACTTGAGCGAAGTGCTGCAGGAGATGGCCGAGACGATGGAGGAGCGTCGCCTCGTTTCGCAGGAAATCAAGACGATGACCGCCGAGCAGCGCTACGTCTCGTATCTCGTGCCGATCATGCCCGTCGCCCTGGTGCTGATGATGAACATGATTAACAAAGGCTTTATCGATCCGCTGTTTACGCCGATGGGGCTGGTGCTGCTCGGACTGTTTTTGATCGGAACGCTTTTGTCCTACATCCTGGTAAAAAAAGTGACCAATATAAAGGTGTGACACGATGGATGCACTCATTATCACCTGCCTGTTTCTGTTTTTATTGTTCTTTTCCATATTTTTAAAGGAATGGTATTTGTTTTCTGTGCAAAAACGTTCGCTGATCGAGCATATGTACGAAGTGACAGGCCATCGGACGTACCATGTGCGCAAGCCGGAAACCGCTTCAGAACGGCTGGTCAAACGGCTGCTGCGCTACGGGGATGACTATGCGGTCCTGGGCCAGCGCTTCAATTTTTTCAGCGAATCGCACGAAGTGGAGGACTGGCTGCTCAAGGCGGGCCGCCCGCTCGATCTGACGGTAGCCCGCTTTCAAGGGGTAAAAATCGTGCTGACGCTGCTCGGCATCATCGTCGGGGCGCTGCTGTTCGTCCTGGGCTTCCCCTTTGCCCAGTTTGGCCTGATTCTGTGGCCGCTGGCCGGCTACTTTTTGCCGATTTTCTGGCTGAAAAAAAAGGCGAGCGAGCGTCAACAGCAAATTCGCTACGATCTGCCTGAATTTCTCGACACCGTCAGCGTGACGCTTCAGGCCGGGGTCAGTCTCGATCAGGCCCTGCGCGAAGTCATTCGCTTTTTCAGCGGACCCATTCAGGAAGAGTTCTCGCGCTTCAACCAGGAGATCGACCTTGGCGTGCCGCGGGAAAAAGCGTATGAGCAGCTGCTCAAGCGAAACGACAACCCGGAATTTCAGATGTTGATTAAGGCACTGATCCAGGGGATGCGCCTGGGAGTGCCAATCTCGGTGACGTTCAAGGTGCAGGCGGACAACATGCGGCGAATGCGCAAAGAGCTGGTCAAGGAAAAGGCAGCGAAAGCCTCGCCAAAAGTGACGCTGATTACCACGCTCGTCGTCGCGCCAACTGCCATGCTGATGATCGGCGGGCTGATGGTGCTGAACATCCTGGAAAATGCCAAAACGTTTACCGGCATTTTTCAATGAATGAAGAAGCGGACGCCTGAAAGGGAGGTGATGCAGGTAGAGACGTCCGGGAGTCATTTTTGTACCTATTAAAAATATTCCGGTTTGGAGGAAAAACGATGATGACAACCATGATGCAAAAACTGTTTGTAAGAGCAAGCTTTTCCCTGCGCAACCAAAAAGGCGCGCAATCCATCGAATGGATCGCACTGGCTGCGGTCGTTTTGGCGGTGCTTGGCGCTGTCGCAACCTTTTTCAGTAAAGACGAGAATGTGGGTAACGCCGTTTCCAACACGCTGTCGGAAGTCATTGGGCACATTGGTGACAAGATCACAGGTGACTAATGCCAACATGTTGATGCCAGTGCCGACGGTTAGTGGTGAAAGCTGGTTTTCACCACTAACTTCCCCGTTCTTCTGCCAGGCGAACACCAAAGCAGCTCTGATATGACGGAGGTACATACAGATGAAAGCTATCAAGGTACTGATTGCAGCCTGCGGGCTGATGGTCGTCTTGCACGGCTGCTCCAGCGAGGAGCCGTCGAGTACGCAGGAGACGAATGCGCCAGTGGTGGCGCCCGACGAACAGGCTGAGAAGCCGCTCCAACAGGGGCAGAAGCTGTCGCGGGAGGAGCAGATCGCGGCCCTGAAGGCACTGCTTCCGGAAGGGGCCACGAAAATTCCGGAGACGGCCGCCGAGATTGCCAGCTTTCCCATCGGGCGCTATGCCGGAACGAACTTTTCCGAGCATGAACAAGAGCTTCGAGCGTTTCTGAACGATTTGCCTGCGATTGAAAACCCCGATCAGGAAGTAATCGACATGTACTACTTGGCACTGCTCGGGCTGTTCGCCGAGGATTATCCTGATCCGGAACGGCTGATAGAAGACATCAAAATGGCTTCGTTTGGAAGTCCCGACATCGACGATCCACGCTTTCAGTTCAAGGAGCAGTACAACGTGGAGATCATTCTCGACGCGAGCGGCAGCATGGCTGGGCAAATGGACGGCAAAACGAAAATGGATGCGGCCAAGGAAGCGATCAAAGCGTTTGCAGAGGCGTTGCCCAAAGATGCCAATGTCGCCCTGCGCGTATACGGGAACAAAGGGAGCGGTAAAGAGTCCGACAAGGCGCTTTCCTGCAGCAGCAGCGAGTTGGTGTACGAGTTGCAAAAATACGACGCCGGAAAGCTTGCCGCAAGTCTGAACCAATTTCAGCCGACAGGCTGGACTCCGATAGCCTATTCCTTGCAGGAGGCAGAAAAAGACTTGAGCCAGCTTGCTGGGGACAAGAACACAAACCTGATTTTTCTCGTCAGCGACGGAATCGAGACGTGCGGTGGCGATCCGGTGGCAGCAGCCAAACAGTTGGCTGACTCCAACATTACACCTATCTTGAATGTCATCGGTTTTGACGTGGATGGAGAGGGGCAAAAGCAGCTTAAGGCAGTCGCAGAAGCAGCGCGCGGCCGCTATGTGTCTATTCGCGACAAAAAAGGGCTGCAAGATGAATTTTCCAAAGCAAAAGAAATTGCTCTCGAATGGCACAATTGGAAGAGCAAAGAGTCCAGTAAAGCGTACTCCCGGAAAGTCAAGCAGCTCCTAAACAATACGCAATACAAGCTGGAGTGGAATTTTTTGGCCGACGATGAAAAGCGAAACATCGACTGGATGATTCGGCAAATCAAACGGGATAAACGGTTCCCGCAGCAGCTTGCCGAAGAGTTGGGCCGTCTGCAGGATGAGCATAAACGAAACGTGGATAAGCGGGCGGACGAACTGGAAGAGTTGCTCGATTCCCTAACCAAAAAATCTTACAAGGAAACCATTGAAGCCATTTCTGAGCAGTACCGCACCAAGGCGGGCAGTAACTAGCACCGTCGATCAGCGGTTTGCCAGGGATTAATGAAATCGGGGTGAATGCTGTGAATCATCATACAAGACGCACGAACTGGGCTGCGATTGTGGCCCTGTTCATTCTGATGATGAATCTCTTCCCCTTTGCAGCTTTTGTACACGCAGAATCTTTGGCGCCTGGGGACGTGCGTCCGGGCGCAGTCCAGCCGGGAGAGATCAGGCCGGGAAACATTTCGCCAAACAACATACAACCCGGTAATTTTCAGTGGGAAACAGGAGAGATTTCACCAGGTGAGATCGAGCCGGGGAGTCTGGATGCAGGCAACATGCGACCGGGCGGTGTGCAGCCTGGCAACGTCACGCCGGGCAATGTGAATCCGGGTGTTTATCAGCCGGGAAGCGTCAATCCTGGTGATACCCAACCGGGGAATGTCAATCCTGGAGATATGCACCCCGGCAGTTTGACTCCGGGAAATACGCAGCCCGGCAGCGTCACACCGGGCGGCTATTCCGGCAAAGGCGATTCCAAAGCATACGACTATGTCAACTGGTCCATCAATGAGGCGTTCGGCGGCAGCCTTGGGTTGGCGGCTGATCTCGCGGAAGGAAATGTCGACCCGGCCACTTTTGCCACCATGCGCAGCCTGTTCCTCGTCGAGCTGGGCGTCAAGGCAATCGACATCCATCTCAAGGACACTTCCTATGACTGGTTGAGCGGCCTGCCTGTCGACGGCTTTGATGCAGCTTCTGCCGTGATGAATTTCAAGTTCATCAAAGACACAGCCAGCGGCCTGCAAGTGACAGGGCTGGTCAAAGGCTTGAACGTCGCAACGGCCGGGATCGGCCTCGTGTTTGACAGCATCGACACGTTCACGAATTTCCGGGATGCTTTTGATTCAAGCAACAGCAAGGATGAGCGCGTCGACTCTTTTATCGACGGAACCGGCAGCTTCGGCAGTACGCTCATGGATGCCGGGGTCATCGCCGCGATGGTTCCCGGAGGACAGACGGTCGGTCTTGTGCTTGTCTCGATCGGCGGGGTTCTGTGGGTAGGCAGCAAGCTGACGCGATGGGGGCGCAAGCTGTACAAAAAGTTTGCCTAGCGCCTGATGCTGGTGGTGACTGGTCGCCAAAACGTTAGATGGGAATGAGTCAGAGTGAAGCATCCGATCAAAGAAAGCTTCCTGTTTTACACGCGCAACATTGAGTCCATGCTGCTCTTGTCAGCAGTCGTCGTTCTGCCTTTTTTGCTCATTCACAATTTTACCGTCAACTACATCCACTTTATCGCTGTCCTGACAGGCGGGCAGGTGGTGTCAGCCTTTTTCAACCTGTTTTTGCTGCTCGTGTTTTTGACCGTCGTTCAGCTTCCGTTTGCCCAGTATGTGCAAAGCGAGCTTGAGGGGGAGGAGCGGCCGGTTCGCCAGGCGCTGCGCACGTTTTTGGACCACAGCTTTGCTGTGTTTGTCTTCGGAATTATCTACGTGCTTGCCGTGTCATTTGGCATGCTGCTGTTTGTGGTGCCAGGGGTGGTCATCCTCGTGCTGTTTTACTTGACCCCGTACTTGACTGTCATCAAAAAGCAGCCGGTGCAGCAGTGCTGGAAAAAGGCGTTTGCGCTGGGGAAAAAGCACTTTTTCTCCATCCTTGGCGTCATCCTGTTGATTAGCGCCATCGAGTGGGCCATCAGCGTGATCGGGCTGTTTACGGTTACGTACATTACGACCAGCTTTGGCGCGGTTTTTTTTACGCAGCTGCTTTTGAATGTCATTTTCTTTCCGTTCATGGCGGTGATGCTGACGATGTACACGCACAAATGGCTGAGTGAGTCAGCGAACGCAGAGAGCGTGGATACCGGGAGGAGGGACACGGCTTGACGACAAAAGCAGTGAAAAGGCAGCGGCTCTGGAACAGGATCGCGATTGTTTTGTACGGTGTGCTCCTGCCGCTCTGCTGCCTGCTCATGATCGTGGGGGAGACGATTCCTTATCCGTTGCTGCTTTTCTGGTTTGCGCTGCCCTATATCGAACAGGCTGGCATGGAGTACGCTCGCCGCAAAGATGTAAAGCGGTAAAGCTTGACGCCAGGCGAAAAAGCATGGAGGGGGAAATGACATGTCCAAGCAGGAGAGAAACTGGCAGCGCTTTTGGAATTTCATGCTGCTTTACTTTTACGCCCTGATTGTGCCTGCGACGATCATCGGCGCCATTTACCGGGGAGATTTTCCGATCCAGCTGGTCATTTTGGCGATCGGGCTGCCGTTTATGAAAAAAAATCATCTGGCGTTTCTCCGGAAGAAACATGCGTCTGTTTAACCATACGCCCAGGCAGTGGGTGATGCTGTGCCAAGGACAGAGGCGCGCCGAAGCGAGGGACGCAGGGAAGCTGGGGCGTGCGCTGTCTGACGAAAAAGGTTCGGTCACGATTGAGTTTCTCGGGATTTTGCCGCTGCTTTTTCTCATCATGCTCGTCTGCTGGCAGTTTTTGATTGGGGTATACGGGGTGATTGCTGCCCAATCGGCTGCCAATGAGGCGGCAAAAGTATACGCCATTACGGGGAGCGAGTCCAGTGCGCTCGCTGCTGCGGAAAAAGTGCTCGCCGGAGCGGGCGGCGGCATCGGCTTCAACAGAGGGGAGTCGTACATCGAATCGCAAGGTGACGGCTATTTCAAGGTCATGATCGGCGCGAACCTGGAAATCGCCTTTTTGCCGGATATTTTGACGCGGAACATGGATGAAGCTGACAAGACGATTTCGTTTCAGCGTGAGATTACGAGCAGGGTGGTTCACTAGATGAGAGACAGGCTTGCGTTTTTGCGAAATGAACGAGGGAATGTCACGATTTTTACGCTGACCATCTTCATGCACATCATGCTCGTCCTGTTCATGGCGCTGTTTAACCTCTCGACTGTCTTCGTCGTCAAGGAGCAGGCGGCAAACAGTGCGCAGCAAGCGGCGTTGGCGGCGGTCAAGCCGATTTACGACGAGATGGAAAAGGCGCTGGATCGCTACGATCAATCTCCCATGCGCTTGAAGGACGAAACGTTCATCAAGCCGTTTGTGGATGAGGCGGAGGCTTCCATCCGTGCGAGCCATCCGGACTGGTCAAGGAGCGAGGTGCGGTATGAAGCGATTGACCAGGTGCTGGGAAGCTGGCTGCCGGCAAACGTGGAACTGCTGCTCTATGTGCAGGCAGGTCTGGCACAAGCGGCTCCGCAGCTTCGGGATGTCGTCGTCACGATATTGGAGGCCAATCACGCCACCGTGCGCGGCTCGCAAATTGTCGTCACTTCGGATGAGCGCATCCAGGTGCAGACGTCTGTCCGCTTTCGCTCCACTACGTTTGACTTTTCCTTCATGCCCGATCCAAAGCACGAGGAAGAAGTGTACCAGACGGGGTGGAGCAGGCAGATTGGCTTTCTTCATGCGGCAGGAGGCCTTTTTCTTGGCTCTGGCATGCTGTAAAAGCAAAATCGGTTCATCTCGTCAAACATACATACGACAAGGAGGTGCTGACCGTATGCATGGTAAATACAGGCGCAGGCTTGGCCTGGCAAACAGCTTGATGATCGTCCTGCTGCTGTGCGGCTGCACCCTTGGCGCATCTGGAGCAGGGCCGCGAATCGGCGAGGTGAAATGGCCGCAAAGCACGCAGGAGTTGATCGCGGAGCAGCCCGGGCAGTTGGCGGGGACGCATTTTTACCTCGCCCAACACCCGCATCGGGCTGCCATCTCGGCTATTCTCGACAAAATGCCTACCGTGGTGGACGGGATGGACGAGGCGTATTTGCAACTGTACTGGAAGCAGCTGCTCGATTTGTTTTCCGAGGATTACCTCAGCCCGCAGATGGTTGTGGATCGCTGGAAAATGGCTTCGTTCGGAAGCCCGGACATCGAGGATGCACGGTTTCAGTTTCGGGAAAATTTTAACGTCGAAATTATATTGGACGCGAGCGGCAGCATGGCTGGCAAAATTGGCGACAAAACCAAAATGCAGCTGGCCAAGGAAGCGATCAAGGAATTTGCCGAATCACTCCCGGAGGAAGCTAAAATTTCGCTGCGCGTCTATGGACACAAAGGGAGCAGTGGCGATGGGGACAGACAGCTCTCGTGCTCCCGCAGCGATCTGGTCTATCCGCTGCAATCGTACGAGCCGAAGCGGCTGGACGAGGCGCTTGCGCAGTTTGCGCCGACCGGCTGGACGGCAATTGCCCATTCTCTCAAGCTTGCCCAGCAAGATTTGGCGGAGTTTTCCGCAGATAAAAACACGAACGTCATCTACCTGGTCAGCGACGGCATCGAGACGTGTGGCGGCGATCCGGTGGCCGTAGCCAAAGAGCTGTCCCAGTCGAAAATCATGCCGCTTTTAAACGTGATCGGCTTTGACGTGAACGCCGAAGGGCAAAAGCAGCTGAAGGCGATTGCCCAGGCATCGGAAGGCTTGTATGCCAACGTAACGAACCGCGAGCAATTCAAAAGAGAGCTGGAGCGGGCAAAAGAAATCGCCCAGAAGTGGGAGCAGTGGAAACGGGACGCCCTGACGGAAGCAGGCGCGGTGCTGATTGATCGGCGCAAGTGGATCGACGCCTACAACCGGGACTGGTACGACAAAAGCTGGCGGGAGAGCCTGAACCTTGGGACGGCCATCGAGTATTTGGCGGCAAACGGCAAGATCGGCAATCAGGCCAGGGAATATTTTACGAAGCAAAGACAGGCCAGGGAAACGTTGGCCGCACAATCGAAAGAGGAGCTTACCGATTATTTGGTGAACCTGACCAACAAGACGTATCAGGAAATGAAAGAAGAAATCGAGGAAAAATACAGTGGTGGCTAGTGGAAAAGTCCCGTTGCGCAAGAGTGTGTCTGGCAACGGGACTTTTTTGCCGAAAAATAGCCTGGGCGTGGTCGATCCGATCAGTCATATCAGTCATATCAGTCATAGGTGAAAGTAACGACCTGTTTCAATGCCGTATTTACTCCAATCGCGACCGCGTTGTAGCCGTCTGAATAGTAAAAGTAGCGTTTGAGTTCATTGGCTGTCGGCTCTGATGTTCGGACGAGCTGAAAGTTTGTTGTTGCCAGCAAGTTTTGCGAACGCACGAAGTCGGCTGCCGTTTTTTCCAGTTCCGCTTCGGTGATTGTTTTCGTCGCTTTCTCGCCGTCCTTGCCGATCACGTCAATGGAGAGCGAGAGAAGCTGCTTCTTCTTTGGCTCGATAATCGCGTGGTAGGCATAAATATCGCCGCTTTTCGGCTCGCCGCGAAGCAGGGCGTGAACGGGCACTCCTTTGTAGATCGGCTCGCCAGTGGCGGCATCAATCAGTTTGGCAGGGTCTTCCAGCGTAATCTCCCGGTCGGCGGTATCTACGGAAACATGGTAGTATTGACGGACAGCGGCTGCAGCGATTTGCGCCGCTTCTTCTTTTCCCAGTCCCTGCACCTGCTCGGGTGTGCCGGGCTTGGAACAGCCTATGATAATCAACGCCAGGAGCGTCGTTGCGAGTAAAAGGGTTGCCAGTTTTTTCATCAATCAAGCCTCCGTGCCTGTTGCGTAATCCTTTCTTATCCTAACAGGAGACGGGGCGTGGAGAAATCGAATTTCCTTTCCATTACCTTACGAAGTTGTAAGCTTGCTTTAAAAGGCGCTGTCTAGAAAGTCAGTGAAAACGGACAGTGGGACGCCGCGTTTTTGTTGAATGGTAAAAATAGTAAAAAACCATCTTTTCCTGTAGAATGAAAGTAACCACACAAACACAAGTTTTTGCTCCATATGGTTATGACAAAGCTTCAATTGATTCATTGGCAAAGGGGGAAAATCATGGAGACGTTGCCTTCTTGGGTCTGGGGCTTCTATTATGGATTTATTTTGATAGCACTAGTCAGTAGTATTGTGTATCTCATTCGGAAACAGCGCAAGCTTCTCGCAACCCTGACCATCGTATCCGCTGTATTTGGACCGATCATCTTCTTTTTACAGTCCTTGCTGCGCGCTTCCGGGACGGAAATAGATAATCTGTGGCATAGTCTTGGTCAAGGGGAGATATGGGCTCTGTTTGTTCTCCTTGCGCTTATGGAAATACTCGTGTGGTTTGTAACGCTTATGAAAGATTTAGTTGGGCAATTGGGGAAAAAGAACAGTCTCAAAACGTAAGGAGCAGTATTTTCTTAAAATGAAAAACGCAAAAAAAGCGCTGGTCAACAGCAAAAATTCGCCTATCGTTCGTTTGTGACAACTTAACGATAGGCGAATTTGCTTCCTTATGGCGCTCAGCTTTCCTCTCCGCGACGCAATCGAGCTGGTGGAGGGATTGGCATACGCTATCCGATCCCGTCCTTCCTGCGCTATCGGGCAGTGTTTCCGCCGACTTACCAGAAGCTCGCTTGCATGTTCAGGGAAAAAAGCTAGCCTTTCAGCCTGTTCAATTGGTGCAGATGGTGGCGATAGTGCATCTCGACTAGCGCAAACCATTCCTTGGCAGCGAGCGGGCCGAAGCCAGGGTGCTCTACTTTGTGTTGGGGCGGGATTTCGTCCAGCGTCGGGGCCAGCTCGCGCATGCGCTCAAGCACTGCCTGCATGCCGTTGACCAGCTCTTCCTTGCTTGCGGGCTGGGCAGGTGTGTATTCGGGCGAGGCAGGAATTTTGATGCGAATCGGCGGGAGAGAGCCTTGGGCAAAAATTCCTTTCCCGATCTCCCCCATCTCGGCACCCGGCATGTTAACTTCCGGACCGCCCGCTTTGCATTTTTCGATGTTGGGGATTTGCATGTGCAAGGCCGTCTGGATCAGGTGCACGTACATTTGCCCCAACGACCACTCGTCCTCGCTCGGCTTTTTGTGCAGTTGCTCCATGCTGAATGCTTCCAGCTCTTGCAAGTAA
Source organism: Brevibacillus gelatini (assembly GCF_050920745.1). NCBI lineage: Bacteria > Bacillati > Bacillota > Bacilli > Caryophanales > Paenibacillaceae > Brevibacillus > Brevibacillus gelatini. Next base: position 537,433 of record NZ_CP154342.1, read on the forward strand.
TGAGCAGTTACCTTTTCCAGATTGCGTACGATTTCGACTGGATTCATGAAAAAATCAGCTCCTCTTCATTTGCTTAGCCCTAGCATACAAAAACGCTACTGACAGCAGTATGTCAGTAGCGTTTGAGCATTTTTTCCGCTTCCTCGCGAATTTTTTGGCGCAGCGATTCCGGTTCCAGAACAAAGGCATTGGCCCCGAGTCCCAGTACCCAGGACGATATTTCCTCAAGCTGCCGGACGCGCAGCGTGACCAGCACGCCGTCCGGATGATCGGCCATTTCTTCTATATAAAAGGACTTTGCTTCCAGCACCTGATCGGCTATCGCTGGCGGGATGAGCAAGCGGACTTCGAGTGTGCGGTCATCGGGAGGCTTGTAATCGTCAAACGAAAAGTGCTCCGGCAGGTCAAAGCTGTCTGCGAGCATGGTCAGCCCGCCCATCCGGGACAGGCGGAACCTGCGAATGTCCTGACGCAGATCGCAAAAGGCAAGCAAAGTCCACACGCCCCGCACCAACACAAGCCCGTAGGGAGCCACGTCGCGCACGCTCTCGCGGTTTCCGTCCGCTTCCGGGATGGTTTTGCGATAGCGAAAGCGGACCTTGCGGCGATGCAGGATGGCTTCGTGGAGCAGTTCGGCGTATTGTTTTTCCTGTTCGCGCTGGTTGGCTTCTCCGATGTCGAGCAGGCGAAAGGTCGAGCGAATCCGCTCTACTTCCCGGATAAATTCCGGTGACAGAATCGCTTCGACTTTGCGCTCGACGCCGCGGGCGCTGTGACCGTAATTTTTGCCAAACGCCTGCTCGACCAGGTCTGCGCCAATCAGCAGCGCGACGGCTTCTTCGACCGTAAAGCGAACGGGCGGCAGAAAAAAGCCTTCCATCAGCGAGTAGCCTTGCCCGGGCGAGCCGACGACGGGGACCCCAGCTTCGCTCAGCGCCTGCATATCGCGGTAAATGGTCCGCACACTCGTTTCGAATGTCGCGGCCAAATCTTCCGCGCGCAAGGTGCGCTTGCGCTGAAGCTCCAGCACAATGGCCAGCAGGCGGTCTGATTTGTTCATGGATAGCCCCCATTTCCCCAAAACGTGTCTTATCCTTATTGTATTTTTTGCGTCAAGCGAGCAAAAGCCGGAAATGAACTTTCTGCCGGACGGTCGTCACGCCGCGCCATGTCGTGTCATGCCGGCAACGTTATCCCGCAAGTATTGCCATGCCGCCAGACTGGTCTATCACACTTTAACAGGCACACATATTTCGCAATAAGGATTGGTCGTGAGATCGCCCGTATATTTTTCCAGAATGGGTTTATCGTCCATCGTGTAGCCGTTGCTGTGGAGAGCAGGAAAAATTTCTGTATACGCCCGCTGGATGTCCTCTGCTGTATGCTTCACTTCGAAAACGAGGTAATTCCCGCCGGCAAGCTCGCCTTCGCGGATAGCTGAATCGGCAGCGTCCAACTGGGCATTTTCGGAGAGCACGATGCAAGCATCAAAGCGGCAGCGCTCAGGTGCGGTTGTCTGTGGGTTGTCTTGTGGAATGGCAAACAGGATAGCCGAATCCAGAAGCTGGTTCTTCCTCGCCCATTTTTTTAGCTCCTCCATTACTTCCACATTGGCAGGACCGTATGGACCGACTCGCCGCATATACGCAATGCGATAAGGGGGGAACGTTTCGAGTTTGCATTTCATAAAAAGTCGCTTCCTTTCTTCGTAGATTTGGTTGCCGTATTGAATGTAGCATGTTATAAAAAATTTTGCATAAATTTTTAGGGATTTTTTGTAAATTTTAAAATAATGATTTTTCAATAGATATGAGCATGAAAAAATGGATAGGGTTTCAGATGCTCTCTGAAGCCTATCCATTCTTCGTGCCAGACGTGCTATACGGTATGGCCCTACACCAGATTTTCCGGGTTCAAGCCTTCCAACTCCGGCAGGACAAAGCGGCCGTCTTTTCGAATCAGCACGTCGTCGAACCAGATTTCGCCGCCGCCGTATTCAGGGCGCTGGATTTGTACCAGATCCCAGTGGACAGAGGAACGGTTTCCGTTGTCTGCTACTGTGTAGGCGTTGCCAGGCGTGAAGTGGAAGCTGCCTGCGATCTTCTCGTCGAACAGGATGTCGAGCATTGGGTGGAGAATGTGCGGATTGAAGCCAATTGCAAACTCCCCAATGTAGCGAGCGCCTTCATCCGTGTCGAGAATGTCATTCAGCGCTTTGGTGTTGGAGCTGGTCGCTTCCACGATTTTTCCTTGCTTGAAGGTGAACTGCACATCGGTAAAGGACATGCCGCGGTAGTTGGTAGCCGCGTTGTAGTAGATGGTGCCCTCTACAGAGTCGCGGACAGGCGCTGTGTACACTTCACCGTCCGGAATGTTGCGTTTGCCGTCGCATTTCACTGCATTGATGCCTTTGATGGAGAAGCGCAGGTCTGTTTTCGGTCCGATGATGTGGACGCGGTCGGTGCGCTCCATCAGCTCTTTCAGCGGAGTCATGGCTTTGGACATTTTCGCGTAGTCCAGGTTGCACACGGAGAAATAGAAGTCCTCGAAGCCTTCCAGGCTCATGTTGGACAGTTGCGCCATCGATTTGTTCGGGTAGCGCAGGACAACCCAGCGCTTGTTTGGCACGCGTTCATTTGTATGCACAGGCTGGTACAGGATGCGGGAATAGATGCCCATCTTGTCTTCCGGAACGTCAGCGAATTCATTGATGTTCTCGTAAGCGCGGATCGCAATGTACGCGTCCATGTCTTTCATGCGCTCGTATTCGTACTTCGCCATTAAGGCCATGTGTTCTTCACTGGTGCCCTGGTAGAGCGCGCGCAAAATTTCCTGGTCTTTCAGCGTCACGAGCGGCAGAGCGCCGACCGCAAACGATTCGCGGACGAGTGCGCGGACAAGCTCGGGTTGCAGGCCAGTATTTTCAATCAGGACCTTTTCCCCTTTTTGCAGGTTGAGCGAGTAGCGGACGAGACGGCTAGCCAGTTCATTGATCCGTGGATCTGCCATATGTACGACCTCCGTATAGTAAAAATTTTTTTATTAATCGTATTATCGCACAAAAAAGATCCGTCTTGCCAGTATGTTCGACGATTACAAGCACGCTCGATAGATGGCAATGACGTCATCCGCGTTCAGCTTTTTGGCGCTGGCCAGGTAGCCTGCGCCGCGTCCGCCGATGGTGATGGCTTCTTCGGCCATCTTCGGCAAGGCGTCTTCTGTCACGCCGAAGTCGGAAAGCCGCTCGGTGATGCCCATGCTTTTGTACCAGCGCGAAACAGCGTCGATGGTCGCGCGCGCTGCCGCCATCTCGTCCGCTTCGGTGACGCCGAAGCAGTGACGGCCCATGCGCGCCAGCCGTTCCGGACGAAGCGGCAAAATGACCTGCTCGAAGTAAGGAATGGACAAAATCGCCAAACCGCGCCCGTGCGCCATGTCGTAAATTCCGCTCAACGGGTGTTCGATGCCATGCAGAGGCATGCCTGCGCCGCGTCCGGCGTTTGCGAACGGACTGATGCCCAGCGTGCTCGCCCAGAGCAGAGTGGAACGGGCTTCCTCGTGATCCGGCTGGCGAATCGCTGTGAGGGAATGCTCGGCGACAAGCCGGATGAGTGTCTCTGTGATCCCGTCCTGCACGTTTGTTTTGTCAGCGCTGATGAGATAGGTTTCAAACAGATGGGAAAAAATATCTGCGCAAGCTTCCGCCGTGACGCGCGCAGGAACGGTAAAGGTGACGGATGGATCGAGAATGGCGATTTTCGGAAAGAGAGCCGGGCCGTTGATGGAGGATTTTTCATGCGTCTCCCAATGGGTCAGGACGCTGATGTTGTTCGCTTCCGACCCGGTAGCGGCTACCGTAGGCACTGTCAGGAGCGGAAGCGCCTCTTGCACAGGCACGAGCAATTTGCCTGTGCCGCTCGGGTTGCCGCGCATGTAGTCGTAGATGGGACGGCCGGAAAGCGCTGCGGCTGCAATCGCCTTGGCCGCATCCATGACCGAGCCGCCGCCGAGCGCCAGCACGAAGTCGCACTGTTCGTTCCGGGCGAGCGCTGCCCCGGCATCGACCGTAGCCGTGCGCGGATTCGGTTCGATTTTGTCAAAGAGAACAAAGGCTACTTGCGCTTCCTGCAGGAGCGTAATCGCGCGGTCGAGAAGCCCCGTGCGCTTGGCTGCGCTGCCCCCTGTAACGAGAAGCGCCTTGTTGCCGAGAGTTTTCGCTGCCTGGCCCAAACGCGCAAGTTCACCCATGCCGAAGTAGATACGGGTAGGAAAAGATACTTCAAAGGGAAACATCTGCTATTCCTTCTTTCACGTGTAGGTTGTACCAAAGACAGTGTAACACAAAGCTGGCGAAAGAGCCTTTTTGAGCGGGGAGACTTCTGCATTTCAGACCCCGATCAAGCGTAATACCTCTCGCGGGAAAAAAGCATAGTAAAACAGACAAGACGAAACTTGCGCCGCTGCTTCAGAAGCAGCAGGGAAGTAATATGCAAACGAATGTTGGCAAAAACTTGACAGACAATTATGTAATAATTCCCGAACATTTGTCGAAGGCTGTTCACGCTTTTTTCGTTGATAAATGCGTATGTTTATGTTTTAATGTAGTTGAATCGTTCGTGAATTAATCGCAACTCAACCTTTTTATCTGGGAAGGTGACTCCTACAGTGGAAAAACAGGAACAACTCTACGAAGGTAAGGCGAAACGTATTTATCGAACATCTGAGCCTGACCAATACTGGGTAGAGTACAAAGACGACGCAACAGCATTCAACGGAGAGAAGCGGGCGCAAATCACCGGAAAAGGTGAACTGAACAACCGCATTACCGCTATCTTTTTCACCATGCTAAAGGAGAAAGGCATCGACAACCATTTTGTCCGCCTGCTGTCCGCAACCGAGCAGGTTGTCCGCAAAGTGGAGATCATTCCTTTGGAGGTCGTTGTTCGCAATATCGCGGCTGGCTCGCTTGCCAAACGCCTTGGCATGGAAGAAGGCACTGTTCTCCCGCAGCCGGTTGTCGAGTTTTACTACAAGGACGACGCATTGGGCGACCCGTTGGTGAACCCGTCCCATATCAAAGTGTTGGGAATTGCGAGCGAAAGTGACCTGGCTACGCTTGAGCGCATGGGGCTGGCTGTAAACGAGGTTCTCGTACCTTACCTGGCCGAGCGCAACATCACCCTGGTCGATTTCAAACTGGAATTTGGAAGAACACCGGACGGGGAGATTCTCCTCGCCGATGAAATATCCCCGGACACATGCCGTTTCTGGGACTCGCAAACAAAAGAGAAGCTGGACAAAGACCGCTTCCGTCGCGATTTGGGCAATGTAGAAGAAGCGTATCAAGAAATGCTGAAGAGACTGGGAGGAGACGTACATGTTTAAAGCTGTTGTTTATGTAACACTGCGCGAGAGCGTTTTGGACCCGCAAGGCCAGGCTGTAAAAGGGGCGCTGAACACCCTTGGTTTTGACGAAGTAAACAATGCGCGGATCGGAAAGTACATGGAACTGGAACTGAACTCGGCGGACCGTGCGCAGGCAGAAGAGCGTGTACGCGAGATGTGCGAAAAGCTGTTGGCGAATACGGTGGTTGAAGACTATCGCTTTGAAATCGTGGAGGGCTAAGGACATGCGAGTAGCGGTTATCGTCTTTCCAGGCTCCAATGCCGACGTAGATTTGTATAACGCAGTTGAAGACGTCATGGGAGTGCCGGTTGATTACGTATGGCATTCCGCGACTGATCTGTCCGGGTATGACGTGATTCTTTTGCCGGGCGGATTCTCCTATGGAGACTATTTGCGCTGTGGCGCGGTCGCTCGTTTTTCGCCTGTCATGGAGCAGGTGGTCAAGGCGGCGGAGGAAGGCAAGCTGGTCATGGGAATTTGCAACGGATTCCAAATTTTGACAGAAGTAGGGCTGTTGCCAGGAGCACTCTTGCGCAACCGTTCCCTCAAATTTGCCTGCAAGCTGTCCGGCCTGCGCGTAGACAACAACAATACCCCGTTCACCCGCGACTACGCGGCTGGGGAAGAGATTCAGATTCCAATCGCACACGGCGAAGGAAACTACTACTGTGATGAAGAGACGCTTGCGAAGCTTAGAGCAGGCAATCAGATCGTTTTCCGCTACAGCGGCGAGAACCCGAATGGTTCGATTGACGATATTGCAGGCATTTGCAACGAGCGCGGCAATGTGCTCGGCATGATGCCTCACCCTGAGCGTGCTGTCCACAAATGGATGACCTCCGATGACGGACGCCGCATGTTTACCTCGATCCTGAAGACGTGGAGGGAACAAAACAGTGTCACAACTCACGCATAAAGAACCGACCGCAGAACAAATTGCCGATCAGAAGCTCTATCGCGAAATCGGGCTGACTGACGAAGAATACCAACGTGTAGTCAATATTTTGGGACGCCAGCCAAACTGGACAGAGACAGGTCTGTACAGCGTGATGTGGTCTGAGCACTGCTCCTACAAAAACTCCAAGCCTGTCCTGCGCAAGTTCCCGACAAAAGGTCCGCGCGTACTGCAAGGTCCGGGCGAAGGCGCCGGGATCGTGGACATCGGCGACAATCAGGCCGTTGTTTTCAAAATCGAAAGCCACAACCATCCGTCTGCTATCGAGCCGTACCAAGGTGCAGCGACTGGCGTGGGCGGCATTATCCGCGACGTGTTTTCCATGGGTGCGCGTCCAATCGCCCTGCTCAACTCGCTTCGCTTCGGAGAGCTGAACAGCCCGCGCGTCAAATATTTGTTTGAACACGTCGTAGCCGGTATCGCCGGTTACGGAAACTGCATCGGGATTCCTACCGTGGGCGGCGAAGTGAACTTCGACCCGACGTATGAAGGCAACCCGCTCGTCAACGCGATGTGCGTGGGCCTCATCGACCACGAAAAAATTCAAAAAGGGGTAGCCTCCGGTATCGGCAACCCAGTCATCTACGTCGGCGCAAGCACAGGCCGCGACGGGATTCACGGCGCAACGTTTGCATCCGAGGAGTTGACAGAGGAATCGGAGAAAAAACGTCCGGCGGTGCAAGTGGGCGACCCGTTCATGGAAAAACTTTTGCTGGAAGCGTGCCTGGAGCTGATCGACACCGGCATTGTCGTCGGGATTCAGGACATGGGCGCGGCTGGCTTGACCAGCTCCAGCTCCGAGATGGCGTCCAAGGCAGGAAACGGAATCGAGATGAACCTCGACCTCGTGCCACAGCGTGAAGCGGGAATGTCCGCTTACGAAATGATGCTGTCCGAGTCCCAGGAGCGCATGCTCGTCGTCGTGGAAAAAGGCAAGGAAGCAGAAGCAATCGCCATTTTTGACAAATGGGGTTTGGCGTCTGCTGTCGTGGGTAAAGTAACGGATGACAGCAAGCTGCGCCTGCTGCACAAAGGCGAGGTCGTGGCCGAAGTGCCAGTAAACAGCCTGGCTGATGACGCACCTGTCTACCACCGTCCTTCCGCAGTACCTGCCTACTACGAGGCAAACGCAAATGTAGACGTGCTCGCTGCGATCCAGGAGCCAAAAGACTTGAACGAGACGCTGAAAAGCATCCTGGCACAGCCGACTGTTGCCAACAAGGCGTGGGTGTACGAGCAGTACGACCACATTGTCCGGGCGAACACAGCGGTCAAGCCTGGCTCTGACGCGGCAGTAGTCATGGTGCGCGGTACGCGCAAGGCGCTCGCCATGACGACAGATTGCAACGGACGCTACGTGTACCTCGATCCAAAAGTGGGCGGCGCTATCGCGGTAGCGGAATCTGCGCGCAACGTGGTCTGCTCCGGTGCCGAGCCGCTGGCAATCACCGACTGCCTCAACTTCGGCAGCCCGGAAAAGCCGGAAGTGTTCTGGCAGTTCGAGAAAGCGTGCGAAGGCATGAGCGAAGCGTGCGTGGCACTCGACGCGCCTGTCATCGGCGGGAACGTATCTTTTTACAACGAACGCAGCGGTGACGCGATCTATCCGACTCCAACCGTCGGCATGGTCGGTCTGATTACCGATGTTGACCATATTACGACGCAAGACTTCAAAAACGAAGGCGACGCGATCATCCTGCTTGGCGAGACATTCGCAGAGCTGGGCGGTAGCGAGTATCAGAAGCTCGCAACTGGCTCCATTTCCGGCCGTCCACCGCAAATCGATCTGAACAAGGAAGCCGCTGTGCAAAAGTTCGTGCTCACAGCGATTCGCAAAGGCCTGGTCAACTCCGCTCACGACCTGTCCGAAGGCGGTCTGGGCGTAGCTTTGGCAGAGTCTTGCTTCGGCAAAGGCATCGGCGCAAAAGTCGAGCTTGGCTCCGAACTGCGAAGCGACGTCCTCTTGTTCAGCGAATCCCAATCCCGCATTTTGCTCAGCGCAAGCCCTGAGCAGGCGGAAGCGATCCTCGCATTGGCAGGTGAGCATGGCGTACCGGCTGAAAAAATCGGTACAATCGGCGGCGATCGTCTGGTAGTAAACGTGAACGGTACTGAAGCGATCAACGCTTCGATTCAAGAGGTGAAAGCAGCCTGGAAGGATGCGATTCCATGTTTGATCGGGTAATCTGGGACAAACTGAACGAAGAATGCGGCGTCTTTGGCATCTACAACCATAAGGAAGCATCCCAATTGACCTATCTCGGTCTGCACGCCCTTCAGCATCGCGGTCAGGAGAGCGCAGGTATCTGCGCCTCCGACGGCGAGAAGTGGTACAAGCACCGCGGAATGGGGCTTGTCTCGGAAGCGTTTGGCAAAGGGGATCTGGAAAAATTCCGCGGTCATATCGCCATTGGTCACACCCGCTATACGACCGCCGGCTCCAGCAAGATTGAAAACGCCCAGCCGCTGTTTTTCCGCTACGCGCAAGGCAGCATGGCTGTTGCCCATAACGGCAACCTAGTCAATGCCGCCGTCCTGCGCAAAGAGCTGGAAGCAAAAGGCTCGATTTTCCAGACGACCAGCGACACCGAGGTAATCGCGCATCTGATCGCACGCTCCGAGCGCCGCGATCTGCCAGGTGCGGTAAAAGACGCGCTGCAGCACATCAAGGGGGCGTATGCGCTGCTCGTGATGAACGAGAAGCAGCTCGTGATCGCTCTCGATCCGAACGGTCTGCGTCCGCTGTCCCTTGGCCGACTGGGCGATGCGGTGACAGTTGCCTCCGAAACCTGCGCGTTTGACATCATCGGTGCCGAGTATTGGCGCGACGTGCAGCCAGGGGAAATGATCGTCATCGACCAGAACGGGATCATCGAAACCAAGCACACCGAGACGACACAACGCTCGATCTGTACGTTCGAATACATTTACTTTGCGCGTCCGGACAGCGACATCGACGGCATCAACGTCCACATGGCCCGCAAGCGTCTGGGCAAGCAGCTCGCTTTGGAATCGGCAATTGATGCCGATGTGGTAACGGGCGTGCCGGATTCCAGCATTTCGGCGGCAATCGGCTTTGCGGAAGCGACAGGCATTCCATACGAGATCGGCCTGATTAAAAACCGTTACGTGGGCCGCACCTTCATCCAGCCGAGCCAGGAACTGCGCGAACGCGCGGTATACCTCAAACTGTCGGCGGTGCGCAAGGTGGTCGAAGGCAAGCGCGTCGTCATGATTGACGATTCCATCGTGCGCGGTACGACGAGCAACCGCATTGTCCGCATGCTGCGCGAGGCTGGCGCCAAGGAAGTACACGTGCGCATCAGCTCTCCGCCTGTCATGAACTCGTGCTTTTACGGCATCGACACTTCCACGCGTGACGAACTGATTGCCGCGACCAAATCGGTAGAGGAAATTCGCCAGATCATTGAAGCCGATTCCCTGGCCTTCCTGTCTGTAGAAGGCATGATCGATGCGATTGGCCGCCAGGATTCGGCTCCGAACAAAGGGCATTGTCTCGCCTGCTTTACCGGAGAGTATCCGACCGAGATCGAATTTGAAGAGGCGCTGCCAGCGTCCAAGTGCTAATACAAGCAACCTCTTGTAAGGGGGAGAAACGATGAGTGAAGCATACAAACAAGCGGGTGTCGACATCGATGCGGGGAACGAAGCTGTCGAACGCATGAAAAAACACGTGAAGCGGACATTCCGCCCCGAAGTGCTGACCGATTTGGGCGGCTTCGGAGCGCTGTTCCGTCTGGACACGAAAAAATACGAAAAGCCGGTTCTCGTCTCGGGAACCGATGGCGTAGGAACCAAGCTGAAACTGGCTTTTGCCATGGACAAACACGACACAATCGGGATTGACGCCGTGGCGATGTGCGTCAACGACGTCGTGGTGCAGGGCGCAGAGCCGCTCTTTTTCCTCGACTACCTGGCAGTAGACAAGGTGATCCCGGAAAAAATCGAAGCGATTGTAAGCGGGATCGCAGAAGGCTGCGCCCAGTCCGGCTGCTCGCTGATCGGCGGGGAGACGGCGGAAATGCCGGGCATGTACGCGGAGGGTGAATACGACATTGCCGGATTTACCGTAGGGGTTGTCGACGAAAGCAAAATGATTACGGGCGCGAACGTGGCAGCAGGCGACGTGCTGATCGGGCTTGCCTCCAGCGGCGTGCACAGCAATGGCTTCTCGCTCGTGCGCAAGGTGCTGTTGGCCGACAAGGGCATGTCCTTGCACGATCATGTAGACGTTCTTGGCAAAAAGCTCGGCGAGGAACTGCTGACGCCGACGCGCATCTACGTGAAGCAAGTGCTGGCTGTGCTGGAATCGCATGAAGTCAAGGCGATGGCCCACATCACAGGCGGCGGCTTTACGGAAAACATTCCGCGCGTGCTCCCGGAAAACACGCAAGCGGTCATCAACGTCGGCTCCTGGCCTGTCCTGCCGATCTTTTCGCTCGTGCAGGAAGCCGGAAACATTTCCTTCCCGGACATGTACAAAACGTTCAACATGGGCATCGGCATGATCCTCGTCGTGAAGGAAGCGGATGCAGCGAGCGTCATGGCAAAACTGAAAGAGCTCGGCGAGCAGCCGTACCTGATCGGAAACATTCAGGCGGGTGAGCGCAAAGTCGTGTACAACGGGGTGGAATGGTGAGAAAGCTGGCCATTTTCGCCTCAGGCAGCGGCTCCAACTTCGAAGCAATCGTGCAGGCTGTTCAGGCAGGACGGCTTGCGGGCGTGGAAGTCGCCCTGCTCGTCTGCGACAAGCCGCAGGCGAAGGTGCTGGAGCGCGCCGAACGTTTGGGAATCGAAGCTTTTGTATTCCAACCGAAGGAGTATGCCAACAAGGCAGCATTTGAAGCGGAGATTGTGGCTGAGCTGCAAAAACGCGACGTTTCGCTGGTCGTGCTGGCAGGCTACATGCGGTTGGTAGGCGAGACGCTGCTGTCTGCCTACGAAGGAAGAATCATCAATCTGCATCCGTCCCTTTTGCCCGCTTTTCCAGGCAAGGACGCAATTGGTCAGGCACTCGCTTACGGGGTAAAGATAACGGGGGTAACGGTCCATCTGGTCGATGCCGGTCTCGATTCGGGCCCGATCATCGCCCAGGTTCCCGTAGCTGTGCATGACAACGATACGGCCGAGACGCTGGCTGCGCGTATCCACGAGGTAGAGCACGGGCTGCTGATCGAAGTGATCGGCCTCTTGGTGGAAGACCGCGTCAAGCTGACGGGACGGCACGTTCAGGTCATATCGTAAAAGCAGGAAGAAGAGCGACACGGGGGAGTGGTGTCGATCTTCTTCCTTTTTTCTGTTGAAAAGAGACGAGAGCAGCCCAACGAAGGCAAACCAAATCCGCCCTCCCGTCATACTGTAAAAGGAAGCAGGAAAAGAGGAGGGGCCGATTTGAGCGGAGATTTTGTTGCCGATTTGCTGGGCAAGCTAAGCAAGAGAACAGGGCGAGAATGGACGCTGGACGATATTATGAGGCTCGCGCAAAAATTTCCCAAAGGCGGGGGCAACATCGACGAGCTGATGAACGAGCTGGCCGAGATGGGCCTGGACGTGCCAGAGGAGACAAAAGAGCGCGTCAAGGAACGAATGAAAAGCGGAAAGTCGATTACCATGGAAGAATTGGGAGACATGGTTCCTAAACAGGTCAAGGCAAAAAGCAGCAAAGCGAAAAAGCCAACCAGGGCTGTTGGCAAAAGCAAGAATCTTTCTCTGGCAGAGCGCGTGAAAAAGCTGTCCGGAGGAAGCAAAAAAAAGCGCTAGGCTTCCGGCAAGTGGGAGCGGGAGGAAGCAGTCGCGAGTGCCGAACAGGCATGGGCGGCTGCGTTTGTTTTCACGGGGAAAACTCTTGATAAAAGCGTACAATTATGTTTTAATATGAAAGGAATGTTCGTGTTTTAGCGCAACGGCTTTCTACCATGTTTTTTACTAAAAGTCAGGAGGTTCTATCCGTGAGTGTGAAAAAGGCGTTGATTAGCGTTTCTGACAAGACAGGATTGATTCCGTTTGCCCGTCGTTTGGCAGCTGCCGGCGTGCAGATCATATCCACCGGAGGTACGGCGTCTCTCTTGAAAGCAGAGGGGGTTCCCGTCATCGGTATTTCCGAGGTAACAGGATTTCCCGAGATTTTGGACGGACGCGTCAAAACGCTGCATCCGAATATCCACAGCGGCCTCTTGGCTGTACGTGACAACGAAGCACATCAAAAGCAACTGAAAGAGCTGAATATCGAAACGATTGATCTGGTCGTGGTCAACCTGTATCCATTCAAGGAAACGATTGCCAAGCCAGACGTGACATATGAAGATGCGATTGAGAATATTGATATTGGCGGGCCGACCATGCTGCGCTCCGCGGCGAAAAACCACGCGTTCGTGACCGTTGTCGTCGACGCTGCCGACTACGACAAGGTAGCCGAAGAAATCGAGGTAAACGGCGATACTACGCTGGAAACGCGCCGTCGTCTGGCAGCGAAAGTATTCCGTCACACAGCGGCCTACGATGCGCTGATCTCGCGCTACCTGAGCGAGCAGGTAGGCGAGCTGTTGCCAGAAAGCTACACCGTGACCTACGAAAAAGCGCAAGACCTGCGCTACGGCGAAAATCCGCACCAACGCGCCGCTTTTTACCGCGAACCGCTGTCTGGCCAGTTGAGCATCGGTTATGCGGAGCAACTGCACGGCAAGGAGCTTTCCTACAACAACATCAACGACGCAGACGCCGCTCTGGCGATTGTGCGTGAATTTACCGAGCCGGCTGTTGTGGCAATCAAGCACTCCAACCCTTGCGGCGTAGGGATCGGCGCAGACATTCGCCAGGCGTACCAAAAAGCGTACGAAGCAGACCCTGTGTCCATTTTCGGCGGTATCGTCGCGGCGAATCGCCCGATTGACAAAGATACCGCACTCGCGATGAAAGAAATTTTCCTGGAAATCATCATTGCTCCTGATTTTACCGAAGAAGCATTGGCTGTGCTGACGGAGAAAAAGAATCTGCGTCTGTTGCGCATCCGTGGCTTGAATGAGCCTGCGAAAAAAGCGGACAATCTGTTCCGCATTGCTCCGGTCGCAGGCGGCGCATTGATCCAGGATTACGACTACAAGCAATTGGAAGAAAGTGAAATCCAGGTCGTGACAGACCGCAAGCCAACAGCTGAAGAAATGGCCCAGCTGCAATTCGCCTGGAAGGTCGTCAAGCACGTGAAGTCCAACGCGATTTTGCTGGCAAAAGACAACATGACGATCGGGGTAGGCGCTGGTCAGATGAACCGCGTAGGCGCAGCGAAAATCGCCATCGAGCAGGCAGGTGAGCTGGCAAAAGGCGCTGTGCTCGCATCCGATGCCTTCTTCCCGATGCCAGATACCGTAGAAGCGGCTGCTGCGGCCGGAATTACCGCGATCATTCAGCCGGGCGGCTCGATTCGCGATCAGGATTCCATCGACGCGTGCAACCGTGCGGGCATCGCCATGGTGTTTACCGGAACGCGCCACTTCAAGCACTAACAGGAGGATATTTCCATGAAAGTATTGGTAATTGGCGGCGGCGGCCGCGAACACGCCATTGCCTGGAAGCTTTTGCAAAGCCCGAAGGTAGAAAAGGTGTACTGCGCTCCGGGAAACGGCGGCACAGCCGAGATTGCCCAGAACGTACCGATTGGCGTCAATGATTTTGCGGCGCTGGCCCAGTTCGTCAAAGACGAAGGCATTGATTTGACTGTCGTAGGTCCAGAAGATCCACTGCTCGGCGGCATCGTCGACTTTTTCCAGGAGCGCAATCTGCCGATCTTTGGACCGAATGGCAAAGCAGCGATGATCGAAGGCAGCAAGTCGTTTGCGAAAAGCTTGATGAAACGCTACAACATCCCGACCTCTGCCTACGAGTCGTTCATCGACTACGAATCGGCGAGCGCGTATGTGCGCGAGAAAGGGGCACCGATTGTCGTCAAGGCTGACGGTCTTGCCGCAGGAAAAGGCGTTGTCGTGGCCGAGACGGTCGAGGAAGCGGAAGAAGCGCTCCGCCAGATCATGCAGGAGAGCGTTTTTGGCGAAGCGGGTGCGCGTGTCGTCATCGAGGAGTGCATGTTTGGCGAAGAGCTGTCCCTGCTCTCCTTCGTCGACGGCGAAACGGTAAAGCCGATGGTTACTTCGCAGGATCACAAGCGCATTTTCAACGATGATCGCGGTCCGAATACAGGCGGCATGGGGACGTATGCCCCGGTTCCGCACATGTCGGCCGAGCTGGTCGATACGATTGTGAAAACGATTGTTCAGCCGATGGCGTCCGGGATGGCCAAGGACGGTATTCCGTTCAAAGGGGTACTCTACACCGGACTGATGATTACCGAGCAAGGGCCAAAAGTGGTCGAGTTCAACGCCCGCTTTGGCGATCCGGAGACGCAAGTCATTTTGCCGCTTCTGGAAACGGATTTGCTCGATATTTTCGTGGCGACGGTTAACGGAGAGCTGGACGGTCTGGACGTGACCTGGAAAGAAGGAAGCGCCGTCTGCGTCGTCATGGCCGCTCCCGGCTATCCGGGCGATTATCCGAAGGGCAAACGGATCGACGGCCTGGAAAAAACGACAGAAGGCGTTACTGTGTTCCATGCCGGCACCAAGCAGACAGACGAAGGCATCGTGACCAGCGGCGGCCGCGTGCTCGGCGTAGTGGGAACCGGAGCCGACCTCGAACAAGCGCGTGAAGCCGCATATGCGTCGGTAAAGGCGATTTCGTTTGAAGGAGCGCAATACCGCACAGACATTGCGGCAAAAGCGATGAAGCACCAGCAGAAAAACTAGGCATTCATAAAAAAAAGGCAGTCCCGTTCGACACTGAGGATCGAACGAGGACTGCCTTTTGCGTATCACTCTTATACGCCGATATTTTCGCCTGCCAGCTGTGTCTTCTTCCCTTTTGCTGCCACAAGCTGCGACAACACGTACACGACGAGGAACAGCAGCATGCTGGCGGCTGACCACCGGTACATGACCGAGTAGCCGGAATGTGTCGCAAGTATGCCAAGCAGCATGGAACCAGCGGCGATGCCAAGATCGATGGAATTGAAGAACAGGCCGTTTGCCATGCCGCGCTGCTCTGGCCTGACGACCTTGACCATCCAGGCTTGAATCGACGGCTGAATCATGCCGTAGCCCAGTCCGTAGAAGATGGCTGAGAGCAACAGCAGCGATTCGCTGGTCGTCACGGACAGAAGCAGCAGGCTGACGCCTACGAAGATCGCGCCGGGCGGCAAAACGGCCATATGCCCCTTGCGATCGTACAGCTTGCCGGAAAAAGGCCGGATCAAGATCATGGCGAGCGCATTGGCGAGGAAAAACCAGCCTACGTTGGCTATGTGCGCTTCTTTTCCGTACAAGGCCAAAAAGCTCAAAATCCCGCCATACGTGATGGACAGGCAAAAATTCAGGCTGACGGGCAAAAGCAGCTTTTTGTCAAAATAGCGGGCAACCCCTTTGACGGGTGCTGCCTGGGTTGCTGGCGCCATGCGCAAGTTGTAAGAGCGGATCATGTGCGCCAACGGAAAAATCGCTGCCACGAGCAGCACGAGCGTCAACAGCATCGGGCCAATTCCGAACGATTGCAGAATGCCAAGCCCAATCAGGGGGCCGAGCGCCATCGCCAGACTGGTGGAAAGGCCGAAGTAGCCCATCCCTTCCCCGATTCGCCGGACGGGAATGACGTTGGACACGACCGTCGGAAACGCGGTGCTGCCCATGCCAAAGCCGATGCCGACGAGAACGCGAAAAAACAAAAACAAGGCAATATGTCCTGCCCAGTAGTAGCCCGCGCTGAAAATCCCGACGGTGCACAGCGCCAATAGCGCGATCACCTTGCTGTTTTTCGTCCGCAAGGCTTCCCCGGTGAAGGCGCGTGCGACGACCGCTGCCAGACAAAACAGGCTGATGACCAGGCTGACGACAAAATCGTTCGCCTGATACGTCTGCTTCACGTAGGCAGGAAACGTGGGTGTCTGCATCTGGATCGCCAGGAACAACAGCGTGTTGCATAAAGTCAAAAGGACGAAATCCTTCGTCCACAGTTTCTCTCTACTCTCTCCCAAGATGTCATCTCCTATTCGTGTGTATGGCGGTTTACGTTCTCATTGATCGCAAGCAATATTTCCCGCAAAAAAGCGAGCTTTTCCGGTGAAATACCCGCAAATACATCCGCGATCGCCTTGGCTTCTGCGGGAATGGCCTGTTCAATCCGCTCCCTGCCATTCGGCGTGAGCGTGATGAGATAGGCGCGGCGATCCTGTTCGCTCAGCTTTTTTTCAATCCATCCTTTTTTCTGCAGGTTGTCGAGAATGCGGGTCATGGTCGGCTGGTCCTTGGCGGAGCGCAGAGCCAGCTCCTTCTGGTTGATTCCGTCCTCTTCCCGAAGCCGGTACAAGACGGCAAACTGCTCCGTCGTCAGGTCAAATTCGCGCAAAAACAAGGACACATAATGAATCATGCGCCTGTACGTATTGCCGATCAGAAAGCCGATCGGTTCCTTTTGCCAATGATCGATCATGCGGAGAACCTTCCTTTGTTTGCGAAATTAATTGCTTTGACAATTATATGTCTGGCAATTAATTTTGTAAATGGAAAAACCGCCTGCGAAAAGACGAGGCGGTTGGTTTCCTTTGGAGCGGTCAGCTTATTGCCGATAGCGTCCTTTTCGCTTGGAGGCGTAAAAAACGTAGTAGCCCACTACGCCAATGGCACCGACGATCATGGCTGCGACAAACAGATTGTGGGACAGCCATTCATAGAGGGGAGTTCCGACGATCATGTGCAGCGTCTCCTCTTTTCTACGAGTAAGTAGGGTAGTGTGTACTGCTGTCGTCCTTTTCCTGGGAGCGGTAGGAAATGAACTCGCGGGCAGCTTGTTCGATCAACTGGTCTTCGGCAGACAGCTTGCCTTTTTCCGGTTTGTTTTGCTGCGTCGCGGTATTCGTGTTTGCAGAAGCAGCCTGTGACTTGGCAGTTTGTGTGTCTGCGGCGGCTGTATTCATAGCGCTTGACTCCTGTTTGTTGTGCTCCTTGCCTTTGGCGGAAGAACCGCTGATTGCGCCCGTCACCTGGTTCATGACGGTTTGAATCCCTTTTTGCTTCATTTGGTCCATCATGCCCGACATGCCTTTTGCCTTGATCGTGTTGATGCCCAGCGCTTTGTACATCGGGCAAAAACGGGTGGCGCCTTCCGCAACCTTCATCGCGGAAAAAGCCATCAGCAGCCAGGGGGCATTGTGCGGGCGACGGCTCATTTTGCCTATCCCGTAAGCCAGTCCCAAAAGCCCCCCGGTTATGCGGATGATCGCATCCGTGGTTCCAACGTTTCTTTGCATTTGTATAGGCCTCCTGTCGCGTCTTTTACGCATAGTCTGTGACAAAGGCAAAAGGACAACCCGTGGAAATTGCAGGACGAAGTGTCGCGGCAAGCAGGGGAAGTCTTTGCGGGCGGCGAAGCAGTTAAGTGAAATGAGCGACCGTTCAGTTGAGGCGGACGACAATGGACAGCGAGAGGAGAGAAAAAGCATGCGAGTTCGAGCTTTATCAGAGGAAGCGTACCGGAATCTGCTCCGTGTGAGCAAAAGACAGCTGCCAGCCAGCCTGTGGATCAAGGGGGCCAGCGTCCTGAACGTGTTTACAAAAGAATGGCAGGAGCACCATGTCGTCGTGGCAGGCGAGCGGATTGCCTATGTGGGGGAAAAAGAGCCGCTCACGGACGAGCATACGGTGATCGTCGAAGCGAATGGAAAGTATGCGGTGCCCGGATACATCGAGCCGCACGCCCATCCTTTCCAATGGTACAATCCGTTCACACTGGCGGACTTCGCGCTGGAGCGGGGGACGACTACGCTCGTGTCCGACACCTTGATGCTGATGAGTTTGCCGCCTGGGCAAGTGGCAGCGCTGATGGAGTCTTTGTCCGCCCATCCGGTCAAACAGTTTTTCTGGGCGAGGCTCGATCCGCAAACGGGCAAAGAGCATCCGCAATTCACAAAAGAGGGTCTGGCCCGCATGCTGGAGCATCCTCTCGTCGTCCAGGGCGGGGAGCTGACGAACTGGTCCGGCGTGCTGCAGGAGGACGAGACCCTGTTGTTTGGTTTGAAGCACGCGCGCGATCTGGGGAAAAGAATGGAGGGCCATCATCCCGGAGCCTCGTACGAAACGTTGAACATCGCAGGAGCGGCGGGAATTACTGCCTGTCACGAAGGAATTACGGCGGAGGATTTGCTCCAGCGGCTCAGGCTTGGTATGTACGCCACCCTTCGCCATTCCTCGATTCGCCCTGATTTGCCGGAGCTGGTGCGAGGATGGCTCGCGCTCGGGCTGCCGTGGTCGCCCCGGATGATGCTGACGTCGGATGGCAGCACCCCGCCCATGCACCGAAACGGCTTCATGGACGGGACGATTCGCGTCGCGATTGAAGCGGGCATGCCGCCGGAGGAAGCTTATGTGATGGCGACGCTGAATCCGGCTGTCTACTACGGGGTTGACGCCGAGTTGGGCAGTATCGCGCCCGGCAGAATCGCAGATATGCTGCTTTTGCAAGCCAGGGACGAGCCTGCGCCGCTCGTGGTTTTTGCCAACGGACAAAAGGCCGCAAAAGCAGGCAGGCTGCTCGTGCCAACAATCGAGCCGCGCTGGGCGGACTACTCGTTTTCGCCCGTCGATTCCCTGCAGGAAAGAACGCAAGCCGAATGGTTCACGCTGCGCCCGGATACAGAGGGGATGGCTCCTGTGCTGAACATGCAAAACGCCGTCATTACCCGTATGACGCTGGAAAAACTGCCTGTAGACGAGAGCGGCTTCGTCTCCCTGGCGCACGATCCGCAGTTGGCCCTGATCGTCAGCGTCGATCCCTCCGGGAAAAGGCGCACAGCAGCGGTACTGCGCGGCTATGGCGAGCATATCGAGGGCCTGGCCAGCTCCTACACGGCATCCGGGGACTGGCTGGTCATCGGGCGCGATCCGCAGGCGATGGCGGCAGCGCTTGCGCGGGTCAGGGAAATCGGAGGCGGTGTCGTGCTGATCGACAAGGAGCGGATTGCCTGCGAGTGCCCGTTGCCGCTTGCGGGAAAATTTTCCCCGGCCCCCATGGAGGAAGTGATTGCCATGGCGGAAAATTTGACGGCCAGGCTGCGGGAAAAAGGACACGTGCATCTCGATCCGCTCTACTCGCTGTTGTTTTTCACCGCCACCCACCTGCCATATGCGCGGCTTACTGCGGATGGAATCGTAGACGTAAAAACGGGACAAATCCTGGTTCCGGCGCTCCCTCTGTAACAAGGGAGCGCTTTTTTGATAGGGTAAATTTGATGGGTAACATTAACGCTTTGCTTTGTTAAAGTAAAGATATAATTATTTGATTTCAATAGACCGGAATGAAATCACGAGTATGTAAGGATTAGATATATGATCGTAAAAAATATTTTACCTCTTGTAAATTATCAGATTTATTTTACAATAAAAAATAACCAAGCCACATCTATTCTTCTGTCCGAACAAAATGAGTGATCGCATCGTCGCAGCCTGGTAGGTAGGGTAGATCGTCTGGCGAGGACAAAAATAAAGAATAATTAAAGGGGGATTCAATTCCGCATGAAAAAACTCTCTCACATCAGTATTTTATCTGCGGTATTGGCGACGAGTGTGGCACTCACTGGTTGCGCGGGAACCAGCAATTCATCAGGTGGATCTAACACAAGTGGAGGTGGTCAGCAGTCGACCGACCAGTCCAGCGCTTCTGGCGGCGGAGCAACAGACGGTGGTGTCATTAAAATCGCAACCCAAACTCCCCTCTCCGGGAACCAGTCCTCTCTTGGAGACGCGATCAAGACAGGAGCCGAATACGCACTGAACCTTCGCAAAGAAGAGTTCAAAAAGCTCGGCTTCGACATCCAGCTCTTCCCGCAGGACGACCAGGCGGACCCGAAAATCGGCGTATCCAACGCGGAAATGCTCATTTCCAACCCTGATGTGTACGGGGTCGTTGGCCATCTGAACTCCGGTGTAGCGATTCCATCGTCCGTGAAATACGAGGAAGGCAATCTGGTCATGGTGTCTCCTGCCAATACGGCGGTCAAGCTTACGGAAGAAGGCAAGAAAACCGTACACCGGATTTGTGCCCGTGACGACGCTCAAGGACCAAAAGCGGCCATGTACGCGAAAAACACGCTCGGCGTGAAAACAGCTTTTATTATTCATGATAAGACAGCGTACGGCCAAGGTTTGAGCGACCAGGTCAAACTGCAGTTTGAAAAAGACGGCGTGCAAATCCTCGGTTACGAAGGGATCACGCAAGGTGAAAAAGATTACAGTGCCGTACTGAACCAGGTAACGGCCAAGAACCCTGACATCATCTTTTTCGGAGGGCTTTATCCAGAAGGTGGAATTCTCGTCAAGCAAGCCCGTGAAAAAGGTTACAAAGGATATTTTATGGGTGGCGACGGCTTGGACTCTTCTGATATGATTAAAATAGCCGGCGATGCTGTCGAAGGAGTTGTGTTTACATCAGTGGCAGGTGACGTGACACAAACCGAAGAGGGCAAGAAGTGGGCTGAAGAGTACAAGAAAGCGACCAACAAGCCTCTTGAAACCTATTCCGTCTACGGTTTCGACTCCATGAACGTCATCCTCAACGGCGTCATGGAAGCAATCAAAGCAAACGGTGGCAAAAAACCAACGCGTGAGCAAGTACTCGAAGCAGTTCACAAAACAAAAGATTTCCAAGGGCAATTTACAAAAGTTACCTTTGATGAAAAAGGTGACAACGTAAACGCAGATGTATTCATTTACAAGTATGACAAGGACAAGTCCACTTTTGTAGGCAAGGCCGAGTAATCACAGCCAACATCACCGTACACTCTTTCCTGCCTCATACAGTCCGGGGCGGCACGCTTGTGTTCGCCCCTTTCTACTGAAACTCACGTCCAGTCATAGGGATGAATGCAGAAAATTTTTACAAGTTTATTGAGAAGTGAGGGATGGGAAGGCATGCTCAACATTTTGCCTCAGGTGTTGGTTGACGGATTGACACTTGGATTCATGTATGCGGTTGTGGCCCTGGGCTACACAATGGTTTACGGTATTTTGGAATTCATCAACTTTGCTCATGGGGAAATTTTCATGGTCGGGGCATTTGTCGGTACAGAGGTATTGCTGATCTCTGACTCCCTGGGTGCTCTGGAAGGCATGAATCCTTTTGTCGCACTATTCTTGACACTGATAATTGCCATGGTGCTTACAGGTGCGCTCGGAGTGGGAATCGAGCGGATTGCCTATCGGCCGCTGCGTGGAGCGCCGCGTCTCGTGCCACTGATTTCTGCCATCGGTGTATCCTTCTTGCTGCAAGACCTTGTTCGTTTTACGGAAGCGCTGGCTCGTAACGAATTTTATCTGAACAGTCCCACTCTTTTTACTGGTTCGATTTCTTTAGGCAGTTTCGCTTCGATTCCAACCAAGGGCTTGATCGTCATTGTGATCGCCGTTGTGATGATGATTGCGCTGACGCTGTTTGTTAACAAGACAAAATGGGGAATCGCCATGCGTGCCGTAGCGCAGGATCAGAGCACGGCTTCGCTGATGACCATAAATGTGGACAAAGTAATCATGCTTACGTTCTTGATCGGTTCCAGCCTTGGTGGAGCGACAGGCGTGCTGTTTGCGCAAAACTACGGGACAATCGACCCTTATATCGGCTTTATTCTCGGTTTGAAGGCATTTACCGCAGCCGTTCTCGGCGGGATCGGCAACCTGCGCGGAGCAATGGTGGGCGGCGTGCTTCTCGGCCTTTTGGAATCGCTTTCCGGTGCATTCATGGGGCCACTGACCAACGGCGCATTCGGTGCCGAGTACAAAGATGTGTTTGCGTTCAGCATTCTAATCCTCGTGCTTCTCTTCAAGCCGGAAGGGCTGTTTGGCGAAGCTGTGAAAGAGAAAGTGTAGGTGAAACCAATGGCAAATCTGGCCTGGAAAACGTTCAAAGGAATTCCGCTCGCGCTCACGTTGGTTTGGATTGCCGTCTTTGCGGCTGCGTTGCACTTCATGGACAAATCCGTTATCGCGTTTCTCGGCATTCTCTCCTCGATTGTGCTCGTCTATTACACGAATACGTCCAAGACGATCAAATTGGTTATCGGGGCTGCCGTCCTGCTCGTCATCATTCCGCTCGTTGCCGGTGAAAACCGCTACTACATGGAGGTTGCTTCACAGGTAGGCATCTACGTGGCGATGGCGCTCGGACTGAACATCGTAGTCGGTTTCGCGGGTCTGCTTGACTTGGGATACGTCGCCTTCTTCGCTGCCGGTGCGTATGCTTACGCGATCTTCTCGACCTCGCAAGCGAATGAGTTTATCGCAGGGAACCTGTTCCCGCTCTCTGGTGAATGGTTCTGGCCGTTCCTCATCGTCGGCCTGATCGTGGCAGCGATTTTCGGGATATTGCTCGGTCTGCCGGTGTTGCGGGTAAAAGGGGACTACCTCGCCATTGTTACGCTCGGTTTTGGTGAGATTATTCGGATTATTTTTAATAACCTGGACAAACCCATCAACATTACAAACGGTCCGCAAGGGATTACCCCCATTCCGTCGCCGGAGCTGTTCGGCATCAAGATGGGGACGCCGTTTTTCTTCTACTTCATCGTTCTGTTCGTGATCGCCTTTATCGTCCTGGCGAATATCCGCTTTGAGCATTCCCGTCTGGGTCGTGCCTGGATCGCGGTGCGCGAGGATGAACTGGCGGCGCAGTCCATGGGGATCTCGCTGTTGAATGCGAAGCTGGCTGCGTTTGCGACAGGCGCTTCCTTCGCAGGTGTGGTCGGAGTGATTTTCGCAGCCAAGCAGACCTTTATCGATCCGACTTCCTTTACGCTGATGGAATCGATCGGGATTCTGGTCATGGTCATTCTCGGCGGCAGCGGAAGCATTCCGGGCGTCGTGCTTGGAGCAGCTTTTGTTACCATTTTGCAGGTGCAGCTCCTGAAAGAGTTCTCCAACTTCCTGCACAGCCTGCAGCAATCCGGAATTATCAACCTGCCGAACCAGTTGGACCCGTCCAAGTTCCAGCGGCTCGTTTTCGGGATCATGCTGATTCTCGTAGCCTTGTATCGTCCGAACGGACTGATTCCGGCCAAACGGAAAAAGAGCGATCTCGACGCGATCAAAGAGAGCGAATTCAGCAAGCAAAAGCTGGGAATTCTCGGCAAGCTGTCCCAATTGGCTTCTGGCAAGCAGTCATAGCGGACGAGGAGGGAAAAAGGCATGGCATTGTTGGAAGCAAAAAATTTGACGAAGCGCTTTGGCGGACTGGTAGCCAACCAGGATGTCTCGATTTCCATAGAAAAAGGAAGCATTACCGCTGTTATCGGTCCGAACGGGGCCGGAAAAACGACCTTTTTCAACATGATTACCGGATTTTACGAGCCGGATGAGGGAGAAATTCTCCTGGACGGCAAAAGCATCAAAGGGCTGCGTCCCGATCAGATCGCAAGCCGCGGGATTACCCGGACGTTCCAAAATATCCGGCTGTTCAAAGAAATGACGGCGCTGGAAAACGTGATGGTCGGCGTTCACAGCCGCTTGTCAGCCGGGCTGCTCGGCATTTTGTTCAACACCAAGCGTGTACGGATGGAAGAAGAAAAGGCTCGCGTAGAAGCGTATCAGCTTCTGGAGTACGTAGGCATTGAGCATATTGCCAACGAAGCGGCTGGCAGCCTGCCATACGGATTGCAGCGTCGGCTGGAAATCGCGCGGGCGATGGCGACGAATCCGCAGATCATTTTGCTCGACGAGCCTGCGGCAGGGATGAACCCGCGCGAGACAGTCGAGATGACTGATTTTATCCGCAAGCTGAAACGCGAGCTTGACCTGACGATTATCCTGATCGAGCATGACATGAAGCTGGTCATGGGACTCAGCGAATACATTCACGTACTGGACTACGGCCGGAAAATTGCGGAGGGCACGCCGGAGCAAATCCGTAACAACCCGAACGTAATCGAAGCCTACCTCGGAAAAAGTGCGTCGGAAGTGTCGTAGAAGGAGGAAAAACGATGGCATTGCTAGAGCTGAATAACGTTCATACCTATTACGGCGGTATCCACGCATTGAAGGGATTGAGCATTACCGTCAACCAGGGCGAGGTTGTCACCTTGATCGGTTCCAACGGGGCGGGAAAATCGACCACCCTGAAAACGATCTGCGGCCAAACTCGCGCCAGGGAAGGCAAAGTGATCTTCAACGGCAAGGATATCACCCAGATGCGTACCCACGATATTGCCAGTGCGGGAATCGCCCATGTGCCGGAAGGCCGCCGGATTTTTCCAAAGCTGACTGTACGCGAAAATCTGGAAATGGGAGCCTTCGGCGTATCGGATAAAAAGATGATCGAGGAAGGAATCGAACGTGCTTTTACCTACTTCCCGCGTCTCAAGGAACGGATCGACCAAAAAGGCGGCACGATGTCCGGCGGTGAGCAGCAAATGCTGGCGATCGCGCGTGGACTGATGATGAAGCCGAAAATTCTCATGCTCGATGAGCCGTCAATGGGCTTGGCTCCGATCCTCGTCGAACAAATTTTTGACATCGTCACAGAACTGAACAAGGAAGGTATGACGATCCTGTTGGTAGAGCAAAACGCGAACCAGGCCCTCTCTGTAGCTCATCGCGGGTATGTGATCCAGACAGGAGAAATCATCTTGAAGGACGACGCCCAGACTCTGCTGGCAAATCCACAGGTTCGGGAAGCGTATCTTGCGTAACAAGCGACCTGCTACAGACAATCGGATAAGCCGGGGGCCGATGGAGAATATTCTCCGTCGGCCTTTCTTTTCCAAAAGCAGCGTATCAAAGCGTGACCACTGGACGTGGAGAAGCGCTGGTTGCGTCTGCGTGCAGAGAAATGTGCCAAATTGGTTTAAAATGTACAAATTTTCTGATATAAACAAGCATAGACCGACTTGCCCTTCGTGAACATGTGCAGATTGAAAAAAGGGAGGCAGGTCAGTTGGCAGGAGAGGAGAAAACAGAATATGCTAGACGTCAGTCCCCATCTGATTGAGGGCAAAGAAGCGTTGTATTTGCAGCTCTATCGGTATTTTCGCGCAGAAATCCAGGCGGGCAAGCTGTCTTCGGGGACGCGGCTGCCATCTGTACGGGCCTTGAGCGGATTTTTGCAGGTCAGCAAAACAACCGTGGAGTGCGCCTATCACCAGCTTTTGGCAGAAGGGTACATTGAGAGCCGGGAGCGCAGCGGCTTTTATGTCGTAGATGTGGAGTGGGACGGCCCGCTGGGGGAGCGTTTGGGAAAAAAGCCAGCCCAGACCACGGGTGCTGTTGGCGCTTCGGCTGTCGCAAGCGGATGCAGGCAAAAGGCTGCGGAACAGCCAGACGGGCACCCCGTCCCGATTCGCTACGACTTTCACCAGGCTCGGGTAGATGCGGAGCACTTCCCTTATGAGCGCTGGCGCAAATATACCAACCAGTGCATGCAAAAAGAGAACCGCAACGTGCTGCATTACGGCGACAGGCAGGGGGAGCCGCTTTTGCGGGAGGAGCTTGCCCGCTACTTGAGCCGCGCTCGCGGGGTGCAGGCGACGCCAGAGCAGATTGTGATCGGTGCGGGTACGCAAATCATGATTAGCTTGCTCGGCTTTTTGTTCGGCCCGCGCGGACAGGCTGTCGCCATGGAGGAGCCTGGCTACAACGGGGTTCGTTTTGTGTTTGCTCGCCTTGGCTTTGACATATGTCCGATCCGGCTGGAGGAGGACGGGATCGACGTTGAAGCGCTCGGTAAAAGCGGGGCGAGATATGTGTACATTACCCCTTCTCATCAGGACCCTTCGGGGATCGTCATGCCGTATGGAAAGCGGTTGAAGCTGCTGCAATGGGCGAACCAGACAGGCGGCTATATTATCGAGGATGACTACGACGGAGAGTTTCGCTATCACGGCCGA
Source organism: Brevibacillus gelatini (assembly GCF_050920745.1). Lineage (NCBI taxonomy): Bacteria > Bacillati > Bacillota > Bacilli > Caryophanales > Paenibacillaceae > Brevibacillus > Brevibacillus gelatini. The sequence continues at coordinate 563,773 of NZ_CP154342.1, forward strand.
CCGATTCCTTCTCTCCAGGGGCTGGATACACACGGACGGGTCATTTACCTTGGGACATTCTCCAAGGCGCTGCTGCCGTCCATTCGCATCAGCTACATGGTACTGCCGCAGGAGTTGCTGGCCATATACCGGGAGCAGATGGCGGATTACGAGCAGTCGGCATCGCGGATTCACCAGGAGACACTGGCTTTGTTCATGAAAAACGGCGACTGGGAGCGCCATATTCGCAAGATGCGCACGCTCTACCGCAAAAAACACGACGCGATGCTGCACATTTTGCAGGAGCAGCTCGGGCCTTACATTTTGCTGAAAGGGCAGGATGCCGGCCTGTCAGTGACGGTCGAGGTGAGCAGCAACCGTACGGCTTTGGAGCTTGCCCAAATAGCGGCTGCGGCGGGAGTGCGTGTCTACCCCACCTCGCACAAATGGATGATACCGCAGTACAAAGGACTTCCTGCCTTCCAGTTTGGCTTTGGCGGATTGACGACGGAAGAGATGGACGCGGGCATCCGGCTTTTGCAAAAGGTGTGGGGGCCGTATCTGCGGAAGCGCTGAGGCGGCTTGCGCAAGACGGTGGCGGTTCGCGGCATTTTCGCACAGGCCGCGGCAGCTTGCACAAGGCGGTGACGGTTCGCGGCATTCTCGCACACGCTGGGAAGACCCACCAACAAGGCGTATCGGCCAGCGAAGAGCGGGGAAGAGCGGGCGCACCTGGTTGGCGAAAGACAGGAAAAAGGGAAGGGCACCTGACCCTGTGCATAAGTGCGCAGCGTACAGGTGCCTTTCCCTTTCTTGGTTTTAATGGACGCTTGCCAAATGACGGCGCCCGAGAGACAGCGCCATAATACTGACCAGTACGACGAGTGCACCGACGTAGAACGGTACCTGGGACGAATACCATTCTGCGAGTTTGCCTGCCAGCCAGGGCGCAATCGCCCCGCCGACAAAGCGGACGAAGCTGTACGCGGATGAGGCTACAGCGCGCTCGACCGGAGCGACATCCATGACGACCGTGGTCAAAATTGTATTGATAATCCCCAAAATCGCTCCGGCGACAGCAATCGCGACGACCAATCCCGTCTGCGAGGAGACGGCGAAGCCCATGTATGCTAGATCAACGGCAAGCAAGAGCAGCATGACGTACAAGGTAGGGACGGAGCCGAAGCGATCGGTCAGCTTGGGCGCGACGATCACGGACGTAATCGCGAGCAGGACGCCCCAGAAAAAGAAGACCAGTCCCAGGCTGTGCTCATCCATGTGCAGGACAAACGGCGAATAGGCGAGCAGGGTGAAGAAGCCGAAGTTGTAAAGCAGCGCCGTTACCGCCATCGTAAAAAGACCGGGAAAGCGCAGGGCGCGGAACGGATCGAGCAGAGAGGTGCGTTTTTTCGGCTTCGGTACTTCATTTAATAGAACAAAGACAGCGAGAAAAGCAATCGCCATCAAGAGGGAAACGCCGAAAAACGGACCGCGCCAGCTAATCCCCCCGAGCAAGCCGCCGAGAAGCGGACCGACTGACATTCCCAGCCCGATCGCTGCTTCGTACAGAACAATCGCCGAGGCAGTACCGCCGCTCGCGACGCTGACGATGACGGCCAAAGCCGTCGAAATAAAGAACGCATTGCCAATCCCCCAGCCGGCGCGGAACCAGACGATTCCGTTGACGGAGTTGGCCATCCCGCCCAAAAAAGCAAAGACGATAATAGCGAGCAAGCCGAACAGCATGGTTCGTTTCGGACCGATGCGGCTGGACAGCCATCCGGTAATGAGCATGGTCACTCCGGTCATCAGCATGTAGCTGGTAAACAGCAGAGACACCTGGCTCGGTGTCGCCTGCAGCTTCGCGGCAATCGCGGGCAAAATCGGGTCGACAAGCCCGATTCCCATAAAGGCCACGACACAGGCAAACGCTACCGCGTAAGCCGATTTTGGCTGCTGTAAAATCGAGCGTAATGAATGCGCGTCAGAAGACATAGATGTGTTACCCCCTTGGTGCTATTTTTTCCAATTCCATTCGTTTTGTGACGATGCGTTCCAGCTTTTCCTCGTATGATTGCAGCAACTCTTGCATTCTGGTCATTTTCCCGAGCAAAATGTCTCGCTGGGTGCCGAGCGTCTCTTCCAGTGTTTTCAACGTCTCAATTCGTCTCAACAATTCCTCGCCCTCAAGCTCGCGTCCCATGTAGTGCTGGTGGTAAAACTCGCGCTGCTCCTCGTATTTGCGTCCCAACTCCATCATTTCCTTGATCTCGGCCAGCGAAGCGCCGAGCAAGTCGCGGATGTCTTTGACGCGGAGAATCTGCTCGACATCCTCGTCCGTGTACATCCGGTAGCCCCCCTTGGTCCTGCCGGACGGAGACACCAAGCCCAGTTCTTCGTAATAGCGCAGCGCCCGCTTGGTCAAATTCGTTTTTTGCGCAACTTCGTCGATTCGGTACATCGCGTCGGTTCCTTTCTGATTTGATAGTAGCTGATTTTACGAGTCGTTTTTTTCATAACTATAACCTTAACGTAAACGTTATAGTTTGGCAATGTGAAATATTTCTGTTAGGTTGTGATTGTTTGAAAGTCTTATGCGAGAGACGCATGCGAAAAGACGCCTGTCTGGTAACAGGCGTCCTTGAGCGGGAGGAAAGGGGGATTATCGTTGCGAGGTTGTAGCAAGCTTTTTCACCAAGCTGTTGAGGTAGTTGGCTCCCCGACTGGTAAGAAGGCCAGCCAGTACAGCCGAGACATAGTAACCGTTACCCGCAAGACCAAACGGGTTGATTTGAAAGGCGAGGGATAAAGCGATGCCGATGAAAATAGAGAGGATGTATGTGGCGCGGTCTTTTAGGGAGGGAAATGCGTTTTTCGTGATTTCTGTTACGGCTTCGACCAAGATAGCCATAAAGGCAAGCAGAGTTGCATGATGCACAAACTGGTCAATCAAAAGTTGTTCCTCCTTTGAATATGCGGGGAATGTTTCGAGGGAAAAGGGAGCGCTCATGGCTGGAGGCAAACATCCAGCCGCTGGCGTTAGGAGAGGGGATTAGGTAATGGGGGGAGATTTCGCCCCAAGGAAGGTAATGTCGCTATCATGGCCGATGTTGTGAACTTTCCTGGGAGATGTGGCTGGCTCGGCAGTATTTACACAGTTCTCCCAAGCATGTACGTTTTCAATTCCGTCTCCAGTTCTTTGACACGGTATTCAAGTTGCTGCCTTTCTAAGACAAGGGTTGTATATTTTTCTCGCCACTCCTGAACGATCGTTTCCAGCTCCATGCAACGATTGCGCCATACATGGAGTTCTTCGCGGAGCTTGTCCATTTCTTGCCGGAGCTCCTGACGAATTTGCTGATTTTCCTGGGAAATTTGTTGTCTGTCAGCAATTATCAACTCTTTTTTGTTGGTGTGACGAGCAACAAGGTAGGTAACAATTGCCGTCAGCGCACTGGTAATTATCGCTGGGAAAGTGGAGGAGTTGATTAGTGCTTGGAACATTTGTGTTCACCTGCTTTCTGTTATGAGCTCTGTACATAGAATAGACAATTGTGCTCGATTTCTCACAGGGTTAACGCTTTTTTAGTGAGAGGCCTGATTAGAACAGTAGCGTCACAGCCACATGTAACCCCACGCATGCAACTCCGCATTATTTGTCAATGTGGCGCGCAAGACCAGGTCAGTTCCCTCAGGCAATCCGGCCAGGTTGAGTTCTTCTCCGGGAGTTACGGCTGTGAAGTGGACACCATTATCTCTGGAAACCTCAAATGATACAGAGCCTGCGTTGGCCGTATACTCTGCTTCCATTAAGAAACGAGTCGGCACTGTAGACAGCTTTTCCGGCAGAGAGACAACATGATATTTTTCGGAGTCGAGCAGATGGGACTCATTTTCTTCAAGCGCATCAAGCTGTCTCTCTGAAAACGTTACGGAGCCATTTACAATTGTTAAGGTATTGGAGGATTTTTGAAGGTCAATTCCCGAGAAGTCAGTAAATGTGTCGATGACAACATTTTTGTAATTGTATTTCCATGCACTCATGTAGGTTGAGAGCTTAAAATTGGTTTTCAACAGATTGACTTCCAGATCAATCAATCGCTGCGGCATAGTTGGGTCAGAGAGGACAGGGTTAAGGAACAGATTGGAACTGGTAATGGTATAGCCAGAAATGGCAGGGGTTTTCACCGCGCCTGCTGGTGTTGTAATGACGGCTTTTACTCGTAAATCTGCAAACAGCGGATTCTGGAAGGTATGCTTCTCACCGAGAGTGGCAGGCTCCCAAGTAGCCCCTCCATTATTGGATAAATACCAGTCTATCGTTCCATCGTGCAACGTCTGGTCAACTGTCAGAGAAGCGTGAGCGATGGGAGATACGGATGGAAGCTTGGTACTGACAAACTCCTGCTGTAACTCTCCAGTCAGGGAGCCTGTAATCACTTGGTATCCATAGAGCTCTGGCGACAGAGTGGCCGTGGGAGAGTCCAACCTGGCACGTAAAATCAGGGAAGTCGACGGAGTGGGGAATGTTACTTCTTTCCCTGGGAGGCAGGGAACCCAGTCTAGTCCGTTATTATTTGTCACTTCGATTTTCACTGTGGCTTTAGTCGCACTGAAGGTGTATTCGTCAACGGCTTGTTTTGCATCATATCTGTTGGTCAATGCCAGTGAGCGCAGGACTCCGTTGCTGTCCTTGAATGGGTAGTGTTTGCCAGTTTGGGTTGAAACCACGACAGAAGTATCGACAAGCGACAGATCAGAAGCTTGAAACGTAGTGAGATAATACTTGTTCAACTCTATGCCTGAGGAATAGACGAAGTGATACAGCGAACCGTCAGCTACCAGTCGGGATACCCAGTTTGTATTGAGATCAACGATATTCTCAGTACCATTCAATGTTTCGGGATCAAGGCTGCTGATTTTAACTGGAGAAGTGCCTGTCATATTGGTAGTCAGTACTTGTACAAAAATGTACTTGTCGAGAACTGGGTCATAGGAGAGGGCGATGGGGGTGTTATACCCCGCTCCCCTGGTTATAATTTCTGTTCGAATTACATTAAACGAACTGTCAAATAATACAATGTGAACATCCCAATTGTTTCGTATCGCTAGTACGACTTGATCTCTGAGAGGATCAAATACAGCTTGCAAATAAGTGGTTGTACCACTGGTAAGAATATTGGTCAGGTCTTTGCACAGCGTGCCGTCCCCGTTAAAGACATGCAGGCGTGTGTAGGTATACACGGAATGGAAGACCCAAATTCGATTCTGTTTATCTACAGTAAGCGTAATGGCGGTAGTAGTATATGAACCGGAGTAAATATTATACCAATTCATGAACGTACTTCCGTCGCTGTTGACAGCTCCTACCATACCTCTTACTGATGTTGCAAGCGAGATTCCAAACCAGACACGGTTATTATGGTCCACTGCGTAATCTATAGACTGAAACGGCATCGTATGCGCTTCTCCCGTAAAGGGCAGGACGATTCCTTCAAAAGACAGGCTGCCATCCGGGTTGGTTACTTTTGCATAAATTCCGGCTCCATTCACCAATGCCACTTTCCAAGTACGATTCGTTCGGTCAGCAAAGCCCATGGGTTGGGAAAAAATGCTCCCTGCATAAGAGAAGCGAGCTCCTTCGGAAAAGCCGTAGGTACTTGGCTCATTGACGACAGCATTTACGGTGATTTTGTCGGTTGATGGTATGGTGATTTGTTTGGCCCAGAAAATGCCGTTTCTGGTTCCGGCTGAGTTTTTGAGCAAACCGCGGGCTGTATCTATGGTCACGCCCAGCGAGTTTACCTGGTCAAAATAGTTGAGGTTGCTAAAGTCCTCTGTAAAGGTGGGAGTAACTGTAGGCATTACTCGTCCGCCAATAACACCTGCGCTCGTCTTTTCGGAATCAACATGTTCCAGGCTATGAAAATCCTCAGAATAGGTGTTACTCACAGTGCTTCTGTGAAGCTCCAGCTCATCAATCCGCTCCGTTAATGCCGGGTCCACGCCGGCGATGGGTACTACGCTGTCTCCTGTGCCGATGAATAGTTCATGCGTATCCAGAGTAAAAAGAGGCTCTCCCGCTGGTGCGGAAGAGGGAAGATTTGCTTTTGGGCCTCGCTTGAATCTGATTGGGATAGTCATTAGAAGACGCCTCCATCTACTTCGGTAATAAGGCTGCTTCCTCCAGAGCAAATGTTTATTTTATAGTCGCCATCAGAAAGTAAAAGAACTCGCAGGTTCGTATTGCCGCTATATCCATATTTGTACTCTACTCCAGGGAGGGCCATGTCCCAGGAGCCTGTCAAGTCTGCCTCCATGATAAGAGAGTGCAGACCAGCTTCATCAGTTGCGTAGGATTGTTCGAGATAGAACACAAGACGCAGTTTTTTAGCAGCGCCGATCATTTCATCCCAGTCACGAATGTTGTTGAAATCACTCAGCCGCATGCCTTTTTCTTTCCATTCACTTAGATCATCGACCGCAAGCGCCGTCCACGCTCCATCTTCTGTCTTTATTTTCCATATTTTTCCGCTGTCAGTGCTTACCGCTACTCTTACTTCGCCTTCAGGAAGGCCAGATAATTTCAGAGAGTGAATCTTCGCTGTGTGAGCGAAGCTCATGTCCTCATTCATTTTCACAATCCTTGGTGTTGGAACACCTGTAAGCTTGACGGAGGTCAGTTTCTGTCGCTGGGGGTTTGAGATGAGAATTTTGAGCGCGGACTTATTTGTCAAATCCATCAGGTATGGGGTGCAAGCGGAGAGGTCTGTCATGCCTTTTTCATTAAACATTTCGTTTGTGGGAGGGGCAATGCCGATAGTTTCCCAGACACCTTGTATATATGTTTTTATGTCAGTGCCATCCATTATGAGATATTTTTTAAGATGTAAGTCTTCGATGACTAGAACCGGTCGGAACGAAACCCCTTGTGAGGTGGCAGTAGTAGAGAAAGCAGCTACCGAGGAGTTTCCCCGAATTGTTCTCTGACCGGATGCTCCAGAAGTAGTGGAACAAAGTGTATAGAGACCACTCCAATTCCAGACGGTATCATCTCCTGCTGTAATGGTTCCATTGAGGGTGCTGTTGACAATGTACTTGTCCCATTCATTGTCTGTGTCTGTATTATCGATACCGCCCGTAGGAAGACGGAGGGAGATGACATAACCGTCGAGATATGGGCTAGTATTCAATGGATCGACTACATCATTGTAGATTTCTATTTCATCAATTACTCCAAAAAAGAATCTATCGTTAGCATCTGCACGGCGACCGATAGTGAAATTTCTGGATCCATTAACTGTTTGCGTGAATGTAGGATTTCCAGTTTTTTTAGGTACAGTCATATCGTCTATATAAATCTTGTAAGAATCAGCGCTTGTCGTTCCATCCCATGTAATGAACACATCGTGCCATTGTCCATCGCAGACATCGTAACCTGTAGCAGTAAGTGAAAAGGAGTTACTAGATGTTCCGTAAGTCATAACCACATTAATGTCGCCATTAGCGTTAACTTGCACCCTTGTCCCATGTTCTGATGTAGAAAAACCGTTTCCCAGTATCATTCCGTAATCTGATGGTTTGCGTGGCACTTTGATCTTGAATCGAATACTTTTCTTACCAGCAGGGATAACCTTTTGTCCTGGCACAACAATGTAATCACTGACTCCATTGAATTGCCTTGCTTTTCCTTTAAACCCATCAACAACTGTAGTTCCAATAATCGTACCATTGGTACCATCTACGTTATTAGTCAATGTAGAGGCGTTGGCATCGAACGTGTACCATGCAACTAGCGAAGACGTTGGATTATACCCCAAAGGTTTACCACTTCCACTAGCAACGCCAGCAGTGTTCAATGCATCCCAAGAAATACCGCTTTGGATGTTTCTGTCTGAAACCAGTATTAAACGCCCTAAGTAGTCTTTATCAACACAGATAAAGTAGAAATCTCCATTCGGAGTGGTAGAGGATGTAAGAGGTATAAAATGTGAAGTTTCTTTCCCCAGTCCGCTAAATATACCAAACATGTTAGACGATGCGGTATAATGGCAGCGAATTCTCTTATTAATTGCCAAGCTTCTTATATCCGTAACCTCATCAGGATGGAGAATACGACCTGTATCATCAATGTCAATGGCGTCAAATACGAGAGGATTAACTCCTTCAACTGCATCATTCGAATGATAAATCTCCACAGTATGCCTGCTGCGGGTAAGACCTGTTTTTTCGTAAACTAAATACTGACCACCTAAAATTGTTTCCGATTTAGCATTATAAACTTCAGCAACTCCGTCTATTTTTACGACAGTATTTGCCCGATCATCCCCTAAAGTATGCACAATACGTAATTTCGTACCTATAAAATCGAACTTAATACGGGCTGCTTTATTCAAACTATACCTAGATGAACCTTTAAATCTATCATTATTTGAAACTATTGCATATGTTCCTATATATTTGAACGAAGGATCGGTATCGTCATATCTTTTCCATCCTGCTTCTGGCGCTGTTAAAAGTTGACCAATCGTAGCCATTTGTTACACCTCCTTATATTCAAAAACTGGGCGGAACCCTGTTGCTGTTGACGTAAAACTTGACACAATTCCTGAAAACCATTTTGGGTCGCTGTCATAACCTCTTCTTGTTCTTTTGTCTGACCCTGATGTTGCGATGACTCCATCAGTTCCAACAACCCCTGTCAGAGTCGTGTCTTGACACCATGTAGGGTTTTGTCGAAAGTGAAAGACATCATCCACTGTTTTTCCTGATTCGATCTTATCAATAGGGAAATTGACAATATATTTATCCCACTCATTATGGACTGGAAATGCACCAAGCTTCTCGTCATTCAGAGAAGCATTGCTATAAGCATTCGCATAAGCAACCCCACCTGTAATCGAACGAAGAGTTCCCTCTATCCCGTCCATTTCGGCAGAACTCCACGGTTGGCCCTGAATCAGCCTCGCAGTGTTCAGCGCATCCCACGAGACATTGTTCACACCGACCCGATCAGCTATGAGCAATCCGTTTGCTACTTTAATCAGAAACAGATAGCCGCTCTGTCCAACAGTATTGGGCAAGCCTGTCAAAGGGATTTCTGTAACAGAGCTGTTATTGAAGCCAAATTGCCAGGGGGATTGAATGTTGATGTGAAAGGGAATGTAGTCACCTACGAGCATGTCTCTGATCTTGGTCCGGAGCGTGCCAGTCGTTGCAGGAATGTAGCCGAGAATTCCTTCTGCATCAATATCGACGGCATCCAACTGAATGCTGTCTGCATCACTGGCGACGATCTCTATTTCATGCCGTCCCCACGGCAATCCGACAATTTCCGCAAGTATCGTTTGAGTTTGATCTGTGCCGTCGTGGCTATATGTGGCTTTTCGAACGCCATCAATGTATACATGGGTGTTCCTTGAATATTGGAACGTAGAGTATGGATACTGTCTGCCAATGATTCTCAGTTTGCTCCCGAATATCGTGAAGGTAATTTTTGCCCCCGGGCTTGTGCTGTATTTGTAGTTACCAGCGTAAGCAGAGGTGTAGCTTTGAGTTGAAAACGAGCCGTTGTATCGGATAGTGTTGTTCAAGTTATCGTATCTTCTCCAACCGTTTTCTGGTGCAGTAAGTTGATCGCCGATGGTTGCCAAGTCATGTCACCTCGATTTTCTCAATAGTTGCAAATTGAGTGGCATCAATAGTGAACGAGTACACATTGTCGCCTGAGGGGAGTGTATCTTCGGTCAGTTCGAACGTAAACGAGGTTATCAGATGCAGCTTGCCATCGGTTGCTACATAATCGTCACGATCGAGATTTGCTGACTCATCACTATCGAAGGATGCCAGTATTTCCGTGTAATTTTTTTGACCAGGGCTGAATTTTAAAACCTCGATAGGAGGCAATTTGTAGTCAGAGGTGTAGGGAATGGTGATGTTTACTGGAGCAGGGGAGGCGGGGGAAGCTTTGACTCCGAATTTTTCTACTTGCATCAGAGAAGGCGTGGTGCCTGGTTCATGCTCTTCGCCTCGTGTGTCAGTGTAAGTTGGCAGCGTATCTTCGTCGTACCAGATGCATCCGATGCTGTCCAACACGGCTTTCTCACCAAGATGGGCTCTAAGTACGAGTGAGGTACCTTCAGATAAGCTGCTTACGTCGATCAGTTGGTTCAGCGGAATGCCGGTCTTGAACGTAATCCCGCCGTCCAGGGAAAGATCCAGGCTGATACTGCCCTCGTACTCCGCATCAAGAAACAGGTGCGTCGGAGATTTTTCCAACAGGATTGGCTTGGACACCATAACAGGTTCTTCATTAGATGCTCGCAAAATTTGTACTTCGGTCAGGGTCATGTAGGTGCTTTTGTTCCATACAGTGACCTTGACTTCATTGATGGGATAATCGAGGTGGACAGGATAGTGCCATGATCCATCTCCGTTGATTCCTTTATCGGTTGGCGTAGCCAGGTTTATTCTGGGGGTAACAGCTACCCATTGGTCAGAAGAGGGTTCTTTAACAAAAATTTGATGGTCGCAGTAGTGGTGTCCGTTTCCTGAATGGGTACCGTTCATCCAAAGGATAATTTTCGAAACATAGACGGGTGACTCCCATTTCATAAATAAATCAGCAGTTGGTCCAGCTTGCAGCCAGTAATCTTTATAGTCGCCCGGAACGGCTGTAATACGGTCATCTGCGATTTTTTCAACTGAATAGATCGGGGTCGTACCATGTGCTTTATAAGGTCTATAAGCAGTGTTGCTATTGTTATAATCCCCTACAGAAGAGGCTGTCTCTACCCCCAAAGTACCCCAGTTGTAAGCATCACCAGATGCTTTGGTGAATTTGCCATTGGTAACTTGAAACGATAGCGACTTCGCCACGTCAATTCCAGAGCCATCTACAAAAGCGTCAGCATACAAATGGTGTCGGACAGAAGCGCCTTGCGCGCCATTTTCCAAAGTGCGGTAAGCATTGCGTAATATATTGGTTAAGGATACGACATCTACTAACGGCTGGCGAGATGTTTCGCCTCCATTTCCGGAGTTCCCGCCCCCGCTGCCAATCTTTGCTTGCATCTCATCGAGACGTGATTTCAGATTTGGAAAAATCTTTCCGTTGCGGTCGATCCGTGCTGCGACTACCTCTGCATTCGGGTTGGAAGAGACATCACTTTGCAGCTTTAAAATGGCTTGATCCTGCTGTGCATTTTTTTGTTCGATTTGCGCAAGCCGGATATCCTGGGTCTGATTTTTATTTTCCAGAGTGACGGTCCTGGCCATTACCGTATTTACACTGTCTTGAACGGCTGAAACACTGTTTTTCAAGGTGTCAAGTTGCTGAGTCTGATCGTCGTCTTTTGCCTGCAATTCATCCAGTGTATCCTTCAGGCTTGGCTTATTGCCTCTTGCGTCATCCAGTTCTTGAAGGTAGGAGTCAATTTCTGCGTGTGTACGCGTACCTTTGTTGGCCAAGTCATTGTGGTCTTGCACGACTCCGGTTCCTGTTCGGGTTATCCTTACCGCCATTTGCTTCACTCCTTTTTTTATTTCATATAAACAGAGGACAGTTTGAGCCCGAAATGAACATGCGTCGTTTTTTCAATCAGGGAGGGATCAGTTTCCCGCGAAATTCTCGTCCAAAATATTTGTTCATGGCCTGCTGCCGTGTCGGGAAGCGTAAACGAATCGCCCCAGGTGCCAGGCACGCCATTCTGATCGGCTGCTACTTCAACTAGTCTTTTAAACTGGTCGGTCCCCGCGTAAGAGGTGAGCATAGCCTGGATGTTTGTAAACGTGCCGCTGTTCATCGTATTTCGGGCAATCATTTTCACTTCTTTGTACTGCCCTTGAAGCATATGGCCCAGAAATTGTTCCGTGTTGTCTTGCAAGAGGACTTCATTTCCCTCTCCGTCTATGAAAAAAAGAGTGAGAGAAGGAGCGAAATCGTACTCATCTCCGCCCCACATTTCCAATTGGTCGCTTGAACTGATAGGTTCCTGATCGTCTGCTTTAAAAAAGCGGAAGGAACCATGAAAAGGAATCGGATGCTTGAGCATGTCAAATTGAACAGTGGTTTGTCCAGCCCGACAAGTCTTGGAGTCTACTACTTCGCCTTGAGAATCTAATAGCTCCACTCGTGTGCCGGGAGACAGGTTAGATACAGTAAGGGCGGGGTGGGAGAAAATCCGGATTTGTTCGATGTCCAGGTAGTCGTCTGCCGTGCTATCGAAAAAAATACCGATTTTGGGAGCGAGGCGGTTGAATTCTTCAGAACCGATGATGTGCCAGATGTTCCCGTCTTCAGACCAATAAGCCGAGTACGTATTGTAGTCACGGACCAGTCGGAGCCAAGGAAAGCTTTTGACAGTCCCAAGAGCTGAATCATAATACTCTTCTACTCGGAAAAAGTCAGTATGATCCGCAAAAACAGCGATTCCTCCTGTGCTTTGGGAAGTTTGCGGATTGTACGTATTTTTCATATCAAAAACGAATTGTTTGATCGACGAGAGAGCGTCCAGGAACAAATAAAGAGGCTGTGCTCCGCTTTTCAAACGGAGCGAGCCAGGAGCATCAGTCAGGGACCATCGCGAGGGATCCGTCGGTGAAACGCTCCATCTGGAGTCGAGAGAAGGAGAAGAAAAATCATCTGAATAAATAGCTCCCGACTTGCGAAGAGCAACAACGCTCATAAAGTTTACCCCCTTACGTAAATAGCCATATTCGCTTGCCGATGACGCACGCTTCAGGACGTTGCTTCCAGAGTGCCAGCAAGCATTTGATGAGAGCTTCAACGCACTTGTCACCACTTCCGGGATCGCAGTAAGGTGTGACCAGGACTTTATCGCAAATCCAATTGGTTAGTTTGATATAGTCCACTTCGCATGCATCCCAGACTTGACCAGTGCCAAGGGCAGTAAACTTCCATTTGTACGTATGCTTGCCCGCTTTCACAGGATAAGCGTGGTCAAAGAAACCACCTTGTTGGAGAAACGTGTCCATTAATACATCATCAATAAAAAATTCAAGCTTGGAGTTAAATGGTTCAGGAATCAGCTCCCAAGTTTCAGTAGCTTTAAAATCAAGGATGCGAAACGTCGTTTTGTATTCCTTGCCTGTGACTTCGCTGGTTGTGCCTTTTTGTTCAGTAATAAATTCGAAGCGATAAGAGGGCGAAGGGGTTGGGAGAAGTGAACTGAGGGCAAAGGTTTGCTCGCCTTCTTCCACGAATGTTTGGGAATGGATCAGGTTGCCGTCTTGCGCATATACGTTTAGCTTCATTTTGCTGCCGTTGCATCCCCCCATCCAGATAGCCGTGTTCTCCGTTACCTTGTAGCCGAGGACGACGCAAGATGATTTTTCGAGTGGCTTTACATCTTCCAATTGCACATGAGCGTCATACAAGGTAACCATGTCGTCGCACTGTGTCAAAAATCTTATGTTTACCCTGTATGTTTTTTCGTCTGTAGAAGTGTTATTTAGCGCTACCTCAATCAAGTGCTCGTCTTCGCCCTCGTATACTTCTTCCGAGATCAATTCATCTGTTTCCTCATCGTAGACCCTGACACGCAGCCTGGTATCTTTGCAGAGGTGGATGGGATCGGGGCTTTCCCAAACCTCGATAGCATCCAGCCAGCACCAGGAATCAGGCGGGATTACCCATTTCGATTTCGGAGGTTGCGGAGGTGTTCCAGTATAAGGGGAGTCCGTTTTTTTGTAGTAATTTCCGTGCCTATCGTAGCAATAATCGACCCACGATTCTTTGAAATTACCGCCTGTCAGCTGAAATGATCCGCCTTTTCCGCTTATTCCTCCTTTCGTTCCAGCGCCTTTCAGCAAGGTGTACTTGATCTGATAAGTCTTTCCCGGAGGAATGGTTATGCTTATAGGATACGATGCGAAAGGTTGGGCAGAGGAAGTGCCTCCCTTGTAATATTTCGTGCTGACAAGTTTACCAGTAGATTTATCGATTACTTCCATTTTCACTTGTGTTGCATCGAGAACACCGTTTCCGCTAATTCCTTTTTGGGTGGTGGTGACTTCTAACCCATTGATTGCCACATATTGCCAGTCGTAATCTACTGTATCGTTGTCTGTGTAATCATCGAAGAGGATAAGATGCAAATACCATGTTCCTATCGGTTTTTCCTCGATCTTTTTATATACGGGAGTTGCTTCGGACCAATCGATATTTTCATAGTTTCTGGAGACTCCTTCATTTTTGTTTGTCTCCCAAATTAATTCTCCATTATCTTCGAAAGTGCGGGATAGCCTCATCTGAAATGATGCGCGATGGCCATCATACTCATATCCGAGACCTTTACTTGTTCCACTGTACTTCCCCCTAAAGAGAGAGGCGCACTTGAACCGGAAAGTCATGATACCGCCGCCAGTAAACGAGTAGGTTAATCTACGATTTTTTTTTGCAGGTATATTTTTAGGGAAAAAAGCAAAATAGTCATCATACCAAGAAATTTTATTTTTATTCTCGGGAATGGAAATATAATTGAGAACAGCTTTTGCTTCAGAGGTAGATGGGACACCTGTTCCGCTAAACACTTCCAGCGTCTCATTGTAAATATAAGAGCCGTAACTGGGGGCGTGGATTTCACGTGTGACTACTCCGTCCTTTTGGCTTTGCGTGTGTCCCTTCCACAGCATTTTTCCCCTGATGTGACTGGGGAATCCTCCGTCAAGGATGGAATAATCAAAGGGATGGTTTAGGGTGCCAGCTTTAAAGCACCTTTGGCCGCCCTCTTCAGGAGTGAGGTCAGAACCCGGAGTGCCGATCGCTCTGCCAGATCCTCCGCTTCCAGAGCCGGAACCTTCTGTGATCTCAACTTCATCCAGATCCTCGTAGACCCACTTCAGCGTATGTTTGCCAGCAGGAATAGGCACTTCAACGTATAAGCCAACCGCAGCTTCATGGTCTTGATTCCCTTCCCAGATCAATTTGCCGTTGTCGTAAAGCTTTAACGACTCATAGGGGCTGAATTTTCCTCCATATTCAAAGCGGACGAAACCCGGGTTTGACAATTTGATCTCACGCAAATAAACGCGGTTTATCGTTCCATCCTGATCTTTTACCATCAATACGCCATCATCAATGTCCCCGGTAGCAGATTCAGGGTGGTAGAGCTGATAGAGATCAACCCACTTCCAGTTATCGCGAACGTCCAGATCGGAACTCCAACGCCCATCGCCTTCATTGAAGGCTTCAGAGAAAACCTGTGTATACTCGGTACGGTCCGGGTCAAAATCCGATACGTCCACCACTGGTTCCAGCAAAGCCTTTTCCGAGAATTGCAACGATGCTCCCGGCATCAGCTTCACGTGATAATCGATTTCTGCCCGATTTTCTGAGGTAGACGCTTTTCTTTGTTTCTTGCTTTCTTCCCAATCAGAAGAGCGATCTACAGTAATATAGCTGCCGAATCGACCGCGTATTTTTTCAATGTCGTCATCATAAGCAAAATCTGCCTCTGTAGAATATCGAAACGGTTGCTCCGTGAAGCTGTCAGTCACTCTGAAAATAATGGTATGGGTGCCTTTGGAGAGAGAAATCTTCGCTGATTGTATTTGGGAGGTCGATGAAGAAACAAGCACTTGCTCTCCATCGACGAGCACTTCGAATATTTCAGAGCCTCGAAAGTTGCAGGCGTAGTCAAACTCGAACCAACCGTCATCCTGAAGGGTAATGGTAGTGGAAGCATCTCCGGTGCCTTGGATAATAGGGTCTTCCATAAGCAATGCTTTCCTCTTGAGGTCTGGATGGGACCATTTCTTCCAAATGTTGACCCCGGAAAAAGTAAAATGAGCGGTATCCGCATCCAGATCGGATAGGATCTGCGGTTCATAGTGGTCAATGGAAAGGGGAGGGCAAATAAGCTCAACTGCGCCTTGCACATCAACCTTGGCTTTATTGCCGACTTTAAGATCGTAAGTAGTTTTTGCCTGATCGCTTTCTGTTTGGGCGTAATGCTCGTAAGGATGGAGCGACCAAGGCCGACCGTGATGGGAAGTGGCTTGGCTGCCATGAGGAGCGATTCTAGTCATGGTGTAATCGCGAAGTTCATCCGCAAAAAAAGTATTAATATCAAACTGGTAAGGGGGATCGACCCTCCCCATTTTATGGCTCCAGGAAAAAATACCGTCGCATTCATTGTCCAGGATGATGGATACTTCCCGGCCATTGATCGCATCAGTAACTTCTCCGTTGTAATACGTGGTCATGATGCTATCGCTGGATCGGGTTATCCATTCCCATTTTGGATCTGCAAACGCTTCTCTTCCCAAAGTGTCCACATCTGGCGGCGTTTGCTCATCCAGGCTCTGTATTACCTCGACGCATTCTACATCTTTAATGTAAACCGCATTTTTTCCGAACTGCCGATCGCTCATCCGCCGCACAAACCAGTCAAACTTGTACGTTTGTCCCGGTTTTACATGAAACTTTGCCTCCTGCCAGGAAGTATTCTGGTTCCATTCTCCACCGACCTGGTTGTTGTTGATGAAAAAGAGTAGACCGTCGCCAGGAGCTGTGCTGGCCATATATTTGAAACGAATGAAGCCTTGTTTTTTAAATCGCCATTGAAAGGAGACTTTGCTGGAGTTTCCGTGCTTGAGGGTTGATACATTCAGCTTCATAATCATTTCATTTCCGGCCATTTCATTGCTACCAGTGGAGTGGACGATTTGCCATTCCTGATCTTCGGTAGAGGAGACGTAGCGGAACAGGCCGTGAAATTTGTCTGAAAACGGAAGCTTGCGCATATCAAACGTTGTAACCTCTTTGTCGATGGCATCGTAATGGTTGAGATAGTAGCTGCTGAAGTGATGGTAATAGGGAGCCGGACAGACAGGAAGCGATATGCCCTGGTGGGTTCCATCCGGCTGCTCGGCGTTCTTCAGGATTTTGTAAATGCAATCGCGCACCATCAGCAGCGCACGTTGGTAATCGTTTTTTTGCGGATCAATTTGCTGATTGACCCACCATTCCAGGCGGCGATACATATTCCACAGCGCTTCACGGCAGCGGACCGCAGCATACCAGCTTTTGTCCCGGATAAACTGCTCAATCATTTGATCGATCAGACTCTCAAGTGAGTCGAGATTTACTGTTTGCCAGCGTCCAATTTGCCCCTTGCCCGGATCACCCAACAACGGGTTTTGATAGCCGGCGTAGCGTTCTGCCCGAGGACGATTGGGACTTTCCGGGTTTTCCGGATGATTCGGATGAAAAGCGCCCTCTACCAGAGAGGAACGCATTTTCCCGAAAGTCACATTTCCCGCCGATTTGGAAAAAATGCCAAACGTATGACCCACATTTATCACCTCTATTCCGTAAAATCGTATTGCAAGCTGTTGTCTACCCAAAGTCGAATGCGGTTGCCTACAACAGAGACACGCAGGGTGTACCATTTTTCTTTTTCCCAGGCAAAAGGATTCATCGGGGTAGAGTACAGGGTAGAAATGCCGTTCTCTACCTTGAAAAGCTGCATCGGACGTGGCATACCGCTGGCGTCCCCGCCGCTTGCGACAAACATCCAGTAGTTTTTGTCATTGAAGTATTTGAATACGATGCCAGCACTATCGCCATCAGCGGGGTTGTCCACTTTGAAATCGACTTCAAACTGGTAATCCGAATAGGTGAAATCATTTCGGATGAAGCCACTCATGTTTCCTGAGGAGGATTTGCTGATGAACTTCCCTTGGTCACGATCTTGCACCCATGTGCCTGAACCGAAACGAGTCCAGTCATCTTGTCCCAATTCAAGAGCGTTCAGATTCGTTGTCCATGGGTAATACTCATTGAAAGGATCATGAGGATCGTACGTGTCCGGTACCGCAAAACCGCCTGACCAATGCTCAGGGTCGTGCCCGGCTTCGAGCACTTCTTTGGAGTAATCGTAGACGAATCCTTGTCCTACTTCTTCTATACGATCTGACCAAGCTTTTTTGAAATCCCGCACAGAAAAAAGTGGTTTTTCAATATGGCCATGTCGGCGTTCTTCTTGAGCAGCCAAATATTGCGTGATGATTGCTTCAGCCAACTCTTTTTGCCCTAACAAGGGAGAGAGGAGGTCAACAGAGCGCTCCTGATGATTGGCGATCCAATCTGCGTTGATGATGGCTTTATCGGGCTGCTTGAAGCCAAGGATGGATTCGAGCAGTGTAGAGGCAGCTTCAGGTTGGGAAGCAAACATTTGCTCATGCACAAAGCATTGTTCCAGAGCAAGCTTTGCGTAGTTTTGCCAGGCATCTTCCGGGAGTTCGCCAGCACGTACACTTTTTTCACCGATTTCATACAGCTCAAGGATGCAACTGACTCGTTCATGGACAGAGGACGCGAAGAGGAAACCACTACACAGTTCAGTGATTCTATTGCGCAATAAAGCGTCGCTACTCCGATCATCGAGTTCACTTGGGAGAGAAGCTTTGTCGGCTGTGGAATCATCGAGCAAAAAGGAAGGATCAGGGGTCAGATAGCCAAAAGGATGTCCGATTTTCAGTTCGGCAGGGCGGAAAATTTCTTCGCCGACGATGCTTTCCTCATCGACCACAGCCTGATTGGATTGCGCTCTGTTGCCAGTAAGTTCCTCAGACTCCAGTCGAGAGAGATTTTCCGAAAGACGAGTGGCCTCATCTGCTCCAAAGCAGAGAATTCCTGCTTTCTCATGTGTGGATTTACTGGAAATGATATTCGTATCCAGTAGTGCCTGGATTCTTGTTCGTACACCATTCAAAAATTGTTCGTCTATTTGTGCCACAAGGTTGTTTCTACTGAGAGCCCACTCCACCAAAGCTTCCAAAATGCTTTGACCATCTGTAAGGCGCGAGGCAAACAACATGTCGTCCATCAGATGCGAAGGGAACTCTTTGGATGCGAGAATATCTTCCAAAATATGCGCCGGTAATACGCGCCAAAGGGCAGCCAAGAAACTATTCTGAGAAATAAATCCATCTCTTTTGAAATTAGGCAAGGAGAGCGAAGCTTCTTCGCTGTATGCATGACGCGATTGGGGTTTTGCGGCAAGCCAATCATGGAGTGTACTTGGTCGAAGTTGTTCCCAGAGGGCGAAAATATCCTCTTCGGCAGACAGGATGGATGGCTTAGCTGCCTTGCCACCACTCAAATCAATGGCTTGCTTGGATTCCCCAAGATACATGTCATGCAGTTGCTCACGCACTGCACTCACATTATTTTTCAGTGATGTTGCAGGCCGCAAAAGCTGTTTCTGTGCATAGGTCGTCTGCTCGGGAATCCAAAGCTGAGTGCTTGTACTGCGTAGAGAGGACAAAACGGGGGCATCGACCAAGAGTGTCCGGAGGTTGTGGCGATCGCCTAGCCCCATAATGTTCAGCAAGGAAGCAGACGAGATGAGCTGTCGGTCCCCCGTGAACATGGAATAGAGGGTCTCCAAAGCAAATTTCGAGATTCGCTTGCTGAGTTCGTAATCATCCAACAAGGCTCCCGCTGAGTTCTGATAGGAGCGGAGAGCTTCCAGCGCGCAGTTATTGAGAAACAAGTCGCGTCTGCCAGCACGATAGCTTGTAAGAAAAAGAGGATCGAGGGAGAGTTTACGCATGAAGGTGCGGTTCCCTATTTGGTATTGCTGCAATACAGAAGCATTTTGCTGGGAAGAGCGGCGAAGAGAGGCTAAGACTTCGTGGACAATCAGATCTTGCGTTCCGATTCTATTTGCCGTCGTTAGGAAATGTAATACGGAATCGTATTGTCGCGCTTTTAGATGTGCCCAGGCCATTTTCCGAAGCATCTCGGTATGTTTTTCTTTCCAACGGCTGAATGCGAGAATGAGGTGCTGTGTCATTTCGAAGCGATAATGACGTTTTCCTAACAAATAGGAAGGTGCTGTAAACAGCGCGTGCGCGGAGCTTCGTCTGGCCGGAAACGCTTCATTTGCGATTGCGAGTTTCCGCGCAGACGCTCTTGAGCCGAGTTCACTCTCCATCTGCAAAAAGAGGAAGTCTAAAAAATGCCTGTTGGCTATACTTCTCTCGGTGTCTAGCCATAAGGGAAAAGAGGAAGTCCGCTCTCCACGTAGCCAATGGTTGAATTTGTTGCCCAACAGACGGTTAGTGCGGATTCCATCCAAATGATTTTTGCATACGCTGGATTTCGCAGCCTTGGAACGATTGCCCGCAGCTGGAGGCAAATCAATATGAAGTGCATTCTTCTGCAATCTGACAGACAAGTGAGAAGGCGGGAGTTTGTCCCCCAAAGCTGCTTTCAAGCGATCAGATACATGTACGCGACGGACTACCTGAAGCGGTTGCCTGATAATACGGTCTGCGCATGAAGCCTCATCAAAAATCAGGCCCTTACTTCGATCAGTGCGATTTGCTATCACGATGAGATCGGTTGGACTGGCCGTGCGTGTGTCTTCACGAATCATGTCTTGCAAGGAATCCTGAACAGATGCCAAAACGCTTTTGCGATGGGCGAGCAGGTAGTCCAGCATAAGGATGCTGGTATTTCTTCCGTATGGGATATAGACAAAAGAATAGTGGCGGGAAGGCGAAGTAGTAAACGTTACTTTTCCTATATAGTTACGGATCGAAGTATATTCATCTGCCAACCTGAATTGATAGACTGCGGTAGAAGAGATTCCAGTCAAAAGGTTCACCTCCCGAAAAGAAGGGGGAATACCAGTGCTGATTTCTAGTTTCCCCCTTTTGATTGCTATACAGTTTTTGAGGGACTGCGTTTAGTAGCGAACTTCTTTCAAGAAGGCAATCCCCATCTTTACGTTGGCGGAGTAATTCATGAAGTTCTGCTCGGTATTATGGTCGAAATAACGGTAGACTTCCTGTTTGTGTTTTTTGGTCGTATCGCTCGGGTCGACATCGACAATCAGCTCATCCAAATGGAGGATGTTGTTTTTCGAGACGGCAATGCAATTTTCAAGGCTGCCACGATAACCGTCATAACCGTGTACGACATAAATCGGACTCAGATGGTAACGGCGAGTCCAAGCAGATGCGTTGAAGCCTTGTGGCTCCAGAAGCAGTCCAGTATCGCCGAGCTTGGCATCAGAGTATGCTTTGCCTGGCTGTGGAGCCTGGGTAATAAACGCCGGATAGTGTCGTTGGAAGCGAATGCCCGATTTGGTTGCAAGCATTTGCATCGTGTTGTTGCCAAACGACGTATATTGTCCGTAATCGTGAGAGGAAACAGGAACGGTAGGCTCTGCAGCGACAGCTCCAGCAGTCAGCATGATGTTGCCAGCCACATCATCCATGTTGTATTTAAACGGTTTGAGAGCGCCTACGTACAGAAAGCTCTTGCGATAGTCTTCAAAATGAACAGCCGGATCGCCCACAGCTACCAGTGCAATGCGATTGTTCATCACATTCATATACAGGTATACAGGTTTGTCAATCGTGCGGTCAGTCGGCTTGCCATTCACAGTAAATTTTTCATCGGCCCATTCAAAATTGACCGGGTGTCCTTCCGTGGCAAAGGTCTTTGACGTTGGATTGTAGCCTTCCAGAACCTGGACATTGAGTGAGCTATGTTCTTTTGGATCAGTAAATCCGGGGTTGGTGAACTTGACATAAAACTCTTTGGTCACGTTGTTAATTTTGGAGATACCTTTCAAAACGAGCTCGGAAGTTTTGCCGGAAGCCGAATCTTTTTTGGTCAAATCGGATACAACCGTCCAGGTCGATTGTTCCTGGGTCTCTCCTGCAGTAGCGTTATGAGGGTAGTTTGTAAGTTGCTCAATTTCGGTTTTAATCGTCTCCAGCAATTCTTTCGAAGTGGTGATTTTTTCAATGTATTTGAAATTAGCCATGTCGAGATTCCTCCTCTAATATACTTCTTTTAAAATGGCGATCGTGCAATCGGTAGGGTTCGGAGAGTGCTTGAAGAAGTTGACGGGAGTGTTGATTTTGAAAAACTTGTATACTTCTGTCCACGTTCCGGCTGTTGGATCATCTGGGTCTTTTGGCTCTTCTGTATCTACTACAAGCTCGTCCTTGTTGATGAGATTGTGGTCCGTGATGGCTACGACACTGTCGAGGTAGCTGCGGTATCCTTCGAACTGGTGTACAAGATAAATGGGGGAAGCGTGATATTTTTTCGTCCATTTGGAGCTTTGGAATCCATTTGCTTCGAGTACCATTTTGGACAGTTCGGGAGGGATGGTGCCTACCCCCTGGTATTTCGGAAGTTGGGTAATGAAAGCAGCATAATAGGCTTGGAAGTAGACGGAGCTGCGCGTTTGCAGCATCGAGAAGGAGTACATGCCGTTGGACGTATAGCGTCCCCAGCCAGAATAGGCGGGATTGGTGTCTTGTTTGATGTCAGATGGCAGGAAGCCCGTTTTTTCTTTGGTCAAATCCCCCATGCCGACTGTGATCCCAAAATTGCCTTTGTGATCGTACTCGGCGAACGGGATTGTCTTCCCGATATAGGCAAAGCTGCTGTAGTAAGCATCCATATCTGGAGAAGGGTCGCCTACAATGACAATGGCTACGCGATCATTGCTGACGGAGAGATTGTATTCGACCCAATAATCAGGTCGGCGCTTTTTGTTCGGGACCCAGGAGACGACAGAATCGGCACCGTAGAAAAAGTGGGAGCCAGGGCTTTTGATCTCGACTTTTTCGTCATAGTCGACTGCCCATGCCTCGTGGGGAGGAATGTATTTGTCCGTATCAGTCGGATCATTCCATTTGTTATATTGCAGTTCCGCTTGTTTTTGATCGATCACGACCGGGACTTTGCCGGGGAGAACAGTGCTTACGTCGCAAGCAAGCAGATACGTATCGACGGAGTTTCCACTTGGATTTTTGCCAGAGAAGCCTTTGCCGTAGTAGAGATCAATATAGTTGTATTGGCCTGTTGGGTGCTTCAGCATGACGAAGTAGTCATACGGGGATTCATCTGGAGGAACGTCTGGAACGGCTTTTAATACGACAGTCCGATCATAGAAATGGACGGGATTGGCGACATATTGGACCATGTTGAATTTGTAGAGAGGGGGGGTTACATAGGTGGTGTAACCTCCTGAATAGTAGACTGTCCACTTCGATTTCAGCAGAAGATCGTTCCAATCTGATGGAAGCTCCGTAACAATTTGATATTCGTTCCACTCTGTTCCCGGTGTAAAAGTAACCCCATCCAGCTCGTATTTTCCTTGCTGGACCACATAGCATTTCTTGCCTATAGGATTGTTTTCATCAGGTTCATCGATGTTGACCACCAACAGGCCTGGAATCAATAAGGTTGCTTCGCTCCCATCTGCCTGTGTGTAGGTAAATTGCTGAACCTGAATTTTTTTGCCTGTCCGCACATTGCTGGAACCACTTGTCTCATAAATGTAACCTTCTTCATCAACCAGTAGTTTTCCAGAGTTTTCCGCATTGAGATTGCGCAAATCAGGCAACTTGTAAACCGGATATGTCTTCCCGTCAGTGTGCTTGTAGGTCCCTTGTGTATTTCCAACCGTAGTCTTCTTATACGTTACCCACTTGTCTTCATTTACTTCGAACACTTTTTCCCAGCGGTTGGTGGTGTCCGGGATTTGCGCGTTGACGATCTCATCAGCCAGCTTGTTGATAAGCATATCGGCTGTGGTCTCGCCTTCAATCCAGGCAACTTGTTTACTCGGCATGGATACGCCTCCTTTACAGTTTCTTGCGCAAAAATTTTACATTGTACCAGACTTTTTTTTCCGTGCCTGAGATGTTGTGAAAGTCAAAGCGGACGATGGCATTCGGCTTCAGCGGGTACACGATTCCAAAGCTGTTTCCCATGGAGACGGATTCCGGGAGCTCTTTTGTGTAAATCGTTTCGCAGACTTTGACCCCGTCCAGGCTTAACTCCCAATAATCGCCCACGCAGTAGTTGTTGGTAGCAAAAGCCACAGATAAAAACTCGGTTGGATAAGGGAGGGTATAGGTATCGGAGAAGACCTGCTTGGATGCAGTGACGTCCAGCATGCGTCCGCGAATGAATGGTTCTGTGAATTTGGAGAAATGGGGGTAGGGAAGCTCTCGCACCTTGTCGAGCACGCCGCCTCCCGAATATACAACGGAAAAGCCCACTTACTCTCACCTCTCTTTCTCTACACGTAGGACATCGGTTCCTGTTAAGAGGCCCCTTGTATCATAGAGTAGACGGATCATGTAGGAACCTACCACTTTTCCATCGGAGGCATACCCGGCAACTGTAATGCTCGTCAGGCGCCAGAGAGAGTAGTACTCCCAGTCAGGATGCTGTTGGTCGACTTCAAGGGGAAACGTAGACGTGTTTGTAGATCCGTATGTGAGGGAAATATCCAGCATATAGCCCGACTCATAGAACATTTTCGCGCCTGTGACTTTCTCTGGATCAAGCGGGTGATCGCGAATAAGCCGGACAGAAGGTTCCTCGGCAAAAGGGTCGGCAGGGCTCATGGTTGTCCGCTGAACTTCATCCCTGATTAAGTCGAGAATGGGATAGATTAGGTAATCATTTGCTATGCCAGCCACTACAGCAGCGCCCCCTCGTTGTTGCTCCAGAATAAGTCGAGAATTTGCAAATAGCCATTTTCCACATCAAACATGGTGCGGATTCCTTTGATCGTATAAATTTCGCGAGTGGTGGTGTTGGAGTCGATAATGTATATGCGGTCAAGGACATCAAGCGCCGGGTTGCCAGGAATGGAAATTTGCAGCGTGCGGCACAGGCGCTTGAGGTCAAAGAAAATTCGCTGGGCGGCCAGTCGCTTTTGCTCCTCGGTTTTTGCAAAAGGAACTTCTTTGACGCCGGTACGAATCTCTCCCTTGAGCTCCATTAAAATTTCGGTGTCGACAAAATGGCCGGAGTTTCCGTTTTCGTCTCGAATAACGAGGTGACTCCTGCCGCGGGAGAAATCAATGGTTTTGTGGATAGTGATTAAATTTTCATGTTCCGTATAGGTAGCGACCACCGGGCGATTCATATCGATCTCTTCCAGACGATAGGTTCCGTAACGATCGCAATAGGAGCGGAAGTTGGTATCTTTCATGACCTCAGCTATTGCTTCGCTGACCTTGTACTTATACGACTCAAAGATGCGTCCAGGCGGCTCGACAAATGGATTCTTCCAGCCTTTTGGCGTTAAAATGGATTCCGCCTCAACTTCCATGAATTCGCCTTCTTTATCAGGCACGGCCTTATAGACTTTTCCTGTCGCCTGCATAGCGTGCGTATAACTCGTCTCTTGAATAATGGCATAAGGGTAGTAAATGTCTTGCGGATTACTGCGCCAGCCGTACATTCCGGCGTGAGCAATCAGGTCCTGAACGATTGCCGATTTTAGATATGCGCCTTGTGAAGGAGAGGTTGTCGGAGGGGGAGATTGGGTATCCTCCCATTCAGGTATGGAGTCAAACTCGGTGCTGGAGCGAAACTGCTGATAAATTTGCCAGACGCTGTTATACCAGTTTGGATCGGATGCCCATTGGTAGGCGCCTTTATCGCCGCCTTGCCAGAAGTATTTGACATCGTCAACGGAAGAGAAGCGCCAGCCTCTGCTAGCCATCGCTTCCCGATAGCGTACAGCTCCACGATACAACTGTCGTTCGATCCCTTGGTATTGCGGGTCGCATTTTTGGTTGTCGTAGCAGCCGTAGCCGAGAATAAAATCGCCAGGGGGAAGACCTTGTCCCACTGTACCCATTTTTGTCTCATGCTGGGCAATGGCCAGCAGAAATTTATAATCCAGCTCAGGCCCTTGCTGTTTGCATTGCTTTTTGGCTATCGAAATGATCTTGTCACGTCGGGACATGGCAGAGAACTGATTCGTATCGTGGGCTTCGGCATGCCCGATATTGGGCGGATATTGTTTAGTCTCTGTCAAAGTTTTATTCAATATCTTTTTGTACATATCCCGGCAGTAAATGGTCATGGTCGCCTCTTCGCCATTCATATCAATCTTGTCGATTAAGCCGGTGAACACGCGCATCAGGTTGAGACCATATCCCATATAGATGCGTACAGGCGTATTTTCGGAGAGGACACCGACGTGGAACCCGTTCACAAAATAAGACCAAGGAGTCTCCTGATACGATTCCGGGAAGTAGAACGGATTGTAATCAGGGCTGTAATACCCGCCAGGATTGGAGATGGTGATGCGAGCTTCCCGTGAATCCATTTCAAACTGATCGTCAATTTCGATATAGCTGACATTATCCAGAGTAAGGGTGTCCATATAAACAAATTTACCGACCTGCAGAGAGACTTTTTGTGGCTGGCCGGGCATGATGACGCTCGTGATTTCACGTTCCTCAAAAAACTCCCGGCGCACGGTCGGGTCCATTTTGTCCTGATTCCCGTATAAATCGGGACGACCCTGCAATTCCTGGATTTGAATATATTGCAAGGAAAAGCGGTTCACCTGTTTACCATTCCAGAACAGTTCAATTCTGATTTCCATCTCGCCATTGGGAAAAGGAATATCTCGAATCTCAACTTTTTCGGTACTAGTGAACTTGTTTACTTTGATTTGCAGTTTTCCGTTGAAAAAGACCCGAAGCTCACCTGCCCCATCCCCAAAGTCAGTGGCAAAGCCTATGCTGAAAATGGCAGGATGAACAGATGTCAATTTGAGGTTGAAGCCGGTTGTGACTGTTGGGGAAGGAAAAACCGCAGGATGTCCTTTTGGATCGAAGGTAAAGACAAGGTTGCTGTTTTCGGTAGAACTGCGTTCGATCATGGATATTTTTTTGGTCAATTCGTCAATTTTGTAGAGAGACTTGGTATACCACGCTCGATCAGTAAAACGTTCGTGGAAAAGCGTTGCTCCTGGTGTACCGACAAAAGTGGAATCGGTCACTACGCCCTTGCCTGAGTTTGTGGACGCAGCGAACATTTGTTTAGTCCCTTTCATGTAAGGCAGCGGGTCGAGCACCGTTTTATCTTTCCAGACTTCAAAGTGCAGATGGGCTCCCTTTCCTTTGGAGCGCGGAGAGTTCGGATCGTCGTAAGTGCCCATGGAGGTAACGCCGGCTGAACGGACATCCCCCGTATTTCCACTTTTCCCGATGACGGTACCCTGGGTGACGTACTCGCCTGGTTTGACGAATATTTCGCTCATGTGGGCATAGCGGGTCCAAATGCCGTCATCATGTTGAATTTCCACATAATAGCCGTAGCTAGTATATTTTTCTGTCATCGCTACTTTTCTGACCTTGCCGGCCCAAGCAGCTTTAATTCCGGTACCTACAGGGCACCCGATGTCGATTCCTTTATGGTTGCGGTTGTCTCCCATGTAAGCCGTAATATCTTTGAGACCTTTCCCATCCACCGGAAAGACAAAGGCAATGGCTGACGGGACGGTACTGCTGTCGTCTGCATCGGGTTCAATGAAGCTTCGCGTCAATGTTTTCTCAGAACGTGGGTCGCTTTTGATAAAATCGATCTCTTCAGTACGTCCTGGGACGAAAACAAGCCGATCAATTTCAACGCGGCATGCAGGCTTTGCCAACTCTCCTAGTTTGAGCCGCTCTGCGAGTATTTTGCTTAACTCCTTGGACATGACTGCCATCTTAACACCTCCTATTTAAAACGTTCCAGCGACCATTTTCGAAAGCGATTCAAAAAAGTAACGGCTTGAGCTCGTGTAAGCAGCGTGTAGGGCATGAACCATCTTTCTTTGTCCTCGGCGGTGGAGGAGGACACTTCGTACATATGATTGACGACTGCTGCTCCATCGACGAAGTTGTTGATCTCGATCCCTTCAATCAGATAGTCCCCATTTTCAAAACGCTCGTCTTCCATGGAAAGGACGGAAGGAGCCCACCACGATGGCGTATTTCCGGTTAGTCCTCCCTGCAAAGGGATTTTTTCTCCCGTGCTGCTGTTGTACATGTACTTCTCACGGCCCACATCTTCAAACCGGGTACTGACTTCCTTTCTGTAAAAGAAATGGACTTCTCTACCCGCTTCTATAGGATCGTTGAACAGTACCGTGTGGTCGTCAAACTCTTGATAATTTGCTTGATCGATCTCGTTCCCATCAATATGGACAGAGAGCATCTGCTTTCCGGCAGGATACGTTCCGTTCAAGCGGAACACGCGTTGCCCCTCATAGGCAGTATAGGTTTCATCCAACTGATGAGTAGGCGGTTGGGAATCGGTAAAGCGTTGGTAAAAAGAGCGCCGCAATCTGTCAATGAGTACAAAAGCTTCTGCACGATTAATGTAAGCGTTCGGAAAAAAACGATCATTTCTCCATACGCCAGGACTTTTTACAGAAAAATAGCCACCGCGCATGAAGAGTGTTCCATTTTCATAGCTGTTGTAGATGAAGCGTACCTGTACGCCGTTCAGGTTGTAAGGGAGGTAAATAGTAGCCCCAGGGGCAGGGCTGACTATATAAACGTCCTGTTTCAGACCGATGTATTTGCGGGCGAGCTCCTGGCCGGATGCCGATTGCCATTCCTCTTCAGGAACATCGATTCGATGCAGAGCTCGGCCATATGCGTACAAGTATTCGTTGAATTGACGGCTGAACGGATTGTAGTAATAGGTGTCTCCGTGGTCCAGGCGTTTGTTGGGATAGGCAAAGGAGGATGAATTGGGGGGAATCGGCTTGCCGAAGCGGTCCAGAGCAGGTTTTCCCAGACTGGAAAAGGCGACAACCGAACCGGCGGGAGGAGCGTAATACAGTTCAATGTCTGTCTTGTTGGGATCGTTTGGATTGACGCGGATCTCTTTGTACAAGGTTTGCGTCCCGTCGACGAAAACAAAGAGCGGATTGTCTGCGCTCGGAGTAATTTTGCCTTGGACGGTAAATACTTTTTGTCCAGCGGCACCATTCTGCTCCTCGTACAAATAAGGGGCGTTGCTTTCAAAGGAGCCGTAAGCAATGCCCTGAATGAACGGCTCGCCGTCCCCCATCAGGTAGTTGCTCGCTTCCATTACCTCGTTATAAAACCAGTCTTTTTCACTGACATCAGCCCAACTTATCATTTTTATCACCTCATATATAGAATAGACAGAAAAAAGGAATAGCCGTGGCTATTCCCGAATCATTCGCTCCACCAGTCGTCGCGTCCGATTTAAAAAGGTAATAAATTCTGCTCGGGTGACGAAATCGTTTGGGCGGAAATAGATCACGGGTTTCCCATCGCGTGTAATCACGGTAATGAGTCCGAGATCGGCCATTTCTTCGATATTTTTTTGTGCCCAATGGCCGTCTATATCCTGGAACCGGAAGCGGGACTTATGTCCAAGGGTATCTTTTTTGATGAGAATAAGGTTGATTGTTGCGGTGTAGCGGCGTCCACCTTCAACGACTCTAGGCTTGATAGACTCTGCACTTCCCAAAAAAATGCTGCCCTTTTCATCGTAAAATTTGTGAGTCCAGCCGGCGTAGCTCAAGTAGTCGTTATAAGCATTCTTGTCAGGAAACAGCAAAGTTAGCGTGCATTGGTAGCTGCTGAAACCAGAATGGTGGATATGCGAGGGAGCGTTAATGATCTTGATCTCGCGCAATGAAGGCTGGGGACTGGGAGGAGAATAGGGCTCGATTAGGCGAGCGTTTACTTCGATGAATTCAAACCCGTTATCGAGAAACAGCTTTTTCTTGTAACGCTGATTGGCTGAGCCAAAAACATATTGTTGTGACATGGAGTACCTCCTTACAATCTCGTGTAACTCGCGGCAATTCCGGACCGAACTTGTTGGCTCAATTCGGTGGACAGCTTCATTTGTGTCTGACGAATGGCTTCGCTTACAGTGGAACCAAGACGTTGAAGGTCTGCCTCGCTTCCGCTCATCTTGTCAATGGTGATGTTCACATTCCCCCCGTGATACGTGAAGTCGTAAGTGCTATGCGTCGCATTGGCAGCACGCATGTCCCAGTAAGTAAGTGGCCGCAAGCCATCAGGCATGTTGAAGGTACCTTTTGCAGAGGATTGCGTGGCAAGCTTAATGGCGACAAGGTTGTCGTACCTGGCTTTTTCCAGCAGCGCCAGATTGTTTTTAATAAATCTTTCCAAGTCGTCCCCTTTATATTTGGACAGAAAACCTTCCATCTGAGCTTCGGTCGAGGCAATCAGATTGTTTTTCTTGAGCAACAGATCT
The DNA here is from genome assembly GCF_050920745.1 of Brevibacillus gelatini. Taxonomy (NCBI): domain Bacteria; kingdom Bacillati; phylum Bacillota; class Bacilli; order Caryophanales; family Paenibacillaceae; genus Brevibacillus; species Brevibacillus gelatini. Next base: position 593,828 of record NZ_CP154342.1, read on the forward strand.
TCGTTCAGCTTGCGGAACACTTCGGAGGTGGGAGGATGTCCAGCCAGAATGGCTTTGTTCTTTTCAATGGATGCAGCCGTGTCGATATTTTGCAGACCAAGGCTTAGCTCGCTCATGGCCTTCTCAATTTCTCTCGCTTGATTGGTCCGCTGCGCAACCAGGATATTTTGTTTGCTGGCTTCTGCTTCTGCGATACTTGCCGTAACGAACTGGTAGGCATCGCTATCTTTATTCACAATGTGAGACTGCCGCTCTTTCAAAAAGGAAATCAATTCATCAAGGGCAGCTGCGTTTTTCGTGAAGTAGTTGTGCTGCAAGTTTCTCATGGCTTGGGAATCTTCACGTTCCCCGCGAAGTAGCAAAGCAGCTCGTTCTTTTTGGAAGTCAGCTTCGATAGTAGACTGGGTAAGTCCCCATTTGGACTGGGCATAAGCAACGATTTCCTGGCCGTGACTGAGCGACTTGATCTCTTTCCAGTCGGTGATGGGTGTATTGTTCAGCTTGTAGCCGTCTCCATCAATATCGATCAGAGAGGAATACTTCTCTTTTTCCTCGATTTTTTTGTTGTTCGCTCTAATTTTTTCAATCTCGACTTCATCGTTTCGTTTGTTAATTTGCAGCGTTTCGTTTAACTTCGCTTTGAGCTGGTCGCCATCGTAGTTGTAGGCATCTTCAAATGCGTTGAGATAGTCTGTAAAGGAAGGGGTGGTTCCCCCTAAAAGGTTGATTACACCATCCTGTATTGCATTCAATGCAAGACCAGCATACATTGCCTCTTTCAAACCGTGCGGTAGCTTGTCAGCCAGCATAATATCTGACGCAAGGGCGGACTGGTTTTCCGCGATTTTGCTCTTTCTTTCGGATTCTGTCATAAACAAAGGGTCCCAAAGCTCGCTTTTTAAATCCATCAGCATCATGGCAGCACCTACATACGGAACAGTTTTGGCCATATGCTTTAAGCTTCGTGTGGCTTGCTTAAGCTTTCTTTTCGTGAAGGGGAGATTGTTTTCGGCGTCTTGTTCTTCTTGTGTGAGTGAGGGGGCTTCGGGCTTTTTGGCGTTTTTAATGCCATCCTTGATGTGCTCTACCAAGCCTTTTGGTTTGCTGTTAGAAGAACCGCTGCTGTCGCTGGTGTTTGCAGCATATCTCTCCAAAACGCCGCGTTTTGCACTCGGATAAATGTCATCGACGAGCAGGGGAACAAAGGAGGCGAGCATGCCAGCGCCGGTCGATAAGCTGCCAGAGCTGCCAAATGCTGCGGTATTTGAGGCTGACGGATAAGCTCCATAGGGGGAGTTCGGTACAAGCATCGACAGTGTTTGTGTCAAACGTTGCAAGGCTTCAGACGTCCGATGGAGCTGGTGCTCCTGTTTTTGCAACTCAGTGGTCATGGTTGTTACTTGATCGTTTGCTTTATCTGAGGTTTGGGCGAGAGAGTCGAGGCGCTTATCAAGAGCAGAGAGAGGAGGAAGAACTGCCGCAATACTAGTCTGCAAGCCTGCCCATACACGTTGGTTTAGCCTGATTCTGCTAGTAAGCAGGCTGGCTTGGCGCTCGATAGCACGCATTTGTGCTTTGAGCTGGTTCAATTGGGCAAGCAGCTTCTTTTCTTCCTCGATTAGAGCCTGCAATAATGTAGAATCAAGTGGTGCCGTTTTTTTCGCTTTTTTCTGTTCAAGTCTATTTTGGATCAGACGACTACGAGCTGTACTGTAAGAGGAAAGGTTTTGCATCTGCCAGGAATGAAGAGAGAGCGTTTCCTGGATAAACGGTGAAGCGGTTTGGTCAACTAGCTGTGCATAGCGTTGCTGTTGCCTCTGATTGCTTCCCGTACGAATACTATGCAGAGCTTTCGCAAAAGCGGTGCTGCCGCCATAAGTTTCCCTGGCTGTTTTCAACATCGAGAGTGTAAGAGCAGTCTGAGCGGATTGTTTTTGCAAACGATTTAACAAGCTTGTCAAAATGGGAGTGAAATTGCCGGATTGGTTCTTGAGAAGCTCGTAAGCCTCAAGCGAAGCTGCTTGCCAGACCGCTTGGATATGGCTGTTGGCAGGGATGGATACGGACAACAAGTCTTTTTTTAGTTCTTTCTGGAAAAGGTCACGCAAGTTAAGCTCATTTTTGCGCAAAAGTGGTTCGTGCGCTTGGACATGACCATGGGGGGCGTTTGTGACGCTACGATCTTGAGAACCGTCTTTAAACGGTAGTGAGCTTTTTTCCAGGGCAGGCGGCGCCCAGTTCGGAACGGTAAGCAGAAACATTCGCTCTGCTTTTTTGAGCATAATGTCAAAAGCTTTGGCAGTTCGCCAATTTTCAGCGTACATAGAGGCAAGCATGGTATGGAGTGAGCTGCTCATGGCCTTTTGCAAGACGTTGATAGCTGAGGCTTCCCACGCTGCCTGATTTACGGTCGAGCTGGCATAGACTTTATCAGACCGACGCACAGGAGTGGAGAGAGAGGGAACAAAGCTGTAAGGAGTAATCCGTGCTCCTGCACTTGCATACTGCAAAGGTGCAGGAAGAGAGGGAAAATCGCCAGCAGCATATGTGTTGCGGCTGCCTGAGATGCTGGATGGTTTCGATTGAATGTCGTCGATGACGCGACGCAGTGCAAGAATTTGCTGATTGAGCACTTGCAGATATTGCAGAGCCTGAGTGGTGCGCTGATTTTGCAAAATAGAAACCGATTGACGAGGAGAGTCTCCCGGTGCAAAAAGAGAGCGGAGTGCGTCTGTCAAGCGCTGGGTGTCGTTTGGCATCAAGAATCACCTTCCTCAAAAGAAAAATCCCGTCTGGTCTTAGAATAGACCGAAACGGGTCACAGACCACCTAGTATTTTGCCAAGCATGGCTACATCATCTTCAGAAATTTCCTGGTAGTCTTGCGAGGCATACGTCTCAGTAGAAGAACTGGCATGCGGGACTCCTTGGGCTCGCCGGAACGGCAGGGCCATGCGTGTCTCTACTTCGAATTGAATGTACTTGTTAATTCGCTTCATGAGTTCTGCTACTTGGGGAAGGGTGTACTCCCAAATATCCCATTTTTTCAATCCGCAGTCTTTGTGCAGATGGAAAAAAATATCGCCCCAGTCCAGTGGCTCACCAGATTCCATATCTCGGATCGCGGAACTGTCACCCTGGCCACTTTCTACTTTTTTAGGCCATTTAGGCCAATGAGGATCTCGATCAGTTTTTTTGCCGTGTCCACATCGCAATGTTCATCCAAATACTCGCGTGTTACCTCTGGATAGTTGCGGAAGCCGAGAAGCAAGATTGAAAACAAATCGTCAGCTTTGTTCTCATAGGGGAGAAAATTCAGGATGATGGCATCAATGTGGATCGTCCCCAACTTGTTCATGAGGATCCGCGCATCCTTCAAGCTGACGGGCGGGATTCGATAAGTTTTGCCATCGCGGAGCATAATTTGGGCATCATCTTCAAAGAAAATGCGCTCGACGGTTTCAGCTTCTGCTTGTTTCTTCCTGAGTTCAACTGCTTCTTTGTTCATTTGCTCGGCGTGTCTTTTTTCCAGCTCTTCTTTTCCAGTAAGCATGGAACAGCACCTCCTGGTCGAATAATTGTTTTGGCTTACCTGTTTGAGTAAAATATACCCACTTGATGTATAAAGAGGGCGGCGCTATAGTTCAGGTTGAGTTATGCGAGGACAAGCAAGGAAAGAGTGAAGAGCAATAAGCTCCTCACCCAAACCAGATGTAGTCAGATGCGGGGGAAATTAAACTTTTTTGCTGGAAGTAAACCGTTTCACGCTTCCCAGCTTGCCGTCTGCGCGCTCAGGATCGATAACCGACAGCGAGAGTGCCGAGGTACTTGCTGTCGCACGGGCGGCATCAATGCTAAAGCTTCCTTTGGCGATGCAAGAGTACAGTTCGGTTTCGATTCCGGCATAGGTGCCATCTTTTTGGAGGAAGGAACCGTGGTGGACGACATGCACAGGGAAAGGAACCTCATCTACCAAAATATCGACTACGTCGACCAACTCGATACGCTGATAGTTGAAGACCATCTCTTCATTTTGGAGGCTTGGGGAGAAAATAAGACGGGTTTTCGTTTCACCGCCTTCTGTGAATGTATCAACCATGAACTCATCGTCTTGAGGGGCGGTTGAGGTGCTCAGAGGAACCTGTTTCAAAAGACGATTGGTATTTTTTTGACGAACATGGAAGTTACCGCCGTTGTAAAGTGTGCCGCCAAATTCAACTTCGCAAATAGCAGCGTCATTGCCACCAGAAGCACTTCGGTTCAGGCTGCCAGGGATTGCTGTCTTTTGCTCTCCCAGTACATGTACGTAATCGTTCTTTTGTTCCTGCATGTTGGAGCCCATCATGAGTTGCAAGGCAGCCAGGTCGAATTTGGCGTCGGTCGCTGTAATATCGATGCTCTTGGATTTTACGAGGGTATCAATGGCGAACAAGCCATCGCCGCCAAAAATATCCTCCATCTCAACGTTCAAGCTGATTTTAAGGTCTTGCATGTTTCCAAGGGTAATGACTTCGACGCCTTTACCATCTTTGGAAGCGCGTTTGGCGAGAAATTGCCCGACGCCTTTGATAATCATTTTTTTGGACATAAATAGCCACTCCTTCAGGGGGATTTGTTGGTCAGGTTCGCAAGCGAATCGTGAGCAACTGGACATAGAATAGACGAGTTTATGCGAAATCTAACAATGGAGTTGTCCTGTTTCATAGGGTAGGGAGATCAAAAAGATTACTATAGAAAAAGATGAACCTCATGCGCTTTCAAATAAGGAGATGAATACAGTGTCTAACGATATGGTGGAGATTCTCATCAACCGAGCGAAGGAAAAGATGGCAGCCCGGCAGTTTCAAGATCACGAGATCATCGTCGGTATTATGGCAATGGCCAAAAATTATTCACTTGGTGAGGAAACGGTAACTTATGTTCTTCAGCAAATTTTTGAGGGAGATCGAGAGAGACTGGCAAAAGCACTAGCCGTCAGTAGTCAGCTAATTGATGAAGATTTCATCCGGAAAATCATAGAGGAAGCAAACTAAGACCCGTTCATGCATGACGGGTTTTTTTATATGCTGTCTACTCTAATTAAAAAACTGTCAAGGAGGATTGCACCATGCCGGAATGGCAAAAGCTTATTTTGTATGTAGCGATTATTTCCGTGCTTGCTGAGTTTGTGTTAGGAGGGGAAATCGAGCGGGAAGAGTGGGACGAGTTAGTAGAGGCACTGAGTATGGCAGGGCTTGAGGTTGCCGATGTGTTCGAAAAGGACCAATCGGTTTTGCTGGGGCTACAGAAAGTGTGCAGGGAATTCGGAAAGATAAATATAGCAGAACAATTGCAAATGGAACGATTGGAAGAAGAGCAGCCGTTATGAGCGGCTGTTTTTCTTTTTTTTTTTCACACGCCGCTTAATGCTTTGGTAACTACCTCGTATAGATCCAACAAGTGGCGAAAGGAGGGAAGAGCCCGTGTTGTATCAGATTAGTTTCTCTCTTGATGGAGAGCAAGTACAGGTTATGAAATACACTTCCACACAAGATACACCCATCGCAGTATTGCTAGAGTTTTTTGCTCAGATGAAAATCGACCTCGCGTCTCTGAAAGGAATCGGAATTGTAAGGATAGGTGGATAGGATGACTTGTCGTGGATGCGATTATGAACCAGCGTGCCAAAAAAAGCTGGTAGTCAACGAACAACAGGTGTATGCGAAAGAACAAAATTTCGCTGCGATGCATTGTCAATGCGTCGTGCAAGATATTTGCCGTGACTGCAAGAGGTACATCACCCGGCAATGTGCTTCATGGAAGATGTTAAACGGAAAAAAGTTCGCATCTGGTAGCCTGCAAACTTGTCCGAAAAAAATCTGTTGAATCGGTTGCTATTTCCCTCCTCCGCTTACCTAGAGTGGTAGATCTGCTGTTTGTAAAAATCCTGTTTGACAAAAAACAGTGAGATAGATGCATGGGAGGGACAGAGCGTATGACAAACCGACTTCACCAAATGGACGAATTATTTTTTGCCGGAAAAGTAGACGACTTTTTGCAAAAGGCAAAAGAAAACTGCGAGGCCAAGCTAGCCGGGATGACGTTTGCCGGGATGAGCCGTGACGACGTCGTTCAGGAAGTGCTTTTGAAAGTTTACCGCACCATGAAAGATTACGACCATGAAAAAGCCAGAGTAACGACGTATGTCGATCACGTGATTACAAATAAAATCCGTGACTGCCTGCGAAAAGCGGGTGCGCAAAAAAATCTGGTCAATATTAATGCGGTTATGGCTTCCCGAGAGGAAAAAGAAGAAGAGGCGTTATTGGGCAGCATTGCTGCTCCAAGTGAAGAAGCGCGGTACGAGGAAGTGGAAATGATGATCGACCTGATGGAGTATATGCAGCTCTCCGTACGGGACAAAGAAATCATCAGAATGAGGCGCGAAGGGTATTTTCACGAGGAGATTGGACAGCGGTTCAATATCAGCAAAGAAAGAGTGTGCCAAATTATTAAGTCCATCCTGAAGCAATACGCAGAATTGTAGCGCAGCTTCGGAATGAATAAAAACGATGAAAAGGAATGGTTCGAGATGGCAGTCCTGCTAAAAAAAATGAACGAAGAATTGACAGAAGAGCTTTCCCGCCAAGTCATTGGCAAATATGTACACGTTCCAACCAACTTGCACAAGTCGCCTAACACGGAAGAAGAGGTAAATATTTGGTTCTGCGGATGTGTTGCCGGAATCGAAGAGGCAGTCATTGCTTTCGATTATGAAAATCAAGAGTTTCGCGAAGAGCCGATCACGTACACGAATTTTTTGCTGACAGACGGAATGGGCTACACGGTGAATCGGCTCAAATCGGAAATATTTGAAATTACAAAAGAAGAGTTCGAGGTAATGCTTGCAGATCATCTCGCTACGCAAGCTGCAGAACTGGAAGCGGAGAAGAAGATTCGTAAAGCGGCAGAGGAGATGGAATGATGAGAATGCCTACCATTGTAGCTTTTGAAGGCATAGATGCCAATGCCAAGGAAACCCAGGCTGAGTTGCTTGCAGAAAATCTGGGGCGACTCGGCTACAAAGTGCAGAGAATTACGTTTCCGCGACTCAATACTCCAATCGGTGCTGTCATCGGTATGTGGCTTCGCTGCGAAATCGAATTGGAAGAGAGTGCAGTGGGGAAGCTGTTCGAAGCTGATTTTCTCGACTTCCAGCGAGAACTCTCAAGAATGTCAAAAGAAAACATCGATTTTATCATCATCGATCATTATGAACTATCCAATTATTACTACTTCTATGTGAAAGACGCCCCGCTTTCCTGGCGGCTGACGATGAATGACTTGTCGAGAAGACCAGATGCTACTTTTTATTTGCGCAGCCCGATGAATGAGGGCAATGCCATGCTGCTGAAAGTTCAGGAGGCTTATCAATCTTTGGGACATGCCTCACGTCGCTCGGTATACACGCTTGACGTGGATAAAGGCACAGAGCTTTTGCAGGCCAGTATTTTGTTATTTGTCCACGATTTGCACGTGAAGAAGCGAGAAAGATGCTAACAAATTTGATCGGCGCACTGGTCGCCATGGCGTTGCCTCTCTACCCTGTATCTCCTGCCTTAGAGGAGGGAGTGACGGAAGGGAGGAAAGTGGTGGAGCTGACTTGGGAAAAGGAAGAGCAGTTTCAAAGATCAAGGGAATTTGCCAGAGTCATTGAGCACTATGTTCCGAGTTTAAGCAGGCAGACAATTGAACTTTACGCGACCACGATTTACGAGCAAGCTGTTCAATTCGATATAGATCCTGTCCTGGTTGCAGCAATCATTTGGCAGGAAAGCCGTTTCCGCTATGATGCTGTGTCTACGAAGGGTGCGAGAGGCTTAATGCAAGTCATGCCTCGTACTGCAAAAGGAATGCAAGTCAATCCAGACAAGCTTTTTGATCCCGTTGTAAACATGCGGACGGGAGTAGCGTATTTGAGCATGCTGCGAAAAAAATACGGAGATATGCGGATTAGCATCATTGCTTACAACCAAGGAGAAGGAAATGTCGATCAAAAACGATACCGGGCTGACTATTACACCCGAGTCATGCACCATTACCGAAAAATGAGCAACTTGATTAAAAAATGAGTGAAGATTGGAGGGGAGGTAATTGAGTGAGCGAATGGCAACTCGAAAAGAACAATACTCCTTGTATAACATGGACAATATTATCCGCTGCAAGGAAGATAGTGATTTTATGGGAGAAGTGATTCTTGCCAATGAGGATCTGATTTGGCACTCCGTGCATAAGTATATCGGGAAACCGGAAGCCCTCGTTAAGCAGTATTGTTTGGAGAAAGGGGATATTTTGCAACTAGGACGATTGGGCATCATCAAGGCGATGAAAGCGTTTGATGTGTCAAGAGGTGTGAAGTTTTCCTCGTTCGCTGTGATTACGATTGTAAGGGAGATCAATTGCTTTTTACGAGACACGGGGCACATCGTACGACCTACGCGAACTGCGACCAATATTCTTCAGAACATCAGCAAAATAGAAGCGGATTTGGGATACATTCCGGCAGTTGAAGAACTATCCCTATTATTAGGCGAAGATCCGCAACAGATTATAAAGGCACTGGATGTGGGAAGGCCAGTCAAATATCTGCAGGAGCCGTTGCTTACGTACTCGCCATCAGAGCAAGATTCTACGATAATGGACGTTTTGAAGGACGAAGCGAATGATGTGGAAGCGTATGTACTGGACAAGCTGTATGTTGATAGTTTGCTGGGGGAACTGAAAAGCCAACTGACAGCCAAAGAATGGCAAGTGGTTCAGCTACGCATGTCAGGCTTGAATCAAACACAAGCAGCAGATTTTTTAAAAGTATCCCAAATGAGCGTTTCCAGAACCATGAAAAAGATTCGGAATATTCTGACTAAATATGTTGCCTGACCATGACCCATTGGTTCTTCATTGAAATGGCGAACAGTAATGTGCTCTGTTTTTTTGGTCCACACATGAAATTACAAAACAAATACGAGATAATAGAAGAGTCTTTACACAAGCCATTTCAATGAAAAGAGGAGGTCTGCCATCATGAAATACTACCGTTTGGGAAAAAGCGGCCTGAAGGTTTCAGCGCTGGGCCTGGGAACCAATTCGTTTGGAGGACGCGCCGATGAAAAGACATCCGTAGAGATTATTCATACCGCAATCGACAACGGAATCACGTTCATTGATACGGCCAATATTTACACGCAAACCGAATCCGAGCGGATCATCGGGCTTGCGCTGGAGGGCAAACGGCATGAGGTGGTGTTGGCGACGAAGGCTGGTCTGGTCAAAGGGGACGGGCCAAACGAGCGAGGCTCGTCGCGCTATCATCTGATGCGCGAGCTGGAAGACAGCCTGAAACGGATGCGGACAGACTACGTGGACTTGTACCAGATCCATACCTTCGACCCGGAGACGCCGTTGGAAGAGACGTTGCGTGCCCTGGATGACATGGTGCGTTCTGGAAAAGTACGCTATATCGGGGCGTCGAACTACGCGGCGTGGGAGCTGATGAAGGCAATCGGGATCAGCGAAAAGGAAGGGCTGAACCGCTATGTCTCGACACAGGTCAGCTATTCGCTCGCGGACCGCACGCCGGAGCGCGAACTGGTGCCGATGTGTCTCGACCAGGGCGTGGGCATCATCCCGTACTTCCCGCTGGCGGGGGGCATTTTGACTGGAAAATATACGAGCGTGGACCAAGCTCCGGCAGGATCTCGCGCCGATAAAGAGCCGCGCTTCGTCCAGCGGCTGAGTGTGGGAAATGTGGCGCTCGGGCAGCGGGTAAGTGCGGTAGCAGCCGAACTGGGCGTATCTCCGAGCGTGCTGTCGCTCGCCTGGCTGATGCACAAGCCGGCTGTCTCGACTGTGATCGTGGGGGCGACCAGCGTAGACCAGCTCACGGATAACGTGCAGAGCGCTTCGCTTGTGCTCGATGCGGAGACGATGAAGAAGCTGGACCGTCTGAGCGAACCGTTCCGTCACGGAGAGCCGTTTGCGGTGTACCGTCTGTCGTAGCTTGTCTGAAACAGAAAAAGGGCCTGTCCAAGAAGACAGTTTCCCAAGCAGAAACATGGCTATATGAACGTTTCTGGCAGACAAAAGGGGCGTCTCGAAGTCAAAATACGACTTTTGAGACAGCCCCCCTTTTTCCTGCCGATATGCTGTTCTATTCGGCTGCCATGGTGCTTTCCTTGAGGATGACGTCGTGCGCCCCGCCTTCGACGAGGCTGGTAGCGGAGATGAGCGTGATGCGCGCTTTTTGCTGCAGTTCGGAGATGGACAGCGAGCCGCAGTTGCACATGGTCGACTTGATTTTGCTCAGCGTGCGGTCCAGGTTTTCGCGCAGGCTGCCCGCATATGGCACGTAGGAGTCCACGCCTTCTTCAAAGACGAGGCTGCTTTTGCCGCCTGTGTCGTAGCGCTGCCAGTTGCGGGCGCGGTTGGAGCCTTCTCCCCAATATTCTTTTACAAAGTTGTTGCCGATCTTCACTTTTTTGGTTGGGCTTTCGTCGAAGCGGGCGAAGTAGCGGCCCAGCATGACGAAGTCTGCGCCCATTGCCAGAGCGAGCGTCACATGGTAGTCGTGCACGATGCCGCCGTCGGAGCAGATCGGTACGTAAATGCCGGTTTCCTTGAAGTATTCGTCGCGGGCTGCCGCCACTTCAATGACAGCGGAAGCCTGGCCGCGACCAATCCCTTTTTGCTCGCGGGTAATGCAGATCGAGCCGCCGCCGATGCCGACTTTTACGAAATCTGCGCCTGCTTCGACGAGGTAGCGGAAGCCTTCCTTGTCGACGACGTTGCCGGCGCCGATTGGCACGTTGAAGTTTTGTTTGACATACTGAACGGTGTCGCGCTGCCATTCGGAGAAGCCGTCGGAGGAGTCGATCACGAGGACGTCGACGCCTGCTTCCACCAGGGCAGGAACGCGCTCCTGATAGTCTTTTGTATTGATGCCCGCGCCTACGATATAGCTTTTATTGGCGTCCAAAAGCGACAGCGGGTTGTTTTTGCGGGAGTCGTAGTCCTTGCGGAAAACGAGGAAGTCGAGATGTTGATTGTCGTCCACAATCGGGAGGCAGTTGAGCTTGTGCTCCCAGATGAGGTCGTTCGCTTCCGAGAGCGTGATGCCGGATTTGCCGTAGATCAGGGAGGAGAACGGCGTCATAATCTCGCTCACAGGCTTGTCCAGCGAATCGCGGCTGATGCGGTAGTCGCGTCCGGTAACGATTCCGAGCAGCTTGCCTTTGGCGGAGCCATCTTCGGTCACTGCTACGGTAGAGTGGCCTGTCTGTTCTTTCAGCTCTAAAATGTCTTTCAATGTGTGGCTTGGTGTCAGGTTGGAGCGGCTTACGACGAAACCTGCCTTGTGGGTTTTCACTTTGCGAACCATGTTCGCCTGGCTCTCGATGGATTGGGAGCCGAAAATAAAGGAAATACCGCCACATCTAGCCAATGCGACCGCCATGTGATGGTCGGAAACTGCTTGCATGACTGCGGATGAGAACGGTATGTTGAGCTTGATCGCTGGTTTTTCCCCTTTTTTAAACTTGGTAATCGGGGTGGACAAGTCCACATTGTTCGGGGTGCATTCTTTTGTGGTCAGGTTCGGAAGCAGCAAAAACTCATTAAACGTCCGAGATGGTTCTGTGTAATAAATTGCCACAAGACTCTCCTCCTGGAATGATCTTAAATTTGGGAAATTTTTATCATGTTAACCGCCAGGCGTAAGAACGTCAATAGGGAATCAGAAGAAGAGGTGTTTTCGCCTTGATTTTACCGATGAATCATGAGCAAGTCAGCGCACTTGCGCCTATTTCGTTGGAGCAATCCTACATTTTGTACGGCAATGTGACGCTGCGGGCAGAGCGAAGTTTGTTTGCGGCTGATGTGGAGGAAGGAGAGTTGCTGGCAGTTGGCTCGTATTTGCAGGGGATGCCGTTCCATGCGTTTTCCATGCAGCTTTTTTCCGCAGAAGAAGACTACGACGTGACGGAGATGCTGAACTATTTTCGTCAGCACCCTGCCCTCAATTTGGCTGTCGGTCAGAAGGGGGTGTGCGCGGTGCCGCACGACTGTCTCAGGCGGATGACGATTCCGGGGACGCTGTCGCAAAGGGAGATGCTGCTGATGAAGCTGGTCCGGTCAGAGAAGCTGCTTGCACAAGGAGACTCTCGCCTGCTCGCGGCGTCTGAGGCCGAGGTAGCTGTTGGGCTGGCGCAGCAGATTGGCATGATTAGCTTTCGCGCAGAAGAAGTGGCCGAGATGCCGCATATCGCGCTTTTTTCCGAGCAGGACAAGCCGCTGGCCATGGCAGGCTTTCACGTGTACGAAGAGGCATTTGTGGAGATCGGGAATATCGGAACGAGCGAAAAGCATCGGCAAAAAGGGCTGGGGACGCAGATTACGTCTGACATCAGCCGACTGGGCCTGAAAAAGTCGCCCAACGTCTATTTGATGGTGTTTGCCGACAATCCGCAAGCGATTCGGGTCTATGAAAAGCTCGGTTACGAGACAGTGTCCCGCTATGCTTTTGTCGAGTTTGCTTTGTAAAAGGCGCGAAAAAGAGCGATTCCGCTACAATCATTGGTTGCATTGGGCGAAATCGCTCTTTTTATTACTGGCTCTGTCAGCCTTTGAATGAGACGGGAATCGTCATGGTGAAGCAAGGTCCGTCTGCGTCATTGCGGGCGTCAATCGTGCCTTTGTGGGCTTCGAAGACGGCGCGGGCAATCGCCAGTCCAAGACCGTGCTTGCCGGATTTGCCTTTGCGGAAGCGCTGGAACAGGTTCGGCAGCAACGCCTCTTCGATGGGCGGACCGTCGTTGGAGATGCTCACGACTACGTTTTGCCCAAGCTGTCGGCCAGTGACAGTCAATCGGCTTTTGGCGTAGCGGAGCTGGTTTTCCATGATGTTGACAAAAGCAGTGCTGAGTTGCTCGCCGTCGCCTTCCACGATTAACTCGGGCGGTACGTTTACTTCCCATTCCACCTGCGGGTTTAACACGGAGAGCCGTTGCCTGAGCATATGCATCATTTCCGACAGATCGACGCGTCCTACCTGCATCATCTGGGAGACGGATTCGATTTTGGTCAAATACAGAAGCTGTCCGACGACTTTTTCCAGCCGTTTGCTCTCTTCCATGATGATCGCGAGCCCTTTTTCCGCTTGCGGTCCCTGGAAGACGCCCTCGATCAAGCCTTGCGTATAGCCTTGAATGGCCATGATCGGCGTTTTCAGCTCATGGGAAATGTTTTGCACAAAATGGCGCTGTGATTCGTCGTATTCCTTCAACTGGTTTTTCATCGTGTCAAATGAGCGGGCAAGCTGGCCGATCTCGTCGCCGCGATCCATCACGAGTGGAATGTCGAACTGGCGGCGGGCGATTTTTTTGCACAGCTCTTCCAGACTGCGCAGCGGCCTGCTCAAATATCCGCTGAACCAGACGGCGAGCAGCCAGCTTACGAGCAAAAGCAGGCTGAAAATCAGCAAAAACTGGCGGGTGAGGATCGCGTTGATCTGATTCAGCTCTTTTTCCTTGGAGAACAGCACCATGTAGTACGGAAAGCCGTGATAGTCCATGCGCTTGCTGACGAACAGGTAGTTTTCGTCGCCGCGGCTCAACGTGCCGTGTTGCAGTTGGTCGTTCGGGTGCGCGGCAGCCTTGCGGAACAACTCCCGCGCTTCCTCATACGGAATCCGCCCGCTGCTGCTGCGGCTGCCCAGCTCTCGCCCGTTTTCGGCGTAGACGATCATGTCAAACGAGTATTCGTAGCGGGAAAGCAGCAATTGCAAAAAGTAGGGGGCCGCAGCCGGAACGGGCAAAAGCTCGTTGTGTTCATTGAAGGAAATATGCTCGGACAGCGTGTAAAATTCATCCTCCAACAGCGCATACGTGTTGGAGACGAGATACTGTTTGACGGCCAGCGGATAAACGATGCCCAGTCCAATGCCCAGCACACTCGTCAACAGCATGAACAAAATGAGAATTTGCCGGGAGAGCGGCAAGTTTTTCAGTCGGAATTTGCTCATACGCGCGTCATCCGGTAGCCGAAGCCATAGACGGTTTCGAGTGGGAACTTGGGCATTTTTTTGCGGATCCGCTTCACCAGGTCATCGACGGCACGGTCGGAGCCGATGTAGTCCTCGCCCCAGATCGAGGTCAAAATTTGCTCGCGATTCAGCGCCAGTCCCTGGTTGTGCAAAAGGTAGACGATCAGCTCGAACTCTTTGGTCGTAAGCTCAATCAGCTCGTCGCCTTCTTTTACTTGCCGCCCTTTTTCCGAGATCATATAAGGACCAACTGTTACCCAGTCCTGGAAAGTCTGCGGCGCCCCGACAGCAACGCCTGGCTTTTCGTACGTGCGCTGCAACAGCTTTTGCGCGCGAATGACCAGCTCGCGAGGCAAAAACGGCTTGGCGAGATAGTCGTCGCTGCCCAACTCCAGCCCGATGATTTTATCGACATCCTGGTCGCGGGCCGAGATGAAAATAATCGGAACGTTCGATTTTTGGCGGATGAGCCGGAGCAGCTCGTAGCCGTCGATGTCTGGCATCATGATGTCCAATATCCACAAATGGGGCTGTGTATCTTCATCAAGCAGTGACAGCACCTCGGCACCGCTGGAAAATGCCTTGACCTGCAATCCGGCGCTTTCCAGGTACGATTGCAGCAATTCTAGCAGGTTGGTTTCATCGTCCACCAGATAGACAAGGTAGGGGGTGTTCATGGTTTCGCCCTCGCTTTGCATCTGTTTTCCATTATTGTAGCATAGCCAAAAACGGGATGTGTGGGAGCCGCGTAAGAGAATCGTGGAAAACGTGTGGAAGCAGGAATCCCCTCCAGTCTCACGAAAAAGAAGTAGGGGAAACACGTCACTGACAGATGGAAAGGAGCGATTTCATGAAACGACAGACGAAAACGTCACTCATGCTACTATCCTTGCTGCTGTTTGTTACAGCCTGCACCACGCAGCAGGTGGACACGCAGCCCACTCCGGCTCCAGAGCAGCCGACCGCTCCTATTGTGCAAACGCCGACGGAGACGAACCAACCGGTCCAATATCCGTATACCGCCCCGTTGACGGGACTTGGCAGTCAGGAACAACTGGACAGCAAGCGTCCGATCATGGTCATGATTAACAATGCGCCGCCTGCCCGGCCACAGACTGGACTGAACAAGGCAGACATCATCTACGAAGTGCTGGCAGAAGGGGAGATGACCCGCTTTTTGACAATTTACCAAAGCCAGCAGCCAGAGGTCATCGGGCCTGTACGCAGTATTCGCCCGTATTTCATTCAGCTAGGCATCGGCTTTGATGCTGTGCTCGTCCATGCAGGCGGCAGCCAGGAAGCGCTGGAGACGCTGGCGCGGTCCAACTACAGCCATCTGGATGAAATCCCGAACGGCCGATACTTTTGGCGGGACAAAACCCGCAAAATGCCGCACAACCTATACACGAAGCCAGAGCTGATTCAGCAGGCGATGCAGGACAAAGGCATGCGTACAACCGCTGAAGTGCCTCGCTTCACCTTCTTGCCCGCAGATGCGGAGATCAAGGAAGGCGAGCCGGCGACACAGGTGGATTTGACGTTTCACTCGTTGAACAAGGCTGCCTTTACATACGATGCCGAACAAAAGAAATACATGCGCTACACGGCTGGCAAGCCGCATGTCGACCTGAGCGACAACAGGCAGCTTTCGACGACGAATTTGCTGGTCATCTCGGCCAAACACCGCGTCCTCGACAGCGAGGGCCGCAGGCAGGTCGATGTAGTCGGTCCTGGAGACGGTTATTTGTTTCAGCAGGGCAAAGCACGAAAAATCAAGTGGAAGCGCAGCAACGGCGTCATTCGCGCCTACGAGGATGCTGCACTGACGCAGGAGGTGCCGCTTTTGCCAGGAAATACATGGGTGGAAATTCTCCCGACTACCCCGGATCTGTCGCAAACGTTGAAGTTCCAGTAGGGATTGGGTCTTGCGGATGAAGGCGGTTTCTTCTAAGATTAATGAGAAAGCTTTAGTGCTTGAAAATTGTACAGCGAGAAACCGTCCAAAAGGCGGAGATCATAATCGGGGTGACGAACATGCAACTGGAAAAACTGAAGGGGAAAGGGATTGAACAGCTTTTTGAAGCGATTCTGTCTCTGGAAACCATTGAAGAATGCTATCAATTTTTTGACGATTTGTGCACGGTAAACGAAATGCAGTCGCTGGCGCAGCGGCTGGAGGTAGCGCGCATGCTCCGCAAGGGCTTTACTTACAACCAGATCGAGGCGGAGACAGGGGCCAGCACAGCCACCATCTCCCGCGTCAAGCGCTGCCTGAACTACGGCAACGACGGTTATCAGATGGCGCTGGAGCGCATTGGAAAATAGCTAGGAGGCAGGCAACGTTGATTGACTATCGCAGTTGGCGCCATACGTTTAAGCTGGACCCGGACAAAACCATTGACGACGAGGCGCTGGAGCTTGTTTGCGAGTCCGGTACAGACGCGATTATTGTCGGCGGTACGTACGGCGTGACATTCGACAACACGCTCGACCTGATGTCCCGCATCCGCCGCTACGCCGTTCCGGCTGTGCTGGAGATTTCTTCGCTCGACGCAGTTGTCCCCGGTTTTGATGCCTATCTGATTCCGCTCGTGCTGAATGCGGGTGATCCCGACTGGATGTTTACGCCGCATGTCACCGGATTGAAAACATATGGCGCCTATATTCACTGGGACGAGATTATTACGGAAGGTTATCTCATCGCCAATCCCGCAGCAGGTGCGGCCAAGCTGACGTGCGCGCGGCCGATTGCGGACGCCGCAGAAGCGAAAGCATACGCGCAAGTCGCGACCAAAATCTGCCGTCTGCCTGTCGTTTATTTGGAGTACAGCGGCACGTACGGCGATCCTGCGATCGTCAAGGCGTGCAAGGCTGGAGCGGACGAAGCCCATGTCTTTTACGGGGGCGGCATTCGCACTCCGCAGCAAGCGGCGGAAATGGCGGCGATTGCCGACACGGTCGTTGTGGGGAACGTGATTTATGATGATTTGCAAGCAGCTTTGGCGACGGTGGCTGCCGTGAAGGGTTAACAATAGCAGACAGAAGACGAGAGCCACCAATGAGGGGAGGCTCTCTCTTTTTTGTGGGGACACGGTTTGGAAAACTGGGTTGGACCGCAGCTTCGTGTGCGAACCGGCGACGGCGACAATGAAGGGATGATGGTCGAAAAGAAACCGCCGAATTTGTATATATTCTGGCGGTTTAGGCTGCTTATTCTTATTTTTTTAAATCCTCTAGCAACTTAATGATTTTGTCGTTTTGTTTGACTATGCTCCTTAAATTAAACGCAACAGCTAGCAGAAGAGCCACTATTACAGGCATGTAGAAGACTTCCAAAATTGTCATTATCTTCACCTCGTTTATTTAGGATATCTGATATATGTGAAACGAGCAATCCATCAAAAGTATGGATTGCTCGTTTTTTTTAAAATTCACTTTGAAGGTTCGGAAGGGTCAATACTATTAAATGCTCGAGCGGCTTTTTTCTCATGAGGAATCATGTCATTCATGATATTTAAGCATACACTTGTCAAAGCGAAGGCAGCAGCAATACCTGCCATAATACCAACGGTAAGTGCTAGAGGGGGATTTACACATATCGCTGCGATTACGGCAGAAAACCCAACGCCAGGAACACCCCAAGCAATTGCAGTTGCTAAATTTTCTTCAAGATTTCTTAGATTGTCGATAGCTTCAGCAAAATCCCCCAAATCATCATCATTACTGTTATTTTCAAATGTTGTCATAGTTTCACCCTCCCATTGGAGAGCCCAAAAATCTTGATTTTTATAATAATCGTAGTAAATTTCATAGCTTCCCTCGTAAGATGCTACACTGTTTTCGACATCTGGGGAAATAGCCAATGCTTTTACAGACCTTTTCTTTTCGGCGTAATCGTCTATATCGATGCTTGTAATATCGCCATTTGTTTCGATTTCTAATACATTGGTTTCTTTGTGTAGTCGGGTGATTACCACTTCATTATCTGTTGTAACTTTCGTCTCCCTGACACGCTCATCTTCTGTAATATACTCGATTTGAACATTCTCATCAGCAAACCCATCCAGCTTTTGGAGTTCTTCGTTCAGTGTCTTCACATATTCTAGGTTTGCTTGCTTAGCTGCGGTTATCGGAGCGAGCATGGCAGTAAAAGTAAAAGTGGTAATAACAGCCGTTGAAGCAATCTTCATGAAATTTTTTCTTAATCCAAACATACCAAAATCCCTCCTATTTGTATTTTTGTATTTTAATTCCATATAATCAAAATAAATGAAATCTGGATATATGTCAAATAATAGTTAATATAAAAAAAGAATTTATAGTTGTTGGCATTTTTAACCTCTGTCGTATTAAGACAAGTTTATTGAATAGAGCGTATCTATTTCAGACGATGGAAGAGGCTCTCAGACCTGAATGCCACGCAAGAGATAGGCACAAGACAAGCCCCTATTTTTCGCGTTTAAACTGGCCCCGGACAAAATCGTTGACGACGAGGAGTTGAAAGTAATTTGCCAAATCGGGCACAGACAATCGTCAGAAGCACTTACGGTGTCACATTTGACAATGCGCTGGAGCTGATGCCCCACATTCGCTGCTATGCAGTCCCGACCGTCCTGGAGATTTCCTCGCTCGATGCCGTGATGCCGGGCTTTTATTCGTATTTGCTCCCCCTCGTCCTCAATTTGGGCAATCCCGGGTGGATCTTTCCCTCCACGTATCGAGATTGAAGGTGGACGATAAGGGAAATTTTACCTACGCAACCAGCTTCGACAAGCCCTGACCGGCAGGAGTTCCCTCGGCCCTCGTTGTACATGTAAATCAGCGGGGGGTGCTTATGTACAAATTGATTTTGGTAGATGACGAAGAAGATGTAAGAGAAGGGGTCAGTCAGGAGATTGACTGGCACGCATACGGATTTGAAGTGCTGGCAAAGGCCGAGAACGGCAAAGAAGCGCTCGACCTCGTGGAGCGACTTAGGCCGGATGTAGTCGTGACCGATATCCGGATGCCGTTTATGGACGGCCTGCAGCTGGCGGAAACCGTGCGCAGACAGTTTCCCGCGACCCGCATTATCATTCTCACGGGCTTTGACGAGTTTGAATACGCCCAGAAGGCCGTCAAGCTCTACATTGATGAATACGTGCTCAAGCCGTTTTCCGCCGTCGAGTTGATCGACGCGCTGGTCAAGGTGAAGAACCGGATGGACGAGGAAGCAGCGCAACGGGAGAACAATCAGCTGCTGCGGGAGCGCTACCGAAAAAGCTTGCCGGTCTTGCGGGAAGTTTTTTTGTCCTCGCTGTTGACTCGCCGGCTGACGCGCGAGGCCATTTGGGCAAAGGCAGCGGAATACGGTGTGGCCCTGCAAGGCAGCGAATTTCTCGTGGCGGTCATCTCGCTGGACCTGAAGAAAAAAGAGGAAGCAGAGATTCTCCAGTTCGCCGTGAAAAACATCGCCCAGGAGCAGCTTCAGCTCGGATCGTATGCGGGGCTCGTCTTTTTGCACAACGATCTGGTCGTGCTGCTTCTGCGCAAGGAAACGGGCGAACAAGAGCGGCTGGAGCACCTCATGCAAGGGCTGGCAGAGGAAATCCGACGCCTGGTCGAAAAATATTTGAGCGTGACCGTGACGGTCGGGGTTGGAACGGTCGTCCCTGATGTGACACAGCTATCCTATTCTTACGAGGACGCCGGCCTTGCGCTCGATTATCGCGGAATTCTCGGCAACAACCGGCTCATTTTTATTGATGACGTCGAATCGCAGCCGCGAGCCAGCGTGCGCTTCGATGAACGCAAGGAGCACGATCTGGTCCGCTGCATCAAGATGGGGACAAAGACCGAACTGCACGCGGTGGTCGACGAACTGTTCGCCGACGTCATCGAAGGGAATGTCTCGATTCACGATTACCGCATTTATTTGCTGGAGATCATGACGACGATTCTGAAAACTGCCCAGCGCGCTGAACTGGATATGGATCGGTTGCTTGGCGGACAGACGCACCTGCTTGCGGAGATCACGACGTTTACGAGCGTGCAGGAGGCGAAAAGCTGGATCATCGACATATGCCGGAAAATCATGAACAGCATCGCCAGCGGGCGCAACAATACATACAAGCGGCTCGTCGACCAGGCGATCGCCTACACGCACCAGCATTACCAGTCACCGGACATTTCCATCCACAAGGTGTGCGCCGAGCTGCACATCAGCCCCGGCTATTTCAGCAGCATTTTCAAACGGGAAACCAAGATGACCTTCGTGTCCTATCTTCTGCAACTGCGCATGGAAAAGGCAAAGGAACTGCTTCTCACGACCGATCTGAAGACCTTCGAGATCGCCGAGCGGGTCGGCTATTCGGATGCCAACTACTTCAGCTTCTGCTTCCGCAAGCACGTCGGGCTGTCGGCCAAAGAATACCGCAACAGCAGAGGAAATAGCGGAAAAGAGGAAGCGCCATGAAAAGGCTTCTGTCGGGCGTGGTAGACGCGATCAAGGCCAAGAGCATCCAGTTTATCATCACGACGTCCTTCACTCTCGTCACGGTGCTCGTGGTGCTGTTTGTCGGCGTGATGCTGTACAGCAAATTTACAGAGACGGCGGAGCAAAATGCCTACCTGAATACGCAGCAGATTCTGGAGCAGGTCAAATACAATTTGGACAGCTATTTGAACGGAACGACGCAAATTTTCGAGCTGGTGGACGACAAGATCAGGCGCAGCCAGGGCGTAGCCTTGGAGAAGCTGACTGAGCAGTTGGAAGCCATCGTAGAGACACGCAAGGACATCGTCTCGATTGCCGTGTTCAGCCGCACGGGCGAGCTGTTGATCGGAACGCCTGCCAAGCCGCTGCGCAAAAACAGCGAGCTTGCGGAGCAGAGCTGGTTTCAGTCGGCTGTCGCTGATCCGAACAACCTGTCCTTTTCCTTGCCGCACATTCAAAACCTGTTCAAGGGCGAGTACACCTGGGTCGTCTCCATGAGCAGGGGCATCACGATCAAGGGGGACAGAGGAGACATCCCCGCCGTGCTGCTGGTCGACGTGAACTTCAAGGAGATCGACGACCTGTGCCAGCGGGTCGGACTGGGCAAAAAGGGGTACGTCTACATCATCGACCTGGTCGGCAACATCGTGTACCATCCGCAGCAGCAGCTTATTTTCGTAGGCCTGAAGAACGAAAATCGCTCGCTGCCGCTTCGCTATTCCTACGGCAGCTACGTGGATGATTCCGGGGGAGAGCAGCGCCTGATTACGATCAAGACCGTCGATCAGCTGGGCTGGAAAATTATCGGCGTCTCCTACATGGACGAGATTGCGACGATGAAAAGCGAGATCAGCCGCTTTTTGATCTGGCTGCTGTGCTTTGTGTTCGTCATCGTGCTGCTTTTGCTCTCCTACATTTCGGCGAAAATCTCGCGGCCGATCAAGCTGCTGGAGCGGTCGATGGAACGGGTGGAGCAAGGCGACTTTACCGTCAACGAGCCGATCCGCGGGTGTCATGAGGTCGAGCAGCTGTCTGCGCGCTTTCACCTGATGATGGCCAAGGTTCGGGAGCTGATGAACCAGATCATCCGGGAGCAGGAAGCCAAGCGCAAGAGCGAGCTGGAGGTGCTGCAGGCGCAAATCCATCCGCATTTTTTGTACAATACGCTGAACTCCGTCGTGCGCATGGTCGGCATCGGGAAAAATGAAGACGTCATCACGACGATTACGTCCTTGTCCAAGCTGTTCCGCATCAGCCTGAGCCGAGGCAAGAGCATCATCACGGTACAGGAGGAGATCGAACACGTCAGAAATTATCTCATCATTCAAAAAATGCGCTACAAGCAAAAGTTCGAGTACGAGATCGAAGCCCGGGAGGAAGTGCTCGCCTGTAAAACGTTGAAGCTGCTTCTGCAGCCAATCGTGGAGAACGCGATCTACCACGGAATCGAGCCGATGGCTGATCCGGGGCATATCCGAATATCCGCTTCCCTGTGCGAAGGCAAGCTGCTCTTTGTGGTCCAGGACAACGGCCTTGGGATGCCGCCGCATGTGCGCGAACAGGTTCTGGCGGGAGGGTATAAAAGCGAGGGCGGATCAGGAGTAGGCATTCAAAACGTTAACGAGCGCATCCGACTGACCTTCGGCGAAGAGTACGGACTTGAGATCGAGAGCGAGCTGGAAGTCGGGACGACAGTCAAGGTATGGCTGCCGTACCTGCGCGATGACGAACAAGAGGGCTGACCATATGGAGACAATCAAACGTTATGTCATATACACGCTGTTGCTGGCCGTCGCAGTCGCGGCCTTTACCTTCTGCGATTCCCGGCTGGACGAGGCGCATCCGGGCCGGAAAAAGACCGTGGCGCTGATCGTGCGCATGAAGCATGGCGACTACTGGCGGACCGTGAAGCTGGGGGCGGAGACGGCGGCCAAGGAGTACGATCTCAACCTCAACTTTTACGCGCCGGACTACGAGGAAGACACGCAGACCCAGATGGAGCTGCTCAGGCAGGCGGCGCTCGACGGTTACGACGCCCTGGTGGTGGCGCCGAGCGGAGACAGGGTGCTGCAGGAGGCGATCGCGCTGACCAATCCGCGCGTCCCGATCATCACGCTCGACACGGAGGGGCAGCAGACAGCCGTGAAGAGCTACATCGGCACCGACAACTACGATATGGGCAAAAAGGCGTGCGAAAAGATGATTCAGTTGATCGGAAAAAGCGGTCAGATCGCCTTGATGGGCACAGGCAGGAGCACGGCGAATGCCGTGAGCCGGGAAAGGGGCGTGCGCGATGTGATCGCAGGCGAAAAGCACGTGGAGCTGGTGTCCGCCGAATACGGCAAGCTGGACAAAAAGCTGGTTGGCGAGCTGACCCGCGACTTGTTCCAGCACTATCCCGAGATCCAGGGCATCATTGCGCTGGATGCGAGCACGGCAGTCGACGTGGCGGAAGAGATCGAGAAAATGGGCTTGCAGGAAAAGATCAAGATCGTGGCGATCGACAACCCGTCAGAGGTGCTGGAATATTTGCAGGAAGGGGTCATTTCCGCGACGATCATCCAGAAGCCGTTTTCCATGGGCTACCTTGGGGTCAAATACGCGCTGGACGCAAGCGAAGGACGCCCGGTGCCGAGCCGGGTGGATACGGGTACGAAAGTCATCGACCGGGAAAACATGTTCTGGTCCGAAAACCAGAAGCTCCTGTTTCCTTTCGTCAAATAACGAAGGAAAAATGATGAGAATTTTCATAAAAATGCGCAGGATTTTCGATGGAATCCGAAATGGAAAACGTTTACATTCTGTATATATAAGATGTACACATAGGGAATAAAGGGGGAAGTTTTCATGAGAAAGCTAGTTGCTAGTACGCTGGTCGCCGCGATGACTCTCTCGGTAGTCGGTTGTTCCCAATCGACAGGCGGTTCGCAGCCTGCCTCCGGGGGAGATGGCAGTTCCACTGCACCGGCTGCCCAGGCGCCCGCAGCTTCCGAGGGCAATCCGAAAATCGGTGTTGCCATCTACAAGTTTGACGACACCTTTATGACAGGTGTGCGCAATGCCATTTCCAAAGCGGCGGAGGGCAAGGCCGAGGTGGACATTGTCGACAGCCAGAATGCCCAGCCTACGCAAAACGACAAGGTCGATCTGTTCATCAACAAAAAAGTAAGCGCTCTCGCCATCAACCCGGTAGACCGGACGGCGGCAGGGGTTATCATCGACAAGGCGAAACAGGCGAACATTCCGATCGTCTTCTTCAACCGCGAGCCGATGCCAGAGGATATGCAAAAATGGGACAAAGTGTACTACGTGGGAGCGAAGGCCGAAGAGTCCGGTACGATCTCGGGCCAGCTATTGGTCGACTACTGGAACTCTCATCCGGAAGCGGACAAAAACAAGGACGGCGTGATGCAGTACGTCATGCTGAAAGGCGAGCCCGGACACCAGGATGCGGAACTGCGGACGAAATTCTCCGTCAAGGCGATCGAGGACGCAGGCATCAAGGTGGAGAAAGTGGCGGAAGATACCGCGATGTGGGACCGCGTGAAAGGGCAGGAAAAGATGGCGGCGTTCCTCGCGGCAGCGGGTGACAAGATCGAAGCTGTGCTGGCCAACAATGACGACATGGCGCTTGGCGCGATCGAAGCGCTGAAGGCAGCCGGATACTTCACGAACGGCAAGTACATACCGGTCGTCGGCGTAGATGCTACGGCTCCGGCGCTCAAGGAGCTGGAAGCAGGCACGCTGCTCGGAACGGTGCTCAACGATGCGAACAGCCAGGGCCGGGCGACGCTGAACATCGCGGCAGCCTTGGCGAAAGGCGAAACGCCGAGCAAGGAAATGATCGGCTTCGACATTACGGACGGCAAGTACGTTTGGGTGCCGTACAAAAAAATCACCAAAGAAAACATAAACGACGCGAAATAGAGCTTTCAGCTGGCAGCAGGGGACGAGAAAAAGCGAGAGAGTCGGTTGATGAACGAAATCGATCTGTCTCTCTTGCTTTTTCCTGCTTACAGGGCCGCACCCGCATCCTGCCGGAGTGAGGAGGCTTTGAGGGTTCGACTTTCCGTAAGCGAGGAGGCATCGGCATGGTTCAAAGCGCTTATTTGCTAGAGATGAACAACATATCCAAAG
The DNA here is from genome assembly GCF_050920745.1 of Brevibacillus gelatini. Classification (NCBI taxonomy): domain Bacteria; kingdom Bacillati; phylum Bacillota; class Bacilli; order Caryophanales; family Paenibacillaceae; genus Brevibacillus; species Brevibacillus gelatini. The sequence continues at coordinate 618,513 of NZ_CP154342.1, forward strand.
AATTTCCCGGCGTGAAGGCACTCGACAACGTCACGTTGAAAGTGCGGCCAGGAACGGTGCACGCCTTGATGGGAGAAAACGGGGCAGGCAAGTCTACGTTGATGAAATGCCTGTTTGGCATCTACAAGCCGGACGGCGGCGAAATCAAGCTCAACGGCGAGCGTGTGACGCTGAACAGCTCCAAGGAAGCGCTGCTGCACGGCATCTCCATGATCCACCAGGAGCTGCATCCCGTTCCTTTTCGCAATGTGATGGAAAACATCTGGCTCGGCCGGTTTCCCGTCAAAAAGATTGGTCCTTTTCCGTTTGTGGATGAAAAGAAAATGGCAAGCGATACGAAAAAGCTGTTTGCCGATCTGGGGATGGATCTGGATCCGTATGAAATCGTGCGCAATCTCTCGGTATCCAAGGTACAGTCGATCGAGATCGCCAAGGCTGTCTCGTATCAATCCAAGGTCATTGTGATGGACGAACCTACCTCCTCGCTGACCGGAAATGAAGTGGAGCAGCTGTTCACCATCATCCACGAACTGAAGAGCAGGGGCGTCGCGATCATCTACATTTCGCACAAAATGGAAGAAATATTGCGAATTTCCGATGACGTGACCATCATGCGCGACGGCAAGCTGATCGGCACCTGGCGAGCGGCCGAACTGACGACCGATCTGATTATCTCAAGAATGGTCGGGCGCGATCTGACGCAGCGGTACCCGCAGCGGAGCAATACACCAGGGGATGTATTGCTGAAGGTCGAGGGTCTGACGTCGGCATTCGCTAATTCGTTCCGCAACGTCTCCTTCGAGCTGCGCAAGGGGGAAATTCTCGGCGTCGGCGGGTTGGTCGGGGCGCAACGGACAGAGCTGATCGAGGCGTTGTTCGGGCTGCGCTCAATCAGCGCGGGGAAGGTGTATTTGCACGGCAAGGAAGTGCGAATCCGTTCGCCCAGGGAGGCCAAAAATCACAAAATGGCCTTGCTGACAGAGGAGCGGCGGGTGACGGGTATCATCCCCGTGCTGCCCGTTTTGGAAAACACCGTCATTGCCAATCTGGCCAAGTACGAGAATCGCTTTTTTCTGCTTGACGAACGCAAGCGGCGGGAGGACGTGAGCCAGAGCATCGAGAAGCTCCGGGTAAAGACGCCGTCGATGAAGGCGCTCATCAAAAACCTGTCCGGCGGCAACCAGCAAAAGGTGCTGCTTGCCAGGTGGCTTTTGACGGAGCCGGATATTTTGCTGCTGGACGAGCCGACCCGCGGCGTAGACGTCGGGGCCAAGTACGAGATTTACACCATCATTGCGGACCTCGCCAAGCAAGGCAAAAGCATTATCATGATTTCTTCCGAGATGCCGGAGTTGCTCGGAATGTCTGATCGCATCATGGTCATGAGCAACGGGCAGCTCTCCGGGGTCATTGATGGAGCGGAAGCGACCGAAGAAGAAATCATGAGACTGGCTACCATGCATTTGGGATGACCGGAGAGGGAGGACTCATATGAACGCTACTACACAAAAGAAAATACAGAGCTTCGTGACACAGAATGCCATCTATATCGTTCTGGTCGTACTCATCGCGGGGATTGCCATCTACGACACCAATTTTCTTTCGATCACGACGCTGCGGGATATTTTGCTGCAGTCGTCGACGCGGGCAATCATCGCTTTGGGAGCGGCATTTGTTTTGATTACAGGAGGAACAGACCTGTCTGCAGGGCGCGTCGTCGGGTTGACCGCCGTTATCTCAGCCTCCCTGCTGCAGGACCCCAATTACCCGCGTCGCTTCTTCCCGGATTTGCCGGACCTGCCGCTGCTGGTGCCGATCCTGATCGCCATCGCGGCTGGCCTGCTTGTCGGGCTCATCAACGGAATCATCGTCTCTCGTTTCAGCGTCCCTCCGTTCATCGCCACGCTGGGTATGATGGTCATCGTCTACGGGGTCAACTCCATCTACTTTGACATGGAGCCGAACCAGTCCCAGCCGATAGGCGGGCTGCGCCAGGACTTCGGGCAACTGGGCACCGGCTTTATTGGACCGAGCGGCCCGTATTCGATCCCGTACATCGTCATCATCGCGATCGTCGTCTCCATACTCGTCTGGGTCGTCTTCAACAAGACGCGGCTCGGCAAAAACATGTACGCCATCGGCGGAAACATTCAGGCGGCGACGGTGTCAGGAATCAACGTAGGGTTGAATCTGATAATCATCTACGCTATCGCCGGGGGCCTCTACGGTCTGGGCGGCGTGCTGGAGGCGGCGCGCACAGGTGGCGCGACCAACAACTACGGCAACATGTACGAGCTTGACGCCATCGCGGCGTGCGTGGTGGGCGGCGTGTCCACCTCGGGCGGGATCGGTACCGTTCCCGGCGTCCTGGCAGGTGTCCTCATCTTTGGGGTCATCAACTACGGCCTGACGTTCATCGGCGTCAATCCGTACTGGCAGCTGATTATCAAAGGGTTGATTATCGTGGCGGCCGTCGCTTTTGACATCCGCAAATATTTGGCGAAAAAATAACGTTCAAAGCCCCCGATCCGTCCGCGCTATGGCGGAGTCGGGGGCGTTTTGCGTGGCGGGGCACCAGCCTTTTATCGGGCGGGCATGACATGTGCCGCGAAGTCTGGATACGCTGTTTTCCAGTGGATGGAAAAGTGTCGCAACTCCGGTTACAATGGAGCAAACAAATCTCTAGGAAAGCAAGGAAGGAACCCAATGAGACCGAAAACACGAGGCAAATGGAGGCTCGCGGCAGGCATCAGCTATTACCGGCTGAAGCGGTGGTGCGAGTGGTGGTTTGGGGGCAGGCGCTATGCGAAGAAGAGGTGCAGTGAGCCGCTGCCGTATGTCCACATGCGCCACCAGACGATCCTGCTGCGTGAGTTGAAAGATGTGGAGATGTGGATGCAGCACAACAAAGTGACCAATCTGCGGCTGGCGGTCCGCCGTCTGGACGGCCTGAAGATTCTGCCAGGCGAGACTTTTTCCTATTGGCGGACGATTGGCAAGCCGACCCGGCGCAAAGGATACGTGGACGGAATGGTGCTGTCGCACGGCCGGGTGACTGCTGGCGTCGGCGGCGGGCTTTGCCAGTTGTCCAATCTGCTCTACTGGATGACACTGCACACCCCGCTTACAGTGATCGAGCGGCACCGCCACAGCTACGACGTCTTTCCCGACGCCGGGCGCACACAGCCGTTCGGGAGCGGAGCGACCTGCTTTTACAATTACCTCGACCTGCAGATCGCAAACGAGACCAAGCAGACCTTTTCTCTTCATGTGCGAGTGACGGACACGCATCTGGTCGGAGAGTGGCGATCCGACATGCCGCCGACACGAAAGTATGAGATCGTGGAAAAAGATCACGCCATCCAGCCTGCCATCTGGGGAGGATACGAGCGCTCCAATCGGCTGTACCGCCACGTATACACGCTGGAGGGGGAGTGGATCGGCGAGGAATGGGTAGCGGATAATCGCGCGATGATGATGTATGAGCCTCTGCTGCAGGAAGGCCCATCTGCTGCGGACGGACAAAAGTCGGGAGGATGATGTTTCCTGTACACGATCCCAACTGGCACTCGACTCCATTCTGTGCGAAAATAGGAACATATGCACTCGTCTAGGGAACGTGGAAAGGTGGACTTATACATATGTCTTTAGCAGAGCGAATTACAGCAGGCTTGAACCCGCAGCAGCGGGAAGCCGTACTGACGACAGAAGGCCCTGTCCTGATTCTGGCCGGAGCGGGCAGCGGCAAGACCAAGGTGCTGACGCAGCGCATTGCGTATCTCATCAGCGTAAAACAGGTGGCGCCATGGAGCATTCTTGCCATTACCTTCACGAACAAGGCGGCGCGGGAGATGCAAAATCGCGTGGCGGCAATTATTGGCGGCGTGGCAGCGCAGGATACGTGGCTGTCGACGTTTCACTCCCTGTGTGTGCGAATTTTGCGCAGGGACATTGACCGAATGGGCATCAGCCGCAACTTTACCATTCTTGACGCGGGCGATCAGCTGTCTGTCGTCAAGCAGTGCCTGAAGGAGCTGAACATCGATCCGAAGCAGTATGAGCCTCGCTCGATTTTGGCGGCCATCAGCGGAGCGAAAAACGAGCTGACAGACCCGGCCACTTATGCCAGACTCGCAGGCGATCCGTTTGCGCAGGTCGTGGCGAAGGTGTACGAGGCGTACCAGAAAAAGCTGAAAAGCAACCAGTCGCTGGACTTCGACGACTTGATTATGACGACCGTTCGCCTGTTCAAGGAAGTGCCGGAAGTGCTGGAATTTTACCAGAAAAAATTCCGCTACATTCACGTCGACGAGTACCAGGATACGAACCGCGCCCAGTACATGCTGATCTCCATGCTCGCGGACAAATACCGCAACGTATGCTGCGTGGGGGACGCCGACCAGAGTATCTACAAATGGCGGGGAGCGGATATTTCCATCATCCTCAACTTTGAAAAAGACTATCCGGAAGCGAAGCTCATCAAGCTGGAGCAAAACTACCGCTCGACGAAAACGATTTTGCAGGCAGCCAACCAGGTGATCGCCAACAACAAGCTGCGCAAGGAAAAGAAGCTGTGGACGGAAAATCCGGGCGGAGACAAAATCACGTGCTTCCAGGGCGAATCCGAGCACGACGAGGCGTACTTCATCGTCGATACGATCCGCAAGCAGTTGCCGACGTACAAGCGCTACGACAAGTTTGCCGTCCTGTACCGGACGAACGCCCAGTCCCGCGTGGTGGAGGATGTGTTCATCAAGTCGAACATTCCGTACACCATCGTCGGCGGAACGAAGTTCTACGACCGCAAAGAGATCAAGGACATCCTGGCGTACCTGCGCCTCATTTCCAATCCGGATGACGACATCAGCCTGCAGCGGATCATCAACGTGCCCAAGCGCAATATCGGGGACACGACGGTCGAGAAGCTGCAAGCCTACGCCAATGCAAACGGCCAGTCACTTTATCAGGCGATTCAGGAGGTTGCCTACATGGGGCTGCCGGCGCGTACGACGAATGCCATTTTGGCGTTTAACGACCTGATTACCAACCTGATGCAGATGACCGACTACCTGAGCGTGACAGAGCTGGTAGAGGAAGTGCTGACGCGCTCCGGGTACCGCGATTCGCTCAAAGAGGATAAAACGCTCGAAGCGCAGGCGAGACTGGAGAACATCGAGGAGTTTCTTTCGGTGACGCAGGAGTTTGAGCGCAAAAACGAAGACAAGAGCTTGCTTGCGTTTTTGACCGATCTGGCACTGGTCGCGGACATCGACTCGCTTGGGGAAGACGGGGAAAAAGAAGAAGCAGCGGAAAACGGGCAGGTTGTCCTGATGACGCTGCATAGCGCCAAAGGTTTGGAGTTTCCTGTCGTGTTCCTCGTCGGTATGGAGGAAGGCGTATTCCCGCACAGCCGTGCGTTGTTTGACGACGTCGAGATGGAGGAGGAGCGCCGCCTCGCGTATGTGGGCATTACCCGGGCAGAGGAGCGGCTGTATTTGACGTGCGCACGGATGCGGACGCTGTTCGGCCGGACGAATGTGAGCGTGCCGTCGCGCTTTTTACAGGAAATTCCATCGGAGCTTTTGGAAGGAAATCCTGCAAGCGCCGATCAGAGCTTTGCCGGCAGTCGCGGCGGGGCTTTCGGGCAACGCGATTCAGGGGCGAGAGCATTTGGCTCTGCGACTTCGCGAGGGGGCGGCGGCAGCTTCGGCATGACAAAGCCGGGCATGGCGCAGCGCTTTGCCGGAGGCTCACAGGCAACGTTTTCCCGTCCGGGCATGCAGGCTGGCGACAAGCTGCCTGGCCACGGCCAGGGTGCCGGAGTGGATTGGAAGGTCGGAGACAGGGTGCAGCACGGCAAATGGGGCACAGGCACTGTCGTCAAGGTCAAAGGGACAGGCGACGACATGGAGCTTGACATCGCGTTTCCAAGCCCGACTGGCATCAAGAAGCTGCTTGCAAAATTCGCACCGATACAGCGGGCATAAGGGAGAACTATCGCTAAAGTAAAGGATGAACAAGATGGATCGATTGACGGCGGAAACAAAAATCAAGGAATTGGCGAAACGAATTGAACGGCATAATCGTCTTTACTATGAAGAAGATCGGCCTGAGATTACCGACCAGGAATACGATCAATTGATGCGGGAGCTGATCGAGCTGGAAACCCGGTTCCCGGAGCTGGCTTCCCCGGATTCTCCTACCCAGCGCGTGGGAGGGGAGCCTTTGCCATTCTTTGAAAAGGTCGTGCACAAGACGCCGATGCTCAGTCTTGGCAACGCCTTTGGCGAAGCGGATATTAGAGATTTCGACCGCCGCGTCCGCCAGGCAGTAGGCAACCAGCCTGTGCGCTACGTGGCGGAGCTGAAAATCGATGGGCTGGCTGTTTCCCTTCACTACGAAAACGGGATGTTTGTCCGCGGAGCGACTCGCGGAGACGGGACGACAGGCGAGGACATTACGCAAAACCTGAAAACGATCCGCTCGATTCCGCTCAAACTGACCAGGCCGCTGACATTGGAAGTGCGCGGCGAGGCGTACATGCCCAAGGCTGCTTTTGAAAAGCTGAACCGGGAGCGGGAAGAGCGCGGGGAGCCGCTGTTTGCCAATCCGCGCAACTCGGCGGCAGGCTCACTGCGCCAGCTCGACCCGAAAATTGCCGCCTCCCGTCAGCTCGACACTTTCATTTACAGCATCGGCGAGCTGCAAGGCGAGACTGTCGAGTCCCACAGCGAGGGGCTTGACCTGCTCGAATCGCTTGGATTCAAGGTGAACAAGGAGCGCCGCGTCTTCGACGACATCGAGGAGCTGCTCGCTTTTATCGACAGCTGGACGCAAAAGCGCCCAAGCCTGCCTTACGAAATCGACGGCATGGTCATCAAGGTAGACAGCTACGCACAGCAGGAGGAACTGGGCTACACAGCCAAAAGCCCGCGCTGGGCGATTGCCTACAAGTTTCCTGCGGAGGAAGCGATCACGATTCTCGAAGGCATTGAAGTGTCGGTAGGACGAACCGGGAGCGTGACACCGACTGCCCTTTTGAAGCCGGTCAGTCTGGCGGGCACGACGGTCAAGCGCGCTTCTTTGCACAACGAGGACATCATCCGGGAAAAAGGCTTGCTGATTGGCGACCACGTCGTCGTGAAAAAAGCGGGCGACATCATTCCCGAAATCATAGCAGTGCTGCCGGAACGCCGAACCGGGAACGAGACGCCGTTTGCCATGCCGACGCATTGTCCGGAGTGCGGCAGCGAGCTGGTGCGGCTGGAGGAAGAGGTCGCCTTGCGCTGCATCAATCCGATGTGTCCGGCGCTGATCCGCGAAGGCATGATCCACTTTGTGTCCCGTGCCGCGATGAACATCGACGGACTGGGTGAAAAAGTGGTGGCGCAGCTGTATCGCGACGGCATCATTCACAGCGTGGCAGACCTGTACTACCTGCATCAAAAGCGCGATGTCCTGCTTTCCATGGAGCGCATGGGCGAGAAGTCGGTAGACAACCTGCTGGCGGCGATTGAAGCGAGCAAGCAAAACTCGCTGGAACGCGTACTGTTCGGACTTGGCATTCGCCTGGTCGGAGCCAAGGCAGCGCGTGTGCTGGCCGAGCATTTTGGCCATATCGACGCGATCATGCAAGCTTCCGAGGAAGAGCTGACGCAAATTAACGAGATCGGGCCGAAAATGGCGGCAAGTCTCATCAACTACTTCGCCCAGCCGCAGGCACAGGCGGTTATCGAGCGGCTCAAGGCGGCCGGAGTGAACATGGAGTACAAAGGCGTGCGCGTTGAAGCCGGCGCAGATTTGCCGTTTTCCGGAAAGACGATCGTCCTCACAGGAACGCTTTCGCAAATGTCTCGTCAGGAGGCAGAGGAAGCGATTGTCCGACTGGGCGGCAAGGTGACGAGCAGCGTCAGCAAAAAGACCGATTTGGTCATTGCGGGAGAAAAAGCCGGCTCGAAGCTGGAGAAGGCTGAAAAACTGGGCGTTCCTGTCATGGACGAAGCCGGATTTTTGGAGATTCTCAAATAACAAGCGCCTGTAGAGAAAACAGTGGCGACAGACGGATGAGCGAGGGAAGGGACGTGAGGAGCATGGATAGCTTTAAGCGATGGGGAATAGGAGCATTGGCAGTGCTGCTGTTGGGCGGCTGCAGCGACGTCGACAACGTGCAGGAAAAGCCGGTTCCCTCTTCGGTTATGGCGGCTGCTCTGCAAGGTGACTTGACCTATCAGGACGTTTTGGAAAAGGGAGAGACGATTCACACGCTGGCGATGACCCCGGATGCTGCATACGTATGGGTGGGCACGCATGCGGGACTGTACAGCTCCACTGGCGGAGGCTTGTGGGGCCTGCTTTCTCCGCAGTTGGAGCAGTTTGACGTCGTCGGCTGGTTTGTGGACCCGGAAGATTCCGAGCACATTTATGTCGGCGGAAACGAAGGAGTGCGGCGCTCTTTTGACGGCGGCAAAAACTGGACTGCGGCGAGCAACGGATTGCCTGAGCCTGCCCAGATTCGCAGCTTTGCCGGAACGCGTCAGGGGGAAAAAGTTCGCCTGTTCGCTTTTGTATCGGGCGAAGGCATCTACCAGTCGACGGACAAGGGAGAGACATGGAGTCTCTGGCAGCCGATGGACCAGGAAGTATATGCCATGGATTTCGACCCGAACGAGAACCGTCTCTATGTAGCCGCACAATTCAGCTTGCTCTATAATGAAGAGGGGCAGTGGAAGACAGAGGAGATTCCGGAAGCAGAGCAAATCTATTCGCTCTCTGTGAACAGACGCACTGGCGTTCTCGCTGTCGCAACGGAAAAAGGCGTCTATGAAAAAATCGGCGGAGAGTGGCGTTTGCTTGATGCGCGCTCACCGGAAAAGCTGATCGTCATCGCCTCAGGCGGCGGCGATACAAAATGGGTGGGAATCGGCGAATCGGCGCTGATCTACAAGCTCAGCGACAATCGCTGGACCAAATGGAACTAGTCCCATTTTTTCAAGACAAAAGGAGTAGCGTATGAAAGCGAAGTTTTCGACAGGATGCAGGTACATAGCTGCGATTGTGCTCGCGATTGCGACCGCTGGCTGTTCGTTGTTGCCAGGGGGCAAGGTTCAATCGCCCGAGCCTACCGCGCCATCCTTGTCTGAAGTAGTGGAAGTATCCGAGGATTACTACGGCAGCATCACGCCGTACAAACAGAATTTGACGCGCGGCATGCTCAACAGTACGAGATACCGGATTGATTTCAGCCACCTGGAACTGGGCTTGATGGAGTTTGCCCGCGATACGTTCCCGACCTCCGAGTATTATTTCCAGGAAGGTCAAGTGGTGAAAAAAGAACAGGTGACACAATGGATTGCCCAGGAAAAAGCGAGCGGCACAAACGGGCAGCAGAAAAACGGCATCCTCGTACACGTACTGGAGCATGACTACCTGAACAAAAAAGACAAACAGTTGGCCGGGATGGTGCTGGGCTTGTCTGTCTCGCCGAACTATCAGGACGCGACGGGCAAAGAAATGGTGTACACCCAGCAGGAACTGCAAGCAAAAGGCCAGCAGCTTGCTTCCACCATCGTTTCGGCGTTGCGGGTGAGCGCGCCGAATGTGCCGATGCTGATTTTGCTGTATCAGGTGCCAGAGGCCAATTCATCGCTCGTGCCGGGTCATTTCATCATGTCGGGAACGGTGGCGGCCAACGAGTCGGCTGTATCGAAGTGGCAGCCGATCAACGAGGAATTTTTCCTGTTTCCGAGCGCGGATGTCGAAAAAAAATACGCTCAGCAATCGTTGCAGTACGACAAGCTGATGCGGCAAGCGCAGGCTTATTTCGGGGAGTACGTCGGCATGACAGGCGTTGGACGCTTTATGGACGGCAGACTGACCGAGCTGACGATTACGGCCACGGCGGAGTACGACTCGCGGACGGAGGTTCTCCAGTTTACGCAGTATGCCGCCGGAAGTATCAACCAACTGTTCGACAAAAGTGTTCACGTCAACCTGTACGTCCAGTCGATGAACAAACCGCTGGCGATCTATATTCGCCCGACATCCGGCGATCCGTATATGCATCTTTATCGCCAATAGAGGGAGAGAAGCCCGATTTGCACCAACCAAGTGCGAATCGGGCTTTTTGTGCAAGATGTGAACAAAAGTGTATATGATTTGAGCAGATTGTAAACAAAAGTGTCGATTATCGCTTTCTGAACTTGGCTGTTGTTTTTCGCGAAAAAAGCAAACACTATCGAAGTCGAGCTATTCAGTTTGAGGTTGGTATGATCCTTGCATATGTTTTATGAGTGATCTCAGGAAGAAATTGATAAGGAGGCGTCACCAAATGCAAGTTGAATTCAAAAACGAGGCGTTTACCAATTTTAGCCTGCCGGAAAATAAAAAGGCATTTGAAGAAGCACTCGCCAAAGTAGAAAGCGAGCTTGGCCGCGAGTACCCTCTCATCATTGGTGGAGAGCGCATCACAACCGAGAAAAAATCCAAATCCATCAACCCTTCCAACAAAGAACAAGTAGTGGGCGTTGTTTCCCAGGCAGACCAGGCGTTGGCTGAAAAAGCGATCCAAACCGCAGCCAGCACTTTCGAAACCTGGAAAAAGGTTCCTGCGCAAGCGCGTTCCCGCTATCTCTATAAAGCAGCAGCCATCTTGCGCCGCCGCAAGCATGAATTCTCTGCCTGGCTGGTAAAAGAAGCCGGAAAAAGCTGGGCAGAAGCTGACGCGGACACAGCAGAAGCTATCGACTTCATGGAATACTACGGCCGTCAAATGGATAAACTGTCCCAACGCCATGAACTGACACGCATTCCGGATGAGGACAACGAGCTGTACTACGTTCCACTCGGCGTAGGCGTAGTCATCCCGCCATGGAACTTCCCTCTGGCGATCATGGTCGGTATGACAACAGCAGCGCTCGTAGCGGGTAATACCGTCGTGCTGAAGCCTGCTTCCACTACACCGGTTATTGCAGCGAAATTCATGGAAATTCTCGAAGATGCTGGCGTACCAGCCGGTGTTGTGAACTTCGTTCCAGGCTCCGGCAGCGAAATCGGCGACTTCCTCGTAGAGCACACGCTGACTCGCTTCATCAGCTTCACAGGCTCCCGTGACGTAGGTCTGCGCATCAACGAGCTGGCTGCGAAACATCGCCCAGGCCAAAAATGGATGAAGCGTCTGGTAGCGGAAATGGGCGGTAAAGACTCCATCATCGTTGACAGCGACTGCGACATCGAGTTGGCTGCCCAATCCATCGTTACTTCCGCATTCGGCTTCTCCGGTCAAAAATGTTCCGCTTGCTCTCGCGCAATCGTTCACCAGGACGTGTACGATCAAGTGCTGAACCGCGTAGTAGAGCTGACCAAGCAACTGACTGTAGGCGATGTGAGAACAAACGATTTCTACACAGGTCCGGTTGTGGATGAGAAAGCGTACAACAAAATTCTCGAATACATCGAGATCGGAAAAACAGAAGGCAAACTGGTTGCAGGTGGCGAAAAAGGTCCAGAAACAGGCTACTTCATCATGCCAACCGTATTTGCTGACGTAGATCCGCAAGCGCGCATCATGCAGGAAGAAATTTTTGGCCCGGTAGTAGCATTCTGCAAAGCCGACGATTTTGACCATGCACTGGAAATCGCGAACAACACCGAGTACGGCTTGACTGGCGCAGTGATCAGCCGCAACCGTGCAAACCTGGAGCGCGCTCGTGAAGAGTTCCACGTGGGCAACCTGTACTTCAACCGCAAGTGCACAGGCGCACTCGTTGGCGTGCATCCGTTCGGCGGCTTCAACATGTCCGGTACCGACTCCAAAGCGGGCGGCCCAGACTACCTGCTGCTGTTCACCCAGGCAAAACTGGTTTCGGAAAAACTGTAAAAAAACGCACCGCAAAGCTGCCTCCAAACGGAGAGCACTGCAAAAGTGCTCTCTCGGTTTTTAATAATGGGTTCATGTCAATAATTGATGCCGACGGCATCAAAAAGAATGCAGCCTTACTTCTTACGAAGCTGGCTGCATTTGCTTTATTAGCTTTACCATTCGCTTTACGTTTACAACGAATGCCGTTAAGTATGCTTGTATCCGCATACCAAATAAACCACGGTATTTTGCCCTGGTCAATCCATGAAATCTTTTTAATTCAGCATTTTTGTGCTCAATGATCCGGCGACGCTTCGATCGCTCTTTGAAGGTGGTGCTTGCCTCAAACCTCATGTGCTCTTGATAGTGCTCCGCCACCATACGAATGGAATAAGTCTTTGCTTTGGCACCAGGCTTGTAGCATCCTTCGCGAAGTGGACATGTCTTGCACTTCTCCACATCAAAGTAAAAGACAAGAGAACGGCTGCGCCCGGATTTTTTCTTCCCTTGTACCGCTTTTCGTATACTGTGCTCTCCGGTTGGGCAAATGACAAAGTCGGCGTCTTTGTTGTATGTAAAGCCTTCCTGTTTCATTCCTCCGGAATGGACAATTGGGTTTAAGGGGACTATCGGTTGAATGTCTTTTGAGGCAAGGAGATTTAAATTGTCTTTTCCAGAGTAAGCAGTGTCTCCGATGACTTCCTCAATCTTCATACCTGTCTTTTCTGTTTGCTCTAATAGCTTTGGCAGTTGTTTGCCATCATCTTCACTTCCACCCGTAACTTCAATCGCAGTGATGATCTCTTCTTCTGTCATCGCTACATGCTCTTTGTAGCCAAAAAAGGAGAGGGTATTGCTTTTCCAGCCAAAACGCGCGTCTGGGTCAATCGCAGACATGATGCCTTTGTTTGCTAGTAACCGTTCATCTTCCACGATTTGCTTTGCGTGCTTGAGTTTTTCGGAGATGGCCCCTTCATGATCAGGAAGGAGATTTTCTACCGTTTCTCCCAGTTCAGCGAGGTAATGTAGCATCACTTTTGCCGCATCGACATCGCCTTGCATACACTTCGGAGGACGAGGAAGTTTCTTCTCCAGCTTTGGATGCTTTTTAAGTACGGCTCGTACGAGCCGTTTGGCGGCTTCCTGCAACACGTCCAAAGGCCGTTTCTTTTGAGTGGAAGCAACAGTATGTGTTGCATCGACAATGAGTGTTTTTGACTTAATCAAGCCTTCTTCTACGCACTGTTTTACAAGCACTTGTAAGATTTCGTTAATCTGGCTTGCACCTAAGCGATGATTCCGAAATCGGGATAATTGTGACGGATCGGGCAAAGTATCCTCAGGATTCAACCCCAAGAACCATTTATACGCGAGGTTTACTTGTGCTTCTTGAATCATTCGCTCATCGGATAAGCCATAAAGATACTGCAGAAATAAAAGACGAAACAGAAGTTCCGGTTCATTCGCTGGTCTTCCGTAATATTCACAATAAGATGGACGAACTAACTCGTAAATGAACGAAAAGTCCACAGCTTCGTTGATTTTTCGAAGAAGATGGTCTTCGGGAATTAAATTGTAAAGTTCTGAATGAAATGAGGCTTTCAATTGTCTGTCAGCAGATAGCATGGCAACATGTCCTTTGAACATTTTCTTAATATTGATTATAGCGAAAAACCAGCACCGCGAGGTGCTGGCAATCATTCAAAGCCAAAAAGCTGATGGAGTTTGGAATAGGAGGCGTTTTATTTGCGGAGCGCCTTTGCCAGCCTTCCAGCGTAGAGACGTGGACACGGGGATGAAGGGGGCGTTAGTCTCACTTCATTGTGAAACCCAGATGTTGAGCCCCCGCCCCGTGAAACGTCTCGGAACGGACAGATAAGCCCCATAGTGGGCTGGCAACGAAGCGAAGCAAAGAAACGCCTTCACTTTCCATATAAAGGAAGTGTTTTGCAGTGCTCTCCAAACGGGGGCGGCTTTTTTGCGCTCATTTTGTCCACACTAAAGGGTAGAAAATGATGTTCGGGCAGGTGAGCGCAGCTGTTTACTTACATTGCTTCAGGGCTCTCGACATTTTTTCTCGTCTACTTGCTGATGCCGCTAGCATACCGTTTGGCGTGGAAAACGAAGCTGCTGGATATTCCCAGAGGAAGGAAAGGACACAGCAGGCCTATGCCCTTGTCCGGCGGGCTGGCGATGTTTGTTGGGCTGCTGATGGTGACAACTTTTTTTGCAGGGGCGCAAAAAACGGTGGCAGTTTTGGCAGTTGGCGGTCTGCTGTTGGTGGCAATCGGCTGGGTGGACGACGCCTTCAAAGCCCGGCAAAAAGATTTTCCTGCCTTGCCGAAGCTGCTGGTTCAGCTGGCGGTTGCCGTTCTGGCTTTTCTCTTCGATATCCGGTTTCGCGGGATCAGCTTGACCTGGCTCGGAGCGGAGGAAGGGACATACGTTTCGTTTCCTGTACTGGTTTCCTTGCTGGCGACGGTGCTGTGGATTGTGGGACTTATCAACATGGTGAACTTTTTGGATGGGGTGGACGGGCTTGCGGCCGGGGCGACATCCTTTTCCGCAATCACCTTGTTTTTCCTGTCCATGGCAAAGGGGCAGGAAGTGACTGCTCTGCTTGCGGTTGCGCTGGCGGGAGCTGCACTTGCTTTTTTACGGTTTAATTTTTATCCCGCGAAAATTTTCATGGGGGATGCAGGGGCTATGTTTCTGGGGTTTGCGCTGGGGGTAATCTCGTTGGAGGGCACAATGAAAGGCGCGACGCTCATCTCGCTGGTCGTGACGGTGCTGGCGCTTGGCTTGCCCGTCGTGGACACGCTTCAGGTGATAATTAGCCGGCTGCTGGCCGGTTCACCGATGTACCAGGCAGATCGCAGGCACGTTCACCATCGGCTGATGTCGTTTGGCCTGTCGGCCAAACAGACGGTCGTCGTCCTGTACCTGGTGAGCTTGCTATTTTCCATTCTGTCCGTATTTCTGTTTTTATACGGGTAGATTGCTATTGCCTTAACGTGATGAAGCCTTTGGCAAAAGAGCGGCCGCCAATGAATTGGCGCAGCCGAAAACGATTCATAAAACGGCGAACGGCTCAGTTTTGTGCGGGATCGAAGAAAAAGAACTGGTTGCGTCCCGTCTCTTTCGCTTTGTACAAAGCCTTGTCCGCATTGCTCAGCAACTGGTCCGCTTCGCTTGCGGAAACAGGGTAAAGCGCGATACCGATGCTGGACGTAACGGAGAAAGTCTGGCCCCGAAAGCTCCACGGCTGTTGCAGCGAATGCAAAATCCGGGTTGCGACTTTTTCCGCCTGACGCTCGTTCTGGATGCCTGTCAGAATGACGACGAATTCGTCTCCCCCCAAGCGAGCGACCATATCCTGTTCGCGGACACAAGCCTGAAGGCGCTGGGCGAGCATTTGCAGAAAAGTATCCCCGGCATCATGCCCCAACGTATCGTTAATTTGCTTGAAATGGTCACAATCGAGATAGAGGGCGGCGACCATTTCGCCAGATTCCTTGGCCTTTTCCAAAGATTGCTGGAGATTTTCGTACAGCAGACGTCTGTTTGGCAAGCCGGTAAGCACATCGTGGTAGGCCATGTATTCCAATTGCCATTCCAGTTTTTTGCGCTCGGTAATATCCCTGGTCACGGAAAAAACGTGAGTGCATACCCCATCGGAGTTGAAGACGGGAGAGAGAATCGACTCTCCGATCATGTCGCCTTTTGTTGTGAAGTGGGTGGGGCTTGCGTCTTCCACTGTCTGTCTGTACATGCTGTTGAGCAGGTCCGCTTTGTCCGGAGGATATACTTCTTCTATCAATTTTCCGTAGGTGTCCTCACCCAGATTTGCTCCCTTCATAGCGGCTGGATTCATTAAGACATACCGGAACTGATAATCCCCATTGGCGTTTTTTTCTACCGCCATGAGGAAAAACATGTCCGACATGTGATGAAATAAGCTGGTCAAAATGTTGCTGTGCTGACTGATGATTGTTGTAATATCAAGCTTAGCCATATGTGTAGTCTCCTGATTGTAGGCTTGTCCCATTATTATAGTATAGCAAGCCCAGTCAAGGAAATGATGAGGCGTTGGTAATAGTGCAGGGTTTACTGGCTGTAAGTGGAAGTGGTAAAGTAAGGGTATTCGCTACTTGCTGTCTAATCGAAAACGATTAAGGAGTTCCACTTATGCGTAAAAAGCTGTTGCCAGGTCTGATTCATCGACTTCCGCAAAATGCAATGTCGCGGACCATGGGGAAAATCACCGCTTCTCGATTCAGTCGATTAGCGATCCAACGATACATTCGTCACTATAAAATTGATGCCTCCATCATAGAAAAGCCGGTAACGGAATACCGGACGCTCAAGGAATTTTTTACCCGCCGTCTGAAGGCAGGAGCAAGGCCAATCGCTCCCGGACACGATGTGATCGTAAGCCCGGTGGACGGGACCGTCTCCCAGCTTGGCGACATCTGTGAGGGCACGCTGATTCAGGCAAAAGGCAAAGAGTTCAGCGTGACAGAGCTATTGGGCGGCTCGGAGGAAGAAGCGAAGCGCTACTACGGCGGAAAGTTCATCACGATCTATTTGAGCCCGCGCGACTATCACCGCATCCACATGCCAGTGGCGGGAAATTTGGTCCGCTACAGCTATTTGCCGGGGCGTCTCTATCCGGTGAACCGGCTCGGGATTGAAAATGTGGACCGACTGTTTGCCCGCAACGAACGGCTAGTCACCTACATCAAGACGAAAGGCCTGGGAGACATGGCATTGGTCAAGGTTGGCGCACTGTTCGTCGGCAGCGTCAAGGTCGTGTACAATACGGCCACGACCAATATCAAACACGGCCGGCAAACCACCGAGCCAATCGAAGGCATTCCACACTACGAAAAAGGCGACGAACTGGGCTGGTTTGAGTTTGGATCTACCGTCATTTTGCTGCTGGAATCGTCGCAGATAAAATGGGCAGAGGGTGTGGAAAAAGGCAAGTCACTGCTCATGGGGCAGGTGCTGGCGAAGGTAGAAAAGGAACAAGCTTAGCGGCTCGTTGCCAGAAAAATAAAAGCCGAATGAAAAAGGAGTCCCGCTGGAAACAGGGATTCCTTTTTTCTATGGAATATTTGGATGTTTTCTAATAAAAAGCTGCGATTAACACTGGGACCGCGTCCCGCCTATTGCCTCGCCTGTAAAGCATTTTCACTCGAAAAATTTTTGTTTCTACACGGCCGAATCCGCGCGAAAATTGACTGAACCTGCTGTTTTCAAGTAAGATCAAAGTTATGTGAGACGATTCGGAGGTGGAAGAGATGAGTGCCATCACTCGCAAAGAAGTAGAGCATGTAGCCAATCTGGCCCGCTTGCAGTTGACGGAAGACGAGGCTTTGCAATACACAAAGGACTTGAACGCCATCCTGGAGTTTGCCGCGAAGCTGAACGAGCTTGACACGTCCAACGTTGAGCCGACCAGTCACGCTACGGATGTGAAAAACGTGATGCGCGAGGACGTGAACAGACCGTCGCTGCCGCGCGAGGACGTGCTGAAAAACGCACCCGATCACGAGGACGGGCAATTCAAAGTACCGGCTGTATTCGAATAATCTGTCAGGAGAACGAGAAGGGAGGAACCCACTGTGTCGCTGTTTGACAAGCGATTGTCGGAAATACATAGTGCCTTGCGCGCAAAAGAGCTTTCGGTCACAGACCTGGTGCAGGCTTCCATCGCCAGCATCAAGGAGCATGATGAAAAAATCAAGTCCGTCCTGCACGTGGATGAGGAAGGGGCGCTCGCCCATGCTCGCCAGTTGGACGAGCGTTTGGTCAAGGAAAACGGGGAGCTTGGACTCCTGTTCGGCCTGCCGGCGGGACTCAAGGACAACATGATTACAAAAGACGTACGGACAACCTGCGCCAGCAAATTTTTGGCGAACTACGATCCTGTCCATGACGGAACTGTCTCCAAAAAGGTGAAGGAAGCAGACGCCGTAATCGTGGCGAAGCTGAACATGGACGAGTTCGCCATGGGCGGCTCCAATGAAAACTCCGGGTTCTTCCCGGCGAAAAACCCGTGGAACACCGATTACGTGCCAGGCGGCTCTTCTGGCGGTTCTGCCGCGGCGATGGCTGCCCGCCACTTCTATTTCACACTCGGCTCGGATACAGGCGGCTCCATTCGCCAGCCAGCCGCTTTTTGCGGTGTCGTTGGCCTGAAGCCGACATACGGCCGCGTGTCCCGCTTCGGTCTGGTGGCTTTCGCTTCTTCTCTCGACCAGATCGGACCTCTGACCAAGAACGTAGAAGACGCGGCATACGTGCTGCAAGCGATTGCCGGACATGACGAGTACGATTCCACCTCTGCGAATGTGGAAGTGCCGGACTACCTGTCCGCGCTCACTGGCGATGTCAAAGGTCTGCGCATCGGTGTGCCAAAAGAGCTGATCGGCGAGGGCATTGATGCCGAGGTGCGCGAGGCTGTGCTCGCTGCCTTGAAGCAGTTGGAGAGCATGGGCGCAACCTGGAGCGAAGTCTCCATGCCGCATACCGAATACGCGGTTCCAGCCTACTACCTGCTGTCTTCCTCGGAAGCGTCGTCCAACCTGGCGCGCTTTGACGGCGTGCGCTACGGCGTGCGCGCAGACAATGCGTCCAACCTGATCGAGCTGTACAAGGAATCCCGCAGCCAAGGCTTCGGCCAGGAAGTAAAACGCCGGATCATGCTCGGAACCTATGCGCTTTCGTCCGGCTACTACGACGCCTACTACAAAAAGGCGCAGCAGGTGCGCACGCTGATTATCCAGGACTTCAACAACATTTTCGCCGACTTCGATGTGATTTTGCATCCGACAACGCCATCGACCGCTTTCAAAATCGGCGAAAACGTCAACGATCCGGTCAAAATGTATCTGGAAGATATTTGCACCGTTCCTGTCAATCTGGCAGGACTGCCAGCGATCAGCGTACCGTGCGGATTCGCCCAAAACGGTCTGCCGATCGGTATGCAGATCGTCGGTCGCGCGTTTGACGAATCCACCGTATTGCGCGTAGCACATGCGTACGAGCAGGCAGCAGGCTACAGCGAGCGCAAGCCGGAATGGGTGAGGGGGTAAGAGGCATGAGCAAGTACGAAACCGTCATCGGCCTGGAGGTCCACGCCGAACTTTCGACCAAGAGCAAAATTTTCTGCGGCTGCCCGACTGAGTTCGGCGCGCCGCCGAATACACATACATGCCCGATTTGTCTGGGACATCCGGGCGTGCTTCCCGTAACGAACAAGCAAGCGGTAGAGTTTGCGATGAAAGCGGCGCTCGCGCTCAACTGCGAAATTTCCCGCGAGACCAAGTTCGACCGCAAAAACTACTTTTACCCGGATTCCCCGAAAGCGTACCAAATCTCCCAGTACGATCAGCCAATCGGCTACAACGGCTGGATCGACATTGAAGTGAACGGAGAGACGAAGCGCATCGGCATCACCCGCCTCCATCTGGAAGAAGACGCGGGCAAGCTGACGCACAGCGACTTCGGCGGCGAATCGCTGGTAGACTTCAACCGCGTAGGCGTACCGCTCATCGAGATCGTTTCCGAGCCGGACATTCGCTCACCCGAAGAAGCGCGCGCCTATCTGGAAAAGCTGAAAGCGATCATCCAGTACACAGAGGTGTCCGACGTGCGCATGGAGCAAGGCTCGCTGCGCTGCGATGCCAACGTCTCCATTCGTCCGTATGGGCAAAAAGAGTTCGGCACCAAGACCGAGCTGAAAAACATGAACTCCTTCCGCAACGTGCAAATGGGGCTGGAATACGAAGTGCAGCGGCAGACAGAGGTGCTGAACTCCGGCGGTACCATCGTGCAGGAAACCCGCCGCTGGGACGAGGCGAACAAAAAGACGGTCAGCATGCGTTCCAAAGAAGAGGCGCACGACTATCGTTACTTCCCGGACCCTGACCTTGTGCGCATGCAAATTTCCGAGGAATGGATTGAGGCTGTCCGCGCGACGATTCCGGAGTTGCCGGATGCCCGCAAGGCTCGCTACGTAAACGAGTTCGGCCTGTCGCAAGCAGATGCCGAGGTCATCACCATTTCCAAGGAAACAGCCGATTTCTTCGACGCAACCGTCAAGACAGGCGCAGACCCGAAAGCAGTCGCCAACTGGCTGATGGTGGACTTGCTCGCTCACCTGAACGCCAACAACCTGACGTTTGCCGATGTGAAAATGACGCCGCAGGGCTTGGGCGACATGATTAAGCTGATCGCAGACGGCACGATCTCCTCGAAAATCGCCAAAACCGTCTTCAAGGAGATGGTGGAGACCGGAAAAGATCCGAAGAAGATCGTCGAGGAAAAAGGACTGGTGCAAATCAGCGACGAGGGCGCCCTGCGTCAAATCGTCGTCGACGCCATCAACTCCAACCCGCAGGCAGTCGCCGACTACAAGGCCGGAAACGAAAAAGCAGCCGCTTTCTTCGTCGGTCAGGTCATGAAGCAAACCAAAGGCAAAGCAAACCCGCCAATGGTCAACAAGCTGATCCAGGAAGTATTGAACAGCCTGTAAGGCATAAAAAGAAGCAGCACTTTCCGCTTGGGGAGAGTGCTGCTTGTTTTTTTACACGGACGGGCTGGATAGCGCGCTTCGCTGCACCGTGCACTTCTACGATGCGCCGTTGTTCATGCGGGCTGAGGCAGTACACAAGCTTTTGATCGTCGTAAACAGCTCGCGGCGCATCAAGACTTCCTCGGGGGTACCGTTGCTCTCGGCGGCTGTCGACCAGCCCGCCAAACGCCTCGTCCTGCTCCTTTTCTCTTTGACTGACCGGCTTGATTACCAAAACTCCCCGTTGTTCGTTGACTTACTGCATAGACTACCGGATGCAGGATTTTCTGACAGATGCGCAAAAACTTTTTTAAAAAAACGTCTGCTGAACTTGCTGCGGGTTGGCCGGATTTGTAAGTAATTCCGCTCTCCCCTATAATGAACTTACACGAACAAAAAGGGGGAAGGAAAGTACATGAAGCTGATTTCTGTCAAAGGAGAGAGTGTAGCGCCGGGCAAGGGCGGCTCGCCATCCGATACATTTGACCGTTCGATTGCGACGTGGGAAGACAACGGGCAGCAAAAAACGGTGACTGTGACCTACTGTCGCTACTTCGGCAAGGTGCTGGCCGAGCGGGGCATTTACGACCAGGAGGCGGAAGGGGTTCCGGTCACGCATCTGGTCGCTCCGCTGTTTGAAGAAAAGTACCCCGGACAAAAAGAAACGCGTCACTACATTAATGACACCGAAAAATTTGTGGCGCTGTTTGACGGCTTTTCCCTGTCCAAATGGAAGGAACGCTACGCGAGTGCCCTGACCTTGGTATGAAAAGAGCGCCGCGACAGCGCCTGTGTGTAAAAGTCGAAAGATTCTGATCTGCCGCCGGAACATCGCGCAAACGTTGCAAAAGGGCATGCTAAGGACAACCATTACCTGGAGATGATTAGCATGCTTTCTGTTTGGATGATGCTTTTGCTGATGACTTCTGCCAGTCCGGCAAGCCCGCCTGGCGCAGCATGGTCGCATGCCACCGCGATGTTTGCGCCAGCAGCGGTTCAGGAGTTCGACGCCTTTTTGCAGGATTGGAGAGGCGGGCTTGCGCTTGCCTCGCTTCGCCATCCGCTGTTTGACCTTACGCGGGTATCGGGCGGTGTTGCCGGAGCTGTGAATACGATCATTTTTTCCGGAGAGGCGCACGGTGCCGCAGGGGAAATCTCGCTCGTGTTTTACTCGCTGGACGGAGAGAGGATCTACTCTCCGCCAGGGACGGTGCATGTCGCGCGAGTCGATGACAGGCACAGGCAGTTCCGCGTGGCGGCGGCGATCCCGCGCGTGCTGCAAGGCCGCACAGGAGTCGTACAGGTGACGTTTTCCGGAGAGAAAAGAGCTTCCTATTTGCTCAAGGTGCAATTTTGACGGCAGGACGCCATCTGTTGTCTGGATGGCTATGGAAAAAAGGTGGCCATCCGGCTGGGAAGGATTAGGAGAGGAGGGCTGCTGTTGATTGAGGTAAAAGAAGTCAGCAAGCAGTTCGGGACGATCACAGCGGTTCGCGATTTGACGTTTCGCGTGGAAGAGGGCGAGGTGTACGGCCTTTTGGGCGAAAACGGCGCAGGGAAGACGACGACGATGCGCATGATGGCGACGATTCTCACTCCGACTTCGGGAGACATCGAGATCAGCGGTTTTTCGGTACGGCACGAGCCGCTGGAGGTGCGACGCAGGATCGGCATCCTGTTTGGCGGGGAAGTCGGATTGTACAGTCGGCTGACAGCCAGGGAAAATATCGCCTACTTCGGCAGTCTCTACGGCTTGACGGCGTCGCGGGTGCAGCAGAGAATCGACAGCTTGAGCCGCATTCTGGAGATGGAATCGTTTATCGACAGGCGCGTCGTCGCTTTTTCCCGGGGAATGAAGCAAAAAGTGGCGATTGCCCGCACGCTGGTCCATGATCCTGACGTCATTTTGCTGGATGAGCCGACGACGGGGCTGGATGTAACGGCTGCGACCATTTTTCGCCGGATGGTGGCAAGACTGCAGGAGGAAGGAAAGACGATCCTGTTTTCCAGCCACAACATGGGCGAGATCAACAAGCTGTGCAAGCGGGTTGCGCTGATCCACAAAGGCAAGCTGCGCTTTTCAGGAGGATTGGACGCCTTGCGCAAGCAGTTCGGGACAGACGATCTGGACGACATCTTCATGGCGGTCGTGGAAGGAGGCAAGCTCTGATGGGCTGGCAAGTCATCTGGATCGTTTTGAAAAAGGAGCTGCTCGACCTGTTTCGCGACCGGAAGGCGTGGCTGGGGACGTTTCTGGTGCCTTTGGTCATTATTCCTTTTGTGTTTTTCCTGTTGGGCAACTCTTACAGTAACGTGGAAAAGGAAGCGCGGGAATACGTGCCGCTGGCTGTTCATGGCTCCTCCAGGCTGATTGCGCTTTTGCAAGAAAATCCGGGGGTCAAGCTGCTCCAGCCGGCCGACCCGGAGCAAGCGCTGCAAGCGGGGCAACTGCGCGCCATCATTACGATTTCGGAATCGTTTGACGAGCAGATTCAGGCGGGGAAAACGGCCAAACTGCATGTTGCATTTGACTCGACCAATTCCAAGTCGGTCTACGCCCGCGATCTGATCGAGCAGACCGTTGAGAGGTACAGCAAGGAGATTGTGGCGAAGCGGCTCAGGCAGGCAGGCCTGTCCGAGCAGGCGATTCAGCCGATCACCCCTGACTTTCAAAACGTAGCGTCGGAGGAAAGGCAGTCGGGCGGGATGCTCGCAGGCTTCATTCCGCTCATGCTCGTCGTGTCGCTCGCCTCTGGAGGAATCGCTTCCGCCAACGACCTTGTCGCAGGGGAAAAAGAGCGAGGGACGCTGGAGTCGCTTCTGACGGCACCGATTGCCGCCAACCACATTCTCACGGCGAAACTTTTGGCGGTCATGGTCATGAGTATCATGAGTGCGGGAGCCTCGTTCATCTCGGTTTCGCTGGTGATGAGTGTGGGGCCGTTTGGAGGGGCGGGCGACCATTTTTCGCTCGCGTTTTTCTCGCCTGCAACCTTGCTCGTGCTGATTGTCGTTATCCTGCTCATGGCGGCGACTTTTGCCGGACTGGAGCTGATGCTCAGCACCATCGCGAAGACTTTCAAAGAAGGGCAGACGTACATGAGTGGGGTCATCTTCCTGGCGATGGTGCCGTCGTACATGCTGATGCCGCAAAGCCCGGTGGACATCGCGGAGCATTACTACGCGCTGCCTGTGTTCAATGGCGTGGCGCTCTGCAAGGAAGTCTTCTACGGCAAGGTTGACCCGCTGCATGCGCTGGTCGGCATCGGTTCTTCGCTGGTGTACGTGGCGATCACGATATTTTTCGCCTCGCGACTGTTCCGCAGAGAAGGGGCTGGATTGAAAAACTGATTTGTCTCTGTATCGCTGTCATTTGAAAAGGGCTGGTGAATATCGTGAATCCGTTGTCCATCGGAGTGCTGTACGTGCTTGCTTCGGCTGCCGGCTTTGGCGTGATGTCCATTTTTGCCGTGTACGCCTATGGCGCAGGTGTTTCTGTATCGACGCTCTTGTTTTTACGCTTTTTGTTCGCGGCTGTGCTGTTTTTCGGGCTGCTGGCCTGGCGCAAGGAGTCGTTGCGGCTCAATCGGCGGCAGGTGCTCGCCCTGTTTTGTCTGGGGGGAGTTTTGTACACGCTGCAATCGCTCAGCTTTTTTTCCGCGGTTCAGTACATTTCGACCTCGCTGGCCGCTCTGCTCTTGTACACGTTTCCCGTGTTTGTGGCGGTTCTGAGCTATGTTGTGGAGAAAGAGCCGCTGACGAAAAAGACCGTTTTCGCGATGCTGCTGTCACTGCTGGGATTGGGGCTGGTGCTTGGGCTGTCGTTTGACGGTATTCAGCCGTTCGGAGTCGTGCTGGCGCTCGCGGCTGCGCTGTTCTACTCGGTGTACATCATCGTGGGCAACCGGGTTGTAAAAGGTCTGTCCTCGTACGTAACGTCGGGTTATATCGCGCTGTTCGCGGCTGCGACGACCTTTTTGATCGCGCAAAAAGAAGGCGGCGTCGATCTGTCCTTTGCTCCGGCAGGCTGGTTGGCGTTGGGCGGAATCGTCGTTTTTTCTACGGTCCTGGCGATCAGCTTTTTCTTCCGTGGTCTGCAACTGATCGGTTCGACCAAAGCTTCCGTGCTCAGCACGTTCGAACCAGTCGTGACGATTGGGTGTTCGGCGTTGCTGTTTGGGGAAGCATTCAGCCTGCTTCAACTGCTTGGCGGCTGTGCGGTGCTGGCAGGAGCAGCGCTGATTGTCGCGGGGAAGGAGCCGAAACCTGGGCGGGCGGAGGAAGGGAAAGCGACTGCGCGGACGATTGAATGGTAATCCAAGGGAAAAAGCGCTTCTGCGAGGCAGTTATGCTGCTGGCAGAAGCGCTTTTTTTACGGATGGGAAAAGTGGAAATTTTCAGGATAAACAAATCGTTTACGCACGAAAATGCCAGCTACTCTTCCATCTGCGAGCGGATCAGCCAGCCCGCTCCGTATACGCCGGCGTCGTTGCCCAGCGTGGCAGGGACAATCCCGGTTGCTTCCACGACGTACGTAAAGGGCACGAAGCGGGCGAAGGAATCGCGAATGCGGGAAAAGAGGAAATCGCCTGCCGCCGCCACGCCGCCTCCGATGACAAACTTGGCCGGATTCAGCGCAATCGCCAGATGGGAGAGGGCAAGTCCCAAGTAGAGCGCCACCTGATCGGTGATAGAAAGAGCAGCGGCGTCGCCTGCTACGGCTGCTTCGAATACGTCCTTTGCCCCGAGCTTGCCGTTTTCGGCCAGCACGGAAGCAAGGTATGGGCTTGTTCCGTTTTCGGCAGCGAGTCGCCCTTCACGGATAATTGCGGTGGCGGAGGCGTACGTCTCCAGACAGCCTTTTTTGCCGCAATTGCAGAGTGCGCCGCTGTCTGGCGTTATGGTGATGTGCCCGATTTCCCCGCCGACCCCGTTCATGCCGTGAACGATCTTTCCATCCAGGATGACGCCGCCGCCGACTCCCGTTCCGATTGTCACCAGCACGAGGTCTTGTGCGCCTTTGCCTGCGCCCTGCCACATTTCGCCCAGTGCCGCCGCATTGGCGTCGTTCTCGACAGCGACAGGCCGCCCTGTAAGTGCTTCCAATTTTTGCTTCAAAAAGACAGGCTTGGTCCAGTGCAGGTTGACTGCTTGCATGACAATGCCGTCTTTTGCATCGATAGGTCCGGGGATGCCTACGCCGATCCCGCTTACTTGCTCCAGCGCATAGCCATGCTTGTGTAGCAGGACGCGGGTCATCTCCGCGATTTTTTGCAGGACGCCATCCTCCCCATCTGCGACTGGTGTAGGCTCATGAGTTTTAGCCACCAGCTCGCCATCCGGGGTAATCAACGCCATTTTGATTGCTGTTCCACCTACATCAACACCAACGATGATTTTTTTCATCATTCTTCCCCTCGCTCTCCATTTTGCCATCTTTTTCTATATTATCACGCTGTCTCCTGCATAGCGATTCCCAAAAATGGCTATACAGGATATGATGGAAGGAAGTATACCCGTGAGCGAGGGAAGGAAGAAGGGATCTGCCTTGAAACGAGCCAGATTGATCTACAATCCGAGCTCCGGCCGGGAGATCGTACGGCGGCGATTGCCGGATATTCTCGATTTGCTGGAATCGGCCGGATACGAGACCTCCTGCCATGCAACCAGAGGGGAAGACGATGCAACCGAGGAAGCGGCCCGCGCCGTGGCCCGCGGCTTCGATGTCATCGTGGCTGCTGGCGGAGACGGAACCATATACGAAGTAGTGAACGGGATGGCGGAGCAAAAAGCACGCCCCACCCTTGGAATCATCCCCTGCGGAACCAGCAACGATTTTGCCCGGGCGCTAGGCATACCGAAGTCAATCACACGCGCTACAGAGATCATCACCAAAGGCAAGAAGAAGCGCATCGACCTGGGCCGGATCAACAACCGGTATTTTATGAATATTGCGGGAGGCGGCTCCCTCACCAACCTGACCTACGAAGTCCCGAGCAAGCTGAAGACGCTGCTCGGACAAATGGCGTACTACGTCAAAGGGCTGGAGAAGCTGCCCTCTCTGCACCCGATCCGCGTCCGCCTGGAAAATCGCAAGGAAGTGCTGCTGGATGAGGAGATCATGGTTTTTCTCATTGCCAACAGCCATGCTGTCGGCGGCTTCGACAAGCTCGCCCCGGAAGCAGATTTGTCAGACGGCAAGCTGGACGTCATCGTCGTGAAAAAGACGAATATCGCCGAATTCATTCGCCTCGCCGCACAGGCGGTTCGCGGCGAGCATCTGCGCGACCCCAACATTCTGTATTTCCAGGCAGATTACATCAAAGCGACCTCTCCCACAGGCGAGGTGGTCCAGCTCAATCTGGACGGCGAGCTTGGCGGACAGTTGCCTTGTGTCGTCGAGGCCTTGCCGGGACATATCGAGTTGTTCGTCCCGTAGGAAGATAGTAAAATGAATAGCAATAGCTGTAGGGATGCCGCGTTCGCTGTGCATCCCTGCCTGCTTCCTTTTGGCCAAAAGCCAAAAGCAGCCGGGAAGCAAGAGCGCAAGACAAAAGGAGCAAAAGAATCGTGGCAAAAACAACAAAAAAGCGGCGCGGACCGCAGCAGACCGCCAAGGTGGAGCTGGACGTCCCGGTACGTGTCGGTCAAACCGTGGAAGTGGAGATAACCGGACTGAACCACGAGGGCGCTGGAGTCGGCCGGGTTGAAGGATATACGCTGTTTGTAGACGGCGCACTCGCAGGCGAGCGAGTCCTTGCGCGTGTCGACCATGTCAAAAAGAACTTTGGCTTCGCGAAGCTGACGAAAGTGCTGGAAGCAAGCACCCACCGCGCACAGCCACCCTGTCCGCTGTACGACCGTTGCGGCGGCTGTTCGCTGCAGCACCTCGCCTACGAGGAACAACTGCGGCACAAGCAGCAGATCGTCCGCGACAATCTCCGCCGTATCGGCGGCTTTCAGGTGGAGGGAGAAGGGGCCATTACGGTGCACCCGACGCTCGGCATGACCGATCCATGGCGCTACCGCAACAAGGCACAGGTGCCAATCGGCGAGGAAAACGGCGCCTTGGTCGGCGGCTTTTACGCGGAAAAATCCCACTCCATCATCGACATGAATGAGTGCCTCATCCAGCACCAAAAGAACGACGAGGCAGTCGCCACCGTGAAGCGAGCCGCTGCTCCCCTTGGCATTAAGCCATACGACGAGGTGCGCGGCACAGGTCTGCTGCGCCATGTGGTCGTCAAGGTAGGGGTTAAGACGGGGGAAGTCATGGTCGTGCTTGTGACGACAGAGGAAGCCATTCCGCAGCGGGACAAGCTCGTGGAAGCGATCCGCACGGAGGTGGCAGGCGTCACCAGCATCGTGCAAAACATCAATCCGGACAAGACTAACGTCATTTTCGGCAAAAAGACCGTGACACTCTGGGGCAGCGACGTCATTTACGATTACATCGGCCCGATCAAATTCGCGATCTCGGCGCGGTCGTTTTACCAGGTCAACCCTGCACAGACGGAAGTGCTGTACAACAAAACGCTGGAATACGCCGGGGCAACAGGCACGGAAACGGTCATCGACGCCTACTGCGGCATCGGCACCATCTCGCTGTTTTTGGCGCAGAAGTCGAAGCATGTGTACGGCGTGGAGATCGTTCCGGAAGCGATTGCGGATGCGAACCGCAACGCCAAGTTGAACGACGTGGACAACGCGACGTTTGAGGCTGGCCCGGCAGAGGTCGTGATTCCGGCGTGGAAGGAGCGGGGCATCCGCGCCGATGTGATTGTGGTCGACCCGCCGCGCAAGGGCTGCGACGAGGCGCTGTTGACGACGATTTTGGAGATGCAGCCGGAGCGCGTGGTGTACGTGTCGTGTAATCCGTCTACGTTGGCAAGGGATTTGAAAGTGCTGGCGGAGAGGTATGAGGTGAAGGAAGTGCAGCCGGTGGATATGTTTCCGCATACGGTGCATGTGGAGTGTGTGGGGTTGTTGGTGCAGAAAGAAACAGCTGTCTGTAAGTGATGATTTATATGGGGTTGCAGACTGATACAGAACCTTCATTTTTGGTATAACAAAAGGGGTTTAACACGTTGCCGTAAATTTGCCGTAAAAATGTGTGTTAAATAAAAATAACAGAGCATAAAGCAACAAGTATTAACGAATCAGCGGTAGATTAGGATGGAAAACCAAGTCCTATACTACCGCTAGTTTATTGGGCAAAGAATCAGTTAATCCATTGAATTAACTATAGGAACACCGACTAAATATTGCTCTACTGTCCAATTATGAACATAATTTTTCTTCCTACTGGGTTTAATGCAATAATGGGTAAATGATGAACTTAAACTATGGCCATTTTTCAATAAATATTGCCCAATTGTTTGTCTGGCCTTCTTCAAACCACCAGTACGCATACCAACGACTGGTTCAGAAATTTCTTTGGCTATACCATTAGTAATTTCGTAAACAAAGTAAGTGCCAGTCTCCCTGCAACCTTCAATCCTAAAGTAATGATCCATTTATATACACCTCATTCAGGTTTTGTTATAAGATTATAGTGCAATTTTTGGGATTATTAAGGAAGGTTTCAGTATAAAATTGAAGCTATATTTTCTTGAAATGAACGAAAAAAAGACGTTGGGAGTGTTATCCCAATGTCTTTGTCAACGCCGACTTTATTTTGACCCACCCTCGCCGGTTTAGAACTGACCCACCCGGCGATTTTGTTGGTTAGGTGGTAGAGGGAGAGCCGTAGGCTCCAGTCCTCATTTTTTCACGAAGTCGGTAACTATTCCCCCTAATGTTAACGATGTGGGAATGGTGTAAGAGTCGATCCAGAATAGCTGTAGCAAGTATCGGATCGCCCATCAATTCCCCCCATTCACCGAAGCTCTTGTTGCTGGTCAACAGAATACTCCCTCTCTCGTATCTTGCACTTACTACCTGGAAAAAGAGGTTAGCTGCCAAACTGTCAAACGGTAAGTAGCCAATCTCGTCAATCACGAGGAGCTTAGGTCGAATATAGATACGGATGCGTTTATCCAGTCTGTTCTCCATGTAAGCTTTTCGCAGATCCTCGATGAGATGCGACAGACTGACAAAGTAAACGGATATCCCTTGCGAGATGGCTTCTACAGCCAACGCCACCGCCAAATGACTTTTTCCTACTCCGGGAGGTCCTAAGAACAAGACATTCTCGTGTCGGGTTACAAAAGTCATCGTGGCCAGCTCTCGAATCAATCGTTCGTCAATACTAGGTTGGAAAGCAAAATCGAACTCCTCTAGTGTTTTGCGGTAAGGCAAATGGGCAAGTTTGGTGCGTACCTCCATATTCCGCTTTTGACGTTCCGCTATCTCGGCATCAAGGAGCGTGTTGAGAAAGGACAGATAAGTGGGCTGTCCATGACTTGCCGCTTCCAAGTGAGCATCCAAAAGGAGAGCCGCTTGTTGAAGCCCAAGTTCCTCGAGGCGTAGTCGCGCCTGTTCCAGTTCAATCATGCTCCCACCTCCGTCAGCTGCTCATAGACGTCCAGCGAACGTACTTCCACTTGTTGCGGTGAAATCTGTCGGGCTTGTGGACGTGGATAGGCATATCCTTGAGCGGTCGAAAGACCTGCGTACTGGTTTTCGCAAAAAACAGTGGTGCGGGATCGATAGACCTTTTGATGTCGAGCAATACATGTGCCGTCGGCCCAGATTTCCACCCACCCATTCACTTCGCGAACGGTACTCTCACGTCCACTGTACCTCCATGGAACGCCATATCGTACACCATCGTAGCTAACAAATCCGTCTCGGCTGACCTTTCTTGGTTCATGTAAGTATTTTTCCCACCGTTCAGTTGAAGGGATGGGCGACAGATTTTCCTCACGGAGTCGGTCAAAGGGGCGGTCGCCAGTTGTTCCATGAATACGGCGGTTAATCCGCTCGCACCAGTGTAGGGCTTGTTGATTGAGATCCTGTAAATCAACGAAGCGTTTGCCAGGAAGAAAGTTGTTTTTTACGTATTGAACGCCTCGTTCCACTTTTCCCTTTGTTTCGGGGCGACGAACTTTGCATACTTTTGGAACAAGCCCAATCGCTGCGGCAAAGTCAGCAAAAAGCGGGTGCCAGCGAGGTTTTCGATCATCTCCCATGCCCAGTACGACGGTTTTCATCTGGTCGGTCAGCATGACTTTTGGGATACCTCCAAAATATTCAAAGGCATGAATCAAGCAACGAAGAAAACTGTGAATGTCACAACGCTTTGTGAACTCGATATAGGTGGAACGAGAGTACCCCAGTACCATGACAAATACCGGCACTTTTCGGACGGTACCGTCCAAATCTACGTAATCACACAGTCCCCAGTCGACCTGTGCATATTCACCGGGTTTTGTCTCGTAACGAAGAACAGCGGGAACTTGTTTGGGAGGACGGAAATCCTTCACATAGTCTTTCAAGATGGTACGTCCCCCGGTATAGCCCTTTTCTTGTAGAAGATCGAATAAAACCTCG
The DNA here is from genome assembly GCF_050920745.1 of Brevibacillus gelatini. Taxonomy (NCBI): domain Bacteria; kingdom Bacillati; phylum Bacillota; class Bacilli; order Caryophanales; family Paenibacillaceae; genus Brevibacillus; species Brevibacillus gelatini. The sequence continues at coordinate 649,448 of NZ_CP154342.1, forward strand.
CAGTTATAGATACCTTCTTGAAGACGTTCCTGCAGGAACGGTTTGAATGGATCAAGCTTGGAACCACGAGATTTACGGGTTCCCTTTTCGGGAATGAATTCACCCCGGAGATATCGGCGAACTGTATTTCGAGAATGCCCAGTTAGACGGGCAATTTCACGAATACTCTTGCCTTCTGCCCTCATGGTATGTAACGATATCACTATCCCACTCCTTAGCATGTGTCTCCCTCCGAAAATTAACTTGGCCGTTAATACCGAAGGGGATATATTCGCTAAAAGTGGGTCATTTTCTTTCCGGCGAACCTGGGTCAATTATATCCCGGCGGTGACAGTCTTTTTGCTTGTATGCTTCGTAGCATCAAAAGTGAGCAGATTTTCAAATTTTTCAGCAGCCGATTGATCAGCGGAACGCAGGGCATGTCCGTATATGTTCATGGTGGTGGTAATGCTGCCATGTCCAAGCCGTTCCGAAATCAATTTAGCATGAACGCCTTGATTGATGAGAAGTGTAGCGGATGTGTGGCGTAGATCATGGAAGCGGATATACCGGAAACCGTTTTTCTTGATAAATTGCCGAAACCACAGGTAGGGGCTTTCATGATGAAATGCTTTACCGTCCGCATGGGAGAAGACAAAGAAGTATTCACCGCCTTGCCATCGATCACCGATCATATCTCGTTCTTTCATGCGATAAATGTAGTAATCTCGCAATTCAGCAAGTACGGAAGGAGGAAGGGCAACCTTTCGTTTTGAATTCTTGAGAGCGTAAAAAGTTTTGTGTAAATGGTTAAACTTCCCATTAAGGAGATGATCATTTATGCAAGACAAAAGAGACATGACGATCAAGGAGTTAGCGAAGGATTGCCGTACCATCGAAGACGTGCACACCATGCTGAAAGATTTGTTCCGTGACACCATCCAGCAGTTGTTTGAAGCTGAAATGGATGCCCATTTGGGCTATACCAAACATAGTACCGATGGGGATCATTCAGGAAATAGTCGGAATGGGTATAGTAAAAAGACGCTAAAGACAAAGTTCGGGAACACAGAAATTCGTGTGCCTCGTGACCGTAACGGCGAATTTGAACCTCACATTGTGAAGAAGCATGAAACTACCACAAATGGCTTGGAGGAGCAAATTATCGCACTCTATGCTAAAGGAATGTCTACACGAGACATTGAGGAACACATGAAGGATCTGTACGGAATCGATGTATCTCCTGCGATGGTTAGCAAGGTGACCGACAAGATTATGCCAATGGTGGCAGAATGGCAATGCAGACCGCTGGATCGGGTTTACCCCATCGTGTTTCTGGATGCCATCCATTTTAAAGTCCGTCAAGAAAATCGAATCGTCAACAAAGCAGCTTACAGCGTTCTCGGCATTTCGATGTCTGGTCATAAGGACATTTTGGGCATCTGGATCGGCGAGCACGAAAGTGCGAGCTTCTGGCTCAATGTGTGCACAGATCTGAAAAGTCGTGGTGTAGAAGATATCTTGATTGCCTGCAAGGATGGACTGGCGGGCTTCTCCGAAGCAATCAACGCAGCGTTCCCAAGAACCCAGATTCAATTGTGCGTCATTCACCAGATTCGCAACTCGATGAAATATGTACCGTTCAAGGAAGAAAAGGCCGTTTTGGCAGATTTAAAAAAAGTCTATCAAGCTCTTACGCTGGAAGAGGCCGAATCAGCATTTGCTATGTTCAAAGACAAGTGGGGGAAGAAGTATCCCATCATTATTCGCTCCTGGGAAAGCAACTGGCTTGAATTGACCGCCTATTTCAGCTATCCCCCAGAAATCCGTAAGATGATTTATACAACGAATATTATTGAGGGGTATCATCGGCAACTTCGTAAGGTCACCAAAACAAAAACGGCGTATCCAACCGACGATGCCTTACGGAAAATCATCTATCTGGCAACCATGGAGGCTTCAAAGAAATGGACCATGCCCCTTCGAAGTTGGAAAGAATGTATATCGCAACTGGCCATCCATTTTGGAGACCGCTTGCAAGGGGAACTGTCCGCATAAAGGGGCTGTTGGGTCGGCTTGACATGGAGCCTCTGCGGGCATGATTCTTTGCGATTGGGCGATGCCTGTAAATCATGCATCGCATGGCTGACGAGCCTATCATGCCCGCCCCTCCATGTAAAGCCGTTGAAGTAGCCATTCACCTGTTACACAAAAAAATTTACATTCCCAAATCCTTCCAACGGGGTAGAACCATTGATTCTCATTTTTCCTGGTCTTACATTTAATTTAGCAATTTCGGCGAAAAACTCTCGTTTACTTAGTTTTTTGTAATCGTTTTCTCTGCAATATTTTGCATATGCAGAGAAGAGCTCCTTACGATGAACTTTGCATTCTTCGTTGTCGATCTCGATTAAACAACGGTCTCGTACAAATCCGGTTACATTGTTTAGCTCTGAGATATAGCGTGATTTGAAAGTATGGGCATCGTTACTCTCAGTAAAAATCAGATTATTGTCGATTAGTTCACGAAGACCTTCGATTGCCCAAGTTACAATGTAATCTTTCTCTTCGATTAATTTATCCAGTAGAGATTTATCTCTTCGTCCCTCAGGTATGGTGTTGTTGAAAATAATGAAGTGGATTCTGTCGGTAAAAGCCGTTGTTCCATCTAACTTACTTAGTAAAGGCATATGATTACCGCAAGCGACGAGTTTCGTCTTTCCGTAAAATTGGAAAGGGTCTTTTCCTTTTTTCTCAGCTGTGATTAAGTCTCCGCCAGTGAGAGCTTTAATGATATCAGTGCCTTTTATTGTTCCGGTCTCGTCCATCTCAGAGCTAATGTTTAGCTTAGATTTATACAATTCGGCAGTCATGAATCTTATTTCGCTCAATTGCTTCAACGTCATAGCAGTCGTATGTTTGGAACCAACTAGCGAACGCCAGAGTGATAGCCATACACTTTTTCCTGTATGCGGTAACCCGATCAAAACGAAGAATTTTTTTGCTCGCCATTCATTGCTAATAATGTAGCCTGTCAGTTGCTGCAAAGACTTCTTTTTTTGAACATCTCCTTCAGTGCATTCTTCAAGAAATTTTCTGAAAAAGTATCCTTGATTAGATGGTTCCCCCATTCTGCGATGGTTATAGACTTGAACACGAGAGGGGGGGGTCCCATAATTGGCATCAATGTAGCTAGTGAATAAAAAACTGGATTGTGCGGATACCAATTATTGTTGCGGATATCAAATACTCCATTTCTGAAGTTAATTAAGTGAGTATGTTTGTCGAACTCAGTATAGGATGTTTGGAGATCAGGGCTACTGACAATACGGTGTACGACCTCAGCAATCTTTTGCTTCCCGAGTCTTAGATCCAATTCCGAACTAATACTTTTACGTATTGCTACATATAGACTCGTTTCGGTCTGTTCCTCAAAGTAACCGAACTCAGAATTGTATATGAATACCGTTGTTCCGCAGCATCGAACTATATTTTTATCTAGGAATTCCATCTTGACTTGAACATCGATAGGTATTTTAGATACACTACTTTCTTCTTCATGGTTAAGTTGGTCTGGAGAACCCTTAACTTTTTTTGTCATGGGAACATCAATAGGTAGAGAATGTTGTTTCAAGTAATTTGGCTGTATTCGTCCTTGATTAAGGGAAGATGGAATGCTTATTTCATCGATAACTGTTTCGTAATTTTGAATATAAGACTTGTTTATACTCTTCATGGGTTTAAAGCTTGAGCATTCTACTGATTCAAAATTCATGTTTCTTGATTCAAGACCTTTTTTACTCAGTTTACCAGCTGTTAACTGATCCAGAGTTTTTGAAAAAATGTCATCGGCATCTATTTCGTGGGGTGGTATTGGTTTATTCATCTTCATTTTCTATACCTTCCAGCTGGATCAGATGTTTTGAAAGATTTGGGAAGTACTGGATCATCATACTGTAAGCAATGGCTACGATATTTTCACTGGCAGTCTTTGATGTAGTAAAGATATGACTAAACTTCCTATAAGGTAATCGTCCGTCGTAGAGTGAAAATTGAGTGAAATCCGGACAATGAAGAAGAATAATCAAAATTTCGTTACTGCTTTCGTCATCATCAGAAAGTTCGTAATACTGACCGCAGCAGTTAATATGAAATGTAATGTTGTCCTGTCCCTTATGATCTATCCAAACTCTTGTGATGTTGGAGGATTGATTGTTAGGGAAAGAAAAATGTTTGTTACCGTATCGGCCCATGCACAACTTCTCATCATTTCGGATTACTCCCATGACGAGGTTGTATGGCTCTAAATTAGTATGGTCGATTATGACACCTGAATCATCCGCACTACAACCTAAGAGCTGTATGTCCTTTCTTTTCTTTGTCAGGGAGTGAAGAAGCTTCCGCTCCTTTTCGGAAAGATTTTCGAGGAATTCGTTTTTAAACATTTTTTCCAACTCCTTTTCTTTATTGAAGTGCTTCTTGAGTTCAATCTTATAGGACATGATCATGAATGAACTGACATAAATCTCACTAGCGTTGCATAAAAATCGCCAGGATTAATAAACTGATTTTTCTGAACTGAATTCCACTTCCAAATGGCTAAAGAACGGAGTGACCCACAAAGGTAGTTCCGTCCATTTGGCATTTATATACACTTAAACCAGATGCTACACAACCGTTTCCTTCCTGCTTATGGATCAGGCTTTCTTCGTTTCGAGGTTAATCGCTCCCACCAGATTCGGCTATCCTCCCAGAGCATCACACGTAACCACCGATAGATTTGCAACAAGCTTTCTTGGCAAGCAGAGAAGATTTTGGCCAAGAGAAGTAAGCAAAAGGCGATCAGGGCAATGAACACTTGGTTCAGAACCGCTTCTTGGCTTTTTCCGTAAAACGAAGTGATTTTCACGTGTTGCTTCAACCATTTAAAGAAGATTTCAATGGCCCAGCGACTCCGATACATCTCGCTGATTTCTTCGGCAGATAACTCCCATCGATTCGTGATCAGCAGGAGGGGATTTCCCTGTGAATCGGTTGTCTCTATGAGGCGAAGGACATGTTTCATTCGCTTTTGCTGTGTCCCCATTTGTACATAACCATCTCTTTTGATGGAACTCCCTTCGGAAACCGGACGATCAAACAGATACCGGATAGCTGCCTTCTTCTTTACTCGCGTAACGAAGAAGATCCGGCGTTCGCAGAACGCGTCAAACTTGGCGTAGTCTACAAATCCTCGATCAAACACATACGTTGTACCCGGATGGTCTACGAGCGTATCGAGTTGAGTCCGGTCATGAACACGTGCTGGCGTCAGTTGTACCCTTTCCGGATAAACGTCTTCTGAAGAAGCAAATGCGACCCGGAAGTGAAGTTTTACTCCCGCTTTTGTCTCACGAAAGGTCGCCCACTTGTATGTATGGAGGCACAAAGGGATCGTGGTCGCATCTACGATGCGAAAATCACGTTTCATCGCTGGGGGAAGAGAGCATAGCCGAATCCGTTGAACCAAGTCCCTGAACACACGTTGTAACAGGTTGGAATGAGACTGCTGATGCTTGCGTGAAAGTTGGGAAGGACTGATCGAGGTAAAGCCAAGTTCTTGTTGAAATTTCCTTCCTAACGCGTCATCTGCAATCGCCCGTAATCCTTCTCGCTGCTGAAGGTGAGCATGCAGAAACAACAGGAGATAGGCGGAGGTCGTCAGCTTTTTGACGTACTTGTCGTGATCACTAGAAGCCAAATCTTCAAAAAAACGTTTCGAAAAAATAGGCGAAACCCATTTACCAAATGACGAAAATAAGGTATTCTTGTCCATACATGTAATCCTTTCAGTGGATTTGGACAGAAACTACCTGACCATTCCATTGTAAAGGATTTTTTTGTGTCTTCCATATTCAACATAAAAATACTGAATATTATGTTTGTTCTGGTTATATTAATGCAACGCTAGTGATATAAATCAAAGAAACATGTGGGTGTATTTTGAGGCCAAAATAAAGAAAGGCAGGAGGATTGAATTATCTGATAACCTCATGCCTTTCTTTGGATAATTATTCGGATAGTACAACTGCTTTAGCATCCATCCACTGATCTGCTAGCCATGTAATGCCATAAATTTTAGACATTTCTCGCTCTTTACCTGGATCAACTAGGAATGATGCAGTGTCCCAGTATACGAGTACTTTCGTTCCACGAATATCTTTTACATATCCGCTAAATGTACCTAATGCAACTCGATCTCCAATATGAATCCATTTTCCATAATAGTCTAATGGATCAGTATTGTTGTATTGCACTTGTTCATGTTTTTTCTTATTTTGTTCTACAACATCCGCAAGGGTTTGGCGATTGTCTTCCTGTTTTTGAAAAGCATCAAGCATGGAGATTTTATAGTTGTATTCTAACAAATCCATTTGTTGAGGTTCTGCTCCGCCATAATAAATTAGGATCATTTGTGAATTTCCATCCCAAAGCAATTTTGCTCCGAGATTTTCTGTTACAAAGCGCACAGGAAGCATCGTTTTCCCTTTAATTATAGTTGGAGGGACTTCGAGTTTTTTGATAACGCCATTCACAAGTGCTGATTTACTATCTATCCAAAGGTCAATTGAATTCTGATTTAATGTTATTGTTACTTTTCTTTCGGTTCCGTTCCAGTGAACAGTTCCTCCCATCTGTTTAATAATGGGGGCGATTGGAAGTAAAGTGCTACTGTTTCGAATGATCGGTGTAACGCTATGGTCGTTTTCGTCGAATAAGTTACCGTCGTCCTTAGTAAGCAACCAAGGGCTATTGATTTTCATGGCTAGTGTGACCGGATTAACTGCTTCTATTTTTCCAGATCCATTATTATTAACCATCGTGAACTCTAGGGTGTGTCCCTTTGGATTATAATGTGTGGTAAATTTATTTCCAAATTTCGGATTCTGGAGAATATCGCTAATAAAGCTAAGCGGTACAAAAATGCCGAGATTGTAAGAGTCCAAATATCCTGCTTCAACTTCCATTCGGTAACTATCGCCGGTTTGTACTAAACAGCTTCCAGACTCATCAAGCTCATATTCTTGCACTTCGGGTTTTCCGTGTGTAATTTTGAAGCATTGACCTTGAAATGTGACAAAAGAATAAGCAGGGGATTCGTTGTAATAGACTGTCTCTGTTCCGCTTATATCAAGGAAATTTAGGATTTGGCCAATAGGGAAAATTTCTACTCCATTTCGTTCAATTGGAGCATGTATCCATCCTTCATTTTGACCGACTAGTTTTATAGCTATTTCTGCTGCAAATGCTGATTGATTCATGGTGAGGGACAGAGTAATGATGAAAATCAAGCTGAGAATCGTTTTCCTCATCGAGAGAACCCCTTTTTTTATAGTTATTTATAAGTTTTTCCTTGGGCATGAATCTGAGAAAGAGCTCGTTTGATGCAAGATTTGTTAAGTCCAGGTCAATTGACCGTTTGGTGATCGGTATAGCCTTCACAGAATGACTGCTTTGAAACATGCCAAGGTTAAATTATCTCATTTTTCATTGTTAGAGTGATAGATGTTTTAGCCAGTTTCTTTTAATTCGCCCAATGGGTTGCTGTGATTTTTCGACTTTCACTGTTATATTTGTGTATGGCGTCGTTTGCTGCAGAGCAGAAAATTATAAAATTGAATAATATAAAGCATATACAGTCGGTGAGTTTTCATCCGCGGAAAAAAAGTCAAGATTATAGTCGCCCATGGAATATTGGATGACATAGCAACCTTCAAGATTATCGTACCCTCTATAATCCGGCTCTCCAAGTTTTTTAATAATACTTTCAGGTAGATCTCCAATTGTAATTCCAAGCACGGAATGACCGTTTACAAAACGAATGGCTGTAATTTCACCTTCTGTAATGTTTCCATTTATGTTCAGTTGCGAAGTTGTATAGTAAATGGCATTGGAAAAAACAAATGCAAATCCAGTTCCTGTATCGATTTCTTCTTCCATTTCACCGTTTAAATCGCTTAAAGTGATCGTACTGTCACCAATGCCGGACGGAATTCCTGGGATTCTTCCGCCATATAAACTGCTAGGCAACGCTCTTTTTGAAGTTTCAGATGCTGAAAGACTGTTATCATGATCTTGTAATTGAACGGAAGAAAGTAGTTTGTCCGTAGTTTTCTTACCTTTCGATTGATTCAATTCAGCAGATGCATTTTTATCCTTTGTAGCAGGGATTTCGTGCTTCAATGGGATTTCAAACATAAACGGCTCGATATTCACTTTCCAGTTATCGCTACTGCCCTCGAATATAACAGTAAAATTATCACCGTTGAGGTCAATAGCTTGAAAAACAAGTACTCCTTCAGTAGTAACGCCTGAACGGATATTGTCGCTGTTTATTTCAGGATAATTTGCATGAAAGTTAGTGATTCTCTCGTATTGCTTGTCACTCTGAATCAATGAGGATGAGTAGGTATGAAAATCAATTGTATCTGCCGATTCGTTCTTTATTTTGAGGTGTACACGAGTTTCCTGTTTTGCCAGTTCAACTTTGGTTACTGACATGACGTTTCCGTTTTGATTTTGTTCCTGATTCACTTGAATCGTCCTTATGGCAGGGGCAAACGCTGTAGCGTAATCCGTTTTTTCTACCTTTTTGGCTACAATGGAAGGAATTCTCAATATGGCTCCAAAGGCATTTTTTCCCTGAACCATATCTTGAACTTCGCCTACAATATGCAGTATGTCTCCTTTTTGAATGTCAAAGGTAGTGTCATCCAGACGAATAATCGTGTTCTTGTTATTGTCGTCTTGGGCGTATACTTGGAAGGATTGATACCTTTCTGTTTTTTCGGGTATTTGGAACACTCGCCCGTAAAAATCAATCTGATAGCCTTTAAACGATTTCGCATCTGTATAGAGTTGGTCAAATTGCTGTTCAGTTAAAAATGTTTCTTGGCTCATCGTATTATCGTTCCCATTGCTTACAGCTAATCCAATGACTAAAAGTAACAATGCAGCTACTCCTGAAAGAGTTAGTCCTAATTTCGTTTTTTGCTCCATTTTGCGTGGTTCATTTTCTGGCAACAAGAATCCTGTACCGGACAAAAGGGAAGTTACCGCGCCGATCAAAGCTGCAATGCCGATATCTCCTACCATCATACTGCCAAAAATTAAACCACTAATGCCTATCAAAATTTGCAAAATACCAATGACTTTCATTTCAGTCCTCCAATTATGACGTCTGTTTATTTTTGGATGTTCTTATAAGAAAACCGATGCCGGAAAGTAATGCGGAAGAGGCGCCAATCATCGCTGCAATTCCTATATCCCCGAACATAACGCTGCCCATTGCTATTCCGACTACTCCAATGATAACAAGTAAAATCCCGATAATTTTCATCCTTAAAACTTCCTTTCGAGCAATATCTAGTTCTCGTTCGTACTCCTAGTTTGAATTGCTGACAAATTCATCCTCATTGTGTTTTTTCATCTCTACTAAGACGGAAATGTCTCTCTGCTACGAGACACATATGGATACGGCAGTTTAGTGCCGCGAAATCAGTGGATATAAGACCTTGTACCGACTTTTTCTTTGAATGAGTGGTTTAGATTTACGTTTCCCCCTTTATGACAACAAAAAGACGAAAGTCATGAAACTCCAGAGTAAAATATCATGAGAAAGATACCAAGTCCTCACGAACTTTTTCCTGTTTTTTCTTATGTGTAAGTGTCGAATCACTAGCGTTGCATTAATCTTTTCCCATCATTCAAAATACACATAATCTTTGGTATTTGGTTGTCTAGGGAACAAAAAAATCCTTTACACTGGAAAGGTCAGGTAGTTCCTGTCCAAATCCAACGCAAAGGATAGCTCATGGACAAGAATACCCTATTTTCTTCATTTGGTAAATGGGTTGCACCCATCAATATTATGAAACTTCAACAACGAATTGACGAAACGGATCAAGACAAGTACGTGAAGAAGCTGACGACAAAAGCGTATCTTCTCCTATTTTTACATGCCCAACTTCAGCAACGCGAAGGGCTTCGAGCCATTGCTGACGATGTTCTATCAAAGAAATTTCAGCAAGAATTAGGACTGTCATCGATCAGCCCCGCACAGCTTAGTCGAAAAAACAATCGGGTAGAACCTGCTTTGCTTGAAGAAGTTTTTGTCGACCTTGTCCAGCAAATTCAACGCGTTTCTGGAAAAGCCTGCTCTCTTCGAAAACACATAAAGATCATTGATTCCACTACAATTGGATTATGTTTGCAAAAGTATAAGTGGGCAACCTTTCGCGAAACAAAGGCAGGAATCAAAATTCATCTTCGTCTCGTTTTCGCAAGCCAGGAGGATGTCTATCCTGAAAAGATTTCCCTAACTTGTGCCAAATCCAATGACCGCACCCAAATGGAGTCGCTGATTGATGAGATCGGAGCCATGTACGTCTTTGATCGAGGGTACGTGGATTATGAAAAGTTCGATGAGTATACCGATCAGGGCATCTTTTTTGCTTCACGTCTCAAGGATAACGCGGAAACTCGTCATTTGTATACTTTCAAAGTACCACCAGAAAGCTCCGTTTTATCCGACTCCATGATCCTTCTTGGAACGCCACAAAAACGGGTGGATAATGTGTTACGACTGATTGAAACGCATGATTCGAAAGGAAATCGTATTCGAATCATCACCAATAGGTTCGACTTAGAAGCAGAAGAATTGAGCGACATCTACCGTTGGCGCTGGCAAATAGAACTGTTTTTCAAATGGATGAAACAACACGCAAAGATCAAGACGTTCTATGGAACAAGTGAAAATGCGGTCTGGAATCAAGTTTTTCTCGCTCTCATTGCTTACTGCTTGTTGCTTCTTGTAAAGCTGGAAAGAAACAGTCAGCACAGTCTGCTGCAAATCAGTAGATGGCTCAAAGTGTTTCTCTGGCAGACCTTTGAACAATGGATAGGCAGAATGGATTACCAATCCAAACGAACATCCAGAGGGCGACAGAAAAGGAAGTAAGTGTTGTTTGTTGTTGTCGATGTTGTAATAAATGTATAAAACTGCCAAATGGATAGTGGCTACCTTTTGCTTGGCTGTTCTCGTTTTTGGTTGTGAAGTTGAAAATGTCATTCAGAATAATTTGACAATAGATGGATTCATTTTTTATGCAACGCTAATGGTGTCGAATATACTTGAAATTTGGAGAGACCATAGGCATTTGAATCGTTTTCTAAAGCTAAAGCTGCAAAGGTAAAAAACTAAAATTTTTAATAGTACCTATGTCCAGCAGAGTTTAACTAACGGCTTCACATGGGTAGCAAAGTCAGATAAGGCGCAGATGAAGCGATACCCATTCTTCCCAACGTGTTCAAGATCAGGAGCCTCGAAATACCGAAGTTTCATATCGGAACGTAAAAATTCGACATTCTTCTGCTGGATTTTTGTCGCATTGTCTGGCATAGGTAGCAGAAGTTCAATATATTCTAAGACTTTGTGATCGGGCATCTTGATACGGTGCAACTGATCCAATTCAGACCCTAGCTTTTCCATGTAGTACTCAGCTAACAGAAGTGTCTTTTTCGCTTCATTCAGTTTAGATTTGATATCGCCGGTATGAATAGTTGTCCAGATTCTTTTGGCTTTATTTAAAGCAAGATTTAAGGTATTCTGGCAGACCACACGAATTGGAGTCATTGCTACTTTGATGCTTCCACTTCCGTCATGGCTGTTGGAGAAAACTAGATATGGACTGATGTGATCTCCTGCGATAATGTAGTTATCAGGCAATTTGGCAAGCAGCCATACTTTCCTTCCGTTTTGCAGACTTCCTGCTGTTTCGTAGCGAACGCCTTCTCCGAGCAAATCATCAGTGAAGGCAAAGGCTTCGTGGTTGTTCACGATGGAGTAGCGGCGGTTACTTACGATGCCAAGCACTTGGTCATCTATTGACCTTATGTTAGCTTTGAAACCAGATATCTCAATACCGTCATCCGTCTGAATTGACTTTTGAATTACTTCCTAATTTAGCCCAGCCGCGCATAACGCTTCTTCAGAGCTTAGGGCATGGTCGACTCGATTACCTAGTCCATGCCATGGGGCTTCCCTTGTGTAGAACATGGATTCAACTTCGTGTGCCATGAAATCATCTCCTTATGATTGGTTTATTAAAACAGCCTATTAGCGTGTTTTTACTGGAAATAAAAATGGGGCTGTCCAGAAAGTCAGTGTAAACTGACTGCTGGAGGCCCCGTTTTTATTTGAAATGTGAAAATTAGGCACAAAAAAATCGCCACATCCTGTAGAATGGAAGTTACCACACCACCAACTCAGAAAGGGCGATTTTTTTGCGTAATCGAACGACTACTACTGAACAGTATATCACGGAACTTTCACTTCCTCTAGGGGATATAGAAAAGAATAGGATTGCCAAACGAAAACTTGCTCCTACATTCAAATCTTACGACAACAAGCAAATCCAAATGATTCTGGATTTGGAATTGTATATCCCGCCCCATCATGTGGCACGTGTCATTGATGAGATGATCGAGGCCATTCCAGACAAGCAGTTGTTCGCGCATTATACAGGGGGCGGTCGCAGCTCCTATCATCCGAAAATGCTGCTGAAAGTCATTCTTTACGGATACTCGCAGAAAGTCTATTCCTGCCGTGGAATCGAAAAGCTGTTGCAAGAGAACATCCCTGCCATGTGGCTGGCTGCGATGCAACAGCCCGACTTTCGGACCATAAACGAGTTCCGTGGTGTACGCATGAAAGCTCTCATAGACGAGTTGTTTGAAACCATGATTCAAAAGCTGATTGCGGACAATTACATCACGATGGAAAACTACTTTCTCGATGGCACGAAGATCGAAGCCAATGCAAACAAGTATTCCTTTGTATGGAAAAAGTCCGTACTTCGCTTTGAAGAGAAGCTGAAGGAAAAGATCCAGGAGACCCTTGCCCATATTCATAGCCTTACCCGACAAGAGGCTGGAGAGTATGTCGCTGTCCATTCAGAGGAACTCCCTGCCAAGCTCGAAGAAGCCGCCGCCGCATTGGAGGAAAAAGTCGAAGAATTGACGGAACAAATCGCTAACACAAGTGAGAGTGCCGAACGGAAAATCTTGCGCCAAGAGCGTAGTGCCCTGAAGCAACCCCTAAAACAAATCCGTGAGGATTTTCTTCCCCGCCTGACGAAGTATGAACAGCAAAAGGTCATCTTCGGTGAGCGCAACAGTTATTCCAAAACAGACCCGGATGCCACGTTTATGCGAATGAAGGAAGACCACATGAAAAATGGGCAGTTAAAGCCGGGATACAACGTGCAAATAGCCACGGAAAACCAGTTTATTTTGTCTTACAGCCTTCATCAACGTCCAACGGATACGCGATGCTTCATTCCACATATGGAACGACTGGCTGCGTCTTCTTTACCGATGCCAAAAACGGTCATTGCCGATGCGGGCTATGGCAGTGAGGAAAACTATTTGTATGCAGTTGGAGAAGAAAAAGAGCCGCGTTTTGATTTTCTCATTCCCTATAGCAACTACATGAAAGAGAAAACGAGAAGTTACCAAAAAGATATACGACATGCATCGAATTGGACGTACGAAGAGTTGGATGATCGATTCATTTGCCCTAACGGCCGAAATGTTCCATTTAAGAAATATCAAACGAAAAAAACACATTCTGGTCTGGAACAGAGCTTCAAGATTTATGAATGTGAGGATTGCAGGGATTGCCCACTCAAGTCAGCCTGTACGAAAGCAAAAGGAAACCGCCAGGTACACTGGAATACGATCTGGGAAGAGTTGAAAGCAAAAGCCAAAGGAGCCCTTGAGGATGACGAGAAGTCCGCTATCTATTTTCGGCGTAAAGTCGAAGTCGAAAGCGTGTTCGGTCACATCAAGGGCAATCGGTCGTTCCGCCGATTTTCCTTGCGAGGGTTGGATAAGGTTCATACAGAGTTTGGGATTGTGGCTTTAGCCCACAATCTACTGAAGGTGGCGAGCATCCGCCTGACTGCCTTCATCAATAAAGAGACGAAGGAACTAAAAAATGGACGGGAACCTTTCGGTTTTCCGCCCATTTTTTATTTTGGGGACTTATTGGACAGCCCCATTCAAGAGTATAATATAGAACTGAAAAGCTGAGATATACTGGATTATAGGTTCAAAACTGATCATTGCTGGGCCTCTTATTAAGGGGGGCGGACAGATTGTTCTACGGAATTCGGTCAATAAATTTTGTATAATAAATGATGTGTGGATATAAAAGGGTGATATGATCGTTTGTGAATTCCTTACTTTTCTAGAAGATACAATGTAATTTATTAAATATGTTTGTAGAGAGGATAAAAGTTTATGAATAAGCAACAACTTGCAAAGAAAATATGGGAATCCGCTAATAAAATGCGTTCAAAGATCGAGGCTAACGAATTTAAAGATTATATATTAGGATTTATTTTTTACAAATACCTGTCCGACAAAGAGTTAAAGTTTTTAAAGGACAACAGCTTTACTCAGGAAGATATCGAGGGACTTTCTGAAGATGATGCAGAAACAGTGAAGTTTGTCCGAGAAAATATCGGATACTTTATTGCCTACAAGGACTTATTCTCAACTTGGCTTAATATGGGCAGAGATTTTGATGTGTCAAATGTTACGGATGCCCTATCGGCATTCAATCGTCTGATTAACGCTTCCCATAAGAAGGTGTTTGAAGGCATATTTGATACTCTGCAGACTGGTTTAAGCAAGCTTGGTGATAGCTCCGCCTCACGAACAAAAGCGATTAACGATCTGATTCATCTGATTAAAGATATTCCTATGGATGGAAAACAGGACTATGATGTCCTTGGTTTTATTTATGAATATTTGATCAGTATGTTTGCTGCCAACGCTGGGAAAAAAGCAGGGGAGTTTTATACTCCACATGAAGTATCTTTGCTTATGTCCGAAATTATTGCAAACCATTTAAAGGACAGGACGGAAATAAAAATATACGACCCTACGAGTGGTTCAGGCTCTCTTTTAATCAATATTGGTCGTTCTGTTTCAAAGCATATTGATGGTGAAAAAAACATCAAATACTATGCACAGGAACTGAAGCAGAATACATACAATCTTACTCGTATGAACTTAGTTATGCGTGGCATACTCCCAGATAATATAGTAACTCGCAATGGTGATACTTTAGAAGAAGATTGGCCCTACTTTGATGAAACTAATCCGGTGGAAACGTATAATCCACTTTATGTGGATGCGGTTGTATCTAATCCCCCGTACTCTCAGCATTGGGACCCAGGTGATAAAGCAACAGACCCTCGGTATGCACGTTTTGGTCTCGCTCCGAAATCAAAAGCTGATTATGCTTTCCTACTTCATGACTTATATCATCTTAAGCCAGATGGTATTATGACAATCGTACTTCCACATGGTGTTTTATTCCGCGGCGGTGAAGAGGGAGAGATACGCAAAAATCTGATTGAAGGTAATCACATTGATGCAATCATTGGACTCCCTGCTAACATTTTTTTTGGGACAGGTATTCAGACGATTATTATGGTACTGAGGCAAAAACGAGAAAATACTGATGTGTTGATTGTAGATGCATCGAAAGGTTTTATTAAAGTTAACAAGAACAATAAACTTAGAGCCTCTGACATTAAAAAGATCGTTGATGCCGTTATTGCTAGAGACGATATTGACAATTTCTCAAAAAAAGTCAGCCGCGATGATATCAGGAAAAATGAATACAATTTAAATATCCCAAGATATATAGATTCCTCTGAAGGAGCAGAAAAATGGGACATTTATGCTTCTATGTTTGGAGGTATTCCTGTAAGAGAGATTGATGAACTTCGTGAGTACTGGATTTCTTTTCCAGGATTACAAGAGGCATTATTTAAAAAAGTTTCGGAACCTTACACTGAACTGGCAACTGAAGATATTGAACAGACTGTTAATGAACATCCTGCTGTATTGTCCTTTTTCTCCAACTTTAGGAGTGCTTTCGGAGATTTCGATCAATTTTTGAAAAACGAGCTTATAACGAAAATGTCTAACCTCAATATTTCAAAGGAAGAGGCCGTTTTAAGTGACGACATTTTTGCCCGTCTTAATTCAATTCCGCTCATTGATAAATATGAAGCATATCAATTGCTAAACGATGAGTGGATAAAAACATCTGTTGATCTTGAAATAATTCAGACTGAGGGTTTCAATGCAGTAAAAAAAGTTGATCCCAATATGGTTATAAAGAAGAAGGACGGTAGGGAAGAAGAGGTACAGGATGGCTGGATCGGTCGTGTTATTCCGTTTGAGCTTGTTCAGCGGACGCTACTTTCGGAAGAATATAAAGCACTTAAACAAAAAGAAGGCCGCCTTACCGAAATCTCAGCAGAATATGATGAAATACTCGAGTCACTTTCTGAGGAGGATCGTAATTTAGTAACAAACGATGACAACGATGCCTTTGTCGCAAAAGAGGTTAGTAATATACTCAAAGCAATTTATACCGATGTGGATACCAAAGAAATTCGGGCCTTGAAAGCATATATCGAACTAACCAAAAAAGCAGACAAACTTTCCTTTATCAGTGCAAATGATGATGTAGTTTGGTCCAATATGGAAGCAAATAAAGATGGCACTTATGGCAAACCAGAAGTAAATGCTTATTTAGAAAAGCTTCAGTCCGCTATTGAATTTCCAGAAGAATCCTTTGAAGCAAAAATTGTAAAAGTGAGTAAGTTAATGACCGAGGAAAAGGAAGTAAAATCCCAAGTAAAAGCTGATGCCGCGGCACTGCATATGAAAACAAAGGAAACTATTGAATCGCTTTCTGATGAACAAGCGCTTAAATTGCTCGAACAGAAATGGATACTTCCACTTATCGAGAGCATTAACCAACTTCCCCATGCGGTTATTGGTGAACTTGTTGGAAAAATCAAAGCGATTTCTAAAAAATATGCTGTTACATACTCAGCGGTCGTATCAGAGATACAGGAAACAAAGTCTACTCTCTCGGCACTCATGGATGAACTCGTTGGCAACGAGTATGATATGAAAGGTCTTAGCGAGTTTCGGAGGCTGTTAAAGGGTGAATTATATGACTGAAATAGATAAAAAACCAGAGATTCGCTTCATTTGCTTTTTCAATGATTGGGAACAACGTAAAGTTGGTGAGATCGTGACCGATGTAGAACGGCCTATCATATTGAAGGATGACGAGGTATACCAGTTGGTTACTGTGAAACGCCGCAACGAAGGCGTAGTGTCTCGTGGATTTTTAAAAGGTAGGGATATTCTAGTAAAGAACTATTTCGAGATCAGGACTGGTGATTATATTATATCGAAGCGTCAAGTGATACATGGCGCAAACGGACTAGTTCCCGAACACCTAGATAAATCAGTAGTTTCCAATGAATATTTAGTGGTAGTTAGTAATGATATTATTTCCTCCAAATTTTGGGCACTCATATCAAAACGTCATGACATGTATAGAATGTTCTTACTTAGCTCTTACGGCGTTGATATTGAAAAGATGGTTTTTAATATTGACGATTGGAAAAAGCGAACACTCATTATTCCTTCTAAGTCGGAACAAAATAGAATTATTGAGTTTTTTGAACGTCTCGACAACCTGATCACACTTCATCAGTGTAAGTATGATAAATTAGTAAACTTCAAAAAATCTATGCTTGGAAAAATGTTTCCGAAGGATGGAGCCAATGTTCCGGAATTCCGTTTTGCCGGATTTAATGATGCTTGGGAACAGCGTAAGTTGGGAAGTATTGCGACTAGTACCTACGGTGGAGGGACACCGGCAACAAGCAATGAAGAATATTGGAATGGCAATATACCATGGATACAATCATCTGATTTGACTGAAGATGAAGTGTTCGGAGTTTCACCAAGAAAATATATTTCCGAGGCGGGATTAAGGAATTCTGCAACAAAATTAATACCCGAAGATTCTATTGCTATTATTACGCGTGTAGGAGTTGGAAAACTCGCTATAATACCGTTTGCTTATACTACAAGCCAAGATTTTTTATCGTTAAGTGGACTTAATATTGACCCATGGTTCGGGGTATACGCATGTTATAAAAAATTGCAAAGTGAATTACATAAAGTACAAGGAACATCCATCAAAGGAATTACTAAAAATGAACTTCTTGAAAAGAGTATTTTCGTGCCTATAAGTGAAGACGAACAAAAGAAAATTGGTAACTTTTTTAAGGTACTCGACAATCTCATTAATCTTCAAAAGCGTAAGTTGAACAAATTGAAAAATATCAAAAAGACTATGCTAGAAAAGATGTTTGTATAGGTGGTGTGAACGCACAATGGTTTTTGCTAAAGAATCTGATTTTGAAGAAGCCTTGATTGAGGCACTCACTCATAAAGGCTGGGAACCTGAGATACTGAAATTTCCCACAGAAGAAGATTTGTTAAAAAACTGGGCGGACATTCTCTTTGAAAATAACCGTGGTATTGACCGTTTGAATGATTATCCTTTGACAAATGGTGAGATGCAGCAAATTATGGAGCAGATCACTACATTACGGACACCTTTAAGATTAAACGGCTTTATCAACGGAAGAACTGTATCTATTATCCGCGATAATCCCAATGATACTCTACACTTTGGGAAAGAGATTAGCTTAAAGATTTATGATCGAGGTGAAATTGCTGCTGGACAAAGTCGCTATCAGATTGCTCAGCAGCCGATATTTAAAAGCAAGTCAAAAATACTAAATGATCGCCGCGGCGATTTAATGCTCTTAATTAACGGCATGCCAGTTATTCATATCGAGCTGAAACGCAGTGGCGTTTCGGTTAGCCAAGCATATAATCAGATAGAAAAATATTCTCGTGAGGGTATTTTTACTGGAATATTTTCTTTGATACAGGTTTTTGTTGCTATGGAACCATCAGAAACCATTTATTTCGCCAATCCAGGAATTGATGGAAATTTTAATAAGGATTTCTATTTTCACTGGGCAGATTTTAATAACGAGCCTATCAACGACTGGAAAGATATTGCCGCATCACTGCTCTCAATTCCGATGGCACATCAACTTATCGGCTTTTACACCGTTGCAGATGATGCAGAAGGTGAACTGAAAGTTATGCGCAGCTATCAGTATTATGCAGCAAACGCTATTTCTGACCGTGTTTCCAAAACTAACTGGGATGGCAGAGATAGGCTCGGAGGTTATGTATGGCATACCACAGGCTCCGGTAAGACGATGACAAGTTTCAAATCGGCCCAGCTGATTGCTAACTCAAAAGATGCCGATAAGGTTATCTTCCTAGTGGACAGAATTGAACTAGGAACGCAGTCCTTGAAAGAGTATCGCAGTTTTGCAGATGGAAATGAGTCCGTTCAAGCAACGGAGAATACTGCTACGTTAATCTCAAAACTAAAAAGCGACGACCCGTCAAATATGCTTATAGTCACTTCAATTCAGAAAATGAGTAATATCAAAGACGAAGATGGTAGTTTGAACTCTCATGATATTAAGATAATGAATTCCAAGAGAATCGTCTTTATTGTAGATGAAGCGCACCGCTCTACCTTCGGAGATATGCTTTGGAATATAAAGAAAACTTTCCCATCAGCTCTTTTCTTCGGATTTACAGGAACACCGATTCATGAAGAAAACCAAAAGAAAATGAATACCACATCAACTATTTTCGGCAACGAGCTGCACAGATACAGCATTGCCGATGGTATTCGTGATAAGAATGTTCTTGGATTTGACACATACAAAGTGTTGACCTACAAAGATAAGGATGTTCGGCAAGCTGTTGCTTTAGAACAAGCACGAGCTACAACCGTTGAAGAGGCTCTTGCGGATCCTAAGAAGAGTGAAGTATTTTACAAATACATGGATTCTTCTCAAGTAAAAATGGCGGGATATATTGGTGAGGATGGTAAGTATGTCAAAGGTATTGAGGACTATTTGCCGAAGTCCCAATATGAAATTGAAAAACATAAGAATATGGTTGTACAAGACATTGTTGATAACTGGTTAAGATTAAGTCGTAACGGGAAGTTCCATGCTATCTTTGCTACTAGTAGTATTCCGGATGCGATTTGCTATTATCGGTTGATAAAAAATGCCATGCCCACATTAAAAATTTCCTGCCTTTTTGATCCAAGTATTGATAACGATGGTGGAGTAGCTTTTAAAGAGGACGGTCTAGTTGAAATAATCGAGGATTATAACGCCAGATATGGACAGGATTTTAGTCTAAAGAACTACGATAAGTTCAAAAAGGACATTGCTACGCGACTCGCTCACAAAATGCCATATCAATTGGTAGAAAGAACACCGGAAAAGCAGCTCGATCTTTTGATTGTAGTCGATCAGATGCTGACAGGCTTCGATTCCAAGTGGATTAATACGCTTTATATGGATAAAGTGCTTGAATATGAAAATATCATCCAGGCATTCTCGCGCACAAATCGTCTGTTTGGACCGGACAAGCCTTTCGGAACAATTCGATATTACAGATATCCACATACGATGGAACAAAACATCGCAAAAGCTGTGAAGTTATATTCTGGTGATAAGCCTATTGGTTTATTTGTAGAAAAGCTTGAGTACAATTTACAGAAGCTGAATTCAATTTTTGATGACATCAGCGAGCTATTCCTCCATTCAGGAATTCCGAACTTTGAAAAGTTGCCGGATGACCGTGCAGAGCGTGGAAAATTTGCGTCTCTATTCAAATCATTCAATAACTATCTGGAGGCTGCAAAGATTCAAGGCTTTACATGGAATCAGTCAACATATTCATTCAGTCATGGTAGTGGAAAACCAAAGACAAAAGTTGATATGAAAATAGACGAAAATACTTATTTGGTTCTAGCAATGCGTTATAAAGAATTGTTCGGTGGTAGCGGCGGAAGTGGAGAAGACGACGTACCTTTTGAAATTGATAGTTACCTAACGGAGATTGATACAGGGAAAATCGACTCTGATTATATGAACTCACGCTTTGAGAAGTTTTTGAAAATCATTACACAAGATCATATAGATGAAACTGAAATGCAGGAGACACTAAATGATTTGCATAAGTCATTCGCCAGATTGACGCAAGAAGAACAAAAGTACGCTAATATCTTCCTCCATGACGTGCAAAGTGGAAATGTCAAATTGCAAAGCGGCAAAACTTTCAGAGAGTACATTACTGAGTACCAATCAAAAGGAAAAAACAAGCAAATTCATCGTGTTGTACAATTTTTAGGATTAGATGAAAAGAAACTTCGCAATCTCATGGTTGCTAATGCTACTGCGGCAAACATCAACGAATTCGGTCGCTTTGACGATTTAAAATCTTCTGTAGACAAAGCTAAGGCAAAGGAATATTTCGAAAAACTGGAGAACGTAACAATTCCACTTTTTAAAATCAATATAAAAGTACACAATTTGCTACAAGAGTTCATTCTTAAAGGTGGGTTCGATATTGAAGAACCAGTAGAATAAACATTTCGGGTTAAACTTTATTTCTCTTCAATATCTAGAACTAAATCAGATGATGGGTAACGAGAATTGATTCCAGGATAAATATTCTAAAGCTTTTTCCTCCCGTGTGGAGGATTTTTTATGCCTACATACATCCTTTGACACAATATTGGTTGATGTATAATGGCAGAAAAATCTAACCTGATATATATTGATATCTAATATTATCGAAATAATAAGTATTTTATGTAATTTATTGAAGGATTTTGGAGAGTAATGTCGAACAATTTAGACATTACCATGCGGGTATATATACCTATGAAATTGAGGCAATTCGGAGGGGACTGTTAATGGGTAAAAAGAAAATGACAGTTGCAAACTTTAATATTGTTTTTGGAAATAATGAAGAGCCTTTATTGAATTACTTCGATACAATTATTATGCCGGCATTGCTGGATAAAACTACGAAAGAAAAAGGTGAACAAGGATTTGAGTTTCTTAATGTAGAGGTTATTGATTCCGGAAAAGGCGATTTTGTCTTAACTGGAATTATCGTAAAAAAAACTACATTGGAGGTACTATCAAAGATAGATGAACATGGGAATTTGGTTGAGGCCAATGAATCAATTCCTTCTGCACCGTATTCAATATTTTTAATATTTTTGAAAAATCACCGCATGGTGTTAGTGAAAAATCAAAAAGGCAGCCCGGATATTAAGTCTTTCTCTTCAACATTTAAACAGGTATTAAATAATTATATTAGACAAGAAAATACATATCGTAGAGAAACAGAGCAAGATCCTTTACCTTATCCAATTGTGAATGTCGTTGGTATTCCAATGAAGGAATCAATAGATGAAGCTTTGAATAGGGTCTTGAAAATTAACAAGCTCACACTACGATTCTATCCATTAAATGGAGATATTGATTTTAGTGATTTATTTGAGGGAATGACATCAGATCTAAGGAAAAAAGTTGGTAGTAAAACTGGATTAGTAGTGTTAAATTCACCAACTTCCAAGTCTGGGATAATAGATATCTTAACTGCTGCACAAGGTACAATTGAACCAGTATTTGAGGTGACATATCCAGATAAAAGTAAAGGGAAGATACGTAATGGTACACTATCTGAAAACTTGGATATTAGTATCGAAGAAACATCATTAGAAAAGTCAGTGTTAGAAATTATAAGCATCTCTAAGGATATTGAGAGTATTTCAATGGTTAGTGAAGGGAATAGGAAAATTTACGAGGTTAATAAATCGAATATTATACCTTTTGTAAAAAGGAAAAATTAGAAATCTATTTTTCTAGAAGGTGATGAATGGTTATGGCAATTGATGTTAAAAAAATTGAAAAATTGTTTTCTAGCCGTTCATCCTGGACTTTGTTTAAGGAAGCGTTAATTGATATCTTAACTGAGAAAGATTCGCGATCATCTATTTTGGTATTTGGAATTATTTCGATTATTCCAGCCGGATTAATAGGTGTTTCAAAAGACACAGTGGAGTTAACTTATAAGGCAGTCTCAAATCTTAATAGTATTATTTTAGCTCTATTCGCTATTGTTTTTACTGGTTATGCATTATTTCAAGCATTAGTAAATAATGATTTGTTGCGAAGGTTATTAATAGCAGACGCTAAAAAAAGTCGAAAGGTTTCTGGGGACGATAATGCTGGAAGAAGTAAGTTGCAGGAGAGCAATGAGTATTTCATAAAGTTAATGATGAGCATTATTTCAGCAATAGTAATTAATGTTTTGTTACTGTTGGTAATAGGGAGCTTACCCAAGGATTTTTGTCTCCCTCTGAATAACACGATTAATAATACGATGGCCGCAATATTAATTTGGATTTATTTTTTGTACATGTTTCGAATTTTGTGGGAAATGAAAAGTTTTGTATATAATATGTTTCAATTATTTAATGCGCATGCTGGTTCAAAAGCAATTGAGTTGTTAAAAAAACAAGATGAAGAGTGAGGTAGGGTTCTAGTCGTTGTGTGCGTTTGAGGTCCGTTTCACTTAGTTTTGCTTTGGTCTGTATGATGTGAGAAAGAAGAAAGCGATTAGATTATGATTGCCGCAAAACTGCCGCAAAAATTAAAGCTAAAGTCTACTAAGGCAAAAGAATACTACAAGTATTCACGACAAAAAGGTTGACTTTATGCGGTTTTAAGCGATTATAACATACACTGCGGTAACAAGATCGCTTCCCGCATACGGGGCATGTGGAGTGTTGTTCGCTGTTGGTGAGGAAGGACTAATAGTTGAGGTGTATTGGCATATACAGCAACGGAGCGGGCATTGTCCCGCTTCTTTTTTTTACTATAAGTTCGATTAGGGGCGGCTATTCATAGTCGTCCTTTGTTATACCCCCACCTAGTGCCTGATGGGCTTTCCGATTGGATGGACGGATGTGGATCGGGACGAAAACGAGCTGCCTTGGATCGACGTGACGAGCCAAGGTGGCCATCGAGACCGACCGCGGAACAGTACAAATGGGAGACGCCGCAGGTAGCATCATGCGTAAAGAACCGGGTACCAAGGTTTACAGTTGTAAGTCGCCTTTGTGAATGCTAATCTAATAATTGACCACCTAGTGGTACATCGCTCATAAAAAAGTTGACCACCTGAGCACCTCTTTCCTGTATCTTGTAGTTGTCTAGACAACAAGATATAGGAGGAAAGGAAATGCTTCAGATGGCTAATTATGAGTTTATCAGGAAACAACACTTTCTGCTAGGGAAGTCGATTCGTCAAATTTCTCGCGAAACTGGCTACTCGCGTCAAGTGATACGAAAAGCCTTGACATCAACGGAAATCCCTGTATATCAGCTTTCAAAACCGAAACCGAAGCCAGTCATTGATTTTGTCAAGCCCATCATCTTGGAATGGCTGCGTCAAGATGAACAAACTCCCCCGAAGCAGCGTCATACTGCCAAACGTATCTACCAGAGACTCGTTGACGAACATGGATTCACCGGCGGTGAATCTACTGTACGACGCTACGTCAGAGAGTTGCGCGTTTCTCCTCCTAAAGCATTTGTCCCTCTTGATTTCCCGCCAGGGCGATTTGCTCAATTTGACTGGGGTGAGGTTACGGTTCATTTACAAGGGAAACAAGTGAAGGTTCAAGTCTTTTGTATGCGTTGCACGTACAGCAGAAAGATTTTCATCAAGACATTTGCTCATCAGAAGCAAGAGGCTCTTCTCCAAGGTCATGTAGATGCTTTTGAATTTTTCGGTGCAGTTCCCCAAGCATCACATACGACAACCTGACAACAGCCGTTAAGAAGGTATTGGAAGGCAAAAATCGCGAGGAACAAGAGCGATTTATTCAGCTACGTGCGCACTACCTGTTTGAAAGCTATTTCTGTGATCCGGGAAAAGGGCATCAAAAAGGCCAAGTGGAGAACCTCGTACAGTTTGTCCAGAGGCAATTTTTTACACCTGTGCCTAGTGTTTCTTCTCTGGAGGAGCTAAATCAAATCCTCCTCGAAAAATGTATCTCTTACGAGAATACAACCGTTCCCCGGTCTTCCCTAACGGTTGGAGAAGCATTTGTTCAAGAGTTGCCCATCATGCTTCCATTGCCTCCACGGCCATTGGATTGTTTCCGTGTTGTACCCGTGAAAAGCAATACGCTATCCATGATCCACATTGAAAAAAATGCCTATTCCGTCCCGGTTTCCTATGCATCGACCCAACTTACTTGCCGAGTATTTGCTGAAAAAATTGAAGTGTATCACGGAAAAAGCCTGATTGCGACGCATGAGCGGTGCTTGGAAAAAGGAAAGGAGATTTTGCAATACGATCATTATCTGGATTTACTTCTTATTCGCCCAGGAGCAGTTCTTTATGCTAGACCATTGCATCAGGCAGGATTACCCGCCATTTACCAAAAGTTCTTGGACAAGTGCCGTAACCGACCGGGAGGGATGAAGGAGTTTGTTCGTCTCTTGCTTTTGCACCGTGAATTCGATACTTCTCTCGTCGAAGAAGCACTGGGGGAGGCCTGCCAAAAAGGGATGTTCCAGTATGATGCCGTAAGGCAATTATTGCTTCAGCGAACATTGCCGGAACACCGTTTGCCCCAACTCTCGTTGGCGGAGGATAGCTCTGTTCCACGTATTCAGGTAAAGGCCCCAGATCTTAGCCAGTACAATCGTTTGTTACAGAAAAGGAGTGTGGTTCATTGAGTACGAGTTTCCTGCTCGAAACCTACGCGAAACGCCTTCGCTTACCTGCGATTAAACGTGTCTATAAGGAAATCGCCCATGATGCTGCTGAACGGCAAATTCCTTACGAGGAGTTCCTCTTAGCCCTACTAGAGCAAGAAGTTCAGCAAAGGGATGCTAACCAAATCGCGAGTCACATCAAGCACGCCAAATTCCCTTCCATGAAAACGCTCGATCAATTTGAATTCTCGGCGATTCCGTCCCTCAATAAGCCCAAATTGCTTCAACTGGCTCGTTGTGAGTACATCGAAAAGGCAGAGAACATCATGTTTATCGGAAACTCTGGCACTGGCAAAACTCATCTCTCCATTGCACTCGGGAAGGAAGCTTGCCATCATGGCTATTCCGTTCAGTTTTGGACTGCCGCTAAAATATGTAACGAGCTTATGGAAGCTCAGTCCCAAAAGCGAATCCTCCAGCTAGAGAGGCAATGGTTGAAAACGGATTTGATTATTTTGGATGAAGTCGGGTTTGTCCCTCTGAGTCGGACCGGGGCGGAGTTATTATTCCAATTTTGTGCGGCCCGCTATGAGAAAGGAAGCATGATCATTACCAGCAATCTGGAATTTACGGAATGGACACAGATTTTCAAAGATGAGCAAATGACGTCAGCCCTGGTTGATCGACTTACCCATCGTGCCCATATCTTTGCAATGAATGGAGACAGTTATCGCTTTAAGCAGAGCATTCAAAGATCGTGATCATGAAAAAGTTACCCACCCGACGGGTGGATTGATTTTTGCCATGGTGGTCAATTTTTTGATGAGCACGGTGGTCAACATTTTGATTGACATTCACACGCCTTGTCGGTCAGAAGAGAAAAAGAAAGCCATGCATGCGCGAATGAAGCCTGTTGAAGTATAATTTTACAAGCTGTGTAACGTAGAAAATAGAATGTTTTTTACTCAGTGAACAAATAACCCCGGGGATTAACCCGGGGACAATTAAGCAAAGCTTCACCAACATTCCCATTGCGATCAGTCGTTACAAGTATATTTAAATTCAGGACCTGTCTGAATAAAGTAACCACTTCTCACTTGTCCTGCCCAGTTCTGCAATGCTTCTTTCCACTGAACACTGTCAAAAAACTCATCCACTGTTACTCCAGATGAAGAGAACCATGTTAATGGAGTAAAAGGAGCCAGCGGCCCCGCGTCGCCCCAAACTCCTCCTGCCGCAATGGTATCTTGCTTAACCAGGAGCAATGGAAGTCCGTATTGGAATGCCATTGTAGGTTCAATCTGCAAGAAAGGAGAATATGGTTCGCCTTGAGAAGTTGACCTTGTTGGCTTCAATAGGACTGCTGCCGTGCCGTAGCTCGAATTAATCATAGTGCGGATATTTTCCAGGGTAGTATTCGGGTACTGGTCGGTATTCGGTAGCGTTCTAGGAAAAAGAAGCACCTTCTTGATTTCCTTAAACATTCGAATGATAAATTGCTGCTCCTGCGAAAATGGGGGTTGCGATGGTCCGAGAGTAAACAAGTTCTGATGGCTGAAAAAAACAGGGATTCGGAAAAAAGCGCTTGCTGCATTATTTAAATCGTTCATATCAGCGTAAGCCTGTTTATGCTTATCATGAGAACTCGTTTCCTTTGAATACCTGTCGTGATCGTGATGTCTATCCTTCGATTTTTCTTCACCCAACTTAAATCACCTCCATGGGATAACATATTCCGAACCAGAGATGAAAGATTGGACAAAAATACTCATGAGAAAAAATTGGTCATAACGCCAATGGTGATGAGGAATTTCAAGATATGAAAAAAGCGCTTTCGGATCAAAGACCCGAGCAGCGTTGCCGTAATCATGGGAGATAGGTGACAATACTGCCAGTTGCGCATCAGATCGTTTATAGTGACTACTCATTCGATGGGGACTGCGAAAAAATAGACTTTACAAACAGACGTTAGGTTGAGATGGTGCAAAATACCAAAGTCGAAGCTTTTTTTGGTGAAGAAGGCTGACTATACATACGGCCTTTTCATTTTTCGTCAAGGAATGATCCCCCCATGGAACTAAGGAGAAACGAAAACGGATGCGGAAAATAGGAATGATTGCGCTTTCCCTTATGCTTGCCCTGCTGGTTTTGTCAGCAATATTTCTCTTTCCCTCATCGACAAAATCAGGGCCGCAAGCGGTTAGAGGGGTTCTGGACGCATCAGATTGGAACTTTGCAACAGATGGAGTCATCCGTTTGGAAGGAGAATGGGAGTTTTACCGGAAGCAACTGCTTACTCCCGAGGATTTCAAGACGACGGATCGTGCCGACAAGCTGAGGGAGATGAAATATGTTCATGTGCCCAATCCATGGGAAGATGTTAACGATGGAGAAGGGACAGGGTATGCTACTTATCGGCTGCAGATAAAGCTGCCGAAAGAACATAGCCAACTGTTTGGCATCAAGCATATCGCAGTAAAAGGGATTCTGCCTACCACACGACCGTAAGAAGGAGGAATCACATTCATGGAACCATTTATCGGAGAGATACGGATCATGACGGGGAATGTCGTACCGAATAACTGGGCATTAGCATAAAATTTTGTCCTTATTTCTGATGAATACCGCTCTAAAATCGGAAGATCTGACCTCCAGTGACCACGACAAGTACGTCAAAAACTGACGACTTCAGCCTATCCCCTGTTGTTTCTGCATGCCCAACTTCAGCAATGAGAATTGCCCTGATTACCTTCTGCTTACTTCTCTTGGAAAAAATCTTCTCCGCTTGCCAAGAAAGCTTTTATTTATTCAGGGATTTTTATGGTAGGGCTCATAGATGCACGAGAGGTATTGAAATGCGCATAGATGTAAATATATGTGGTTAAAGTAAATTATTGGGTTTACTTTTCGGTTTTTTTACATTAAAATCAGTTATATAAAATTTTAGTAATTTCCGCTAAGTCACCTAAAGCTATTCAACATGATTGCTGCTATTCCGATAGTAGTGGGCGGCTTCGCTCGCCAGTTGGTAGAGTAGACACTTACCATGAGAAAGGAATACAGAGATCGTCCAGCTTTTGGAGATACTTTGTTTAGAGTTAGAAAAGCAAAAGCCGTAGTCTTTGCTTCGTTTTTGTCGTGCTTCGACTTCCAAACACGAAAGACCGTATGAATGTTCAAATCGTACGGTAGACGTACGAGTATACACTGCATCAACACAAATGGGGGAAAGGAGTGGAGTGGAACTTTTGCTGGATCGACGATGTGACTTCATCGTTTTGTCTACTTAGGCAGCAGTGAGTGCGGATTTTTAGAAAGGAGATCAGTTTGTTATGAAAAGAAAGTTATATGCATTTTTAGTTGCTGGCATGTCGGCGTCTTTCTTTTTGAATTCCTTTGAAGTATCCGCGAGTGAGGACAATACGATTCCGCTGAACATGTTGCCTGGCACAGTATTGAAATATGATGATAATCTCCAGATGGTTATAGAAAAAGGTGGGCATGCCAAATTCGCTGTTAGCCAAGATTCCAGGAGACTTGATAGGCCGTATATAGTGAATGTTCCTGAAGATGCTACAGAAGAGGAAGCTAGGCAGATTGAACTTGAGAATAAATTGGCAATAAAAGCATTTGAAATGAGTAAGGAGGGCAATTATATTCAAGCGCCTCCACCTAAAATATATCCTGGAATGAAAGTAGTTTATGACGAAGTTACAGGCGAACTAAACAACATTTATTATGTGGATGAAAACGATCCTTCTGGTTATTCCCTTCATAATGAGCCGGTTACAGAACGGGAACTTAATGAACAATCGAGACAAGTAATTCAGGCTGCTACTGGCGATGTCCAGTGGAAATGGGGGACGAATAATCGAAATGTGTTGACGTATCAGGCTAGTGACGATAGTTTTTTAGGGACAGGCAGAGCGACTTATTATACGGGTACAACCGGCAATAGAGATAATAAACTGAAAAATTATGATTGCGCAACTCAGAAGAAATATGATTATTCCAAAAAGGGAGATAAGGATATTACATTAAGAAATTTAGATACAAATAAGACATTTACTTTTTATCAGGCAGATGTAGGAACTTTGCCTGATGCTATTATCGATATTTGGGGAAAAAGCAATTTGCAAACAGTTGCGGGGAATACAACTGCTACTTCTGTGCCTAATGTAAGGTATTACCATAAGAGATTTTCGGATCAGAGCATACCAACAAAATAAATTTTTTATCGTTAAGCATATGTAAATCATTGGTATACGCTGTTCTTTTAAAATATTTTTTAGAAGTAAACGGCGTATACCTTCAACAGCGATATTATTCAAAATCTATAGCTTTAGGAGTATCGTATGACTATGAAAAAGATAATGATAACATTTGGCAGCATCATCGCTGTTGTTATTTTGGCTATCATTAGTATAAGTATAAATCAACATACACTAGAGAGTAGCACAAAAGGAGAATGGAAAGAACATTTACATATAACAGCTACCGCTTATAATAATGGAAAAAACGATGCTGACGGGATTTCATTAGTATTGTACCATTATTCGATTCCAGATAAAAAAATATCGGAACTCTTGAGGATTCCCGTAGATCCTGGATATCCGGTGGCTTTTGCCGATCTTCCAAACGATAAAGTGTATTTTAGTGATAGCGCTTCAGGTGACGACGTTGATAATTTATATGAATATAATCTAAAAACAAAAGAAAAAAAACAATTAACCTTTGGGAAATTTCTTTTTAATGATCTGTTTGTCATAGATAACAAGGTGATTACAAACGTTGCACCGCAATTCGCTACCGTTACTCAACCGGCCATTTTTGACCAGACAACGAAAAAATTCACTTATCTAAATCCAAGCGACGATGACACCTGGTGTTTCTCATTGTCCTATAATTACGCGACAAAAAAGTTACTGAGCCTTACTGCTTCCGATTCCGAAATGAGGACACCCAAAGTTACGGAAGTTACACATATTAGACCAAAAACTCTTTATTTGATGGATTCGGATTTTGGAAATTATCAGCCCATCTACCACACGGACGAATTTGAGATCAGACTGACCAGACAGCTTGATGCAAATAGAATCTTAATGACATACGACCCATTTATGGGTTCACCCAAGCCGAGGACATTAAAGATGTTGTATATTGACAGTCAAAAGGTCGAAGATTTTGATATTCCGGGCATTAAGGAAGTGAAATCTTTTTACCCGAGGGCTAATGCAGAGGGGGTGTTTATTTTAGGAAGGGATACCAATAATCAATATGGACTTTTTTATTATGACATGGTTACAAAGAATTTAAGTAATGTATTTGAGAATTACCCGCTTCCAAAAGATCAATACAGTTTGGTCGACTTTGTTTATAGTATGGAATGAATCTCTGCCGTGTGTTTGGCGGGGATTTTTTTTGCGAAAGGAAAATATCGCAAGCTCGTCTAAACATCGGGAGCAGGTTGTGTATATTAACTGGAAATACTTTTGTACATGCTGGCTTCGGTTGTTCATCAGCTTTGGTTTAGCACTTAAAGTCAAAAAAGAATGTCAAGTTATGAGTTATTCATATATTTTTTGCCAAAATGTTATATGATTAATTTTGACAGCGTTCTACAAAAAACAAACAACCAGGTACAGGATGCGTCAGGCATGGATACTCGCTGAATGATAAAAAGGAGGCGGTAAATCATGAATTTTATCGCGCATATTCGTGAAAGCGATAAACAGATTCAAAGTGTTGCGGAGCATTTGCTGGGAGTAAAAGCATTGGCGGAGTCGATCGGCGAGAAGATAGGCGTCAAGCATATCACAGGGTTAGCCGGGATGCTTCATGACATGGGAAAGTATACCGATGAGTTCAAAGACTACATTATAAAAGCCGTGGAAAACCCGGGAGATGCGCCGAAAAGAGGAAGTGTCGATCATTCGACGGCGGGTGGCAGGCTATTATACCAGAAATATCATACAGGGCATCCTTCCAGGGGAAGCTGGATTCTCGCAGAGGTCGTCGGAAATGCGATTATTTCTCACCACTCCTACCTCCATGATTTTTTAAATGAGGACTTGGAATCTCCATACT
Organism: Brevibacillus gelatini; assembly: GCF_050920745.1. NCBI lineage: Bacteria > Bacillati > Bacillota > Bacilli > Caryophanales > Paenibacillaceae > Brevibacillus > Brevibacillus gelatini. Next base: position 681,154 of record NZ_CP154342.1, read on the forward strand.
TGAAGCGTGTCCGGGACAAACCGTTGAAAGAATACGACAAGTCGATGCAGCATTTTTTTGCCGAAGTAATCAGTGAGCAAGCGTTTCAACAATATGTATTACGAGCAATCGATGAACTGGAAGCCTATCTCAGCAAACCTTCTGTAGAGAACAGCGAAAGCAAATTGATGTTTCTGAGCAAGTTTGTGTTCAGTGCATTAATTGATGCAGATCGTACGAACACCAGGTTGTTTGAGGAAAACAAACAAGAGGAAACCACTCCATGTCGCCAAGCCTTGTTTCATACATACTATGAGAGACTTATGCAAAAGCTTCACTCTTATCAAGAGAAAGAAGATGCAAAGACACGGATCAACGAGTTGAGGAAGGAATTGTCAGATCAATGCGACAATTTTGCGGAGAAGCCGTCCGGTATCTATACGTTGTCCATCCCGACTGGTGGCGGAAAGACTTTGGCAAGTTTGCGCTACGCGCTCAAGCATGCCATTCGGGAGAACAAGAAGCACATTATTTATGTAGTACCGTTTACAACGATTATCGAACAGAACGCAGAAGAAGTTCGTAAAATTCTCATGGACGACGAGCATATTTTGGAGCATCATTCCAACGTCATAGACGATATGCGCGATGACGATGAGGCCCAAGATGGCATGATGAATGCACAGCAAAAGCTGAAGCTGGCCAAGGATAACTGGGATTCACCGATTATTTTTACGACGATGGTTCAGTTTCTGAATGTCTTCTACGCCCGGGGAAGCAGGTATATACGAAGGCTTCACAATTTATGCGAGTCGGTCATTATTTTTGACGAGGTACAGAAAGTTCCGGTTTCATGTGTATCGTTGTTTAATCATGCACTGAACTTTTTGAAAGCGTATGGTCATTCCAGCCTTATTCTTTGTACCGCTACCCAGCCAGCTCTTGATTTTGTAGAGCGCCGTCTGGAAATCAGTGCTGACGCTGAAATGATCCAAAACGTAGATCAGGTCATTGAGGCTTTCAAAAGGGTGGAAATTGTGGATAAAGCAACGGGGGAAACCTTTGACACGGACAAGCTGGCTGATTTTATTACCGAGAAAATGGAAGAGGTCCATAGTATTCTGGTTGTCCTAAACACAAAAACGGTTGTTAAGAGATTGTATCGGCAAATGGAGACGCTCGATATTCCTCTTTATCACCTGAGTACGTCGATGTGTGCGGCGCATCGAAACCGCATCCTTGAGCAAGTGAGGGGACATTTGCAGCGTGAAGAAAAAGTGGTATGCATTAGTACGCAGCTAATAGAAGCAGGCGTGGATGTCAGCTTTGATTGTGTGATACGTTCGTTGGCCGGACTGGATTCGATTGCACAGGCAGCCGGCAGATGCAATCGCCACGGGAAAAAGGAAATTCAGCAGGTATATATCATTGACCATGCAGAGGAGAATTTGAAGCATTTGCAGGAAATCAAGGTAGGCAAACAACTGGTGCAGCGAATGCTTATTGACCTCAAAAAGGATCCCAATCAGCACGGCGGCAATCTATTGTCCGTTCAGGCGATGGAGCAGTATTTTAGAAAATTTTATACGGAGTTCAGTTCGCGTTCGCTTTTAAACTATTTTATTCGCGAGCTAGAGAAGGACATGACAGAGCTGCTGATGGCAAACAGGAACAACAGCTCGTATAACCTTGAATACAAAGAATCAAAAAGGGAGAGTTTGCCGCTATTTCTCGTGAACAGCTACAGGACGGCGGCAGATTACTTTCAGGTGATCGATGACCAGACAACAGCCGTTCTTGTGCCGTACGGAGAGGAAGGAAAAGAGATTATTGCGCAACTAAATGGCGATGAAACGATCGAGAACCTGTCGATGCTACTGCGAAAGGCACAGCAGTATACGATCAGTCTGTTTGCGAATGAACGGGAGCAACTGAGTAAAAACGATGGGCTCGTAAGCTTGATGGACGGAAAAATACTGGCGTTGAAGGAATCGGCGTACAGCGAGGAATATGGTCTGGATGTTGAGAATGACAGCAAGTTTGAAATGAGTATGTTTTGAATGGGAGTAGAACCTATAAGTACACCAATGCTTACCAATCGCTCTCATAAATGGTATTATTGAACTATTGAATCGATACGAGAAGGGAGGTAATGCTATGCGAAACGCAATCGAGTTTGAAGTATTCGGGCCTTATGCGCTATTCACAGACCCTTTAACAAAACTTGGCGGTGAAAAGTTATCCTACCAAGTTCCCACCTACCAGGCTCTAAAGGGCGTAGTGGAGTCCATTTACTGGAAGCCCACATTGGTGATGATCGTAGATGAAGTGCGGATCATGAACCCAATCCGCATGGAGTCCAAAGGCGTTCGTCCAATCGAATACGGCGGAGGGAATACGCTTGCCAACTACACGTATTTGAGAGATGTGCGCTACCAGGTGCGAGCCCATTTCGAGTTCAATATGAATCGCCCGGAACTGGAGTATGATCGAAACGAATTTAAGCATCACAACATTTTAAAACGCTCACTTCGGGCTGGAGGACGAAGAGACATCTTCCTTGGCACGCGGGAATGTCAGGCATATGTCGAGCCATGCGTGTTTGGCGAGGGAGACGGATTTTATGACAAATACGGGGAGATTCATCTGGGAACGATGGTGCATGGCATCAATTATCCAGACGAAACCGGGCGGAATCAGATGGAAGTTCGTCTATGGAATCCTGTAATGAAGAACGGGGTTATCCGCTTTCCTAGACCAGAGCAGTGCACGCAAATTCGACCGATTTCTAGTATGAAGCCAAAGCATTTCGACTCTACTAACCTACTCTCCGTGGATGATCTGTTTGCCGAACTGGAAGAGGTGGACAAGCGATGAGCTGGCTATTGAATTTGTACGAAACATACGAAGCGAATCTGGAGTTTGTCGGCAAGATTGAGAGAAAGTACAACGACCAGGAGTACATGCTGCTGCCTGTTTCGCATACTACGCAAAATGCCCATATCGAAGTGGATGTAACGGAAGATGGAGAGTTTCATTTTGCGACAGTAGTTGAGAAAAACGATGCAAGCACAGTCATCCCATGTACAGAAGATTCCGCCAGTCGATCAGGTACAAAGATCGCCCCTTATCCATTGCATGACAAATTAAGCTATGTAGCGGGAGATTACAAAGCCTATGGTGGAGAAGTCAAAAAGGAAGAGCCCTTTCCGCACTATATCAAGCAATTGGAAGAGTGGGCAAATTCTCCATACGCTGTCGACAAGGTGAAAAGCATCTACCGCTACCTGCGCAAGGGGCGGTTGATTCAGGATTTAGTTGCGCATGGGATTTTATATGTAGACGAAAATCAGCGATTGTTGAGCAAATGGGATAAAAATGCCGAAGCTCGTTACGGAGCCAAGCCACCGATCTTTTCGGTCGTTGCTGGTGAGCAGACAAGCGCGTTTGTCAGATTTAACGTCTACTCTCCCACAAAGGTACTGTCGAAGGTGTGGAACGATCAGCAGGTATACGATTCTTTCATTCAATTTTACAGCAGCAAGCTAGGTGGCGAAGATTTCTGCTACGTAACGGGTAAGAAGCTGCCTGCAACAGACAAGCATGCCAACAAAATCAGGAATGCAGCAGACAAAGCCAAGCTGATCTCGGCTAATGACAACAGCGGCTTTACATTCAGAGGGCGGTTTGCACAAAGCCACGAGGCGGCAAGCATCAGCTACGAGGTATCCCAGAAAGCGCATAATGCATTGAAGTGGCTAATCAATCGCCAAGGAAAAATTATCGATCAGAGAGTGTTTCTTGTCTGGAGCAATCAGGAACTGGATATTCCCGGTGTTACTGAGGATTTGTTTGCAATTGATTCTACTTCGGACTCTACCAAAGACAAAATTGCATATACCAATAAAGAATTGGCTGTAGAGGTAGCGAAAGCGCTGGACGGGTATCGCAACAAACTGTCAGGTTTGTCCGACAGAAAAGAAGATGTGAATATTTTGGTTCTCGATTCGGCAACGACGGGGCGCATGGCGGTATTGTATTACCGCAATATGGACAAAGAGCAGTATTTGGACAAGCTGGTGAAATGGCATTCGACTTGCACCTGGTTGCATAAATACCGCAAAAATGACAACGGAGACTTTGTGCAGTTTATTGGAGCACCTGCCTTGAAGGATATTGCATTTGCTGCATACGGACCACGGGCAAGCGAGAAAGTGGTCAAAGGTGTCATGGAGCGAATGTTGCCTTGTGTGCTGGATGGCCGAAAAATTCCATTGGATATCATAACGAGTTCCTGCCGACGCGCAGCCAATCCTGTTTCCATGGAAAAATGGGAGTGGGAGAAGACGTTGAGCATCGCGTGTGCGCTGATTAACAAACAGGAAGAACAGGAGGGATTCAAAGTGGCGTTGGATGAAAGCATCAATGACCGTGATTATTTATTCGGCCGTCTGTTGGCCGTGGCAGATGTGTTGGAACGACGAGCGTTGGGGGCCGAGGATCGCGCCAGCAATGCAGTCCGCTACATGAATGAGTTTTCAAGGCATCCGGAGCGAACCTGGCGGACGATTCAGGCTTGCTTGCAGCCTTATCAGGCCAGACTGGGCAGACAAGCGTTCTACTACAACCGGATTATTGATGAAGTTGGATCGCGTATTCCGATTGAACAATTCAATAACAAGCCATTATCCGGCAAGTTTTTGCTTGGATTCTACAGTCAAAGGCACGACCTGTATACCAAAAAGGGAACGAATGACACAGAGGAAACGGAAACAAACAATTAAGAAGGAGAGAACACTATGACAACTCTGGATCATAAAATCGATTTTGCAGTCGTTTTGTCAGTGACCAAGGCCAATCCTAACGGGGACCCGCTAAATGGCAATCGTCCGCGTCAAAACTATGATGGTCATGGAGAAATTTCTGATGTCGCATTGAAACGGAAGATTCGAAATCGTCTGCAGGATATGGGCGAATCCATTTTTGTACAGTCCAATGATCGCAAAGCGGATTCATATGGAAGCCTCCGTGAGCGCGCAGATGCCAATCCCGAGTTGGAGAAGGTATTAAAGTCCAAAAACGTCTCCAGTGATGAGTTTGCCAGAATTGCTTGCCAGGAATGGATCGACGTGCGAAGCTTTGGTCAAGTATTTGCATTCAAAGCTGAAAAGGGATCCGGTGTATCTGTTGGAGTAAGGGGACCAGTTTCCATTCACACCGCAACCAGCCTGGATCCTATTGACATCTCCAGCGTCCAGATTACCAAAAGCGTGAATTCAGAGCCTGGAGCATCTAGAGGCTCTGATACGATGGGAATGAAGCATCGAGTCGACTCAGGTGTCTATATTTTTTATGGAAGTATCAATACCCAACTCGCCGAAAAAACGGGATTCACAAACGAAGACGCCGAGAAAATCAAGAGGGCACTAGTGACCTTGTTTGAAAATGATGCGTCTTCTGCCCGCCCGGAAGGAAGTATGGAAGTTCACAAGGTGTATTGGTGGGAACATCAGTCCAAGTTGGGCCAATATTCCTCTGCAAAGGTACATCGCTCGTTACTGATCGAAAGGCTTGTAGAAGAGCCTAAAAAATTTGAAGACTACATGTTCTCTGTACAACCATTGGATGGATTGAAAGTAGAGATTTTGGATGGAATTTAATGAAGACGATCATTATTTACTTTTGTCCGGCATTCAGCATTTTCAATTTTGCAAACGGCAGTGGGCATTAATTCACATTGAACAGCAGTGGGAGGAGAATGTCAGAACGATCGAGGGCGTACATCTTCATCGGAAGGCAGATCAACCGTTTGCCAGAGAAAAGAGAGGGGACAAACTAATCGTTCGAGCAATGCCTGTAAAATCGAAAAGCCTCAAAATTACAGGTGTCTGTGATGTCGTGGAGTTTGTAAAAAGCGATAACGGCGTTGAAATCAATGGGGCTGAAGGCAAATACGCCGCATATCCGATTGAATATAAACGCGGAAAGCCGAAAAGTGGAGAAGAGGATGTCGTACAATTAGCTGCCCAAGCGATTTGTCTTGAGGAAATGCTGTTGTGCGACATAGACCTCGGCTATATTTACTACGATGAAATCAAGCATCGAGTCGAGGTCCCACTAACGGCAGATTTAAAAGCAAAGGTGAAGTTGATTGTTGCTGAAATGCAAGACTACTATACTCGCAGACATACTCCGAGAGTGAAGACGGGGTCCTTCTGTCGAAGTTGTTCCCTTCAAAATATTTGTTTGCCGGAGCTGATGAACAAACGAACCGTAAAAAGTTACATTGAAGGGAAAATCAATGAATGAAGAAACTGCTAAATACGTTGTTTATTACACAGCCAGATGTGTATTTATCGCTAGATGGTGATAATATTGTTCTCCTAAAGGATCAGGAGAAGCTGGGAAGGCTGCCATTACACAACTTGGAATCGATCATTTCATTTGGCTACACCGGTGCCAGTCCGGCTTTGATGGGATATTGCGCTGAGCGAAATATTTCATTGACATTTTTCACGAGAAATGGCCGGTTTCTTGCCAGAGTGATTGGGGAAAGCAAGGGAAATGTCGTCCTGAGAAAAAAACAGTATTTGGTGTCAGAGGATGAAGTTCTTTCCGCAAAAATTGCTCGTAATTTTATATTAGGCAAGATTTACAACCATAAATGGATGATTGAGAGAATGACAAGAGACTATCCTTTGCGGATCGATGTAGACCGATTTAAGGATGCGTCCAAGCAGTTATCCTCTTTACTTTTGGATGTGAGGAAATGCGAAAATCTGGAGAGGCTAAGGGGTCTGGAAGGTCAGGCGGCTATTTGCTACAATAGAATATTTGACTCCATGATTTTACAGCAAAAAGAGAGTTTTTACTTTCGTGGTCGCTCACGGAGACCTCCGCTGGATAACGTGAATGCAATGCTGTCATTCGCCTATTCTCTATTGGCAATTGATATGGCGGCGGCACTGGAGGGTGTTGGATTAGACGCATATGTTGGTTTTTTGCATCGAGATCGGCCAGGGAGGGCCTCTCTGGCCCTGGATGTGATGGAGGAACTGCGAGGAGTCTTTGCAGATAGGTTTGTGCTGTCGTTAATTAACAAAAAGATTGTGAGCAATGAGGATTTTTTAGTAAAAGAAAATGGTGCCGTAATTATGGGGGATGAAGCGAGAAAGAAGTTCCTAACGGCATGGCAAAATAAAAAACAGGAGAAAATTACTCATCCTTACCTTGGGGAGAAAATTTCCTGGGGCCTGGTTCCGCACGCACAAGCTTTATTGTTAGCCCGTTTTTTACGTAATGATTTGGATGAGTATCCTCCCTTCTTGTGGAAGTAGGTGAATGGTTTGCTGGTATTGATTACGTATGATGTGAGTACAGCCAGCAGTGCAGGGCAAAAAAGACTTCGCCGTGTCGCGAAAATATGTCAAAACTACGGTCAACGTGTCCAAAATTCCGTGTTTGAATGCATTGTGGATTCCACGCAGCTTACTTCATTGAAACTAGAGTTGCTCTCGATCATCAATCAAGATCAGGATAGCCTCCGTATTTATCAACTAGGCAATCATTATAAGAATAAGGTAGAGCATTTGGGGGTGAAAGATTCGATTGATTTAGAGGGGCCATTGATTTTCTAGTGCGAATGTGTAGCGCACACGAATTTCCAGGGGGATTCGCACCTGAAAAACGCGATGAAATTCCGGGTTTTTCCTGTTTTTCTCAGTTGTTTTAACGTATGAAATGAATTAAGGCGTATTTTTATTACAAATATAGAAATAAAGTATATTTGAAGTGAAAATTCGCTGTCGCATCCTACGCGGATGCGTGGATTGAAATATCACGGCTTCGCCCGCGCCCGCAATCGGGTAGGGTCGCATCCTACGCGGATGCGTGGATTGAAATAAGACAGGAATGTCGTACTTCTTCGTGGTCTTTTGTCGCATCCTACGCGGATGCGTGGATTGAAATCCCTTGTGAGAAGTAAACACAAAACCATCCTCGTTTGTCGCATCCTACGCGGATGCGTGGATTGAAATCGCAACCGCTTTGGCTTCTTGTGCGGTGATCGCCCGTCGCATCCTACGCGGATGCGTGGATTGAAATAGCGAAGAAGGAAAAGAAAAGGAGGACAAACAACCGTCGCATCCTACGCGGATGCGTGGATTGAAATAGTAACTCGTTAAACTCTTCGGCATTGGTGACCAGGTCGCATCCTACGCGGATGCGTGGATTGAAATCCATGTCGAACGTCTTTGCCGAAGTTGTCGAAATCGTCGCATCCTACGCGGATGCGTGGATTGAAATGGTTTTTCAAATAGTTGGGGACACCCAGTGATCTCAGTCGCATCCTACGCGGATGCGTGGATTGAAATTTCGCTGAAAAATTGTAGATCGAGCGAGTAGCGAAGTCGCATCCTACGCGGATGCGTGGATTGAAATGTCACGTTTCGTCATATGACGTCTATTGCATACGACGGTCGCATCCTACGCGGATGCGTGGATTGAAATGTTTTGATTGCATTAGGAAAGCGCCATTGATTAACGGTCGCATCCTACGCGGATGCGTGGATTGAAATAAGTGTCACGTTGCGTACGACCCGGACACGGGCAAGTCGCATCCTACGCGGATGCGTGGATTGAAATTCGTCTATCGCGCCAGCCGCCGCCCAATACTCGGAGTCGCATCCTACGCGGATGCGTGGATTGAAATTACGTCTACGTTATGGATGCAGCCGGAAATGTTAGTCGCATCCTACGCGGATGCGTGGATTGAAATCCACAACGTTGATGCAATCTTTGGATTTTTGCAGGCGTCGCATCCTACGCGGATGCGTGGATTGAAATATTGTCATGTAGGCCAGTGAATTGCATCAAATCATATGGTCGCATCCTACGCGGATGCGTGGATTGAAATATCAAAGGTGAGGTACTTGTACAGTCTGTATTTGCGTCGCATCCTACGCGGATGCGTGGATTGAAATGATCCAGCTCGGGCAGAAAATCATCCCCAAAACTCAGGTCGCATCCTACGCGGATGCGTGGATTGAAATGATTGGTGTTTACCGGGTTAAAGCGACTCTTCGCGGGTCGCATCCTACGCGGATGCGTGGATTGAAATACGTACCAGCCGAACTTTGTCATGGTGCATACCTAGTCGCATCCTACGCGGATGCGTGGATTGAAATATGACCTGGCTGCATGAGCAGGCACCGCACTTGTGTCGCATCCTACGCGGATGCGTGGATTGAAATTTCATTCGGAGGCGAAGTCAGACTTAGGCATAAGGTCGCATCCTACGCGGATGTGTGGATTGAAATATCGTCAGGAGCGGAAAACGCGGGATTGTACGACACAAAAAGGCGATTAGCGAGCCGACCATACAGTGCTGTCGAGGGCGTACATCACCGTGCCCAGTATCTACGACTTCGCAATAATGCTCCCCCTGCAAAAGCAGAGCGTTTCTACCATAGGTTCGCATTCCCCCAAAAAGACCGCACCGCTCCCCTCACTGCGGCAGGGGTGGCCCCGATCATCTATCTGAACTATAATAACCCAAGGAACGGGAAACTGAAACAAGTCGCCAGATCGTGGTGTACAAGCTTGTTTCTCCGGCTACATTATGAATAAACTGCGCAGTCCAACATTAGTAAATCCACCCAATTCGAATCCAATTCTAATAAGAGGTGAGCAAATGTTTGGATACTTCATCACGTTTGCCCTGAACTTTATAGTGGCTTGCTTTATTTACGACGATCCCAGCGTCCTGAAGCCTTTCGAGCACTCCCTTTTGATTCTGGCTTTCATCATCCTTGTGGATTTATGGAAGAAAAAACAAAGAGCCACGCGCTGACCTTCAGGGAGACGATCTTGAGCACAAAACCATTCGGCGAAATGCCATGATGCGCACTGCGTCAATGATGGTAGCACCGGTAACTATCCCGGACGGACTCTAAGACCATTCCCTCATACAACTTATCCTCCATTTACAATCACGCTTTACCCGCTGACAAACATACGTTCCTGTGCTATTGTAAAAAGAAAAAAGTAGGTGCTACACTCCAATGAACAAACCCGTTCACGTTGAATTGACGCAATATTCCATCGAACATCTGCCAGGGCTGAGTTTGTTCGAACTCCCGAAGGAGCAGGAACAGTTTACGTCATTGCCAGTCAATACTTTGGCGGTAACAGAAGGCCAATACCCGATTGTGATTGTAAGCGAAAAGGAACCTGTGGGCTTCTTTTTGCTGCATTCGACAGAGCGAGTAAAGGAGTATTCCGCGAACCCCGACGCGATGCTGCTCACTTCCTTTTCCATTAACCATGCACAGCAAGGCAAAGGCTATGCGAAGCAAGGACTGCTTCTCTTGCCGGAGTTTATCCGGAACGAGTTTCCTGCCTGTACGGAAATTGTTTTGGCTGTGAACCATAAAAATATCCCTGCCCAGCGGCTGTATGAGGCAGTGGGTTTTGAAGATACCGGGCGAAGAAAAATGGGGCCGCTCGGCGAGCAGTTTGTTTACTGTTTGCCGTTGCCAAAAGAATGTGGATAATCGCCACCACTGTACCAGCAGACAGCGGGGGTGCGAAACTAGCCGGGAACCTGCATCGGTAAGGGGTTCCCGGCTCTTCTCGCATGTCGCGCATTCACCGGATTTCAAGCGCCAGTTTGAATACCAGCTGTCGCACCGATGCGATCAACCTTAAACTGAGTCCGATCCTAGGAGTCCAACCCTAGACGTACTTTGCCTTTCTGCCATACAAAATCCGTTTGTTACGCCAGACTACAACGGCTTTCCTTCGCTCGATACACGACAATGTCAGCGAAAGTAACCGACAACCAACCTGAAAACAAAAACAAGGCTCGCCCCGCAAAGGGACAAGACCTCACTTTTGCAAAATCATTCTCATTCAGCAGCAATCGCGCCTGAGACAGCGTAATGCTCCAACTGAATATCCAACTCCAGGCCAAGGGCAAGCTTGGCCATTTGATCGCCGATAAAAGGCCCCATCGTCAGGCCGGACGCGCCAAGGCCGTTGGCAACGAAAATCCCTTCCCATCCGGGGAGCGGGCCGAAGACAGGAAGAAATCCCGGCGTGAACGGGCGAAAGCCTACTCGCGCTTCCACGAATGTGCTGTCGGCAAGGCGGGGGGCGATGTCCAGCGCTTTTGTGAACACTTCATGCAAGCCGCCTGATGTTACCCGTGTATCGAAGCCCGCGACATCGTTTTCGTGCGTGGCTCCGATGACCATTTTTTGCTCATCGAAGGCGAGCAAATACTGATCGTTGGGGGGGATCACGACTGGCCAGTTGCCTGTGTGTAAGTCTGAATATTCCAGATGGACGATTTGCCCTTTTTGGAAGGTGACTTTGAACTGGACGCCAAGCGGCTGGAGAATTTCGCTCGCCCACGCTCCGGCACAGACGATGACAGCATCGGCGGTGATCGTTTCAGCGCCTGCACGTACGCCGGTGATCCGTGTTCCGTTATGCAGCAGGGTTGCTTCCTCGTATAATAGAACGGCTCCGTTTTTTTGCGCAGTTCGGAGCAAAGCATCCCGCAAGGCACGGCCATCCACGCGCGCCGCTCCTGTTACATGCACAGCGGCGTACTCCGCGTCGAGCGGAGGAAAAAGCTCGTTTGTTTCGTCAGGAGAAAGCACGGTGACGTCGCCCAGCTCCGGCGCGTCTTCCCTGCGCGTGAGAGCCCGCTTTTCCAGTGCGAGCAGCTTTTCGCTGTCTTTGTGAATACTGAGTGCGCCGACACGGGCATATCCGGTGTTCGTCTCGCCGCTTTGCTCAAGTTCGGCGATCAGCGAGGGGTAAAAACGCGCGCCCTCCTTCGCCAGCTTGTACCACGCCTTATTGCGCCTTTGCGACAGCCACGGGCAAATAATCCCTGCGGCAGCATCGGTGGCCTGGCCTTTATGTTTTCGATCCACAATGATGACTTCTGCGCCTCTTTTTGAAAGCTGATACGCCGTCGAAGCACCTAAAATTCCGGCACCTACAACAATGATTTTTTGCATGGTTCGCATCCTTTTCCATGAGGGTGTACGATGTTATCCTTTTTAACTATAAACCAATGGAGCAAGAAAAGGTATGTCTGCGACGAATCACAGCTTGTGAACTTGGTGAACAGAGAAGGGCGCCAAAGGGCATAAGCTCAGCTGTTCGGTTATTCGCCAATTCTCTTTAATAGACGATATAAAGGCGGTTGTGGTATGTTGGAATTGCTAATATTAGGAAAAAATTCGCAGTGATACTCCCAGCAGAGGTGAAGAAATGCTTCAACTGCCACTCTCCATCGTTTTCTTCCTCCTTGGCCTTCTCTTTGGCTCCTTTTACAACACAGTCGGGCTGCGAGTGCCAAAAAAAGAGTCTATCCTTCACCCACCGTCGCATTGCTCGACCTGCAAGCGGCGGTTATTGCCCATAGAACTCATTCCGGTTGTTTCCTATCTGCTCGCAAAAGGAAGATGCAAGGGCTGTGAGACAGCCATTTCTCCGCTCTATCCCGTGATGGAAGGCTTGACGGGGCTTGGTTTTGTCCTTGTCTATTTGCGGTACGATCTGACCTGGGAGACGTTGCTCGGGGTCTTGTTTGTCTCCTTGCTGGCGATCATTACGGTGGCGGATTTGGCGTATCGGCTGATTCCGAATAGAGTGCTGCTGCCGTTCTTTTTGCTTTTTCTCGTCGGGCGCTTTTTTTGGCCCTATGGCGACGCCAGCTATGCAGCGCATTTGATCGGGATGGCGGCAGGCTTTTTGTTGTTTTTCCTGCTTGCGCTCATCACGCGTGGCGGGGTGGGGGGCGGCGATGTCAAGCTGTTTGCGGTGATCGGGATGTTTCTGTCGCCGCCGTTGCTCATTTTGACGGTGTTTCTTTCTTCGGCATTTGGCGCCTTGTATGGGCTTGCTCTGCTGGTGAGCAAGAGAGCGACGCGCAAGTCGATGATTCCGTTTGGGCCGTTTATGGCGCTGGGGGCTGTTACAGCCTATTTGTACGGTTCGGATATAAACTGGTATTTGGCCTTCTATTAATCATTGGAGCTGTAAAAAATGGGGGCATCCGCCTTTTGAGATTTAGAGTGGATCGGCTATACTGAGATCAAATCGATAGGGAAGAGAATGCTATGGAGAAACGTGAGCGTCGGTCATTTACAGACAAGTTTTAGCAGCAGATGGTTCAACTTTATGAGAATGGAAAACCGCGTGCATATATTTGAGAGAATACGCTCTGCGTGCATCTGCGTTTGACCGTTGGATCAAACAGAGTAGTACCACAGATTCTTCAAAGAAAAAGACAACCGAACTGAGGAACAAATTTCACTTCAAAAACATTAGTAAGAATCTGTTTTTATCACAAATCCAAATGGATATTCCTTATCGTCTTTATAAGCTCATTACATTTCCCTGGTTGCTAATTGGATTTTCAGTTGCACCGCTATTTTCTTCCCGATTGTCAGTGGCCCCCCCACATCCACCAATTCCCACCAAGATCAACAATATTAACAGAAAGCTTTTTAACAGGTTCATCTTCGTCACCCCATTTATAAAATTCTCTTTGCAACAAAATCCATGATAAATTTATCATAAATGGAATTAAAAAGGGACAGGGCTTATGTTCTGTTTCAAAGTAATAGTTCTACCATGCAACAGAATCTAGCTTCCTTTGTCCGCAAGCATGGCAAGGTTCTGCTGCCACGCAGAGGATGTCGGCCGCAGGAACTATGTCCACGCGATTCGGACAGGGAGAGTGCGGCTGTAAAACGAGCAGAGTGACCGAAATGTCGAGCAGCAAAAAAAGGGGGCACGTCGATGTGCTCCCCTTTTTTTCATAATCTTACTCTCAAGCTTTTCCCGCAGCCTGCGCACCGTCCCATTCAGTGGCATCTGTTGTCTGCTTTTGGGACGATTTTTTTTGCCCCGGCTTATTTTGACCACGCAGCGGAATTTCTTTCAAAAACAGCGCGAGTACAACGGCAAAGCCAGCCACAATCGCTCCGGTCAAAAAGGTGGTGGTGATGCCGTAGCTCATCGCTTCGCGGATCGTGTCGAGCATGTGGGCAAACACGGTCTGCGACTCCGGCGGCAAGCTGTGCAGCGCTGCTTCGATTTTGGGCTGATCGAGCAAGTTTTGTGGATTGGTGAACAGCGACAGCTTTTCAGCCAACGCCGGATCAGCAGCCACCGAGGCCGCGCTCTGGCTCATGTCAGCCGAGAGTTGGTTCATTTTCGTGGACATGCTGGTGCTCATGACGCTGCCCATGACGGCAATTCCAATCGTACCGCCCAGGTTGCGGAACAATTGGGAGGTAGCGGTGGCGACCCCCAGTTCCTGCGGAGCGACTGCGTTTTGCACGGTCAGAGAGAAGACGGGCATCGCGATGCCCATGCCAAGGCCGAGCACGATCATGTACAGGACGAGCAAGTAAATCGGCGTGGTCGGCACCATGAAGTACATCAGCACCATGCCGACTGTCATGACGAGCAATCCGCTGATCGCCATCTTTTTGTATTTGCCTGTCTTGGTCATCCATTGTCCGGCGAGCGCAGACGTCACAAGCATGGCAATCGACATCGGCATGGCGACGTAGCCGGCCATGGTAGGCGAGATTCCTTTTACCCCCTGGACGAAAAACGGAACGTAGATGATCGCTCCCATCATCCCGGCGTTCAGGAAAAAGCTGACCAGATTGGAGACAGTGAAAATGCTGTTTTTAAACAGCTTGAGCGGCAGTACAGGTGTTTTTACCCGCGTTTCCACCCAGAGGAACACGAGCAAGGACACGACCGTGACAGCCAGAAGGCCAAGAATTTGCCAGGAGCCCCAGGCGTATTGGTTTTGCCCTTCTCCTGCCCAGGAAAAAGCGAGCAGCATCGGAACGATGGTCGTCGTCAAAAACAGGGAGCCGAAGTAGTCGACGGATTCGCCCTGACGTTTTTCCACCTGCGGAAAATGAAGCCAGATCAAGGTGAATGCGATCAGTCCAATTGGCAAGAAAATCCAGAATACCCAATGCCAGTCCAGGTGATCCACGATATATCCACCCAAGAGCGGACCCGCGACGCTGGAAACGCCGAATACGGCGCTCATGACCCCGGTCCATTTGGCTCGCTCGCGGGGTTCATACAGGTCGCCCATGGCGGTAAAGGCGGTGGACATGATAATCCCGGCACCGGCCCCTTGAATGGCGCGATAGGCGATCAGCTGAAAAATCGTGCCGGAAAAGCCGGATAGCAAAGCCCCGATGCTGAACAGTCCGATCCCGGCCAAAATAAACGGCTTGCGTCCGTATATGTCCGACAGCTTTCCGACCAGGACGGAAGCAACGGTGGAAGTCAGCAAGTAAATGGTAATGGCCCAGGAGTAATAATCCATGCCTCCCAGCTTGGCGATAATGCGCGGCATGGCAACGCCAATGATCGTTTGGTTGATCGCGGAAAAGAACATGGCCGTGATAATCGCGATCATAATGGTGATTTTCTTTTTTTCGGTTAACCCGTTCACGCGTCATTCTCCTCTCGTTGTTGTTCGATGTTGTGTAAAACGTGTCGGTAGATCCGATTCAAGTGCGCAAGGTCTTCCTCTGACAGCCCGGCGAACAAGTCCCCGATGGTTCTTTTGAGTTCGATCTTGTATTGCTGCAAAATCGCTTTTCCCTTCTCGGTAATGTTCAGGCAGACGACCCGGCGATCGTGGCTGACCCGGCTGCGGCTGGCATAACCGCAGGCGATCAATTTATCGGAAAGACTGGTCACCGCTCCGGGCGTGATCTGCAAAAGCTCGGCGAGTGCCGAAGCCTTTAACGGCCCGTGTTTGTCCAGCATTCGCAGCAGCATGGCTTGCGAGGCGGAGACGAGCGGGTCCAGCCGTTTGTGCCATTTGGCGGAGACACTTCGCTGCACCTGGATGTAGAGCTGTTCGAATTCAGTAAGACCGGATTGGCTCGGCATGTTATCGCTCCTGTTTTACGTGTAAAATAATATATTTGATTAATAGTTAATCACTTGAAATATTAATTAGTGTAAATGTTATGTGCGGGGATGTCAAATCTACCTTTTACCAAATGAAAAAAGGGGAGGGAAAAAGTGGCAAAGCCGCAGAGCACACGCTGAAGTCGGAGAAGAAGGATGGTTTTTTGCGTTCCAAAGCTCCTGGCAAAGCCCACACCTTACAAAAACGAAAGCAAACTGTAAGGTAGATCAATAGCACCCCATCTGGAAACGGGTTACAGTAAATAGCGAAGAGAAGCTCGGAAGGCAGCCGAATGCCACAAACAAACGAATGGAGGAACAACGAGTGAGTACAGCCGTTTTGGAAGTCAAGGACGTTCAAAAGATATACGGGAAAAAGGGAGAGAGCCAGTCCCACGCCTTGAAGGGCGTATCGCTGACGATTGAAAAAGGAGAGTTCGTCGGAATCATGGGCCCGTCTGGATCAGGGAAAACGACACTGCTGAACGTCATCTCCACACTGGATCGGCCATCGGCGGGCTTCATCCAGATCGCCGGAACAGACATTACCCAAATGAAACAAAACCAACTGGCCGATTTCCGTTCGCAAAAGCTCGGCTTCATTTTTCAGGATTTCAATCTGCTGGAAAATTTGACAGTGTACGAAAACATTGCACTGCCGCTGTCGCTGCAAGGCGTGCCTTCCAAAGAGATCAGCGACAAGGTAAACAAGGTCGCGCAGACGCTTGGCATCAGCGAAATCTTGCAAAAGTATCCGGTGCAAATCTCCGGGGGACAAAAGCAACGTGCTGCCGCAGCGCGCGCCCTGGTGCATGAACCGGCGATTTTGCTTGCGGACGAGCCTACGGGGGCACTCGACTCGAAAAACGCGAAAAGCTTGCTGGAGACGATGGCCGACCTGAACGAAAACCACCAGGTGTCAATCATGATGGTCACGCATGATGCTTTTAGCGCGAGCTACTGCAAGCGCATCCTGTTCATCCAGGACGGCAGCTTGTACACCGAAATTCACCGCACAACCGACCGCCCGCAATTTTTCAAACAAATTTTGGATGTACTGGCTGAGCTGGGTGCATCTCATGATGGCTAGGAGGAAGTTTTCATGCTGTTGAAGTTGTCGTTATCGAGTATGCGGAAAATGATGAAGGACTACCTGGTGCTTCTGGTTGGCCTGGTCATTTCCATTTCGATTTTTTACATGTTCCAGACGTTGGGCATGAATGACGATTATGTGAAAGCAAACTCGATGATTCGCTCGATCGGGATCGTCTTCAATGTAGGGGCGTTTCTTTTGGCGTTCATTACGATCTTCTACATCTTTTACGCAAACTCGTTTTTGCTCTCGCTCCGACGCAAAGAGTTGGGGATGTACATGGTGCTCGGGGCGAAAAAAGCCAGGATCAGCCAGATGCTGTTCGGGGAAACGTTGCTGATGGGGGTTGTCTCCCTTGTGATCGGCAGCCTTGTCGGGATTGTGCTGTCCAGCGGAATCGGGCAATTGCTGATGGGCGTACTGGACATTTCCGCTGACGGGTACGATCCGTTTTACTTGCCGGCTTTATGGATGACGTGGGGCTTTTTCCTCGTGTTGTTCCTGATGACGGCGACGATCAACGCCATTCGTCTGGCGCGAGCGACAGAGCTGGACCTTATTTCTGCCGAGCAGCAAAATGACAACATCAAGGCAAAAGGCATCGGCACGATGGTGGTCGCCATCCTTGGGATTTTGCTGATCGCATTCGGCTACTACTTGTTGACGCATCTCGAACTATATGTTGCTTTAGGCTTCATCGTCGGAGCCATAGTGACGACGATTGGGACCTATCTCGTTTTCATCTCGCTGCTGCCTGTATTCGTGCAGATGTTGAAAAACAACAAGAAGCTGAACGACCGTCAACTGAATGCCTTCACTTTGGCCCAGCTTCGTTTTCGCATCAACAATCTGACGAAAATATTGGGAACTGTCGCGATGCTGATCGCCTTGGGCGTCGGCGCGATGGCGGGCGGGCTGGCCTTCCAGCAAAATGTTGAGCTGGTGGCGAGCATCGGGCGCATTTACGACATAACGCTGCACGATCCGGTCGCTGAGGATTACCAGGCGCTTGCCCATATGCAAGTGCTGGAGCAAAATACGTATCGCTACAAGAAGGACGAACAAGCCTACTACTTCACCAAGGATGACTTGCTGGCACATCCTCCGCTTATCTCCACAAACACGATGGAGCCGTATTCGCCGGATAACGAGCCGAAGCGCGTAACGCAGCCGTTGCCGGAAAAGGCGTATATCATGGATAACGATCCGGACGAAGAGGCGAAGCTCGCCAGTGTGCCGGAAGAGTGGGGCCAAGCGATTTCCCGCGAGTTCATCAGCAGCTACGAGATGCTCGCGGACCGCGCCGTGCAAATCGTCGATCGGGAAACGTTTGCAAAAATCAAGGGCAGTGAGCACAAGGTTCTCGTAGCACAGGTGGATGATTTTCTCAAGTACAAGGACGACTTGAAAGCGATGGATGAGCGCCAAATGCAACTGCTCAAGTCCGGGCAACAGGACGACCAGGAAGTCTACCTGAACTCGAAATACAGCACCTATCAGCAGGTTTACGCTTTTACCAGCGGCACGCTGTTCATGGGCTTTTTCCTGGGAATCGCGTTCCTGGCGATGATGGCAAGCTGTCTGATGTTCAAAATCTTGTCCGGCGCTACCCGCGACAAGAGCCGCTACAGCATGCTGCGAAAAATCGGCGTGCGCAAGGAGTTGTTGGTTGGCTCGATCTACAAGGAGCTGTTTGTCGTATTCGTTTTCCCTGCGCTGCTGGGCCTCTTGCATGTACTGGTAGGGATGAAAATGTTTTCGGTTATCCTGCTCAACCCGTATGTGAACATCTGGCTTCCGATTGCCATTTTTGTTGCCGTGTACGCGATCTACTACCTCATCACGGTTCGGCTATATCGGGGAATTGTGTTGCCGAAAGAAGCGTAATTATAGCGAAAAAGTCCTCCTCGCATGAGGGGGATTTTTTGTTGGACAAGGAAACGGAAAGCATTCGCAAATTCGCATGTTGACAAAGAAAATGATAATCATTATCATCATTGATGGAAAGCATGACCAACACTACGCATCTTTCGCGTGTTGCAACGAAAAAAAGGGGGAGTCATAACATGCGTATCATGAAGTTACCAATCCTGCTCGTCTTTTTGTCTGCCATGCTTCTGTTGGCAGCGTGCGGGAACGGAGGGACAGCTACTCAAAACGCCCAATCCGGTTCCGGGCAGGCACAGCCGGCGGCATCTGCGCAGCCAGAGGCGGACAAGGCAGCGGAAGAAAAAGTGCGCACGGTCAAGCACTTGATGGGAGAAACGATTATCAAAGGCGTTCCCGAGCGCGTTGTCGCTCTGGAATGGAGCAGTGCTGAGCATGTGCTGGCTCTCGGCATGCAGCCTGTAGGTATTGCCGATATTCCCAATATGAAAAAGTGGGTCAAGCTTCCTGTAGAAATTGCTCCGGATGTAGTGGACGTGGGCAGCCGCGTCGCGCCAAACCTGGAATCGATCATGCTGCTCAAGCCTGACCTCATTATTGGCATGAAGCGCAACGTGGAAGCAAACTACGACGAACTGAGCAAAATCGCGCCGACCATCGCGTTTGATGCCTATCCGCAAGAGGGCCAGGGCGATCAATATACCCGAATGATTGACACTTTTAAAGAAATTGCCGATATTTTGGGCAAAAATGCGGAAGCAGAAAAGGTGCTGAAAGAGCTCGACAAAACCTATGCAGAAGCAAAAGAGCGAATCGTCAAAGCTGGCATGGACAAAACGCCAATCGTCCTCGCCATGGGTTACAGCAACCAGAACGCCGTGGAATTCCGTCTGTCCACAGACAACTCTACCGCGATCCAGATTTTGAACCGCGTCGGACTGACCAACGCTTACAAACCTAAAAAGTTTGAGCCAAACGGAATGACGACGACAGACGTGGAAGCACTTCCTGCGCTCCAGGATGCCAACTTCCTGCATATCATTCAGGAGGATGACAACGTCATCGAGAACCAGTTGAAAAACAACCCGGTTTGGAACGGCCTCAAATTTGTCAAGGAAAATCGCATTTACGCATTGGGCGGCGACATGTGGCCATACGGCGGTCCTTTGTCCGCACAGCTCATGGCGAAAAAAGCTGCTGATCTGCTGGCGAAATGAGTCTGGCCAAGCGTGAAAGCCATGCCCCAAGCGGCATCCATCAAGCCCCTTCTTCTTTAGGAGGAGGCTTGCGGCCGTTATGGATGCTGCTTGGCGGCATCGTGCTCTTGGTGCTGCTCACGTTTGTCAGCCTGACACAAGGACTGGCTGACATCTCGGTCCGTACTGTGATCGAAGCGATCCTCTCGCCACAAGAGATTGCCGACCATCAGATGATTCACGGCGTCCGTCTGCCGCGGACGGTGATGGGGCTGTTATCCGGCGCGGCTTTGGCGGTTGCAGGCGCGATCATGCAGACGGTGACGCGAAATCCGCTTGCTTCGGAAACGACGCTTGGCGTCAATGCCGGAGCCTACTTGTTTGTCGTCTTTGGAATGGTTTTTTGGCCAGCGATCCTGCACCAGTACCCGCTGCCATTTGCCATGGCGGGAGGGATTCTGGCTGCTGCTGCCGTTTACTACATGGCAGGCGGGCGAAAAGGAACGCCCGTGCGCGTAGCTTTGTCCGGGATGATCGTGACCCTCGTGTTTTCTTCGCTGACCAGTGCCATTATTTTGTTTCATGAAGAAACGACACAAGGGATCTTCATCTGGGGTTCCGGTTCGTTGAAGCAAAACGACTGGACAGGCGTGCAGTTCAGTTGGCCGCTGATCTTGCTCGGGGTATTCACAAGCTGCCTGATGGCCAGACAGCTTGATGTGCTCAGCTTTAACGAGGAAACAGCGCAGTCGCTTGGGCAAAAGGTCGGCAAAACGCGGCTTGTCGCCATGCTCATTGCGATTTTGATTACGTCTGTCAGCGTCAGCGTAGTCGGGCCGATCGGCTTTATCGGGCTGGTGGCACCGCATCTGGTGCGGCTCAGCAGGCTGACAAGACACATTTGGCTGTTGCCGATCAGTGCGATCTGGGGGGCGGCGCTGCTCGTTGCCTCTGACACGATCTCACGCACGTTTATCAATGCTTATGGCGAGCTGCCTGCAGGTGCGATTACGGCGGCGATTGGCGGGCCGTGGCTGATCTGGCTGGCGATGCGGGTATCCCGCAAGCTGAGCGGAGGTGTGGGTTCCGGGGCGCAGACCACGATGAGCGTAGGCGGCTGGCAGCGCAAAGTTCCGTATCCGATCGTCGTCATTATCTTGTGCGTGCTGCTCGTCCTCGTCTGGATGTACGGCCTGGCAATCGGGAACTTGTACTTGCCTTGGGCGGAAATCATCGCCGTTTTCCTGGGGCAAGGAAACGAGATGTACAGCCAGCTTCTGTTCGAGCTGCGGATGCCGCGGCTGTTGACCGCGATGCTGGCGGGAATGGCCTTGGCGATCAGCGGCAGCCTCATGCAAAGTGCCGTGCGCAACCCGCTCGCTGATCCGCAAATCGTCGGAGTGACCAGCGGCGCGGGCGTGGGAGCCATCCTCTTGCTGCTCGTGTTCCCGCAGTTTTCCGCGTGGATGCCGCTCGGAGCCATGCTCGGAGGGATTGTCTCCGCAACGATTGTGTATGCAGTGTCGTGGCGAAGAGGCTTGAACCCGATCATTCTCACGCTGGTCGGGATCGCGGTGGCCGCAGCGGGTGCCGCTTTCATCAATATATTGATCGTAAAAGCACAGCTTTTGGCCGCACCAGCGCTCGCCTGGATGGCAGGCAGCACCTACGGACGCGGCTGGACGGAAATAAGCCGACTGCTGCCTGCGGTCATTGTACTGGCTCCGCTGGCGTGGTGGCTGGGGCGGCGTGTGGATCTGCTCGCTTTTAACGATGAAAGCTCGATTGGCTTGGGCTTGCAGGTTCGCCGGACGCGCCTTGCTGTAGCGGTCATTGCTGTTTTGCTTGCTTCGGCGGCTGTTGCCAGCGTCGGGGCTGTAGGGTTTATCGGCTTGCTCGCGCCGCATGCGGCACGCTTGCTGGTCGGGGCGCATCACCGCAGGGCGGTCGTCGTCTCTGCCCTGTTGGGCGCGGTTCTCTTGGCCGCCTCCGACTTAATCGGGAGAGTCGTGATGATTCCAAAAGACATCCCGTCAGGCATCGTGGTCGCGCTGTTGGGGGCGCCGTATTTGTTCCTGCTGATGTTCCGCGCGGCAAAAGTACGACAATCGTAGATACAGATTGCAACGCAACACACAAGACCTCATCCGGGCAAGGGATGAGGTCTTGTGCTGTCTGCAGGAAGCAGAGAGGCGGTGGAGGTGGAGAAGCGAACCGCTGGAGTCTGGTTGTCCCACTCCTGCTTGATCCCGAGCGCATTGGCGACAATCGCCACAGGAGCGTAGACGCTGCCGTTATAGATGAATGGCTCTGGCGCTTGTTTTCACGACCTGATCGTTCACGACAAGCTGGATATTGGCAAAACGAGCTGTTACTTTTTGCGTGAGACTTTTGGCAAGGCCGGGTGTTCCTGCCAAAAGGACGGCCGCTCCAAGGAAGCCTGCGAGAAAACAGGCCCATTTTTTCAAAGAGAAAAACTCCTTTTCGATCAAATTCAATTTTGTTGTTTCTTTTTTTATCATACAGCAGGAAAATATTTCTCGTAAGTCCTGGAAAGGGAAAAAACGGGAATGCGATGTGAGAAATTTCGAACAAGTGTCCTGGAGGCAATGATCCGCTAATGCCCGGCTAATCCAGACAGGCGGTACAAGCCTTCTTCGGCTCGTGGCTGTAGAGATAGAGGAGGAGAGAAACATGGTGAAAAAATGGCAGGAAAACGGAGTCATTCTGTATCCGAAGGCAAGCGACGTTTTTACAGACGAGAGGCTCGCTTGCTATTTCAGGCCGCTGCTCAGCTTTGCCTGTAGGCAGGACGGCAGCGCGTACACGTTTCATTTGCTCGGGACGGATGGGTTGTACTGTGAGCGAGAGTACCGCTATGCGGAGAACAATTTTTTCGGATTTCGCTACCTGGCGGGCAAGTACGAGTTTATCGGCGATCTGGGCGTGTTTGGCGGGGGCAACGTAGAGGAGGTCTACGCTCTATTGCAGGCCGATTTTGCGAAAAACAAGGAAGCATACTGGAAAGAGAAAGTAACGGTGGAGGCATACAAGGAGCGGCTCATTGACGAATTGGCGGAGGTGGCCGATTTTGACGTGGACTACTATGCCGAAGCGTTCTACAGCTATGAGTTTACGAAATACCACTATGAGCGGACTGGCGAATTCCGCCATGTCTCCGAACTGACCGAAGGCTGTGACCATGACGACTCGCCTGTGCTGATCGACCAGGAGACGGCGCAGGAGCTGAGCGAAGAGTTTTTCCTGAACCTGCAATGGAACGTCAAGTACGATTACGGAATCGACAAAAGCATGGTGTGCGCAGCGACCGAACGCTTTCGCTTCATGTCCGTGTTCGGCGGCGGGACGGTATTTGCCCTGTGGAAGCCGCAGGAGCAGACGGTTTATTTGTTGGAGTATTTTTCGTGATACCATGACATTTGTCATACCCTCGACTTGACGTTTATGACTACAGGGAGCAGCGCGCATTTTTTACAATAAAGATAGAAAATTGCGTCTGATGTTGCCCAAGGCATCCGCGCGGTTCAATCGAGGAGGTACCAATTGATACATCAATCGAACATCGCCCAGCTGAAAAAGAATGTGGCCCCCTTTGAAAAAACAGACACCAGGTCGAGCATTCGCCAGATGGTCAACACGATTCTTCCCCTGCTTTTGCTCTGGTATGCCGCCTATCTCAGCCTGTCCGTATCGTACTGGCTGACGCTTGTGCTGGCGATCCTGACAGCGGGCTTCGTCATCCGCACGTTCATCATTTTTCACGATTGCTGTCATCAGTCTTTTTTCAAAAGCCGCCGGGCCAATGACATTCTCGGTACGATCACGGGTGTGCTTACATGCGTTCCGTACGAACAGTGGAAGCAAAGCCATTCCATTCATCACGCGACGAGCAGCAACCTCGACAAGCGCGGTGTCGGCGACATCTGGATTTTGACCGTTGAGGAATATGTCACAGCTCCGCTTTGGCAAAAAATCGCCTATCGCATCTACCGCAATCCGTTTGTCATGTTCGGAATCGGTCCGATCTATGTGTTTGCGCTGCAGTACCGTTTCAATCGCAAGGGAGCCCGCCACAAAGAGCGGTTGAACACGTATTTGACCAATGTCCTGTTGGCTGGCCTGTATACGCTTCTGATCTGGGCGATTGGCTGGCAAGCGTTTTTGCTTGTGCAAGGCCCCGTCTTTCTGATCTCCGGGATGCTTGGCATTTGGCTGTTTTACGTGCAGCATCAATTCGAGGATTCGTATTTTGAAAAAGAGGAAGAGTGGAGCTACGTGAAGGCCGCCGTAGAGGGCAGCTCCTACTACAAGCTGCCGAGACTGCTGCAGTGGATTACGGGAAACATCGGCTTCCACCACGTGCATCATCTGAGTCCGAAGGTGCCAAACTACCATCTGGAAAAAGCGCACAACGAGACGCCGCCGCTGCAAATGGCGACGACGATTACGCTGTCCACCAGTCTGAAATCATTGCGCTTCCGTCTGTGGGATGAAGAGAGCAAGCGCTTTGTCAGCTTCAAGGAAATCACGGAACGCAACCAGCAGCCAGTCAAGCAAATGCCGGCATCGGCTGAGGCGATTATCGACGTGCTGCACAGGAAAAAAGCCGGTCTGGAAGGAAAATAAGCCTGCCCGAATCCCCTGCATTCCGATACACTGAGAAGTAGTGGCCAACAAAAAAGGTGGGCATCCATGCAAAAGTGGTATCACATTCTCCATAAAAACACGGGCCTGAGTCCGTATGTGTGGGTTGTTTTCTACATCCTGCCGTTCTACTTCATCTTTCGCTCGTCTTCCACGTACGAAGTTGTGAGCGGAATCGCGATGATTATTCTGTTTTTCGTTTGCTACGTCCTGGCGTTTCTTGCGAAGGGCTGGCTGATCTACTTTTGGACCAGTTTGCAGATCGTGATCTCGATTGCGATGACGGTCATGTTCGGCTATGTGTACTTCTCGCTGTTTCTGGCGTTTTTCATCGGCAATATCCAGAACAAGATCGGCTTCATCACCTTGTACACGATTCATTTGACGAGTACCGTCGTGACGATCAACATGGGCTTTCTTTCGGGAAACGCGCAGTTTTTCAGCCAGCTGCCGTTTGTGCTCGTCAGCCTGATCGCCGTCATTTTGCTGCCGGTGACGACGTACAACCGGAACAAGCGGGAAAAGCTGCAAGGAGAGCTGAACCACGCGAACAGGCGAATCTCCGAGCTGGTCAAGCTGGAGGAACGGCAGCGCATCGCCCGCGACCTGCACGATACGCTGGGGCAGAAGCTGTCCCTGATCGGGCTGAAAAGCGATCTGGCCCGAAAGCTGATCGAGAAAAACCCTGCCCGTGCGCAGAGCGAGCTGGAAGAAATCAGGCAGACAGCCCGGAGCGCCTTGAAGGAGGTGCGGGAAATGGTGACAGAGATGCGGGGGACACGGCTTACGGAGGAAATGTTCCGCATCAAGCAAATTTTCAAGGCGGCGGAAATCGACTTTTCCCTGGAAGGCGATCCGGATTTGCAGCACACCTCCCTGATGGCGGAAAACGTGCTCAGCATGTGTCTCAAGGAGGCCGTCACCAACGTCGTCAAGCACAGCAACGCCACGGCATGCTCCATCGTCATCGAGCCAGCCCGGACTGATCTGATCGTGCGCGTCATCGACAACGGCCGCGGGATGGCAGAAGGAGCCGCCTGCCGGGGGAACGGGCTGCGCGGGATGCGCGAGCGCCTGGAATTTGTCAACGGCAGCATGGACATTCAGTCGTCGGAGTCTGGCACCCAGGTTGTGTTTCGGGTGCCGAATGCCTTCCAACAACCGGAAAAGGAGGCGGGAGCATGATTCGCATCGTCATTGCAGAGGATCAGCGGATGCTGCTTGGCGCTCTGGCTTCGCTGCTCGATCTGGAAGAAGACATGC
This sequence comes from Brevibacillus gelatini, assembly GCF_050920745.1. Lineage (NCBI taxonomy): Bacteria > Bacillati > Bacillota > Bacilli > Caryophanales > Paenibacillaceae > Brevibacillus > Brevibacillus gelatini. The sequence goes on from NZ_CP154342.1 coordinate 707,221, forward strand.
AGGTCGTCGGGAGAGCGGGCAACGGCGAGGATGCCGTCAAGCTGGTGCATTTGCACAAGCCCGACATTTGCATCATGGATATCGAGATGCCTGTGAAAAGCGGGCTGGATGCCGCAGAGGAACTGAAAGGCGGCGGCTGCAAGGTGATGATCCTGACCACCTTTGCCCGTCCCGGCTACTTCGAGCGGGCGCTGAAGGCCGGAGTACACGGCTATCTGCTCAAGGACAGCCCCAGCGAGGAGCTGGCGAGCTCCATACGCAGCATCATGGCGGGCAAGCGGATTTACGCCCCGGAGCTGGTGGATGAGGCATACGGGCAGGAAAATCCGTTGACCGAGCGGGAAAAGGAAGTGCTGCTGCTGATCGCGGACGGCAAAAACACAAAGGAAATCGCCAGCCAGCTGTTCATCACGACGGGCACTGTGCGCAACTACATCTCCGTCATTCTCGACAAGCTCGGCGTGAGCAACCGGATCGAGGCGATCATGCGGTTCAAGGAAAAAGGCTGGTTCAAGTAGCCAAGCAGTAAAATGAAAAAGCCTCTCCCGCAAAAAAATGGGGAGAGGCTTTCGCGTGTTACGCTGACAGGCTTCCTTCTGTTTTCGGATTTGGACCGTAGTCGTTATCCGGGGCGCTATCCTGGCACAAGAACACAAGCAGGATGATTGAACCGATTAGTGGAATCAGCCCGATCAGAATCCACCAGCCGCTTCTTCCTGTATCGTGCATGCGACGGACAAATACACCCAGACCCGGCAGCATGACAGCCAGCGAGTAGAGCGTACTCAAGGATTGCGGCAGACCAATCAAGGATTCGATGATTACGAGAATCAATGAAATGATGACACTGAACAGTGTAAACATCCAATACTCTTTGCGTCTGGCGCGACCGCTGAAATTGACATAGTTTTTCAAAACTTTCACATACCACTCCATGTCCTCACTCTCCTTTCTATTAAAAATTAGTATGCAATCCTATTCTAGCATCGTTTTCCAAAAGATAGTAAGAAAAAAAGACGGATTCATCGCTTTTCGGTACTTTTGCATCAGGTGTGAATGAGCAAAAAGTAATGGCTAATGATGCTGGATCATTTTTCTGTCTGTCTCATTTTTTTGCCCGGAATGGGCACCATGAAAAAAGGAAAACCATGGCGAAAGACTCACTCATCACAGAGGAGGACAAGCGACTTGGAATCGACGAAAGATCAGCACATAACCTTGCACGGCTTCAACAACTTGACGAAAACGCTCAGCTTCAACATGTACGACATTTGCTACACCAAAACGAAAGCGGAGCGAAAGGCGTATATTGAATACATAGATGAGCAGTACAACGCTGCCCGACTGACCAGCATCCTGAAAAATGTTTCCGAGATTATCGGGGCACACGTATTGAATGTGGCGCAGCAGGACTACGTGCCGCAAGGGTCCAGCGTGACGTTTCTTGTTTCGGAAGGCCCTGTCGTGGAGGTACCGACGGAGTCGTATGAGGAATCGCCTGGTCCGCTGCCGGAAAATGTCGTGCTACAGCTCGACAAAAGCCACATTACGGTTCATACGTACCCGGAATACCATCCCGATGAGGAGATCAGCACGTTTCGCGCAGACATTGACGTATCGACCTGTGGCGAGATCTCCCCGTTGAAGGCGCTCAATTATTTGATCCGCTCGTTCGATACCGACCTGATGACCATTGATTACCGGGTGCGCGGCTTTACCCGCGATATTCACGGCTGCAAGCTGTTTATCGACCACGACATCAGCTCGATTCAAAACTATATTCCCGAGGAAATCAAAGAATTGTTTCACATGATCGACGTGAACGTGTACCAGGACAATATTTTCCACACCAAATGCAAGCGCAGGCAGTTCGATCTCAACAATTACCTGTTTGGCTACACAAAAGACAAGCTGACGCCTGCGGAGCAAGCGGAAATCACCAAGCGGCTGCAAATGGAGATGGACGAGATTTACTACGGAAAAAATATCGTCCGCCACTAAGGCTGCTTCCCTTGAAGCGGGTCCGCGCAAGATGACGAGGACAGCGCTTCGAGGAAGGGCAGCTTTTTTGCGTTCCGGCTCTACTCCATTCAGTCAGGTCGTGCCCAGGGTGCTTTGCGCTGGCAAATAGCCATTTGCGCTTCTGCTCGGCCGCAGCGTCAGTGGTCCAAGGTAGTGCGCCCGAATTTCCTCCAGTGTCTTTTGCGCAGGCTGGACAAATTCACGATCCCAGTCTTCCGGCGGCGATTCGAGCGAGACGCCTTTTTCGTTGAGAATCTCGAACAGTTCTTTGTCAGCCTGCGTAGGAATCCACCAGGTGTAGACGGGATTGGTTTTGCCTTTTACCAGCGACACCAGGAGGAACTTCAAATATTCCGCTGTGGAGAGCGGGCCGTAATTTACCGCAGATTCCGGTCCGGGAGCAGGGTATTGCTGCGGATAGCGCAGCGGTCCGTAGTGGATGGAAATGCCCAAAAAGCCGACGGGCGGAATGTTGTTCCCGTATCCGGGGAGCGAAAACGGCAGGTCGGCAGCGAAATGCAGGCGCACGATGACCGAGTTGATGAATTGCCGCTCGAAGAAGCTTTCCTTTTGCCAGATGCCCAGATCGCGGGCGATTGTATCCCAGTAGATGATCGAGGTGTTGTGCGCCAGCCAGAAGGCAGAGGACATCTCTTCAAACGTCTTGAAAAATTCGTCGTCGTGCTCGTTGAACGGGTCGATCAAGTCATACCATTTGAAATAGCCGTGCTTTTTGCGCCATTTTTGGGCGATCAGCAAAAAATCGATCAGGCGCTGCAGGCGCGGCTCGGAGCTTTGCTGGTTGCTGGCAAACAGGTGGGTTGCTTCCAGCAGATCGGCCGTGAAGTTGCCGTTGACGAAATCCCAGTAATTCACGTCTTGAGCCTGGGAGCGTTGCTCGTCGATCCGCTTTGTTTCCATCTCCCAGTGGGCAAATGTCGTGACGTCTATGCCGAAGTACAGCTCTGACGGCAGCAGGTCGTCAAACAGGTTGAAGCGGTACGGGCTGGTTTGCTGAAACCATGTTTTGATGAAGGCGAGCCGGGCAGAAGGCGGAACGACAATCGCTCTTTCCAAATAGCTTGTATGCGCCATATCGGCCTGAAACTGTTCCAGCGTTGTAGCGCCTTCGACAAACGGCGACGAGGTGGCCAAAAAGTCAACGCCGTCCTCGTCATGGTCGTATTGCACGAGGATGTGCGCGAAGCTGGTTTTGGCCAGCGGAGCGAGGACGAGCTGGCGCAAGCGGTGAGAGCTGCCGTCGTCAATGGCTCCGATGATGACGACAGGCTTGTCGGCTTCGCCATTGAACGAGAGGGAGCCGTTGTCTTGGACGATGAGCTTGTGCTGGCAGCGGACATTGATGGAGGTGCCGGCCTCGAAGCTGACACAGACGCCGGCAGGAATGATCGCGTCTTCAGGACCGATCAGGTAAGGGCCGTCTTTGGCCGTAAACACGCGGTTGCTGTCAATCGCGCCGCTCAGGCGAACGTATTTGTCGACATGCAGCTGGCAGGCGTGCTGCGGGTCAGGGTCTGGCCCAATCGTCAGCTTGATGTAGTAGAAGCCGTCTTCGCGGGGGAAAAAGGGCAGGATGATGGTGCCATCGGAAGCAAAGCGGGCCTCACTCAGCTTTGTTCCGTGTACGTCATACACATCAATGGCAGAGGATGGGTGTGTCAAATTGCTGATATGGATTTCTACCGCCTCTTCTGCGGTGAGAAAGAGCTTGTACATTTCGATATGAGGATCGAGGCCTGGTGACGCCTTGCGGATGGGCTTGGCTGTTTCCAGCATGGATACGGAAGCAAAAGGATTCATGAAACGCCGACTCCTGTACGAAAAGTTCAATCATATGCAGGTGAATATTCCATATAGTAGTATGATACGCGCAAATTGGTAAAAAGTTTTGACTGACAGAGTATTTTGGACTGGAGGTCGGCACGAAAAAGAGGACAGGAAAGTTAGCTGTTGTCAAGTGCTTGCGCGGAAGCAATATGGCTTGGAACTGGGCGAAATTCCGTTATACTAGCATATAAGAGCGAGCAGAGTTTGAACGTATGGGAAGGATGGGGGATGGAAGATGAAAGTAGCGATTGCACAACTGACAGCGACGATGGACAAGGGCCTGAATCTGCAAAAAGCACAAGACTATATCGCCAGAGCCAAAAAAGCCGGGGCAGACTTTGTCATTTTGCCCGAGATGTACAGCACTCCTGCCACGCCGAAGTCGGGAGTGACACCAGCAGAGGTAGCGGAAAAGCTGGACGGCCCGTTTGTTGCCGGACTGGCGGAAGCAGCGAAACAGCATGGCATTTACGTGGTGTGCGGCGTGTTTGAATCGATTGAAGGGGATGCAAATCGCGCCTACAATACGACAGTCTTTCTCAATCGCGAGGGTGAACTGATTCACGCCTACCGCAAGACACATTTGTACGACGCTTTTTCCTATATCGAATCAGACTTTATTGCGCCTGGCGACAATCCGTATCGCGCAGTGGAAACGGAGTTTGGCAAAATCGGGCTGATGGTCTGCTACGAGGTGCGCTTCCCGGAAATCGCGCGGCAGTTTGCCCTGCAAGGAGCGGACATTTTGTTCGTACCCGCTGGCTGGGTAGCGGGCGCGATGAAGGAGGATCATTGGGAGACGCTGGTTCGCGCGCGGGCGATCGAAAACACGATGTTTGTATGCGCGGCTGACCAGGTTGGAAACATTTTTGCGGGACGCAGCATGATCGTCGATCCGATGGGCGTCGTCATTGCCAGTGCGGGAGAAGAAGAAACTTTGCTGGTAACGGAATTGGATCTGGAGCGGATTCAACGCGTGCGCGGCAAGCTGCCGAGTGTAGCCAACCGCCGGGCAGAACTGTACACCAATTAAATACATGGGATTTTGGTAAAAAAGCAGTCAGTCGCCCCGCTTGCGCAAACGGGCGGCTGACTGTATTATGTTTGGGAAAAAGGAAGTGGCCAGGCACTTTTTTGTTTTTTCGTCATAGGATTATAGTACATATCATTCATCTTTCGAGCCCTTATGAAAGCGTTACTATCATGAGAAAGGAAGTGTGTGCGAATGTTCTGGTTCGTATGGGCTGTCGTCGGCGTCGTTGTCTGGTGGGCAATGAACATGATCTTGACAGGAAAAGCGGCAGGAACAAACTGGTGGGCTTCGCTCATCGCTGCGCTTCTGGGCAGCTGGCTTGGAGATTTGGTATTGGGCGATTGGCTGTGGATGTGGGCTGGCTTCAACGTTATTGCCGGGGTGATCGGAGCGGCTTTGCTCACCTGGCTGTGGCATCTGATCTCCAAACAAACCAAATAGTACACACGCACAAACTTAGGCAAAAAGCAGAAAGGAATCGTCCCGGCGGCGGTTCCTTTTTTTCGTGCAGAGTTCGAGGCGGCCTTTTTTATAATTCTTACTTGACCAGTAGGTATTGTCGGTAATATAACTATATGTAGACTGACAAAGAGAAACAGTACGAGTTCAGAGGAGAAAGGGAGAGAAAACTATGTCAACGCTACTTACGATCCTCAACATCATTTTCATGCTCATATTCATTGGCGGCTTGTATGCTATGCAGAAGAAACATGTCTCTTTTTCCAAACGGGTATTTGTCGGTCTCGGAATCGGGATTGTTTTCGGACTCATCCTGCAATTTGTCTATGGAGCCAAATCAGACGTCCTGAAAGACTCAATCGAGTGGTACAACATCGTGGGCAAAGGCTACGTGAAGCTGCTGCAAATGATCGTCATGCCGCTGGTGTTCATCTCGATTGTTGCCGCTTTTACCAAAATGAAGCTGGCCAACAACATCGGCAAAATCAGCTCGCTGATTATCGGGCTTTTGGTCGGCACGACAGCGATTGCCGCTGCCATCGGGATCGCCTCCACGTTTGCCTTCCATCTGGACGGCAGCCAGTTCCAGCAGGGAGAAGCGGAATCGGCGCGCATTGAACAGGTAGAGCAACGGCTGGGCGACATTCAAAACATGACGTTGCCCGCAAAAATTTTGGAGCTGCTTCCGGCCAATCCATTCCTCGATCTGACGGGAGAGCGGGCTACCTCCACGATTGCGGTTGTCATATTCTCTGCGATTATCGGGATCGCGTATCTCGGCGTGAAAAAGAAAAGTCCTGAACAAGCGGAATTGTTCGCGAAAATCGTCGACGCGCTGCACGCCATCATCATGCGTGTGGTGACGCTGATTTTGCGCCTGACGCCTTACGGGGTGCTGGCGATCATGACGCGCGTAGCTGCGACGAGCGACTACAATGCGATCTGGCAGCTCGGCAAGTTCGTCATCGCTTCGTACGTGGCACTGGTGCTCATGTTTGTCGTGCATCTTTTGATGCTGGCTTTTGCCGGACTGAACCCGATCACGTACTTGAAAAAGGCGTTTCCTGTCCTGACCTTCGCTTTTACCTCCCGCACGAGTGCTGGGACATTGCCACTGAACGTGAAAACACAGACGCAAGACATGGGTGTGCCTGAAGGAATCGCCAACTTTGCCGGCTCCTTCGGTCTGTCGATTGGCCAAAATGGCTGCGCGGGCACGTATCCCGCGATGCTGGCCGTCATGGTAGCGCCAATGGCCGGGGTCGATCCGCTGACTCCTTCGTTCATCCTGACGTTGATCGTCGTGGTTGCCCTCAGTTCCTTCGGGGTTGCCGGAGTAGGGGGCGGAGCGACTTTTGCAGCGTTGCTCGTTCTGTCGACGATGAACCTGCCGGTCGCAATTGTCGGGCTGCTTATCTCCGTGGAACCGCTGATCGACATGGGCCGCACAGCGCTCAACGTGAGCGGCAGCATGACGGCCGGGCTGTTGACGAGCCGGGCGACCAAAGAGCTGGATACAAAAGTGTTTAACGGAGTTCAGCAGCAGTCTGTGACGGTGTAAAACGAAAAGACGCGAAAAACAAACCCGGCCGTTATGCCTGTCTGGCAGAGCAGCCGGGTTTGTTGTCTTTTGCTGGAGCGAGACTTTAGGCAAGCAACGAACAGGCTGTACCGTCTTTGTCTGACAGGTACAGCCTGCTGTATGCGTATGACGTGGCTACTGCGTCACCACTGACGTGTACTTGAAGTACGCGCCCCCGAGCGGGAAGATGATGAAGTCTTTCACCCTGTCGTTTTTCACGTACGGGTTTCCGCGGAAGTTGATCGGCGCAAGTGGCATTTCGTCCATCAGGATGGTTTCGGCCTCGAGCAAAATTTGCTTGCGTTTTTCCAGGTCAGGCTCGTGGTAGCTCTTGTCGATCAGCTCCTTGAACTTGGCGTTCTCCCAATCCGGGTGGTTGTTGCCGCCTGTCTTGTCGCGGAACATTTCGAGGAAGTTGATCGGATCGTTGAAGTCAGCGCCCCACTGGAAGCGGATCAGGTCAAAATTGGCCTGGGAGCGCAAGTCGCGGTACACTTTCAGCTCTGCATTGTACAGCTTGACATCGACGCCGAGCACTTTTTTCCACTGGTCCTGCAAAGCTTCCGCTACTTTTTTGTTCGTGTCGGTCGTGTCGTACGTGTAGGTGACGGTCGGGAAGGAAGTCAGGCCAAGCTCCTGCATCCCTTCTGCCAAAAGCTGCTTCGCTTTTTCTGCGTCCTCCTTGAAGTAGCCGTCTGGCTTCAAGCCCATCGAGGCCGGCACCCATCCGTAAGCGGCCGGTACGCCGGTTTGCAGGATGTTGTCGATGATTTCCTGGCGGTTGATGGCGTAGGAAAAGGCTTGTCTGATCTTTTTGTTGTTGAAAGGCGGCTTGTTCGTGTTGAACACGACGGATTGCGTGCCGGGATTGTCTGCCACCATCAGCTTGCCCGCATCCTTCAGAGACTGGATGGCATCTGGCGGCAGCGTGGAGGCCGGGTAGCCGCCCCAGTCAATATCGCCGTTTTCAAACATGGAGAAAGCTGTGTTGTTGTCTTCGATCATCGAGATTTCCAGGCGGTCGAGCTTCACGTTGTCCTTGTCCCAGTAGTGCGGGTTTTTGGTGAAGACGATCTTGCTTTTGTGCTCCCAGGTGTCCATGATGAACGGCCCGTTGCCTACGATTGTTTTCGCTTCGGCCGCCCAGTGCGGGTTGCCCTCCACTGTTTTTTGGTGCAGCGGGAAGAGCGTCGGGAAAAAGGTCAGCTCACGGAAAAACGGCGTAGGCGCTTTCAGTTTGAATTCAACGGTGTAGTCGTCGAGTGCTTTTACCCCTACGTCCTCGGCTTTTCCTTTCCCCGTATTGTATTCCTCTCCCCCTTTAATGTAGTAAAGCTGATAGGCGTACTCGGACGCTGTCTGCGGATCAAGGTTGCGTTTGATCGCATAGACGAAGTCGTGGGCGGTGACAGGATCGCCGTTGCTCCACTTGGCGTCTTTGCGGATTTTGAACGTGTAGTTCATGTAGTCCGGCGTGTTGGTGAAGCTTTCTGCGGTGGCGTTGGTCAGTTGTCCGTTCAGGTCGTAGCTGGTCAAGCCTTCAAAAGCAGCGTAAATCATGTCAAACGAATCGGCGTCAACCGCAATGCCGGGGTCCATGGAAGGCGGTTCGCTGTTGATGCTCCAGCGCAGCACCATCGGTTCTGTCTTTGTCGCCTCTGTCGGTGCGGCGGATGATTGGTCCTCGGGTTGGGAAGTGGTTGTCGAGTTCGTACAGCCTGTGATTACCCCGAACAGCAAGGTAAGACAGGTTGCCAGCGCAATGCCCTTTTTCATGTGCATCCCCCTTGAAAATGATAAAAACATATATTCAGAGTAGGCGTTTTCGGTTATTTTCGCAAAGGTAAAATTTTTTAATTCCTTTGCAAATTCAAATCGTGCTGAGCCCGGATGCTAATGGGAATAGCCAGTCAACACGAGATTGTCACAATTTGTTGAAGAAGAGAAGAAAATGTCGACAGAAAATCTCCTGTAAAAAAAGGGATTTTTACCAGAAATATCAAATAGTATAAAATGTTTCACACATTCACATTATTTTGATTGGGGGAATTTTTTAGAATGAAAAAGTCTTACCTTGCTACCAGCCTTACTCTCAGTATTGCCGTAGGTGTGTCGGGATTTACGTCGGTGCCTGCTTTCGCCAAAACGAAGATCGACTACCACAAACAGTGGGACACACCGCAGTATATCGGTGAAGTATGGGAGCCAGAAGGGGCAAAGGGGGATGACGTCGTCTGGTCATACCTCGAAAAGTACAAAGACGAGTTCCGTATTCAAGGAAATGTGGAGGACCACTTCGAAATTGTGAATGAGGCTCGCAACAAAGAAACGGATACGAAGCACTATCGGTTGCAGGAAGTCTACAACGGAATTCCGATTTACGGCTTCCAGCAAACCGTTCACATAGATGCTGACGGCAATGTCACGTCTTTTCTGGGCCAATTCATTCCCGATCTCGATTCCAACAAGCAGTTGAAAAAGAAGCCGAAGCTCAATGAACAAAAAGCAGTGAAACAAGCGATCAAGGACGTTGAGGGCGAAGTGGGCGAAAAGCCGGATTTCATCCAGGACCCAGAGGCGAAGCTGTACATTTACGTGCATGAGGATGAATCTTATCTGGCGTATGCAGTCGAGCTGAACTTCCTCGATCCGGAGCCAGGCCGTTGGATGTACTTCATCGACGCCCATAGCGGAGATGTCATCAACAAATACAATATGCTCGACCACGTGACCGCAACCGGAAAAGGGGTACTGGGCGATACGAAACAGTTCGAGACCACAAAGCAAGGTAGCACGTACGTGTTGAAAGACACGACGCGCGGAAAAGGCATCGAGACATACACGGCCAATAACCGCACTTCGCTTCCTGGCACGCTTATGACCGACAGCGACAACTATTGGACAGATGGGGCTGCAGTCGATGCACACGCCCATGCGCAAAAGACGTACGACTACTTCCGCAACGTCCACAACCGCAACAGCTACGATGGAAACGGCGCCGTGATCCGCTCCACCGTTCACTACAGCACGAGATACAATAACGCCTTCTGGAACGGCAGCCAGATGGTTTATGGAGATGGAGACGGCACTACATTCCTGCCACTGTCCGGCGGGCTGGACGTAGTAGCGCATGAGCTGACCCACGCCGTTACCGAGAGGACAGCAGGACTGGTCTATCAAAATGAATCCGGTGCGTTGAACGAATCGATGTCCGACATTTTCGGCGCGATGGTTGACAACGACGATTGGCTGATGGGCGAGGACATCTACACACCAGGTAGAAGCGGAGACGCACTGCGCTCCCTGCAGGACCCGGCAGCGTATGGCGACCCGGATCACTACAGCAAGCGCTACACCGGCTCCCAGGATAACGGCGGTGTCCACACCAACAGCGGAATCAACAACAAGGCAGCGTACCTGCTGGCAGAAGGCGGCACGCACTACGGAGTACGCGTCAACGGCATCGGCCGCACAGATACAGCGAAAATTTACTACCATGCCCTGACGCATTACCTGACACCTTACTCCAACTTCTCCGCTATGCGCCGTGCAGCAGTGCTGTCCGCTACTGACTTGTTCGGTGCAAACTCCCGTCAGGTTCAAGCTGTTAATGCAGCGTATGACGCTGTAGGCGTAAAATAAACGATCACCTGACGAAGCAAAGGGGACCGTTTTGCTGCAACTGAATAACAAGAAAGCAGCCACTCGCATGGGTGGTTGCTTTTTTTATTTAGGCGCGGCATGACGGGGCTATCACGGCTTTCCGGGTTCGATCATGCAAGGTAACGCCCATTCAAGTCCAGGATCGGTTTTTCTGTTTGTCATTTGGGGGTGAAAGGAAGGGGGGAAAGTTCCGATAAATGGAAAAGGCTCCCTGTACAATAATATGGGAAATTTGTATTATTCAGGATGTTGATAAAACGAAGAAGGCGGTACAAAGCTATGGAGCATATGGATGAAAAGATACTGGCCCTATTGAATGAATCGGAAAAAACGAGCGTTCCCCTTAACATTTGCACCGGACCTGTCAGGGTGGGAAGCCGCTTTTACGAGTTTGAACAGCAAGCATTTTGGGACAACAAGCTTTGCCTGTACATCCCAAAAGATTTTGCGGACATGCCCGAGCATTTGCGGGCGGTCAAATACCCGTACCAGCAGCGGCCGCAGATCATCAAATGCGATGAGACGGGCGGCATCAATATTACGCTGAGCAGGGTCGAGCAAGACTTGCAGGACCAGTGGGTCAAAGAACTGACGGCAGGAATGAAAGCGACGATCAAAAGGGCGAATCCAGCAAATGTCTTCTATACAGAAGGGGGAGAAATGGTCGGAGAAAAGCAGGTTGGCTACTTCGACTTTAAAAGCCCGGCACTGGACGGCTTTTTGTATCACCTCATGTTTTTCCTTGCCTTGGAAGGAAAAATGGTCATGGGGACGTTTTGCTGCCCGTTTGCCGAGTATGAAGAGTGGCGGGAGATTGCCTTTCAGGTCATGAGAACCGTAAGCGTAACGGAAGAGAACAAAGGAGAGGAGCAAGGATGAGCCAATCTGTCCATACGTATACCGACATTTTCGTCTCGCCCTATCCATTTGAAACGATTACACAGTTGCACCTGATTAAACAGATGAACGATCATATCAAGCTCACGGTAAGCGGAATTGTGCCCGAAGAAAAGCTGGACCAGTACGTCGAGCAGGCAGATGAGAATGAGAGCATAGAGGTGGCTGTTCAGGACGGTGCGCAAAAACGGGTGTTGTTTCAAGGCATCGTTACCAAACTGTCTGTCCGTGCCGTAAGAGGTGTGCGGTACATCGACATCGAGGCGTACAGCACGACTCTCCAGATGGATATGGCAAGGAAAACCCGTTCCTTCCAAAACAAGCACCTGGCTTATCGCGACCTGTTTGCCCAGATCACCGGAGCGTATGCTGGCGCCCAGGTGGTCGATGAAGCATCAGGTGGACGGAAGATCGGTGGCTTGCTGGTGCAATACAAGGAAACCGATTGGGCGTTTGCCAAGCGGCTTGCTTCTCATTTTCACGCGCCATTGGTGCCCGTCTGCACGCAAAAGGGGCTGAGGTATTTTGTCGGAATCCCGGACCTGGGCGAGCCGCAAAAGCTGGAGGAATACAATTACACCATTCAAAAAAATTTGAAGGAATACAAGCTGAAAACAGAAAACGACAAGCAGGAGATTACGGAGCAAGACACCATCAGCTATGAAGTCACCAGCAACAAAATATTGGAATTGGGCAGCCCGGTTGCCTTTTTGCGGCGCACGCTTTACGTATACAGGGCCGAAACGAGGATCGAACACGGGATTCTGGTCCATCGCTACGTCTTGCGCGATCAGAAAGGGTTAGGCTTTCCTACCCTGTTTCCTCCTGAATTGGCTGGCTCTTCTTTGTTCGGCAAAGTATTGGATGTAGCCAAAGATACGGTAAAAGTGCATTTGCACATTGATAAAAAGCAGCCGGTTGACGAAGCCATCTGGTTTGCCTACTCGACGGTCTACTCTTCCCCCGATGGCAGCGGCTGGTACTGCATGCCGGAAATCGGAGATGAGGTACGTCTGTATTTTCCAGATGCAAAAGAGCAGCATGCTTTTGCCGCAAGCTCAGTTGACCTGCTTTCCTCCGATCCGCAAAAGCGCAGCGATCCCGCAGTCAAGAGCATCAGCACGAAATATGGCAAGCAAATCATTTTCCGGCCGGGAGCCATCGAGATTATTGGAAACGGCAAGCTGCTGATGCGCCTGACAGATGCGGGCGGCATCGAGATCAACAGCGACAAGAAAATCACCCTCACTGCCCAGGAGGATATTGAAATCATCGGGGGCGACAAAGTGGTCATCCATGGCGAAGCAGGCGTAGACATGAAGCAGGCCGACGCTACCTTGAGCATCGTCGACGATGTGACGTTAAGCGGCGCGAAGGTAAATATCGAATGAGCGGGCAGATGGACAAGCAGGCGGCCGTCCATGATTTTTGGCTGACTCATGTGAAGGATCGGTGGCAGCACGACCTGATCGAGATTGACCAGCGGTATCGCGAGCAAAAGGGAAGCATCGAGAGCGGCCTTTTCGACACTTTCCATGCGTTGTGCGCACAGGCAGCCAGACAGCAGGAGCAAGGGGAAAAGGGGGAGATTTGCACCATCTACTTTTCTTTTTTGCGGACAAGCATCCTGGAAAACAGGGCCGCGTACCGTCTGGACGCCTACGATGAAAACTGGTTTCTGGACAGGACGGAATGCTCTGTGGTGTGGGAAGCGGACTTCATCTTTGCTCCATTGTTCCGGCGGATGGCGGAGCTGGAGACGGTCAAGTCCAGCTACGCAAGAAAGATCACGTCGATGGACATCGAGCGGATCAAGCTGATGGAAGCGATCAAGTACCATTTGCTGACGGTGGAATTTGTAAAAAGCATGGTGCCCGTGCTCCTGGAGTGCCAAGGCTACTGTCAGATGGCCAAATCGCCGGAGATTTGCCTGTTGGCCGGGGAATTCCGGGATCAGGCCGAAGTGTTGTACGCTCACCCCGGCCCGGCAGAGAAACAAACCAAGGGAGCGTAAGCATGGACTATTTTTTGCTGAAACAAGACGAACGGTATACGGATGTGCCGTTGTTACTGGATGTCCACAAAAAAATCGACACGCGGGATATTCATCCCACACGCGCTTATAAAATCGCCGACCCGCTGATTTTCCATGTCAAAGCGGGAGAAGAGAGCAGCTATCTCGACATAATGGATCGCCAGTTGCTTTTGCTGTCGGACAAGCTGAAGCGGGTGGTGGAAGCGTACGAACCTGACACGCTGTTCAAGCTGGTGCCGCTGATCGACCTCTCCCGCCACCGCCAGAACAACTACTATCTGCCGATCCTGGAAGAAGTGGAAGCCGTCAGCCCCCGAAGCGAATTCAACCTCGACAAAAGTGTGATTAAAAGGCTGGTGCTGTTGGAAGAAAAGCTGCGCGGGAAAAAGATCGTCCGGCTCAAAGAGAGCGAAAAACCGCTGATCGTCGTCCGATTGGATGTGGCCGAGAGTATTTTGCGGCGGGATTTGACAGGGATTCGGCTGGAACGAGTGCCAGTGGAAGAAAGGGGGTACTGATGATGCAGGGAGGAACGCGCTACGTGGTAAGAGGGGCGAAAATGCGCTGCAATTGCGGCAGCCACGCCAGGCGGATTAACTTGCCCGTCAGCCACGGCTCGTATGTGAACGGAAAACCGATGATGAACAGTGAAGATTACAAAGCGGGAGAAAATATTGCCCATTTCGGTATTTGCTCAAGTCCGTCCAATCCAAGCAACGCCACCATCTACTTGATCGCCGAAGACGGCCAAAACATTGCGGGTAAGCCATGCACGCCTCTCATCTGCGCTCCCTGGCTCCAGGCGAAGGAAGAGACGAGAGTAGAAGGCAAAGCAGCACTTACGACCGATTCCCAGCTCATCTGTGGCTACCAGGGCGTCATCCGGTTTCTCACAGACGGGCAGCATGACGAATAGATCCAAACGGAGGCAAATGAGGGATGACAGGGTATGAACGGATCCGGGTAACAGCGCCGTACCGGATCAAACGAATCGAAGACGTACGAATGGAGTGGAAACCGAACGAACACGCCCGGCTGTACCTGCGGGGCATCGTGGACGACAGCGAAACGGTAAATGCCGTGCTGCAAGCCGCCTCCGACGATGAAATCCGCCTGTATGACACGGATGGCGAAAGCGAAACCACGATTTTCAAGGGAGTCGTGACCTCTGTTCAAATCGCGCATCGGCAAGGCGTTTACGCGATTGAACTGGAAGGGCAGTCCGGAAGCTTCCAGCTCGATGTAACGAAAAAACGCCGCTCCTTCCAACAGGCAGACATGACCTATCCTAAGCTGGTCCAGGAAATCATCAAGACGTATCCCGGCTACAATGTGAATGTAAGCATCGGGGAAGGCGTCCAGATCGGCGAGCCGATCATCCAGTACGACGAGACAGATTGGGAGCTGCTCAGGCGGCTGGCCAGCCATTTTCACGGTGTTCTCGTCAGTGATATTATGGAGGCAACACCACGGTTTTCGTTTGGACTGCCGCAAGGGAAAAGCTATACGCTGTCAGATGATGTGGCGTATACGGCGAGCAAGGATTTGCTGGCGTACCAAAAAGCGGGCGGCGATGCAGCCGGCTTGCACGATACCGATTTTTTTACCTACGAAATCGAGTCCGGCGAGCGGTATACCATTGGAGATGAAATCTGGTTCCGCAACAAGCGGATGGTCGTCAGCGAAGTAAGGGCCCGGATGGAGCGGGGGCTGTTTGTTTATACGTATCGTTTGTCCCGGATAGACGGCATACGGCAGGAGCCGATCCACAACACGAAGCTCTCCGGTGTCTCGCTGGAAGGCAAGGTGCTTGCGGTCAAGGGCGAGCAGGTCAAGCTTCATCTGGAGATAGATGAGCAGCAGCCCAAGGAAACGGCGTATTGGTTTCCGTTTGCCCCGCCTACCGGCAATGTGATGTACTGCATGCCGCAGGTGGGCACAAACGCCAGTCTGTATTTCCCTGATGCGACAGGAAAGCGGGCAGTAGTGCTTGGCTGCGTCCGCAAAAACGGCGACAGTTGCGCGAAGACAGCCAACCCGAACATCCGCTATTTCGGCACGGAGCACGGAAGCGAACTGGAGCTTGCGCCTACCGTCCTTTCGATTGTGAGCGGAAGCAAGGAACCGTTGAAGATCACGCTGGACGATCACGTCGGGATTACGCTGACCAGCCATAAAAAGCTGGTACTGAACGCGAAGGAAGAGATTTCGCTCTACACCCCAAAGCGGGTCGTCATTCAGGCGCAAAGCCAGATTCTCGCCAAGAAAACGAATGCGCCAAGCGGCTTTTCGCTGGAGAGTGAGTATCACTTTCTGGGGACTGCTGTTCACGTGGAAGGACGGGACCGGACGACGTTCCCAGCGTTTGACGACGAGCCGAAGCAAGGAACACCCCCACCGCCGGAACCGCCGTTTGATTGGGGAAAGCTGGCTCTTTGTGTGTTAGGGGCTGTGGCGATTGTTGGGGCTGTGGCATTGACCGTAGCGACGTTTGGCGCTGGCGCGGTGATTGGAGCGGCAGCGGTGGGGGCTGCTCTCGGAGCAATAGGTGGCATAGTGATGACCGCCTCGTCCGATCTCATCAACGGGGAGGTGAGCAGTCCGTCCGCGTATATCAAAAGCGCTGCCCAAGGGGCCGTGATCGGCGCGGTATGCGGAGCGATTTTCGGCCCCGTTGCAGGGATCGGCGGAGGAGCGGTTGTGCCGCTGACAGGCGGACAAACGACCGTAGGGCTTGGCTCGGTCATGTTTATGGGGGGAACCTCGGGATATATTGATTATTCGCTGCGGGAACTGTGGGACGGGCGGACGCCGGATGGAGGCCAGGCGTTGGAGTCGTTTGCGGTTGGGGCAGCACTGGGCGGAGCTTTTTCCGTAGGGACGTCCTGGTTGGCGAAAGGTGCTGAGAGGGTTCGCGGGGCGTTGAAGCGCGGGGCGAGTTCGAAGGTTGAGGGGACGGGTAAACCCATACCTAATCCAAATTCAAAAGCTAGTTCACAAGTTATAAATCTAAAAAATGTAGATGAGGCTGCAAAACAATATGCGTCTAGCTTGAGAGATGGTATCCTTAATGGAACAATTAAGAAGACAACAGGCGGTAAGATTGATGCAAAAGTGTTAACTGTTGCAGTAGATAAAAAAACAGGCGAGATGTTTTATGGAATAAGTGGATCAAAAAATAACCCAACTAGGTTAAATGAAACACATCTAGATTTACAGCAAATTATTGATCGGAAAGGGGTATCCGAAACGAACTATCCATTAGATAACTGTGGAGAGTTTAATGCAATTAACCGTGCATTATTCAACGGAAACAAAATTACCGATCTGAAACTGTATACGATCAACATTAAATCTGGTGAGTTTAGAGCAATGTGTCTGAACTGTGATTCAATGTATAGTAAATTGGTTGAAATTATTAAATAACAAGGAGTGGAATCATGGAAGATAAGGTGCGAGATTTACTTCAAAAAGCAGGATGGTTTAAAGGGCGAGAAGTGGATATTAGTCAATACTTGGATTTTTTGAAGGATGAAGAATATTATATTTTTAAAGGTGCGACTGACTTTTTTAAAGAATATGGCGGTTTGATAATCCAATTTGAAAATCCAAAAAGATTAGGAAGCTATTTAACTTTAAATATTAACCCAATTGATGCAGCAAGCTCGATTTTTCGGGAAGTATCGAAGAGATATGAACGATATTGCAACGAGTCATTTGTTATTGTTGGAGAAATTCCGCTTATGGAAATGACTTGGTATATTTCTTCATCAGGTGCTTTTTACGGTGGAAACGATGATTTTCTTATTCATCTAGGAGATGATTTTTGTCAGGCACTTCACAATATAGTTAGCGGTGTCAAATTGGATGTTATCACTGTTGAAGATGAATAAGAGCGTATAGTGGATTTACAATCTAAAGCTTAGACTGTACAATACAACCAACAAACCAAACACTAAACCAATTCAGACACTTAATAAACTTTCAAAAGCTCTTTCCCACTTGAACCATGAGTAGGAATGAGCTTTTTTTGCATGCTCAAAATCAAAGGAGGAAAAGGAAAATGGCAAAACAGGCACAAAAAGTAGAGACAACATTGGGCTTAATTGCTCAGACACAAGCAGAGTATCAGGCAATCGTAGAAGAAGTGAGAGGTTTTTGTCAGAAAGCAAGAGCGTTACGGCAGCAGGTGGACGAGTTAAGACGATCTGGTAGTAACGACCCTCAAGTAGCAACAGAGATAAGCAAGCTACTGGAACATGCTGACTATTATAACCATTTAGCAGATCAGAAGGCTGGACACCCAAGAATGGAAATCCTGCGCCGTATAGATAGCTTGGTACGAGAAGCATCTGGATTGCGGGAGACTGTCCAGCACAATGAAAATGTATTAGCTCGTCAACAAATGGAACTGGAAGAGACAGAACGAGAAGCTGTGTTAATGGTAAAACGAGCAAAGGAACAAATACAGGAAACGGAACAGCTATTGGAGTCACAACGAGCAAAGCTGACAGAATTGGAGGGGAACAGAATTGAGTAGGAAGTTGATAAAAGAATTTGAACCACTAGAGGAGATTATTGAGTCGGCAAACGAGGAAGGAATCATTGAAATTGTAGATGACGAGGACATTATTGAATTGGTGATGGAGGAATAGACGAATGGAACAACTAAGCCCCGAAGCATTGGAAGTACGTCGAGAATACAGAAGAAAATACGAACGTGAGTATCGGCGCAAATGGAGACAGAAGCCGGAGAATCGTCTGAAAGCGATAATGGTGTCGGTATAGATTTTAGAACGGGTAAACCTAGATTTAATCCGACAGCATCGGACTTACACGATGAAACTAAAAAATTAATCGAAAAAACTAAACAAAGAGCGTTGGAAAAGCTTGGTAAGAACAGTTTTGAAAGATGGGAAGTAGAAAACTGTGCTGAAATTCAAGCCGTGAATCAAGCTTTTAAGGAAGGAGCTAAGCTTGAAGATATTATTTTGAGCACCATCTCTACAAAGGATGGAAAATATAAGGAGATGTGCAAGAATTGTAAAGTGACATTTGAGGAGTTTATTGTTGATATCCCTTTTAGTAAAAAATGAGGTGTTTATTTGTGGAAAGACTATCAATAAAAACCAAAAAAATATTAGAGAAGTCCGGGTGGACACCAGATCGAAAAAAGGATATTAGTTCACAAATAAAGTATCTAGAAGATAAAGGTTATGCAGTTTTCGATTGTGTAAAAGATGTACTAGAGCAATTTGATGGTTTAAAGTTCACGTATGAAGATAATGGAAACATAGAGGATTTCATAATAGATCCGAAGGAAGGGTTAGGGGATTTAGACAGGAGACATTATAAAAGATTTGAAGTCACTAGCGTTGCATTAATATAACCAGAACAAACATAATATTCAGTATTTTTATGTTGAATATGGAAGACACAAAAAAATCCTTTACAATGGAATGGTCAGGTAGTTTCTGTCCAAATCCACTGAAAGGATTACATGTATGGACAAGAATACCTTATTTTCGTCATTTGGTAAATGGGTTTCGCCTATTTTTTCGAAACGTTTTTTTGAAGATTTGGCTTCTAGTGATCACGACAAGTACGTCAAAAAGCTGACGACCTCCGCCTATCTCCTGTTGTTTCTGCATGCTCACCTTCAGCAGCGAGAAGGATTACGGGCGATTGCAGATGACGCGTTAGGAAGGAAATTTCAACAAGAACTTGGCTTTACCTCGATCAGTCCTTCCCAACTTGTGAATGTCAATCAAAATGTTGACCACCGTGCTCATCAAAAAATTGACCACCATGGCAAAAATCAATCCACCCGTCGGGTGGGTAACTTTTTCATGATCACGATCTTTGAATGCTCTGCTTAAAGCGATAACTGTCTCCATTCATTGCAAAGATATGGGCACGATGGGTAAGTCGATCAACCAGGGCTGACGTCATTTGCTCATCTTTGAAAATCTGTGTCCATTCCGTAAATTCCAGATTGCTGGTAATGATCATGCTTCCTTTCTCATAGCGGGCCGCACAAAATTGGAATAATAACTCCGCCCCGGTCCGACTCAGAGGGACAAACCCGACTTCATCCAAAATAATCAAATCCGTTTTCAACCATTGCCTCTCTAGCTGGAGGATTCGCTTTTGGGACTGAGCTTCCATAAGCTCGTTACATATTTTAGCGGCAGTCCAAAACTGAACGGAATAGCCATGATGGCAAGCTTCCTTCCCGAGTGCAATGGAGAGATGAGTTTTGCCAGTGCCAGAGTTTCCGATAAACATGATGTTCTCTGCCTTTTCGATGTACTCACAACGAGCCAGTTGAAGCAATTTGGGCTTATTGAGGGACGGAATCGCCGAGAATTCAAATTGATCGAGCGTTTTCATGGAAGGGAATTTGGCGTGCTTGATGTGACTCGCGATTTGGTTAGCATCCCTTTGCTGAACTTCTTGCTCTAGTAGGGCTAAGAGGAACTCCTCGTAAGGAATTTGCCGTTCAGCAGCATCATGGGCGATTTCCTTATAGACACGTTTAATCGCAGGTAAGCGAAGGCGTTTCGCGTAGGTTTCGAGCAGGAAACTCGTACTCAATGAACCACACTCCTTTTCTGTAACAAACGATTGTACTGGCTAAGATCTGGGGCCTTTACCTGAATACGTGGAACAGAGCTATCCTCCGCCAACGAGAGTTGGGGCAAACGGTGTTCCGGCAATGTTCGCTGAAGCAATAATTGCCTTACGGCATCATACTGGAACATCCCTTTTTGGCAGGCCTCCCCCAGTGCTTCTTCGACGAGAGAAGTATCGAATTCACGGTGCAAAAGCAAGAGACGAACAAACTCCTTCATCCCTCCCGGTCGGTTACGGCACTTGTCCAAGAACTTTTGGTAAATGGCGGGTAATCCTGCCTGATGCAATGGTCTAGCATAAAGAACTGCTCCTGGGCGAATAAGAAGTAAATCCAGATAATGATCGTATTGCAAAATCTCCTTTCCTTTTTCCAAGCACCGCTCATGCGTCGCAATCAGGCTTTTTCCGTGATACACTTCAATTTTTTCAGCAAATACTCGGCAAGTAAGTTGGGTCGATGCATAGGAAACCGGGACGGAATAGGCATTTTTTTCAATGTGGATCATGGATAGCGTATTGCTTTTCACGGGTACAACACGGAAACAATCCAATGGCCGTGGAGGCAATGGAAGCATGATGGGCAACTCTTGAACAAATGCTTCTCCAACCGTTAGGGAAGACCGGGGAACGGTTGTATTCTCGTAAGAGATACATTTTTCGAGGAGGATTTGATTTAGCTCCTCCAGAGAAGAAACACTAGGCACAGGTGTAAAAAATTGCCTCTGGACAAACTGTACGAGGTTCTCCACTTGGCCTTTTTGATGCCCTTTTCCCGGATCACAGAAATAGCTTTCAAACAGGTAGTGCGCACGTAGCTGAATAAATCGCTCTTGTTCCTCGCGATTTTTGCCTTCCAATACCTTCTTAACGGCTGTTGTCAGGTTGTCGTATGTGATGCTTGGGGAACTGCACCGAAAAATTCAAAAGCATCTACATGACCTTGGAGAAGAGCCTCTTGCTTCTGATGAGCAAATGTCTTGATGAAAATCTTTCTGCTGTACGTGCAACGCATACAAAAGACTTGAACCTTCACTTGTTTCCCTTGTAAATGAACCGTAACCTCACCCCAGTCAAATTGAGCAAATCGCCCTGGCGGGAAATCAAGAGGGACAAATGCTTTAGGAGGAGAAACGCGCAACTCTCTGACGTAGCGTCGTACAGTAGATTCACCGCCGGTGAATCCATGTTCGTCAACGAGTCTCTGGTAGATACGTTTGGCAGTATGACGCTGCTTCGGGGGAGTTTGTTCATCTTGACGCAGCCATTCCAAGATGATGGGCTTGACAAAATCAATGACTGGCTTCGGTTTCGGTTTTGAAAGCTGATATACAGGGATTTCCGTTGATGTCAAGGCTTTTCGTATCACTTGACGCGAGTAGCCAGTTTCGCGAGAAATTTGACGAATCGACTTCCCTAGCAGAAAGTGTTGTTTCCTGATAAACTCATAATTAGCCATCTGAAGCATTTCCTTTCCTCCTATATCTTGTTGTCTAGACAACTACAAGATACAGGAAAGAGGTGCTCAGGTGGTCAACTTTTTTATGAGCGATGTACCACTAGGTGGTCAATTATTAGATTAGCATTCACACACAGCAAAAGCGAATGAAACATGTCCTTCGCCTCATAGAGACAACCGATTCACAGGGAAATCCCCTCCTGCTGATCACGAATCGATGGGAGTTATCTGCCGAAGAAATCAGCGAGATGTATCGGAGTCGCTGGGCCATTGAAATCTTCTTTAAATGGTTGAAGCAACACGTGAAAATCACTTCGTTTTACGGAAAAAGCCAAGAAGCGGTTCTGAACCAAGTGTTCATTGCCCTGATCGCCTTTTGCTTACTTCTCTTGGCCAAAATCTTCTCTGCTTGCCAAGAAAGCTTGTTGCAAATCTATCGGTGGTTACGTGTGATGCTCTGGGAGGATAGCCGAATCTGGTGGGAGCGATTAACCTCGAAACGAAGAAAGCCTGATCCATAAGCAGGAAGGAAACGGTTGTGTAGCATCTGGTTTAAGTGTATATAAATGCCGAATGGACGGAACTACCTTTGTGGGTCACTCCGTTCTTTAGCCATTTGGAAGTGGAATTTAGTTCAGAAAAATCAGTTTATTAATCCTGGCGATTTTTATGCAACGCTAGTGAATAAATATATTTTCATTTCAAGTAAATAGCTGTAAAACTATGATGAATGGTTAATGAATCGTTTTATCGAATCAGTTTGAGACTGTAAAATATTTTGTGTAAACTAACAAGATCGTACAATAGAACCAACAAACCCAACACTAGATAAACTTTCAAAAGCTCACTCCTATTTTGATTTATGAGTAGGAATGAGCTTTTTTGTATGCTCAAAATCAGACGAACGCCAGCCTGTACTTCCCCGATGAGACAGGAAAGCGGGCGGTGGTGCTTGGCTGCGTCCGTAAAGACAGCGCCAGTTGCGCGAAGACAGCCAACCCGAATATCCGGTATTTCGGCACGGAACACGGAAGCGAGCTGGAGCTTGCGCCTACCGTCCTTTCGATTGTGAGCGGATGCAAGGAACCGTTGAAGATAACGCTGGACGATCACGTCGGGATTACCCTGACCAGCCATAAAAAGCTGACCCTGAACGCGAAGGAAGAAATCTCGCTCTACACGCCAAAGCGGGTTGTCATCCAGGCGCAAAGCCAGATTCTCGCCAAGAAAACGAATGCGCCAAGCGGATTTGCGTTGGAGAGTGAGTATCACTTTCTGGGGACTGCTGTTCATGTGGAAGGACGGGACCGGACGACGTTCCCAGCGTTTGACGACGAGCCGAAGCAAGGAACACCCCCACCGCCGGAACCGCCGTTTGATTGGGGAAAGCTGGCTCTTTGTGTGTTAGGAGCCGTGGCGATTGTCGGGGCCGTGGCATTGACGGTAGCGACGTTTGGTGCGGGTGCGGTGATTGGAGCGGCGGCAGTGGGGGCAGCTTTGGGAGCGATAGGCGGCGTGGTCATGACCGCCTCGAACGATCTCATCAACGGGGAGGCGAGCAGTCCGTCCGCGTATATCAAAAGCGCCGCCCAAGGGGCCGTGATCGGCGCGGTATGCGGAGCGATTTTCGGCCCCGTTGCAGGGATCGGCGGAGGAGCGGTTGTGCCGCTGACAGGCGGACAAACGACCGTAGGGCTTGGCTCGGTCATGTTTATGGGGGGAACCTCGGGATATATTGATTATTCGCTGCGGGAACTGTGGGACGGGCGGACGCCGGATGGAGGTCAGGCGTTGGAGTCGTTTGCGTTTGGGGCCGCGCTCGGAGGAGCTTTTTCCGTAGGGACGTCCTGGTTGGCGAAAGGTGCTGAGAGGGTTCGCGGGGCGTTGAAGCGGGGGGCGAGTTCGAAGGTTGAGGGGACTAGTAAAGGTAGTGATATACCAAAGAGTGTTGAAACGGTAAGCTATGAAAAAGTATATCCTACAAGACAGGTGGATGTAGATAGAGATCGCTATATTATTGACAAAGTAATAGAGTACAAAAGTAAACTTTCAAAAACTCTTCTAAAAAAAGATGGGAATTTTGCATTTGCTGACGTTGACATACCAGGTATCGAAAAGAAGGATTTTTATTCATACAGCAGCTTACACAAAACCTCAGGGAATCCAAATTACGAGGGTTTTTCTGTGAAACCAGATAATCCTAAGTTTGAGTCTACTCATGCACCCGATTCTGCAGGGGTGATTTATAAGAGAGACGCAGATACTGAATACAAAATATTAAATGATATTGCTGAGAGAATAGAAAAATTAAAAAATGAAGGTGTAAATATATCAGGAGGTAAAATAAGACTGTTTACAGAAAAAGATACCTGCGGAAGTTGTAGTAAAATAATAAAAGATTTTTCTGAAACATATAATATCGACATCGAAGTGATCCATAATTCTGGAAAGCCTATTGACCTTAACAACTAGTAAAAAGGAGACATTGGTATGGATTGGGAATATGAAGAGTTATTTGAAGCTTTTAACGAAGATTATATGAATTACAGAAGTGAAAACTTCAGTCCATGGGAATCTCTTGCTAGAACATGGGGGGAATACGAGAATGTCATTAACCGTGGAGAAATGGAGAAGGCAGTAATTTATGTTGCTTACGGAGAGAAGTTGTTGTTGCAGGAGAAGATTTTTACTAATGCAAAAAAATTAACTCTGGATGCTTTGAATACCTTAGATTTAGCCAAACTTCAATCTGTATTAGATGAAGAACAGATGGAAGAACTGCTTGCCAGACGGAGTAAAGTTCTCGAACAATTAGAGAGTAAACCGTTAGACCAATATCCTGTGGCTAGATGGTATTATCGTGAAATAACGGAAGAAGTAGTTGACTTTATTAACAAGAAACTTCAAGAAGCTGGTAGTAATGATCTTGTTTCAGTTGTCTTAAAAAGATTTGAAAGGGACTGTAAGAATACTATAGGTGAGAACATTATTATTAAAACAACTTTAATTGAATCTTTAATGGGGAAGGTGACAGAAAAAGAAAAGTTAGAACCAATAGTAAAAGAACTAAAAGAATTTAAAGTTGATGAGTTGGGGCAGCAGTTATCTGAAGACGAAAAAAAAGATCTACTATTGCGCAT
This sequence comes from Brevibacillus gelatini, assembly GCF_050920745.1. Lineage (NCBI taxonomy): Bacteria > Bacillati > Bacillota > Bacilli > Caryophanales > Paenibacillaceae > Brevibacillus > Brevibacillus gelatini. Next base: position 731,992 of record NZ_CP154342.1, read on the forward strand.
TAAAGCATGCATCTAACCCATATCAGGGTCTGTCCAGGGACTGTAAAATATTTTGTGTACACTAATAAAATCGCAAAATTGAACCAACAAACCAAGTACAAAAAAACTTGACAAGTACGCTCGATAAACATTCAAACAAGGCTTACTCCCCTGGAATATGAGGAGGAGTAAGCCTTTTTGCTCAGGCATTAAACAACGCCCGAAACTACAACAGCCGTTGCGCGTGAGCACAACCTGCAACTGCCAGCAACGAGGCGAGATGAGATAGAAAAGATCCCACCGCCGCCCCCAAAAATTCCCACCGATTTTCCACCGTCCAGTATAGCGACATTTTAACCGTGATCCCTTTTTCCCACACATCCAGGGAGCTACTGTTGCACCTGTGCTTCCGTCTCCCGATTGACGAGCGACAAAAGCTTGTTCCCCGCGTGGATGGCAGCCTGAATAATGTACCCAGTCGTAAACGACAGCACAATCGTCCCGTAATAAATCGGCCCGTCGAGCAAAAAGCTTAAGGTCAGAAACAGGCAGGCAAGCGAAATTTCCGTGCGGCGAAACGTCCATTTCATCCGCTTGGAGACGACGAGCACGAATGCTTCCTGTGGTGCTGTGCACACCTGCGTGCACACGTACAGCCCGATGCCGCTGCCGATGCACAGGTTGCCGAGCACCAGGGTCAAGAGCGGCGGCAGCGAGCGGATGCCGGCCATCAGGGTGTCAATCGAGCCGATCAGGTCGACAAAGACGGAGATCAGCACCATTACGACTACGGCTCCAAACGTAATGTAGCTGCGATCCATGAGTAATACGATGCAGACAAAAGTGAAGTTGATCGCAAACATCCAAAAGCCGATGGATATGCCGAAATTTTGAAACAGGGCAATAAACAGAGAGTCATAAGGGCTGAGGCCAAACGAGGTAATCGTCGTCATCATGTTGATGCCGAGTGCGAGAATGAGCAGACCCGTGATAAACAGGACGTATTCGAATTTGAAGCGAAACACGAACAGCACGACTCCTTTCATCTTTCCATCGGCAACAGGATAAAGTGTGGAACGCTTTTCATAGCAAGAAAAAAATGTGCCGAATGAATGAGCTTCCTGTCCTTCGCATTTGCACGGTATGTTTTTCAACTGGAGAAAAGGGGGCCTTTCCCGTTACTATGGAAGAGGATGACGGATTTTGATAAAACAGAGGGGTAATCAGGCTTGGCTAACATTCGAGAAATTGCGAAACTGGCGGGAGTATCTGTCTCCACCGTGTCGCGTGTCTTAAACAACCATCCGTATGTCAGCGAACAAAAACGCGCAGAAGTCATGCGGATCATCCAGGAGCGAAACTACGTGCAGAACAGCAACGCTGTCCACCTGTCGACGGGAAAAACGATGGTGGTCGGCGTGACGCTTCCGCTCGTCAACAATCAATATTACAGCTCGATCATCGAAGGCATTGCCGGAGAAGCAGCCCGGCATCAGTACAACCTGATGGTGTGCCAGACCAACAACAGCGCCGAGCAGGAGCAGAGCATTTTGCGCCTGCTGAAAAACAAGAAAATGGACGGCCTCATCATGTGCTCCCGGGCCAATGGCTGCGAAACGATTGACGAGTACGCCCAATACGGCCCGATCATCACCTGCGAGGCAAACGAGGCTGCTTTCGTGTCGAGCGTTCATATCGACCATTATCAGACCTTTCGGATCGGGATGGAGTATTTGCTCGGCAAAGGCCACCGGAAAATCGGCTATTGCATAGGCAGAAAAAACAGCTTCAACAGCCAGCACCGCAAACGGGCCTACCATGACATGCTTCAATCGGCAGGTGTAACCCCCGCACCCGAATGGGCTTTTGAAAACTGTCTGACCGTGCAGGACGGCAAAGACATCGCTCACCGCATCTGGCAAATGAACGAGCGGCCTTCTGCATTGATCGTCTCCTGCAATCACATTGCGGCGGGGATCGTCAAAGAAGCAGGCAGATTGGGGCTGCGCGTCCCCGAAGACCTGGCGATTGTCGGCTGTGACGATCAGCCGGTCGGCGAACTGCTGGAGATCACGACCGTATCTAGTCCGAGCAGCTTGATGGGGAAATACGCCTTTGAAATGCTGTACGACCGAATTGTCCACCAGCACAAGGAAAAAGAAGAAAGGGAGCTGCCGCCGCTTCTGGTAGAGAGGGGAACGACGTGACGTCCGACGGGACAGGCATCCTGCCACAGTGTAGAGATCAGGGCAACCGGGCAGGAGGCGGAGAATGGAAGTACGGATTGAATGTGCAAAAAAATGGATCATGCCGGATGTAGGACAAGCAGGCAGGAAAAGCCGGACGCAGATGGAAGGAGATACTACGAAGTGAGACGACGATTGTGCATCATCGCCTGTGGCGCGAAAAAGATATGGGATGTACACCCGGAGGCGGGGGCGACAGAGGCGCAGTACGTTTATCAAAGCGCGTTTCACAAGGCGAGTCAGGCATATGCCCGGACGTTTTTTTCCGAGTGGGCGATTTTGTCTGCCAAGCACGGCTTTTTGCTGCCGCATGATCGGGTGCCGGAAAATTACGATGTCGCTTTTGGCACGAAAAACGCGGAAATCATCCCGCTCGACCGCCTGATCCAGCAAGCGCGGGACAAGCAGCTCGACGGGGTGGAGGAAGTCGTCATGCTCGGCGGAAAGAAATTCAGGAGCATCATCCACGCTGTGTTTGGCGAGGAAAAAAGCAGCTTTCCGCTCGCGGATTGCCAGGGTATCGGCTATATGCTGCAAAAGCTGAACCAGGCTGTGGCAAACAGACAGGAAATCGGAAAGGGATGAGAGCATGGAGGCACTCCAACAGTTTTTGTACAAAATCAGGCTTGTTCCGCGGCTGCTGGACTCTGCAAACTGGACGGACAAAGAGCAAGAGATTGTCGGAGAGCATTTTCGCTACCTGCAAAAGCTGCTCGCAGACAACAGGCTGATCCTCGCGGGCCGCACGCAGAACATGGACGCGACGACATTTGGCATTGTGATTTTTCTCGCGGAATCAGAGGAAGCGGCACGACACGTCATGGAAAATGACCCTGCTGTCCGGCAAAACGTGATGACAGCCGAACTGTACCCGTATCGCGTCGCCCTGTACAACAGCGAGTGGAAGTGAAAAAAGACGAAGAGCCTGTGCATGAAAAACGCACAAGGCTCTTTTGCTTTGACGCCGTCTATGGTTACTGCCCGATGATGATCCGCTCTTTCGGATGGTGGTAGCGCATGATTCGATCGTCGCGCTTGAGGAACAGGAGCAGGTTGATAATCCCGATCCGCCCGATCATCATCGTAAAAATCAGGATGAGCTTTCCAGGCGTTCCCAGATGCTCGGTAACACCGGTAGTCAATCCGGTCGTACCAAAAGCCGAGCATACCTCAAACAAAATATGCTGGAACGGCAGATCCTCCAGCCAGACGAGCAAGATGACAGCGATGAACACAAGCACGATGGCGATGAAAAAGACGACAAACGACCGCATGATGTCTTCGTCCACCAGTTCCCGGCCGAATACTTTTACGTCTTTGTAGCCGCGCATGTTGGCAAATACGGTCGCGAGCAGGACAAAAAACGTCGTCGTGCGTATCCCCCCGCCCACACTGCTTGGCGATGCGCCAATAAACATCATCGCAGAGAGCATGAACAGCGTAGGGGCAGAAAACAGGCTGATGTCCAGTGTGGACAAGCCGCCGCTCCGCGAAGAAACGGAGTGGAACAACGAGTAGAACAGCGCTTCGTGCCACGTTTTATCCAGCAGAAAATGCTGGCGCTCGAACACGTAAATGAAGATGGCTCCGGCCACCACCAAGGAAAAAAACGTGAGCGTCGTAATCTTGGTAAACAGCGAGAAGGTAAAGCGCGCCTTCGCCCGGCGATAGGAGAAGTACGTCCGCAGCTCGACGAGAACGGGAAAGCCAATCGCCCCGCAAACAATCAACAGCATGACAATGAGCTGAAACGTATAGTCGTGCGCATAATCCAGCATGGAATTGCCTTGCAGGTCAAAGCCGGCGTTGGTAAAGGCGCTGACCGAGGCAAAGTAGCCGTGATAAAACGCGTCGTACCAATCGGTGTAATAGCCTGCAAGCAAGAAGTGCGCGCCCAGCAGTATCGTCCCGATCAGCTCGATGATGAGCGCCATGGCGAGAATGTTGCGCATCAGGCTAACCAGGCCGGACAGCGTGGAGCGATTGTGGTCGGTGGCAATCCAGATACGCTGCTCCAGACCGATCTGTTTGCCCATCAGCAGCCAGATGAATGTCCCGAGCGTCATGATTCCGATCCCGCCCACTTGAAAGAGCAAGGTCAGAAACAAAATGCCCCCTTGGTTGAACACCTCGTGAATCGTAATCACGGTCAACCCGGTGACGCTGATCGCACTCGCTGCGGTAAAGAGTGCATCGATAAAGGAAATCGACACGCCCTGCTTGTGAAAGAGCGGCAGCCACAAGAGAACCGCCGAGACCAGAATCAGCGCAACGTAGGAAAATACAATAATTTGCACGGAAGTCAAGCGACGTTTTTGGTTGGAAGATAACAAAATGAATGGCCTCCCGAATAAACTTCATGAAGGTAATCATACCAAAAAAAGTTAGAGAGCAAAAATGCTTTGTTTCTTATACAGAGGGCAAAGAACTTGGGGGGCGAGAGAAGGTAACCCGTAAGGAATGATGCGGGAAAATCATTGCAGGCAATATCAGATTCGCGTCCGTGCGTGCAGTGGAAAATAATTTGTTGACAATTCCGGCAAATCAATGGTAAAGTTCAAAATGTATTATTTGGAAAACAAAATTTTACGAAAAGGTGGGACTGTCATGAAAAGCAGTGTAATGAACAAAATGCACAACTGCATACATGACGTAACCCCTCCTTTGATGCACGCTGTGTAGTGTTTCCCGACTCCGTCAAATGGCGCAGGTTACTGTCTTTGTAGCCTGCGCTTTTTTATTTGATTCTTAGGATGCAGATAAAAAGGCATGTTGCCCAAGCGGCGATATGCCTTTTTTCGCCTCCAAATTCCTAGTAAGAGGACGCCCGGTTGGGACGAAAGGAGAGAGCGGCAGATGTTTTCGGTTTTTGCAAAGCTGGACTGGTTTTTCAAGGAGCACTGGAAGCGTTACACAGCAGCGATTCTGCTGCTGATCCTGGGCGGCATCCTGGAGATTATCCCGCCGAAAATCATCGGGGTGGCCATCGACGAGATTCAGCTGGGGACATTGACAGGCGAGCGGCTTTGGCACATTTTGCTGTTTTATGTGGTGCTGGCTGTCGCGACGTATGGCGTCAACTTCGTCTGGATTTACAAGCTGTTCGGGGGCGCTTTTTTGGCGGAGCGGACGCTTCGTTCCAAGCTGATGAGGCACTTTTTGCGGATGACGCCGACGTTTTATCAACGCAATCGCACCGGGGACCTGATGGCCCGGGCAACGAACGATCTGAAAGCCGTCTCGATGACGACGGGGTTCGGCATTCTCACACTGGTCGATTCGGTCAGCTTCACAGGCGTCATCATTGTGACGATGGGCTTTTTAATCAGTTGGAAGCTGACGCTGGCGGCGATTCTTCCGCTGCCGTTCATGGCGTATGCGATCAACCAGTACGGCAAAAAAATTCACGAGCGCTTTTCCCGTGCACAGGATTCGTTTGGCGAGCTGAACGACCGCGTGCTGGAATCCGTCGCAGGCGTCCGGGTGATTCGCGCCTACGTGCAGGAGACGGCGGACCAGGAGCGGTTTGCAAGCAAAACGGGTGAGGTGTACCAAAAAAATATCGAGGTAGCCAAAGTCGACTCGCTGATTGAACCGACCGTGAAAATTTTGGTGGGTATCAGCTACATGATCGGCTTGATCTACGGCGGCTATCTGGTGTTCCGGCAGGAGCTGACGCTGGGCGAGCTGGTGGCGTTCAACGTCTACCTGGGGATGCTGATTTGGCCGATGTTTGCGATTGGCGAGCTGATTAACGTCTTGCAGCGGGGAAGTGCCTCGCTTGATCGGGTCAACGAGACACTGGCGTACGAAGCAGACGTAACCAATCACGCGCATCCGGTGCAGCTTGCGGTTCCGGAGACGATTCGCTTCGAGCGGGTGAGTTTTCGCTATCCGGGGACGAACCAGGATCAGTTGCAGGACGTTTCTTTTACTTTGCACCGCTCGCAAACACTTGGGATCGTCGGGCGAACCGGCAGCGGCAAATCGACGCTGCTTCGGCAGTTGCTGCGGGAATTTCCGCTCGGGAGAGGTGCGATTACGATCAACGGGGTCCCGCTGGAACAGATCAAGCTGGACAACATCAAAAGCTGGATCGGCTACGTGCCGCAGGAGCAGATTTTGTTCTCCAGGACCGTGCGGGAAAACGTTTTGTTCGGCAAAAAGGACGGCAGCGAGGAACAGTTGCAAAACGCGCTTAGGCTGGCAGCGTTCGCAAAAGACGTACAGTTTTTGCCGGAGGGACTCGACACGCTGGTCGGGGAAAAAGGAGTGGCGCTGTCAGGCGGGCAAAAGCAGCGGGTGTCGATTGCCCGGGCGCTGATGGTTGACCCGGAAATTTTGATTCTCGACGATGCGATGTCAGCTGTTGACGGCAAGACGGAGGCGGAAATGATCGCCAACATTCGCCGGGAGCGGGCAGGCAAAACGACGCTGATTGCCACCCATCGCCTGTCTGCCGTTGCCCATGCCGACTGGATTCTCGTCATGGATGAAGGAAAGGTGGTCGAGGAAGGAACGCATGACCAGCTCCTGGCGCGCGGCGGCTGGTACAAGGAGCAGTTTGAAAAGCAGCAAATCGAAGCACAGTTGACAGAAGGCGGGTGATGAGGATGAGTACGGGAAAAAGGCTGTTTCGTTATGCCTGGTTATTTAAAAAGACGATTGTGCTCGCTCTCCTGATGCTGTCCGCTGCGGTTGGCGCGGAGCTGACAGGGCCGTTTTTGGCGAAAAAAATGATCGACACGCACATACTCGGCATTGAGTTTCCGTGGTACGAGACCGAACAACAGGCAGATTCTGTCTTGTATAGGGAGAAGTGGTACACGCGGGAGGACCATTTGGCGGCAGACGAGCGCGCGGGCCAGCAAGTGCGGATTTTGCAGGTCGGACGGGACTTTTACTTCATCGGCCAGCCGCTTGCTTTTGATGGAGAGCGAACCGTTGCCGACGGAAAGCTGACGATTGAGAGCGGCTCGCGGCAGGCGGTCTATCCGGCTGTGCTGCTTTCCAATCAGGAGCTGTTCGCATTTTTCCGCCCGGAGACGAGCGGCTTGCTCGTCCTGGCAGCGGCTTATCTCGGTTTGCTGGTGGCTGCCGGACTTTTTCATTACGGGCAAAAGTATTTGCTGCAAAAAGCGGCCAATCTGGTAATCCGCAAGCTGCGCATGGACGTGTTCGCCCATATTCAGCGGCTGCCGATCACGTACTTTGACAACCTGCCTGCGGGAAAAATCGTCGCCCGTGTGACGAATGACACTGAGGCGATTCGCGAGCTGTTTGCCAATGTGCTCGCCTCCTTTTTCACCAGCGGGATTTACTTGATCGGGATTTTCGTTGCGCTGTTTGTGCTCGATGTCCGCCTGGCGCTCGTCTGTCTGGCGATTTTGCCGATCATGGCAGTCTGGATTGTCTATTACCGCAAACGCGCCTCTGCCTTTAACCACGTCATTCGCGCGCGCATCAGCGACATCAACGGCATGATTAACGAATCCATCCAGGGAATGCCGATCATCCAGGCGTTTCGCAGGGAAAAAGAGACGATGCGGGAATTTGGCGAACTGAACGAAGAACTGTTCACCTACCAAAACAAAATGCTGCGGCTCAATGCCACCGCGTCCTTCAATCTGGTGCAACTCGTGCGCAACGCGGCGTTTGTGCTGTTCATCTGGTATTTCGGCGGGGCGTCGCTTGGGGTGGGCACGCTGTTTTCGCTCGGCGTCCTGTACGCGTTTGTCGATTACCTCAACCGCCTGTTCCAGCCGATTACGCAAATTGTGAATCAACTGGCGAATCTGGAGCAGTCGCTGGTGGCTGCGCACCGCGTGTTCGAGCTGCTCGACGAGGAAGGGATCGAGGTCGATGCAGGCAAAATCCCGCGCTATCAGGGCAGTGTCCGCTTTGACAACGTTTCTTTTGCTTACCAGGATGACCAGTACGTGCTGAAAAACATTTCATTTGCGGCGTCTCCGGGAGAAACGGTGGCACTGGTCGGGCATACCGGTTCGGGGAAAAGCTCGATCATCAACCTGCTGTTTCGTTTTTACGACGCCAACAGCGGGACGATCACCATTGACGGGAAAAACGTCATGGAGATGCCCAAGCAGCACATTCGCCAGCATATGGCGATCGTGCTGCAGGACCCGTTTTTGTTCACGGGGACGATCCGTTCCAACGTAAGCCTGGACGATCCGGCGATTTCTCCGGAAAAAGTGGAGAAGGCTCTGTGCGACGTCGGCGCAGATCAGCTCCTGCGCACCTTGCCGCTCGGCTTTGACGAGCCTGTCATCGAAAAGGGCAGCACGCTCTCGCTCGGCCAGCGCCAATTGATTTCGTTTGCCCGGGCGCTGGCGTTCGACCCGGCGATTCTCGTCCTGGACGAAGCGACAGCCAACATTGATACGGAGACGGAAGGAATCATCCAAAACGCGCTGGAAGTGCTGAAAAAAGGCCGAACGACGTTCATCATCGCTCACCGATTGTCGACGATCAAAAACGCCGATCAGATTTTGGTGCTGGATCGGGGGAGAATTGTCGAGCGGGGAAGGCACGAAGAACTGATGGAGAAGCGCGGCAAGTATTATCAAATGTACCAGCTCCAGCACGGCCAAAAGGATACGCTGGTTGCGAGCGCTCTGCAAGGGGATGTTTCCACGGCTTGAGGACAAAGAAAAAGCTGCCTGTCCAAAAGAAAAGCTGCCCCCGCGCTGGTTGTGACAGGCATTCAGGGGCGCTTCAACGGCCAAAGGCAGCTTTTTTTCTTGGAATGTGCCTAGCAAAGGCTGTTCTACAAAATGAAGAAGTAGATGACCGCAGCAAGCGCGATGCGGTACAGGGCAAACGGAACGAGCTTGATTCGGTTGATAAGCTTCAGGAAGAAGCGGATCGCAAGCAAGGCAAACAAAAAGGCGCTGATAAAGCCGACGATGAAAAACGGCAAGGAATCGGCGGTGATGTACTGCCAATGCTTCAACAGCGACAAAAAGCTGGCGCCCGCCATGACGGGAACGGCCATGATAAACGTAAAGTCGGACGCCGCTCTGTGGCTGAGCCCCAGCAGCACGCCGCCGGAAATGGTCGAGCCGGAGCGCGAAAAGCCAGGCCACAAGGCGATGCATTGAAACAGCCCGATCAAAAATGCCTGCTTGTACGTCATTTGGTCAACGGTGGTGACTTTCGGGCGGCCTGGTCTGAACCAGTCGGCGGCGATCATCAGCAGCGCCCCGGCGACAAGTCCGATCAGCACCGTATGGATGGAGAAAAGATATTCGTCAATGTAGTCTTCAAAAATCAGCCCGAGCACAGCGGCAGGCAACAGCCCGACGATCACTTGCGAGAGACGGAGCTTGTGGCCTGGGCCGTTGCCATCCGGCGACATTTTTTTCAAGCCCAGCAAACTTAAAAAACGGTCTTTGAACACGATCACGGCAGCGAGAATTGAGCCGAGCTGGATCACGACCTTGAACGTGTTGGCGACTTCCGGAGAAAACAGCTCTTTTGAGTGCAGCAAAGTATCGTCGACAATAATCATGTGCCCGGTCGAAGAGACGGGCGCAAATTCAGTCAGACCTTCTACCAGACCGAGCACGAAGGCCACGAAAATATTCCACAAATCCATATGTACTCACCTTTCCGATTGGCGTGCGGTATGTTTTGGTTCTTGACCCTTTATTTTTGCGATACTTTCACAGTTATGTCAATAGCAACATGCTGCCATCGGTTCGGGGGTGTCTTGACGAAAGCTCTTCCAAGCCCGCCACCTACTCTTTTTGCCTGCCAAGCGGTATGATAGATGATAGAAATAAAGCTTTTGACCAACAGGAGGTTCGAGCATGCCACATCTCATCGTTCGCGGCATACAGGCCGAGCAAATGGCAACGATCAGCGAGCCGCTGACAGAAGAACTTGCCGCTCTCTGCCAGTGCGGGACAGACAATTTCACCATCGAGTGCTTGCAGACGACAGGCGTTTTTGGCGGAGAGGTAGTAGCGTCTTTTCCATTTATCGAGGTAGGCTGGTTTGAGCGAGGACAGGAAACCCGCGACCAGTTTGCCAAAATTGTTACCAAGCACGTCCTCTCGCTCGGCATACCGGAAGTAGAGATGGCCTTTGTCGCCTATCAAAAAGAAAGCTATTATGCCAACGGCGAGCATTTCTAGCAAGAACGACAGCCGCTGTCGATTTCCCGGGAAAGAAATGGACGATTCGACAGGCGCAAAAAAAGCCCAACAAAGAGCACAAGGCTACTTTGTTGGGCTTTCTGCATGTTGGAGCGGCGCTTTTTTGGCGACCAACTGCTTTAATGTTTTCAGGTTAATCATGACGATCCCGACGATAATCGCGATGCCCCCTGCCAGCGACGACCAATAGAGCGGCTCCTGGTACAATGCAACCCCGAGAGCGAGGGCGATCAGCGGTGAAATGTACAGCCATGTAGAAGGAAAGAGCGGGTTCGTTTTCGCTACCAGCCAGTAAAAGATGGTGTGCCCCATCATCGAGCCGACAAAAGTCAAGTAAAGCAGCGCGAAGACGGACTGGGATGAAAGCAGAAACTCCATGTGCACTTGCTCGGTAAAGGCGGAGGTGAGAAGCAGCAGAATGCCTCCGTACATCATTTGCGCCGCGTTTAACGTGATCGGCGACACCTCCTTGAACTGCTGAGAGACGTGACGGGAGTACACAGCACCTGCGGCATAAAACAGTTGGCCGAACAGGACGGCAACACAGCCAGCGACCCAGAGCATGCTGATCGAAAAGGTCAACCCAGGCAAAAGCAGCAAGACGACACCGACAAATCCGATAAGGCAACCTGCCCAGGAACTGGCGGAAAGCTTTTGGCGCGAAAGCCCGGTCTGCAGCAGCATGACCATCAGCGGAGCGGTCGCTGACAAAACCGCCGCAATGCCAGAACTCAAATACTGCTCTGCCCAATACAAGGTGGCAAATACGCCATACGTCAGGCAAATTCCGGTGATGGCCATCTCTTTGCGCAGCAGGATGGAGAGGGACGCTTGCTTTTTCCAGGCCATGACGGCAAACAAGACCAGGCCCGCGAGAAAAAAGCGAACCCCTGCCGAGAAAAAGGGAGGTGCTCCCGCGTCAATTCCTACTTTAATCGCTAAAAACGTCGTTCCGAAGATCAGACACATCACGAAGTAATTGACAAATACCATGGTGATTCCTCCTTTTCCCTATCTTAACGGGAGAGGAACAGAACAGATGAAATCGAATAGAACAGATAGTAAGGCTGTCAGCTACGATGGAGAAGGAAGGGGGAAAGCCAGCATGAAACGACATGGCTTGTCCAGCATTCATGCCGAGAAGCTGTTTGAACAGGTTTATGACTATTTGCTTTCGGGAATCAGGCGCGGAGACTGGAAGACGCATGAAAAGCTCCCGTCTGTCCGGGCGCTGGCGCTGGAGATGAACGTGCATCGCCTGACGGTGTTCAAGGCGTACCAGTTGCTCAAGCAAAACGGCTATGTGTACGTCAAGGATAAATCCGGCTATTTCGTTCAGCCGAGCGAGTTATTGCCGGCTGGCCCGTGGAACGACCCGATTGTTTCGGCTTACGTCCAGAAAAGCCACCTTTCGGAAATTCACCAGGTTCAGGCGACCTACCAGTTTTCCAAGGCGCTGATCGACCCGAATTTGTTGCCCAACCTGTACTTTTCGGAATACGTGAAGAGAGTGTTTGACCTGTATCCGAAAGTGCTGGGCACCTACTCGACTACGCAGGGGGATCAGGAGCTGCGCGAGGCTTTGTGCCGCTATTATACGGAGCGGTTCCGTTTTTATTTGACCCCGGAAGAGCTGATGGTCACGTCCGGCTCCCAGGAAGCAATCGACCTGATTGCCCGTGTTCTTGTCAAACCGCGAGACGTGGTTTTGCTGGAGCGGCCAACCTACAGCCCAGCGATTGACGTTTTTCTCCGGCAGGGCGCGCACATTTTGTCGGTCGAGATCCGGCAGCACGGGTATGACCTGGAACAGGTGGAGCGGCTCATGCAGACGCACAAGCCGCGGCTGTTCTATCTCAACCCTACGTTTCACAATCCGACGGGCTACACGGTTTCGCGTGAACAGCGCAAGCGGCTGGTGGAACTGGCCGAGAAGTATCAATGTCTGCTGATCGAGGATGATCCATGCCGGGATCTTTACTTTGCCAAAGAGCCGCCCCTGCCGCTTTTTTCCTATGACACGGCCGGATATGTCATTTACTTGCGCAGCTTCAGCAAATACGTGGCTCCCGGTCTCGGCATCGGGACGATCGCCTGCCGCCCTTCGCTCATGGCTTACCTTCTCAGTGCCAAGGCATTGTCTGACAGCGGAACGCCGTTATTGAACCAAAAAATCTTTTTGCACTATTTCTTTTCCGAGCGGATGCAGCAGCATTTGCAAAAGCTGCGCACGGCGCTCGCCATCCGCCGGGACATCATGGAGGAGGAGCTGGCTGCAACAGACTGGGAATGGAGCAGCCCGACTGGCGGATTCAACCTGTGGATCAAGCTGCCGGACTCGACCCCGATGGAAAAGCTGCTCGGTACGTGCATGGAGCAGTCCATTACATTTGTCCCCGGCACGATTTGCGATCCCAGGCGAGAGCTTGCCACGTGGATTCGGCTCAGCTATTCGTATTTGAATGAGCAGCAGCTTCGGGAGGGGATCAGGAAGTTTGTGGGGCAGGTGCTTGCTTTGGGGGGCGAATAGCTCGTGCGTCATTATGCCGACTTGCTGCCGTTGCCTTTGCATACAAAAAACAGACTCTGGTTAAAAAGGAGTCTGTTTTTTCGTAGCGCCTCACGGTCTTACGAAAGGCTTTTTTTCAATTCCCGCAACTCTTCACTGGTCAAATTGCGCCATTGACCGATCTTCAAATTGCCCAGCTTGATGTTCATGATCCGCACGCGCTGAAGCTTTTGCACCTGGTAGCCGAACGCCTGGCACATGCGCCGGATTTGTCTGTTCAGTCCTTGCGTCAGGATGATGTTGAAGACGCGGTCGCTGACTTTGGTGACTTTGCAAGGCTTGGTCACGGTTCCGAGTATGCGTACGCCGCTCGCCATGCCGTGCAAAAAATTGGCGGTGATAGGCTTGTCGACAGTAACGATGTATTCTTTTTCGTGATTGTTTTCCGCGCGCAAAATCTTGTTTACGATGTCACCGTCGTTGGTCAGCAGGATGAGACCTTGCGAGTCCTTGTCCAGTCTGCCGATGGGAAAAATCCGTTCCGGATGGTTGATGAAGTCGATGATGTTGCCTTTGACGTGCAACTCGGTGGTGCAAGTGATGCCGACAGGTTTGTTGAGGGCAATGTAGATGCTTTTTTTCTTCTGGCCGAGCGGCTTGCCGTCAATGCGCACGTCGTCGCCAGGTGCGACAGTGCTGCCCAGCTCGGCAGGCACGCCGTTGATGGTTACGCGTTTGGCCTCGACCAGTTTGTCTGCTTCGCGGCGCGAGCAGATGCCGGTTTCGCTGATGAACTTGTTAATTCGCATGGAGGCTTCCTTTTTCTAGTTGTTGTTGTTTTTCCAGGAGGTTGTTTTTCCACGGTTCAGCCAGTTCCTCGACCTCCAGCATGTACGCAATCGTCTCATGCGAGAGCGACTGGTTGTGGTAATACAGGTGGTGGAGTGAAGCGACCGTTACGCGCTTGGGATGGGCCTCAAGCAGCGTAATTGCAGAGTCTGGTCGGATCGTGCCTTCCTGCAGGACGCGGAAAAAGTACCCGGTGAAGCCCGTTTCCACGACAGCTTTGAGCAGGAGGTTGTTCTTGTTGCGCATGTTGATCTTCCCACAGGGAATTCTGCCCTGCGACACCTGGAGAATCGTATCTCCGATTTGGTACACATCCCCGATACATACCTGTTCTTCGGTCATGCCCAAAAGCGAAAGATTCTCGCCAAAAGCGGAAGGCGTCAAGGGCTGGCCGAATCTCTTTTCCCAATACGCATAATGTTCAAATGGGTACGCGCAGACGACGCGATCCGGCCCGCCGTGAAAGGCATGAAACGCTACGTCGTCGTCATCAATTTTTAGGGAGCGAACGACCAATTCGCTGGCCTCGTCCTTACCTATGCTGGAAAGCACTTCTTTGCCGTTGTAGCTCAGGTTTTTCGGCAGTCCTTTAAATAAGGAAACGATTTTTCTGTCGGACATGTTTTTCACTCCCTGTGTGTCATTCTTGCCAATTATGAATCCATATTATCACATCAATCTTTCGAAGCTCCACCGCAGATGGGCACGGGCAGACAGTTCTGGTATGATGTTGGAAAGGAATCCACAGGAGGCTTATGCGATATGCAATCATATGGTGTGGCATTGCACACAGATAAATATCAGATCAACATGATGTACGCGCATTGGGTAAACGGGACGCACAACCAGCGGGTGGTTTTCGAAGCGTATTTCCGCAAACTGCCTTTTGGCAACGGGTACGCAGTTTCCGCGGGGCTGGAGCGAATCGTTCATTATATAAAAAATTTGCGGTTTGAAGAAAGCGACCTGCAATATTTGCGGGAGCAGGAGGAAAATTACGATCCGGCCTTCTTGGAGGAACTGCGCAACCTGCGCTTCCAAGGTTCGCTCTACTCCGTCAAGGAAGGCACGATGGTGTTCCCGAACGAGCCGCTGATTCGCGTGGAAGGCCGCGTCATGGAGGCGCAACTGGTGGAAACCGCCCTGCTGAACTACATGAACTACCAGACGCTGATTGCGACAAAAGCTTCGCGAATCAAAAACGTGGCGGGCGACGACATCCTGATGGAATTCGGAACGAGACGGGCGCAGGAAGCAGACGCTGCCCTGTGGGGAACGAGAGCGGCGTATTTGGCCGGCTTTGACGCGACCTCCAACATGCTTGCGGGAAAAATGTTCGGCATCCCGACAAAAGGAACGCACGCACACTCGTGGGTGCAGAGCTTTGAGGACGAGGAAGAAGCATTCCAGCGCTTTGCCGATGCCCTGCCGAACCAGGTGACGCTGCTCGTAGATACGTACGATACGCTGAAAAGCGGCGTTCCCCATGCCATTTCCGTCGGGAAAAGACTGGAGCGGGAAGGCAAAAAGCTGATCGCTGTGCGGCTGGACAGCGGCGACCTCGCCTATTTGTCCACCAAAACACGCGAAATGCTGGACAAAGCGGGGCTTACCGATGTGAAGATCGTCGCTTCCAACGATCTGGACGAGCATACGATCATGAACCTGAAAGTACAGGGGGCGAAGATCGACAGCTGGGGAGTGGGCACGCAACTGATTACGGCAGCGGATCAACCGACGCTCGGTGGTGTTTACAAGCTGGTCGCTCGCCAGGACGCGAACGGGGTCTATCAGCCGACGATCAAGATTTCGGCCAATCCGGAAAAAGTGACGACTCCCGGCATCAAGGACATGTACCGACTGATCGATCCTGATACGGGCAAAGCGATTGCCGACTATTTGTGCTTCCCGGAGGAAACGACGATTGCCGAAGGTGCTCCGGTCAATCTGATTAACCCGAGCCATCCATATTTGAACAAGCAGCTAACCCGCTACCGGGCAGAAGCGTTGCTGATCCCGGTTTTTGTCGACGGAGAGCTGGTGTACCAGTTGCCCAACCTGGAGGAGATTCGCCGCTACCACCGCGAGCAGCTCAAGCAGTTTTGGCCGGAATATTTGCGGATGCTCAACCCTGAGCACTATCGCCTGCATGTGAGCGAGAAGGTGTGGGAGACGAAAACCGCGCTGATGCAGGCTTATATGAAAAAATAAAGCGCAATACACCTGCTGTGTCGTGAAGATGCGGCAGGTGTATTTTTATGCAGAAGAACAAATAACTGCAATTGTGTGAAAAAACAAAAATAAATCGCCTGAATTTGTAAAATTCGTAGTATAATAACTGCATTCATCCTTTAGTCCTGTGCTAGGGTGATGCAAGATAGGTGGGGAGGATCAAGCATGCAAAAGACAGTAGAAAAAGAAAACCTGAATCCATACGAGATTGTCCAAAGGCAGATTGACGCGGCAGCAGCGCTGCTTCAGTTGCCAAGCCATGCAGTCGAAATCTTGAAAAGACCGAAGCGGGTGCTTGCCGTCAGCTTTCCGGTCAAAATGGACGATGGCAGTGTTCGCGTATTCGAAGGATTTCGTTCCCAGCACAATGATGCGGTGGGGCCAACAAAAGGAGGCATCCGCTTCCATCCTGACGTCACAATGGATGAGGTAAAAGCGCTCTCGATGTGGATGTCGTTCAAATGCGGTGTCGTCGGTCTGCCGTATGGCGGAGGAAAAGGCGGCGTCATCTGCGACCCGCACGAGCTGAGCCCAGGCGAGCTGGAGCGCGTCAGCCGCGGTTTTATGGAAGCAATCGCGGACATTGTGGGACCTGACACGGATATTCCTGCGCCGGACGTGTACACGACACCGCAGATCATGGGCTGGATGATGGATACTTACAGCCGACTGAAAGGCGCGTATTCACCAGGCGTCATCACAGGCAAGCCGATTGCAGTTGGCGGTTCCAAAGGAAGAAATGAAGCGACTGCCCGCGGATGTGTCTTCACGATTTTGGAGGCGCTCAAAGATTCGGGCCGCAAGCCAGCGGAGACGACAGTCGCGATCCAAGGGTTCGGCAATGCAGGGCGGATTGCAGCCAGACTGCTGACAGAGCTTGGCTTTCGCATCGTCGCTGTCAGCGATTCGCGCGGCGGCATCTACGACCGTGCAGGCTTGAATATCCCGAAAGTCGGGCAGTTGAAGGACACATCCACGATTTTGGACTATCCGGGGGCAACCGTCATTACCAATGAACAGCTGCTGGAGCTGGAAGTTGACATTTTGATTCCGGCTGCACTGGAAAATGTGATTACAGCCGAGAATGCCGGGCGCATCCGGGCCAAGTGGATTGCAGAAGCTGCCAACGGTCCGACGACTCCGGATGCCGACGCGATTTTGCGTGAAAAAGGAGTCGTGGTCATCCCTGACATTCTCGCCAACGCGGGCGGAGTGACTGTGTCCTACTTCGAATGGGTGCAAAACCTGATGCACTATTACTGGTCCGAGCAGGAAGTGAACGAGAAGCTGCAAACCGCAATGGTCAACGCATACCGGGCAGTGGCGGAGCTTGCGAAAAAATACAACGTCGACCTGCGCACAGGCGCGTACATGATCTCGCTGCTGCGCATCAAGGAAGCCATGGAAGCGCGTGGCTGGATCTGACAAACAGGGAATACAATGAAAGCCTCTCGCAAGCTGTTGGCGAGGGGCTTTTCGCTCATATCGCCACTCCAGAAAAAGACCTGCTATTTTGGTTGAAAGAAAGGTATAATAATTTGACGAAAAATTGGCGGAATAACGAAACTTAGATAGATACTTTCTGTTTGAAGCAGGAAACCAAGTATTTTTGTCGAATTTGTCGGATTAGTGTTTTTTACCTGCTTTGCAAATAGTGGAAAGGGGGAGCATTATGCCAATCAAACTGCCTGACGAGCTACCTGCGGTGGAAGTGCTGGCCCATGAAAATATTTTTGTCATGAAAGAAAGCCGTGCGTTCACGCAAGACATCCGGCCGCTGAAAATCGTCATCCTGAACCTGATGCCTTTGAAGGAAACAACGGAAACACAGTTGCTTCGCCTCCTGGGGAATACGCCCCTGCAGGTGGAAATCGTTCTGTTGCACATGTCCAGCCATACCTCCAAAAACACATCGGAAGAGCATCTGTCGATGTTTTATAAAACGTTTGAGGAAATCAAGGACCAGCGCTTCGACGGCATGGTGATTACGGGAGCGCCTGTCGAACAGCTCGAATTTTCCGAAGTGACGTATTGGGAAGAGCTGAAGCAGATTTTCGACTGGAAGCTCACCAATGTGACTTCTACGCTGCATATTTGCTGGGGGGCGCAGGCCGGACTGTACCATCACTTCGGGGTGCCCAAGCATCCGTTGCCGGAAAAGATGTTTGGGGTTTTCCCGCATACATTGAACAAGAAAAATGTAAAGCTGTTCCGCGGTTTTGACAATTGCTTTTACGTCCCGCATTCCCGTCATACGGAAAATCGCCGGGAGGACATCGAAAAAGTACCCGAACTGGAGATTTTGTCCGAGTCCAAGGAAGCAGGTGTGTACATCGTCGCGACGAAGGATGGCAGACAAATTTTCGTGACTGGACATTCCGAGTACGATCCGACCACTTTGCAGGACGAATATCAGCGGGATCGAAACAAAGGGCTGGACATCGCCGTGCCGCGCAACTACTATCCCGACGATGATCCGAGCCGCGAGCCGATCGTTACCTGGCGCGCGCACGCCAATCTGCTGTTCTCCAACTGGCTCAACTATTACGTCTACCAGGAGACACCGTACGATCTGAACAACCGTTAGCAGATAGCAGCCGGAACAGCAGGCCGCACGACCATTACCGCTTCCTGCGGCGGCAAGCAGGCGACAATCCAGGCCACCGTCAAATAAAAAGCAGGTCACAAGCCAGGGCGGCAGATGCGTCCTGGCTTTTTCAGCGGCGTAAAGGCTGTGGTAAGCTGGAGAGAGGACAAGCATCAACGCGAACGGAGCAGGTGGAGTTAGCAGATGGATATTCGACAACTGCAATACTTTGTGGAAGTAGCCAAACAAAAAAATTTTACAAAAGCGGCCAACACGCTTCACGTTTCCCAGCCGTCGATCAGCAAGATGATGAAAGCGCTGGAGGAAGAGCTTGGCGTCGTGCTGCTGGACCGCTCGGAGCGGAAAATGGAGCTGACGGAAGCGGGCGAGCTGGTGTACGGGTATGCGACAAAAGTGCTGCAACTGTTGGAAGGGATGACCTCATCCATCGCGCAAATCCGCAATATCGAGCGCGGGCGGGTGAAAATGGGCATGATGCCGACCGTCGGCTCTTTTTTGCTGCCGAATGTGATCGCCATGTTCAAAAAGCAATATCCGGGCATCGAGCTCGAAATGAAGGAGTACAGCGCCAAGCTCTTGGAAATTCAGGTCGAGCAGGGGAGCGTCGATCTCGGACTGACGGTTTTGCCGACGGATGAGGAAAAGTTTTCCGCAGTTCCGCTGGTGGCAGAAGACCTCGTCGCGATCGTGCATCAAAAGCATTGGCTGGCAGGCGCAGACGAAGTGAATCTGGCGCAGTTGCGGGACGAGGACTTTATTCTGTTCACAGAGGAGTACGCGATTCACGATGTCGTTCGCCAGGCGTGCAGAATGAGCGGCTTTGAGCCAAAAGTGGCCTATATGAGCTCGCTGTGGGACTTTGTCGGGGAAATGGTGGCGACACAGCTCGGCATCTCGCTGCTTCCGCGCTCGATTGTAAGACGCCTGCACAACGACCAGCTATATTCGGTAAACATCTCGTCTCCCGCGATCGACTGGCAGTACGCCCTCATTTACCGCAAGGACGGCTACCTGTCCCATGCGACGCGAGCCTTCATCGACTTTGTGCGGCAGCATTTGTCGCCATAACCAAATGGAATAGAAATCATGATGTTTATGTATTGTACGAATGGTATCGGGACGCTTTAGAATGAAGGTACCAACATGAAGGAACCGGAGTGGTCTCGATGAAAAAATGGTGCTTGCTGCTTGGACAAGTTTTGCTCCTGTATGGATTCGCCTGGCTGGGTAAAGGAATCGCTTCGTTTTTGCCTGTCCCTGTCCCCGGCAGCCTGATCGGGCTGTTGCTCTTGTTCATTTGTCTGCACAAAGGCTGGGTGCGCCTGCAGTGGGTAGAGGCGGGAGCCACCCTTTTGTTTTCGCAAATGATTTTGTTTTTCGTGCCGTCTCTGGTCGGCATGATGCAGTATCCTTGGCTGCTCGGAGGAAAAGGACTGCTCGTTTTGCTGGTCGTCACAACCGGTTGTGCGCTCGTGATGGTTTCGACAGGCGTTGTTGCTGAGCGGTTGTTCAGACGAGGCGAGGTGAAGCAGCTTGATCCTGTGGAAAACGTGTAGCGTAGTCCTGACGATTTTGTTTTTCTACATGGCGAAGCGGATCAACAAAAAGCGGCCGAGCCTCCTGTTTTCCCCGGCTGTACTTGTGCCAGCCGCGCTGATCGTCTTTCTTTTGCTCGCGGACATCCCGTATGCTGTCTACAGTGAAGCGACAGCGTGGATCAGTGAGCTGATGGGAGTGGCGACGGTTGCGTTTGCCGTGCCGCTGTATCGCAACTGGTCTATCTTGATGGCGCACAAGCGGATGATTTTGCTGAGTCTCGCCACTGGCTCCCTGATTGCGATTATCGCGGGCGTGTCGACAGTTATGCTGGTCGGGCTGGGCAAGGCGGCGGCGATCAGCGTCATTCCTCGTTCGATCACGCTGCCGATTGCCCTTGGCGTCTCGGAGGCGATTGGCGGCCTCCCGACGATGACAGCGATATTCGGGATGCTGACCAGCTTTGCAGGCGTTTTTCTGGCACCGCGGATTATCCAAAAAATGAAGCTGCGCCATCCGGTGTCGATCGGCCTGATGTACGGCATGGGGGCGCATATGCTCGGAATGGTCAAAGCGTTCGAGCGGGGCGACACCGAAGGGAGCAGTGCGACGCTGGCGGTGATTGCCGGGGCGATGATTACGGTCGTGTGGGCGTTCACGCTGTTGCCTCTGATCTTGTATTGGCTTGCTGGTTAGGTTCATTTGGGAGAGCTTCCTGGCAAGCTCTTTTTTTCTGCACATGGACATGGGCGCTTGCATACACATACCAGGGACGGTGTTGTGCAGAGGAGGTTGTCTATGTTAATCATCAGTGGCAGACGGGCAAATCCCGACGTTTTGGCCATGGAGTGGGGATTGAACCCGGTGCAGCGGGAAGTCGTGGAGCGGATGGCAGAGAGCCAGGAGGAGTTTTCCTACCCATCCCCGGAGTTGCTGCAGTTCGAACTGAAGATGAGGGATCATCTGGTGCGCTCGGCAAGGGCACTGTATGCGAGCGGAATCGCTTTTTCCACTTTTGAACAATCGCGGGCCAACGAAGCGTACTGGGAGCGCACCGAGCTGGGCGGCTTTCGGCTGAGACCGGGAGTGTTGCCCTCGCAGGGAATCAACAACATTTTTCAGGAAGGCAGAAAATATGCGACAGAGTGCGCGACAGCGATGGTCGCCATTTTGTACCACGCTGTTCTCCAGTCGATCCGCAGGGAAGATTTCGAGCGGCTGTTCGCGGATATTTTGCTCTACGACTGGCGCTACGATCAGGATCTCGATCTGCAAACAGTCCGGACGACGACGTTTTTGCCGGGCGATATTTTGTATTTTGCCAACCCGGATTACAATCCCGACAAGCCGCAATGGCAAGGGGAAAATGCGGTCGATCTGGGCAGAGGGCTGTACTACGGGCACGGAGCGGGGATTCGGAATGCCGAGTCGATGATCGCGTTTTTGAACGAACAGCGCAGGCCAGGGGCAACCAGGTCCGCGTACCTTGTTCCCCAGGCGACACGTCCCGGCTTCGCCTATTTGTTTCCGTACGACAACAGGCGTCCGCAGGTGCGCTTTGAGCAGCGAGCAGCAGACATGGGCAGCCGGATCACGGCTCAGATCGGTTCGCTCTATTGGGAATGGTGAAGATGAAAAAGCCTCTGGGCCGATGGACTGGCGAGAGGCTTTTTGCTGATCGCAGTTTGACAGCAATCAGGAAAAACGGCTGAGCGAAAACATGGACAAATCAAGCTTGGATTCCCCGTCGATGAGCAACTGGCAGGCTGCTTCGCCTACGGCGCTCGCGAACTTGAAGCCGTGTCCGGAAAAGCCGGCGGCAAAGACGATGTGCGGGCTGTCCGGATGGCGGTCGATGATAAAATGCTCGTCGGGCGTCATCGTATAGATGCAGACTTTGCCCTGGCGCAGCCCTCCTGCCGCCTGTGGCATGTACGTCTCCAAAAACGAACGGACATCGCCTTCATCCGACAAATAGCAGCCAAAGGTTCGCTCCAGCGTGTCTGGATCGATTACTTGCCCCCCGTCATGGCGGCCGATTTTCACGCCTGCCCCGTCGATGCTCGGAAAGCCGTAGAACATCGAATCGTCGAGATGGAAGACGAAGGCGGGGAACCGATCCGCGCCGTACAAGCTTTCATCTGCTCCGAACCAGGCGATGGTTTTGCGCGTGGGTACAAGCGGAACGGACAAGCCAAGGTCTTGCAGCAGCGGTGCGTTCCATGCCCCGGCGGAGACGAGAAGCTTTTGACCGCGATAGCTCTCGGAGTCAGTGTGCACGACCACTTCTTCCCCGTCCATTTGCAGGCTGGTTACTTTTGTGTTTGTCAGCAGTGTTGCGCCAGAGGCTGTGGCCAGCTTGCGATAAGCGTGAATGGCCTTTTCCGGATAGAGGACGCCGGAAGCAGGCTCCAGGCAAGCGTAAAAGTGATCGGGCAGCTCGATGCCTGCCCAGCGCTCGCGCACCTGTTGGGCGGTGAGCACTTCGAGCGGAAGCGAGTAACGCTCGGCGCTCTCCCGCACTTCCCATAAAAAGGCGCAATCGTGCGCTCCTGCACTCAACACGCCTGTTTGGTTGAACAGCTTCACGCCGGAAGCCTGCTCCAGCTCGGCCCACATTTCCTGTGCCCGCAAGGCGAAAGGCACGTACTGCCTGCCTTCTCCGTAAGCGTGGCGGATGATCCGGGTGTCTCCGTGGTGGCTGCCCATCGTGTGCGGCGGATCAAAAGCGTCAATCAGGAGCGTGCTGATCCCCCGTCTGGCCAAATAGTACCCGGCGGCCATTCCCATTGAGCCTGCGCCGACAATGATTACCTCGTATGTTTGCATAATGGACTCCTCCCCGTTGATCGTGGCTGCCTGTTTTTGCTGCGAAAAAGCGCGAAGCATCCTCCAAACTCTTTTCCCCATTATAGAGTTTCTTTTTTTCTCGTAGCAATCAATCTGATGAAAATTCTGATAACGATATTTTTTATAAATGTTAGTTGTTGTTATTTATGGCAGGGAGTACAATTTGTCTCGAGCAGGTTTACCTTGATCTTGCAAAGGGAATACGCTCTGAAATAATAATTAATATCATGACAAAGTGGAGAGAAGTGGTGTTTCTATGAGATGGACGATTGGAAAAAAGCTGGGTTGCGCGTTTGCCCTGATTCTTCTGGTGATTGCGTTTATGGGGGCCATGAGTGCATATAGAACAAGCCTCATCAACAGCAAAGTCGAAGAAATGAAGACCGTGTGGCAACCAGGATTGGAAGTCATATTGAAAATCAACTCGACGCTGGAAACGATCTACGGCCTGAATCAGACGATCCTGAACACGGAATCGCTGGCAGAAAAGAACAGATACGCCGGACAAATTGATGAAAACTTCGTATACATCGACGGATTGCTGGCCAGCTATGAAAAAACGATTGTAGATGAGGAAAACCGAAAGCACTTCAACAGCTTGAAGGAAGCGATGAAGCAGTACGAAATTTTCAACCAGGAATTTGTGGAAGTCGGCAAAAAGATGGACATCAGGCGCGCCGCGACACCGGAAGAGCTGGCTGAGCTTTCGCGCGTGCGCCAAAAAGCGACCGAGCAGTTTGTGGAGCGGATGAATCATATCGATGCCATGATTGAGCATAACAAAATGGGAACGGAACGGGCAGGCAAGGAAAGCGCCGAGCTTTACGCGGCTCTCAAGCGGGACAATCTCATTACACTCGTCGTTTCCATCGCGGGTTGCCTGCTTTTGGCTCTCTGGCTGACGAGAAGCATTCGCCGCCCGGTCCTGCGGCTGGTGGCGGAAATGAAGAAAGTAGCAGACGGAAATTTGCGCGTGGAGCCGCTGGTGGTCAAAAGCCGGGATGAGATGTTCGATTTGGCCCAATCTTTCAATGAGATGACGCAAAGCCTCAAAGAGGTAATTCGCCAGGTTGGCACGACATCGGATCAGGTAGCGGCATCGGCCGAGGAACTGACTGCCAGCGCAGAGCAGACGAGCCGGGCGACCGAGCAGATCGCGGTTACGGTCCAGGAGGTTGCAGCAGGTACGGAGCGTCAGTTGGCGAGCGTGGAGCAAGGGGCAAAAGCAATCGACGACATGTCCAGGGGAATCCGCCATATCGCGGCCAACGCCCAAGAGGCATCCAGCATGGTTGTTCAGGTGGCGTCGATGGCGGGAGAAGGAAACAAGTCGATCCAGGCAGCCGTTCAGCAGATGAACGCCATCCACAATTCCATACGCGAGCTGGCCGGGGTCGTCGATGGATTGGGCAACCACTCCCAGGCGATCGGGCAAATTATCGAGGTGATTACCGGCATTGCCGAGCAGACCAATCTGCTTGCGCTCAATGCAGCGATTGAGGCAGCACGGGCAGGCGAGCACGGCAGGGGCTTTGCCGTCGTTGCAGACGAAGTGCGCAAACTGGCCGAGCAGTCGTCCCAGTCGGCACAGCAAATCGGACAACTGATTCAGACCATTCAGGCCGACACGAAGCTCGCTGTGGAATCAATGGAGTCGGGAACAAGAGAAGTGCAGGAAGGAATTTTTGTGGTGAATCACGCGGGAGAGACGTTCGAACAGATTCAACTGTCGATCACAACCGTGGCCGAACAGATCCAGGACGTGTCGGCAGCCGCGCAGGAAGTATCCGCGCACTCCGAGCAAGTCGTGCAAGCGATCGAGCTTGTCAGCGAGGTGTCGGAGGTCGCAGCCGACGGTACACAAAACGTCTCCGCTGCTACGGAGGAGCAGCTCGCCGCGATGGAGGAAATTACTTCTTCGGCGACAGCACTCTCCAATATGGCGGAGGAACTGCAGCAGATGATTAGCCGATTCAAAGTGTAAGGAAAACGCCAGTCGCTCTGGCGTTTTTTTTGTTGCCATCGCGCTCAAATTTTTAACATGTTCCGCCTTGTTTTATTATAAGCTAACAGAAGGGACAATCTTGCCTCCTGTATTTGGACGAATGAATGCAACATAACATATTCGTGGGGGAACTTGCATGGAACAGCTTTTGATGGGGAGCTTTTTGTCCGCGATGGCAACGGGTGTCGGAGCTCTGCCCATTCTTTTTTTCCGCACGGTCACGCACCGGTGGCGGGATATTCTTCTGGCCTTTACCGCCGGCATCATGGTGGCGGCAGCGACGTTCAGCCTGATACCGCAGGCGATGGCCAACGCCTCGTTTACGATTGTCTGTCTGGGCGTGCTCACCGGGACGCTTTTTCTCACCATTTTGGAGAGCGTGATTCCACATATTGATTTGGAGCACACCAGAGTCAACATCGCGATGGACTCGCAGGCGATGCTGATTTTAATGGCGATTACCTTGCACAATATTCCGGAGGGGCTGTCCGTCGGGGTGAGCTATTCAAGCGAGCAGCCGGAGCTTGGCGGCTTGATTGCGTTTGCCATCGGTCTGCAAAACGCGCCGGAAGGCTTTCTCGTCGCCCTGTTTCTGATTAATCAAAAGGTCAGCCGGCTCAAAGCGTTTTTCCTGGCGACGATGACGGGAGCGGTGGAAATCGTATCCGCAATCTGCGGCTATTACCTCACAGCAGTAGTCGAAGGGCTGGTGCCGTACGGCCTCGCGTTTGCAGCGGGCGCGATGCTGTTTATCGTCTACAAGGAGCTGATCCCGGAAAGCCACGGGGACGGTCATGCGCGCTCGGCAACTTTTTCGTTTATTTTGGGCCTGTTGGTCATGATCGGGCTGGTACAGTTTTTCGGATGAGCGGGTTTTTTGCGAAAGAATAAGCAAATTCTCTCACAAAAGCGGCGAAAAAAACCGAAACCATAATATAGATAGATTTCGATTATGGTAATAGGGAGTGTCACGATGGAAAAGTCTACCTTGATAGGTATCGTACTAGGTATTGTTGCAGTAGTGGTCGGGATGGTTCTCAAACACGCGAACCTCTCTTCCCTGCTAAATCCGGCAGCGTTCATGATTATCATCGTAGGTACGGTCGCCGCCCTTTTCAACGCATTTCCCATGTCGGAAATCAAGAGGATTCCTGCCCTTTTCAAGGTTATTTTTAGCGAGCAAAAACTCCCTGCCAAAAGGGAATTGATCGGTCAGTTCATGAACTGGGCTTCCATCGCCCGTCGTGAAGGGTTGCTCGCGCTGGAAAACACTTCCGATGAGATCGAGGACCCATTCCTGCGCAACGGCATGAAGATGATTATCGACGGGGGAGAGCCGGAATTCGTCCGCGACGTGCTCAATGAAGAAATTCACGCCATCGAGGAACGCCACCAGGCTGGCGCGCTGGTGTTCAGCCAGGCGGGCAGCTACGCTCCGACTCTTGGGGTACTCGGAGCGGTAGTCGGTCTGATTGCGGCGCTCGGCAACCTGAGCGACATCGACGCGCTCGGCGTTTCGATTGCGGCAGCGTTTGTGGCGACTTTGCTCGGTATTTTTACCGGGTACGTGCTGTGGCACCCGTTTGCTACCAAGCTGAAAAGAAAATCCAAACAGGAAATCGAGATTAAAAAAATTATGGTAGAAGGACTTCTGTCCATCCAGGCGGGTGTTTCTCCTGCTGCCATTGAGCAAAAGCTTTTGGTGTACATCCCGTACAACGAGCGTGCCGAGATGAAGGAAGAAGAGAAGGAAGAGAAAAGGGAGGAAGGAGCTGCGGTAAATGGCTAAGCGACCAAAGAGACATGCTCAGCACGAAGAGCATATGGACGAGTCTTGGCTGATTCCGTACGCGGACCTGCTTACCCTCCTGCTTGCTTTGTTTATCGTATTGTTTGCCTCCAGCGAAATGGACGCCAAAAAGTTCGATCAGATGGTTCGCTCTTTTAACGTTGCGCTGAACGGCGGAGTGGGTGTGCTGGACCAGCCAAGCCCGATCCCGCTTGACCCGAACCTGATGCAGCAGTCGATCCATAAAGGTGCCCAAGAGGAAAGGCAGAAGACAGAAGAAGAGAAGAAGCTGGAGGAAGCCGTCCGTAAAGAGACAGAGGACTTAAAAAAGCTGCAAACACAGCTGGAAGGCTACATCCAGCAAAACAAGCTGCAGGACAAGCTCCAGACGAAGCTGACCGATGAAGGGCTGCTGATTACGATTTTGGACAACGCCTTGTTTGACTCCGGCAGCGCGGTGCTGAAACCGGAAGCGAGAAAGCTGGCAAGCGAAATGGCGGCGATGCTCGTACCTCATCCGAAAAAAGTGACAGTGACCGGACATACGGATAACGTGCCGATTCATCGTCCGGAATTTCCATCCAACTGGGATCTTTCCGCCAAGCGCTCCGTCAACTTTTTGAAGGTGCTTCTGGAAAACAAAAATCTGGACCCGACCAAATTCAGCGCGACAGGGATGGGCGAGTACCACCCGGTAGCACCGAACACGACAGCCGAGGGTCGGGCGAAAAACAGACGGGTAGAAGTAGCGATTTTGCGTGATCTGGCTACCCCGCCGAAAAACAGTGTCAATCCATAAGCAAAAAGGATAGCGCCGGATTCAGGTGCTATCCTTCGTTATTTTTGGAAGCTTTCGCTGCTTTTTTCTGCTTTCTCGACAAAGCTGATTCTTTCGTTCGATGGTGATTTGCGAGCCAAGCACACTTGACATTTTGGTGGAAAAAGGGGATAATAAACCTCATAACAAAGTAAACTACTCGGAATACTTTAGATAAAAGAGGTGAGCTCTTTGGAACGGACATTACATATTCCAAGCGATACAGTTACGTTGACGGCTACGCTGCATGAGCCAGAGCAGCAAAACGGCAAGATCGTTGCCAAATACCCATTGGTTGTGATCTGCCATGGCTTCATCGGCAGTCGGGTTGGCGTCAACCGCTTGTTTGTAAAGGCAGCCAGAGAGCTCGCCGCGAGCGGGTTTGGCGTATTGCGCTTCGACTATGGCGGCTGCGGGGAAAGCGACGGCGACTACGGGGCTGGCGGGCTTGATGTACTGTTGAAGCAGACGCGCGATGTGCTGGATTACGTTGCCGGGCTAGAGCATGTCGATCAGGAGCGGATTACGCTCATTGGACATAGCCTTGGAGGAGCTGTTTCCGTCCTGACGGCAAGCCAGGATAAGCGGATTCACTCGCTTGCGCTGTGGGCTCCTGTAGCACAGCCCTTTGACGACATCGTGCGGATTGTCGGGGAACAGGAGTACCAGGACGCGCTGACATTAGGGAACACGGATCACAATGGCTATTTGCTCACAGGGCGGTTTTTCCAGTCGTTGCACGGAGCCCAGCCGCTGCGCCATGCCAAGCAGTTTGAGGGGGACGTCCTGATTTTGCATGGCAATCGTGACGATGTGATTCCTGTCGATGCGATGTTCCATTATGAGCGGGAGCTGCATTTGCGCAGAAGAGGTGCGTGCGAAACAGAAGTGATTGTAGGCGGGGATCATACGTTTTCCTCGGCGGACAGCTACAGCAAGCTGATTGGCAGTACGATAAGCTGGCTGACACGGCTGTGGGAGGAAAAGACGGTAGCCGTATAGCCAGATAAACAAGAAAGGGATGCCCGGAGCAGCAGGCTATCCCTTTTTGCTTTTGATTTCCTCCAAAAGACCGCGGCAGCCAGCTTCCACCAGGTCGTAGACGTAGGTGAAGCGCCCCGTGTAATAAGGGTCTTCCACGTTTTGCTCCTGAACGGCGTGCGCAAAATCGAGCAGGCGGTACACTTTTTTGCCTGCGGGAGCCATTCGCGTGAGCGCCGCCAAATTTTCCTCGTCCATGCATACGATGTAGTCGTACTCGGCAAAATCATTGCGGGTAATCTGGCGGGCGCGCAGCGTGTCGAAGGCGATGCCTTTTTCCGTCAAAACCTTTTGCGTACCCTTGTGCGGTGGCTCACCGGCATGCCAGCCGCCGATCCCCGCCGAATCAATGGAAATTTCCCCGGCCAAGCCTTCCTGCTCCACAAGATGGCGAAAAACGGCTTCTGCCATGGGAGAGCGGCAAATATTGCCCAGGCAGACAAACAAGACGCTTGTCATCGGTTTTCTCCTCCTCACTCGTCTGGTTGGTTTGGGACGATCCTTCTGTATGCTAGAATAGCACAGGAAGCGGATTTTGAAAAAACGATTCACGAAAGGGCGGGGCTGCTTGCAGGTGTGTCCTGCTCTTGCCATCATCGCCTAGCTTTTGCTACAATAAGC
Organism: Brevibacillus gelatini; assembly: GCF_050920745.1. Classification (NCBI taxonomy): domain Bacteria; kingdom Bacillati; phylum Bacillota; class Bacilli; order Caryophanales; family Paenibacillaceae; genus Brevibacillus; species Brevibacillus gelatini. The sequence goes on from NZ_CP154342.1 coordinate 761,254, forward strand.
GCGAGTTATCTCATGCACCAATTGCATATTTGCTGTTTTCTAGGGTTCCGCGGTCAGCAGGCTGGCCGGACTGGTCCGAGAGAAAACACACGGCTGCGGTCGTGACACGGAGGGACAAAAGCCCGGGAGAATATCTGTGACGGTATTCGCCTGTGGCTTTTTTTGCTTGTGTGAAAAAATGGCTCCGGGTGACTGCGCACAAGATGCACTTGGGGAACGAGGAAGAAAAGGAGGAATCGCGGTGGGAAAAAACTGGCTTCTGGTTGTGATTGCCGCTCTGTTTGAAGTGATGTGGGTAGTGGGCTTGAAAAGTGCCGACAGCTTCTGGGAGTGGTTGATGACCGTAATCGCTATCCTGGTTAGTTTCGCGGTATTGATCTACTCAGGCAAGCGCCTGCCGACCAGTACGGTATACGCCGTTTTTGTCGGACTGGGGACGGCGGGGACGGTGATCGTTGAGATGGTGGTTTTTCAAGAGCCGTTCAGCTGGGCCAAGATCGGGCTGATCGCTCTTTTGCTCGCCGGGATTATTGGCTTGAAGCTGGTAACGCATGAGCAGGAAGAAGATTCGCACAGGAAGGGGGAAGTCGCATGACATGGGTGTCTTTGATTTGTGCCGGACTGTTTGAGGTGGTCGGCGTCATGGGAATTTCGCAGGTGAACCAAAAGCCGTCGCTGCGCTCCTGGGCGGTGCTGATCGGCGGATTTTCGCTCAGCTTTCTCCTGCTGTCTGTCGCGATGCGCGAAATCCCGATGGGAACGGCGTATGCGGTATGGACGGGTATCGGTACGGTCGGCAGCGTCTTGGCAGGAATGCTGTTTTACGGGGAGCCAAAGGACGGGCTGCGCCTGTTGTTCATCGGCCTGGTCATCGTGTCAGTGGCAGGCTTGAAGCTGCTGGGATAAAGGCACGCGGCGAATTAACAGGAAAAGCCCCTCACCTGATGCTGCAAGGTGAGGGGCTTTCGCTATTGGTTGCGACGCGGAAGCGATCAGGAAACGGTCATAAACTCTTCCGTCGTCTGTGCGTCATCGCTTTTTATTGGCGTAATCAGCACGCGTGTGACGCGGTGATGATCCATCTGCTTGACGATGAACAAGTGGCCTTCCCATTCTACCGTTGCGCCCACCGCGATCTCTTCTTCCAGTTGGCTGTACAGCCAGCCGCCGATCGTATCCACGTCCTCTGATTCCAACTTGAACGGGAGGTGGTCGTTCAAGTCAGTGAGCGTCAGCATGCCGGATACGGAGAGGCCGTTTTCCAGCTTTTCGATCTCCGGTCGTTCCTCGTCGAACTCGTCCTGAATATCGCCGACGATCTCCTCCAAAATATCTTCCATGGTCACAAGACCGGCTGTGCCGCCGTACTCGTCGATGACAATCGCGAGCTGCGAACGTTTTTTCTGCATCAGGCGCAGCACCGTGCTGATCTCCATCGTTTCCGGAACAGTCAGAACCGGGCGGAGCAGCGATTTCAACTCGACGTGCCCGTCTTGCAGGGCGGCGAGGTAAAAGTCGGTCGCGTGGACAAAGCCGATGATGTTGTCTTTGTCATCATCCGCTACAGGGAAACGGGTGTGTCGCTGGGTGCTGATGATCTCCAGGTTTTCTTCAAACGTGTTCGTGCTATACAAGCAAATCATGTCAATGCGCGGGATCATCGTCTCCCGGGCAAGCGTTTCGGAAAAGTCAAAAACGTGTTCCACCAGTGCCAGCTCGGTTTGGTCGATATGGCCGCTTTGGTGGCTCTGGTTGACGAGAATGCGAATTTCTTCTTCTGTATGAGCCGCTTCATGCTCCGAAATCGCTTCAAAACCCAGGCGCTTCATCAAGGCGTTGGCTGTTCCGTTCAAAAACCAGATCGCCGGGTAAAGCAATTTATAGAAAAACATCAATGGCGCGGCAACCCACAGCGAAGTCCCTTCTGCTTTTTGAATGGCCAATGATTTCGGCGCCAATTCCCCCAAAACAATGTGCAGGAAGGTAATGATCGCAAACGCAATACCAAAAGAGATCGCAGAAATCGCATAGTCAGGCAATCCTGTTGAACCAAGCAGCGGTTCGACAATCATGTGGGCGATCGCCGGTTCCCCGACCCAACCCAGTCCAAGCGAGGCGAGAGTAATCCCGACCTGGCAGGCAGACAGATAGCCATCGAGCTTTTGCGTTACTTTTTGGGCGTACACAGCGCGTTTGTTTCCTTCGTTCACCAGCTGTGTCAGGCGCGTTTGCCGCACCTTGACGAGAGCGAATTCTGCGGCGACGAAAAAGCCGTTTAGAAAAACAAGAAATAAGACAAGCAGCAGGTTGAGCACTATCGGGACGGTGTCCAAGTAAAAAGTCATCCTCTCTGAAAAATGATAAATGTATGCTTCTATTTTACTCTGTTTGCCAGTAACTCTCAAAAGCGATAAATCACCGTAGCGAGCGTTCCTGCCCCCTTGCTGGGGAAGAGCGACCTTCAGGTGTCCGTAGCGCACGATTTTGCGCCCACAGAAGGCCGCAGAAGGTCACAGAAGGTCAAACTGTCCTGTCCGGGCCGGCTGAACCGGGGGTGAAAAAGCTTGCGCTACCTGTGCAAAATCTGTTGTCCGTAGACGAAGAAGGCCGACAGGACAGCGGCCAGGCCAAGGTAGGCGGCCAGCACTTTCCACTTGGTTGCCGTTGGCGCTACATAGTACGTCGACAGCCGATGCATTTGCTCTTCGACTTCCGTCAGCCGCTGGCGAGCCGCTTGCTCAGCCTCGCGCAGCAATTCGGAAGGGGCAGGGCGCAGTGGGTCCGAGTCGATGAAGAGGATCGGTTCGCGCTCCCATTGCTTGAACAGTTCCCATTTTCTGTTCATGTACACCTTGTCCAGACGTTTCCGGTCGCGGATGAGGCGTTTTTCGTCCTGGAGAAAAGGGACGAGGAAGCCTTTGTCCGGCTCTGCCTGGTTGAGTGCCGAGACCTCTTCGTTCAGGCGGACGCGCGTGTCCCAGGTCGTTTCCAGCTTGGGCCAATCGGCAATGCTTTGCAAAAAGTCGATAATTTTTTCCCGCTCGTATTGCAGCACCTGGTGCTGGTAGCTTTCCCGCAGCCGACTCCACCACGTAAACAGGCCGACGATGAAGATGAACACCATGATCGGGCCCGGATTGGCAAACAGCATGATGCCCAGTGCGACCAGTCCGAAAAACCAGATTTTTGTGGACAGCACAGAGACGATCCGCCCGCCATCAAGCGGAGAGACAGGCAGCAGATTGAACAGGTTGAGCAAGGCGCCAAGGTAAATGACCAAAGCCCAGAACGGGTCCTGTGTCCACCAGTACAGCGGCAGCGCAGGCAAAAAGGCAATCATGCCGGCAAGCGGTCCGCCGTAGGCGAGATAGGCTTCTGTTTTGGCATCGCGCGGCATGTCTTTCATGGATATAAAAGCACCCGCAAACGGGATGAAGACGGCTGGCGAAGTTGCAATGCCTTTTCGTTTGGCAGCGATGACGTGCCCCATTTCATGGACGAAGATCAGGTAGACGAGCGCCACGGCGAATTTCCAGCCGTAAAACATGGCGTACGCCCACAGGCTGATCGCCATCGACAACAAGGTTGTGCCGAATTTGGAAAACTTGAGAATGCTGAGCAACCATTTGAAATTGGCCAGCAAGAAAGCACCGATGGCCAAGAGGACCGAACGACTTTTTTTCATCAAAGCTCCTCCCATACGTCATGCAGTCTTTCTTTCATACGGATGACGCCCAGGGAAGTTTCTACTGGTCCGCAAGTCGCGGGTTCGAGAAGCGAAAGCCGTACTCTCCGTATGCAGGGTCAAAGGCGAGTTTTCCGCCATCGAAAAACCAGAAATCAGCGGGCCGGATTACAAAGCGCAAGCCCTCCACTTCGAAAACGGCGTCACCGGGCATGGCTTCGTCTTTTTCAATCGCGTAAAACAGTCCGCCCGTTCCGGGTCCGCTTGTCCGTACGTACAGCCGCAGCGTATCGCCAGGACGAAATTCCGCATAGCGCTGGTAGGCGAGAGAGAACGCAGGCTCTATCGCAAGGGTGATGCTCATGGGCAAGCTCCTTTCCATCTTTTCAAGCCCATTGTAACACAAAGCAAAAATGCCCATTCGGCTGCGATCTTTTCCGAATGGGCAGTCTTTTTTACGGGCAGCGGTTAGTCCCTGCCTTTGCTGACGTCTTTTGTCGGATGCATGAAGCGGGCATTGCCTATGGGTTTGTCCTCCAAAAGCTCCTTGTTTTCGTAGGAGTTCCAGCCGATGTCGTTGGTCGGATGCACCCACTGGTCGCCTGCCATGATCGAAGGGTCTGTGTCTGTGCTCCAGTTGTTCAACGGGGACTCTTCGGAATCGTAATGGCTGTCGCCGATCACCACGCCAAACTCGTTGACAAAAGGCCGCTGGATCGTGCGGGACGATTTTTTGAAGTCAGGCGCGCTGATCTGATGCGGCAAGGTTCCATCGAGGGAAATATCCTTCGTCTGCCCGTTGTTTTTTTCGTCGTTGTCCATTTGTTGGACCTCCTTATCCACACAGCCGATATGTTTGCCTGCTCGCCTTTTGCATCAGTGTCCTTTTGTGCCTAACGGTTTTCTTTTAACCGCTCTTGTGGTTCACTATTAATGGAACCGTTGGAACGGACGGCTTCCGACTGTGCCTTGGGGCCACGGATTTCTGCGGTTTTTCCAAAGTCTTTTGCTTTATTGCGTACCATGTCTCGTCCTCCTCTTCATGCGAAGCTGAAAATAGTATGACCAAAAGGCGCTGGAGAATGGGCGTGAATTTGATAGGGAAAGGATGGCAGTTCACATGGCGAAGAAAAAACAAAAGCAGCAACAGCAAAACGCGACTACAGCGACAGAAGCGAAAACTTCTCTCGGCAGCCTGAAGGATTTGGTGAATGCCGATGCTTTGGCCAAGCTGAAGCAGTTGGAAAAAGAAATGAAGGCCGAAAGCGAGCGCAAGGCGAAGGAAGCAGCAGAGCAAAAGCGCCGCGAGCAGGAAGAGCGCGAGCGCAACAAAAGCTTTGCCGAACTGCTGGATGAATATGAGAAAAAAGGCGGAGGCAAGTACAGCTAATGCGCGAAGAACGGCAGACGGATCGACCGGATACGTCGAAAAACGGCCTGATGAAAAAGCGGCAGCTCGCACTCAAGGATGAGTCGATCAAGCAGCGCAGCCGGCAAGTGCTTGGCCGATTAGGGAAAAAGCAGCCCAAGGAGTGATTTTTTCCCCTTCTTCCCCATATAGCTAGGAGAGGGGAAGGAGGGAGATCATGGGGACAATCCTGCTCCTGCTCAGTCTCCTCTGTGTAGCGGTAGGCACCTGGAAGCTGAGCGGTATCTACAAGGCAGACAAGGGTGACAGCAAAACGCTCTGGTGGACAGTCGCAAGTGTCGGGATTGCGCTCTTTTTTCTTTTAAAGCTGATGACAGATACGTATCCAACATAAACATGCACCTGTTGTTTCAAGCTGCACAGGTGCATGTTTTTTATTCGCAGCAAAGCGCGGTTTTTGTTTGTTTTTGACGAATTATACACAATTTTCTCGCTTTTTGTGATATTTTGACGGAAAATCACTTTCCGGCTTCTGACGTGATAAGATGAAGGAAATAGATGATGTGCTTTGGGAGGGAAGCCATGAACCAAGCGATTCGATTTGATTACTCTAATGCACGCCCTTTTGTGAGACAGCATGAATGGGAACAGCTTGCACCAGCAATCGGGCAGGCGCATGAAATGTTGCACAAAAGAACGGGTCCAGGCAGGGACTATCTCGGTTGGGTTGATTGGCCGCAGAGGTATGACCGCGACGAGTACGAGCGGATTCGCCAGGCGGCGGCACGTATCCAGGCTGATTCGGATGTGCTTTTGGTAATTGGAATCGGGGGTTCATATTTAGGGGCAAAAGCTGTACTGGACATTTTGGGCCACAGTTTTTACAATTTATTGCCGAAGTCGAAGCGGCGTTTTCCGGAAATTTATTTTGTCGGGAATAACATCAGCCCGGTTTATATCTCTCATCTGATGGACGTGATCGAAGGAAAAGATGTGTCCATCAATGTCATCTCGAAGTCGGGCACGACGACGGAGCCCGCGATCGCTTTTCGGCTGCTGCGCAACTGGCTTGTGAACAAGTACGGACGCGAACAGGCGAGGAAGCGCATCTATATTACGACGGACAAAACGCGTGGCGCCCTGAAAAAACTTGCCGAGGACGAAGGCTACGAGAGCTTTGTCATTCCGGACGATATAGGCGGACGTTTTTCCGTGTTGACTGCGGTTGGACTGTTGCCGATCGCAGTGAGCGGAGCAGATGTGGATGCGCTGATGAAGGGAGCGCAGGACGCGTGCGAGCGCTACAAGGTCATGGATCTGTACGAAAATCCGTGCTACCAGTATGCGGCCATTCGCAATGCGCTGTACCGCAAAGGCAAAACCGTGGAGCTTCTGGTCAGCTACGAACCGCAATTCCGTTATTTTTTGGAGTGGTGGAAGCAGCTTTTCGGGGAGTCGGAAGGCAAGGACGGCAAAGGAATTTTTCCCGCGTCCGCCGAGTTTTCCGCGGACTTGCACTCGTTGGGGCAGTACATACAGGACGGCATGCGGCAGTTGTTTGAAACCGTTGTAACCGTGAACAAGCCCGCCGTTGACGTCACCGTACAGGAGGACCCGCTGGATGTGGACGGGTTGAACTTCCTGTCCGGCAAGCGGATGGGTTTTGTCAATAAAAAGGCTTTCGAGGGAACGGTACTGGCCCATGTAGACGGCGGCGTACCGAACCTGCTTGTGGAAATGCCAGAGGCGACAGCGTATCACCTTGGTGCCCTGATTTACTTTTTTGAAAAGGCGTGCGGGATCAGCGGCTATTTGTTAGGAGTCAACCCGTTCGATCAGCCCGGGGTGGAGGCGTACAAGGCCAACATGTTCGCCCTTCTGGGAAAACCTGGATTCGAGCAGCAGAAAGCGGAACTGGAGGCAAGATTGCGCGAGAACAAAACGTATTTGACTGTGGAGGAGACGGCGGCGTATTTGGAGCTTCCTGAAACGTTTATTTTGGAAAAAATTCATCAGGGCAAAATCCGCGCTCTCCACGACGGAAATGAGTATATCATCAACAAGGAGCAGTTCAACCACCATCTGGAGGAAATACGCAAGCTTCGCGAGTTCGAGGAAGCGGAGCGTCACGAGACGATTCCGGAAAGCTACGATGTAAAAGACGAAGACTAGGGAGCAGGATGAAGAGAGAGCATCTTGTCAGATCACAGCCAAGAGGACTATACTTGGTGGGTGAACGAAAATAAAAGATCAAGCAACTCGGGGAGTCCTTCATGCGGGGCTGAGAGGACGGAAGCGAACGACCGTCGACCCATTGCACCTGATCCGGATCATGCCGGCGCAGGGATACGGTTGCCGGCAAACAGCGCTTTATTCTTGGTTTACATGCGTATGAAGCCCGCCTTTTCCTGCGAAGGAAAGGGAGGGCTTTTTCTTTTTGCTTTAGGAAATGGCCCCGCAGAGATTACAACAGCGAGGAGAGAAACAAATTGAGCGATTGTCTCGTAGTGGGTGGAGGAATTATCGGATTAAGTCTGGCTTATGAGCTGTCACGAAGAGGGATGAGCGTAACGCTGGTCGAGCAGGACGAATGGGGCGGTCAGGCGTCTTCTGCTGCGGCGGGGATGCTTGCGCCCTTGAAGGAGTTTGCAGCCCCAGGCCCGATGCTCGATCTGGGCATGACGTCCCTGGCCTGTTATCCACAGTGGGCAGCCGAACTGGAGGAGTTTACCGGAGGGGACGTCCAGCTCAGCCTGGAAGGGCTGCTCACGGTTGCGCTCAACGATGACGAGCAGGAACAGCTTTTGGCGAAGTACCTTTGGCAAAAAGAAGCGGGGTACAGCGTTCACTTTTTGACGGAACGCCAGCAACTGGCTGAGGTGGAGCCGCTTTTGACCGAACAGGCGCAGGCAGCCATTTACTCTCCGTATGAAGGTCATATCAACAACCGCATGCTGCTGCGCGCGCTTGTGACAGCGTGTCGGCTGCAAGGCGTCGTGCTGCACGCAGGCTGTGTCGTGAGCGGCATAGCGGTAAAAGGCGGCCGGGTAGTCGGCGTGGAGAGCTCGCTTGGGCCGCTGCGGGCAACGCAAACGATCATCACGTCAGGCGCGTGGGCGGGCATCATGCTGGAAATGCTCGGCGTATCGGTTCCCGTTCGCCCGGTTCGCGGCCAGATCGCGGCCGTTTCCTCCGCAGGCATCCCGCTGCGCACCGTCATTTTTGGCACATCGGGCTACATCACCCCGAAAAAGGACGGCAAAATCGTCATCGGCGCGACCGAAGACGAAAGCGGCTTTCAGCGCGAGGTCACATTGGCTGGCTTGGCCAGCGTCCTGAACGGCGTCATGCCGTATGTGCCAGCCTTGCACAGTGCCGCTTTTCTGGAGGCGTGGGGCGGACTGCGGCCCGCTACGGCAGATGGCAAGCCGCTGCTTGGTCCTGTGCCCGGTTGGGACGGGCTTTCCATTGCCGGCGGGCATTTCCGCAACGGCATCCTGCTGTCCCCGGTAACAGCGAAATGGATGGCGGACTACCTGGAAAAAGGCGAGACGGAGCGCCTGACACCGTTTTTGCCTTCCCGTTTTCTCGCGGAAACAGACCAAGCGCAGCACAAAATGGGCTAGTCCGGACTGCAAACCGGTACACCTCCCCATGGGCACCTGTATATGGTAATAAAGAAACACCAGAAGGGGAGGAGTTTCCATGCAGTCTGAGAAAAAGCTGTACCAGGCTGACGTCCAGACGGTCAGCTTGATAAAAGATATGCGTGAAAATGTGCAAAACATATGCAAGGAACACATCGAAAAAAAGGTGCGCATCGAAGCGATTGACGGCCAGGTTTTTGAAGGGGTGATCGTGGATATTGACGATCAGAACGTATACGTGGAAGTGGACGATCCCGATGCAGAGGAAGACGGCTACGAGATCGAAGAGGTAGCCAGCCGCAAATCGCATGGAGACTGGGACGGGTACCCGAATTGGACTCCCTATGGCTATCCGTATGGCGGGTATCAGGCGTTTGGCGATGTCAGTCCGCTTGGCAGCAGCAGCCAGCCCAATCGGCCTCCTGCCGGTCAAGTCAGCCCTTACGCGGAAGATTGCTATCCATACGCTCCGATCAGCCCATTCGGCAGTCCGACACATCCCTATGGGCAGGTAAGCCCGTTTGGCAGCCCAGGCCAGCCGTACGGGCAAATGAGTCCGTTTGGCAGCCCAGGTGTGCCGTATGGGCAGGTGAGTCCGTTTGGCAGCCCAGGTGTGCCGTATGGGCAGGTGAGCCCGTTTGGGAGTCCGGGTCAGCCGCATGGGCAAGTGAGTCCGTTTGGCAGTCCCAGCTTTCCGTATGGCCAGGTGAGTCCGTATGGCGAGGGCGCTCCTTTCGTCAGCCCGTATTCCGGATTCAATCCGTACATGTCGCCATTCCCACCGTTCCCGCCCTACCCGCCGCAGTCGTTTTACCCGTTTCCACCACCGCCGCCGCCACCTCCGGCTGCAGTCGTCGTGCCAAGGAAAAAACGCCGCCGTCCGTGCCGAAGAGGCAAAAAAATCATCCCACTCGCCTTGTTTACGCTTTTGACGATCGCACTGCTCTAAAACGTGAAAGCATCGAGCGATCAAGCCTCTTGCCAACCGCAGTTCCGGCAGCGAGGCTTGTTGCTCGTTTTGCCTGCCCTCGCCTGTGAGTACAACCTGCTGTTTCGGCGCACACTACCAGTAGCATGTAACGAAGGCAGGGATACAAATGAAGAAAATCCAAAGCAGCTTACCAGGGACGAAGGCGACATTCGGGTATTTTCGCGAATCGCTTGAGCCGCATTTTACATTGGCTAACTGGGATTACGAGCACGGCTATTTCGACCGCAGCCTTGACGACAAAAACACGGTGTACCTGCGCATCCCGGTAAAAGTTTTGCAGGGCGAGCTGGACAGCCCCGATGCCTGGCTGGAGCTGGGCGAACCGTTTGTTTTGCGCCACGTCTACAACACAGGCGTAGAGGAAGAGATCGGCTACTACGCCCCCGTCGCTTCAGCCGTGATGAACCAGTTCCAGGAACCGCTCGACAAAGACGCCGAGATCGACCCCCGCTGGATTCGCAAGGCCGAAGCAATCGTCAAAGAACTGGAAAGTCGTTTCGGGTGAAAAGTGGGCCTTGGGCAGGCCTGCTTTTTTTGTTGCACTTTGCTTCGCTGAAAGCCAGCGAGGAAGGGCTTTTCATTTTTTCCTTTCTCACAAAGATTTGTTTTTCCACTATCCGTCAGGTAATATTTCCCTAACAGCAAAACGACCGACCACCCGTGCAAACCGACGTCCAGTCAGGAAACAGGAGGCGACCACATGGCGTTGTATCATGCGATAGCGAAATGGTATTGGAAAATCCGCAAGCCGCTGACTCTCGGAGTGCGCCTCATCGTGGCTGACGAACAAAAAGGCGTCCTTCATTTGGCACACCTCTGCCGTTTTCATGCAACCGCTTCTCCCATGTGTTATAGTGAGATCAACAACAACGAGCGTGCTTGACCGCTTCGAAGGATAAAAGTGAGGGCAGACCAGCATGAAGATTGCGACTGTACTGCGAAATGACGATTATACACGGGAAGTAGAACAATTGTTGAAGGAAAAGCTGCGCGAGGCAGGCAGTCCGTACACGTTTGTGAACGGAACAGAGGCCAAGCCTGACATGGTGCTCTCCATCGGAGGGGACGGGACGCTGCTGGAGGCGGTGCATCAATACGGAATGGAACCTGCCTATGTCGGGATTCATACGGGCCACCTTGGTTTTTACGCCGACTGGCGGCCGGAGGAGCTGGATGAGTTCGTCGACCGGCTGCTGCACGCCGAACCGGCGATCGTCGAGTATCCGACGGTCCAGTGCCGCATTGATACAACAGATGGCCAGCAACACGAAAAATGGGCGTTGAACGAATTGGTCCTGCGCAACGCATCCCTCTCGACACTGGTTGCTTGCGTCTACATAAACGGGGACGAGCTGGAGACGTTTCGCGGCGACGGGCTGATCGTTTCCTCGCCATCGGGGAGCACAGCCTACAACAAAGCCGTGGATGGAGCCATCGTGCATCCGTCCATCGAGGCGATCCAACTGTCCGAAATCGCCTCCATCAACAACCAGGCGTACCGGACGATCAACAGCTCGCTCGTTTTGCCCAAGCATCACGAAGTCGAGCTGATCGTCATGAACCCGGAGATCATGATCGGCCTCGACCGCGAACAGGCGGTGTGGAGGGGCGTACGTTCCATTACGTGCCGCGTCGGGCAAGGCAAGGTCAAATTCGCCCGCTACAAGCGGCTGACGTTCTGGAGCAGGGTGCGCAATTCGTTTATAAAAGGATAGAGACGAGAGGGGGAGGGTTCCCGTGAAAAAGATAGGAACATTGCAAAGCATTTTCCGTCATCCGGTAAAAGCGATGCAGGGGGAGCAGTTGGTGACGTCCGAGGTCGACGCTTTCGGCCTGTACGGCGATCGGGCTTATTACTTTCTGGACGACTCTCGCGGCGGCAAATATTTGAGTGCAGACGTCGTTCCGGCGCTGCTCGGCTACCATGCCCGCCTGGGAGAAAAGACGGGCGAAGATGCATACCCCGAGGTTGAGATCGAAGCGCGTGACGGCAGCGTACATACGTGGGGAGAGTCGTTGTTCGCCCATGTCGCACAGACAGCGAAAAGAAGAGTGACACCGATGCGCAGTCTCCCGACAGAGGGAGGGAAAAACTGGGAGGATCACATTCTGCTGGTGACGGACGCCTCCCTGCGCGAACTGGCCCGGGTGATCGGCAGCGACTGGATTGACCCGAGACGTTTTCGCGGAAACTTCATCGTCGTGCTGGAAGACGACGAACCGTTTGCAGAAGACAAATGGCTGGGCAAAAAGCTGCAAATCAACGACGTGACGCTGCAGGTCAACAAGCATTGCGAGCGTTGCATGTACGTAAATGTCGATCCGGATACGCTGCAAATGAACGCGGCCGTGCTGAAAGCATGTGTGAAGCGCCATGAAAACCGCTTTGGCGTGTACGCCTCTGTGGTGACGACAGGTACGGTGTCGCAGGGCGACGAGGTGTTTCTTCTGGAGTAGGGACTTGGCAACTGGCTAGTGGAGGTGCGAAGGATGACCGTGATGAGTCCTTTAGAAAAAGTGAAGGCTTTTGTGCAGCAGTACGATCCTGCAATCGAGCCGATTTTGTTCGAGCAGCCGCTTCCGACATCTGAGGCAGCCGCCGAAGCGCTGGGCTGCGAGGTGGGACAAATCGCCAAGTCGATTCTGTTTCGGGTGGGCGACCAGTTCGCGCTGTTTGTCGCAGCGGGAGATGTCAGGATTCATCCCAAGCAGGTCAAGGCTGCTTTGGGCTCGGGCAAGGCGAAAATGGCTTCCCCGGAAGAAGTGGAAAAGGTGACAGGCTATCGCGTAGGTGCTGTCTGTCCGTTTGCGTTGCAGGAGGAGGTTCCCGTCTACGTTGACACCTCCCTGCGGCGCTTTCCTGTCGTCCATACGGCTGCAGGCGTTGCCGAATCGATGTTGCCCGTCACCTATGAAGCATTGCTTGCCATGACCAAAGCCGTCGAGATCGATGCGGCTAATGCGCCGGCTTCGTAAAAAACATGACCGTTTGCAAGCCGCAAGCAGACAAGCCGTTTTCCCAAAAACAAAGCCGACAATCCGCGTAACAGCGTAAATTGTCGGCTTTTGTTCGTTTGCACAGGGGAAGTTTCACGCTCCCCAAGCGATTCCTCGCCTGTTCTACCGCAGCGCCTCGTACACCTCCCGCAGATTGGTATATCCGGCCTGCTGCGCTTTTTTCAAATACTTCGACCACAGCGTCCCGGCCGCCACCGCGTCACAGTAGGCGTGGTGTCTGCGGGAGATCGGGATGTTGTGCTGGGCGCAGAGGACGTCCAGCGAGCCGTTGCCGACCGGGTTGCTCAACAGCCGAATCAGGAGCATCGTGTCGAGTATCCGGTGGGTCAGCGGTCGTCGGCTTGTTTTCCAGAGGGCCGAGCGAAAAAATTCGCGTTCATGCCGGGAGTGGTGAGCGACGAGTGGACGATCCCCCGCGAAGCGGAAAAACCGCGAGAGAGCTTCCGGCAGATCCGGCGCGTCCGCCGTCATCTCGTCGGTAATCCCGGTCAGCGAGCGGACGTGGGGCGGGATCGTGCGCCCCGGATTGACCAGCGTGTAAAACGAATCTCCGAGCAGCAGCTTTTCCCCGCGCATTGCCACCGCGCCGATAGAGATGATCGCGTCTCCGTGATCGGGGTAAAAGCCGGTCGTCTCCAGATCGACGACGACGACCTCCAGATCGGCAAGCGGTATGTTTTCGCTGGAATCAACGTGCCTTGCTTCCTTGGAGATGGAGCGAAGATAAGCCTGGTGCTGTTTGTCGTCGTCGCCAAGCCCCCCCTTCCAGTCGCCGCGGTTCATGTTCCACAAGCGGCCGATGAAGTCCCATTTTGCCAAACGCGTCTCCTCCTATCCCTTGAAGGTAGACGGGAGCTTCGCCGTCATTTTTTGCAGGCGGATTGCGAGCTTCATCGCTTCGCGCACCTGTGTGATGGAATCAGGCGAGAGCTTGTTGAGCTTGATGTAACTGTTGCTCGTGTAATGTCCGTCCTCCCAATGAAGCAGGGCGGTCAGGCGCAGCCCTTGGATCAGCCGAAAATGCGCGGCTATTTCGTCGCAAAAGCTTTTGCTCCACACGCCTTTTTCCGCCAGCTCACCGAGCCGCTCAAGCGTGGAGTTGACGAAGATGCCGTGCGCCAGGGCGAAATGCCGCACGCAGTTGACGATCGGCAAATAGACGCCGTACTTGATGTTGATGGCCCCACGAAACCGCCCAGTGACTTCGGGCAGCACTCTTCCGAACAGGCCGAGCGGCACGCGGTAATGCAAAGTGTTGCTGACCAGCCGATCGAGCAAAAACGTATTCCCGGCCAAAAGCTGCCGAAAGCGGTCGAGCACAGGAGCGAAAATGGCCGATTCCCCGTACAGGACGCGCACGTCGCTTGCCAAAAGCAAATAGCGGGCGTTTTCCCAGACCGGGTGAGAAATCCATCTGTCCAACTGGTCGATCCATTGATCGACGCTGCCGCGCCACTTCGGAGAGAGGCAGGTGACATTGCCCTGGCAAGGCGGATAGCCTGCTTCCTCCAGACCGGAAACGATGGTCGCAGCCAGCAGTTGAAAATAGCCGTGAACCCGTTCCTGCTCGCTTTCGCTGAGGTGCTCGGGGATCGAATAGACAAGCCCGTTGTCCTGGTCGCTGATAATGGCCTGCTCAAAACGTCCGCCGCTACCGAATTGCAAAAAGGCAAACGGGACGGGCGGCTCGCCTACCCCTCTTTTCGTCAGAGCGTCTACGGCAAGCAGAACGCCCTGGCGGATCAGGTTGTCGTGAATCAGATTTACTACGATGGAAAAAGGGGCCATCTCCCCTGCGCGGTTCAATTCGCGCAAGGGATCCGGGTCGAGCAATTCCTGGCGAAGCTGCGCAAGCTCCGCGAACGATTCCGCCTGCTGGATGCGCGCTACCTGCTCAGGCGAGAGTGTGAGAGGTGCTGCTTTGCTTGGACGCAGCGGGGCGAATGGTCTCAGGCTGCAGTAGTTCCGGATAACCGTATCCTCCATGTTCGCTAAGGTCAAGGCCAACCACCTCTTCTTCTTCAGTGACGCGAAGTCCGATTGTCGCTTTCAGGATGGACAAAACGATGTACGCTACAACAAACACATAAGCCATGGAGCCTGCCAGGCCGAGCGCCTGCACACCGAGCTGGTGCAGCCCGCCGCCGTAAAACAGTCCGGCACCGCCTACCCCGACTTTTTCCGCAAGCTCAGGTGTAGCGAACAGGCCAGTGGACAGCGTGCCCCAGATTCCGGCCACGCCGTGAACGGAAAAAGCGAAGACCGGATCATCAATTCCCATGCGATCAAACCAGATGGAGGTGTAGAATGTAAGAATACCTGACACAGCGCCGATTACGACAGCCGCCCACGGCTCGACGAATGCGCACGAAGCAGTGATGGCGACGAGAGCGGCCAGGACGCCGTTCAGCATGCTCGGGATGTCCGCTTTGCCCATGACGATCCAGGAAATGGCGAGGGCGGCGACAGCGCCTGCTGCTGTAGCGAGGTTGGTTGTAACGGCGACATAGCCGAAAAAGCCGGAGGTGCTGCCAAGGGTGGAGCCTGCGTTGAAGCCGAACCAGCCGATCCACAGAAACAGCACGCCGAGCACGGAGTACACCTGGTTGTGACCGGGGATCAGGTTGGAGCTGCCGTCACGGTTGTATTTGCCGATGCGCGGCTTCAACAGAACGGTAGCGACGAGTGCGACGATAGCGCCTTGCAGATGGACAACCGTGGAGCCAGCGAAGTCTTGCATGCCGAGCTGGGCGAGCCAGCCTCCGCCCCAGACCCAGTGGCCGACGACAGGATAGATGAGGACAGTGAACAATACGCTGAAAATAAAGTAAACGGACAGCTTGGCTCGCTCGGCAAAACCGCCCCAGGCGATTGCCAGTGAAACCGCCGCGAATGCGAGCTGGAAGAGGAAGAGAATCGAAATCGGAACGGTCGCGGCCGAAAAAGCGGAGAAAGCGTCCTTTTGCAAGCCGTCGAAGAAAAATCCGGATAAGCCGATGAAGGAGTTGCCGTCACCAAAAGTCAGGCCGAAGCCGAGCGCCCAAAAGGCGATGGAGCAAATGCCGAAGGTGAGGACGGTCTTGCCAGCGACGTGGCCAGCGTTTTTCATCCGGGTCGATCCGGCCTCAAGCAAGGCAAACCCTACTTGCATGAGAATGACCAGGATGGCCGAGACCATAACCCATGTGGCATCAATGGCGGACAACAGTTCAGTGAGAGTTGGTTCCATTCGTTCCACTCCTTTTGTGTCAGGTATTCTGACATTTATTTTATTTATGTCAGATTATATGACATGAAAAAGGGGAATGCAATGCTTTTTTCACAAAAAACAGAAAACACCAATCCCTTCTGTCTACACAAAAGGCGGATTGGTGTTGGCAAGCCTGTCATATCCATCACGGCGAGAAACAGCCCGCTGAGGAAGAGCTGTTCCACTGGTCCGCTTTTTCGGAAAAGAAGCCGCTGAGAAAAAATTACCCTTGAGTGCTGTTGTTTTGCTCTTTGTGCTGCTGTTGGCGAGAAGAGCCCTGGTTGTTTTCGGTATGCGTGTCGTCCGCAACGGTGCTGCTGGTCAGCCCGGATACAGCCAGACCTTTCTGGTTCAAGTTTTTCGCGCTTTTGAATTTGGACATGGTGCTTCCTCCTTCATCATCTGGTTTCTTTTTTACGATGCCTTGCCAGCGGCAGAAGTAATCGTCCCACATTTTCCCGGAAAGAGGCTGTCTATGTGGCAGTGTAAGATGTACTATAGAAAAAAGGCTTGTGGATTAAGGAGGGGGATGGCATGGGAGGATGTGTCATCATCGTGGAAGGGAAGACAGACAAGGAGCGACTGCTCCGCGTGCTGGCAGAGCCTGTGACCATCTACTGCACATACGGCACCTACAGCCAGGAAAAAGGGGAGCAGCTTTTGGCGCAAGCGGAATCGGCAGACGAAGTGTACCTGTTTACGGATGAAGATGACAGCGGCAAAAAACTGCGGGCGAGCTTGTCCGACGATTTCCCGCACGCGGTGCATCTCTACACCCCCAGAATGTACAGGGAAGTGGCGAACACGCCGTTGCCTGTGTTGGCGGAAATATTGGAGCGGGCCGGATTTGCCGTGAAAAGCTTCGATTCCTGATGCCAAAAGGCAGTCAGGGGATAAAACACCTCGCCATCGGCTATAACAAGTAGTAGATGGATTGGTGGAGGTGCAAGGCAATTGCGTCGCTTGATGAACTTTTTCAATCGCATGAACATCCTGATGTGGCTGCTGGGCATTTTCATTGCTCATGCGCTGCTCTATCTCGCCCTGGGGACAGCGACCTGGCTGGCAACTTCCCTCTTGGCAACAGCCTTCTACGGCATTGTTTTGCTCGTAGGCAAACTGGTCGCCAGCCGTTACCCTGACAAGGAAGAAAGCAGATGAAAGCCGGCTTGGGCGCAGCCGGCTTTTTCCATATTCTACGTTTCACCTGACTACCAGCCGAAAAACTGCAGGGCGAGAATCAGAGCGCCCAATACCCAGACGTAGACAGCGAAGCCCTTCATCGAGCCTGTGCTGACAATTTTCAGCATCCAGCGAATGGCGATGTACCCGGCCAGTCCGGCACACATCGTCCCGACGAGCATCGGGATCAGTAGCGCGGTATCGAGCGGAGCAGCCGCCAGCTTGGCGGATTGCAGCACGCATGCCCCCAGAATGGCAGGCAAGGAAATCAAAAAAGAAAAACGGGCGGCGTCGGCACGGTCGATTCCGCGCATGAGCGCTCCGGCAATCGTCAGCCCAGAACGGGAAATCGCGGGCAAGATCGCAGCCCCTTGCAGCGTGCCGATGATGAGCGCATCCGTGTAGCGAATGTCGTCAAATTTGCGCTCGCCCCGCCGCATGGATTCAACGGCCCACAAAATGGCGCCTGTGGCGAGGAACTCCCAGCCGATGGTGATTCCGGTGCGCGAAATCTCCTCGAAGTAGTCTTCGAACAAAAGCCCAATCGACGCCGTAGGAATCGTGCCGACGACGAGCAGCTTCGTCAGCCGGGAAAACGGGTGCAGGACGATGTAGCGAATCTGCGGCCAAAATACAATCACGACAGCGATCAGCGTCCCGAAATGCAGCATCGTGTCGAAGAGCAGACCGACCTCCTGCATGCCGAACAGCTTCCGGAACAAGACGAGATGGCCTGTACTGGAGATCGGCAAAAACTCCGTCAATCCCTGGACGATTCCAAGGAAAATGTGTTCCAAGAGAACGAGCATGGACATAGGTCCCTCCTGTCTGTTGGCAAAATGAAACCGGGTACAAGCCGGGCCTTACTGTCATATGTATGTTCGCAAAGACAAGACTTGCCTTTTTGAAAGGACGGTCTGCATAAAAAAATGGTGGTATTTTCCCGTCCGGGATGGGTATAGTTAGTGTGCATACAGGAAGAGAGTGAGGAAGAAACAAACATGCACAAAAAGAAAAAACGCGAGCCGCAACTGGCTGCAACGGGAAACCTGCAAGCGGGCATGACGCTTGCCATGACAGTGGCGCGCAAAACGGAGATCGGCTATTTTTTGCGCGCGGGCAACGATGAAGTGTTTTTGCATGAAAAGGAAGCGCACGAGCGGCTGCATGTGGGCGATGAAGTAGAAGTGTTTTTGTACCATGACCACGAAAATCGGCTGGCAGCGACGATGGACATGCCATATGTCAGCATGGGAGAGTACGGCTGGCTGGAGGTCGTGGATGTTTCGCCGCGGATGGGCGTGTTTTTGGACAACGGGATCAAAAAAGATTTGCTTTTGTTTGTCGATGACCTGCCAAAGCTCGCAGATGAATGGCCGCGCCCGCGCGATCAACTGTTGGTGACGCTGAAGCGAGACAAGCTCGGACGGCTGCTCGCCAAGCCTGTGACAGAAGCGGAAGTGACGAAAATAGCGGTTCCCGCTGACAGCAGTATGCGAAACAGGCAGGTAGAAGGCACCGTCTACAAGGTCATTGCGGCAGGGGCCTTTTTGCTGACCGAGGATGACCATATTTTGTTTATCCACCGCGACGAGATGGTGGGTCGCCTGCGTCTGGGCCAGACGATTCGCTGCCGCATCAGCTACGTGCGCGAAGACGGTCGCCTGAACGGCTCGATGAGGGAGCGCAAGGAAGTGCAGTACGGCGAGGATGCAGACAAGCTCTTGCGCTATTTGATTGACCGCGGCGGGTCGATGCCCTACTCGGACAGCACGGAAGCCGATATTATCCGCGAAAAATTCCAGATGAGCAAGTCCAGCTTCAAGCGCGCGCTTGGCAAGCTCATGAAGGAGCGCCGCGTGGAGCAGGTAGACGGCTGGACCAAAATCATCCGCCACGGCGAGGAAAAATAAAAAATCCCTTCCCCGCGCCCTTCGCTTGCTGCAAGCAAAGGGATGCGGCGGGAGGGATTTTTTGTAGCCGTCCGGCTAGGGAGTGACTTGCACCTGCTGCTTATGCCTGCGGCTTTTGTAATAGGAAAAGCCAAAACCGAGCCCGAGCAGGAGGAAGCCAGGGATGTCTGTCGCAAGGCCGGGGATGACGGCAAGCACTCCGCCTATGACCGCGAGCAGCCGCTCCAGCAGATTCATTTTTGCCATCCAGTATCCGATCAGCCCTGTCCCGACCCCGATCATGCCGACGGTAGAAGTAAACAACACCCAGAGCGACTCGGCAAAAGTCGTGTCAATCAGCAAAAGCGCGGGCGAAACGACGAAAATATAGGGAGCCATGAAGGCGGCGATGGCGAGTCGCGTGGACTCTACGCCGGTGAGAATCGGCTTGGACTTGGCGATGCCTGACGCGGCGAAGGCGGCCAGTGCGACAGGCGGCGTAATGTCAGCTACGATCCCGAAGTAAAACGTGAACATATGGGCAGCGATTGCAGGTACACCCAACTGGATCAGCGCAGGAGCGGCAATGGTTGAGGTGATAATGTAGTTGGCGGTAGTCGGCGTCCCCATGCCCAGAATCAAGGAAGCGATCATCGTGAAAAACAGCGTGAGGAACAACTGCCCGCCTGCCAGGTCGATCAGGCCGTTCGCCAGTTTAAGCCCGATGCCTGTGAGCGTGATCGTGCCGACGATAATTCCGGCGCAAGCCGTTGCCGCCACGACACCGAGAGCGACGCGGGCACCAGTGGCGAGCGCTTCGAGGATGTCGGCAACCGACATGCGCGTCTCTTTGCGAAAAGCGCCGACTATGACAGTGGAGACAATCCCGATGATGGCGGAATTTTCGGCGGAAATATTCATCATCAAGGCAGCGATGATAATGACGATGGGCAAAAGCAAGTACATTTTTTGCAGCACAGCCTTTTTGTCTGGGAGCTCTTCCTGCGTCAGACCGCGCAGGCCAAGCCGCTTCGCCTCGAAGTGCGTCATGATCCAGATCCCTGCAAAAAACAGGATGGCGGGCAAAGCGGCAGATTTGGCAATCTCCAGGTACGGCACGCCGATAAATTCCGCCATTAAAAAGGCGGCGGCACCCATGACAGGCGGCATGATTTGTCCGCCTGTGGAGGAGGACGCTTCAACGGCTGCGGCAAATTCCGGGCGGTAGCCAAGCCGCTTCATCATCGGGATTGTGAAGGCGCCAGAGGTGACGACATTGGCGACGGAGCTGCCGCTGATCGTGCCCTGCAGCGCGCTGGAAAACACCGCTACCTTGGCCGGGCCGCCGATACGTCTGCCGGCAATGACGAGCGACAAATCGTTGAAATACTCGCCGACCCCTGTCTTTTCCAGAAACGCGCCGAACAGCACGAACAAGAAAATGAACGTGGACGAAACGGCGAGCGGCGTGCCCAAAATCCCTTCCAAGGTGTAGTAGCTATGACCGATAATCCGGTCGAGATCACTGCCGCGATGCTGCAAAAAGCCCGGCATGTACGGGCCGAGATACGTATAGAGAAGGAAAATGGTCGCGATCAGGGTGATCGGGATGCCGACCACGCGCCGCGCCGCTTCCAGCACGAGCAGGATGGCGATACCGCCTACGGCCATGTCCAGTGTCGTGTAGTTGCCTGTCCGCGTAACCAGTCCTTCGTAATCAATCACCCAGTACATGGTGACGGCTACACCCAAAAGAGCGAGAATGATGTTTACGACCCCGACTTTTCCTTTGCCGCCCTTGGCGGTTCCCGAATAAAGCAGGTAGACGAGACAAAGCCCGAACGCCAGGTGGATCGGCCGATGAATTTGCGGCGGGAGGACGAAAAAAAGCGTGCTTGCAAGCTGGTAGAGGGAAAAGAGGACCAACAGGCAAAAGGTGATCCATTTCATCGGTCCGGCGAGCTGGCGTGTGGCGGCTTCCTTGTCGTATTGCGCGATGAGCTTTCCCACTTCTTGCTGGTTGATGTTCGTCGTACTCATTCGTACCCTCCTAACTCGCTTAACATGGATCGTTTTTCCGCCTGTATGACGACAGCCTCTCCGGGCTTGCCAATCGTGCGAAGCGGCAGCTCTTGTCCAGCGAAAAGCAACGTATGATTCGCCCGAACCTGTCCGATAAACAGGTGGAGCGCGGGGAAGACGCGGTGCATGTTGCGCACTTCGAACTGTCCGTCTGCGAGCACCAGCTCCTCGCCTGCGGCCAGTTCGTTTTCCATGCCGATGCCGTAGTCGTGAAAGCGGAGCCTTGTGAGGACGATCTGCCCGGCTTCCAGACGGTAGTGCTCTTCAATGTCCGAACGATGGATAGAATGAGTCCAGCGAATGCCAAAGGAGCCGTCGTGTGCGATGCGGTGGCTCCAGAGAACCTCGTTGCTCGTGCTGTCGCGCACCACCAATACAGGAAACAAAGGAATGACAGCGACACTGCCGAGCAAAAGCAAAGCCAGGAAGGAGAAAAGGCGGAACAGATTCCGCCTCCCTCCATAAACCGCAGACCGGATTTCCGTCATACGCTGTTACTTCACGCCTTTTTCGTCAAAATACTTTTTCGCGCCTGGATGGATCGGGATGCTGACGCCGCTGAGCACGCTGTCGAGCTTGATTTCCTTGGCCTTGGCGTGGCCGAGCTTGTCGGTGTTTTCAAAAATCGCCTTTGCCACCTTGTACACGAGGTCTTCACTGAGATCGGAGCGGACCAGCAGCATGGATTTGACGGACACGGTCGTGACTTCCTCGGGAACGGTCTGGTACGTATTCGCCGGAATGGTTGTTTTGACGTAGTAAGGGTATTTGGCGATAATCGCGTCGATCTTGTCGCTGTCGATCGGGATGATTTTCACGCCTGTCGTGGCAGCCAGCTCGGTGATGGCGGCAGTTGGCGTACCGGCAGTCTGGAACGCCGCGTCGAGCTTTCCGTCCTGGATCGCCTTGGCCGAGTCGGCAAACGAGAGACGCTGCAACTGCGTATCGTCGAACGTCATTCCGTACGCCTCCAAAATTTGCTGGGCGTTGATCTCTGTACCACTGCCGGGCGCGCCGACAGAGACGCGCTTTCCTTTCAAATCGGCTACGCTCTTGATGTTGCTGTCTGCCGAGACGACAATCTGGATCGTCTCGTCGTAGAGAGCGCCCAAAGCCTGGAACGAGTCGATTTTGCCATCCTGCTGGAACATGTTCGTGCCAGCCGCAGCGTATTCTGCAATATCATTTTGTGTAAAGGCAATATCTGCTTTTTTGTCGCGAAGCAGTCGAATGTTTTCGGCGGAAGCGCCCGTTGCCTGGGCGGTGGCCGTCACTCCGGCGTTTTTTGTAATGTGGTCGGCCATTCCCCCGCCGAGCGGATAGTACGTGCCGCCTGTGCCGCCGGTAGCGATCACGAGCTGCTGACTGCTGCCACATGCGGTCAGCAAGGTCATGGAGAGGAATAAGGTAAGCGAGATCAGAAACGAGCTCTTCTTCAAAGTAATTCCTCCTTGTCGGAAAATTATGTATATAACGTTCATTTTGCATTGTAAAGGGTCGACTAGAAAAAACTACGAAAACCTGCAAAAATATATAGTAAAATAGGAAAACAGTGCATACACTCATGTATCTTGTTCGGGAAGACTGGACAAAGGGGAATTGTCTTTCTATTGCGAAAAATTCACATACCTTGATCTTGCCAGCTTTGTTTTTTCGTTTCGCTCTTTCACGTGATGCATCATCGGCCATTTGCAGGAAAACAACTGCACTGCTTTGCCAGTCGCGAGTTTGATTCGAAAAAGGGGTGGACGGATGCGCTACTTCATCGTGGACGACGATTCTGCTGTGCGATTCATGCTCGCTCAAATCATTGAGGATGCCGATTTGGGCGAGGTGTGCGGGGAAGCGGAGGACGGCTCTCTCGTTGACCATGATTTTTTGAGCTGGAAGCAGGTGGACGTTTTGCTGATTGACATGCTGATGCCGAAACGGGATGGCATGGAGACAATCCGGCAGCTGGATCGCTACACGGGCAAAATCGTCATGATTTCCCAGGTCGAGACGAAAGAGCTGATCGCAGAGGCGTATTCGCTGGGGGTTGAATACTACGTGACGAAGCCCGTAAATCGGCGGGAGATCATCAGCGTCTTGCAAAAAGTGCGGGAGCGAATCCTGATGCAGCAATCAATCGAGGGCATCCAGCGCTCCTTGCGTGTGCTGACGGCAGAAACGCCTTCTCCCCGTCCTGTCGAGTACGGCTATTCGGAGCAGAGCCTTTTGTCCTCGGCTGCCTTCCTTTTGACAGAGCTTGGCGTCATCAGCGAAAAAGGAAGCAAGGACTTGCTTGCGATGATGGAGCTTTTGCACCGCTGGGAGAAGGACAATGGCACCGAAGCCAAGCTGCCTTCGCTGCGCGACATTTTTGCCGCTGTGGCCAGGCGCAAGCTGGGAACGGAGACGGCTGTCTTGATCCAAAAAGAGAGCAAGGCCGCAGAGCAGCGCGTGCGACGGGTCATCTACCAAGCCTTGACGCATCTCGCTTCTCTCGGGCTGACCGATTTTGGCCACCCGAAGTTCGAAAGCTACGCCGCTCTGTTTTTTGATTTTACAGAAGTACGCAAGCGCATGCGCGAGCTTGAAAACCAGGTGGCGGCGTCGCTTCCTCCCACGCGCATCCACATGAAAAAGTTCATCTATGTTCTCTATATGGAAGCCAAAAGAAGACTTGGGGTATTGCACGGGTGACTTTTGGAGTGCGCATGCAAATGTGGTAAGATATTTCTATTGTTGTTTTGGGAGGGAAGCATGTGAGCGAACTACGCAGTCCTTGGCAGTTACTATATCGGGTCTATCGTCATGTTCAACCTGTTCTGGAGCGGGAGTTTGCGGCCTGGTACGAAAAAGCCCGGGCGATTCCCAACCCGGAACTCAGGAAGCAGGCGCAGGACAGCATGAACTCCAAAAAATTTCATTGCCAGGGAGGATGCGTCTACGCCGCGCAGGTCATCCCGCACGTGGAGACGATCGTACCTTTGATCGTGGCTTACCAGACGATCAGCGACTATCTGGACAATCTGTGTGATCGCAGCACTTCACTGGACCCACAGGATTTTCGGCAGCTGCATTTTTCGATGCAGGATGCGCTGACACCCGGTGCGCCGCTACGCGATTACTACCGTTACCGCGAGGACAAGGATGACGGTGGCTTTTTGGCGGATTTGGTGCAAACCTGTCAGCGCTATGCAGCACAGCTGCCCGCTTACAGCAAGATACAGCCGCAGGTGCTGCACTTCTCCTGTTTGTACAGCGATTTGCAAGTGTACAAGCACATTGCCCAGCATTTGCGCGAGGGCGAGCTTTTAGCCTGGTGGGATGAGTACAAGGAGCGCTACGACTATTTGCAGTGGCAGGAGTTTGCAGCCGTAACAGGCTCGACAATCGGGATTTTTGCCCTGTTTTGCCTGGCGACAGAGGAACATGTCAGCGAACAGACTATCGACACGGTCAGCGAAGCGTATTTTCCATGGCTTTGCGGATTACATATATTGCTCGATTACTTGATTGACCTGGAGGAAGACAGACTGGGCGGGGATTTGAACTTCGTGAGCTACTACGATTCCGAGCAGGAGGCGACGGAGCGCTTGCAATTTTTCATCAAACAAGCAAAGGCAAGCGTTAAACGCTTGCCAAATCCTGCATTTCACCGTATGATCGTTGACGGGCTGGTCGCATTTTACCTGGCAGATCGCAAAGTAAACCGCAGCCAGCCACGCATTTATACGATTGCTAGACAACTGTTGAAACAGGCAAAAGGCTTGCCGTCCGTTCTGTTTTACTTAAACAGCCTGCTTGTACGGCGATAAACGGAGAAGAGGTTAGCGCATATGCTTGCGCTTGTACGAAAAGCCAAATCCCATCAATGAGAAGGCAACGACGATACAACCAAGGATGCCAAGGGGGCTTTTTTCCCCGATGGAAATGCCAACTCCGATGAGACAGGCGGTTACGCAAAATGCCAAAGCCAGTGTTACCATTTGATAACGAGTCATCGGTTTGTAACCTCCTATCTGTCAATGTTCCCATTATACCCTTATTTTCCGCGAAAAGCATCCAGGGAAGAAGGCGGAAAACCTAGTAAATTATTGTACGAAGTGGTGGAGAACGTAGATGGAAAGTATTATACAAATTAGAAAAGGGAATCAAGTGGTGGAAGGCCAAGTGACCTATGGAGAAGGAGACTTGATCGAGGCCGTCTTCCCCCAGCAACTGGAAGTGACTGTAGGAGATCAGATTCCTTGCCTGTTAATCGGTGATTTTGAAACCATCAGCAACTTTGAGGCTGTCGTGGTGGCGAAGGACAAAAATCGGCTGTTTTTGTTCCATTCGCCTACGATCAGCGAGTTCCGTGAGCAGCGCAGGCGTTATCCGCGTTTCGATATGGACGTAAAAGGCTGGGTGCAATATCCGACCCAGGAGCCGGATTCACTTTTTTCCGTTTACAGTCAAATGGCCTATCTGGTGAACATGAGTATCGGAGGATTGGCGTTTCGGGTTGACAAGCCCGTTCCGGTCGACCAGGGCATTGTGTTTTCCTTTGAGCTGTACGGACGAAACAGGCCGGACGGCGTCGTGAAAACAGAGTTGAACGTCATCCACGAGCGGATTGAAGGCCCGCACTACTTTTACGGCTGCACAATCCAATCAATCAGTGCCCGGCATTTCCACAATTTGCGCAAGTACATTCTGCACAGGCAAATCGAGGAACGCAGGCAAGTGGTAATCGAATAACTTTTTCACAAATTGGTCAGCCGGACCAATTTTTTTTACAAATAAAAAACATTGATTTTGCCGGAGATGGAGCTTTTTTGGGGCAAAAGTGCTGCCTGATTCACATTGGACCGAATCAAAGGAGGGTGGACATGAAAGGAATCGTGACGTGGAAAAGCTGGATGCTGGTCGTGCTGAGTGTAGTTTTGAGTTTGCCGGCATTGGCTTGTGAGGCAGACGACACCGCACTGGGGCGGCCTGTGCAGCAGGAGCTCCCGTATCGGACAGAAGTGGTGGCAGATCAGCTCGATGTACCGTGGGCGCTAGATATTGCCGCAGACGGTCGCCTCTTTTTTACAGAGCGGCCAGGCAGGGTGAGAGTCATTCAGGCTGGCAAGCTGCTGGAACAACCGCTCATCTCGTTTCCGGCTCCGTTTGTCAGCGAGGGCGAAGGAGGGCTCTTGGGGCTTGTGCTCGATCCGCAATTTGCCCGCAACCATTTTTTGTACGTCTACCATACTTACCAAGACGGACAACAAACCTACAATCGCGTTCTGCGACTGCGCGAGCAAAACAACCGGGCCGAGGTCGACCGGGTATTGATCGACAAAATCCCTGGAAGTGTTATCCATAATGGCGGCCGCCTGAGAATCGGCCCGGACCAGCGGCTCTACATCACAACCGGAGATGCCAGCGAGCCTGAACTGGCGCAGGACATGAACAGTCTCGCCGGAAAAATTTTGCGGCTCAATCTGGACGGGACGATTCCGCAGGACAACCCGTTTCCCGGCTCTCCCGTCTACAGCCTTGGTCACCGCAACCCGCAGGGGCTGGCCTGGAATCCGGCTACGGGGACGCTGTACAGCTCCGAGCACGGCCCATCGGCGCACGATGAACTGAACCGGATCGAACCAAAAGGAAACTACGGCTGGCCCGTCATTACGGGCGATCAGGAGCAGCAAGGGATGCGCACTCCGATCTGGCACAGCAAAGCCGAGACATGGGCACCGTCTGGCATGGCCTTTGTCAGCAAAGGGCCGTGGGCAGGGCAGTTGCTCATCGCGAACTTGCGCGGTCAGCAACTGCTGCGTGTGAAACTGGACCCTGCCCGTGCGGATGTCGTCGCCGAGTTGTCCACGATGTTTGCCAATGAGCCAGGCCGTCTTCGCGATGTTGTGGAAGGCCCGGATGGATCACTCTACCTTTTGACCAACAACCGCGATGGGCGTGGCGTGCCGCGAGACGGGGATGACCGGATCATCCGGCTTGTTCCGCAGCAGCAGTAGCGGCAACCGCGGCGTCGGGCTTGCCCCAAATCCAGCGCTGCAAGAAAATGACTCCCCCACCGACGGCTGCGACCAGCAAGCCGACCGACAAAAAGGTCTGCGCCGGTCCGAGCCAGGTCATCAGGACGCCGCCCAGTAAAGGCGCTGCAATAAAGGTCGCGCTGGACAGCGAATCGATAATGCCCCTTACTCGCCCAAGTGCGTGTGGGGGCGTTTCTTTTTGTACGAGGTAGTTGGTGCCGACCGTAGTCAGCCCCGTCCCGATGCCAGCGAGCAGCGAAGCCGCCAGCAGCCAGTGGATGCCGTCGCCCGGCTGGAACAGACCGATCCAGGCAAAGCACGTGCCGATCAAAAGCACGCCTCCCCCAAGTACCCATCCGTACGAGCGAATGGTTTTTCGCCGATGCAGCCAGGTAATGGTGAGCAAGGCGCCAAGCCCGATGACACTGACACAGTATCCGACAACCTCCGGATGATCCGGAACCTTTTCCCTGAACACGACAGGAAGCTGTGCGTCGGCCAGTTGAATCGCCAGCATCGCCAGCAGGGAAAAGAGCGAGCTTAACAGCAACACCCGATTTTGCAAAAAGACAGTCCAGCCTTCCTTCCAGGCGAGGCGAAGCGAAATTGTTTTCTCTCTGGAAGCGGGCCGGGGAAGTTTTTTCTCCACGTGGCGAATGGTCAGGAGCAAGAGCGTGGAGAGCAGATAGCTCACCGCATTGATGATGAGGCAGAGCGCTGGTGTCACCATGGCGGCGACCATCCCGCCGATCAGCGGCCCGATCAGTTTTCCGCCCTGGAAGATGGCTCCGTTCAGCGAAGTCGCCTGCAAGAGATGTTCCGGGGCGACGATCTGCCGCGTCAACGTCTGCTGCGCCGGATCGTTGAAGACGGAAGCGCAGGAGCGCAGGGCGATGACGAGCAGGAACAAGAGCGGATCAGGCATGGCGAGCAAAAGCAGGGTGAGGCTCGCCTGAACCAAATTCGCCGCGATCATCATTCGGACTTTGTGGACGCGATCTGCCAGCACCCCTGCCAATTGCCCAAGCAAAATGCCGGGAGCGGCATAGGCGATCGGCAAAAGCGCCATCGTCATCGGATCGACCTGCCAGACGTAACCGAGAAAGATGGCGACCGCGATAAAATCGAACCAGTCACCCAGCGTAGCCAGCCCGTAAGCGAAAAGCAGAGTGCGAAATGTCTTGTTTTTCGTAAGCAAAAAAATCCCTCCATCATTTCGAACTGCTTCGATGATAAAAGGGATTTGTCAGAGGCGTATCATAAGAGGGCAGAAAGCTTGCGGACGACCGCCTTTTTCAGATGCTCGAATTGGTATTGCTCGGCCAGGCTGTCCCACTTTTTTTCAAAGCGGCTCTGCCATTTTTCATCACAGGGGACATGGCGAAAAAACAGCAGGGTGTTGTGTACCGCGTAGATCAGATGTGGGACAAACTGCGTAGCCAAAATGACGTCGAGGCCTTCATCGACCAGCCGTCGGGCTTTGGCGATCTCCTGGCGGCGGTAGTGGCAAAGCCCTTGCAGCATCATGAAGCTGCCCACCTCCCGCTGCATCGGCAGCCGTTGCAGGATGGCCGAAGCTTGCTGTAGCAGTTCCTCCGCCTTTTCGACCGAGCCGGACAACAGCGCCAGCCAGGTTTCGCCTGCCAGCAAAAAGAGGGTGAAGCTGTCCGAATCCATTTTTTCCACGATTGTCCGGGCGTGTGCCACCTGCTTTTGCGAAAGCTCCCACTCGCCCATGTTCGCATAGAGGGAGACTGCGTTAATCTGCAATTCGTCCTGAAAAACTTGCGGCATGGACGACTGGTTTTTGACGACCGTCTGGAACATTTGCATCGTCTTCCAGGCATCCATTTCGGTCATATGGTACAAATGGAAAAGGTAAAACAGCTTTTCCCCCATAGGCGTGTCGTCGTCGGCGACAAACCAGGCGAAATCGCCCGTGACAAAGCGAATGTAGGTGGCGTAGAACGGATCAAGCTGAAAGCCGAGCACCTCCTGGTGGGCGGCGAGTGTTTGCAGGGCCGCACCCATCCCCATTCCATGGTAGGTGGACAGCATGCTGCGAATATTTTCCGAAAAGTCCTGCTTCAATACTTGCAGCCGGGGCGACTGATGCTGTTTCCAGCTCAGGCGGTAGCCCACTCCCCGCACGGTGTCGATGGTGAACAGGTGCGACCATTTTTGCAGCTTTTTGCGCAGGCGGTAAATGTGGTCATCAATCGTGCGGTCAGTCGGGGCCTCCAGCGGCCATACGCTGTCGAGCAGATTTTCCCGGGAAAAGGTCCGGTTTTTCCACGTGTACATAAATTTCAGCAAGGCGTATTCCTTCGGCAAAAGCACGATGCTTTCCCCGCCGTAGCGAACTTCCAGTTTGTCATCCTCCCAAGTGATCAATTCCATCGGAACGACTCCCCATCAAGACCGTATTTTTTCATTTTATTGTAAAGTGTGCCGCGCGAGATGCCGAGCAGCTCGGCTGCCGCCTTTTTGTTGCCGTACGTGCGCTCCAGAGCGGCGATGATCCGGTCTTTCTCCGTTTGGCCTGCCGGATGGTGCAGTGTAAACGGAGCGGTCGGGCCCGGATGCAGCGCAGCAGGTGCAGAATACTCACCGCCCGGCGAGGCGAAGGCAGCGGGGGCAAGCGGTTCTGGCTGGAAGCGAATGGCGCTTGGCAAATGCTCCGGCGAGATGACGCCGTTCTCCTGCAGGATGGTCAGCCGTTCGATGACATTGCGCAGTTGCCGGATGTTTCCGGGCCAGCTGTAGTCGAACAGCGCCTGCATGACTTCGGACGGAATGCGAGGGACAGCTTGCTCGTGCGCGACGGAATACTCGTGGATGAAAATTTGCACCAGCTCCGGCAAATCCTCGCGCCGGGCACGCAGCGGCGGAATTTCCAGCGAAAAGACATTGAGCCGATAGTACAGGTCCTCGCGAAAACGCCCGTCTGCCACCATCTGTTCCAGTTGACGATTGGTCGCCGCGATGACCCTGGTATTGACGGTGATCGGCTCGGTTCCGCCGACACGGTAAAACTGCCGCTCCTGCAGGGCGCGAAGCAGCTTGACCTGAAGCTCCAAAGGCAGCTCTCCGATTTCGTCGAGGAAAAGCGTGCCGCCATGCGCCAGCTCCAGCTTGCCCGGCTTGCCCGTTTTCTTGGCACCCGTAAAAGCTCCGCCCTGATAGCCAAACAGCTCGCTCTCGAACAGGGCAGCCGGAATCGCTCCGCAGTTAATGGCGACAAACGGTTTCTCTCGACGCCGACTGGCCTGATGAATCGCCTGGGCAAACAATTCTTTGCCGACGCCGCTTTCGCCGTAGATGAGCACGGTCGCATCGGTCTGCGCGACTTTTTTCGCTGAACTGATGGCAGCCTGGATGGAGGCGGAATGTCCCTTGATCGCGTAAAAAGGATCGTCCGCCGCCTGGAACCTGCTCATTTCCTGCTGCAAATTGTGCAGGTGAGCGGTCGTGTGTGCCAGCTCTTCATTAAGACGGACAAGCTCTGTAATATCCTGCTCGATGGAGATGGCCCCGATGATCTTTTCCCCCTGGCGAATGGGGGCGGCGTTAATCAGGACGTGGCTGTCCGGACGGGGAATGTGGTACACCCGTTGAACCGACGTGCCTTGACGCAAGGCGTCCAGAAGGCGGATGGATTCGCTGGCAAAATGCTCGGCGAGAGAAGTGCCCAGCACTTGTGCCCGGTCGATCTCGTAGATCGTTTCGGCTGCCCGGTTCCAGTACTGGACGATGTTATTGGAGTCCACAATCGTAATCGCTTCACTCATGGTATCCATCAATGTGCTGAGCAGGACGGACTGGTTTTGCGCCAGGTTGGTAAAAGCTTCAAGAAGCTGATGGGGCAAAACAATGCCGGTTGCGCGTCCAGCTTCATCGACGACTGCCAACGCAGGCAACTGGGCGGATGCGAGCGACTGACGGATTTGCTCCAGACATTGCGCAAGCGTAGCTGTCCGGGAGACGACAAGCACCTTGACGGCACGTTCGCCCTCTTGCCACACACCTTCTTTTTCGCCTGCGCGTATTTTGACATCAGCAGGATCGACGGGAGCGGCCAAGTCCGAGACAACACTATCCAGTGAGAAGAGAGGTTTCAAATCATCACTTCCTATCCAAACTAACAGGTAAACGGAACTGCTCTTGCCTGTACGAAAAGTATCTAATCAGAAGTGTACAAGAATAAACACGAAATGTACATATGTGTTAAAAGGTATGTACAATGCTCGTGATCGGGAATCTTCCGTAAAGTCAGGATACGGCTTGCTAAAATGTGTTGGCACGGTTCATGCTAGTACAAACGACGCAGAGTTACGTTGAGGAGGAGACAGTCAACGATGGAACAAGCCCTGAAAAACTTTTTTCTATTTTTATCCAAAAATAAAGCACTGAACGCGGCTGCTAAAAAGTGGGGTCTGCGTTTCGGTGCGGGTCGCTTTGTATCCGGTGTCACCATTGCAGAAGCAATCGCCGCTGTTCGTAAGTTGAACGAGCAAGGTCTCGTGTGCACGCTCGACCATCTCGGTGAATTCGTTTACAGCCTGGAAGAAGCGAACGAATCCGCTGACTACTGCATCAAAACGTTGGAAGCGATTCACCAGTCCGGCGTAGATTGCAACCTGTCGCTGAAAATGACCTCGCTCGGTCTGGACATCAGCCGTGACCTGTGCATGACCAACATGCGCCGCATTCTCGACACCGCGAAGAAAAACGGCAACATTTTCGTGCGCATCGACATGGAAGACTACGCGCACAACCATGTAACGATGGAAATTTTGAACGAACTGCTGGAAGAGTACGATAACGTAGGAACTGTCATCCAGGCGTACC
This sequence comes from Brevibacillus gelatini, assembly GCF_050920745.1. NCBI lineage: Bacteria > Bacillati > Bacillota > Bacilli > Caryophanales > Paenibacillaceae > Brevibacillus > Brevibacillus gelatini. The sequence goes on from NZ_CP154342.1 coordinate 793,235, forward strand.
TGTACAAGGCATCCGACGACATCGACAGCCTGAAGGACAAAAAGGTGAACCTCCGCCTGGTCAAAGGCGCTTACAAGGAATCCCCGGAAGTAGCGTACCCGAACAAGGCGGATGTAGACGAGAACTACAAAAAAATCATTAAGCAGCATCTGCTGAACGGTGGATACGCTGCGGTGGCAACGCACGACGACAACATTATCGCCTATGTCAAACAGCTCGAAAAGGAATACAACATTCCGCGCACCCAGTTTGAATTCCAGATGCTGTACGGCATCCGCACTCAATCCCAGATCGACCTCGCTCGTGAAGGGTACAAAATGCGCGTGTACGTCCCATATGGAAACGACTGGTACGGCTATTTCATGCGCCGCCTGGCAGAAAGCCCGGCAAACGTGAAGTTCGTGCTCAAAGGAATGTTCACCAAGTAAGGCGGGCATACTAGGCATACTAAATGACACCTCCGAAAGAGAATTCGGAGGTGTTTATGCTAGAATGTAGCAGGAAGGTTCCTTCAGGTTGAAAGGGGGCAATTTTTCGTGCGCACATTCACCATTCCACTGACACCTCCGTATTCCTTCGAGCGGCTGCTACAGCGTCTGCAGACCCACCCTGACCCGCAATTGGAGGTACAGCCGGAGAACGGGCTGTTGCGGCGTGTTTTTCGGGTCGGAACGCGGCCTGTTTTGACCCGCGTTCAATTCGTGGGCGAGCTTGAAAAGCCTGCCCTGCAAATCGAGACATCCTCTAGCCTCTCGGCAGCGGAACAGCAAGAGCTGGAGCGAACGATTCGCCACGTTTTCAGCGCAGACCTGGATCTTTTGCCGATTTACGAGCAGATGAGAGAAGAGCCGGAACTGGCTGTGCTTGTCAAGCGTTTTTGCGGTCTGCGGCTGATGCACGACTCTGATCTTTTTCAGTCGATGGTCAAGACGATAATTGGTCAGCAAATTAATCTGACTTTTGCGGCAAATTTAACACAGCGTTTGCTGACGCTGGTTGGCGATGAGGTGGAAGATGAAAACGGCGTAAAATTTCTCGCCTTTCCGACTGCCGAGGCCGTGGCGAGACTGTCGCCGGAAGAGCTGCGTCCGTTGCAGTTCAGCCAGCGAAAAGCGGAGTATATCATTGATTACGCGCGGGCGATTGTGGACGGAAAGGTTGATCTGGAGCGGCTGTGGACGATGGAGGACGAGGAGATTATTGCGCATTTGACTGCTCTGCGCGGCATTGGCCGCTGGACAGTGGAGTGCATGCTGATGTTTGGAATGGGCCGCCCCGATTTGCTGCCGGCAGCGGACATCGGGCTGCGCAACGGGATTTGGCTCGTGTACAACAGGGACACGAAGCCTGACGAGGAGGAAATTCGCCGGATCGGCGAGCGCTGGGTGCCGTGGCGCAGCATTTATTCTCTCTATATTTGGGAAGCGGTAGGAGCGGTGAAGCGAAAAGAGAGATGGGAAGAATAGTTTACCAGTTCGCCAAAAATTCTTTACTTTTAAACAAATTTACCGTTGAAAAGTGAAGAAATATTAAGTTATACTAATGGAAATTTTAAAAAAACAACCCATATAGAAAGGATCAACATGAAAGAACTTTCAACGAGAGAAATCATTACTGTAGGCCTTATGCTGTTTGCCCTGTTCTTTGGAGCAGGAAACATGATTTTTCCACCAGCGCTTGGACAAGCTGCGGGAGAAAATGTCTGGATCGCGATGCTCGGCTTCGTCGTTACGGGTGTCGGTTTGCCGCTCCTTGGCGTAATCGCCGTCGGATTGGGCGGGGGGAATCTGCAAGCATTGGCAGGGCGAGTGCATCCCGTATTTGCCACTGTATTTACTTTCATCGTGTATTTGTCGATTGGGCCATTCATGGCAATTCCACGTACAGGTACAGTTACGTATGAAATGGGCGTTCTGCCGTTTTTGTCTGAGTCGATGAAAGCCAGTTCGCTTCCTTTGCTCATCACCACGATTGTTTATTTTGCCCTTACGTTTTGGCTGGCACTCAATCCGAGCAAGCTGGTCGACCGGATCGGTAAAGTATTGACGCCAGCCTTGCTTATCATTATCGGCGTCATGTTTTTCACTTCGCTGTTTCATCCGATTGGCGAAGTGGGACAGCCGACAGGTGATTATCAGAACACAGCGTTTTTCAAAGGCTTTGTCGAAGGCTACCTGACCTTGGACGCGCTCGCTGCCATGGTTTTTGGGATCGTCGTGACTGCTTCCGTACGGGAAAAAGGCATCACCGATCCGAAAAGACTGACCTTGACTACGATCAAGGCAGCGGTGATTGCCGCCATCGGCCTGGGGCTTGTCTATCTGGCACTTGGCTACATGGGAGCCACCAGTTACTCGCTCGGACAGTCCGCTAACGGCGGACAAATTTTGACCGGGGTTGTCCAGCATTTGTTTGGTTCACTCGGTACGCTGCTGCTTGGCGGGGCGGTCACACTCGCTTGCCTGACCACCTCTGTCGGCCTGGTAACGGCATGCAGCCGCTTTTTCTCCGAGTACATTCCGGGTGTTTCCTACAAGGTGATGGCGATTATTTTGAGTGTGTTCAGCGCGGCTGTTGCCAACGTAGGCCTGACGCAACTGATTGCCATTTCCGTTCCGGTGCTCATGGCGATCTACCCTGTGGCGATTGTGCTGATGCTCGTATCGTTTTTCCATAAATGGTTCAAAGGATACGCCGCTGTTTACCGGGGTGCGATCATCGCAACGGCTCTCATCAGCCTGCCGGATGGATTCGCGACGGCGGGAATCAAGATTGCCGCAATCGCTCCGCTTCTGGAGCAACTGCCACTGTACAAGGAAGGCATCGGCTGGCTGCTTCCGGCTATTGCCGGTGCGCTGATCGGCTTCCTCTGGGGCAGCCTGCGTCCTGGACGAAAAGGCAAGCAAGAAGTACTGGAGCAAAAGCTCGGCAAAGTGTAGACATTACAGATAAGGGAAACAAACAAAAACGTGCCGCCTCTCTTGAGGAACGGCACGTTTTTTTGCATGTTTTTGTCGTATGCTTCCTGCTATTCCCGGCCAGCTAGGACTTCTATCCGTCCACAACTTTTGCGATCTGTGTTACCATGGGAAAAAGCTGTAGCGTCACAAACGGCACTTTTTTCCCATGCCGTTCAAAGGAAGGGAGGTTGTTAGCCATGGCCCAAATGAAGGTCCTTGTTGCTGATGACGATCCAAATGTACGCGAGATCATTCGCCTATATTTTGAAAAACAACAGATTGAGCTAGTCGTCGCCAAGGATGGGCGCGAAGCTCTTGCGCTTGTAGAGACCGAGCAGCCGGATGTGCTGATTCTGGATGTGATGATGCCGCAAATGGACGGCTTTGAAGCTTGTCGGGAAATTCGCAAAAAATGGGATACCCCGATTATTATGCTAACGGCAAAAGACGAGGAATTTGACCGCGTACTCGGCCTGGAGCTGGGAGCGGATGATTATGTAACCAAGCCGTTCAGCCCGCGCGAGCTGGTGGCGCGCATCCGGGCGATCATGCGCCGCCTGCAGCCGAAGCCAAAGGTGGAAGAAGATGCGCCACGCATTTTCAGCTTCGATCAGCTCACGATCGACCTGGACAAGCGCGAGGTGATCGTCGCGGGAGAAAAGGTCAGCTTTCGCCCGAAGGAATTTGATCTGCTCGTGCAACTGGTGAAATCGCCGGGCAGCGTCTGGTCGCGCGAGCAATTGCTGGAGCAGGTGTGGGGATTCGACTACTTCGGGGATGTCCGCACGATTGATGTCCATATCAAAAAGATCAGACAACGCCTGGACAAGCTTCCTTACGAGTGCATCCACACGGTTTGGGGGATCGGCTACAAGTTTGGGGTGGAAGCCTGATGCTCGGTACTTCCAAAAGCATTTTCCGCCGCCTGCTGTTCAGCTTTTTGGCGACTGTTCTGGTCGGCCTGGGCATTTCCGGCATCCTGCTGTCTTTTTTCGCACGGGAGTATATTTACAACTCCAAGGAAGAAGAGCTTTTGCGGATGGCGAAAAAAGTGAACGCGGCCATTCACGACAGCAATAAAGTGAACAAAGCGCTTCTGGACAAGCTGGCAATGCTCGATGAGTCATTCGACACGCGAATCTGGCTGTTCAATAAGGAAGGAAAAATCGTTGCGACCTCCATGAAGGACGAGGTGTTCACCGGAAAGTCGGTGGCCGTTTCGATAGCCGACAACGTGCTGGAAGGCAAAAATGCCGTTTCCGAGCTGAAAATCGAAGGGCTGGAAGACCCGATGCTCTCGGTTTCCGTTCCATGGGGCGAGGGTGAAAAGGTGTACGGCGGAATCATCCTGCACGCCCCCATCGAAGGGATTGAAAAAACATTTGGACAAATGCGCGAGACGATTTTGTGGGCGACGCTGTTTGGCGTTGTGCTATCTACAGCAATGGTTTCCTACCTGTCCTGGTCGATCTCGCGGCCGCTGCGCACAATCGAGCGGACGGCGGCGGAGATCGGCAGGGGCAATTACGCCGAGCGTGTCCAGGTAGACACGCAAGATGAAATCGCCGATTTGGCGCAGACGATCAACACGATGGCAGAAAAGCTGGAAAAGGTCGAGCAGGAACGGCATCATCTGGAGCAGGTGCGCAACGATTTTCTCGCCAATGTGTCCCACGAGCTGCGCACGCCGCTCACCGCAATCCAAGGCTTTCTGGAGGCGCTGCAGGACGGGTTGGTAGAGGATGAGGAGGCCCGGCAAAAATACTACGCCGTCATGTATTCAGAAACGATGCAGGTCAATCGGTTGGTCGATGACCTGATGGATTTGATGAAGCTGGAAAACAAAGAGGTCAATCTCGCGAAGTTTCCTGTCGATGTCGCAGAGGTCATGAATCGGGTCGCTTTTTCCTTCCGCCCGGAGGCCGAGGAAAAAGGACTTCAGCTCACAGTGGAGGTCGAGGAGGAGCTGCCGCGCATTTATGCGGACAAGGACAGGGTGGCGCAAATTTTGAAAAACCTGGTGAAAAATGCGCTCAAGTTCACGACAGCAGGCGAAATCCGGATGACAGCCAAGCTGCAAGACCCATGGGTGTGCATCCAGGTGCAGGATACGGGCATGGGCATTGGCGCAGACGATCTGAACCGGATTTGGGAGCGGTTTTTCAAGGTGGATCGCGGCCGCTCGAAAAACAACAAAGGCACAGGTCTTGGCCTGGCCATCGTCAAAGAGCTGGTCGAGTTGCACGATGGCGAGTGCAGCGTGGAAAGCGTGCCGGGACAGGGAAGCACGTTTACCATTTTGCTGCCAAAAATGACGGTGCCACAAGCCAAGCAAACACCATGATGCGTGGCTCGTCCCGTGTCATGGTCATACTTTTTTCATATTTGGATCATGAATTTTTCCGATTCTCCTTACAGAATGGTTATCTTTCCCCGGTACGATGTACTTGTGACGGCGAGAAGGTCACGAAAGCCAAGGATGAAAGGAGAATGAACGTGAATAAAAAATGGTTTTCCATTGCAGCTGTCGCATTGCTCCTGTCTGGAAGCCTGGTAGCCTGCTCCAGCACAACAGGGACGCCTGAACCTGCGACGCAGCAAGAGGGCACAAGCCAAACAACCCCGGCTTCTTCTGATGGACAATCAGCGGACAGCTCGGATTCGCAAAACCAATCGACACCTGACGCATCGGCAAACAGCTCCGATACGACCACAGGTGGTTCGGATAGCACATCTTCTGATACTCCGGCAAGCGCAGATGCACCAGCCAGTGACAGCAGCGCGGACAGCAAGTCTGACGCAAGCTCGGCTGGCACAACTGGCACCGGAACGGAAAGCAGCGAATCTGCCGATCAGTCCACTGCGACTGACGCGAGCAAGCAGTAACGATTCGCTAACCGGAAACACGTTTGTTAAGGTTTGTTGAAACTCCTCTACTTCCCTCCCGTTTTATATATATTTGGCGGCTTTAGGCCGTCTTTTTTTTGTGTGATCGGGGCTTTCTGTGTGAAAAGTGTCGGAATTGGAATTATTTCCAAATCGGTGGTAATGTGAATAGTTTTCAGCCAGGGATAGGGATGCGTAGTGTTGTATAGGCCTATGTTCACTTTCTGGCTTCGCATAGAGCAAGTGCTTACGAGATAGCGCGCCTGACAAGTAATACCTAATACGTGACGCAGACTTTTTGTCCGTAGCAGCGGTCGCTAGTGGCATAGAAAGGGGCTGTCTCAAAAGTCGCTATTTCGACTTCGAGACGCCCCTTTTGTCTGTCAGAAACGTTGATATGGCCATGTTTCTGATTGGGAAACTACCCTTTTTGGACAGTCCCTTTCAATTTAAACGAAATACGGTTTTAGAAATGTTCGTTCGCGCTGTGCACGGACAAGAGAATTGAAGGGCTCCGCGTAAAAAGGGGGTGAAGTCATGTTTACTCAGGTTGGTAACGATCTCACCGCTTGAAAAGTCAATTGCTTTCCGACGTTTCACGCTTGTTCAAGTTCGACAGAGCTACGCCGAGAAAAATAAAGGCGGCTCCGACGAAAAAACTGATGCCAAGGTGCTCGTGCAGCAGGAGCCAGCCGAGAAAAGCGCCGACGATTGGCTGGACAAAGAAGAAGCCTGCTCCGCTGCCTGCCTGCATCAGCTCGAAGCCTTTGTTCCACAGGTAAAACGCCCCGGCTGTCGAGATGAGCCCGATGTACAGCACTCCTGCCCAAATCTCCCAGCCAAACTGCCAGGAGACAGGTGTGACCGACAGCTCCCAGACCATCACGGGACTGGTGAAGATAAGACCGAACAAGGCGACATACGTTGTGACGAGCAAGGAAGAATAGCGCTGCGTCGCTTTTTTGCTGAGGACAGTGTAAAGTCCCCAGCTTACTGCTGCTACGAGCAGGATCAGATTGCCTGTCAGCGACGACTCCGCGTCCGCCTGATCCGGTACGCCGATGACGATGATGACGCCCACAGTTGCCAGCAAGATGCCGGCTGCCTGCTTGAAGTGGATTTTTTCTTTCAGCAGCCAGACCGCGAAAATGGCGATAAAAGCTGGAGAAGCTGAAGTAATGAGTGCCCCCATATGCGCAGTCGAGAGCTTCGTGCCGAGAAATTGGGCGGCAATCGAGATGGTGACTCCGACAAAAGCAATGCTCATCAGCAGCGGATAATCTTTTTTCAGGACGGTTTCCCGGCGCGCGAGAACAAAAGCCCCTAAAACGATCAGCGCGATGCCGAAACGCAGGATCAAAAGCGTAAACGGCGGAATGACATCGAGCACAACCTTGCTCACGACGTAGACGCCACCCCAGATTGCAGCAGCCAGCGTCAGGCAGATGGCCCCAAATAACGATTGCTTCCATTGTGATTGCGACATGATAAGTCCCTCCCGGAATTGATCTGAATCGTACAGGCTGGTTTGTTAGCCGGGAGGCCGTTAAAAACGCTTCCTCACCGACTAGGCGAGGACAGGTACATCGCATTCGAACAGGTGACGATTCATTGCGTTTCACCTCGCTTGTTCTTTTCTTTTTATTATAGGAGAAACAGAGAGAAAGACCAGCAGAATCGTTCGGAATATTTTGAATGAATATTCACTCAGTAGCTGAGATTCGCTATACTGGAGAAAAACAATCCCAAGGAGTGAGAAAGATGGCCCATCGCTTTGCGTTTACCGTGCAATCTACGGATCTTGATGTTATCGGTCATGTGAACAATGCCAAATATTTGGAGTACATGGAGTGGGCGAGGTTTGACTGGATCTGGCAGCTTGGATTTACGCTCGATGAGTTGAAGCGGCGGGCCGTATTGCCTGTTGTGGTCAATATCAACATTCATTACCGGAAAGAGCTGCGCATGCGCGAAGAGGTATACGCGCTTACGACTGTGCTGCGGGTTGGAGAAAAAAGCTTCGCGATTCGCCATGAGCTATACAACAAGGACGACGTGCTCGTCGCTGACGCCGACGTCACGATGGTCATGATCGATGCGAACACAAGACGCTCTGTCGCATTGCCGGAAGAACTGAGAGCCGCACTGGAAAAAGAACTGGCATCCTCATCACTTCCCGATGCCATGAAATGAGGCAAGCAGGCCTTTTGCCTTGCGGGCACGGTTACTTGCGCAAATGGTCGAGACGAAACGCATTCCACTCCAGTGCTCGCAGGGCCAGTGTCTCCAGTACGCGTTCGTGGCGGTCCTGTCCGTCCTTGACTTCTGCCATGTCTTGTTTAAGCTGGGCGACGTCTTGCTTCAGTTCAGCAACTTCCTGCTTCAATACCGCAACGTCTTGCTTTAGCACGGCAACTTCCTGCTTCAATACCGCAACGTCTTGCTTCAGTTCGGCGACATCCTGCTTCAATACCGCAACATCGCGCTTCAGTTCGGCAACTTCACCTTTAAGCTGATGAACCTCCAGCGTTAAAGCTTCCAGCTTGGCGTCCGTTTCGTCCTGCCTGTCCAAAATGGCTCTGGTAACCAGACGAAGCTCGTTCATTCCTTCCAGCAGCTGGTCAAGTTTCGCTTCTGACATAAAAGCCAGCCTCCTTTTTCGCAAAATGTGCCAAATTCGTGATGGTGGCACCTATAATCCGTTACAATGATCTTAGCAAAAGACAGAGACTTATGCAGATATTTTTTCAGAGGAAAAATGGCGGAAAAAAGGGAAGAGGAAGTGACCATATTGTCTTTGTTCAGCACGATTTTGTTTGATCTCGACGATACGCTGTTTGACTTTTCCGCTTGCTGGGAAAAAGGGATGCAGCAGACGATTGCCACCCATGCTCTCACGTCTGGCCTGGATGGCGCAGAGTTGCTCGCGGCGTTGCGTCGCCACGGTGATGACCTGTGGGGAGATGTCATAGCGAAAAAGTACGATTTTACGCAGTATCGCCAGTTGCGCTTGCAGCGGGCCATGGCCGACTTCAACCGCACGATCGCAGCAGAAGAGGCTGACGATTTTCAGCGCGTTTACCAGGCAGCCTGCCTCGATGCCGTCCAGCCTGATCCGGCCGTACAGACTGTAATCGCGAAGCTGGCAGAAGAGTATCAGCTTGGCATCGTCACCAACGGCCCTGTAGATATGGCTTTTATCAAGCTGGAACGTTTGGGGCTGTCGGCCTACTTCCCGCAAGAGCGGGTGGTGATTTCCGAACTGCTCGGCTACCATAAGCCTGACCCGCGAATTTATGCGGCGGCGCAAGAGCGCTTTGGCGTTTCCAATAGCGAGGTGCTGTTTGTTGGCGATACGTGGGAAGCTGATGTTGCCGGACCGATTGATGCGGGCTTTTCCGCTGTCTGGCTCAATCCGCGTGGGAAAAAGGCTGCGACTGCCCACAAGCCGCTGGCTGTGATTGAGCGGCTGGAGCAACTGCCAGCGTATTTGTAGCAAGGGGCAGACGATCGCGACAAGTCGAAGCGAAAGCAGCCTGTAGTAACGTATGGCAGCAGCGACGGTGTGTTGCAAGCAGCCGGCGTGCCAACCATCCGCCCGCGAGTCTCCCCAATCGAAGAAACAAGCATAAAAAGGTGCCGCTGCTTTTGCAGACGACACCTTTTTGTGAGTTGCCTAGTGAATGGCGTTTTTCTTGAACTGTCCGCCGCGTACGTCGTGGATGTTGCCGACAGCCAGGAAGGCATTCGGATCGATTTCTTCCACGATCAGTTTCAGCTTGGCCTCTTCCAGACGAGTGATGATGCAAAAAATGACTTTCTTGTCATCACCAGTGTAGCCGCCCTCACCTTTCAGGTAGGTGATACCGCGTCCCAGACGGGCAACGATGGCGTCTCCCAATGCCTTGTGATTATCGCTGATAATCCACACGGACTTGGATTCCTGGAAGCCTTCGATGGTCAGATCGATCATTTTGAAAGCAATGTAATAGGCGATCAGCGAGTACATCGCGCGATCCCAACCGAATACGAATCCGGCACTGCTCAAAATGAATAGGTTGATAAACATGACGATCTCACCAACGGAGAACGGAGTCTTTTTGTTAAACAAGACCGCAATAATTTCCGTACCATCAAGAGAGCCGCCGTACCGCAGAACAAGCCCTACGCCAATCCCCATAATAATGCCGCCGAACACGGCTGCCAGCAGCGGATCGTCCGTCAGGCCAGGTACCTTGTGCAAAAGCGACGTACCTACGGACATGACACTGACACCAAACAGTGTGGAAATGGCAAACGTCTTTCCGATTTGCTTATACCCGATTATGAGAAAAGGCAGATTAAGCAAGAACAGGAAAATGCCAAGAGATAGAGAGGTGAGATGTGAGGCGATGATGGAGATACCTACAATACCCCCGTCGATGATCTTGTTCGGTACAAGGAAAATCTCCAACGCTACTGATACAAGGAAAGCACCGACGAGAATAAAGAAAATTCTCTTGAGCAACTTTCCAATGGGTAATTTTTGATGAGTGGCTTGTGCATTTTGTTGTTCCATCTTTTCTCTCCCCATTGTGAATTTTTACTCTCTTATTATAACACTCATTTTTCATTGGCTACTGCTTAATTGCACATTATGCGAAAATAATAGCAAAATCTGAGATGAATAACGAAATACGGCAAAGGAAGCAAAAACCGATTATTCCCCAAACAGACAGGGACATTCATCCGGAAACGACCTTCTTGTTGCGTTTATCAAAAATTTTATGTACCGCAGAGCGTTTTGAGACGTGTTGCTTGTTTTCATGCCGCATGGCAAAACTTAGACGTCAGCTGGGAAAGGGATGCGATGGCAGTTTCTATGGTGTTGTTTCTATTGGCGGGATTGGCCGAGAGCGGCGGAGGATACCTGGTCTGGCTGAGAGAGGCGCAGCGCTCATCTGTCTGGTTGGCGTGAGCGGGATCTTGTGGGCACCCAGACAAGGATAGGGGCAAAAGCAAAAAGGCTGTCACCAGGAACAGCCTTTTCGTTTTGCGTAAATGCGATACTTCGCCTTACTCTTTGGTAGCCGCTACTTCAGAAGAAGCTTTTTGCTCACCATGCGCATCCAAATATTCGTCAGGGCCGATGATGCCAGCTTCACGGTCTTTTTTCTCCAGCTCCAGCGCTTTTGGCACGGAGAGCCAGTAGGCGAGAGCGATCGCAATCACACCTGCCCCCAGTTTGCCAAGCATCACCGGCAAGATGATGTTAGGCTGGAAGTTCGCGGAGAAGGACAAGTGGTCGCCCAAGAGGAAGGCGGCACATACCGCGAAGGAGATGTTGATAACTTTGTCTTTTGGCGGCATGGAGCGCACGAGGCGGAACATGGCCAAAATGTTGGCGACAGTTGCCAAAAGCCCCGCACTGCCTGTAGGGCTCAGGCCCAGCTTTTTGCCCAGTGCTTCCAGTGGTTTTGCCGCGTATTTGCGCAGCAGGTAAACCATGGGGAACGCACCGCAGAGCATGATACCGATGTAACCGGCTGTTTCCAGCGCGCGGTATTGGTCTGTCGGGTCGGCGATGATCGGATCGAATCCCCACGAGCCAAATACCGTAGAGAAAAGACCAGTAAAGTATTCCACAATCGAGAACACGAGAACGAGCTTGATGCCAGCGTCCATTGTTTTACCGAAGATCATGAAACCGCGAATCATCAGGTCAGGCATGAAGCGCAGACCAGCGGCAATCGCTACGACAAAAATCAGGATAGGAGACAGGTTCAAAAGCACCTGGCCGATTCCGATGGCAAACGCATAGGTAGAGTCACCGTTTGTCGAGATTTCAGCACGAACCTGGGCGTTCGTCAAAGAGAGAATGGCACTGGTGATAAAAGCGCCAATCGGAACAGTCAAAATCCCGGACATGACGCCAAGCGCCATGTATTTATGGTCGCGCTTGTCGAGCATGGCCAGTCCCATGGGAATGGAGAAGACAATCGTGGCCCCAGCCATCAGACCGACAATCATGGCCATTACCCAGCCTTCTGTCGAGCTTTTCAAGATGTTCGCCAACTGGTAGCCACCCATGTCGGAAGCCAAAATGGCCGTTGCCGCGAGGGCAGGATCAGCGCCGATTTTGTGGAAGACCGGCGAGACTGCTTTTTCCACGAACCACGAGATGTAAGGGAGGGAGGCCATGATCCCGGCTGCGGGAACGAAGATGTAACCGGTTGAGTGAATCCCTTCCATGAACTCTTTGCCAAGCCCTTCATCGCTGTTGCGGATTGCGGCGACAGCACCGATGACTGCGCATAGCATAATGATGTAAATGATGACACTTCCAATGTGCTCCATGGACAACCCCACCTTTTTAAAAGATGTAAACAATAAAAGCGCCCAGGATCTCCCTGCAAACCAGGAATTTGTCCTAAGCGCCTTTGCTTATTCATGTATGGACTTGTTGAAACAGGTCGAAAAATGAGAATCGTCTGGAACCGCTTTCAAACGAGATTACAAGATGCCTTTGCTTGTTTTGCTGTGTGAACATTCATGCACGAAAGCGCCATTGCTTTTCGCTGCATTATAACGTGATTATATGGGGGAGCTTGGCCTGTTGTCAACTGCTCTTTTAGGAACAAAGTCCGGATGGATGAACAATGATTGGCAAAAAATGGCTGTGCGGACCAGAGCGAGCGTGTAAAAAAAGCTGCCCTGCGATCAAGCAAGGGCAGCTTGGTGAGTCTATTACAGTTTTACTACGTTCTCAGCTTGTGGTCCGCGGTTGCCTTCTACCACGTTGAACTCAACGCGTTGGCCTTCTTCAAGAGTTTTGAAGCCTTCGCCAACGATTGCGCTGAAGTGAACGAATACATCGTTTCCGCCTTCAACTGCGATGAAGCCATAACCTTTTTCAGCGTTGAACCATTTTACTGTACCTGTTTGCATGGGTGTTACCTCCAACAAAATTAAAATGAATATGCAACTTTTATTTGTGGATAAAATAAAAATTCACACATTGTAAAAGGTTCAAACATAACTGTAAACCCTTTACAATATGTGAACACCTTTAAAAACTTCTTTTGTTTAAACTAATACTATCACAGGCAGGAGCGGAAAGCAATCAATTCCTTTTACATTTGTTCAGCAAAAGAGAAAAAAGGCGGCGAGAAGACGGAAATGGTTTTACGCCGCCCTTTTTAATAAAATGGAGGAACTTGCTTGGAAGATCAGGAGAAAAACTTCACACGTTCTTCGAGCGGCTGGAACTGTTTTTCGCCTGGCTGCGCCGTTGGCTTGCCGAACGGCATTTGGGCGATCAGCTTCCACTCGCTGGGGAGGTTCCATGTTTTTTGAACCTCTTCGTCAATCAGCGGATTGTAGTGCTGCAGCGATGCGCCAAAGCCTTCGATCTCCAGCGCTGTCCACACAACGAATTGCAGCATCCCGGACGATTGCTCGGACCAGATCGGGAAGTTGTCTTTGTAGGCAGCGAATTTTTCCTGCAGAGATTTGATGACGCTTTGATCCTCGAAGAACAGGACCGTACCGTAGCCATTGCCGAACGCATTCATTTTCTCTTCGGTCGAAGCAAAATTTTCGGCTGGCACGATTTTGCGCAGTGTTTCCTTGGTGATGTTCCACAGCTTGTCGTGGTGCTCACCCAGAAGCACAACGACGCGGGCGCTTTGCGAGTTGAAAGCAGATGGTGTATGTTTTACGGCTTCCTCCACAAGCTCGTGAATACGTTCGTCAGAGACTACGGCTTCCTTGCTGATTCCGTAATAGGTTCGTCTGTCTTTTACGGCTGTTAAAAAATCTTTACCCATGATGCATACCTCCAGCAACTTTTTCCTTAACAGGATGCATGTACAAGGAAAAATTTATGCATGGGTATTGACCTGACCAAAGTGTTCGCGCAGATGGCAGCAGGCAGGCGATTTGTTTGACGAACACCCAAACTCTTTACACGGAGGACAAGTAACGATAACGTGGAGGAGGAAACTCTTTTAGGATAGCTGTACGAAAAAGAAGGAGAGGAGGGCAGGCAGGAAATGCTTGATGGACAAAACAAGCAGCGCATTCTGGTCGTGACTTCGGTTGCGGCGGAGCGGGATGCGGTCTTGCAAGGACTGGGCGCGGATGAACGGTTTACGGTTATCGTTGGAGGGGTTGGCCCTGCTTCGGCGGCTGCCAGTACGGCGCGGGCGCTGGCAGAGTCGCGGTATGATCTGGTGATTTGCGCGGGAATTTGCGGTGGCTTTGTCGGACGGGCTGAGGTCGGCTCGATTGCAGTTGCAAGTGAGATCGTGTGCGCAGATTTGGGGGCTGAGACGCCGGATGGCTTTTGCAGCGTGGACGAGCTCGGTTTTGGCTCGGCGCGTGTTCCCGTGCCAGGCGAGCTGGCTAAGCAGGTGGAGCGCGCCATGCAAAGCGCGGGATTGCCTGTTGGCCGCGGGCCGATTCTGACGCTGTCTACGGTGACGGGAACGGCAGAAACGGCGCAGGCTTTGGCCGACAGGATGCCAGAGGCGCTTGCGGAAGCCATGGAAGGATACGGTGTTGCGGTCGCAGCGCAAGCGGCTGGCGTGCCTGTGCTGGAGATCAGAACCGTTTCCAACGCGATCGGTCCGCGCAACAAAGCGGCGTGGCGGATCAAGGACGCTTTGGAGTCGTTGCAAAAAGCAAGCACAGTATTGCGGGAGGTGCTGTAGGATGAAAATGGCGTTTTCACCGTGTCCAAATGATACGTTTGTTTTCCATGCCTGGGTGCACGGGCTGATTCCAGGTGCGCCCGAGTTGGATGTCATGTACGCTGATATTGATATTACCAACACGCTGGCGACTCGTGCGGAGGGGCCGGAAGTGATGAAAATTTCGTATGCGGCCCTGCCGTGGGTGCTGGAAAAATACGCGCTGCTTCCTTGCGGCGGAGCTTTGGGCAGAGGCTGCGGGCCGCTCGTGCTGACACAGGGCGATGCAGGAGCAAGCGCCAGCGATCCGGCTAGGCTCTCCGGCAAGCGGGTGGCCGTGCCCAGCGAACGCTCGACAGCTTACCTGCTGTTCCGTTTGTGGGCCGCGCAAAACGTCCCCGGCGGAGTAGGAGAGATCGTCGTGATGCCGTTCCACGAAATCATGCCTGCCGTACGCGACGGCAAAATCGACGCAGGACTGGTCATTCACGAAGCGCGTTTTACTTATCAAAACTACGGGCTGTCTCTCATGACCGATCTCGGCAACTGGTGGGAAGCAGACACCAATTTGCCGATCCCGCTCGGGGCAATCATTGCGAAACGATCAATGGATCTCGAAGCGCTGGCGAACTGGACGCGCGCGTCGGTAGAATACGCCTGGGCCAATCCGGCCGCCTCGCAGGAGTACATCATGAGCCACGCCCAGGAGCTGTCCTTCGAGGTTGCCCAGGCACATATTGCGCTGTACGTCAACGAGTTTACGCGCAATCTCGGCGAGGAAGGCTACGCTGCCATCACCGCCTTGCTGGGGCGTGCAGCCGAGGAAGGGCTTGTCCCACGCTTCGACTTGTCGCTTTTGCGCGGATAACGGGCAACAAGCAGGGCGGTCAAGCGAAGGAACGGACTTTTGCTGCCGTTGCAACTTTTTGCCCACAACAAAACACGTAGGAAGCACAGGGGCCTTTCGTCGCTGTGCTTTTTTGTTGCCACGGCAGCCAACTGGAGAGGTTGAAGCGATCCCGCGGAACGGGCTGTCTCCCGCTCTCGCCTGATGGATTGGCATGGCGCATAGCCAAATGGCGCGGTCGCTACACAGGATGGATAATCCCGCAGGCCAGCCGCTTGCCGCTGTTGCCCGCAGGCTGCGTCCGGTAGTCGTCCGGGCTTTGGTGGATGATGACAGATTTGCCGACGACATCTGCCGCCTGGAACTGGTTGGTGAAAAAGCTCATCCGCGCGTATCCGTCGTTGGAAAACAGGACAGGGAAGTCGCCAGCGTGGTTGCCGTGCGGCTGGTTGGTCGGATTCCAGTGGGAGCCTGCTGCGGTGAACGGATCGTCCGGATTGCCGATGGCGCAGACGCCGTGTTCATGCAGGTGAAGGCCAAAAGGTCCGATCGGCTGCTGATTGCCGGTCGCGGGCTTGTAAGGAGGCAAGCCGATCACTTCCACGTAAACCTCTGTTCCGTAGGGGACATCGGTAAAGACGATGTAGCCGTTCAGATTCGGAGCCAGCGGGCCGCCCTGAATCTGGGCGTAAGCCTGTGTCGGGGTGTGCACGTAGTGGGAAGAAATCATCCGCGCATCGTAAAAATAGGGAAAATATCCGTTCATGTTCACTCCACCTTCGCTTTTCGTGGTCGTTACGATGTTCATCCTATGTAGCGACTGGGCGGATGGTTCATTTTTCTTGCGGCGGCTTATATTGACGTTGATAATTATTATCATCTACAATCAGATGGACTTCTCCCCCTGGGACAAAAGGTGAGGAAACATGAAACGAGTGCTTCTGATTGAAGATGAAAAAAATATGGCGCGGTTCATCGAGCTGGAGCTGCGTCACGAGTCGTTTTTCGTGGCGGTTGCCGATGAGGGAAAAGCAGGGCTGGAACTTGCCTTGAAGGAAGAATGGGACCTCATCCTGCTGGATTTGATGCTGCCGGAAATGGATGGGCTGGAAGTATGCCGCAAAATTCGCGAGCGCAAAAAAACGCCGATCATCATGCTGACAGCAAGAGACAGCGTGGATGATCGCGTCTCAGGTCTGGACAGCGGGGCGGACGACTACATTCCCAAGCCGTTTGCGATTGAGGAATTGCTGGCGCGGATGCGCGTCGTGTTTCGCAGGCAGGAGGAGCAGACAGACGCGCTGCGCTCGAAGCTTGGTTTTCGCGAGCTGACCGTTGATCTGGAGGCGCGGACAGTGACAAAAGCGGGGCAGAGCCTCGAACTGACCAAAAGGGAGTACGATCTGCTCGTGATGTTCATGAAAAATATTAACCGCGTCCTGCCGCGCGACGTGCTGCTCGATACGGTGTGGGGATACGAGTCTGCCGTCGAGACGAACGTCGTGGATGTGTATGTGCGGTATTTGCGCAACAAAATCGATGCGCCCGATGAGCGCAGCTATATTCAGTCCGTTCGCGGGATCGGCTACGCGATGCGAAAATGAAAAGATACGCCCCGTCCAGACTGCCGATCAAATGGAAGCTGACGCTCTGGTCGTCGGTGCTGCTCTTTTTGGTGTTCATCGCCTACAATACCGTGCAATATTTTTTTGTAGAAAAGTGGATGATGCGCCAGGAGGAGCAAGCCGCCGAGCAGACGATGCGCGAGATTCTCAACTTTGCCCTGGAGAGGGAAAGCACCTTCGCAGGAGACGATCTCGACGAAATGCGCAGCTTTTTGCAAAAAATCAATCAGCACAATCAGCGAATCCGCATCCTTGACGAACAAGGCGTGCCGGTTGCCGCCGTGTCGGACGGAATTGGGGACAGCATGGCTGCCGCGATCACAAGCGTACCCCGCGAGCCATGGCAGAGTGCGCACATCAGCGGAAACCTGCTGTTGATGGAGCGGCCGATCACGATTTTTCAGTTTGACGGCACGGTGGAAATCGTGAAAAACATCCAGGAATTCGAGCAGTTGAGCGGAGCGCTGTTCCGGTTCATGGCGGTCGGCTGTCTTGTGGCGGTCATCATTAGCGGACTCGGCGGAAGACTCCTGGCCCGCCAACTGGTCAAGCCGCTGCAGGCGATGAACCAGACGATGAAAAACGTGAAGCAAAAGGGCCTGTCCGAGCGGGTAGAGTTTTACGACAATCACGATGAGCTGGCCACGACGATGAACATGTTCAATGAAATGATGGACAAGCTGGAGCGGTCTTTTCAGCAGCAGCGGCAGTTCGTCGAGGATGCTTCCCACGAATTGCGCACCCCGATTGCAATCGTCGAAGGCCACCTGGGCATGCTGCGCCGCTGGGGCAAGCACGATCCCGCCGTCCTGGAGGAATCGCTGCAAATTTCCATGGAGGAGCTGTCCAGGCTAAAAGCGCTGGTAGAGGAGCTTCTCGTGCTGACGCGGGCAGAGCACCTGGAACTGGATGAAGCAGTCGCGGTATGCGAACCGGAACAGGTCATTTCGCAAACGATCAAAAATGTCAAAGTGCTGCACCCGGCATTCCATATCGAGCGTGATTTGCAGGTGCTCTCAGGAGTGTGTCTGGCCATTTCGGTTGAGCATCTGGAGCAGATTTTGCTGATTCTTTTGGACAACGCGGTCAAGTATTCGCAGGAACGAAAAAAAATCGCGGTAAGGGCAACGGTTATAGAGGAGCGGGTCTGTCTGGAAATCAGCGACGCGGGGATTGGCATCCCGGCAAAAGATTTGCCGTATGTCACAGATCGCCTGTACCGGGTGGACAAAGCGCGCAACAGAAAAAACGGAGCTGCGGACGGCAACGGCCTGGGGCTGTCCATCGCCAAGCGGCTTGTAGAGCGCTACCATGGAGCGTTGACTATCGAGAGCGTCGAGCATGAAGGCACCACGGTCAAAGTCTTTTTGCCGATCCGCTCTGACGCGGAGGGCATCTGACAAATATTTTTTTCATTTTTCTCATCGTTTTCTCATTTTGCTTCGCTAGAATAAGCCTTGTCGATTGGAAATGATATTCATTATCAAAACAATGAGAGGAAAAGGGGAAGATTCAGAATGAGAAAAAAAAGCATGCTCAGTCTCATGCTCTTTACGATGCTGACTGTGCCATTCATGGCGGGCTGCGGAGCTGGCCAGGGAGACAGCAGCGCGAGCCAGCCGCAAGCCGGCACTGCCGCGCCAAAAGCGGAGGAGACAGCCGCTAAGGACAAGGACCAGGTCGTCAACGTATTTACCGCACGGCACTACGAGATCGACAGCAAGCTGTTTGCCGAGTTCACCAAGCAAACAGGGATCAAGGTCAATGAAGTAAAAGGCACAGCCGAGGAACTGGTGGAACGCCTGAAGCGTGAGGGCGAAAGCTCCGAGGCGGATTTGTTCATCACCGTGGATGGCGGCGTGCTGAACTATGCCAAGCAAAACGGCGTTCTGCAGCCAGTTTCCTCCCCAGAGGTGGAAAAAAATGTGCCGAGCCAATGGCGCGATCCTGAAAACCACTGGATCGGCATGGCGACCCGCGCGCGCGTGATTGTCTACGCGAAAGACCGTGTGAAGCCGGAAGAACTGTCCACGTATGAAGATTTGGCGACAGACAAATGGAAGGGCAAAGTGCTCGTCCGTTCTTCCTCCAATTTGTACAACCAGTCTTTGGTCGCGTCCTTTATCGAGCTGAATGGCGAACAGGCTGCACAAGAATGGGCAACGGGACTCGCGAAAAACATGGCGCGCAAGCCGGAGGGCGGAGACCGCGATCAGGCGAAAGCAATCGCTGCCAAAGTCGGGGATGTCGCGATCATGAACACGTACTACGTCGGGCAAATGCTCCATTCCAAAGATGCGGAAGAAGTGAAAGTCGCAGAAAGCATCGGCGTCTTTTTCCCGAACCAAACCACGACAGGTACGCATGTGAACATTAGCGGAATCGGCTTGACCAAGCATGCGAAAAACAAGGACAACGCTGTCAAGCTGATCGAATACATCACCAGCAAGGAAGGGCAAACAATGCTGACACAAGGCAGCTTTGAATTCCCGGTGAATGCGGAGGCAGAAAAGCCTGCCCTGTTGAAAGAGTGGGGCGAGTTCAAAACGCAGCAGCTGGATTTTGCCAAGCTTGGCGAGCACAACAAAAAAGCGGTTGAGCTGATGAACAAAGCAGGGTGGAAATAAAAGATGACGGGAGCTGCGTTGCTAAGAAACCTGAAACGGAAGTTGAACGGGTGGGTAGCGCTGAGCGTGATGGGGGCCTTTTTGGCCCTTCTTCCGTCTCTCTATATTTTGCTCGGCCTGTTTGCGCACACCAATGAAAACTGGCAGCACATTCAGGAGTACATGCTGCTCGATTACGCCCTGCAATCGCTGTGGCTCGTGCTGGGAACGGGAGCCTGTACGATCATCGTAGGCGTTTCGCTCGCCTGGCTGGTGGCTGCCTACGATTTTCCGCTGCGCCGTTTTTTCGCGTTTGCCTTCGTCCTGCCGCTGGCGATTCCGCCGTATATTGCGGCGTACACGTATGGCAACATGCTGAGCTATACCGGAAGCATTCAAACCTTTTTGCGAAACAGTTTAGGCTGGACGTTGGATCAGCGCTATTTTGACATTATGTCCATGAAGGGCGCCATTTTTATTTTCACGCTGTTTCTGTTTCCGTACGTGTACCTGATTACGAAGACGTTTCTGGAGAAGCAGAGTGCGGCGTTTATTGAAAATGCCCGTTTGCTCGGGAAAAACTCGGTTCACATCTTTTTTCGCATTGTCTTGCCGCTCTCGCAGGCTGCCATCGCCGGAGGGGCGAGCCTGGTCGCCTTTGAGGTGCTGAACGACTTTGGCGTGACCAACCATTTTGGCATTCAGTCGTTTACCACGGCCATTTTCAAAACGTGGTTTGGCATGTACGACGTCGATTCGGCGATTCGTCTGGCTGCCTGGCTGATGAGCCTGATTATCGGCATTTTTGTCGTGGAGCGGCTGGTGCGCAAACGCAAAAAATTCAGCTCGCCGACGAACCGGGTTACGCCGCTGCGCAGAAGGAAACTGACGGGTCTGCCCATGTATGCCGCGCTGTGCTTTTGTATGCTGATCGTCTCCTTTTCTTTTTTTATTCCCGTGGTGCAGCTTTCGGTCTGGGCGACATGGACCTATGAGGAAGTGCTGAACGAGCGGTTCGTACAGCTTTTGACCAATACGCTGTCGATTTCCGTTGTGTCCATCACGCTCTTGATGCTGCTTGCGGTCACGGTAGCCAACGTCATTCGCTACTCCCGCACTTCCGTATTCGCCATGGTCATGACGCGGCTGATTTCCATGGGGTACTCCATTCCGGGGGCGGTGCTGTCGATTGGTGTGCTCGCGGTCATGATTTCGCTGGACAAAGAGCTTGGCCCGCTGTACGTCTGGCTGGGCTTTTCGGAAGGCAAGCTGGTGCTTAGCATGTCGCTGTTCATGCTCGTTTTTGCGTATATCATCCGCTTTTTGGCCGTCGGCTACAACGCGGTCGAGGCTGGCTTTGAGAAGACGGGCAACCGTTATGCTGAAGCGGCGCGCATGCTTGGCATGGGGATGACCCGGACTTTTTTCAAGGTAGATTTGCCGCTTATCAAAGGGGCGGTTATCACCGGATTTATTCTCGTGTTTATGGAGATTGTCAAGGAGCTGCCGCTTACTTTGCTGCTTCGTCCCTTCAACTTCGAAACGCTGGCGACGAAGGCGTACCAGTACGCCAGCGATGAACAAATCCAGCAAGCGTCGATTCCGTCGCTGTTTATCATCGCAGTCGGCATCATTTCCGTCTATTTTTATCACTGGGTAGGGGAGAGACAGGCAAAATGAGCTTTTTTCAACTGGAGAACGTCACGTTTGGCTACGGAGCCGGGAGCGGGCCTGTCTTGCGCAATTTTTCGCTGCGCATGGAGCAGGGCGAGATCGTCGGGATACTGGGGAGCAGCGGCTGTGGAAAAAGTACGTTGCTGCGCCTGATCGCAGGACTGGAGGCTCCCGCAGGCGGACGAATCCGCATCGGCGAACGGGTGCTGGTCGATGAGCGGCAGTTCGTCGAGCCTGAACACCGCGGAGTCGGAATGATTTTTCAGGACTACGCGCTGTTTCCGCATTTGACGGTCGAGCAAAATATTTTGTTTGGTCTGCATCGCTTGCCGAAAAAAGAACGGGAAGTGCGGCTGCGGGAAATGCTTGCGCTGGTGCAAATGGAAGGCTTCGGCAAGCGCTACCCGCATGAGCTGAGCGGCGGACAGCAGCAGCGGGTGGCGTTTGCCAGGGCGTTGGCCCCTCGTCCCGCCATTCTGTTGATGGATGAACCGTTCAGCAACCTGGACGCAGATCTGAAACAGAAAATACGCGAGGAATTGAAGACGCTGCTGCGGGCAGCGCACATTACGACGATATTGGTCACTCATGACAGGGAGGACGCGGAGACGATCTGTGACCGCATCATCCGCATGGCTCGCTGACGGGCAAAGTGTCGTTTCCTCCTGAAAAGTTCAGCAACGTTTTCCCGCATCGTGTATAATGTGCTTGCAACGATTGCAGTTTATGGATTGCGCGATTGCGGCTTGACCGCTGAACAAGAGGAGGATACAAACATGAAAGTAGAAGTCTGGTCTGATTTTGCCTGCCCGTTTTGCTATATCGGCAAGCGCCATCTGGAAGGCGCACTGTCGCAATTCCCGCACAGGGATCAGGTAGAGGTCGTCTACCGCAGCTTCCAGCTCGATCCGACCATGGAGCGCGATACCGATATGGACATGCACACCGTGCTTGCTACCAAATACGGCATGCCGCTGGAACAGGCGAAAAGCATGAATGAGCGTGTGACCCAGCAGGCAAAAAGCGTCGGCCTTGACTATTATTTCGACACGATGATTCCGACGAATACGTTTGACGCACACCGTCTGGCTCACTTTGCCGCTGCCCATGGCAAAATGACAGAGATGAAGGAGCGCCTTCTGAAAGCGTACTTCACCGAGTCGCTACATCTGGGAGATCACGAGGTGCTGGCGCAGCTCGCCTCCGAGGTCGGGCTGGATCGCGAGGCGACGCTCGCCATGCTGAAAAGCGGCGAGTACGGCGACAAAGTACAGGAAGACAAGCGCAGAGCTGCGGAAATCGGCATCAAAGGCGTGCCGTTCTTCGTGTTCAACAACAAATACGCGGTTTCCGGCGCCCAGCCGGGGGAAGTGTTTTTCAGTGTGCTGGCAAAAGTGTGGGAAGAAGAAAACGCAGCTGCCCCTCTGACACTTGTCGATCAGGAGGAAAAGGAACAGACAGACGGGGACAACTGCGCGGACGGTTCCTGCAAGCTGTAAACGGCGAGGGTGTGGTTGCATGAAGCTGAATCGAATCGATCAGATTGCCAAGCCGCGCTTTCGGATTGCCGTGCATGTACTGGTCTGGCTGGCGCAAAGCGGCGGCGTGTTGTCCAGCGCCGCCATTGCCGCACAGGTGAAAACGCATGCCACTTTTTTGCGCCGGGTCATGGCCCAGTTGATCCGCGCCGACATCGTCGCGGCGAAGGAAGGACGCGTCGGCGGCTACTACATGACGAGATGCCCGAAAGAGCTGACGCTCGCCGACATTTACCGCGCCCTTCCGGAAGAGCGCGAGGAAGACAGGCAAGAGGAACTGGATTGCGGCGAGGTCGGCGCACAGTTAGATCGCCATCTGGAGGCGTTGATGAATCAGGCTGAGCGGCAACTGATACGGTTTCTCGGGCAATACACACTTGCGGATGTAATGGACAGCATCGGCATCGGGCAGATCGGCCCCAGCGAGGAACTGCTGGAGATCAAGCAGGAAAACCGACTCTTGTAGCAGGAGTCGGTTTTCTTTTTGGATGCAAGCTGTATGCAAGCGGTAGCAGCAACCCGCCGTCTCTTGGCTGGCTATTGCGGGTCATCGGCAGCATGGCTGTCTGTTTTCTTCGTTTGCTTGAGTGGAGCATCAGGCAGCGGATAGCGGACGAGCACATGGCGCTTGAAAGTCGCGTAGTCGCATTCGTAGACGTGTGAATCATGGTTGCTTTCACCCAAAAGCCGCATGCCGAGCCGCTTCGCAAACCGATTGCCGGCCGCAGTCACCGCCTCCATCACGATGGAGTGGATGCGAATGCCGCTTTTCGCCACGCTGTCCAGCACACCGAGATAATGGTGGAGCATCGTGGGCAGGGCAGCGCTTTTCCGGTACGTGTCAGCGACGACTACACAGGACAAAAAATAATAGGCACAATCCGGAGGCTG
Organism: Brevibacillus gelatini; assembly: GCF_050920745.1. NCBI lineage: Bacteria > Bacillati > Bacillota > Bacilli > Caryophanales > Paenibacillaceae > Brevibacillus > Brevibacillus gelatini. The sequence goes on from NZ_CP154342.1 coordinate 816,934, forward strand.
CTTAAAATCTTCAATATCTGCGGTCGTCATCAGACTGTCGTTGAAGCGGCCTGCTACGATCTGCTCGTAGACATGCCTTTTTACGGGGAGCAAATTCATAAAGGCGACGACGCGGTTATCCGCCTCGATCGCGACGATGCTGTCCGGACGGAAATGGTACCAGTTGTAGCTTTCCTGGCTGGGCGTAATATAGTCGGCGCTATAGTATTGAAGCTCAAGCTGCTCCATCTGTTGAAAATGCTCAAGCTGCAGTTGGGCCAGTTTTTTCACAGGCGGCACTCCTTGAGTTGAAAATCGCTTTGGCCAAGCATTTTGGCATATAGCATTTTATCATACAGCACAAGGCATCATGAAATAATAGAAAATATTCAGGAAACTATGGTAAAGTAGGAGGAATGAAAAGAAAAGCGAGTGATCCGACTTGAGCCAACCATTCACGGATACGACCATCCGCCATTTTCAAAAGGAAGACATGCCGTCGCTTGGCGAACTGTACAAGTCTGTGACGGCAAAGAAAAACGCCACTTTTTGGTGGGTCGGCGACGAAGAGAACTGGGGCAATGTTTACTGCGCATTCGAAGGCGACAGGATGGTTGCCAAGGGACAGGTAAGCGTCGTCAATGTCGTACCACCCGGCAGGCCACCGGAAAACAAGCATGCCATCTACGTCAACCTGAAAACCGTACCGGAGCGGGAGCACGACGAGGAATTGCTGGAAAAGCTGTACCGTCTGCTCTATCAAAAGGCTAGCGAGCTAAAGCAGAATTTGCCGCAGGAGTACGGCACGACTTTGTGCGTGGGCAACGACTCGACGGAAGCGGCCAACAACAGCTTTTTTATCGAAAAAGGCTTCCGTCACCTAAACAGCCTGTTTCGGATGCGTCGCGAGCTCGATCAGCCCGTTGGCGAGAGGGCTTTGGATGAAGCCTTTCAGTTTTCGCCGTGGCAGATGGAGACGCTTGAAGAGGAACGGCAATATTTGCAGGTGGAAGCGGAGATTTGGCCGGATACGCCGCTCGGGGCAGAAAGGCTGGCCGAATACAAAAAGCAGCCACTCTGGACATCGCTCGTCATCCGGGACAAGAGTACGCTCGCAGCCGGGTTAATGGCGTGGCAGGAAGAGGATCATGGGGTAATCGAGGATGTGTTCGTACGCGAACCGTGGAGACAGCGCGGCTTCGCAAAGTTTTTGCTGACGCAGGGACTTCAATACTTGCACGCACATGGACTGCCGTACACCTGCCTGACAGTGCTGACGACCAATCAGTCGGCTTTGTCCCTTTACAAATCGGTCGGCTTTTATGTGGAGAGTGAAGAGGTCAGGTATTTTACGGAGCTGCCCTAAAAGAAAAAGAGGGGGTGGCCGTCCCCCTCACGTTTTTGCCCAAAGGCATCATCTGTCTTGCAATATGCCCAAATACGCTTTCCACGGCCCGACATCTGTTTTGTATCGTTTGGCCATGACTCGCACGATTTGCGCGATGTGCGTCAAGTCGTGGACGACCCAGGTGGAAATCAGCTCCCGCGCTTTTACCGAGCCGAATGCCGGATGCAGGCCAGTCAGCTCCAGATGCAGCGCCGGGTCGATCAACTCCTTCAGCCTGGCGATATTTTGCTGGCGAATCGCTGTAAACTCTTGCAGCTTCTCCGCCAGCGACTGTTCCTTGTGTCCATTCAGGTGCGCAAAGCGGTCAAAAGGAGGGAACGGCTTGCTTTCGCCTTCCTGCAAAATTATTTCCAGCCGCGGTATCCAGTTTGTTCGCTCCGCCTCGATCAGATGCTCCACAACCTCCACTGCGTTCCACGTATCCTCGCCCTCGTTACAGGTGAGCCACCCTGTTGCAAGACCGGATAAAAAATGTTGCAGGAGCAATGGTGTGCGCTCCAAAACCTCTACAGCCTCATGCATGGCGAAATTCATTGTGACCGCCCCCTCGTTCCATTCAGATGATTGACTACTTGCCAAAACGTTGGCGATACCCGCACCTTTTGCACAATTCCTCGACAGCCTCTCTGCGCGAAAATCCGTCGACGATCGCGTTAGCCCGTTCGCCTTCCACAATGTCCGTAAACGACGTTTGCTGGATATTGCCCAGGTTGATAACACCTTCCCCGTCCAGACAGCACGGAACGACTGTCCCGTCAACCAGGATCGCAGCCTGGCTGCGCAGTGCGTGACAAAAGCCGCGGCCATCGTCGCGTGGCGCTGTCATGCTCGGCCACTGAAACTCATGGTCCTGGTTCAAGTAGACGCGCTCGGCGATCTTCACGCCGCTGCCAGGTACGACCTTTTCCTCGATCTGGTAATCGAGAGCGAATTCCTTCTCGATAATCGCAAGTGTTTGGCGGTTTCGTTTTTGTTGAATGTTCGTAATGTTATCCTGCGTCAAATTCCACAAACGGAAGGAAAAGATGACCTTGTGCTCCTGGGCGTCGCGGACAAAGGAAAGAATGTCCCGCAGATAGCCTTCACGGTCGGTTGAACCGAGATGGCCGTCAAAGCTGTGCAGGGAAAAGTTCATCTGCCGCAGCGCTGGCTTCCCCAGCAATTTATGTCGATTTTTCGCGATCAATGTACCGTTTGTCGTAATATTGACCTTGAACCCTTTTTCATGGCTGACGTCGAGCAGCTCGTCGATTTTCGGATGGAGCAGCGGCTCACCTTTTACGTGCAAATAAATATGCCGGGTGTGCGGCCTGATCTCATCCAGCCGCTTCGCGAAGCTCTCCACCGAGATAAACGTAGCCTTGCGCTCTGTCGGCGGGCAAAATGTACAGGCGAGATTGCAGATGCTCGTAATCTCTATATAAACTTTTTTAAACGTTTTCAAAATTTTGTCCCCATTCCTGATGTCCTTTTGAAGTGCGAATATACCTCACATAGTACCATAGGAGGCGGGGGAAGGGTAATGGTGTATGAAGTGGGACGGCAGTTGCATGACCGTTGTCTTATACAAAATTTACATATTTTGAGATAAAATGTTAGTAATAGAATTTTCTGAAAAAATATGGTACAATATTCCTTACACACAACAGTATAGGCTCCCAAGGGGCGGCGGCTCACTTTCTATCCCGAACAGTGAGGAGGGAGAACATGGAGGTATATCAAGCGCTGACGTTGATGATTTCATTCGCAACGTTGATCGTGTTGATTTTGTCCTTCGACAAAAAGAAGAAGTAACCGCCCCTTGAGCTACCAACTCTGGCGGTTACTCCTAAGTGTAGCGAATGGAGCCGCTCCCTTTTCAGGGTTCAAGCTATTGCATAGACCGTTCCGGTTGCCGCCGGGACGGTCTTCTTTGTAGTATATGCATCTACTGTTAAATTTAGGATAGTGCAGTTTGCGATATTTGTCAATTTTTGAATGGTAAACCAAAAGAGGGGAGGGAGCTTGGGGATTTGACTTGGCAGATTGGACGAGATTATTGGGGAGTCATGTTTCACAGGCATCCGCCGGAAGAGTTCAGAGATAGCTGGTTATTTATTTTCTAATATACTTTTCTATAAAGAAAAAACGGAATCGCGTACAGGATTCCGACTGATTGGTCAAAATATTTAGGGCTGGATTTGCTTCTTTAGGATGTTTATCTGTTGTGATTCTTTCGGATTTTCTATGTAGTAGATTGACTGATCACCTGCGTTGTAGATCCAGAGGTCCCCTTGGGGAGTAGTTTTGACGTGGACTAATCCGCTCCCGATTTCATCCCTGAAAAAGATCCTGTAGTCCTTTAGAGAATCACTTGTTTGGGCTGTAGGAATTATTGCCCAAGTGAAAGAACCGGCAACAAAAGCCGATACGATCAACAAAACTTTTTGCAGCTTGGTCATAGATACCCTCCTTTGTATGAAAGCAAATCATTCCTTCCAAACAGATGCAAATGAATTCATGCAAAAAGCTTTCCATCCGCTTAACACACCAGAGAGGAACATCGGCTTTAATTTGTCATCAGCTTTTTTACTAACTTTATGAATAGTGATGCTTGTAGCGTCTCCAGCTTGCTGTACGATTTGTTCGATTTCCTCTTGGGCGACCATGCCTTGGGCTTCTTCGGTGATGTTTACAACGACCTCTTGATTTTCGGCGTCAAGGAGTTTCAGTGACTCTTTACTATTTTCTTTTGCAAACGAAACGGATGGCACTGCAGCCAGTAGACTTAATGCGCATAAAACGGCAATTGACCTTTTATTAAACATGTTTCCATCACCCCTAATATTTGGTACATAACAAATATTAGCGTTAAAGGATATATTTTCAAATATACTGCGGGATTTATTTTATATTCAGTAAAAAAATAATATTTTGCATATAATCTTTTGCGCATGTAACTAATGTTTGCACCTGCAGTAAAGTTGTGTAAAATTTTTTTACTCCCCGATTATGTAGGGATTAAGACCAATTTTTCTCTTATTACAAGCCCAATATTATTACCCGCTCAAACAAACGTAAAAAGGCTAAATCCGGTATATTTCTAGGATATAGCCTTTTGTACATTTGTGAGTGAATGTTGCCAGGGGGAAGAAGTTAGGATGAACGCAAAGAGAGTAAACTCGTAAAGCTTGATATATGCGTCTTCTCACCATAGACTAATCATGCAATCCTTTTCCTTCAAGAATGTGCTGCGTATATTTTGCAATCCTTGACTCCCGGGTTTTGGCTTGCTTGGGTTGAGAAAAATAAAGGATGTATGCCCGTTGCCGTCCCGGCGTCAGCGCTTCAAAAGCCGTTTTCAAGGCAGGGATTTCCGCGAATTTGGTTTGGAGCTCTTCCGGAATGATGTCTTCCGTATTCTTTTTAAATTCTACTTGCATGCCAGCTTTTTCAACTTCAATCGCGGCCTGAATGTATTCTTTCAGGATGGGTTCCATTTCCACGATTTCATTCACATGGGTAAAACGAATCTGGCGTGCCGCCTGTACGTTCTCCGTCTGTTGGATGAGAATCCCGTGAGGATCTTGCAGCAAAGCCCCTTTGTGAAACAGAAGCGCACAATATTCTTTAAATCCGTGGATCAACACGACGTTTTTATTGTCAAGCGTGTAACAAGGATGCATCCACTTGAAATCTTCGGTCAGTCCACAGTCCAGAGCAATGTCTCTTAGCTTTTCAAATTCTGCTTTCCATTTTTTTGCCTTGCTCAAAAATTCATCGACCTTGGGGTTCTTTTCGCTTTTTGTCATCAAGGACACTCCTCACTAATTGTTCATCGGGTAACAGTCGGGAATAGCTGTTCTCCCGTTCTTTCTGAAATCATCTGGCTTTACTTGTGTTCAGCAGTAAGCTATCCTTGGAAGACTACATTTGTAATCCTTGACAGAAAACAGTATGCACAGACAAGACGTGCTTGTACTTTTTATTCGACGTCGCGTTTTCGGATTCCTTGAGTTTGAGGGTGCCAAAAGATGCGAGGTTATTTTTCTTGCTTTCAATAATTGGTTGAAGTGGGGTGTTCATTTTGAGAAGAACTGAGATTGCTCCCTGGACGGAAAAATGGCTTGATTTATACCGCAAAGAAAAAGTTTTGTTACAATCCATATTTTCGGACGAGTTACTTGAAATCCATCATATTGGAAGCACTTCCGTTCCTCAGATTGGATTTGCAAAGCCCATTATTGATATGCTCATTGTCGTCAAGGATATTCTCAAGGTAGACGAGTATAACGAACAAATGATTCTTAAAGGCTATAAACCACGAGGGGAACAAGGAATTGCTGGTCGGCGATATTTTTCAAAAGGTGGCGACCAAAGAACTCATCACGTACATATTTACGAGGTCGGAAATATCAACATCGAGTATCATCTGAACTTCAAAGAATACCTGATGAATCATCCTGATGAAGCGAAAGCATACGGGGAATTGAAATTACACTTGGCCAAACAATCACCGGACAATGTTCATGTTTATCAAGATGGAAAAGAAGCTTTTTGCACCGAAATGGTAAGGAAGGCAATGGAATGGGCGTCTGGAAGAAGGGACAAGAAAGAGGGAGCCCGAGGAAATGGTTAGCGAAGGATTGACGTAAGCACTTGGGAAAGCAACTGGCTTGAACTGAACGTATATTTTGCTTTGGAGACCAGTTAAAAGGCGAACTGTCCGCATTACCCAGCAATTGGAGCGACTTTACATGGAACTGTGCGGGCATTATTTTTTGCAATGGGGTGATGCCAGTAGACCATGCATCGCATGGCAAACGAGTCTATCATGCCCGCCCCTCCTCCATGTAAAGCTGTCCACTTAAATCATCAGCCTTGTAAAAAAACATTTACTCAAAAAATTTACTCTATGAAAATCTATTTACTCAGAAGTTAAAGATAAATCCTCACTACCTTTTATTTTGTTAATAGGAAACTGGCCATATAGAGGGTGGTTATTCCATTCCTCGATGATCTGTTGCCCATTTCGCCGCGACAAAGTTAAACTGATAGTTCCGATTCTCCTCTACAAATATGCGCTCCACAACAACTTAATCCCCCAAATTTCTATTAAAAACATCTTCTAGAAGCTGGTCATAAGTCTTCACAATAGCGTTTTCTTTCAAGTCCTTAAAGTATGCATTGGTTTCCACCTTCACTCCTGCATCAGTGTTATAGAATGAATAGAATGTAACAATATCGTTCTCTGTACGTTTCACTTCAAAGTACTTAGAAAATACGTAATCATGTGTTGATACAAATATTTGTACGCCGCTACGCTGCAACTCCAACAACATTTCAACCAAGACAGGAATGTGGCAAGGATTTATATTGGCCTCCGGTTCGTCCCAAAACAGGATGGAGCCCTTTTCAAGAGTACCGTTTTTGATTAATTGCCAAAGCAACGCGATCTTTCGGATACCCTCGGCTACAAGTGAAAATTCAATTTTACCTTTGTTTTTCAGGTAGAACCTATCTTTTTTAACGAGCACGGTTCCTGTTGTTATCTTCTGGAGAATGTTAAGATACTTCTTTCGCTCACTATTATCTTTTCCGGCTGAAATATCTATCTTGGCAGAAGTGATAATATCTACGTAAGTATCATCAAAGTCAACATTGTTTTTATCTACCGCTGCTTCCAAATTCCAAGCATTTGACAATATTTCTTTGGCGGGTATAAAAGTACTTGTTAACGAAGATAATTCTCTTTCCCACTTGAATTCCCCGCTTATTTCAGCGTCCCACTTTTGAGTTTTCAGATGGAACTCGGCAGAAATCTGAGCTTGTTCCGACTCAACAACAATTTTGGAGCGGTTGTTTCCTTTTTTTCTTCTTATTAGTCTCGAAATTTTTAATTGATCCGGTTTAAATACTTTCACAAGTTTATGACTGAAAGAAACGTCAATTCTCACAGCCTGACAAGCGCTGTACAATACTTTCATGACATGCGTTTTTCCTGTTCCGTTCTCGCCAATAAAAACATTGAACAGAAGAGTTCAGAGAACTCGCCGAAAAGTCGTCAAAAATTTTCTCTAATCGTCGTCAAACCATTACGGGATATAGTGCTCTAGGTGATAAAGTAGAAGTACAAATTGAATATGAAGGCAGATTGGCTGTTGATTTGCCAAATGGATTAAAAGCTGGAGATACACTGCAATTAAAAGGAAAGTCAGTATTTGAATTGAAAGAAGGTAAAATATCATTAATTGAAGATTACAGTTAAGTTATATGTCGGGGGACGTTACATAAAACATAAAATTAAGAATATTGAGATAAAAATTTCAAGCGATTGCTTATTAAAAGAGGGGTGAGAGCCCCTCTTTGCATTTTCTCAAAAAATAAATAAATATTATTCCTGCCATTGAGCAACTCATCAAAGTCAGGCGATTGAAACATATACGAAAATGGCAACTAAAATCGCTAATCGCAAGACAACGCGCCATATCGACGCGTACCATGCATTCTTCGAAGCGTTGAAGTAAACGGGGAGATGGAAAATGGGCGCATTGTCTTCTGGTTTATTTACGTTATAGATTATTTCGATTGCCCCTTTGCGTATCGGCCTGAAATAAATCGTGTTTTTGTACGTCTTCCCCTTCGCTTTGAATTGATAATGGTATCTTTTGTTCCTAATCGTTGTGTGTTCGTCGTAAACCTCATATTCTTCTGTGTCAAGACCCACTGTAACGCGCCGTCCATGCCTAAGCAGTTGTAGGCGACTCCATCCCCTGAAAGCTGTCATTAGCGTAAAAATGCCAAACAGGACAAGACAGACGGAATACCAGGTCAAGTCCTCATGTCCCTCAGTAAGAGTAATAAGTTCAAGCAGAAACATAATGAACAAAGTGAACCACAGTAAAAACCAGAAAGAACAAAAAGCAGCGACCGCAGCCAACCAATGCACTCGATTCAGTTGATTCTCCATTGCGACCTCCATACTCATGGTGAGATTTTCAAATGGTAGCGTTACATTATTCTTGGTGTAACAGGGAAATCCTCCATCCCGTTGCAGAAGAAGCTCGAAATTTGCCATGAAATACGGTTTAGGCAGGTTGCTCTTAAAAGGCACCAAAAAAAGAGTCCATTTCGTATCCGTACCCCCGGCCTTGAAGAAGTGTGGTTTGCCGCTGTTTTATGGCTTGTTTGTTTATTGCTTCTACCGTTTCATGCGAAAACCTGCCGAGGGTAAATGGCTGCCCGTCATAATGGTCTATTGGATATGACATTTTTTGATTTGCATCTCTAGACAAAGAAATAGAGGGGATATTCCCCTCTATTCGTTAATTACGCAATATATCTCAGAATTGGTCCTTCCTCACCAACAGTGAACAACACTCCACATGCTGAGTATGCGGAAACATATCCACCGGCTGCACACTAACCACCTCATACCGCTGCAACAATTTCGCCACGTCCTTCGCCAATGTCGACGGATTACACGACACATACACAATCCGCTTCGGCTGCACATCCAAAAGCAACCGAATCAGCGCATCATCCAGCCCGGTGCGTGGCGGGTCGACGACGACGACATCCGGGCGCGTGCCTTGCTTGGCCCATTTTGGCATCAGTACCTCGGCGCGGCCTGTGTGGAAGCTTGCGTTTGTCGCCTGGTTGCGTGCCGCGTTGCGGTTTGCGTCCTCGACGGCTTCCGGGATCAGTTCGATGCCGCGTACTTCGCGGGCGTAGGGCGCGAGCCACAGGCCGATCGTGCCCGTGCCGCAGTACAGGTCGAGGACGAGCTCCTTGCCCGTCAAGGCTGCGGCTTTTTTCACCTCGTCGTACAGCTTTTTCGTCTGCTCTGGGTTCAGTTGAAAAAAGGCGCGTGCCGACAAATCAAACGACAGCTCCCCGAGCTTTTCCGCGATGGAAGGTCTGCCCCACAGGGAGATCGTCTGGTTGCCGAAGACGATCGACGTTTTTTGCGGATTTACGTTTTGCGCGATGCTGACAAGCTCCGGCAGGCGTGTGCGCAGTTCCAGAATCAGTTCCTTGACGCGAGGAATTTCCTTGGTAGCTGTTACCAGTGTCAGTTGTGTTTCCCCTGTGGCAAAAGCCACCCGCGCCACGATTGTGCGAATGACACCTGTACGTTTGCGCTCGTCGTAAACAGGGATGCCCAGTTCCTCGATAATTTTTTTCGCGGCTTGCACGATTTTGGTCGTCGCCTCGTGCTGCACCAGGCAGCCTTCCAGATCGACGAGCCTGTGGCTGCCTGCCTGGTACAGTCCGGCGATGAGCTTGCCGTTTTGCTTGCCCACCTGGAACTGCGCCTTGTTGCGGTACGACCACGGATTGTCCATCCCGATGGTCGGGGCGACGGGGGGATCGGACAGGCGGGCGTATTTGCGCAGAGACTCAATGACAATTTCCTGCTTGCTGGCAAGCTGTGCCGCATAGTCCATGTGCTGCAGGCTGCAGCCGCCGCATTCCTTGTAGACCGGACAGGGCGGGACGGTGCGCGAGGAGGATTTTTCCACGACGCGCAGCAGGCGGGCTGTTGCATACTTTTCCCGCGCTTCCGTCACTTCGGCATGGACGACCTCGCCGGGGAGAGCGCCTTCGACGAAGACGATCTTCCGTTTGAAGTAGCCGATTCCTTCGCCGTTGATTCCCAGACTTTTTATGGTGAGCGTCATCTGCTGGCCGACGCGTATCATTGCTTCTTGTTCCTTTTTGTGTGTTGGCATCTTTTGTTCTCCTCAGGGTGTTTCAGTATCCTTTCATTATAGTTGATTGCGAGACTTGTTGCATGGGGGGCCGGGTGCTTTCGCTCACAAATAATGGCAACTTCCTGTGCAGCCTTGTTTTTGTTATAATAGTGCGGAGAATACTGAGGGAGTTGTGACGCTAGATGCAAGAGCTATTTGACAAAATGAAAGAATACCTCAACATGGATACCGAAATTTCTTTTGAAGAGTTTGATGGCTACTACAAAAAAGTAGTCGCGTTTCTGAACGATAACTGGAAAGAGCTGAACGAGAATGACACGATGCACATGCTGTTTATCCTCGACAACCTCAAATCGAACGGCGAGGATCGTGCCAAGCGCAAATTGAAGGAAGCGAAAAAATATGCGAAAATGGCGCAACGCTCCGAGATTTGGGCAAATGCGCTGATCGTCCGTCTGCGTGAAGCTGGTTTGACCGACGAAGAGATTGGCAAGCGCTACGAAGCGATCTACGAAGCGGTTTAAAACTGCCACATAGCAAAAAGCAGGAGAAAGTCACCCGAGTGTGAGCTTTCTCTTTTTTGCTAGGCGAAAAGAGTACGTTTGACAAGAAAACAGAGTCGCATTATAATTTGTAACTAATAATTTGAATAGTTTGTTATTCATTGCGTTGAAAAGGAAGAGTAGAAGCAGAGAGCAGCGTGCAGAGAGCCGTTCCCCGTGCTGAAAGAACGGTCGCCCAGCCTGTTTTGAAAATCACCTTGGAGCAGTGTTCTTGAAAGCCGCCCCATTGCCGGGCTGTGAGTAGAGGACAACGGATTCGTCTCCGTTACCGGACGGGAGTTCCCATGTGGAACTTCTCTCAAGTCTGTTTTTCGTGAGGAAGACAGAGAAGCTGAGTGGTACCGCGATGCCTTCGCCTCAGCCAGCCGTGCGCAAACCAAGCGCTGCTGGCGAGGCGGAGGCTTTTTTTCATAAAAAAGAGACAACCAACGTTTGGGAGGAGCCAGAGAGCTATGCATACAGTGAGAGTAGAAGATATTGTGGTGGCCAACCACGGATTGAAAGACGTAGTGGAGAAGACACCGCTGCAAAAAAACAACGTGCTGTCCGAGCGCTACGGCTGCAACGTCTATTTGAAGCGGGAGGATTTGCAGGTCGTCCGCTCCTTTAAAATTCGCGGGGCGTACCATTTCATCCGCAGCTTGTCCGCAGAAGAGCGCGAGCGCGGCGTGGTGTGTGCCAGTGCGGGCAACCACGCGCAAGGGGTCGCGTATTCGTGCCAGCATTTGCAAATCCGGGGCACGATTTTCATGCCGACGACAACCCCGCGCCAAAAAGTTTCCCAGGTAAAACGCTTCGGTGGCTCGTATGTGGAGGTCGTGCTGATCGGGGATACATTTGACGACTCCTACGCAGAAGCGATGAAATATTGCCTCCAGGAAGACCGGACGTTTGTCCATCCGTTCGACGATCCGCTGGTGGTAGCAGGGCAGGGGACAGTAGGGCTGGAAATCATGAACGATCTGGAGGAGCCTGCCGATTTCGTGTTCATGAGCATCGGCGGCGGCGGTCTGGCGGCAGGGGTTGGTACGTATGTAAAAGGGATCAGCCCGGACACGCAGATCATCGGGGTGGAGCCAGCGGGAGCAGCCTCGATGAAAGCAGCGTTGGAGAATGATGATGTGGTGACGCTCGATGAGATCGACAAGTTCGTGGACGGAGCGGCAGTCAAGCAAGTCGGGCAGTTGACGATGAGCATTTGCCGCGACGTGCTGAGCGACATCGTGCTGGTGCCGGAGGGCAAAGTATGTACGACGATTCTGGAGCTGTACAACAGCAGCGCGATTGTGGTCGAGCCTGCCGGGGCGCTGTCGATTGCCGCGCTCGACTACTACAAGGAGCAGATCGCGGGCAAAAACGTCGTCTGTATCATTAGCGGCGGAAACAACGATATTGACCGGATGCAGGAAATCAAGGAGCGCTCCTTGCTGCACGAAGGCTTGAAGCATTATTTCATCATCAATTTCCCGCAGCGCGCCGGAGCTTTGCGCGAGTTCATGGAAAAGGTGCTCGGCCCGCATGATGACATCACGCGCTTTGAGTACACGAAGAAAAACAACAAGGAAAACGGCCCGGCGCTCGTCGGCATCGAAATGAAATGCCAGGAGGACTACCAGCCGCTGATTAGCCGGATGAAGCAGCACGGCATCCGCTATGTCGAGATCACCAACGATCCGTATTTGTTTAACCTGTTGATTTAAGAACGTTGTGTTACAACAGATGATGGATTTGCAAAAATGTATGAATACAGCGAAAAAGGGAGCATTCAGGAGCATTTGAGCGAGAGAAGGAGATAGTGCGGCGTAATGTATTATAACAAACTTTTATAAAACAGGTTCTGTTGTAATACAATACAGATAACAACACACGGGGGGTTATAATCATGACGCCAATCACTACTTTTTTCCGCAATCTCGAAGCAAAATGCTGCGCTGCCTGCGGCCAGATCATCAACGAGCAGGCTGAATCTTACGCGACCGAATGCTTCACTTGCCAGGAGCAGGCATCCTACGACGCCTACAAACACTACCACAAAAAACGGTAAGCAGATGAATACAGTTTGAAACAGGTATACCAAAACGGTTGCAGCCAGTGGGTATGCCTTTTTTGTTTTCACACCAAAAAAGCCGTTGCCAGAAAAGCAGCGGCTTTTCGCCGTTCAATGTGATTTGGCCTGGGACTTGGCAGCCTGTTCCTTGACGTAGTCAATCAGGCCGAGTTGGAAGCCCTCCTGTGTCAGCAAGCGCTGGGCTTCGTAGGTGCTGGCGTAGTAGGCCTGGACGTGCGGATCGTTTTCCAGCACATGGCGGCATGCTTCGTCGCGGGCAAGCTCTCTGTACCAATCCGCTTCCTTGATTTGCGCGACCAGCTCCTCGTAGGCAGGCTCCGGCTTTTTCCACGGGTTCAAGCGGTGAAAAATTTCAGCAAAAATCGCAACCACGACTAAAATTCCGATGAGAAACATGTTTGTCACCTCTGACGTTGGTTCCTTCCCATGGTACCACTCCCGGAGCGCTTTTCGCTATGGGGAAGTCTGTTCTTGCTTGCAAATGCGAAAAAAAGCAGGCATGCTAGTGACAGAAAACCAAACGGGGCCTGTCATAACACAGGTTCAGGCAGTGAGAACAAAAGGAGGGCACCCCATGTTTCATCCGCTGGTATTTGACAATATCAGAGTGGTGCTGGAAGGCGCGGTGTACGACCGCGATTTTGACGGGGCGATTACGATTACCAATCGGTCGGACGTCATGGATATGGCGACGTTCCAACGCTTGTTCCAGATTGACTTCAAGCTGGCCGGGCAGGCGGAAAACGAACGTGCTGTGCGGGCGCAAATGCAATTGCGCACGAGTCTCGGCGACATAGCCGCAGAACAACTGGAAACGCCGCTCGTGGAGCATATCGGCTGCACGATCTGCATTCATTTTTATATGCACTTGGAAAGTCCCGGCGACATTCCAGACAGGGCAAAAGAAATTACCGCAATTCTCAACGACATTTGGGGGCAGCGTCCGTTCATTACCCAGACACTGTCGGCGAAGCTGCCGGAGCATCGGATCGAATGGCCGCCGCAAAGCTGGGAAAACCGTGTGACGCTTGACTTTCATCGCAAGATCGACGAAGGAAACATCGAAGACCTGCGGCTGTTGATTGAGCACACGATTCAATCGCTTGCTGGTCTGCAAAACTACGTCGATCAAACATAGGGATTTACATTTAGACTCATGCGTATTATCATTTTGTTAACCTTATTATATTTTTAGTTAACATTGGAGGCTATTACGCATGAGAAACGAACGTTTGAGATGGCTCTTGCTTTCTGCCATTTTTGCCGCTGTCACGGCTGTGCTTTCCCAGGTGACGATTCCGCTGCCGCTCGTTCCGATCACCGGACAGACGCTTGCGGTTGGCTTGACCGCGACGATCCTGGGCAGCCGCTACGGTACACTCGCTCTGTTGATTTACGTGCTGCTTGGAGCGGTTGGCTTGCCTGTCTTTTCCGAAGCGAGCGGCGGGCTGCAAGTCTTGGTCGGCAAAACAGGCGGTTACATTTTCGGCTTCATCGCTACTGCCTTTGTGACGGGCCTTTATTTGGAAAAGTTCGGCTTTACGTTGAAGCATGCGGTCGTCGCCAACATCATCGGCATGTTCGTGACGCTCGTCTTCGGTTGTGTCCAGCTCAAATACGTGCTGGATATTCCGTGGGACAAAGCGATTGCCTTCGGCGCTACGCCATTTTTGGTCGTAGGCGTTATCAAGGCGGTGCTCGCCGCGCTGATCGGCATCAAAGTCCGGGAGCGGTTGATCGCCTCTCGCCTGCTGCGCGTGGAGCAGCCTGTCGCACGATAACAACGGTACACCTTTTCGCCACCTGATGCTGTCGGGTGGCTTTTTTCGCATAAACTCCTTTTCATGCCGGATACTATCGGTAATCCAATCGAAGCACATAAGGGGGAGTTCGTTCCATGAGTGTGACAGTTCAAGGACCACGCGGTTTGCCGATCTCCGGCAATATGCTTGCTTTTCGCAAAGACCCGTTGCAGTTTCTCCGCAACGCCGTTGCCGAGTATGGCGATGTCGTTCACTTTCGCTTTGGTCCGAAAAGGCATGTTTATTTGCTGACCAATCCCGACCAGATCAAGGAAGTGCTCGTAACCAAGCAAGACCATTTCAAAAAGGGAAAAGGCTTGCAGGTCGCTAGGGCCGTAGTCGGTGACGGGATACTTACCAGCGAAGGCCAGAAACACATGCGCCAACGCAGACTGATGCAGCCGGCTTTTCACCGGGAGCGGATCGCCAGTTACGGTCAGGTGATGGTGCGCCAGGCTGTCGAGTTGATGGAGGAGTGGAAAGCAGGAGAAGTCCGCGACATCCACGACGACATGATGCGGGTGACGCTGGCGATCATTACCGAAACGATGTTTGGCAAAAGCATCAAGGAGGGGGCCGACAAAATCGGACATGCGATCGACGTCGGACTGAAATATGTGGCGAACAAAGCTTCCTCCTTTATCGACATTCCGTTGTCGGTTCCGACAAAAAGCAATCGACAGTTTCTGGAGTCGAATGAAACGCTGGACAAAACGATTTTTTCCCTGATTGAAGAGCGGCGCAAATGCCAGGACGGCAGGCAGGACGATTTGTTGGGAATGCTGCTCGCGGCGCGGGATGAGGACGACGGCCAAGGGATGACAGACGAGCAGGTGCGGGACGAGGTCATGACGATTTTCGTGGCGGGTCACGAGACGACAGCGAACACGATGTCATGGATATTCTACTTGCTGGCGACTCATCCGCAGGTTGAGACCAAGCTGCACGAGGAACTTGCGACGGTATTGGCAGGCAGACTGCCTACGGTTGAAGATTTGCCAAAGCTCCCCTACACGAACCTCATCATCTCGGAAACGCTGCGACTGTACCCGGCAGCCTGGACGATCAATCGGGAAGTGGTAAAAGAGGTGACAATCGGCGAGTATACGTACCAGCCCGGCGATACGCTGATGATGAGCCAGTTTGTCATGCATCGACTGGAGCGCTACTACGAGCAGCCGGATGAGTTTGTTCCGGAGCGGTTCGCGGGCGATCTGTTGAAACGCATCCCGACGTATGCCTATTTTCCGTTTGGGGGAGGGCCAAGGATTTGTATCGGGAACAACTTCGCCCTGATGGAGGCTGCCCTGCTTTTGGCGACGATCGCGCAGCGCTACCGCCTGCGTCTGGCACAGCCTGGACAAGTAGTGGAGCCGGAGCCGCTCGTTACACTGCGTCCGAAAAACGGACTGCCGATGCGCCTGGAAAAGCGGGAATAAGGCAAAAAAAAGAGGCATCCTTGCACTACGGTTTCACCGTGATGTCTCAGATACCGAACTGGGGGTTATTTATCACTGAAAGCAACATGCTTATGATAAATACCTTAGCAGAGAAATATAAAAAATAAATTAACTGTGAATAAACCTATATAAATTTAACGGTGATAAAAGGGAATGGTGAAGGAGAAGCTGCTTCCTATTCCCTGTTCGCTGATTACCGTGAGTTCTCCGCCGTGGCGGCGCACGATGCTCTGGCAGATGGTCAGCCCAAGCCCTGTGCCGCCGTTGTTGCGGTTGCGGGACTTCTCCGCACGGTAAAACTTGTTGAAGATTTTGGGCAAATCTTCGGCTGCGATTCCTTCCCCTTTGTCTATGACGGAAAACAGCACATGTCCTTCCCGCTGGTCGCAAGTAACCAGGATGGAGCCATCCGGCTTGTTGTAATAAATCGCGTTGTTCAGCAAGTTTTCCATGACGCGGCGCAGCTTCGTTTCATCTGCTTCGATGTGCAGTTCATTGGACACGCGCAGCTTCCATTGAAACGCCAGGCCAGCTTCCTTTACCCGCGCCAGGTAGTCCTCGATAATTCCTTTCAAAAATCCTTTCACATGAATGCGGCTGATGTTGAGTCGCACCTCTTCTGTGTTGTGCATGGTAAAGTCCTGCAACTCGTCCAGCAGCTTTTCCAGATCGTTCACTTTCACTTCGATCTTGCCCATTTGCTTCTGAATTCGCGCCAAGTCTGTGACCCGGCCGGAGCCGATGTAGGAAGCGTAGCCTTTGATCGTGGTCAGCGGCGTGCGAAAATCATGGGCGATGGAGGCGATCATTTCTGACTGCCTTTCTTCGGAAAAGCGCAGCTCGTCGACCATGTCGCCAAAGTAGCGGAACAACTGCCCGAACTCATCATGCGAGCGATACGTAAACGTCACAAGCCGTTTGCCTTCGCGGATTTCCTGTGTGACGCGGGCCAGCTCGTTGACCGGGCGCAAAATCCAGCGGACGAACAGGGCGAGCAGCAGCAGACCGACGAGGACGAGGCTGCCGTAAATAAACCAGAGCATCATCGAGACGCCCTTCGTAGCCATCATGTCGTATTCGTCCGTGTAAAAGTAGACGACGATTTCACCTTCACGGGGAGGCTCCTGCTGAAAATGGTACTCTGCCACGACTTTCAGGTCGCTTTTCGTGCTGGAAGGGAGCGACAGCTTCAAGGAGTAGGCATGTGACGGTCTGTGGTAAATCGTGTTGCCGTTCGCGTCCGTCACGACCATCCGGTACATGACGTCTTCTGGAAGCTGTCTCTCCAACTCCTGGCGTTCGATCGGGTCCCTGAAGTTGCCGGAGAGCAGCAACTGGTTGAGCCGGACCTTTTCTGCCGCGTCCTTTTCAGCTTGATACTGGTTGTGACGGTCGTCTTTCAACTGCTCGATGATGATGTCCTGGAAGACGAACTTGAACAGCAGGATGTTGAGGGTAATCAGGGCGATAAAGGATAGAAAAAGCTTGTTGCGCAGACTCATCTACAGTTTCTCCCCGATGAATACGTAGCCTGTCCCCCATTGTGTTTTAATGAACTGTCGCTCTGTCTCCAGCTTTTCACGCAAGTTTTTGATGTGGACCGTCACCGTGTTGAGGGAGCCGTAGCCGTATCCCCAGACGCGGTCGTAAATTTGTTCTCTCGTGAAAACGATTCCAGCATTTTCTGCGAGGAACGTCAACAGCTGGAACTCCTTCGTGGACAGCTCAATTTTTTTGCCGCTGACGTAGACCGAATACGTTTCCTTGTGGATCTCCAAATCCTTGAACTTCAGGACGGTAATCGGGGAGCTGGACGTCTCTTTTTCCGGCTGCTCCTCGGTATGCTTGCGGATGCGCTCGTAGCGTCGCAGATGGGCGCGGATGCGAGCCAGCAGCTCTTCGGTGTCAAACGGCTTCGTAATGTAATCATCAGCGCCGATTTCGAAGCCGACGACTTTGTCTACCGCCTTGCTTTTCGCGCTGAGAAAAAGAATCGGCAAATCCCACTCGCGGCGAATTTGCGAGCAAAGCTCATAGCCGCTCATGTTCGGCATCATAATATCGAGCAAAATGAGATTGGGCCGCTCGCCCTGATTGAGCAGGGCAAGCGCGTCCTCGCCACTTTCCGCCGAAGAAACCCGGAAGCCTTCGTTTTCCAAAATATCTTCAAGCAGCTCAATAATCTCCTGATTGTCATCAACGATTAAAATATGATCTTTCACCGGAATTACCCCCAGTTACTTCTATATAATAGGTGAACAAGGTACTATCGTGTCTATCATAACATGCTTTCGCGCAAGAAAGGCAAATATCCGTTTCTATTCATGCATGATTACTTATAAGTAGGGCCACCTCTTTAGACCTGGTCCTAAATTTCGTCAGAAAAAGCCAGAGACGCTGTGTCCCTGGCTCTTATTTTTGCCGAACTACTACTTTTGTGCTTGATTTTCCGGCAACGATGCTGCTTGCACCGCGTTTTCCTTTTTCGGGGCTGCCGCTTCCAAAGCAGGTATGCTGATGCGCTTGGCGCCAACATAACGCTTGCTCCAGTAGTATGGGTCGTTCAACTTGGTGTTGACGACGCCGCGGCCAGTCTCCGAATGCACGAATGTGCCATTCCCGATGTAGATGCCTACGTGTGAGATGCTGCGTCCGTTTGTATTGAAGAACACAAGATCTCCAGGCTGCAGGTCTTTCTTGGCAACCGCTGTCCCCAATTCATATTGGGCGGCAGAATTGTGAGGCAGGTCTACACCTAACGCATCAAATACGTAGCGTGTGAAACCGGAGCAGTCAAAGCCCTTTTTGGACGTGCCAGATGCTTTGTAAGGGACGCCATACAGCTCGCTGACTACGTCTTGGAGTGTTGCACTCTCTGCCGCATGTGCAGCGCCGGCCCCCATCACAAGCATTCCAGCCATAACGAAAGACATTACCACCTTGCGCAAAAGAAACTGCTCCTTTCGTGAGCCTACGAAGTTAGCTGAAGGGTTCGGTCGAAAGGACGCCCTAGACTGCCAGCTGGCAATCATTCACCCCAAAAAAACTGGTTCCCCCGCTTCCGTCATACGGAATTCGGCTATTTTTCGATGTTTTTTTACACGCACCTTACGAAGATTCTACGCTTTTCCCGTTTTCCCTCTTTTTTGACCGCTTGTTCACTTTTTTGTCACAAAATTTCGCCAAATGGTGTAACGTCTTGCTTCGACAATGCAAGCGCTGGCTGGCGAAAAAGAGGGGACCAGGCTCGTCCGATTACGGCAGGAAATGCTCTCCGTCCAGGGACGGAGGGAAAAACCAACCGCACGCCCGTTATGGGGAGCCTATGCGGGGGGCTACAATAATGCCATAAGGTTCAACAAGCACCACACGCAAGAGATGATAGGAGGTAAGCGAGCATGAGCGAACGGTCTGGAAAGTTTTTGCTCGGACTGGTTCTCTTGCTGGTCGGCGGGTTGGTTCTCCTGGATTTAATCGGAATCGACCTTGGTGATCTGATCGGGATTTTGATTCCCGCGGTCATCATGCTGTACGGCGCTCGAAAAATCATGGGACAATCCGGTTCGCGTTTTTGGGGAATCGTGATCTTCCTGTTCGGGTTCCTGATGCTGATCGGCAAGCTCCATCTGCTGTTTCACGGCTTACTGGCCATTGGTGTGATTTATCTGGGGTATCGCTTACTGCGCCCCGGCCATGTCCCCAAGGAAGCGCCACCAGCCTGGGAACGTCAGTGGGCACAAAAGGTATTAAAGGAAGACATGCTGGACGCGTGGGAAAAAGAAGTGACCCGCCGCCAGCCATAAGCAGCCATGTCGCAACAGTTTTTGGATGAAATGACACGATGTGATATGATGAGGAGGAATTTAAAAATGAGTATTTTCAAACGTCTGCGTGACCTGACAGTAGCTTCGGTGAATGATGTTCTGGATTCGATGGAAGATCCGGTAGTCATGCTGAATCAATACATGCGGGATATGGAAGTGGAAATCGGACAAGTCGAAGTGGCTGTCGCCCGCCAGGTAGCACTGGAAAAGAAGTTCCGCCAGCAACTGGATGAAGCAAACGCTTTGATCGAAAAGCGCGACCGCCAAGTGAAGCTCGCGTTGACAGAAGGGGAAGACGAGCTTGCCCGCCGCGCTCTCGCGGACAAAAAGCAGTTCGAAGCTCGTGCAGCCGAGTACGAAACCCTCTATCTGGCAGCTTCCGAGGCCGCTGCACAAATGCGTGAAAAGCTGGCCGAGCTGAAGGAAGAATTCTATAAAATGCGTGCAAAAAAATTCACGCTGATGGCACGGGCACAGGTAGCCCGCACGCAAAAGCAGGTAAATCAAGCGGTAGCAGGGATTGGCAATCAGTCAGCAGGCCGCGGGTTCGCCCGGATGGAAGAAAAAGTGTTGCGCATGGAGGCAGAAGCACAAATGAGCGGCCAATGGCGCCATACGAACCTCGCCTGGGAAACGGCGTTGTCTGAGCTGGAAAAAGGCGATCTGGATGCGGAGCTTGCAAGCATCAAGGCATCGCTGCAGGAGAAAAAAACAGCGTCCGCCCAGTAGCAACAATCTTGATTGGACAGGAACTGGGGGAGCGGTTGTAGAATAGAGTGTGTCAATCAGGCAGCCTGTTTAGCAGGCTGCTTTTCCCCTAGGAGGTACGATTCTTGGCAGACTTCATGGTCTTTTTGCGAAGGTTCATCGCTGAGCCTGGGCGTGTAGGCAGCGTGATCCCCAGTTCGCGGTTTTTATGTGAGCGAATGTTGAAGAACGTCAATTGGGATTCAACAGATGTCATTTTGGAACTGGGACCTGGCACGGGCGCTTTTACCCAAACCATTTATCAAAATATCAATTCTGGTACCGACTATGTGCTTGTGGAGCGTGACAGCCAGTTTCGATCCATCCTTCAATCACGATTTCCTGATCTGCCTGTCAGGGAAGAAGCGACGAGACTCGGACAATATTTGGAAGAGCTGGAGCTTGGCAAGGCAGATGTCATCATTTCCGGCCTGCCGTTTGCCAATTTTCCGTCAGAGTTGCGAACAGCGATCCTGGACGAAGTGCAAAAGGCATTGAAGCCAGGCGGTCTGTTCATTACATTCCAATATTCGTTACAACTCCAGGCTGAGCTGCAGGCGCGTTTTTCCTTGGTAGAGACAGACTTCACCTTGCTGAATATCCCACCTGCATTCATTTATACATGTCGTAACGGACGAAGTGAAAACGATCAGCATGGGGCGTAAGAGAGGAGACTTTTGTGAAACTGTCCCGCTTGCACACAATGTTGGCTGGCGTCCTGATTATTTTGACAGGAATCGGCCTGTTATTAGACAGTTTGCATATCATTTCGTTTGATCTGTTTGATCTGTGGCCGATGGTGCTCGTCTACTTCGGCGTTCGCCTGTGGGGAAAAAACAAACGGATCAGAGGCGGCATTCTGTTTTGTTTAGGGTTTATCATTGCACTCGATATGTGGTTTGGCATCGGCGTAGACGATGTGTTCCGGCTCGCTGTGCCCATCCTGTTTATTTATTTTGGCTTTCGATTGATTCGCGGCAAGACCAGAGAAAAAGGCAACCGTCCACCCCTCCCGCCGTTTCCGGCTCAGGACGAGATGACCGCTCCCCCCATGGGCAGGGGGAGGGATCATCAATCGGGCGGGATACGTCAGGAAGCTGCCCAATGGCTGGACAGCTTGAACAAATGGAAACCTTCACGCGGCAAGCTCCCTGGGCAGGAGGGAGCATCTGTCTACCGTGAACGGATTTTGCCCAAAGATTCCCGCAGCTCGTTGATCGGGGATTACCATTTGACCTCTGGACGTTTTGAGCTGAGCGCCCTGCATGTCTGGCACGGGATCGGGGATGTGGTCATTGACCTTTCCCGCGCAGTGCTGACGCAGGATGAAGCGATGCTGATTGTGGAAGGCTGGGTGGGAGATGTCACGATCTACGTTCCGGTCGATCTCCCGGTTTCCGTGAACGCCGAGCTGAGTCTGGGCGATCTGGAAGTGCTGAGCCACCGCCAGGGAGGAATCAACCGCAGTATCATCATTCGCTCCGATCAATACGAAGAGGCGGCTCAAAAAGTGAATGTGCATATCTCGCTGCTAGTCGGCGATATAAAAGTCAAGTACATCTAGGAGGTACTGGCAGATGCGTCGACAGCGATTGGCGAGTATTCAGTGGCAATATGTGCGCTACGGCGTCCTGCTTGCCGGAAGTGCAGTGATCGTTTCGTTTATTTGTTTCTTTTGGCTCTATTTCGTGTGGAAGGATATGCCGGAGGTGCATAGTTGGTATAGCAGCCTGATCGGCAATCCGAAGGTAGTGTTGTGGGTAGAACAATATTTGGGGCTGACCTTGCCTGCACAGCCTGGCGGGCTGGTGCAGCTGGCGGCTTTTGTCGTCGCGCTTCCGGTCGGTGTGCTGGTCGCGCTGATTATATCCTATATTGTCGGAAACCTGTTGAAAAAGCGGCTCAGTGTGCTGTGGGAAGCCGCGATGAAGCTCGGACGGGGAATGCTCTCCTACCGTGTACCGGATTTGGGAGTCGATGAAGTCGGGGAGCTGGGCTGGCAATTGAACCGCTTGGCCGCACAGTGGGAGGAACAGGTCGCGTCCTTGCAGCGTCTGTCCAATCACAATGCGGACCTGGCTGAGCAAGTAAAGCAGGCAGCCGTGACAGAGGAACGGCAGCGCCTGGCACGCGAGCTGCACGATGCGGTCAGTCAGCAGTTGTTTGCGATCGCCATGACGACGGCGGCGATGCGGCGGCTCGTGGAAAAAAATCCGCAGCGCGCTGCCCAGCAGATTGAGTTGGTAGAGGAAATGGCAGCGGCGGCACAGGCGGAGATGCGGGCATTGCTCTTGCATCTTCGTCCGGCCACGCTGCAAAACAAGACGCTGAAGGAAGCGATCCTCGAACTTTTGGATGAGCTGGAACGGAAAAATGCGATGGAGCTGACGTGGGAGATTGAGGACGTCGAAGGCTTGCCGAGCGGCATTGAGGATCATCTGTTCCGGATTTTGCAGGAGTCGTTGTCCAATACGCTGCGGCACGCCAAAGCCAACCAGATAGCGGTCAAGCTGTTTACCTTGCAGGAGCAGGTGCGGCTTCGGGTGACAGATGACGGTGTCGGCTTTGATCCGGACGGAGAAAAAATGACGTCGTACGGCCTGCGCAGCATGCAGGAGCGGGTAGCCGAGGTAGGCGGCTCGATGGAGATTTATTCAGCAGTCGGCAAGGGAACGCAAATCGAAGTGCGGATTCCCCTGATGTCACAGCCGGAACGGGAAGGGTGAAAATTTTGTGATTCGCGTATTACTGGTAGACGATCATGAGATGGTGCGGATGGGGCTGGCTGCTTACCTGTCGACCGAGGATGACATCGAGGTGGTAGCAGAAGCGGGCAGCGGAGAAGAAGGCGTGCGGATGGCAGTCGAACTGCGGCCGGATGTCGTGCTCATGGATTTGGTCATGGAGGGCATAGGCGGTGTGGAAGCGACCCGGCGCATTCGCGAAGCTTGCCCGGCAAGCAAGGTCATCGTCCTCACCAGCTTTATTGACGATGAAAAAGTATATCCGGTCATCGAAGCGGGCGCTTTCAGTTATTTGCTAAAGACCTCGCGTGCGGCCGAAATCGCCAGGGCGATTCGCGCGGCTGCAGCCGGAGAGCCTGTACTGGAGTCGCGAGTGGCAGGAAAAATCATGGCCCGTTTCCGGCATGGACAGGAATCGCACCCGCATGAGCAGCTGACCCCGCGCGAGCTGGAGGTTTTGAAGCTGATCGGTCAGGGCAAGTCCAATCAGGAAATTGCCGATGAGCTGATTATCGGGATCAAAACGGTAAAGACGCACGTCAGCAATATCCTCGCCAAGCTGAATGTCGAGGACCGCACACAGGCGGCCATTTACGTACACACGCACAATCTAGGCTAATACGGTAAAAAAGCGAAAAGCTCCTTGTGACAGGAGAGCACTGCAAAAGTGCTCTCTCGGTTTTTAATAATGGGTTCATGTCAATAATTGATGCCGACGGCATCAAAAAGAATGCAGCCTTACTTCTTACGAAGCTGGCTGCATTTGCTTTATTAGCTTTACCATTCGCTTTACGTTTACAACGAATGCCGTTAAGTATGCTTGTATCCGCATACCAAATAAACCACGGTATTTTGCCCTGGTCAATCCATGAAATCTTTTTAATTCAGCATTTTTGTGCTCAATGATCCGGCGACGCTTCGATCGCTCTTTGAAGGTGGTGCTTGCCTCAAACCTCATGTGCTCTTGATAGTGCTCCGCCACCATACGAATGGAATAAGTCTTTGCTTTGGCACCAGGCTTGTAGCATCCTTCGCGAAGTGGACATGTCTTGCACTTCTCCACATCAAAGTAAAAGACAAGAGAACGGCTGCGCCCGGATTTTTTCTTCCCTTGTACCGCTTTTCGTATACTGTGCTCTCCGGTTGGGCAAATGACAAAGTCGGCGTCTTTGTTGTATGTAAAGCCTTCCTGTTTCATTCCTCCGGAATGGACAATTGGGTTTAAGGGGACTATCGGTTGAATGTCTTTTGAGGCAAGGAGATTTAAATTGTCTTTTCCAGAGTAAGCAGTGTCTCCGATGACTTCCTCAATCTTCATACCTGTCTTTTCTGTTTGCTCTAATAGCTTTGGCAGTTGTTTGCCATCATCTTCACTTCCACCCGTAACTTCAATCGCAGTGATGATCTCTTCTTCTGTCATCGCTACATGCTCTTTGTAGCCAAAAAAGGAGAGGGTATTGCTTTTCCAGCCAAAACGCGCGTCTGGGTCAATCGCAGACATGATGCCTTTGTTTGCTAGTAACCGTTCATCTTCCACGATTTGCTTTGCGTGCTTGAGTTTTTCGGAGATGGCCCCTTCATGATCAGGAAGGAGATTTTCTACCGTTTCTCCCAGTTCAGCGAGGTAATGTAGCATCACTTTTGCCGCATCGACATCGCCTTGCATACACTTCGGAGGACGAGGAAGTTTCTTCTCCAGCTTTGGATGCTTTTTAAGTACGGCTCGTACGAGCCGTTTGGCGGCTTCCTGCAACACGTCCAAAGGCCGTTTCTTTTGAGTGGAAGCAACAGTATGTGTTGCATCGACAATGAGTGTTTTTGACTTAATCAAGCCTTCTTCTACGCACTGTTTTACAAGCACTTGTAAGATTTCGTTAATCTGGCTTGCACCTAAGCGATGATTCCGAAATCGGGATAATTGTGACGGATCGGGCAAAGTATCCTCAGGATTCAACCCCAAGAACCATTTATACGCGAGGTTTACTTGTGCTTCTTGAATCATTCGCTCATCGGATAAGCCATAAAGATACTGCAGAAATAAAAGACGAAACAGAAGTTCCGGTTCATTCGCTGGTCTTCCGTAATATTCACAATAAGATGGACGAACTAACTCGTAAATGAACGAAAAGTCCACAGCTTCGTTGATTTTTCGAAGAAGATGGTCTTCGGGAATTAAATTGTAAAGTTCTGAATGAAATGAGGCTTTCAATTGTCTGTCAGCAGATAGCATGGCAACATGTCCTTTGAACATTTTCTTAATATTGATTATAGCGAAAAACCAGCACCGCGAGGTGCTGGCAATCATTCAAAGCCAAAAAGCTGATGGAGTTTGGAATAGGAGGCGTTTTATTTGCGGAGCGCCTTTGCCAGCCTTCCAGCGTAGAGACGTGGACACGGGGATGAAGGGGGCGTTAGTCTCACTTCATTGTGAAACCCAGATGTTGAGCCCCCGCCCCGTGAAACGTCTCGGAACGGACAGATAAGCCCCATAGTGGGCTGGCAACGAAGCGAAGCAAAGAAACGCCTTCACTTTCCATATAAAGGAAGTGTTTTGCAGTGCTCTCTGACAGGGAGCTTTTTTTGAGTTTTTTTTGCGGATGTGGTAAAGATAGTAAGTAATAGACCGGGAAAGGAGGGACGGGCTATGAGGCACAAACCTCAGACACGCTCCAAGGTGCTTTCGGCGGACAATGGCGTGGATATTGTCGGAGATGTCCACGGCTGTTATGACGAATTTATAGAATTGATCCAGCTTCTGGGGTACGAACGGAGTAAGGACGGCACCTATCGTCACCCTCAGGGACGAAAGCTCCTTTCCCTTGGAGACATCACAAGTCGCGGGCCGAATTCCATCAAGATGCTGCAATTTTTTCACCTTCACGTCACAGCCGGACTGGCAGAGATGGTGGACAGCAATCACGGCTGGAAGATTGCTCGCTGGCTGGACGGAAGGCCTGTTACCCTGGCGCACGGCGATGAAAAGGTGGAGGAGGAACTGCGGCTCTACCTGCAAGAGTTCGGACCGAAAAAAACGTCCCTTTTGCGGGAGCAGAGTCGACGCCTGCTGTTCTCCTCGCCCTCGCACATGCTGATCCGCCGCCATGACAAGCTGGAAGCTGTTGCCGTTCACGCCGGAATCAGAGATGACTACATCGGGATGGAATCGCCGGCTGTCTATACGTTTTGCCGTTACGGGGACGTAGCCGGGACCGGGCCTGATGGCCGTCCGATCCGCAGAGAGTGGGCGAAGGAACGGAAAGTGACAAGCCCGATCATCGTCTGGGGGCACGATCCCCATCCGGAGCCAAAACGAAAAAACGGCACGATCAACATCGACCAGGGCTGCGTGTTTGGCGGAATGCTAACCGCCTATCGCTTTCCGGAGGACGAGGTGTTGAGTGTGCCGGCCAAGAAAAATTATTCAGGCCTGGCGGATACGCCGCTGACTCGTTATAAGGCCGATTGAGCATTTTATTTTTTCAACAACTCGTACAGGCGCTTCAGGATGATGGCCTCGGCCCAGAGCGGCAAAGGATTGTCAGCCTGGCTGCGCCAATCTTCGCTGGTTAAAAGCCCCTGCTCAAACAACCAGTCGATTCCTTCCTGCTTCCAATCCGGCAACGTACCGCCACCTCCGTTTCCAGGGCTGGCCGTTGGCGAAGGGGTGGGAGCGGGAGTAGGGGCCTGGGTCGGAGCAAGTGTTGGTGTGGCCGGAGGACGGTAAGGCTGCTTGGTGTATTCGCAAAAAGCGCGGACGACCGCTTCGGCGAGCTTTTTCCAATCCTTGGCGAGTTTGTCGGCGTCCAGCGGGTTGTCCGCGAAGCCGTACTCAATAATCACGGTTTCGACACTGCCGGTTTCCCTGTGCATGAAGTAGTAATCCAGATTGGAATTGTTCGGGAGCGTCCGGGTGAAAATCCGGCGATTGGGCATTCCCTCCGCTGCCAGCTCCTTTTGGATGATGCCGGGAAAAGTAGCGGAGCCATAGATCGAGTAAATGACCTCGGAGCCTCGGCCGCCACCTGCGTTGATATGGTTGGATATGCAGTAGCGGGCGCCGCTGTTTCGCACAAGCGCTGCCCGCGCATCGCTGGAAAGCGTCGTATCGTTTGTTCGCGTCATCGCGACCGGAATGTTCAGTTCCTTGAAACGATTGAACTGATACAAAGAAATTTGCAGCGTCATATCCTTTTCGAGAAACTGCGTATTGTTGCCGCCGCCTGGATCAGATCCACCGTGGCCGGCGTCCACGATCAGAATAGGAGCCATTTGTGCTTCACCTCTTGCTGTCAGAATATGCGCAGGTTGGCCAAGATGGCTTGGGACAGTCTCATCAATTTCGCGGGTTATCATGTACAGAATGCCCATCTATGGTACAATGAAGGAGTTCGTAACTACGAAAAAGAGGATGGTAATGTATTGATGGCTTGGTACAACTGGGTAATCCCGATCGTTACACTGTTACTCGGCCTCGTGGGCGGTTTTGCCGGAGGCACCTATTACTTGAAAAAACAATTGTCCAACATGCAGATGGACGAAAAACAGCTGCAAGCCATGGCCCGTTCTATGGGGATGAATCTTAACCAAAAACAGCTGAAACAAATGAGTCGTACCATGAAAAATATGAAAATGCCAAATAAATTCGGAAAGTAGTGCGAAGGGGGTGTCGTGATGGGACCGACCCGTCTGCGCTACACGATGATCGGTTTTATTGCGGGAGTCTTGATCGTGTATTTGAAAGATTTGCCTATAGGGGAAGGAATCCGATTCGCAGCACCTTTTTACGGAGCGGGTATCGGTCTTCTCATCGACGGCATCATATTGCGCATGAAGCAACGAAAAGGAAAAGAAGAGTAGGGGAGCTTGGCTTTTGCCAGGCTTTTTGTTTTGGGGCACCAGCCGGATCGCCATGCAAGCAATTCGGCTGGTCGCCCTTTTTTAATGGGTAAAAATCAGTTCGTAAATCATTTTGGTAATCAGGGTAATCGACACGATCAAAAACAGCGGTCGGACGTAGCGGACCCCGGTTTTGATGGCGACCTTGGCACCGATGCTGGCACCGAGCAGCATGGCCACCCCCATGACAAGCCCGGTCAGAAAAATGACTTTGCCCTCCACACAAAAGACGAACAGCGCAGAAATGTTGCTGGCCAGATTCAAAATCCGGCCGTTTCCTGCCGCGATCACGAAGTCATAGCCGAACAGCAGCACCATCAAAAACACGAAAAAAGAACCGGTACCCGGTCCGAAGAAGCCATCGTAAAATCCGATCAAAAAGGTAAAAGGAATGCCAAGGCCAAGGGTAAACTTGGTCATCCCTTTGTAGTTCGAGTCTTGACCGAACCGTTTGTTGAACAAGGTATAGACAAAAATCAGCGCCATCATGATGATGACGAGCACCTTCAGCAACTCCTGGGGAACGAACAGCACCGTTTTGGCTCCGAAATAAGCGCCCACGAGCGAAACCGGGAAGAGAATGAGCATCATCTTCTTGTCGTATTTGCCTGAGCGGATAAAGGTGAACGAGCTGGTCGCAGAAGAGATCGTCCCGGCCAGCTTGTTGGTGCCGAGCGCCAAATACGGCGGCATGCCCAGACCGAGCAGGGCAGGCAGGGAGATCAGACCGCCACCACCGACCGTGCTGTCGATGAAAGCGGCGACAAATCCGAAAAAAGCGAGAAATAATACGGTCACGAAGTCCATTTCCATGAAATCACCTGATTCTCCAAGTATGTAATAATCCAAGTCTAGCACTCTCCCTTTTGATTGCAAGCTGGAAATCGTTGAAAATGTGTTGCTAGATTAATATACTTTGCATACCGATTTGTTGTAAAAGTGGGTGTCTTGCAGTATAATAAGGGCGTAGCTTGACCTATACATATTTTGAGGAGGAATGTTACAATGGCACATCAACTTCCTGCATTGCCTTATGCACATGACGCACTGGAACCTCATATCGACGCGCAAACCATGGAGATCCACCACGGACGCCACCATGCTACTTATGTGAACAACCTGAACGCAGCTCTGGAAGCACATCCTGAACTGCAACAAAAAAGCGTAGAAGAGCTGATTAGCAATCTCGACGCTTTGCCTGAGTCCATCCGCACTGCAGTTCGCAACAACGGTGGCGGACATGCAAACCACTCCCTGTTCTGGGAAATCCTGAGCCCGAACGGCGGCGGCCAACCAACTGGTGAACTGGCTGACGCGATCAACGCGGCTTTTGGCAGCTTCGACAACTTCAAGGCTGAATTTGCAAAAGCGGCAACTACCCGTTTCGGCTCCGGCTGGGCTTGGCTGACTGCTGAAGGCGGCAAGGTAGCAATCTCCTCCACTCCTAACCAGGACAGCCCAATCATGGAAGGCAAAACGCCTATCCTTGGCCTGGACGTTTGGGAGCATGCTTACTACCTGCGCTACCAAAACAAACGCCCTGACTACATCAACGCATTCTGGAACGTAGTAAACTGGGATGAAGTAAGCAAGCGTTTTGCCGCTGCGAAGTAATCTTGGCTTTTTGCCATCATAAAGGCTTGTTGCATCTTTTGGGGGCGACAAGCCTTTTTCTCGTGTCAAAAAGCGCAATACTGCTACTGTGTCGACGCATCGCGCAAAGCTTCGGGTGTGCATGCTTAATTTTTTCCACAGGATAGTAATACGGGCAAAGATCGGTTATAATACTTACTAAAAGTAACCTGGTTTAAAAAATATAGAGGGGGTTTTTGCCCATGATGCCATCTTTGTTCGTTGCCCATGGCGCTCCACTGCTTGCGATTGAAAACAATTCCTATACACAGGCATTGAATCAACTGGCCAGCCAACTGCCGCGCCGTCCGCGCGCGATCGTGATGTTTTCCGCTCACTGGGAAGCTTTTGACCAGTTGGTGGGGACGATGGAGACGTTTCCGACGATTCACGACTTTGGCGGCTTTCCGCAAGAGCTGTACGAGATTCAGTACCCGGCAAAAGGCGACGAAGCGATTGCCCGGGAGGCGGTGCAACTGCTGCGCGACGCAGGCGTGCCTGTCGGCCTGAACACGACGAGAGGGCTCGATCACGGACATTGGGTCGTGCTGCGCCACATTTTCCCGCAAGCGGATGTGCCTGTCGTGGCTATGTCCGTCAATCCGAATCTGACGGTCATGCAGCAGTACATGATCGGCAAGGCACTCAGCCCTCTGCGGCAAAAAGACGTGCTGATAGTCGGCTCTGGCGGCACGATCCATAACTTTTCCTACCTCAACATGCGCGAGACATCGGAAGGCGCCTTCGACTGGGCCTTGCAGTTTGAAGACTGGCTGCAACAGACGTTGACCGCGTGGAAGGTCGAGGATTTGGCGCGTTATCGCGAGCTGGCGCCGCATGCGGAAAAAGCGGTGC
Organism: Brevibacillus gelatini; assembly: GCF_050920745.1. Lineage (NCBI taxonomy): Bacteria > Bacillati > Bacillota > Bacilli > Caryophanales > Paenibacillaceae > Brevibacillus > Brevibacillus gelatini. Next base: position 847,608 of record NZ_CP154342.1, read on the forward strand.
CTGTATACGGAAGCGAGCATTTTGTACCGCTCGTGTACGTGATGGGAGCAGCAGACGATGAGCAAACAGCGCAGCGGCTGCACATGAGCTTTCGCTACGGCAGCCTGAGCCATACGATCTGGAAGTTTGGTGAAGCCAGATAAATGAAGGAGAGCATGGAGCAAGTTTACCGTAAGTACAAAGGCCTGATGTTTTCGCTCGCTTACCAGATGACGGGCTCTGTGGCGGAAGCAGAGGACATCGTGCAGGAAACGTTTGTCGCCCTGGCTGATGCCAACATCAACGATATTTTGCATGTGAAAAGCTATTTGTGCAAAGCCGTGACAAACCGCTGCCTGGACACGTTGAAATCAGCCCGCTGGAAGCGCGAGCAGTACGTGGGAGAATGGCTGCCCGAGCCGCTGTTTGACGAACGCGGGGCCAATGATCCGTTGCAAGCGGTCATCGCAGAGGAGTCGGTATCGTACAGCCTGCTCGTCTTGCTGGACACGCTCTCTCCAGCAGAGCGAGCCGTCTATGTGCTTCGGACGGCGCTCGACCTGGAGTATCGCGCGATTGCGGAGATGCTGGACAAAACAGAGGCGAGCTGCCGCAAGCTGTACAGTCGCGCCCAGCAAAGGCTGAAAGCATCGGGCTTGCCGCAAAACACGGTGCCTGCCCGGTCGCGCAAGCTCATCGAGCAGCTGATCCAGGCGATTTCCCGAGCGGACGCTACAGCTTTGGTGCAATTGCTGACAGAGGATGCCGTCCTCATCAGCGACGGCGGCGGAAAAGCCAGAGCGGCCCTGCGTCCGATTTTTTCCGGCAAGCGGGTGGCGGCGTTCTGGCTCGGCGTCTGGCCGAAATGGGCAGAGCATTCCGCGATCGAGATACGCTCCATCAACGGGGAGGATGGCATCGCGGTTTATTCGCAAGGCGAGTTGAAAGTGACCATTCAACTCCGTCTGAGTCAGGAGAAAGACCGGATCGAACGGATGTACATGATCGTCAATCCGGAAAAATTGGCGCATCTGCAAAAATAACCTGCCGCAATCGGTCACAAAATCGGGAGGCCACTCGTCTTTGAGGTTGAAAGACCAAATTCGAGTGGAAAGGAAAGATAAACATGCAAGCGAGATTCAACTACCGCCAAGCCGCCCCCCAAGCGTTCCAAACCATGCTGCAACTGGAAAAATTCGTTCACGAGTGCGGGCTCGACAAGAAGCTGATCGAGCTGATAAAAATTCGCGCCTCGCAAATCAACGGATGCGCCTTTTGTCTGGATATGCATACACAGGATGCGCGCAAGCTCGGTGAGACGGAGCAGCGCATCTACCTGCTGAACGTCTGGCGCGAAGCTGCTGTCTATACGGAAGCGGAGCGTGCGGTTCTGGCCTTGACCGAGGCAGTGACGGAGATTTCGAAGGGTGGCGTTTCCGATGCCCTCTACGAGCAAGTGCGAAAACATTTTGACGAGAAAGAGTACGTCAACCTGTTAATGGCGATCAACACGATCAATAGCTGGAACCGGCTTGCGATTGCAACAGGCATGTCTGCTCCGTACAACCGCTAAGGCAGGCGGCCGGATCGGCGAGCGACCACTGAATGCGAAAACGACACGTACCTGTGAAAAGGGGCGTGTCGTTTTCGCTTTGCTCAATGCGTCTAATGGCGCTATACGTCCATTTCCACTTTGCGTCCCGGATAAAAAAGCTTTTCCTCGGGAAGCGGGTTGCCTTTGGCCGTGACAGTCTCCGGCGTGATGCGGAAAATGGCGGTCGTGCTGCCCATGGACGAGCGGTATTTGAGCACGTGCTGCATAGACAGCGGCTCGGAAAAGTAGCCGGGCACGTATTTGTCCAGCAGCGCCTGCATCGCATCGCGCATTTCGGACGGCTCCTGCACCCGTTCAATCGTCCCCGACAGAAAGACGCTCATGTACGCCGTATCCACATGGGCCGGCACGGGTGCTGCGATTGTGCCGTACTCTTCGCAGACGCTGAAGCAGACCCGGCTGTTGGCGTTAATCATCTCGACCTTGCGACCGGAGTCCGCGCCGTGAAAGTAAATACAGCCGTTCCACCAGGCAAAATTGAGCGGCAACACATACGGCTCGCGTTCATTGGCCAGTCCGAGATGACCGACTTTGGCCTGCTGCAAAAACTGATTGATCTGCTCCTGGTCCGTAATCGTGCGTTTGGAATAGCGAATCGGTATCATGTAAACCCTCCTGTCTGACAGCTCAGCGTTTTTTGGTGTAGCCTGATCGTAGTCGGTTTTTGACTTGGTAAAAAGGTGCAATTTACAGCAAAATGAGCAGGTCAGATGCAAAAAAACCGCCCTTTTCCCAAAAGAGCGGTTGTCAGTCTTGTCTTGCGGGCTATCCGGGCTGTCGCTTGGAGTCCAGCTTTTTGGCGAGCTGTTCCTCTCCGCGGTGAATCCAGCCGACAAAGGAGTCCCGGATATTCAATTCGTAGTCCAGATGGACGACGGCAACGAACATGTAGTGGCTTTTTCCTTGAAAACGGGAGCGGTAGCGCAGGTCAATCCATTTTACCTCGTAGCCGAAGGGGCGTTCCTTCGTTTCTACGTGAACGTGGTGCGTGAAGGAGAGGAAGGATTGGACCTTGCTGCTTTTTTTGGCAGCGGCGATCACTTCTGTTTCAGGCTTGATGGTGAAAGTGTCCAAAATGACTACGTCGCCGGAGTGCACTTCGCCCACGTACCAGTGCTGCTCGGTTTTGGCGACAAACGTCCAGTGCGTCCAGGAAAGGGTAGGGATGATCGTGTACATGCCAGGCTTGCCGATGCGTGCGCGCACCAGCTCTGTCGTCCGCTTTTGCACCTGGATGCGCCAGTAGTAGTACACGGCGATTACGAGGTAAATCAAGAGAAAGCTTCGTCCGGGGTGTGCGCCCGCTGCCCAGAGCATGAAGCCGACGAGGTGTGCGGCAAAAATGAACGGGTCAAAAATGAAAATGGCGTTGAGGGCGACCCATTTATCGCGAAACGGATAGAAGCCCTTCGTCCCATAGGAATTGAACAAATCGACGAAAACGTGCAGACAGACGGCCAGAAAGATCCAGCCCAGCAGGTGCAGCCAGGAGGTCTGCGGCATCAATGCCTGAATGAGCACAAAAATGGCTCCTGTCCATAAAAACAAGGCTGGTACGGAGTGAGAAACGCCCCGATGGTTGCGTATATAGGCAGCCGTGCCGCGGAGGCGGACCAACCCATCCAAATCGGGTGCTTGCGAACCGATGACCGTACCGATCATGACGGCTTCGGCAAGCGAGGGAGAAGAAGCTACGACGGGATCGAGGTAGGCGAGCCCGGCCAATCCGAAGCCCATGGCAAAGTGTGTGGCAGTATCCATGGAATCGTTGTCTTCCTCCTTTCCTTCCAGGCTGTCGTTATTGTTTATTATAGCGTGTGAGGCGACATAATTCCCTTATCTGCTGAAAAAAATTGTGAGCTTGTTCCCGCTTTTGCAAACAGGGTATGATGAAAAGATCAAGGAGGGACATGTCGCATGCTAACCGTGTTTATCGAATACAAGCTGCAACCGGAAAAACGGGAGCAGGCCCTGCGGCTGATCGCATCCATGGCTGAGAGCATGGAAGCGTTGGGCGCGCGCCAGTACCGCTGCATGGAGGGACTGGATCAGCCGGGCTTGTTTGTCGAAGCCTTTGAGGTTGCGACCGTGCGTGAATACGAGCAAATCAAGGCACACCGTTTGGCGGACCGCGCGTTTTGCGACTGCGTAGCGGGCGGAGCGGACAAGCTGCACGTCTGGGCGTTTCGTCCAGCCGGGCTACCACAATAAAAGGAGCAAGACGACAACGAAATGGCAAGGAAAAAAGAAATCGGCTTGCGGTACACTCTCCCCGAAGAGTTTCACGTTTTCGGCTTTTCCCAGGATTTGCTGGCTTGGTACGACTCGCAAAAGCGCGATCTGCCGTGGCGGATCAATCGCGACCCGTATCGGGTCTGGGTGTCGGAAATCATGCTGCAGCAGACGAGAGTAGAGACCGTTAAGCCTTATTATGCGAATTTCATGGAGAAATTTCCGACGGTTGTTGATTTGGCAAATGCACCAGAAGAGGAAGTATTAAAAGCGTGGGAAGGACTTGGCTACTATTCCCGCGCCCGCAATCTGCAGGCGGCAGCGCGCGAGGTGACGGTTCGCTACGGGGGAGTCGTGCCGGACACGCCGGAGGAAATCGCCACGTTAAAAGGCGTGGGGCCGTACACGGCAGGGGCGATTTTAAGCATTGCCTACGAAAAGCCGGAGCCTGCCGTGGACGGGAACGTCATGCGCGTCTTTTCCCGTCTGCTGTACTTGACGGATGACATCGCGAAGCCCGCTACCCGCATCAAGATCGAGCATCTCGTGCGTCAGGTGATCCCGGAAGGTCGCGCTGGCGATTTCAACCAGGCGCTGATGGAACTGGGGGCGATGGTCTGCGTGCCGCGTACGCCGCAGTGCTTGACCTGTCCGGTGTTCGATTACTGTATCGCCCGGCGGGAAGGCGTGCAGGAGGAACTGCCGATCAAAGGCAAGGCGAAGCCGCCCCGTCCTGTCGACCTGCAGGTGGCGATCATCGAACGCGACGGCAAGGTGCTGATTAACAAACGCCCCGATCAAGGGCTTTTGGCTGGCATGTGGGAGTTTCCCATGGTGGAAACAGAGCAGCAAAACGATACGGCCAAAGCAGAGGCGCTGGCGTGTGGAATCAGCGAACGATTCGGAATCGACATCGAGGTGCTGGAGCCGCTCGGCGCGGTGCAGCACGTTTTTTCCCATCTGCAGTGGAACATGCAGGTCTGGTCCTGCGACTGGATTGAGGGCGGCGAGCTGCCGGGCCATGCACGCTTTTCCGCCTGGAGCGAGCTGGATGCGTACACGTTCCCGATGGCCCACCACAAAATTCGTGAGCTGCTCGGGAAAAAAACGAAATAACGTCCCACTTTTGAAAAGGCTGTCGAGGTTCTCCCGGCAGCTTTTTTCTACATTTTCCAAGCAGGCGGCTTGTGCTTGGTATGTTTTTCAAAAAATGAAGACCACGCCGCATCGGGCATGATCTTCCTGAATGTGATCGTTTGGTTTATCGGTAGAGGAATTCCGGAAACTGCATCGCAATCTGATGCTTCTGCTCTTCCCATTCAGCGATCGCTTTTTGCTGCAAATACCGTTTTTCACGCTGTTCAGGGGTCAGTTTCCGTTTCTCGATGATAATCGTGAAGAAAATCATTGGAATGTACATGAAGGTCCACCTCCCATTCCTTTTTTGTTGTGCAGTCAGCCGCCGTCTATCGCTTTGACTCCTGTGAATCTCATCATCTGACGTCTTTGTCTGTTTTTCATAAAAACATCCCTCCAAGTGTAGAATGTGACATGCAAAAACTAGATGCGGCTAACCAATTGTGCGGCTTCAAAAGCGTGAGCCTCAGCGCGTTCTTCCAGATAGCGGGCGCGGGCATAAGCTGCCTGGCGTTGTTCGGGGCTAACCGGTTTGCGCTCGATCTTGACAGTGAAAAACAAGAAGTTCAGTACCATGTCAAATCACCTCCTCTCAATATGGAAAAAAATGGATATGCATCGCCAAGAAAAAGACCACGGGCTTACTGCCTGCGGTCTTTTGGCGTCACGAAGAAAACGAAAGACCACAAGCTACAACGCCCATGGTCTGGTAATTGACGAAAGAGAATGCGAAAGACACGAATTCATCTACAATTCGCAGGCCCAGGAGGCGTTGTGATATGCAGTTTTGGCAACGAACAACAGACGATCAGTGAATGCAGTTGAAAAAGCAAGTGCGGTCATCATGTTGTAGCCTCCTTCCTTTGAAAAGTAGTAGTGTCGTAAAACATAGCCTTAGGATATGACATTTTTTTCTTGTTGTAAAGCACTTTTTACCTATTTTCTGAAGTAAGTCAATTCTGAAAATAATAAAATATAATAAAAGGTAAAGTGATGTGCGATTATTAGTTTAGTCAGCGTGGTATAGTGGGTAAGTATATCAGACAATGAGAAATATGCGAAAAGGTGATGAATTAGGATGAAATTGCCAAGACTGACGGTTCGAGCAAAGCTGATTGCATCGTTCTCACTCATCTTGACTATTCCTGTGCTCACACTTGGCCTGCTCTCCTATCAGAGCGCCAAGGACCGTCTGGAGGAGCAGCTGCTGATGACAGCCGCCGAGAACGTTCGCTTGGTGGACGAGCTTCTGGATCGCACGCTGGAGGCTCAATCACGCGATTTGAAGCTGATTGCCGCAGAGGTAGGGAGAGATCAGCTGACGGAGCAGATGAGAAGTCTGACCCGCACTAAGCTGCAAACCTTCCACAAGTTGCATCCGGATATAGGAGAGGTGTACATCGGAGAGGAAAACGGCAAGATGTTGATGTCGACAGACGCCAAGCTGCCTGCCGACTTCGATCCGCGTAAACGCCCCTGGTACCAGGAAGCAATGGCTAAGCCAGGCGAGACGATCATTACGGAACCGTATATTGATGCGGTTACGGGCAACGTCGTCGTAGGTTTGGCCAAAGCGTTGAATGACCGATCTGGTGTGCTTGGAATCGACATTCAGTTGACCGCACTCAATGAAACCGTGAAGCAAGCGAAAATAGGCAGCAAAGGATACTTGTCCATTCTCGATGCAAACCGCAAGCTGCTGATCCATCCGACAGGAACTCCAGGTTCTGATGTGACGCTGCCGTGGGTGGAAGACCTTTACGCCCAGGCAGTGGGGGTATTTGGCTTCAGTGATGACGGAAATGACGCGAAAGCGACTTTTGTCACCAATGAGCAGACAGGCTGGAAGCTGATGGGCGTCATGTACCGCACAGAAGCAGAGATGGCCGCAAGCCCAATCTTTTCCAGAACGATCCTGGTCATTGCGATCACGCTCGCCGTTGGAGCGGGTATCGTGTTCAGCATTTTGCGCTCGTTACTGCGCCCGCTGCGACAGCTGACAATTGCGTCGGAAAAAATGAGCCAGGGTGATGTCACCCAGCAGGTGGAAGTCAGAAGCCAGGATGAGCTTGGCGTGCTGGGCAATTCGTTCAACCATATGGCTCAATCGCTGCGTTCCCTGCTTTACTCTGTAAATGATTCTGTCCAGCAGCTGGCTGCATCCGCCGAGCAGCTTTCGGCAAGCGCAGACCAGACGAGCAAGGCAACCGAGCAGATTGCAACGACGATGCAGGACATGGCGACAGGGACAGAGCAGCAAGTGTCGCATACCCAAAAGAGCACCGAGGCAGTCGGACAAATGTCGCAGCGGATCAGCCAAATTGCCAACTATACGCAGGAAGTATCCGAGACGGCAAGAGAGACAGCAGCCGTTGCGGCAGAAGGAAACCGCTCTGTACAAGCGGCGGTGCAGCAAATGAATGCTTCCAGCGAATCCATCCTGACTCTGGCAAAAGTCGTGGACAGCCTGGGAGGACGCTCGCAGGAAATCGGAAAAATTGTCGATGTCATTACCACGATTGCAAGCCAGACCAATTTGCTGGCGCTGAACGCGGCCATCGAGGCGGCGCGGGCAGGCGAGTCCGGCCGCGGATTTGCGGTCGTAGCAGACGAGGTGAGAAAGCTGGCTGAGCAGTCCTCTGCGTCGGCTGAGCAGATCAGCCAATTGATTGCGGCGATCCAGCAGGAGACAGTCCTTGCCGTTGAGGTCATGGAAAAGAGCAAGCGGGAAGTGACGGAGGGAATCGAAAAAGTATACGAGGCTGGACATTCGTTTGAACAAATCCAGTCTGCGGTCGAAGATGTGGCACTTAAAATCGGCCAGGTTTCCCAGGCCTCGCAAGACATTTCCGAGCAGACCCAGCTTGTCGTCGAGCTCATCAACCATATTTCCGATGTGACCATGCAGGCTTCGGACGGCACGCAGAGCGTATCCGCAGCAGCAGAGGAGCAGCTCGCATCCATGGAAGAAATCGCGTCCTCCGCGATGTCTCTGGAGCGATTGGCAGAAGGTCTTCAGGATCAGATCGGCAAATTCAAGATTTAAAGGCAAAAAACCCGGTGCAAGAGACTACTTGTCTGCCTTGCAGCCGGGTTTTTTTGCAAAATGCGCGCAAGTGTAAAGCGGCCTGGCGGCATCATCCAGCCCCGCTCGGCAGGCTTTCGCGTGTTAAGTACGGCTGTTTGCGGCAAGGCTAAGTCAAAAGGAGATTTTTGCTCCCGGTAGCAAAAGCAGGAGGGGAGTTGTATAATGAAAAAGTGATTTTGACTTATTAGTACCTGCTATTAATAGTTGGTGTGTAGGAGGCATTGCTTTTATGAATACGACAAAAAAAGTGGCGTTGGTGACTGGCGGAACGCGCGGGATCGGCAAAGCGATTGCGTTGCAGTTGGCTGAACAAGGCTACGATCTGGTTTTGAACTATTTGCGCAACCGTTCTGCCGCGCGAGAAACCGCTGCTGAGCTGGAAGCAAAGGGAGCGCGCGTACACCTGGTCAAAGCAAACGTAGGTGACGTAGAGAAAATCAAGGAACTGTTCGCGGAAATCGACCGGGAATTCGGTCGTCTGGACGTTCTTGTCAACAACGCGGCTTCCGGCGTTCTGCGTCCGTTGATGGAACTGGAAGAAAGTCATTGGGACTGGACGATGGAAATTAACAGCAAAGCACTGTTGTTCTGTGCGCAAGAAGCGGCAAAACTGATGATAAAAGGCGGAAACGGCGGGAAAATCGTCAGCCTCTCCAGCCTTGGTTCCATCCGCGTGCTGGACAACTACACTGCGGTTGGTGTCTCCAAGGCGGCTGTAGAAGCGATCACGCGCTACCTGGCAGTCGAACTGGCACCGCACAATATTGTTGTCAATGCTGTTTCCGGCGGCGCTGTCGATACTGATGCGCTCAAGCACTTCCCGAATCGCGAAGAGTTGCTCAGCAGCTCCGCACAACGCACACCGGCAGGACGGATTGTCGAGCCGGAAGATTTGGCGAATGCGGTTATGTTTTTGATCTCCGACAAAGCCTGGATGGTACGCGGACAAACCTTGATTGTGGATGGCGGCATTTCTCTTTTGACCTAGTCTGGGTGGATGCGGTTCCCAGGAGTTGGCGACTTTAACGTCTCACTAAACAAGACAAAGTTGTCCATGTGTTGTACAATAGAGGAAGAAGGTTACGAAGGAGGCAACGTATGCTGATTCGTCCGTTTCGGCTCGGTGACTATTCGGCTATCACAAGTATCTGGCAACAGACGGGTTTGGACCAATCGGACGCGGAGTCGTTGAACGATTTGGCCCAACAGTTGGCATGGGACAGCGATTTGGTTATGGTGGCAGAAAAAGACGGCAGAGTTGTAGGGGTCGTGGTCGGCACCATCGACGGGACACGCGCCTATTTTTACCGGCTGGCTGTTCTTCCCGAGATGCAAGGCACCGGTATTGGCCGCCAACTCGTGGCTGCCATCGAGAAGCGCTTCAAACAGCGAGGCGTCAACAACGTCCTGATTATGGTAAATCAGGCGAATCCGGAAGTCCTTCCGTTTTACCTTTCGCTTGGCTATGAAGTACAAAAATTTGTTACGCTTTCCAAAAAGCTCTCTTCCTAAAAGGAGGCTTGTCCCCATTCAAATAGAGAAGAGAAGAAAGGGGAGAGTCATGTCACCAACTCCGGGCTCCACTATCCGCATTGAAAGCTATAAACACGACCATTCACTCCACCGTATCTGGGACAAATCCACGCTGATTCATACCAGTGATGCGGTGGTGATTGGGGGAAATGATCGGGTCAAAGTGACAGAAGCAGACGGGCGGGAGTGGCGCACGCGCGAGCCGGCCATTTGTACATTCGGCCGGGGGCAGTGGTTCAATACCATTGCCATGATTCGCGACGACGGCATTTACTATTACTGCAACATTGGTTCGCCATTCAGCCTGAAGGGGCAACTGCTCAGCTACATAGACTATGATCTCGATGTAAAGGTGTTTCCCGACATGACTTACTCGATTCTTGATGAAGAGGAGTTTCTGTTGCACAGCAAACAGATGAACTACCCTCCGTTTGTCGTGGAAAAAGTACAGACAGCGCTGCGAGAAGTGCTGGATTGGGTAAGAGCGCGCCGCGGCCCTTTTCAGAACGGCTTTGTGCAACGCTGGTACGAACGGTATCTTTTAGTGCGAGACGATGCGGAATAATCCCTTTCCCGTAATTCGGGGGAGGGATTTCCTTGTCCTGTGTACTGTGTGAAAATCGAATAAGACGAAGCACGATCGCATACGTGCAAATTTGGCTGTGCCTGAACGAATCGGGCACAGCCAAGTTTCTATGTAAAGGAGGTATGCTGGTTGAGCATACGCCGCTATTTGGCATATGTCATGCCTTATTGGAAACAAATATTGGGCACCATATTCATAGGCATTATCAAATTTTCCATACCGCTTGTTCTGCCGCTTCTCATCAAATACGTGATTGACGACCTGCTGCCCAGCCCGTTGCCCCGCGAGGAAAAGCTGACGCAGCTTTTCTGGCTGATGCTTGCCGCCTTTTTGCTATTTACAGTGGTGCGTGCGCCTGTCGAGTACATACGCCAGTATTTCGCGCAGTGGGTGGCCAGCAAAATATTGTTTGATATTCGCAATCAGCTGTATGTCCATTTGCAGCGTCTTTCGATGCGCTACTACAACAACACGAAGACGGGCGAGGTCATTTCCCGGGTCATTAACGATGTGGAATCCACGAAAAGCTTTGTGGAAACCGGGCTGATGAATCTGTGGCTCGATTTGATTACGATCGGGCTGACGCTTTTGATTATGTTTTCCATGGATGTAGAGCTGACCATTGTCGCCATCGTCGTGTTTCCGTTGTACAGTTTTTCCGTCAAATACTTTTACAAAAGGCTGCGCCAGCTGACGAAAGAGCGCTCTGCGGCGTTGGCCCGGCTGCAAGGCTATTTGTACGAGCGCGTGAACGGCATGTCGCTGATCCGCAGCTTTGCGCTGGAAAATCACGAGAGCAAAGGTTTTGCCAAGGAGAACAACCAGTTTCTGGACAAAGCGCTGGAGCATACGCGCTGGAATGCGCGGACGTTTTCTGTCGTCAATACAGTCACGGATATTGCGCCGCTGCTCGTCATCGCCTATGCCGGTTACCAGGTGATCGGCGGCAGCATGAGTGTAGGGACTTTGGTGGCGTTTTACGCCTATTTGGAGCGTCTGTACACGCCGCTGCGCCGTCTGGTCAACTCCAGCACTGTGCTGACGCAAGCGATCGCCTCGATGGACAGGATGTTCGAGTTTCTCGATGAGTCCTATGACATCGTGGACAGCCCCCACGCTGGCGAACTGCCCGTTGATCCGGCGACGGGACGAATCCGGGGGGAAATTCGCTTTGAAAATGTTTCGTTTCGCTACCGGGAAGACGGCCCCCTCGTTTTGCAGGACGTCAATCTTACGATAAAGCCGGGCGAGACTGTGGCCATTGTCGGGATGTCTGGCGGCGGCAAGTCATCCCTGATTAGTCTGTTGCCGCGTTTTTGGGACGTGACAGAAGGGCGAATTACAATCGATGGCATTGATATTCGCGATCTGAAGCAGCAAAATTTGCGCCATCATATCGGATTGGTTCAGCAAGACAATATTTTGTTTAGTGAATCTGCCAAAGTAAATATTTTGATGGGGAATCCAGAGGCCGATCAGCAAGCCGTCGAGGAAGCGGCACGCGCTGCCAACGCGCATGAATTTATTAGCGAACTGCCCCAGGGCTACGACACAGAGCTGGGCGAACGGGGCGTGAAGCTGTCTGGGGGGCAAAAGCAGCGGATTGCCATCGCGCGCGTTTTTCTGCGCAATCCGGGGATTCTCATTTTGGATGAGGCGACCTCTGCGCTTGACCTGGAGTCGGAGCACATGATTCAGGAGTCGCTGGCACGCCTGACGAAAGGCCGGACGACGCTTATCGTGGCGCATCGCCTGTCCACGATAACCCATGCGGACAAAATCGTCGTCATGCGCGAGGGGCAGATTGTGGAGCAAGGCAAGCACGAAGAACTGCTTGCGCAAAAAGGAGTCTACCATAGCCTGTGGAGCGTCCAGGACTTTGGAACAGCGTCAGAGGCAGGCCCGCAAGGTGATTGACCAGGGGGAATGGAGGAAATCTGATGGAGATATGGCGACGCAATTTATACGTGCTGTGTGGATCGCTGTTTGTCGTCATGGTCGCGATGAGCATGATTATGCCGTTTTTGCCGCTCTACATTCAGCAAGACTTCGGGATTGACGACCCGCATCAGGTGACGGCGTGGGCGGGGATTATTTTCGGGGCCAACTTTTTGACGGCAGGTCTTGTGTCCCCGATCTGGGGCAATCTGGCTGACAAGCACGGGCGCAAAATCATGATTTTGCGCTCCGGCTACTTCATGTCGATCACCGTTGCGTTGACGGGCTTTGCCGGAAGCCTTTGGCAGCTTCTGGCGCTGCGCCTGATTAACGGGCTTGTCGGCGGCATCATCCCGGCCAGCACGGCCCTCGTAGCTTCCTCGGTGCCGAAAGAGAAGATCGGCTGGGCACAAGGATTGTTGCAGTCGTTTGTCACGGCAGGCACAATCATGGGGCCGCTTTTTGGCGGAGTGCTGGCGGAGAGAATCGGCTTCCGCATGATCTTCGTCATTACAGGAAGCCTGCTGCTGCTCGCGACTTTGGTCATTACGTTTACGGTAAAAGAGAATTTTGTTCCGCCCGAAAAAAAGGACCGCTCCAGCTTGAAGGAAGATTTTCAGATGATCTTCTCGTCCAAAGAACTGCCGGCGCTCTTTTTTGTAACCGTGATGATCCAGTTTGCGCTGTTCAGCATCGTGCCTGTCTTGCCGATCTACATCTCACAGTTGGTAAGCTCGGAAGGGGAAAAGGTCGCGCTGTGGGCGGGAATAGTCCAGGCGGCGATGGGGATAGCGAATGTGTTTGCCTCTCCGCAGTTGGGACGGCTTGGGGACCGCTTCGGCTCGCAAAAAGTGCTGTTGTTCGCCTTGCTTGCGGCGGCCTTGCTCTTTATTCCGCAAGGGCTGGTCTGGACGGTGTGGCAACTGGTCGTCTTGCGCTTTCTGCTCGGGCTGTCGCTAGGCGGGCTGCTGCCTTCGGTCAACGCGCTGCTGCGCCGCGCAACACCTGCGCATATGGTCAGCCGGGTCTACGGCTACAACAACAGCTTCGTCAGCATCGGGAGCATGCTCGGACCGATGATCGGCGGCTTTATGGCCGGGTATGTGAGCATCAACGGCGTCTTTTTCATGACGAGCGCCTTTTTGTTCATCAACGCGGGGTGGGTGTACTATAGCTTTTTCCGCAATAAATCTGTACAGTCTACAGGGTCTTCTGGAGTGGAATAAGATGGTTAGCGAAACGAGGTGTAGGAGTGGAAGCTATCGTAATCGGGAGATGCCAGATTACGTGCAGCATACTAAGTTAACTCGACCCCGCATGAATAGTGATGGGAGAGGACGGGACACACCCGCCCCCTCCTGCTCAAAACGGCTATTTTACAAGAGAAGCCCCTCTCAAATGCCGCAAAATCGCCATCAAATCCAACTCGCCAAGCCCTTCCTCCAGCGCTTGGCGATAGGTTGCCTGCACCGATTCCGCCAGTGGCGTAGACACGCCGGCCTCGCGGGCCAGGCGCAGGTCTTTTGCCATATGCTTCAAGGCAAAGGCTGCAGGATAGTCGTCTGCGAGAATCGAGGCCGCTTTGCCGCGAATCAGCGGAGTGCCTACAGCGCTTTGCGAAATAATCTCCAGCATTTGCTCCGTCTCAATCCCGAGCGAGCGGGCGAACAGCAGCGTTTCCGAGACGCCTTGCACCGTGATGCCGAGCAAAAGATTGATCGCCAGCTTGGCAGAGGTGCCCGCGCCATTTGCCCCCAAGTAAATCGCGGTTTTGCCGAGCTTGTCCAATAGCGGTTTCGCTTCGTCATAGTCCGCTTTTTCGCCGCCGACCATGATGACGAGTTGAGCTTCTTTTGCCGGACCGACACTGCCTGAAACCGGGGCGTCGAGAAAACGCAGCCCGGCTTTTTTCGCCTGCTCCGCCAAAAAGCGGGATGTCTCCGGGGCAACTGTGCTCATGTCAATCGCCAGCTTGCCGGATACTCGCCCGGACAGCACGCCATCTGCTCCTGTGTAGACTGCTTTTCCTGCATCGTCGTCGCTGACCATTGTGAACAGCACATCGCATTCCTCTGCGAGCTGTGGCAGCGACGTCACCTGTTTCGCACCGAGCGCGACCAGCGGAGCCGCCTTGTCAGGGGTGCGGTTCCAGACGCGCACGTCATAGCCTGCCGCAAGCAGATTGCCTGCCATCGGTACGCCCATATTGCCCAAGCCAATCCAACCTACGATCATGTCTGATTACTCCTTTTCGTCTTGTTGTTCTCCGACCTGTTTTTGTACAAGCTCCTTCAAGGCGGCATGCTTGGACGCTGTCATGGCAAACAGCTCGTCAAAGCCGCCCGGCAAGGTTTTGTCGAGGACGCGCAGCCCCTCCTCGGTAATTCCGCCTTTGGTGGCGACGCGCTCGATCAGTTCGTCGAAGCCAAGCTGCTCATTTTTCAAAAGCAAAGCCGTTCCCAGCATCGTCTCCACCAGAATGCTGCGGGCTGCTTCGATCCCCAATTCCGGTGTTTTGCGAACAGCCGCCTGGGCAAAAGCATCGAGAATCCCGGCGATCAGTCCAGGCGCACTGCTGCTCAAAATCGTCGCTGTCTCGATCTCACTCTCGGTAACTTCTTGCACCTCGCCAATGGCAGACAGCAGCGCCAGCAGATCCTCCCTTTGTTTGGCGCTGACTTTGCTGCTGTTTGTCAACAGCGATACCCCGTGCAACTCTGAGGAAGTGACAGTCGGAATCACTTTGCTGACCGGCCCGGAGTGGACGGTTTCCAAATCGGCAATGCTGACCCCGGCGGCGACCGAGACGATATGCTTGTCGGCAGCAACCGACAGCCCGCGTAAAACAGGCAAGATGTCCAACGGCTTCGTGCAAAGGAAAATCAGCTCAGCCTGCTCGCATAGCGCTTGCGTGGTTGCCGCGACGGCCACGCCGTATTCTGCTTGCAGCTTGTCTGCCTTTGCTTGCGTCCGGTTGAAGACGAGCACATTTTCCGGTAGTATCACTTCGCTTTTGCAAAACGACTTCACGAGCATTTGCCCCATACTTCCCAATCCGATAATCCCGATGCGCATGTACACAACCTCCCGTCCCATTGTATCGCAAGTCCATATAAAAAGGTACAGCCCCCATAGCGTAAGAGGCTGTACCTTGCTTTTGGCTGTGAAAAGACGATTAGTCTTCAGATTCTCGGAAAATCATGATGTATTTGGCCAGCTCCAGAACAGAAATCAGAGCGGCAGCTACGTAAGTCAGAGCGGCAGCACCCAGTACCTTGCTCGCTCCCTGTTCTTCCTCGTTGCGGATGAAGCCCATTTTCAGCATCAACTCTTTGGCACGGCTGCTCGCGTTAAACTCGACTGGCAGCGTGATGAGCTGGAAGGCAACAGCGCCGGAGAAGAAAATAATCCCGATCAACAAAAGACCCGCCATCTTCAAAAAGAAGCCTGCGAGCAGCAGGAGCGGCGCAACACCGGATACCAGATTGACGACCGGGAAAATGCGGTGGCGCGCTACCAGCATCGGATACGAAACCTTGTGCTGAATGGCGTGGCCGACTTCGTGACAAGCAACGGACAAAGATGCAATGGAGTTGCCGAAGTAAACAGGATCAGACAGGCGAACGACGCGGTCCATCGGATCGTAGTGGTCGGTCAGCGTGCCTGGGATATGTTCGACTGGTACGTTGGTCAAGCCGTTTGCATCGAGCATCCGCCGCGCCGCTTCGGCCCCGGTAAGGCCGGAGGAAGCAGGGACCTCCGCGTACTTGTTAAAGGTTCCCTTTACGCGGAATTGAGCCCAGAGCGACAGTCCGAATGCGATGAAAATCAGAAAGTCCATCGGGTGAAAAAACATTGAGCACTCACTCCTCGTTTTTGTCTACGAAATATGCACAATAGCAGTTCCATATACATTTTGTCCCATATCCATGTATACGAATAAGTGTCACGGCAGTTTCATTATTTTTATTGTACAATCTCTGACCAACCTTGACAATATCATCAAAGGTTTATATGTGGTGGACCACGCGGGCAAAAGCAAAAAAGCAGACACACCCTCTAGCGGGAATGTGTCTGCGTGGCACGTCTAGCGATCGTGGTTTTGCGTTTTGTGATGCTCGGTTTTGCGCGGGTTTTGGAAACCGACGACCTCCATCATTTTGCTGCTCTCTTTGGGATCCAGCGTCTTTTCCGGAGCTTGCGGATACGTTTTTTCGCCTTTTGACACGAAAATCTCCTCCTCGCGATGATACTCACTTGCCATCGTTAGTATCTCCAAAAAGGAAGGGAGCGGACTTGGCAATGTTTGTCTCGGCAGCAAGAGCGTCATGCTCACCCGTGCGGCTGTGTTACGCCTTCAACTGTGCGAAAGCGCGGTCGACAGCCGCGATTGTTTCCCGAATATCGTCTTCCGTGTGCGCGGTCGTGATGAACCACGCCTCGTATTTGGATGGGGCGAGGCAGATGCCTTCGTCCAAAAGGAGGCGGAAGAAGCGGGCGAACAGCTCGCCATCGGCTTTTTGCGCGTCCTCGTAGTTGCGGACAGGCTTGTCCGTAAAGTAAACAGCCATCGCTCCTTTGACGCGGTTGAGCTGAATGGTGACGCCGTGCTTGCTCGCAGCGTCGCGAATGCCTTTTTCCAAAAGCGCACCAAGTCGCTCGAACTCATCGTACACGCCAGGCTGCTTCAGCACTTCCAGGCAAGCGATTCCGGCGCGGATGGAAGCGGGATTGCCCGCCATTGTCCCTGCCTGGTAGGCTGGACCGAGCGGTGCGACCTGTTCCATAATATCGCGGCGTCCGCCATACGCGCCGATCGGCAAGCCGCCGCCGATGATTTTTCCGAGCGCGGTCAGGTCAGGCGCTACACCCAGCAAGTTTTGCGCCCCGCCGTAGCAGAAGCGGAATGCGGTAATGACCTCGTCGTACACAACGAGCGCACCTGCCTCGTGCGTGATGCGGTTCACTTCTTCCAAAAAGCCTGGCTCCGGCGTGACGATACCGAAGTTGCCGACGATTGGCTCGACCAGCACGCACGCTGTTTCGCTGCCCCACTTGCTCATCGCTTCGGCAAACGCTGCGATGTCGTTGTAAGGAACGGTAATCACTTCGTTGGCGATGCTCTGCGGAATGCCGGCGCTGTCCGGAATGCCCAGCGTCGAGGGGCCGGAGCCTGCCGCGACGAGCACGAGATCGGAGTGTCCGTGGTAGCAGCCCGCGAACTTGATGATTTTCACGCGCCCGGTGTAGGCGCGAGCTACGCGAATGCACGTCATGACAGATTCTGTACCGGAGTTGTTGAAGCGAATGCGCTCCATCGAAGGAATCGCTTTGCGGATCATGTTGGCAAAAGTGATTTCCCACGGAGTCGGCGTCCCGTACAGCGTGCCGTTTGCCGCCGCTTCGCAGATCGCTTTGGTTACGTGCGGATGGGCGTGGCCGGTAATGATCGGGCCATACGCCGCCAAATAGTCAATATATCGGTTGCCGTCCACGTCCCAGAAATACGCACCCTGGGCACGCTCCATCGTCACGGGAGCGCCCCCGCCTACGGCCTTGAAAGAACGGGAAGGGCTGTTTACCCCACCGAGAATGACATCCATGGCTTGTTCGTGCAGCTGTGCGGATCGTTCACGTTTCATGCGTTTTTCCCTCTTTTCTTTATCGAAAAAGTCCCTCATTATCTTAACACAGCCAAAGACACCTGAATATGGATGGGGAGCTACAGTTTTCTACAGTTTCCCTTTTGCACATTTTCACAAGCTCATATACACTAACAGTTGTTATTTGAAGCAAGACAAAAAGGACGGTTTTCCATGATCCAAGTGAACCATTTGCAAAAGGAGTTTCGCATCCACCAGGCCAGATCCGGGCTTGAGGGTGCTTTTCGTGACTTGTTCAGCCGCGAGTACAAGACCGTAAAAGCGGTGGATGACCTTTCTTTCACGGTGGAAGAGGGGGAAATGTTTGCCCTGATCGGGGAAAATGGCGCTGGAAAATCGACGACGATCAAGATGCTGACGGGCATTTTGACCCCGAGCGACGGCGAGATCGTCATTAACGGCTACGTTCCGTTCAAACAGCGCGAGGAATACGTGCGCTCCATCGGCGTCGTCTTCGGGCAGCGTTCGCAGCTGTGGTGGGATTTGTCCCCGCTGGAGTCGTTTCGCCTGCTCAAAAGCGTCTACAAGGTCGATGAGGCAGAGGGCGAAAAGTGGCTCACACGCTTGATCGAGGAGCTGGAAATCAGCTCGTTCGTCAGCCAGCCGGTGCGCAAGCTGAGCCTTGGCCAGCGGATGCGCTGCGAGGTAGCGGCGTCCTTGATCCACAAGCCGCGGCTGTTGTTCCTCGACGAGCCGACAGTCGGGCTGGACGTGCTGGTGAAGCAAAAAATCCGCGAGTTTTTGCGCAATCTGAACGAGACGGAAAACATGACCATTCTGCTTACGACCCACGACGTTTCCGACATCGAGGCGCTCTGTAAACGGGTGCTGGTCATGGACAAAGGCAAGCTGATCTTCGACGGCCTGCTCAGCGATCTGAAGGAAAAGTGGGGCAATGGTACAGAGGTTTCCTTCCAGATGAAAAAGCGCACCACAGCTGACGAGCTGCGCCAGGCGCTGGGCGATATGCCATGCAAGATCACGCAGGAAAACGAGTACACACTCAGCGTTCAGGTGCAGCAAAGCCAGGAAATGCTGCCGTTCGTCCTGTCTACCGTCATGTCGTCGTTTGAGGTCAGCGATGTGAAAATGCTGGAGACGAGCACAGAGGACATCGTCCGCAACATTTACCAGGCTGATACAGAGGTGCGGGACCATGCATAGGCTCTACATGGAACTGATCCGCATGCGTTTTTTGACCATGCTCGCTTACCGCGTGAACTACTACAGCGGCATTATCATCTACGCGATCAACATCGGCGCCTACTACTTCCTGTGGGGAGCGATCTACGGCGACCAGCAGCAGCTTGGCGGGCTGTCAGTCGAGCAGATGACCTCTTACGTGGCAATCGCCTGGATGTCGCGTGCTTTTTACTTTAACAACATTGATATGGAGATCGCCCAGGACGTACGGGAGGGCAAAGTCGCCATCGAGATGATCCGTCCCTACAACTACTTGTCCGTAAAAACGGCGCAGGCGTTCGGGGAAGGGATTTTCCGCTTCCTGTTTTTCGCGGGGCCGGGGATTTTCCTCATCAGCCTGATTATTCCCTTTCACTTTCCGGCGACCGCGACTGACTGGGGACTGTACTTGCTCAGTTTGCTGTTTGCTTTTCTCATCAATACGCAGATTAACCTGTTGACGGGTCTGTTCACGTTTTTCCTGTTCCGCAACGACGGGATGATGCGGGCGAAGCGGGTCGTGGTCGATCTGATGTCCGGCCTTGTGCTGCCGATCAGCTTTTTTCCGGGCTGGGCGCAGACCGTCATGGGCTTTCTGCCGTTTCAGGCAGTCAACTACTATCCAAGCTTGATTTTTACCGGAGCGATTACTCCTGGACGCGCCTGGGAATTGATCGGCTTTCAGGCGATCTGGATGGTTGTCATTCTGGTTCCTATTCTGGTTTTGTGGCGGATGGCGCGAAACCGGCTGGTCGTGCAAGGAGGGTAGAGTATGCAAAACATGAAACATATTTTCGGCATTTTTGCCGACTACCTGGGCCAGTATTTCAAGACGCGGCTTGCCTATCGGGCTGATTTTCTCGGGGAGCTTGCGTCCAACCTCGTTTCCGAGTTGATTAACCTCGTGTTTATCATCGTCGTGTTCACACACGTCCCGCTGATGAAAGACTGGACGCGGGACGAGATCATTTTCATCTACGGGTTCTTTTTGGTGCCGTATGCGTTGTTCTCGATGTTTTTCGGCTTTTGGGACTTCAACGAACGCTACATCATCCGCGGCGAGATGGATCGCATCCTGACCCGGCCGATTCACAATCTGGCACAGGTTTGTCTGGAATCCATCGCGCCGGACCGCATTTTCGGCATTATCACAGGTCTGATTATTATGGGCTATGCGGCGATCCAGCTCGACCTGTCGTTTCACTGGTACGACCCGCTGATCTTCATCGTGCTGGTCGTGAGCGGCGCACTCATCTACGGTGGAGTGTACACAGCGATTGCGGCGGTCAGCTTTTTCTCCGATTCACGGACGGGAATTGCCCCGATGATCTACAACATTCAGCAGTACGGCCGCTATCCGGTGGATGTGTACAACAAAGCGATCCGCATCGTGTTGACCTATGTACTGCCGTTTGCCTTCGTCGGCGTCTATCCGGCTGCCTACTTTTTGCGCAAGGAAGTCTGGTACACCTACGCCGCGTTTACTCCGCTCGTGGCAGTCGTCTTCTTTGGCCTTGGCCTGTTCGTCTGGAACTGGGGAGTCCGCAAATATCGGGGAGCAGGCTCGTAGCAGTTGCGGCGTGATTCGTGCTGAAGAAACCGAATGGATATTGTTTTTATTTGCGACCCGATATGGTAACATTAGAGGTAACAAGCTAAAAAAGACCGTCCGGCGGCAAACGGACGGTCTGTACAATGGAAGCTTTCCCTCAAGGGGGCCGGCTCAAAAATTCTGGAAGAATAGACCGCTGGAGTTGGGACTCAAGGGCGGTCTATCTCTTTTTGGTCAAGGTAACTACCAACCCGATCAAAGCGACCAGGAACAACCCAAACTGGAATAGCAGTCCGAGTGTTTCGTTCGTCACCATAGCCTCACCCCCTTTCTAATGGGGATGAGCCGCGACCACCCTTGAGGAGCCGAGCTTTCATTTGTACAGGCAGATTATAGCACAGGGCGACTTTAGGCTGGGAAGCCCTTTTTTTGTGAAAAATCAAAATCGCATTAAGCCCATCGGAAAACACCACAAGTGTCGGTTTACCCGCTTCCTCTATTGCCAAATCAAAAAAGCGCAGTATAATATGCAATATACAACTACACAATTCCTTCGGGGCAGGGTGCAATTCCCGACCGGCGGTGAGCGTACCGCGAGTACGTTAAGCCCGCGAGCCTCCTGAGCTTGCAAGCAAGCGACGGAGTGCAGGATCTGGTGAGATTCCAGAGCCGACAGTACAGTCTGGATGGGAGAAGGATGACGACAGTACGTTTTCTACACGTGCTTGTTTGCCTGTGCAAACGGGAATAGCTGCAAAAGGGGCATGCAGGATCAGTTCCTTTTGTTTCGCGAACCTGTTTTTATGCACATGCTTTGTCATACGCCTGTAAATTGCCCTGAGAATCTTTCTCAGGGTATTTTTGCGTGTGCGCAGGCAAAGCATATGAGAACAACACGTGTGGCACGACCACTGTTGCCATTCCTCAAAGAAGGAGAACAAAGAGGAGATGGTACACATGAAAGAAACAGCCTTGCATTCTTCGCGCAGAGCAACCCAGCGGATGGTGACGATTCCGATGCTGGCCGCCGTTGCCTTTATCCTGCAATATCTGGAGGTTCCCGTTCCGCTGATGCCGAGCTTTTTGAAGCTTGATTTCAGTACGCTGCCAGCGCTGATCGGCGGACTCATGTACGGTCCGGTGGCCGGAATCATCATTGAAGTTTTGAAAAATACATTGCACATGCTGTTGAAAAATACAGACGGACTGTTGATTGGCGAGCTTGCCAACGTGATTGCAGGGGCCAGCTTCATCTTGCCGGCTATCCTGCTCCAGCGCAACGGCCAAGGAAAAAAAGGCTTTTTGACGGGCCTTGCGCTCGGCACATTGCTGATGACGGTCGTCATGGCTGTCGCCAACGCATACGTCCTGCTCCCGGCTTACGCTGCGCTTTACCAGATGCCGATGGCAGACCTGCTTGCGATGTTCCATGCGACCAGCGTTTGGTCCCTTGTCCTGGCCGGTATCGTGCCGTTCAACATTTTCAAAGGCGTCGTGCTCGCCTTGGTTGCCTATCCTGTATACGCCAAGCTGGGCGCTCGTTTGGCCCTGCGTACCTCAAATTGACATCAGTCTTTCGAGTTGCTAAGATATGTTCTTAAACGAAGCATTTTTGTCAAAAAGGCGATGAAAGGACCCGCAGCTATTTCCCTTGTTCCAGAGAGTCGGCCCGAGTCTGGAAGGCTGATACGAGGCATACCTGCACCCCATCCTGAAGCCGCCAGCGACGAGCTGGTCCGGTTGCCCGCCGTTATCGGGTTTAACAAGAGGACTGTGGCCCAGGCCATGGTCAATCAGGGTGGTACCGCGGAAGTCAATCCTCCGTCCCTATGTGGGATGGGGGATTTTTGCATTTTCATATAAGGAAAAAGGAGCGTAGAAGGATGAAAGAGGACAAAGCGTTTGTAAAAGAAATTACACCGCAGTCGGAAGATTTTTCACGCTGGTACATTGATGCGATCAAAAAGGCGGACTTGATGGACTACACCCCGGTGCGCGGCTGTATCGTCTTCAAGCCCGACGGCTTCGAGCTGTGGGAGCGGATTCAGGAGGCGATGGACAAACGGTTCAAGGAAACCGGACATCGCAACGCCTACTTCCCGATGCTGATTCCCGAGTCGTTTTTTCAAAAAGAAAAAGAGCACATCGAGGGCTTCAACCCGGAACTGCCATGGGTGACCGAAGCGGGCGGCGAACAACTGGAGGAAAAGCTCGCTCTGCGCCCGACCTCGGAGACGATCATCGGCCACATGTACAGCCAGTGGATTCAGAGCTACCGCGACTTGCCAATCCTGATTAACCAGTGGGCCAACGTGTTCCGCTGGGAAAAGCGCACGCTGCCGTTTTTGCGCACCTCGGAATTTCTCTGGCAGGAAGGCCACACCGCCCACGCGACAGAAGAAGAAGCACGCCAGGAAACGATGCAGATGCTGGAAATTTATCGCGAAGTAGTCGAGCAGGAGCTGGCGATTCCGGTATGGAAAGGGCAAAAGACGCCGAGCGAGCGCTTCGCGGGTGCGGTGGACACGTACTCCATCGAGGCGATGATGAAGGACGGAAAAGCCGTGCAGGCCGGCACCTCGCACTATTTGGGCGACAAGTTTGCGCGCGGCTTCGAGATCAAGTTTCTCGACCGCGACAATCAGTTCAAGTACGTGCATACGACCTCGTGGGGCAGCTCGACACGGCTCATCGGCTCGATGGTTATGGTGCATGGCGACGACCGCGGCCTGGCTTTGCCGCCACGGGTGGCGCCTGTGCAAGTCATCATGATTCCGGTAGGGCCGATGAAGCTGCGCGAAAAAGTGATGGAGGCGTTCGATCCGCTTTTCGACGAGATCAAAGCGGCAGGGGTTCGCGTGCGTGCCGACCTGCGTGAAGAGACGCCGGGCTGGAAGTTCAACGAATGGGAAATGCGCGGGGTGCCGCTGCGCCTGGAACTTGGCCCGCGCGATGTGGAGAACGGTCAGGCGATCCTGGCCCGCCGCGATACGGGCGAAAAAGTGACCGTGCCGCTTTCCGGAATTGCGCAGACGATTGCCAAGCTGCTCGAAGACATCCAGCAAAACATGTTCCAAAAAGCACTGGCTTTCCGGGAAGCTCATTCCCATCTGCACATCGACACCATGGAGCAGTTGGCTGCGCACATTGCCAACTGTGAGAGCGAAAACCGCCCAAGCGGCTGGGTGCTGGGCGGCTGGTGCGGAGACGACGCTTGCGAAGCCAAGGTCAAGGAAGAAACCAAATTCACGTCCCGCAACATACCGTTCGATCCGCCTGCCCAAAAAGCAGCCTGCATTTGCTGTGGCAAAGAGGCGAAGCATACAGTCTGGTTCGGGCGGGCGTACTAGGCGGTTCTGGTAACGCATACGGCTGAAACGAAGAAAAGGGAGTGCCCATCGCGTAAAGAAGAGGGCACTCCCTTTTTGTCTGAAAAACTAAGAAAAACCATCTCTTTTGATGGTTTTCCTGGTGCGATGTTCTGCTTTTTACAGAGGTTTGACCTGATCGTCTGTGTCCTCAAACGGTTCATCCGAGTCGTCGGCAGGGTCAGCAGGCGTCAACGGGAACAGAACGTCGAAGAACTTGAATTTGCGTCGTCCCGCCTCGTTTTTAAGGCCTTTGTACTTTTGCAAAAGATCGCTGATCTCGTCGACCAGTTGGTTGCGCTCTTCCTGGCTCAAGTAAAATTCGGTCAGGTTAAAGGCAAACGTGTTCTGGTATTCCTTGCGTACATCCGGGTCGCTTGCGACCAGGCGGTTGAGTGTTCTCATGAGATCCTTTTCCGTGGTGCGAAACGGAGTGAACATGACTTCACTCAATTGCTGTGCGTTTTCTTCAATCATAAGTTGAAGCTTGACTTGAATCACCTTGGCGACTGGCTCGTAATATTTTTCCACGATGGACCCTTTGACGCGGGTATCCACCTGTTCGAGCAAACCGACACGCACGAGCTCCTTCACGTGGTAGTGAAGGCGTGCTGCATTTTCGCCTAGTTCCGTAGCGATTTGTTTGGCCGTACGCGGCTCCAAATCTTCGAAGAGTTCAAGAATCTTAACCCGTTCTGCTATGGCAAGGGATTTAAGCGCTTCTGGATCGGTTACTTCAAAAAACTCTTTCATGCCAATTCTCACCATCCAAATGACTAGGCCGTTTTATTTTTCTTAATTAATTCTAGCGTTTTCTGATTGAAAGCGCAACGTATATGCGGATGAAGTGCCTGTACGCTTGTGGTAAAATGAGACGAGTGATTTTTACGGAGGGATGAGCATGATCGCAAGCGGACAGGCCGCGCCGTTATTTACGTTGCAGGCCAATCAGGATCAGACAATCTCGCTTTCCCAATACCGCGGGAAAAATGTGGTGCTCTATTTTTATCCGAAGGACATGACGCCGGGCTGCACGACTGAGGCGTGCGATTTTCGGGACTATCATCCGCAGTTCGCCGAGCTAAATACGGTCGTTCTCGGGATCAGCCCGGATTCGGTCAAATCGCATGACAAGTTTAGCGCCAAGCACGAACTGCCGTTTCCGCTCTTGGCAGACCCGGAGCACAAGGTGGCAGAGGCGTACGGAGTGTGGGTACTGAAAAAAATGTATGGCCGCGAGTACATGGGGATCGAGCGGACGACCTTTGTGATCGACAAGGAAGGAAAGATCGCGAAGGTCTGGCCAAAAGTAAAGGTGAAAGGGCACGTGCAGGAAGTGCTGCAGTTCATCAAGGAAGAACTGCAAGACTGACAAGCAAGGCAGGTTTGATACATAGAGGAGGAGCATTCCATGAGTGTGTCTACAGAGTATGTGGTTCAGTCCTTTTGCCAGTTGGCGAACATCCCGAGTCCGTCCGGCAATACAGCCAAAGTCATGGCGTGGGTGGCCCAGGAGCTGGAAAAGCTCGGAGTCGAGTACAAGCGGACGAACAAGGGAGCGATTGTCGCAACCGTGCCAGGAGCACGTGACGACAAGGCGCGCTTGCTGACAGCGCACGTCGATACGCTTGGCGCGATGGTCAAGGAAATCAAAAGCAACGGCCGTCTGAAACTGACTTTGATCGGCGGTTTTGAGTTCAATGCAATTGAAGGGGAACACTGCACGGTGGAAACCGCGAGCGGCCGCCTCGTCACCGGAACGATTTTGTCCACGAAGGCTTCGGTCCACGTGTACGGCCGCAGTGCAGGCAAGGAAGAAAGAACAGACGCCAACATGGAAGTGCGCCTGGATGAAAAAGTGACAAACAGGGAGCAAGTGCAGGAACTGGGCATTTCCGTCGGGGATTTTGTCTCCTTCGACCCGCGTGTGACCGTAACCGACAGCGGCTTCATCAAGTCCCGGCACATTGATGACAAGGCGAGCGTCGCCATTTTGCTCGGCGTACTGAAGGAGCTTCGCGAAACCGGACAACAACTGCCTTACACCACGCACTTTTTTATCAGCAACAACGAAGAGATCGGCTACGGCGGCAATTCCAGCATTCCGGCAAACGTCGTGGAGTATTTGGCGGTGGATATGGGCGCAATTGGCGACGGCCAGACGACAGACGAATACTGCGTCTCCATTTGTGCAAAAGATTCCTCCGGGCCGTACCACTACGGACTGCGCAGCCATTTGACCCGGCTGGCCCAGGAAAACGACTTGCACTACGCGGTAGACATTTACCCGTATTACGGCTCAGACGCGAGCGCGGCGCTGCGCGCAGGCCATGACATCGTCCACGGGCTGATCGGCCCAGGCGTAGACGCTTCCCACTCCCACGAGCGCACGCACAAGGAAGCGCTGGAAAATACGGCGAAACTCGTCATGGCTTACCTGACCTCGGAGGAAATGCAAGCATAGGAGGACGGCATGAGCAATATGTATCAATGGGCCGATTATTACGACTTGACACAGCGCGGGGTTGCGGGCGACGTCGAGTTTTACCTGGAAGAAGCGAAGCAGGCTGGCGGCAAAGTGCTCGATCTTGCTTGCGGCACCGGGAGAATCGCGATTCCGCTCGCCCAGGCCGGGATCGAGGTGACGGGCATTGACTTGTCGCCGGACATGCTGGCGCGTGCACAGAAAAAGGCGAAAGAGCAAGGCGTGACCACAGGGCTTACACTGCTCCAGGGAGACATGCGCAGCTTCGATCTCGGGGAGACTTTTTCCCTCATCATGATCCCGTTCCGCTCGTTTTTGCACCTTTTGCACATTCAGGAGCAGATGAAAGCATTGCGGTGCATTCGCAAGCACCTGGCACCTGGCGGAAAGCTCGCGCTGAACGTGTTTGTGCCCAAAATCAATCATTTTCAGGAAGAAAATGAAAAGATGTCGCTGCGCGGAACGTACCCACTGCCGTCCGGGGGAGAAGTGCTGATGTGGGATTACACCCGCTACGACCACTTTCAGCAACTGTGCGAAGTGACCCGCACGTACGAACGCACAGACGCACGGGGTACTGTGGTTGAGCGCGTGAATGGACGGTTTGTGCTGCGCTATATTTTTCCGACCGAGCTCCACCATCTGTTGCGCCTGAACGGGCTGAAAGTGACCCGGCGGTACGGAAACTTTGCCAAAGCGCCTTTTGATGCGAGCAGTACGGAATTGATTGTCGTTTGCGAGGCGTTGTAGCACTTTTTCAGAAAAAGAAAAAAGGCGGGGGTACAGATGAAGATTTACACAAAATCAGGGGATAAAGGCGAGACTTCACTGGTGGCGGGAGTGCGCGTGCCGAAGTTCGCAGATCGCGTCGAGGCGTACGGCACGTGCGACGAGGCCAATTCGCAGATCGGGCTGGCCCTGTCTCTTCTCCCCGCGACGGATGCTTGGCAGGAACTGCAGGATGTGTTCCATATCATTCAGACCAAGCTGTTCCATGTCGGCGCAGAGCTGGCCACACCGGAAGGGAAAAAAGTAGGCTGGCCGATCAAGGAAGAGGACGTGACCTTCCTGGAGGAGCAAATCGACAAGCTGGATGCAGGGCTGCCACCGCTGACCAACTTCATTTTGCCAGGCGGCCATCCCGCAGCTGCTGCCTTCCACGTCGCCCGCACGGTTGTCAGACGCGCAGAGCGCAAAGCCGTCCATGTAGCGCAGCAGGAGCAGGTCAACCCGGCGGTCGTCAAATATCTCAACCGATTGTCTGACTATCTCTTCGTCGTCGCCCGTCACGTGAACAAAGAGACAGGCGGCGTGGAAAAAACGCTGCATGAATAAAGCAAAAGGGGCTTTCCCAAAAAGTCGGCGATCCGACCGGGAGAACGCCCCTTTTTGCTTTTGAATAGTCTCCAGCTCTTCGCCGAAAATTATCGGAGGTAGGTGGAGATGCCCGAACGAAACGGAATTTTTTCGGTAGGAAAAGTGTCGTATAGACGCTGACCGTCGCGGCAGGCATTGCCTTCGAGCAGCATGGTCAACTGCGTGTTGGTGATCGGAAAAAACGAGAAGCCCCCCAGCATGTTGACGACAGGCTTCATGAGGGCGAGCGGGATGTGAATTTTGCGAACCCGCTTTTTGCCGATTGCCTCGCCGATGGCATCGAGTATTTCCGCGTAGGTGAGCCGATCAGGGCCGCCTGTTTCGAAAGTTTGGTTCGTCGCATCAGGCAGGCTCAAAGCCTGGACAAACACGTCCGCTACTGTTTTTCTCGCCACGGGCTGTAAAGGATAGGAGCCGTCCCCGATCACAGGCGTGGCCGGCATGCGCACCAGGTCGGCGAGCATGTTGACGAACTCGTCGCCAGGGCCGAAGATGACCGATGGCTGAAAAATGACGTAAGGGATTCCGCTTGCCCGCACGAGCTGTTCGGCTTCGTATTTCGTGCGGTGGTAGGCGCTTGTCGCGTTTGGCCGGGAGCCGAGTGCGCTCATGTGGATGAAGCGCCGCACGCCCGCCTGCTTCGCCGCCTCCAGGACGTTTTTTGTCCCTTCGACATGAATTTTGGAAAAAGTAATTCCTTTGCCCGGCTGCTCGCGAATGATTCCGACCAGATGAATGACCGCCTCGCAGCCTGCCATGGCGCTTTTCAGCGATTCGACGTCCAAAATGTCTCCTTCCGCCAGATAGACACGTCCCGGCCCGGTACGCTCTGCGCGCAGCTTGTCTTTGGAACCGGGGCGTGCCAAGCAAACAGCATCGTGGCCATCTGCAAGCAGCCGCTGCAGCACGCCTTTTCCGACAAATCCGGTAGCTCCCGTCAGGAAAACTTTCATTATGTATCGCCCCCGTTACATCTTTCCAAGCCCATTTTAACATCAGCATAGCAGTCACTGCTATCGCTTGCGACAATTGCCGAGCCGATCAGGATCGGTATAATGTAGGAAAAAGGGGGATATATTTATGGCACAACGCAAAGTACCCGTCGCAGACATTTTGGACACGCTTCAGCAAATGTACCCGGATGCCCACTGCGAATTGAACTATACAACCCCGTTTGAGCTGTTGATTGCAACCATTCTTTCGGCACAGTGCACGGATAAGCGGGTGAACGAAATTACCGAGCCGATGTTCAAGCAGTTGAACCGGCCGGAGCACTACCTGCACCTGACCCAGGAAGAAATGGAAGAGCATATAAAAGGTCTGGGCTTGTATAAAAATAAGAGTAAAAACATTTTGGAGACCTGTAGAATCTTGTACGAAAAGTACAACGGGGAGGTGCCGCAAACGCATGCCGAGCTGGAAGCGCTGCCGGGTGTAGGGAGAAAGACTGCCAACGTAGTCCTCTCCAATGCGTTCGGCATTCCGGCGATTGCAGTCGATACGCACGTATTTCGCGTGGGGAACCGCCTCGGTCTGGCCAAAAGCGACAATGTAGACGAAGTGGAGCGTCAGCTGATGAAGCGCATCCCGCGCGAAAAGTGGTCGGATGCCCATCACTGGCTGATCTGGCACGGCAGAAGAGTCTGCACGGCGCGCAATCCGAAGTGCGATCAATGTCCGCTGCAATCCATGTGCAAGTACGCCTTGGCGGAGGCCAAAAAAGCGGAGAAAAAAACGACGGCGAGGCAAGCAGGCAAGCAAGCCGCAAAGCCGAAAGCGAAGGCCAGAACGAAAGCGGAAACGTGATTTCCACTTCTTTCTCCTTAATTCAGCGTAATGGATATTGACAGTTTTCGCCGAATAGACGTACACTTATTTAAAGTAATTCTAATCAATGACAGACAGGATTGACTGATCTTTTGTCTTGCGAAGACTGTGGGGTGTGAAATTATGACACAGCGTGTGGAAAAAGCTGTAGAAATCCTCAAAAACACCGGGGTTCGGATGACACCTCAGCGCCATGCCATTTTGACGTACTTGCTGGAGACGATGACTCACCCGACGGCTGACGAAATATACAAAGCTCTCGAAGGTAAGTTTCCTAACATGAGCGTCGCAACGATTTACAACAACCTGCGGGTTTTTAAAGATGCGGGCCTGGTGATTGAGCTTACCTACGGGGACTCGTCCAGCCGCTTCGATGCCAATGTAGAGGAAGATCATTACCACGCGATCTGTTCCAGTTGCGGAGCGATTCGCGACTTTCACTTTCCGTATTTGCGGGAGGCGGAAGAAGCTGCCGCGAAAGACATCGGGTTCAAAGTCACCGGACATCGCATGGAAGTATATGGCATCTGCGAGTCCTGTCAAAAGAGCACCCACTAAACATGAGTTGTACGGACGAACACCTTTTGCTTCAACAAAAGCTGACGAGTTGAGGCGGAAGGTGTTTTTCTGTTGAAAGGTGTAACGTTTTGACAGATCAAACGTCTTCTTTGGGGGAGAGCTTGAGCTTGTCTCTCGTTTTTCCAGTATACAAAAGGTTGTGAATCGTTTGTATCCACGTTACGATCGAAATGACAGGCACATGAATATGATCTGGCCCGCATGCGGGCTTGTTTGGCTGGGAGGAGGATCAGGCCATGAACACGCAGCTTGGAATGGCACCTCGCCCCAGGCGTAGACGGAGAAGGGCGCTGCGCAGACTTTTTGCGCTCACGCTTTTTTTGCTGACGATTTTTGGCGGGATTTACTGGTTTTTCGTGCTCCGTGCTTCGACCGAGCACGTCCAGCCGTACGGCGGCGACAAAGCAGTCATCGTTTTTGAAGGAGAGCGGGCGGATGCCTCGTATTTGCTTGAGGCTGAGCAAATCTTGCTTCCTTTTGATTTTATCAAGGAAAAAATCGACCCGGCGATCTTTTGGGATGAGCCTACCAAGTCGGTAATCGTGACGACGAAGGACAAGGTGCTGCGAATGGAGAGCGGCGAGGTAGTCGCCCATCTGAACAAGCAGCCAGTCAATTTGCAGGTTCCCGTCAAGGAAGTGGGCAATACTCGCTACGTACC
Source organism: Brevibacillus gelatini (assembly GCF_050920745.1). Lineage (NCBI taxonomy): Bacteria > Bacillati > Bacillota > Bacilli > Caryophanales > Paenibacillaceae > Brevibacillus > Brevibacillus gelatini. The sequence continues at coordinate 878,410 of NZ_CP154342.1, forward strand.
GCTTGACCCGTTGGAAAAGCTGTATCCTTTCGCTTTTGAGCGCAAAGCCGACACAGGCGTCCTGACGGTGGAGCAGGAAGGATACGAAATCGGCCAGGCAAACGTTATCAGTGACGAGGAAAAGGAGCCCGTTCGCGTTGGCGCTTCCCATCGCACTCCGATCGTTGCCGAGTTATCCCCTGGAGAGGTGGTTGATGTACTCGGCCAGCAGGAAGGATATTACCGCGTGCTGACCGCTTCCGGAATCGCAGGCTATCTCCCGGAGAAGAGTCTGGAGATGACCAGCAAGCGAAAAGTCAGCTTGCAGCACGCCACTGCTTCCGAGGGGCAAACTGCGTGGAAGCCGAATGGGCAAAAGGTAAACCTCGTTTGGGAGCACGTTGTCAATAAAAATCCGAATGTCGCCCAGATCGGGGCTTTGCCTGGCGTCAATGTCGTCTCGCCCACCTGGTTTGAACTGAAGGATGCGGAAGGGACGCTTTTGAACAGGGCTGACCCGGCGTATGTAAAATGGGCGCATAAGCGCGGCTATCAGGTGTGGGGGCTGGTCACAAACGGCTTCAACCCGGACTGGACCCAGGCAGTGCTCGGCAGCTACGACAAACGAGACAAGCTGATCGCGCAACTCATTCACTACGCGCACCTGTACGATCTGGACGGCATTAATATCGACTTTGAAAATGTGTACTACGAAGACAAGGAGCGACTCGTCCAGTTTGTGCGCGAGCTGACACCGTATTTGCACCAGCAAGGCTTGACCGTGTCAATGGATGTGACCATCAAGTCCAATGCGAAGACGTGGTCCATGTTTTTGGATCGCAGGGCACTTGCCCAGGTGGTTGACTACATGGCGGTCATGACGTACGACGAGCATTGGGCGGCGAGTCCAAAAGCAGGTTCTGTAGCATCGCTGCCTTGGGTGGAAGCAGGCTTGCAAGGTGTGCTTGAGGAAGTCCCAAACGAAAAGCTGCTGCTGGGCGTTCCTTTTTACACCCGACTGTGGACGGAAGCGAAGCAGGCTGACGGTACAGTCAAAGTAAGCTCCAAGGCGCTGTCCATGCCAAGAGCGCAGGAATGGGTGCAGGAGCGAAAGCTGACTCCCGTTCTCGACGAGGCATCCGGCCAGCATTACGTGGAATATCGTGATCCGAAAGACGGAAATGTTTACAAGATGTGGCTGGAGGACGTCTCTTCCATGAAAAAGCGGATCGAACTGGTCAAAAAATACGATCTGGCCGGAGTCGCTTCGTGGCGGCGCGGATTTGAAGAACCACAGATTTGGCCGACCATCGAAGAAGGCTTGAAAAGCGCTATAACGGCTCAGTAACAAATAAGCCACCTGCTGCCCGAAGAACGGGATTTTGTGCAGGTGGCTTTTTGTGTATCGAAAAGTCGAGGAACCGATCATGTCTGGTTTTGCTGCGGCTCTCCGTCTTCCAAACGCAACGGCTGTCCACAGAACATACAGGCATCTTCTTTTCCGAGCATCTTCGTTACTTTTTGGCATGAAGGGCACTCCACCTGGGGAGCCGAGGTAGAAACCATGCCGGAAATCATGAACAGGACCGTACTGCCCATCGTCAGGATAAAG
>NZ_CP154342.1:887500-1705000 GCF_050920745.1 Brevibacillus gelatini
CTTATCCCCGGTTCGAATCCGGGTGCCTCCTCCAATTTAATTGCCGGTGTGGCGGAATGGCAGACGCGCGCGACTCAAAATCGTGTGGGAAACCGTGGGGGTTCAAGTCCCTTCACCGGCACCATTTCTAAAACGAGACTCTAGGGATCATCCATCCTTAGAGTTATTTTGTTTGTGGAGAGCAAGACGATAAATCAAGATGTACCGTTCCGTCGTCAGGAACGGGCCACAAGCAATCCACCAGGCAACGGATTAAACTGGCAGAGAATGAAGCTATCAGATTGCCAAAAGTGCCTGGAAAGCAAGGAGTGGCATCCTGCAGTTAAAACAAAGCAAACTGTTGAAAATGAGAATCATTATCTATTATAATAACCGAGAGATTAAAATTTTACAAGAGGAAAATAGGGAGGATTATCTTCCCCCTCACCACTGTCTCTTTTCCAATAGAGACAGTGAGGAATGAAGATTTTGCAGGACGCACCGGGCTGTCTCTCAGTAGTTTCAAGGAGATTCATCAATATCCCATTCGATTTATAAATGTGCCATTCTTTTTCCAAAGAAGCACTGGTATACTATACGAATCATGATTGAAATCGCATTGACAAAATCCGGCGGGAAAAGCACTGACCGGAAGCGACTGTTTTCCAATCTATTAGAAAGCGAAAAGCAACGAAAAAAGGAGGCCACCTGTTGATTCGACGATTTTTCTCCTACTACCGTCCTTATAAATGGTTGTTTGTGCTTGATTTTAGCTGTGCAATCATCGCTGGCTTGCTGGAGCTGGCGTTTCCGGTAGCGGTAAATGCTTTTATCGACGATTTGCTGCCGGGCGGGAAGTGGGGCACGATATTGTGGGCTTCGCTTGGACTGCTCGCTTTGTATGCCTTGAACACCTCGCTCATGTACATCGTCAACTATTGGGGGCATATGCTCGGCATCAACATCGAGACGGATATGCGGCGCAAGCTGTTTGCGCATATGCAGAAGCTGTCGTTCCGCTATTTTGACAATACGAAAACGGGGCACTTGATCGGCCGCTTGACCAATGACTTGAACATGATTGGCGAGATGGCGCACCACGGACCGGAGGATTTGTTCATCGCCGTCATGACGCTTGTCGGGTCGTTTGCGCTCATGCTGTCCATCAACTGGCAGCTTGCGGTCATCACGTTTATTATTGTGCCAATCATCATTTGGATCGTCGTTTACTTCAACAAGAAAATGACCCAGGCGATCCACCAACTGTACCGTGATATTGGCGACTTTAACGCGCGTATTGAAGACAGCGTGGGCGGCATCCGTGTCGTCAAGGCGTTTTCCAACGAGAAGCACGAAGAAGCGCAATTTGCCGTCAACAACGGACGTTTTCGCCTGACCAAGCTCAGTTCCTACAAGCTGATTGCCAAAAATGGCTCGATCAGCTATATGATGATGAGATTTGTCACGTTGTTCGTCATGGTTTGCGGCACCTGGTTCGTTATTCGTGAACAGCTTACGTACGGAGAGTTTGTCGGCTTTTTGCTGCTGACAAACGTGTTTTTCCGACCAATTGAGAAGATCAACGCAATTGTGGAAAGTTATCCACAAGGTTTTGCCGGCTTCAAGCGCTATACGGAATTGCTGGACACAGAACCTGATGTGGCAGATGCTCCGGACGCTGTGGAAATGCAGCCGTTTCAGCGAGAAATTCGCTTCGATCGGGTTTCGTTCAGCTATGACGGAGAGAAAAAAGTGCTCGATCAGGTCGATCTGGTCATCCGCAAAGGGGAGACGATCGCCTTCGTCGGTCCGTCCGGGGCGGGCAAGACAACGCTGTGCAGCTTGTTGCCGCGGTTTTACGAGGTCGAGAGCGGCTCGATCACGATTGACGGAGTGGACATCCGCCAGGTGACACAAGATTCGTTGCGCCGCCAGATCGGGATTGTGCAGCAGGATGTGTTCCTGTTTGCGGGTACGATTCGCGAAAACATTTTGTATGGAAAACTGGAGGCAAGCGAAGAGGAAATTTGGGAGGCTGCACGGCGAGCGCGCCTTGATGATTTTATCCGCGCGCAGGAGCAAGGCATGGACACAGTGATCGGGGAGCGCGGCGTGAAGCTGTCCGGCGGTCAAAAGCAGCGGCTGGCGATTGCCCGCATGTTCCTGAAAAATCCGCCGATCCTGATTCTCGATGAAGCGACTTCGGCGCTGGACACGGAGACAGAAATGGCGATCCAGCAATCGTTGGCAGAGCTGTCCAAGGGCCGGACGACGCTGGTGATCGCGCACAGGCTGGCGACGATCAAGGATGCAGATCGGATCGTCGTCGTGACGCAGGACGGTATCGTCGAGCAGGGACATCATCGCGAACTGGTCGACGCAGGCGGCGTGTACAGCCGTTTGTACCAGGCGCAGTTTGGCGTCTTGCAAGGCTTGGAGAGTGTCAGCAAGCTGTAAAACAACGAAAGAGGCTGTGCAAAAGGGGCATCTCGAAGTCGAAATATCGACTTATGAGACAGCCCCTTTTTAGGTTATCACGTAGTAGTCTGCTTCAAAAGTCGCCTGACCAAAAAGCCAGCGTAAAAAGATAAACACGATAAAACGGTGCCGTATCCTATGTAATTGATGCCAAAAACATAATAGGGAAGCTCTTCGCTTAGAAGGAAAAACGGGTCTGCTGGCGATAAATCCTAAAGAATTACCTTTTTATTCCATAATACCGTATGAAGATACATGAAGCTTCTTTATTGAAAGGAAAAGAATACAATAAGATTGATTCTCAATATCAACAAATGTATGATTGAAGTATGTGACTTTTCGCATGGTTGTTGCTTATGTCAGTGGCTCGTCCAAAAAGGGCAAAGCTACCCGAAATAACCGGAGAGCGACGCTGGCTGAAACTCGTTTCAAGCGATCAAGAACGGGAATATGTACGCACTCGACAGCTCGATTGCTGCGGGCGGACTGTTGGGAATTGAGTTTGGGGTACAGTCCTGCTAATGCGTGCGTCCATTATGGATTGACAGTAAAGGAGAGGTTCACGGATGACGAACGAAGAATTGTATGACGTCACGATTATCGGTGGAGGGCCTGCTGGGCTTTACGCATCGTTTTACAGCGGTTTGAGAGAAATGAAGACGAAGCTGATCGAGTATCAGCCAAGGCTGGGCGGAAAAGTCCACGTCTATCCGGAAAAAATGATCTGGGATGTCGGCGGTCTGACGCCTACATTGGGCGAAAAGCTGATCGAGCAGATCGTTCAGCAAGGGCTAACCTTTGATCCAACCGTTGTTTTGGGGCAAAAGGTAGAGCGGATCGAGCGGGACGAAACAGGCGTGTTTGTCCTGCATACGTCGACGGGAGAGCAGCATTACAGCAAAACAGTCATTTTGGCAATCGGCGGGGGAATTTTGGAGCCGCAACGAATTGACTTGGAGGGTGCCGAAAAGTTCGAGGTATCCAATCTTAGCTATACCGTCAAGTCACTGCGACGGTTTAAAGACAAAACCGTCATCATCTCGGGCGGCGGAAACTCTGCGGTCGACTGGGCAAACGAGTTGGAGCCAATCGCCAAAAAAGTGTATTTGACGTATCGAAAAGAAGCGCTGTCCGGGCATGAAGCACAAGTAACGCAATTGCTGAACAGCTCGGCAACATGCTTTTTCAACACAACCATTACCAAGCTGATTGCGTCCTCCAACCAGGAAAAAGTCGAACGGGTGGAACTGACGAACCACCTGACAGGAGAAGTACAGGAACTGGCGATTGACGAAGTGATTATCAATCATGGCTACGAGCGCGACAGATCGCTTCTGGAAAACAGCCAGGTGAAGCTGGAAATGGCGAATGAATACTTCCTGGCTGTCAAGCCAAACGGCGCTACATCCGAGCCGGGGATTTTTGCTGCGGGAGATATCATCTCGCACGAAGGAAAAGTGCATTTGATTGCCGGAGCTTTTAACGACGCGGCAAATGCTGTCAACCAAGCCAAGCTGTACATACAGCCGGACGCACAAGCCGGCGGGATGGTTTCGTCCCACAATGAACTTTTCCAGAGCCGCAACCGCGAGCTGATTAACCAAATGTTAAAATAGATTTTTCATACAGTGGTGTCGCATTGGCAGCCGGAGTGTAAGGGGTAGGAAATTCTCGCAGAGTGTTTCTTGCCCCTTTGCATGTTTGCCAAAAAACAGGATGATGATATTCTTGACTGGAGGCATTTGGTTGCCTAGCTTACGATTGATTGGCGGCAAGAAAACGAGGTGGATTGTTTTGAAGTACGGATTGGATGGCAGACCTCCGGTGGGCACGAGTATACTCTCTGCCCTGCAATGGATGATCGTAGCTGTCTCCAGCAGCGTTGCTGTTCCGCTGATGATTGGGGACGTGTATGGGCTACAGCCAGATGAGATGAGCAATTTGATGCAGCAGACGATCTTTTTCATCGGGCTGGCTTCGCTTTTGCAAGTATGGATCGGACACCGCTATCCGATGCTGGAAGGTCCGGCCGGGTTATGGTGGGGCATTTTTATCATTTTGGCGCAGCTTGGTGCGAGTGCAGGGCTCAAGCCGCGCGAGATCGGGCAATCGTTTCAGCTCGGGATGGCGCTGGCTGGTCTGTTGTTTATCGGCTTTGGCATGCTGGGCTGGATCGGCAAGCTGCAAAGATGGTTTACACCGCTCGTATCCGGCACGTACATGATTTTGCTGGCGATTTCTTTGTGCAGCAATATTTTGACCGGAATGCTAGGGATTGGCTTTCAGCATTCTACAGAGGTGCAGCCGGGCGTAGCGCTTGTTTCGGTGGGGATTGTGGCGCTGGTCGTCTGGATCATGCGGACGAAGCGCTTTTCCAGCTTTGCTGTCCTGTTTGGCATGGTCGGTGGCTGGGTGCTTTACGCCTTGCTGGGCTGGACAGAGACTGTGCGGCCTGCGGAGCAGCTGTTTTCGTGGCCGAGCGTCTTTTTCTGGGGAACGCCGCGTTGGGACTGGGGCGTCGTCCTGACGAGCATGCTGACCGGATTTGTCCTGCTGACGAACCTGGTGACAAGCATGGTCGTGATGGGCAAAGCGACAAATACAGTCCCGACCGATTCCCAGTACAACCGTGGCGGGGTGTTTACAGGCGTGTCCCACCTGCTTTCCGGTGTGAGCGGCGTCGTGGGGATGATCCCGCTGTCGTTGGCTGCTGCGGTGATCCAGACGACACGTATAGCGGCGCGTTTGCCCTTTATGCTCGCGATGGTCGGGATGATGCTGATCGGCCTCTTTCCGACTGTCGCTCATTTTCTGGCGGCATTGCCGACTCCGGTTGCCTATGCGGCCATGTTCATCTCGTACACGCAGCTTCTCGGGTTCGGCTTGAAAGATTACGCGACCGTCAAAATGGATGAGCGGGCCGTTACGATTGGGGGAAGCTCGCTTTTGATCGGGATTGGCGTCATGTTTGTTCCGGCAACTGCCTGGCAGGAGCTGCCTGCCTTGGTCAGCTTCCTGCTCGGAAACGGTTTGCTGCTCGGGGTCATCGTCTGTTTGCTCTTGGAACACGTCGTTTTTCGCAAGCCAACTGACAGCAAGACACAAAAAGACGGCCACGCTGCATGACGGGCCGTCTTTTCATTAAGGTGAGACGATGGCGGTGTGAGTCAGCTCACCGCCGTTGATTTCGGTAAACATGCGGCCTACGGAGCCGATGATTTCGTCCTTTTTCTCAGCGGAAAGCTGCTCGTGGAAAAAGATGACTTGCAGCAGGTCCCGGCTTTGTTCGGTCACACAAGTGCGCCTGGAATCGACAATCGGACTGCCAAACGCCCCTTTGTCGTCTGCGAGCAGCAGCTTTCCTGCCATGTGGACCTCGCGACCGTTCAACCCTTCGTACACGTCTGTTTCCCGGCCAAGACGGCAGGTGACGTCGCCTGTCAGATGCTGCTGATCGTAAATGCCGAAGGGAAGCGCATGCAGGACGGAGAAGAAGTTGTTGACGTCTACGGCGCTGTTGATCCAGAAAAAAGGGTTCCCCTGCAACAGGCGGCGCAGCAGTGCCTCCGAGGAAGGGCGGTAGCGGGAAGGATCGATCCCCGCCTTTTTGAAAGCGGTGCGCCATTCGCGGATGCCTTCAATCTCGGTCAGGCGGGACAGTTCGTGCTCCAGGCGCAAGTTTTCTACAAAATAGTTGATGCGGCCGTTCAGCATTTTGGGCGAATCGCTGACAGAGGCGCCGCTGTACTGCAAAATGCCAAGGGAAAAGGCGGGAAGGCGCTCGGTTACGGTAGAGTCGAGCTGCACGTTCATATGAATCACTCCTATTATGTAAAAAAATGGCTTGCGAAGGATGTTTTTCGCCAAAACATGGAACAGGAAACAATTCTCAAGTAGTATAGCAAAATATTTTTGTGGAAGCGACTAAGCTTCGTTACAATAGAAGCAGCAGAGGAGGTTTCCAAAGACGATGACAATGCGTGAAGTACAGATATATACAGACGGCGCCTGCTCTGGCAATCCGGGTCCCGGAGGCTGGGGTGCTGTCCTGATGTACGGCCAGCATATCAAGGAGATGTCCGGTGCCGAGCCGCATACGACGAACAACCGCATGGAGCTGCTCGCGCCGATCAAGGCGCTGTCCATTTTGAAGGAGCCTTGCAAGGTGACTTTGTACAGCGACAGCGCGTACCTGGTCAACTGCTTCAAGCAGGGCTGGTACAAGGGCTGGTTGAAAAACGGCTGGAAAAACAGCAAAGGCCAGCAGGTAGAAAATCAGGATTTGTGGAAAGAGCTGCTTCGGCTGATGGAGATTCATCAAGTAGAGTACGTCAAGGTAAAAGGGCACGCCGACAACAAGTGGAACAACCGCTGTGACGAGCTGGCGACGGGAGCGATCAAGCAACTGTGATGGACGGACAAGACTTGCACTACTGGGAGCAGACGAAGCAGTCCATCATTGAGTACGCCAAGGAGATTGGCATCGACAAGATCGGCTTTGCCAGCGCCGACCCTTTTTTGACGCTTAAGGAACGACTGATCGAGCACCGGGAAAAGGGATACGAGTCAGGCTTTGAGGAACCGGATCTGGAAAAGCGGACAAATCCCGGTTTGCTGCTGGAGGGCGCCCGTTCCTTGATTTCGATTGCGCTCGCGTACCCGTCCAGGCTGGAGAATCCGCCCAAGTCCGAGCCTGGCGCGTACCGGGGCATTTTGTGCCGGGCTGCCTGGGGCGTCGATTACCACCATGTGCTGCGCGACAAGCTGGACAAGCTCGGCAAATTCATTCAGGAGCTGGAGCCAGGGGCCAAAATCGAGTCGATGGTAGACACGGGAGCGCTGTCTGATCGTGCCGTCGCCGAGCGGGCGGGCGTCGGATTCGTCGGCAAAAACTGTGCCTTGATTACGCCAGAGTTCGGTTCGTGGGTCTACCTGGGCGAGCTTTTGACGAATTTGCCGTTGCCAGCCGACCAACCGATCGAAGAAGGCTGCGGCGATTGCAACATATGCGTAGATGCCTGTCCGACCGGGGCGCTTGTGCAGGGAGGCCAGCTCAATGCCCAGCGCTGTGTAGCGTTTTTGACCCAGGTAAAAGATTTCATACCAGATGAATTTAGAGGGAAAATCGGCAATCGGCTGTACGGCTGTGATACTTGCCAAACCGTCTGCCCGAAAAACCGCCGGATCAACTTCAACCATCATCCCGAGTTTCAGCCTGATCCCGAGATTGCCAAGCCGCTTTTGATCCCGCTGTTGGAGATGAGCAACAAGGAATTCAAGGAAAAGTTCGGCCTGTCTTCCTCATCGTGGCGCGGCAAAAAGCCGATTCAGCGCAACGCGATTCTGGCGCTGGCCCATTTCAAGGATCGCACGGCTGTGCCCCATCTGGCCCGCCTGCTTGCAAACGATCCCCGCCCGGTCATTCGCGGCACAGCCGCCTGGGCGCTGGGAAAAATCGGCGGAGCCGATGCAGAAGCAGCACTCGTGAAGGCAGAGGAGACGGAGCAGGTGGCAGAGGTGCAGGCTGAGATTGCGAAGGGGATGGAGCTGCTGGCGCTTCGACCATGACAAGGCTGGTTGCGATAGGAAAAAACCAGAAGAAAAGGAGGATGAACGATGCCAAAGGAAATAGGCTATACCTCAATGGAATCCCCGATTGGACCGCTGCTGCTCGCTTCGACAGAAGAGGGCTTGTGCTATATCGACTTTGCAGATGAGGAAGAAGGACTGCCGAATCTCGTTCACTGGTGCCAAAAGACGCTTCCCGGGGTCACTCCGGTGAAAAACGAAGCCGTCAACGAGCAGGCCAAGCTGCAGCTTGCGCAATATTTTGCCGGCGAACGAACGGAGTTTGATGTTCCTACCGTCCTGTACGGCACTCCTTTTCAAAAAACGGTGTGGAATGAGCTGACGAATATTCCATTCGGGGAAACCCGTTCCTACAAAGATATTGCTATCGCCATCGGAACGCCCAAAGCGGTCCGGGCGATTGGCGGGGCGAACAACCGCAATCCGATCCCCGTGATTATTCCTTGCCACCGGGTTGTCGGCGCAAACGGTGCGCTTGTCGGTTACGGGGGCGGGTTGTCCATCAAACAATATTTGCTGGCACACGAAGAAGGGCCGCTTTTTGCCCATGCCACCTCCAACCAGACTGTCCGCTAGCCGGATGGCTTTTCCTTCTTCTGAATGCGCTGTCCTTGACATATTCTGTTCGTGAGATGCCAGGTGAGCTCGTTGGATAGGTGTTGAGCGTACACCGCGAGGCGAGCAGGCGGAGAACATGACATGTCCAGGCAGAGAACGCTGGGAAGAGGGGGAGCGGCGGATGGAATGGCGTGCGTTTGTTCAACGGTACTTCGATGCCGTGCATCAGTCCATTCTGGATGGACAATATGAGCGGCTATTGCCTTTTTATCTGGAGCAAAAGATGTCGCTGCAGCAAGAGTGGGCCCGCATCAATCGCGCCCATCGGCAAATGCGCAGGCGAGGAGCTACACTGCACGGAGTGAGCGGCCAGGTCAAGCCCGTCTGTTGGCTGGAGACAGATGCTGCGATTGACATCACGGTAGTCTGGACGGGAAAGAGCCAGTATCTTTTGAAAAACAAACGGTATGAAGAGGCGAGCCGGAGGATGATTCAGCTTCGTTTGGACAAAGCTGCTGGCCAGTGGAGGATTGTCGGCACAAGGGAGCAGCAAGGGGACGGGAAAAGCGAGAGTGTAGAGGAAATGGAGCGGCAGAGTACGGCGGCGGTCACAGCGGTTGAAGATGCGGTTTCGCAGCCATTGCTCGTCGTCCACGGCGCAGGCGGCTATCGGGCGGACAAAGCAGTCGCCTATGCAGAGCGTTACTGGAATACGACTAATCCCGCTTACCCGCGCTTTACCGATGATTGTACCAACTTTATTTCACAATGCCTGTACGCTGGAGGAATCCCGATGCTGATGTCCAAGGACAGGGGCAAAGGCTGGTGGATTCGCACCGGAAAAAGCGCGGACTGGAGCTATAGCTGGACGGTCGCGCACAGCTTGTACCTGTTGCTGAAATCAGGCGGGCCGCCGATGCGCGCCATCGCCAAAAAGTCTGCTACCGAGCTGGTTCCGGGCGACATCATCTGCTACGACTTCAACGGCGACGGACGTTTTCAGCACAATACGATTGTGGTCACGCTGGACGCAAATGGGATGCCGCTAGTCAACGCCCACACGACAGACAGCAGCATGCGGTACTGGGCGTATGAAGACTCGACAGCTTATACGCCGAGCATTCGCTATGCCTTTTTTCATATTCGTGGCATGTAGGGGCGCCGTAAAATGCAGCGGCTTTGCGGATGACTGTCGGCGCATCATCTCAGTGAAAGTGAAACTCCCTTGCACCAGTGGCGCCAGGTTGGAGGCAACTGCCTAGCCGCATGTTGCCGACACTGGCCTGGTGGTCATGGCGCGGTTGGTTTATGTATAATAGAAGAGGTTTGAAGGATTCAAGTTCGTCGTATACAAGGAGTTTTGCTGAGATGCCGTTACATATTGTTTTGCACGAGCCGCTCATTCCTGCCAACACGGGGAATATCGCCCGTTCCTGTGCAGCGACAGGCGCTCATTTGCATTTGATTCACCCGCTCGGCTTTTCGACAGAGGATCGTTATTTGAAGCGGGCTGGTCTCGATTATTGGCACGCGGTGAACATTCACCATCACGAGAGCTTCGAGCATTTTGCCGCGGCGCAGGGAGAGGGAGCAGGCACGTTTTACTTCGTGGAGACATGGGGCGAGAAGCTGTATACGGATGTTTCCTTTCGCGATGGCGACTACATTATCTTGGGCAAGGAGACGACCGGTCTACCGAAGGAACTGACGGACAGGTACCGGGAACAGACGATACGCATCCCGATGAGCGGAGCCACCCGTTCCGTCAATCTGTCTAACTGTGCGGCGATCGTTTTGTTCGAAGGCTTGCGGCAGCTGGGTTTTCCGGGGCTTGGATAAGGCATGTTGAACGGCGCTTCCGGTTGCAAAAGCAACAAGCAGGGCGTCGATGGAAAAGGGAGAGAACGCAAATGACGGTGAACACGATCCTGTTTGATCTGGACGGAACGCTCCTGGAGATGCAGACTGAGCATTTTGTCAAAAACTATTTGGCAGAGGTAGGCCGCCACGTCGGCGACAAGTACGATTCGGAGAAGCTTCTGAAGCTGATTTGGGACGCGACCAAGGCGATGATTATGAGCCAGGAGCCGGAAAAGACGAATGAACAGGTGTTTATCGAGTATTTCACGGCTCACAGCGAATGGGATCGTGAAGAAGTTTGGCCATTGTTCGATTCCTTTTACCGCGACGTGTTTCCGACGCTTTCGCATTTGGCCTATCCGTCGCCTTGGGGCAAAAAAATTGTGGAAGCGGCCAAAGCGCAAGGCTATCGGGTCGCGGTTGCCACCAATCCGGTTTTTCCGCGTGACGCCATTTTCCATCGGCTCGCCTGGATCGGGTTGAGCGCAGACGATTTTGAGTTGGTCACGGTTTATGAGGAGTCTCATTATACGAAGCCGAATCCCGGCTATTTTCTGGAGATTTGTCAAAAGCTTGGCGTGGAACCGACCGACTGCATCATGATCGGCAATCACATGCAGGAGGACATGGTCGCGTCGAAGCTGGGGATGAAGACGTATCTCGTCACCAACTGGATGGAAGACCGCGGCGAGCCGCAGTATCCGGTCGATCAGCGAGGCTCTTTGGAGGAATTGTACCAGGCGATTACAGAGCGGACAGGCGTGTTTGCAACAGAATAAATCGCGTTCCACAAGAAAAGCGCAGCGAAAAAAGCAGGTTGCCCGTAACAGGCAGCCTGCTTTTTTCCTGGGAGCGCTGTGCTGAAACCAGCAAATGGCTCTTTAGCTTGTCCTTACAGATTCCAGGTTTTGTCCTCGTTGTAGCCCGCTGTCAGAATGAAGAACAGAAAAGCTGCGAAGACCAACGCTACGATAAACGTACCCATGTTGGACAGCTCCTTTCGTAAACAAACTACTCCCATTATAGCGTAGCCTGCCCACTTTGCAAACGCTGTAATCAGCAACATGCCGCGCTCGCTGGTAAACGAAGACAGCGCGTACGGTTTCCGTAATTTTTTCCCTACTGCAAAATGAAGATTGGCTGTGCGAAAGAACATTGGCCGCTCGTGCATGATTTTTGTGGCAAGATTGCTGAAACTTGTGCTCATGTCTCGCATACACATATGTAAAGGCTTGAAGAGCCTGTTGGCAACCGGAGGAAACGGGTTCCACGCGCGAATGCGTGACCGCAGGCAGACATATACATGAGAGTACACTGTCGTTAGGGAAGAGAGAGGGGCTTATGAGGGAGGAGTGTCGAACATGGACATTTTAAAACGGATCGCTGAGCACCGGGCCCGAGAAGAAAACCTGATGTGGAGAGGGACTTTTGCCGAGTACCTCGAACTTGTACGCAAAAATCCGCAAATTGCCCAGACGGCTCATTCACGCGTCTACAACATGATTAAAAGCGCTGGTGTCGAAGAAAATGAGGATGGCACACGCTCGTATCAATTTTTCAGCCGGGAAATTTTCGGGCTGGATCGTTCCATTGAGCGTCTGGTTGAAGAGTATTTTCATTCTGCAGCACGTCGCCTGGACGTCCGCAAGCGCATTTTGCTCTTGATGGGGCCTGTCAGCGGCGGTAAATCCACGATTGTCACGATGCTCAAACGAGGTCTCGAGGAGTATTCCCGCACGGACGAAGGCGCCATCTACGCGCTGGAGGGCTGCCCCATGCAGGAAGAGCCCCTGCATTTGATCCCCCATGAGCTGCGTCCGGAAGTGGAGGAAGAGCTGGGCGTCAAAATCGAGGGAGAGCTTACTCCTTACAACCGTATGAGATTGGAAACGGAGTTTGGCGGCCGCATTGAAGATTTCCCGGTCTGCCGTATTCTTTTCTCCGAAGCGAACCGCGTTGGAATTGGTACATTCAGCCCCTCCGATCCCAAGTCGCAGGACATTGCCGATTTGACTGGCAGCATTGACTTTTCCACGATCACCAAGTACGGTTCCGAGTCCGATCCCCGCGCCTATCGTTTTGACGGGGAGCTGAACAAAGCAAACCGCGGCTTGATGGAGTTCCAGGAAATGCTCAAGTGCGACGAAAAGTTTCTCTGGCATCTTTTGTCACTCACACAGGAAGGAAACTTCAAGGCAGGCCGATTTGCCTTGATCTCTGCGGATGAGCTGATTGTGGCTCACACGAACGAATCCGAGTACAAAGCCTTCATTGCCAACAAGAAAAACGAAGCGTTGCAGTCCAGGATTATCGTCATGCCGATTCCGTACAACCTGCGCGTCAGCGACGAGGAAAAAATTTATGCGAAATTAATCAAGCAATCCGATCTCGGACATGTGCATATTGCGCCGCATGCCCTGCGGTCAGCCGCCATTTTCTCTATTCTTACCCGTTTGAAGGAATCGAAAAAGCAAGGCGCCGATTTGCTCAAAAAAATGCGCCTGTACGATGGCGAATCGGTGGAAGGCTTCAAGGGTGCAGATTTGGAAGAACTGCGCAACGAGCATGCTGATGAGGGCATGAGCGGAATCGACCCGCGCTATGTCATCAACCGCATCTCCAGTGCGCTGATCCGCCGTGACACCGAGTGCATCAATGCGCTGGACATTCTCCGCGCCTTGAAGGAAGGCTTCGACCAGCATCCGTCGATTACGAAGGAGCAGCGGGAGCGCTACATGAACTTCATCTCCAGCGCCCGCAAGGAATACGACGAGCTGGCGAAAAAAGAAGTGCAAAAAGCGTTTGTCTACAGCTACGAAGAGTCTGCGAAAACGCTCATGGATAACTACCTCGACAACGTCGAAGCGTTCTGCAATATGAATAAGATTCGGGACCCCGTCACTGGCGAGGAGATGGACCCAGATGAGCGACTGATGCGTTCCATCGAGGAGCAGATCGGCATTTCGGAAAACGCCAAGCGGGCATTCCGCGAAGAAATTCTCATCCGCATCTCGGCCTACGCCCGCAAAGGGAAGCGTTTTGACTACAGCACACATGACCGTCTGCGGGAAGCGATCGAAAAAAAGCTGTTCGCCGACCTCAAGGACGTCGTCAAGATCACGACCTCAAACAAAACGCCGGATGAGCATCAGTTGAAAAAAATCAACGAGGTGACAAAGCGCCTCATCGAAGAGCACAACTATTGCCCGGTTTGCGCCAATGAGCTGCTCCGTTACGTGGGAAGCCTGCTGAACAGGTAAAAGCCGTTCGCGCAGCCTGACAAAAGCGCACCTATGCTTTATCCGTTACACCATATCCGGCGCAGATTGCGCCAGTTGCTAGGAGGAGACGGCATGGAAGATGCACCATCGTTCATTGTCTCCCGGGAAGACTGGTCGCTGCACCGCAAAGGGTACCAGGACCAAAATCGACACCAGGAAAAAGTGAAGGAAGCGATCAAAAAAAACCTGCCCGATCTCATCAGCGAAGAAAATATCATCATGTCAAACGGGCGGGAAGTTATCAAGATCCCTATTCGCTCCCTGGATGAATACCGATTGCGTTTCAACTTCCAAAAGGGAAAGCATGGTGGTCAAGGCAAAGGCAACAGCAAGGTAGGAGATGTCATCGCGAGAGACGGCGATCAGGCGAAAGGGCCGGGCAAAGGCCAGGGGGCCGGAGATCAGCCGGGAGTGGATTATTACGAGGCGGAAATCAGCGTCGAGGAATTGGAGGAAATGCTGTTCGCCGAGCTGGAGCTGCCAAACTTGCAGCGCAAGGACGAGGACCAGATTGTCATTGAAGAGATCCGCTTCAACGATGTCCGCAAAAAAGGGCTGATAGGCAACATCGACAAAAAGCGGACCTTGATCGCCGCCATCCGCCGCAATGCTCTCGCCGGATACAGCGATCTGGAGCTGGGCATCTCGGATGAAGACCTGCGGTTCAAGACGTGGGATGAGATCATCAAGCCGCATTCGAATGCTGTCATTATTGCGATGATGGATACCTCGGGGTCGATGGGTGTCTTCGAAAAGTACATCGCCCGCAGCTTTTTCTTCTGGATGGTTCGTTTCCTGCGCACGAAGTATGAAAAGGTAGAGATCGTCTTTATCGCACACCATACAGATGCGAAAGAAGTGACTGAGGAAACCTTTTTCTCGAAAGGCGAGAGCGGGGGAACGATCTGTTCCTCCGCCTACAGAAAAGCACTGGAGATCATCGACAGCCGCTACCCGCCGTCCCAGTACAACATTTACCCGTTCCACTTTTCCGACGGCGACAACCTGACATCCGACAACGAGCGTTGCGTGAAGCTGGTCAAAGAGCTTATGGAGAGATGCAACATGTTCGGGTATGGGGAGGTTAATCAGTATAACAGGCATTCTACACTCATGTCAGCGTATCGCCACATCAAGGAGCCGAAGTTCATGCACTGCGTGATTCGGGAAAAGGGCGAGGTTTACAAGGCGCTCAGGACGTTTTTTGGGAAGAAGGAAGCGGTGACGTGATGGGTGCTTTTGTTTGAAGTTGAAAAGGGAAGGAGGTAATGGTGAGCCGACTTCATCTGGTGACGGATGGGGTTGGCTTTTTTGTGATGTTAGGAAATATATGAAACCGTCAGATCGAGAGCCCCTGAATTGTGTTCAGTTTTGGAAGTCGATAACTGTCAAAGCTTTATTTTATTTTATGAAGCTTATTCAATTCTCCTGCGTCTAAATACATAGAAAAATTCCAACAGCTAAAGAGAGGTCATTGTCATGAAGAAAAGCGTTATAATCAAGTCTGCCCTTATTGCTACTACTATTTTTGCACTGGCGCCACTTACCGCCTGTGCCACGCTCTCCCCTGCAAATGCAACTACAACTACAACTGCAACTACACCTGCGACTGCACAGGTCAGCGCATCAGTACCACAAATGGATGAAAAACAAATCGTGAATCTTGTTACCCAGGCCCGAGATATTTTCTGGAAGGTACAAATGGCTAAAACTACGCAGAAGGCCTTTGAATTTAAGGATATTCCGTACGTATACCTGAACGATGAATTTTCCACCAAGGAAAAAGTCATTGCTGCGTTTGAACAGGTCTATACGAAAGAAGCGAGCCACTTCTACTTTGACCAAGCGGGATTTGAATTGTATCAAGACAAGGTAACGCTTGTCGAAGGAGACTTTGGAAGTCTGCTTGATTGGGAAAAGGCAACGGCGGTACTCTCCAGTGAACGTCCAAGTGCAAAAACATATCTGCTGACTGTACCTCTTGGGGAAACTGGAGAGAAGCAGGAAGTGTACGTGACTGTAAAACTCGTTCCTGAACTTGGTTGGAGAATTGTCAACTCTCCGAATGATATCCGATAAGGGAATTTCAATACTCCACTAAGGTGGGGTATTTTTTGTTTTAGGGGGAGCAGCATGGGAAGGGAGGTGCACGAGCGATAGAGTAACCGTAGATACATTTAGATCATCTACTTTGGGCAGCGGCGGCCTGATGAAACTGAAGGCGCACAGCCGTGTGAGGACTATGCCAGAGTGGTCATGAAGATGAGATTACTTCAAAAATGATATGTGTGGGGGTTAGTTATAGTTTTAAAGAAGGCATCATCTGAGGGGCTTGGAGATTGTCAAATTGCAGCGGATCTAACGACTCAGTTGTAGAGTCTCGTTACAAGCTTGTCTGAGTACAAGATGACTTCTGAAGAGTCGGTACTTGAGGGCTTTTTGTCCTTGTTAAATAAAGTGCCAAAGCTTGTGAATAAGCTTCCAGTGGGAGGAGACGACTCTCGTCACCTAAGACACACGCACTGTAAAGTCGTTGAACCTATAGTTCATAAATAATTATACTGGATGTAACTCGATTTGAAAAACATAAAGTCCTTTTAAATAAATAATTGATTCCGTCAGCTACTATGTTGTATAATATCCAAAAAAAGGAGGTTCTGACATGAAGAAATATCGTTACAGACGTTTTACTTATGAATTCAAGTGGGAAGTTTTAAAGCAATGTCTTGACGGAATGTCTATTTTCGAAGTTGCTAAAAAGTACGGAGTGACAGAAGAAGATATACAGAAATGGATTCGGCAGAGTGGAATTAGGGACTTGCTGCAATCAAGTAAAAAGCCAGAAGAAAGAATCCGTCAACTGAAAAGAGCCTATCAGAGAGAGAGGCAGGAAAAGAAAAACTTAATAAAGCTACTGCTGAAGATGGGAAAATAAAACTGCAAAGCGAATTGTCTAAATGTTCAACCAAAACAGCCTAGTCTATATTACATTAAGTATACTAGCTGATTTGGGAGTATTCAATGATAACTCGATAGGTGCTCTTTATGCTAAAAGTGAAGGTAGTTCTGCTTGTTGGAGTTATCGCTATACGCTCAAACCTCAAACAACCAAAAGAAACGAAATTGTACGACCTTCATTGCTATCAAAAAGGAAAATCACTTACAATAAACACTAGAAATATACAACTTTTTACAAATCATAAGCAGGAGGCACCCGTCATGGCAATCCGTAGCATAAAACTCAAGCTGAAAACCAACACAGGCCCGGAAGCACAAAACCTCCGAAAAGGAATCTGGCGGACGCATCGGCTGTTAAATGAAGGCGTCGCCTATTATATGAATATGCTGCTGCTCTTTCGCCAGGAAAGCACGGATAAAAAGACAAAACAAGAAATACACGAAGAATTGATTCGTCATATACGCGCACAGCAACAACGAAATCACGCGGACGAAAAAACGCAAGCGCTTCCATTGGAAAAAGCACTCAAAGCTTTGCGAAAATTATATGAGCTGCTTGTTCCTTCTTCGATTGGACAAAGTGGCGACTCCCAAATCATTAGCCGAAAATTCCTCAGTCCGCTAGTCGATCCGAATAGCGAAGGCGGCAAGGGCACGTCCAAGGCAGGAGCAAAGCCCGCTTGGCAAAAGAAGAAAGAAGCGAACGACCCGACCTGGGTACAAGATTACGAAAAATGGAAAAAAAGGCGCGAAGAAGACCCGACAGCTTCTGTGATTACGACGCTGGAGGAATACGGCATTCGACCGCTTTTTCCTCTGTACACAAACACCGTAGCAGAGATCGCATGGCTGCCACTTAAGTCCGGTCAGTTTGTGCGAACATGGGACAGAGACATGTTTCAGCAAGCGATTGAAGGAATGCTCAGTTGGGAGAGCTGGAACAGACGCGTCCAGGAAGAGTATGCCAAGTTGGAAGGCAAGATGGCTCAACTCAACGAGCAGCTCGAAGGTGGCGAGGAATGGATTCGCCTGCTCGAACAGTACGAAGAAAAAAGAGAGCAGGAGCTCAGGGAAAACATGACCGCTACCAATGACAAGTTTCGGATTACCAAGCGGCAAATGAAAGGCTGGAACGAGCTGTACGAGGTATGGTCCGCCTTTCTTCCTAGTGCCAGCCAAGAGCAATACATGGAAGCGATCAAGCGTGTGCAGCAGCGGCTGAGAGGAAGATTTGGGGATGCTCATTTCTTCCAGTATCTTACAGAAGGGAAGAATCACCTGATCTGGAAAGGGAATCCGCAGCGCATCCATTATTTTGTCGCACGCAACGAATTGACAAAAAAGCTGGAGAAAGCCAAGCAAAGCGCCAGGCGGACATTGCCCGATGCCAATAAGCATCCATTGTGGGTGCGCTACGATGCACGGGGAGGAAATTTGCAAGACTATTACCTGACGGCTGAATCGGACAAACCGCGAAGCAGACGTTTTGTGACGTTTAGTCAGTTGATCTGGCCAAGCGAATCGGGATGGCTGGAAAAGAAAGATGTCCAGGCCGAGCTTGCTTTATCCAGGCAATTTTACCAGCAGGTGACGTTCCTGAAAAACGACAAAGGAAAGCAGGAAATCGAGTTTAAGGATAAAGGTTCGGGCACGACCTTTAGCGGACACTTGGGAGGAGCAAAGCTGCAACTGGAGCGCAGCGTATTGGAGAATAAGGAAAGAAAATTCGAGGAAGGGGAGATTGGCAAGGCCTACCTTAACGTTGTTATTGATTTCAAGCCTTTGCAAGAAGTGAAAAATGGCCGTGTACAAGCGCCGTATGGACAAGTGCTGCAACTCATTCGTCTGCCCAATGCGTTTCCCAAGGTCAGAACCTTTAAGTCAGAGGAACTTGTTGAGTGGATCAAAGCATCGCCGCAACACTCATCCGGAGTGGAGTCGCTGGCATCCGGTTTTCGTGTCATGAGTATAGACCTTGGGCTGCGCGCTGCTGCGGCGACATCAATTTTTTCTGTCGAAGAGAGCAGTGACAAGAATGCGACTAAATTAGCTTATTGGATTGAAGGCACACCTTTGGTCGCTGTCCATCAGCGAAGCTACATGCTCAGGCTGCCTGGTGAACAGGTAGAACAACGGGTGTGGGAAAAACGGGACGAGCGGGGAGACCAGCATAAGCGGGTGAGGTTTCAAATCAGAAGACTCGCTCAAATCATCCGTTTGGCTAATAAGCAGTATGGGGATCGCTGGGATGAACTCAACAGGCTGGACGAAGCGGTTAGCAAGGAAAAATCGCCACTCGATCAAGCAGATCGGACATTCTGGGAAGGAATTGTCAGCGACTTGACAACTGCTTTGCCTTTGAACGATGCAGACTGGAAAGAAGCGGTGGTACAAATACACCGAAAAGCTGAATTGTACGTCGGGAAAGTTGTCCAGGCATGGCGCAAGCGTTTTAATGCCGACGAGCGAAAAGGCATCGCGGGTCTGAGCATGTGGAGCATAGAAGAGTTGGACGGCTTGCGCAAGCTGTTGATTTCCTGGAGCCGCAGGACGAGGAATCCGCAGGAGATTAATCGCTTTGAGCCAGAGCATACCAGCCACAAGCGCTTGTTGACCCATATCCAAAACGTAAAGGAGGATCGACTGAAGCAGGTAAGTCACGCCATCGTCATGACGGCTTTGGGGTATATTTACGACGAGAAAAAACAAAAGTGGTGTGCCAAATACCCGGCTTGTCAGGTCATTTTGTTTGAAAACCTAAGCCAGTACCGCTCCAACCTGGATCGTTCGGCCAAAGAAAACTCCACCTTGATGAAGTGGGCGCACCGCAGCATTCCGAAATACGTCCACATGCAGGCGGAGCCGTACGGGATTCAGATTGGCGATGTCCGGGCGGAATATTCCTCTCGTTTTTACGCCAAGACAGGAACGCCGGGCATTCGCTGCAAAAAGCTGAGAGAACATGACGTAAAGGGCTGGCGCCTTGACCACTTGAAGAAGAAATTAGTCAACGAACAATTTTTGACGGAAGCGCAGGTGGAACAGCTAGAGGCAGGTGACATTGTCCCGGATGACAGCGGAGAACTGTTCATGACCATGACAGACGGAAGCGGGGGCAAAGAGATCGTCTTTCTCCAGGCAGATATTAATGCGGCGCAAAATCTGCAAAAACGTTTTTGGCAGCGGAACAGCGAACTGTTCAAGGTTAGCTGCCGCGTCATCGTCCGCGACGAGGCAGAATATCTCGTTCCCCAGGCAAAAACGGTGCAGGAAAAGCTGGGCAAAGGGCTTTTTGTGAAAAAATCGGATACCGCCTGGAAAGAGGTATATGTGTGGGACAGCCAGGCCAAGCTGAAAGGTAAAACAACCTTTACAGAAGAGTCTGAGTCGCCCGAACAACTGGAAGACTTGCAGGAGATGATCGAGGAAGCGGAAGAGGCGAAAGGAACATACCGCACACTGTTCCGCGATCCGAGCGGTGTCTTTTTTCCCGATTTTGTCTGGAACACCCCGAAAGACTTTTGGGGCGAGGTGAAAAGGAAGCTGTACGGAAAATTGCGGGATCGGCTTTTGACGAAGGTTCGGTAAAGGTATGCAAGGAGAGTGAGTGGCTTGTCCTGGATACCTGTCCGCATGCTGAATGAGATTCAGTATTGTGAGCGACTGTACCATATCATGCACGTGCAAGGGCTGTTTGAGGAAAGTGCAGACACGGTCGAAGGAGCAGCACAGCACAGGCGTGCAGAGACACATTTGCGCAAAAGCAAGGCAGCACCGGAAGAGATGTGGGGAGACGCCCCCTTTAGCCTGCAGCTCGGAGACCCTGTCCTTGGCATTACAGGAAAGCTGGATGCGGTCTGTCTGGAAGAAAACAAGGAGTGGATTCCGGTGGAAGGAAAGCATTCGGCGTCGCCAGAAGGTGGACAGAGTTTTACGGTGGGCGTATATACGCTGGACGGTTCTGCCTGGCCCAACGACCAGATCCAATTGTGTGCGCAAGGCTTGCTGCTTCAAGCCAATGGATATGAATCCAGTTATGGCTACCTCTATTACCGCGGCAACAAAAAGAAGGTGCGGATTCCTTTTTCACAGGAACTCATAGCGGCTACTCGCGCCTGCATTCAAAAAGCTCATCAGCTTCGGACAGCAGAAATGCCCCCGCCGTTGCGTGATTCGAACAAGTGCTTTCGCTGCTCGTTAAATTACGTGTGCATGCCTGACGAGACGAATTACATGTTGGGCATTAGTGCTAACATCCGAAAAATTGTGCCTGGTCGTCCAGATGGCGGGGTGCTGTATGTTACCGAGCAGGGGGCAAAGCTTGGCAGAAGCGGAGAAAGCTTGACCATCACTTGCCGGGGAGAAAAGATAGACGAAATCCCGATCAAAGACTTGATTCACGTGAGCTTGATGGGGCATGTGCAATGCTCCACGCAGCTTCTGCACACCTTGATGAACTGCGGTGTCCACGTCAGCTACTTGACGACGCACGGCACATTGACGGGAATAACCACGCCCCCTTTATCCAAAAACATTCGGACAAGAGCCAGGCAGTTTGTCAAATTTCAGCACCCGGAGATCGCCCTTGAAATCGCGCGAAGGGTAGTATATGCAAAAATCTCCAACCAGCGCACGATGCTGCGGCGCAATGGCGCACCAGATAAAGCGACTTTAAAGGAGCTAAAGGAGCTGAGAGATCGAGCGCTAGAGGCGCCATCCATAGAAATCGTGCGAGGGATCGAGGGACGTGCAGCACAGTTGTACATGCAGTTTTTCCCGACCATGTTGAAGCACCCGGTGGTAGACGGCACTGCGATCATGAACGGTCGCAACCGTCGTCCGCCCAAAGATCCGGTCAATGCGCTGCTCTCCCTCGGCTATACGCTTCTATCCCGGGATGTTTACTCCGCTTGTGCCAATGTCGGACTCGATCCACTGTTCGGCTTTTTCCATACGATGGAGCCGGGCAGGCCAGCTTTGGCGCTTGATCTGATGGAGCCGTTCCGCGCCTTGATTGCCGACAGCGTAGCGATCCGTACCTTGAATACCGAGGAACTCACGCTCAAGGACTTTTACTGGGGAAAAGACAGTTGTTATTTGAAAAAGGCGGGAAGGCAAACGTATTTCGCTGCTTACGAAAGACGGATGAACGAGACGTTGACGCATCCGCATTTTGGGTATAAGCTGAGCTACCGCCGTTTGTTGGAGATGGAAGCAAGGTTTTTGGCCCGGTATTTGGACGGAGAGCTGGCGGAATATATGCCGCTCATGACAAGGTAGGAAATGACGATGCGACAATTTGTGCTGGTAAGCTATGATATTGCGGATCAAAAACGCTGGAGAAAAGTATTCAAGCTGATGAAGGGACAAGGCGAGCATGTCCAGTATTCGGTATTTCTGTGCCAACTCACCGAGATTCAACAAGCCAAGCTAAAGGTAAGTCTGGCTGAGCTGATTCACCATGGGGAAGACCAGGTCATGTTTGTAAAAATTGGTCCTGTGACGAGAGAGCAGCTGGACAAACGGATTTCTACGGTCGGAAGGGAGTTTCTGCCTCGTGATTTGACCAAATTTATCTATTAGGGAACGAGGAAATACTGTTGTAACAAAAGTGGAAAAGGAGTAAAATAAAGGTGTGAGTCGTTAGTTAGAGGCTATCGACGCTAGTCTGTGCGTGTGCCTTGTAGACACACAAGTCTACACCCACAGATAATCACGACTTTCCACTAAACCTTCGAACTTCATTACGCGAGCATCCTCTCAGACCAAAAAAGCTGGGGGATGCTCGAACTCTTTGTGGGAGTAGGGGGTTCTGAGCTTTGTCATCGAAAATACATTCTGTGGAAAAGAGGAATGGCGCATGAAATTTGACACGCTCGAAAAAGGGTTCTTCAGGGCTTGTGGTTGTAGGGATTGAAAGGCAAGGAGTTCGAAGGATTAGTGGAAAGTTTCGTGATTAGCACCCGCCTCCCATGAAACTATGCTTTTGTGCCGTTTTCTTCTATGTTCGAAGGATTAGTGGAAAGTTTCGTGATTAGCACGAAAAAATTGCATATGCAAACATCTTAGCTTCTCGTTCGAAGGATTAGTGGAAAGTTTCGTGATTAGCACAAAAATAAAAATCATTCAAGAAAGAACGGTTTCCTATGTTCGAAGGATTAGTGGAAAGTTTCGTGATTAGCACTTATGCCACAAAGTAAATAATGTGTGCAATGTCAAACGTTCGAAGGATTAGTGGAAAGTTTCGTGATTAGCACTTACGACAAGTTAATAAAAAAAGAAAATGAAAAGCATGTTCGAAGGATTAGTGGAAAGTTTCGTGATTAGCACATGAAATTAACGAAGATGGAATCATATTCTGTTTGATGTTCGAAGGATTAGTGGAAAGTTTCGTGATTAGCACCCTTGAGCATCTTCTCTTCCCATGCTTTGATGCGTTGTTCGAAGGATTAGTGGAAAGTTTCGTGATTAGCACATGAGGGGGACGTATGGTTGCTTCAAGGAAGTGACACGTTCGAAGGATTAGTGGAAAGTTTCGTGATTAGCACCTTCCAACGCTTCAACGCCGCCTCAAGCAAGTTAATTGTGTTCGAAGGATTAGTGGAAAGTTTCGTGATTAGCACGAAGAGGTTTCGACCATCGAAAATTCTGTGCTTCGCGCGGTTCGAAGGATTAGTGGAAAGTTTCGTGATTAGCACACTTTCATTTGCTCTAGATAGAGGGGAACGAGTTGCTCCGTTCGAAGGATTAGTGGAAAGTTTCGTGATTAGCACCACACAACTCTAAAGCTCCTTGATGCCTCCAGAGACGTTCGAAGGATTAGTGGAAAGTTTCGTGATTAGCACGGAATATCATGCAATTCATCGAACCGCACATCCTTGGAGTTCGAAGGATTAGTGGAAAGTTTCGTGATTAGCACTTGACGGAAACGAAGTCGAGATTTATTGGCGCGGTTGGTTCGAAGGATTAGTGGAAAGTTTCGTGATTAGCACCAGGCGACCAATCTCGCACATCACCAGTGGTCTTATGTTCGAAGGATTAGTGGAAAGTTTCGTGATTAGCACTAAAAAATCTCACCAAGAGGTTCTTGCAGAAAGTCCGAGAGTTCGAAGGATTAGTGGAAAGTTTCGTGATTAGCACTTTTATCTCGTAGCGCATCGTCAAAAACACGCACAAGTTCGAAGGATTAGTGGAAAGTTTCGTGATTAGCACCAGAGTAAGGCAACGTGATTGTTGATAGAGGCGAAGAGCGGTTCGAAGGATTAGTGGAAAGTTTCGTGATTAGCACATGAGATACCTGATCTGATCGTAACACTTGATGCGTACGTTCGAAGGATTAGTGGAAAGCTTCCTGATAGGCACAGTAGTTAATCTACTTGTCCCAAGCACCAACAAAAAGAGAGCGTAAAAAGTTTTGTGTAAATGGTTAAACTTCCCATTAAGGAGATGATCATTTATGCAAGACAAAAGAGACATGACGATCAAGGAGTTAGCGAAGGATTGCCGTACCATCGAAGACGTGCACACCATGCTGAAAGATTTGTTCCGTGACACCATCCAGCAGTTGTTTGAAGCTGAAATGGATGCCCATTTGGGCTATACCAAACATAGTACCGATGGGGATCATTCAGGAAATAGTCGGAATGGGTATAGTAAAAAGACGCTAAAGACAAAGTTCGGGAACACAGAAATTCGTGTGCCTCGTGACCGTAACGGCGAATTTGAACCTCACATTGTGAAGAAGCATGAAA
Source organism: Brevibacillus gelatini (assembly GCF_050920745.1). Taxonomy (NCBI): domain Bacteria; kingdom Bacillati; phylum Bacillota; class Bacilli; order Caryophanales; family Paenibacillaceae; genus Brevibacillus; species Brevibacillus gelatini. The sequence goes on from NZ_CP154342.1 coordinate 911,955, forward strand.
CTACCACAAATGGCTTGGAGGAGCAAATTATCGCACTCTATGCTAAAGGAATGTCTACACGAGACATTGAGGAACACATGAAGGATCTGTACGGAATCGATGTATCTCCTGCGATGGTTAGCAAGGTGACCGACAAGATTATGCCAATGGTGGCAGAATGGCAATGCAGACCGCTGGATCGGGTTTACCCCATCGTGTTTCTGGATGCCATCCATTTTAAAGTCCGTCAAGAAAATCGAATCGTCAACAAAGCAGCTTACAGCGTTCTCGGCATTTCGATGTCTGGTCATAAGGACATTTTGGGCATCTGGATCGGCGAGCACGAAAGTGCGAGCTTCTGGCTCAATGTGTGCACAGATCTGAAAAGTCGTGGTGTAGAAGATATCTTGATTGCCTGCAAGGATGGACTGGCGGGCTTCTCCGAAGCAATCAACGCAGCGTTCCCAAGAACCCAGATTCAATTGTGCGTCATTCACCAGATTCGCAACTCGATGAAATATGTACCGTTCAAGGAAGAAAAGGCCGTTTTGGCAGATTTAAAAAAAGTCTATCAAGCTCTTACGCTGGAAGAGGCCGAATCAGCATTTGCTATGTTCAAAGACAAGTGGGGGAAGAAGTATCCCATCATTATTCGCTCCTGGGAAAGCAACTGGCTTGAATTGACCGCCTATTTCAGCTATCCCCCAGAAATCCGTAAGATGATTTATACAACGAATATTATTGAGGGGTATCATCGGCAACTTCGTAAGGTCACCAAAACAAAAACGGCGTATCCAACCGACGATGCCTTACGGAAAATCATCTATCTGGCAACCATGGAGGCTTCAAAGAAATGGACCATGCCCCTTCGAAGCTGGAAAGAATGTATATCGCAACTGGCCATCCATTTCGGAGACCGCTTGCAAGGGGAACTATCTGCATAAAGGGGCTGTTGGGGCGGCTTGACATGGAGCCTCTGCGGGCATGATTCTTTGCGATTGGGCGATGCCTGTAAATCACTGCATCGCATGGCTAACGAGCCTATCATGCCCGCCCCTCCATGTAAAGCCGTTGAAGTAGCCATTCACCTGTTAAAAACCCATTTACACAAAAAAATTTACATTCCCAACAAAAACCTCCCCGATTCATACATCAACTTAGATCAACTTAGTAAACAAACTCCCTTACTGCTAGCTCAGCGAGGAAGTTTGTTTACAATCTGACACGGAATCCTCATTACCGTGTCTCAAACTCGACTACTTGCACAACTGAACAATGGCACGCGTCTGCTCCAACGAAATTATTTAACCAGACTGGCAGGCCAGTTTCCGTACCAGGCGTAACCGGTTCTTCTTTCTTTTTCAATTTCGCTCAGATTGTATTTCACTACGCCATCGCGGCCAACAAAAATAGGTTTGTTGGTTCCGATTTCGTAGAAACGGGCCCAGATCGGAGATGCGCTTGGGTCTTTAACCACTTTCACGTCACCACCAGATTTGTCAACTCGGATTCCGGTGAGTTTAACCGTTTTGAACCAGTCTTCCGCAGCTTTAATAGCGGTGGAGATTTCAGAAGTGGAATTTCTCGTTTTCAAAAATTTAACAATGGTGACACTTTCTTTGGAGCTGAGGGAAGGTACTTCAAACGCGCGAGCACCTGCAGGCTTCAGTGAGCTAGAGTCATGCTGTTGGCCCCATGCAGTCAATTTGCCGTTCACTTTCACTTGGGTATTTAAAAGGCACTCGACACCTTTTTCTACCGCTTTACGGCTTTTATCCGCTAAAGCTTTATCTACAAAAGAAAAGTCACCTTTTCTGTTTGCCACTTCATCCAAAAGAATCATGACATTAATCATTGCGTCATCGTTGTAGGTGATGTGACGATGATAGCCGGAAGCTTTATAAATCTGTGGCCACCCGCCGTTCTCATATTGCATGTTCAGCAAGAACTGGATTCCCTTAATAGCCGCATCGGAATACTTGGTATTTTGGGTTTTCTTAAACTCACTTGCCAATCGTCTGATTTCAGTATAAGTAGCCTTGTTGTCAATCGTGGACTTTGCCCATTCTCCTTTGGTTTCGGAATAATCTTTTTTCCAACCGCCGTCAGCTTGCTGGTTTTTCAAAATTTCCGAGATACTTGCGGTCGTACCCGAAGCATCAGCAGCATAGGCGATAGAGAATGGAAGTGGATTGGAACTCAAAAAAGTCATGCCAAGTGTGAGAACTAATGCAGCGGATACAACTCTTTTCTTTGTTTTGGACATTATGAATCCTCCTTGAATGTTATCTACTTCTTGATGAAAAGCTTTTTACAGGATGTGAGGAGACACACCACTCCTTTCACAAATTTATCTACCAAAAATTTCTCGAATAGCCAAAAAAAGCATATCCGTATGATAGTTGCACGAAAATCAATTTGTCAATAAAAAGTTGCGCGGAAAATATGTATCTTTTTTTGTGAACGCTGGATGGGATGTAGTCCACGTCCAGCAGCGGATAAGCTCGAAAGCTTAGTGGAAAGGCCCATACTTGGCACTGCCGCTGCTGTTGCTTTTTCGTGGAAAAGAGGAAATGATTGAAGGACAAAGAGATAAAAAACGGGGAAGAGCATACCTATATCGAGCAAAACAAAAAACGCAAAACAACCAAAACACCTATCCTGCATTGGCCAATCCGGTCAGTGCTTTTTGTGTTGGAATGATATTGGTTTTTCAGAAATGTGAATTTTTTGTTGAATTTTTACGATAAACGGAAAAATTATGTCAAGAAATGGTGATTTAGCATTGAAATGTGTCAAAAACAGGAGTAGAATGATGGAAAGAGACAAAATAATCTAAAATCTCTATTTACACCGCTCTTATTGGGTGATTAGACCTATTTACTTTAAGGGCAAATAGGTCTATCCGAATGGATAAACCAAGGTTCATGAAAACAAATAAAGAGCTCAAGCTAGTTTTCATCCAGATGACTTCCTGGTCTATGGAACCAGGAGAAAAGTCCTGACTACACCTCAAAATAACAAGAAATTTCCCAATATTTCGAATTTAACACCATACTACTCGCCATCACAATTTCTTCACGACAAATGGCAAACCTATTGAAAGATGGGGACGCAAAGCCACGGGTCTAAAGCAAAAAATGCTATGACAGCCGGGTTGCCGAATTGGGAATGGGTATTAGTAGAAAATCCAGTCCTTATATCGGACTGGATTTTATTTACATTTTAGGGGGTCATCGTATGCAGCCACTAGTAACGAGCAACCGAATCCAAAACGATGTCATTGAAGAAAGCATTCGCAATATTTTGAAGGAAATTGGAGAAAACCCGGAACGTGAGGGACTTTTGGATACACCGAAGCGGGTTGCCAAAATGTACCGGGAAGTTTTTTCCGGGGTAGGGGTAAATCCTGAAACAGCATTGACCACAACGTTTGAAGAACAGTATGACGGCATGATTACGGTAAAGGATATTACTTACTATACATTTTGTGAGCACCATATCATTCCTTTTTACGGGAAAGCACATATTGGATATATACCAGATGGAAGAATCGTCGGTTTAAGCAAGTTTGCCAGACTGGTGGAACTCGTTTCCCAACGGCCGCAGGTACAGGAGAGAATGACGACGCAAATTGCTGACGCCATATGGAATGTGCTGAACCCAAAAGGAGTGATTGTGACTGTCGAAGGAACTCACCTGTGCATGTGCGCGAGAGGAATCAAAAAGCCGGGTACAGCAACGGTGACTACAGTGAAAAAGGGATTATTTGCTGAAAATCCGGCGTTATGTGAAGAGTTTGACCGCTCCCTCGTAAGACAATAGACCCAGCCAAAAACAAGTGCAAGGAACCCGACAGCCAAGGAGGTCAACCGTGCTCTATTTATCGCGAAGAATCGATTTTTCGGCAACGTATGTGTATCGTGTACCCGCGTGGAGTGAGGAAGAAAATCGCCGTGTATTCGGTAAGTGCAATAATCCGAGCGGGCACGGGCATGATTACAAGCTCGAAATCATGGTCAAAGGCACCTTGAATGAGAAATCCGGGATTGTGGTCAATACAACGGAGATTAAGCAGATCGCCCATTCATTTGTGAGCGAGGAACTCGACGGTAAATTTTTGGATCGGGAACACCCCTTTTTTCAGCAACGGATTCCCACTACGGAAAACCTGGTCCAATATATCTGGCAGTCTCTTGAGAATCGGTTTGAGGGGTGCGAATTGCATCGGATTCGATTGCATGAAAACCATTACTTGTCTGCAGAAATGGAGGGTGGTTCCATGACCAGGCTTACGCGTAAATATCATTTTTGTGCAGCACATCGTTTGCATAGTAACGATCTGTCTCCGGAAGAAAATGTCGCATTATTCGGAAAATTCAACAACCCACATGGTCATGGCCACAACTATTACCTTGATGTAACCGTTCAAGGAGAACCCGACCCGATTACGGGAATGATTATCCATTTATCTGAACTGGATGAAATCGTGGAAACAGTTGTCCTGGATAAATTTGACCACAAGCATTTGAATTTGGATACGGAAGAATTCAAGGATTTGAACCCGACATCGGAAGTAGTTGCGATGGTGATTTATAACATGCTGCATCCGCATCTTCCGCAGCTGCACAAGATCGGTCTTTGGGAAACGGAAAAAAATTATTTTGAGTATGACGGAACGGGTGAGCAAACATGATTGATTTTAGGCAGCTCAACGGAAAGACAATCGCCATTACAGGAGCATCCAAAGGAATTGGGAAAGCAACCGCGATGTTATTGGACCAACTGGGGGCAAATCTTGTTCTCGGGGCAAGAAACGAAACCGAATTAAAGGCTATGGCTTCCCAAATGAGTACAAATCCCCTGGTGATGTCTTTGGATGTTACAGATGAAAGTTCTGTTCGTCGTTTTGCAGATCAGGCCGTTTTTCGATATGGGAAAGTGGATGCGCTCATTAATTGCGCGGGGGTTTGCGTGTTTCATTCATCGCTGACGATGGACACCGAAGATTTCGACCGGATGATTGCCGTAAATCTGAGAGGAACGTTTCTTTCCTGTAAACACTTTGGCCAGCATATGGTGCAAAACCACAAGGGGAGGATGATTAATGTCGTCTCCATTGCCGGTACAACTGCGTTGCCCGGTTGCGGCGGATATTCCGCTTCCAAATTCGGGGTGTTGGGTCTAACGAAGGTACTGCAGGCAGAACTTCGGGGGCAAGGTGTTCAGGTGACGGCAGTATTGCCGGGAGCAGTCCATACTCCATTGTGGGATTCCATAGAACCAAAGCCTGATACATCGCAAATGATCCCGGTTGATTCATTGGCCAAGCATATTGTTTATCTATTGTGTCAACCTGATGGTGCCGCCATTGACGAAATCACTATTATGCCTCCATTGGGCATTTTGTGAGGAGGGCATTTAACTTGTGTGGGCGATATTAAACAGGATATTCAGCAGCAAAGACAAAAGGAAATCAGTACAAGCACCACAAATACAGTTCCCTCAACCCGTATCAATCAACAGTCCTTTCGAAGCTCAAAAGAGAGCGGTGATCGGGTTGGTTGCGCGCAATCTCGCCAAGCAGCTCAATGCCGATCAATCCCTTCAAGACAGTTTGATCTATTTGCCTTTTTCCGTGGAAACATTTGTAGAGAATCAGGCGGACGAAGCGAAATACCTTCTTCGCTTAGCAAACAATATGGTGAGTTGGATTATGGATAACGATGATGTGTATCTCCGCGTTCGGGAAATGCGGTTGCCTGCGAAATACCACGAAAGTTTTTTGAAAGTCTATGAGGAGGGCAAAAAAAATATTTCCGCCATCTTCCATCCCGAAGATTTGAATCATTGCGTGAATTCAACGGTGGAAAGAAAAATATGGGAAGTCTATCGGGACGTCATTTATGCCGTAACCCAAGGAAAGTTTCTTCTGGTGAGCAAGGATGAACTGGAAAAATACAAGGAAGGCACGGTCCTATGTGAAGCTTCTGTAAAAGTGCGTTCGGATATTCCGAAGGCAAGGGAAATCGCCAAAGGCTGTTTGCTCCAGACGGAATTTAACCATATGCAGGTGACAAGTTTGCTTTTGGTCATATCTGAAGCGATTACCAATGTTCTCAAGCATGCAGAAGAAGGAAAAATGACCATCGTGCAAAATGAGCGGCATGTTCATGTGATCGTTGAAGACAGAGGTCCGGGTTTTGATTTGAAACTCCTTCCGAATGCCACGCTGATGGAGGGGTATTCCACCAAGAAGTCTCTTGGCCAAGGCTTCACCCTCATGCTGAAAATGGCAGATCAAGTTCTCCTGAATACATCTTCCGAAGGTTCATGCGTCATTTTGGTGTTTGATTATGTAGAAGGAGGGAAAAGGAATGAAAACCTTGCTATTTGACAAGACAATCAACAGAACGATCCGAACTGCTCAACTCATTGCTCCATTTTGGGATAGATGGCTTGTTCACGGAATCGATGCCGATGATCTGTCCAAGGTTCGGCCTGCTCTTCTTTCTGCAGAACATTGGGTGAATGGTTGGCATTCCCTGGCCCAGGAGAAAAAAAGGCAGGCAGATTTATTCCTGAGCGGAGGCTACATCTCCAAGGCGGAAGAGATGTATCGCCTGACGGGGTTGTACTTCAACCTTATTTACTGGCTTTTCCCATCGCGTACCCCTGAAAAAGAAAAGTGGTATAACAAGTGTCTGGAAATGTTTCGTAAAGCTGATCTTCTGTCCCCGATTCCAACTCAATATGAATGGATTGAAATCGACAACCATCAATGTGCGGGGCGAATTCGCATCCCCGATCATTCGCGGGGAATCGTGATAATCGTAAATCCGATTGATTCCTCGAAGGAAGAGTTATTTAAATACGAATCTGATTTTCTCAATGCCGGTTTCACAACGGTTAGTTTTGACGGGCCGGGGCAGGGAGGGAGCTATGTGCTCCACGGTTTGCGAGGTACCAAAAAACGATGGGAGGCATTCATCGACCAAGTCATTGATTTTACTTCCGAACTCTTCCCGGACAAGCCGATATTTTTATTCGGGACTAGCCTGGGAGCGTCCTGGGCCCTTTACGGTAGCGGTAGCCCCATCGTAAAAAAAACGGTAGCGGTCAGTCCTGCTGTTGCGTTTGAAAAATTGAATCTCCCCGAATATTTTCTTGGCAGAATGGATTGTTCATGTACACTCGTACCTGAAGAAAGGGCAATTCCGGATTTTGGGAAAGTAACGTTTCGTTCTCCGGTTCTTGTCTTTCATGGAAAGAAAGATCAGATGGTGTCAACGGCAGACATGTATGAATTATTCGACTCGCTGCCAGCAGAGAAGAGGATGGTTGAGTATGAGAGCGAAGGTCATTGCTGCAATCACAAAATGGATGAAATTCGCCAAATGGCAATACAGTGGTTGGGAGCAGAACATGACGGAGTGGAGGGTAGCTTTCCATGAAGTATAAACCCCAAAAATCATTGCTTCAGCAATTTTTGAGCCGGATTTTTGCCGTTTTAATCATCGTATCCGTCATAACCGGCTTGGTCCAACTGCATTTCATTCAACAACAGATTACGATGGAGACGAATAATCAGGCATTGATGATCGCCCAGAGCATTAACAAAGGCATCGAGGAAACGTTACTGGCAACGAGCGCAATCGAACATCAAATCGATTTGAAGTTGCGATCCTATGCAGAACGTATCGCAGATCGATTGCAGAACAAAAGCTTACAAATGATGACAACCGAAGAACTGATCGCGACTAGGGATCAAATGGGAGTCGCAGGAATCACGATACTTGCAAGAACGGAAGGGGACATCGTAGGTGTTCGATCTACCGAACCACAGGACATTGGTTTTAGTTTAAAAAAAGTAGGATTTTTGGAAGCGGCTGAAAACATGCTGAATGGACAAAAAGTGAGTATTCCGGGGGCCACCTATTTTGACAACGATATTGTGGTCTTGCCAATCGCGCAGTCCGGAACACATGTCGACAAGCCGATCTTCTATAAATATTCCTACTATCACCCTCCTGGAAAGTCTTACATCATTAATGTATTCATTGAGGCCGGAGAAGTTTATCAGTTTATGCGAGATGTTGGTCCGGATGATTGGATTGCCAGGGTGAGGCATGAAGACAGCAACGTTTTGGAAATTGGCATTTTGACACCGAAGGTATTTGCTGATCCATCCTTAGAACAGCAAATCTACCCTCCCGTGAAAAAAATCGTACACGGCACATTTCAGTATGAAAGCAAAGAAGACATCAACCTCTTGACTCAACTGGCGGCACAACCACAGCTAGTCACTTCGATACAGGAAATCGCAAACAAAAAAATTTATAAGATGTTTCTGCCGATCCAGGATGACAAAGTCGTCTATATCGCTCTGGACTATGATGAAATCGGTTCTCCGCTCATTCGGCATTCGGTCATCCTCATTGTCTCCGGGTTCGTTTCTTTGGTCGCGTTATTTGTGCTTACGGCGAGCTTTTTCACAGAGATTTACAAAAACATCCAGAAAATTATTGCACAGATGAAACAACTGGAAACAGGGGATCTAACGGCAAGAAGTGACGTAACCGACAAGGGAGAACTTGGAGATTTGTCTCAATCGGTAAACAAAATGGCGCGTGCTCTTCACAGGCTGATAACGGATACTCACGAAAAAGCGATACAAGCCCAGAGAGTCGCTGTTGTATTGGAAGCAGAAGCAAACCATTCGGTAGAAAAGGCATTTTCACTTTCCATGGAAAAAACCGCTACCGCAAGAGATTCCATTGATGAAATCTTTTTCTACCTGGACCAAATGGAAGAACTTTTGAAACAGCAACAACACAATCCCGAGGCCGCAGAAATCCTGGGCAATATAGAACGGATTCGCGAGTGGGCCAGGGAGAGAACGAATAATACGACGGAAATCACCATTACATTAGCCGATTTGTTAAAATCCCTGCATGCTCAGTCTAGTGCCCTATCCAAAATCTCGAATTTGCTCTTGAAAAAGATGGAACGATTTAAACTCTAAAAGCAAGCGGTACAGTTTGATGTGGCAAATGGGGGGAAAATTCATGAGCTTGGTCATGAAAGAGGAAATTAACGGATCCATCCTGAACGTGCAAGTGATAGGTCTGATGGATTATTCCACTGTAGATAATTTTATGGTCGAAATTCCTGATAACATCACCAAGATTGTCATTGATTTTTCTGGCTTGGATTTTATAGATTCTACCGGAATCGGCTCCATACTTTCCATCATTCATGCAGCTGCTGATCGCGGGATCGTCGTCACTTTTGAAGGATTGAACAAAGAGACCGATGAGTTATTTGAACTGGTGGGGGTTTATATAATCAAGGAGGCCCTTCTCCGAGGAGGGCAATAAAGATATGTTTTGCAAAGTTATCAAACACGATCAGCAAAATCTGGATTCCTATCTTACCTTGAAACGGGAAATTCAACTCGCAAGGAAAATTCAGAGGAAATTGCTAAATGGAGAAAAACCGATTTTAATCAACAGTCAGGTTTCAGGATTTTCGATTCCGGCCAGCATGATTGGTGGCGACTATTTCGATTTCTACCCGCTTTCCGATGGGAAAGTCAGGATCATCATCGGGGATGTCATGGGGAAAGGGATACCGGCTGCCATGCTGATGATCTTAACTCGCGGGGCATTCCGCAGTGCGGCGGAAGTGACAGAGGGCCCGGGAGAAACCCTTACTTCAATGAATAAAGCGATCTTTAAGGATTTGCGGACATTAAGCTCGTTTGTCACTGTATTTTGTGCAGATTGGGACCCAAATACCGGCAGTCTTGTATATGCAAATGCCGGACATTACATGCCGGTACTCGTTCGCGGAAACACAGAGACGTTTGAGCTGCCTGATCTCAAAGGGGTCATGCTGGGAGGATTGCCCGACCAGATATATCAGGAAAAAGAGATCAGATTACTGGAGGGGGATACGCTGTTCTTCTATACGGACGGGATCGTGGAGGCGCAAAATTGCCATGGAGAGATGTTTCAGATTGAACGTCTCAATGAAACATTGATGCAAAATGCGCATAAAACGGCATCTGAACTGGAAACGATTATGATCGATACGTTAACCAATTTTACGGAAGGCTTACCACAGAAGGATGACATCACAATGGTGATCCTGAAAGTCGGAACAGGAAAGGATCAGCAGCGCTAAAAACCTTGTCATTTCTCCTAAAAGGGGGATAACGATGATGGAAAGAAAAATTGTGTCCAAGGGGAAAACGATAAAACAGGCCGTAAGCATTGCATTAAACTTGTTGAATGCAAAAAAGGATGAAGCAGATATTGAAATCATTGAGCATGAAAAAAGAGGGTTTTTAGGGCTTGGTGCAAAACCTGCTGTCGTTCGGGTAACTGTAAGAAATAAGGATAACAGGGAGGGCGTTGCAGAGTCGTTATCCTCTGTTGAAGCGCTCAAACAAGCGGCAGAGTCGCTGGATTTTCCGGAGGACTTCTCTTCTCTGTCAGACACGCCTGATTCTGCTGCTCCTGAGGCAGAACACGATCTGTCGGGGATGGTTTGGGTAAGCGAAGGAAGTATTTTCTGTAAAGATGCGCCGGATAAATATCCGATGGTTTCACCGAGAAAAGGGGTTAAACTTTTCAAAAATGGGGAACTTGTAAAAAAAACAGTGATCGTTTTTGAGAAAGATGTGCTTCATGTTGAACTGGCGGATGAAATTGTCGAGCCAAAATGGGAAGTTACGGTCAGCGAAGACGGTATGGCTGCGTTTTTAAAAGTGATCCCTGGCACCCGTATTTTTCGGAGGCTCAAGGACAAGCTCCCCAGTCAATTTGTCGAGTTGGAAGTAACGGAATCAAAAGATTTCATTTTGATCGACATAGACCGAATTTTGGACAGACTCAAAGAATTGGAAATTGTTCATGGCGTTGATTTTTCTGAAATAGCCCGCGCGTGTACGAGTGAAGCAGAGGGTACATTTGTGATCGCCAGAGGAACTCCTCCTACACCTGGAAAACACGGGTACTTCCAGCCGACGCAAGAAGTAGAAGTGAAAAAGGGATTGAAACACCGGGAAGATGGTACGATTGATTATCGGGAGATTCAACAATTTCCTTCTGTGGAGCGAGGACAGGTTTTAGGTGTAGTTCAACCACCCACTCAGGGAATACCGGGCATCTCTGTAACAAATGAACTGGTATTGTCGCCGGAGGTTTATCCCCTTTCCATCATAGAGGGAAAAGGTGTTGTACTGGTAGAAGACGGAACCAAAGCGGTAGCCACGGCTTCGGGCCATCCTGAAATTTCGGTAAAAGGACATGTAGCCAAAATCTCGGTTATTCCCAAATTAATCCTGAACAAAGACATCGACATCCAAACGGGGAACATTCATTACGTAGGAGATGTTGAAATTTTGGGTTCTGTGCAAGATGGAATGCTTGTGGAAGCCCACGGAAATATTTTGGTCCGTGAAAACATCAACAGGGCAAAAGTTTTTGCTGGCAAAGCGATCATCGTGCAAAACAATGTCATTTCCAGTGAGGTCGCTGCAGGGAAAAACAATCACTTGAAAGCGGATATTTCCCTCATTTTGAGTGACCATCTTGGCAAAATGAAAAATATGGTGGGAGCAATCCAGCAACTTTCATCCGTCTCTGCCTTTAAGGTATCATCCTTTACCCGAACCGGCCTTGGCCCTCTGTTGAAAATCCTCTACGATGGAAAATATAAATCGTTCCTGCCATTAACGAAGACGTTAATCAACAAGATTCAGAGTGGAAAGGATGCGTTAGACGAAAAGTGGTTCGAGCTTGCTGAGCGAATGCAAAAAGGTTTTGTTAACGTCAACTTTTCCGAATTCAGAACGGTTGAGGATATTCAGCAGGTCATAAAAATGGCGGAAGAATTGTATCATTCCGTCTGTGAAACCGATGATGACATTTGTTTTATCAAAGCAAGCATTGCCCATAACAGTGAAATATATTCGAGCGGTGACATTTCGATTGAAAAGGGCATTTACAATTCGAAGCTTCATGCAGGTGGATGTATTGAAGTGGATGGTTTTGTTCGCGGGGGCGAAATCTACGCTTCCAAGGTTGTCAAAATAGCAGAAGCAGGGGCGAGAGGAGGAATGGCTACCAAAATCTCCGTTCCCAAAAACGGAACGATCCGAATCGGATTGGCAATAGAAGAAACCGTCATTCAAGTCGGCAACAAAACACATACCTTTACAGTGAGAACATCCAATGTGTATGCACGCTTGAATGAATCTGGAGAATTGATTATCGCCTAAAGGGAGTGAGTCAGGTGTTTACGTATGAAATCATTCAGGAAGAGTCCAAATCGATCGTGAAAATCAACGGGGACCTGGATATTGATGTAACAGAGATCATGCAGGACGAAATCACCCCCGCGCTGATGGAAAGGCAAGACATTGAATTTGATTTCTCGAACGTTCCATTTGTCGATTCTTCCGGAATCGGATTATTGATGACGTTGATTAATGAGCTGCGGGAAGCGGGAAGTCAGGTCGCGATCACAAAAGTAAGTCAGGAAGTCATGTATGTATTTTCCTTATTGCAGTTGCCGGAGATTTTAGGGCGTGAAATTTTTGTTGATCTAAAAAGGGATTTTGAACCTGTCAGCGATACAAATTAGCTGAACACAGAGCGCTTGTTGTTCCGAAAATCGGGTCCGAAGCACAAAGGCCAGCTTGCGAAAAGCGATAAAGCGATAACAAACGCAGGAAAAAAGACGACTGCATCCGCGACAGAGCGATGCGGTCGTCTTTTTTCGTACAAGCTCAATATTCTTTGCTGTCTGCAACCACGACCTTGTTTCTCCCGGACTCTTTTGCCTGATACAAAGCCTGGTCGGCCAGGTCGATGAGCTGGGCAGCAGAGTCGCCGTGGAGCGGGCTGTTGACGATCCCGACGGATACGGTAATCGTTTTCCCGGTCGGATTCGCGGTGTTTTTTATCTGGGTCCTGATTTTTTCGGCTACGGCAAAGGCGCCATTGATGGAGGCGTTGCGCAGCAGGACGATGAACTCTTCGCCGCCAAAGCGTCCGCAAACATCATCTTTTCGCACAGAGCTTTTCATGATTTCCGCAGACAGCTTCAAGACTTCATCGCCGACCAGATGGCCGAAGGTGTCGTTTACGTGCTTGAAGTGATCGATGTCCAGCAGCAGGACGGAAAAGTCCAGTTTTTCTTTGGTCCATGCTTGCAGGATGTCTTCGACGGAACGGCGGTTAGCAAGGCCCGTGAGCACGTCGGTGGTTGCTTCGTGGGTCAAACGGTCGGTTTTCTCTTTGATTTTTTTGGCCGCTCTCCGGAATGCTTTGGTCAATAAATCAGCCTCCCGGTTCCAATGGTGCTTGGCAGGAGGAATCTCGACTCTTTCCGAGCCCATTTTGCTCATCAGGTTGGCCAGATGGACAAAAGGTCTTGCCAGTCTGTGGGCGAGCTGAATGACAATCAGCAACAGAAGGAGAGAGGGTGGCAGCAGATAGAGCAGCATCATTTTCACCTGGCTGTGCAACTCGTTGTAAACGTGCTCCATGGGGGAGGTGACGATGACTCCCCAGCCGGTTGCGGGAACCAGCGCATACCCGGCCAGCAGGAGATCGCCGTTTACGCCCAGCATCTGGCTATAGCCGTTGTTGCCGGCAAGCAGCTTCTTTACGACCGTATTGGATCCGATGTCCATGCCGATCTGCTGTTTGTCCGGATGGAACAGCATCTGTCCATTTGAGCCGACAATGGTATAAGAAAAGCCGGGTGTGTCTGTATCCGGGCTGCCGATAATCATGTTCAAAATATTGTGATCCTGCAAATAGATCGTTCCTCCGATGAATCCGCGATACCGTCCGTTCTTGTCATAGAGCGGTTCGCTTAAAAACAGCAGGAGGCGGTTGTACCTTTTGGAAATATAGGGTGAAGAGATGTAGGGTTTTTTCAATGCCAGTGCGTATTGGGCTTCCTTGTGCACAAGTTTCTCCCCTACAGTGCCGATGGAAGGCGGGGACACAATGCGAATCGTTCCTGTTTCGTCTACGACGGTAAGCGAATTGAAGTAGTTGCCTGTTCTGCGAAGGATCTCAAGGTGCTCATTGGCTTCTTCTTGCGTGTGTATGGGATGGTCAATCAGTACGCTGGCGGAGTAACGCAGGCTGCTGCGCATGGATTGGAACAAGGAGTCAATCATTTGACTCATTTTGATGGCGCTCGAATAGTTGAGAGTGAGAGTCGTATCGATCAGTGATTTTTTTTTGGATTGATACGAAGCGACAAGGAGAATGGTCAGCGTCAACAGAATGGACAAGGAAACCATACCCGTCAACAGGGTAGTCAAACCAATCTTTTTCCCATGGTTCGTTAGAAAACGATGAAAAACAGGCATATGGTTAAGGCCTCTCTTTGCGTTGGATCGATCCATGTATAGACGAGAACAGTAAAAATAACATGTGTATTATAAGCCATACGAGCGGGACATGCCATGCAAAAAATAAAATTTATGAAGATAATCCTACACTTGCCTCACAACTGTAAAAAACAGGAGGAAAGAGGGGGTTGCCTATAAAAAAACTGCCCTCTACAGACAGAGGGCAGTTAGATAAATCTAGTCGACCTGTTTTAAGTATTCAAGCTGCGGATTTGTTGCTCGATCTTTTCGAACCCGCCGGATACTTTGACGATTTCCTCTTTTTGCTCTGAGACGAGCATGAGGACTTCTTCCAGGCTCTCCTTGTTTTTGTCGGTGATCTCTGCATTGACTTCGACTTTGGCGTTTACTTCCTGAATCATGCTGTGGACGTGGACGATAAACTCTTGCAGATTTTTCGTTTTCTCTGCGAAGTTGTGCATGTATTTGTCCACGTCTGTAAACATTTCCTGAACCTCCATGATCCCTTCGCTGTTTTTCTCAAACGAAAGCTGGGACTCGGAGATCATGTCGGAGACGAGCTTCATTTTTTGGCGAATCGTCAGCAACAGGGTCGCGATTGATTCGGAGGACAGCTTCGAAGACTCGGCCAGCTTGCGCACCTCTTCTGCTACGACGGCAAAGCCTCGGCCATGCTCGCCCGCCCGGGAAGCCTCGATAGTTGCGTTGAGCGCCAAGAGATTGGTCTGTGCCGAAATATCCGAGATCGTTTGGATGATCTTTTCGATCGATTCCGTTTCCTTGTTCAGCTCTTGAATGAGCTGGTTTGTGCCTTGAATGTCCTTGATGAAGCGTTCGAAGTCGTTGCCGATGTTGCTGATGCGCTTGCTGCTTTCATTGGTCGCTTCCTTGGTCGATTCCACGTATTCGTGCATTTCTGTCACAGAGCGGGTCATGTCCTCTACCTGATGGTTGGTTGTGCCCATCTCACGGCGCAGTTCGTTGGTGTTGTCTGTCTGTGTGGAGAACGAATTCATGATCTCCTGGAGGGCAGAAACTGTCTCAACTGCGCGGACATTCACGCCATCTGTGACCTTGTTCAAATTCTCCTGATATTCCTGGACAGTGTGAAGCGATTCGTTGATCTGGTCCAGAATGCGTTGCAGCGATTCTTTGGAGGCGATCACTTGCTGCTGTTGCTCTTCGCTTTCCTGCTGCAGCTTGTTGTTGAAAATCGAGTGCAGCATGCTCGCAGCGGACACGAAGCCGAAGGCCAGCAAGTAGTACAACAGATGAGCAGGATCGGATGTGTAGAAAATTGCTTCGCCGTTCGTCAGGAAATAGTAGGAGACAATTCCGAATGCTGCAAGCAGGGTCAGGATGTTAATCAGTCTGTCCTGATAAATGCCCATGACCGCGACGTAGAACATGATCGTCATAATGTTGACCAGCCAAGGGTCGAGCCCCACGATGACGAACATGAAAATGCCGATGACAGCGAAGTTGAAAAACTTCATGAAGGGAGCCATCTTGTCCCGCAAGGCTGGCCGGTTGGACAAGTAGGCAAAAGGTGCGAGCACCCCGTACAAAATTCCCAGCACGGTTAGAACGAAGGAGAACGGAACCCCCATGATGAGGTTCAAGACCTGGACGGTGGTAATGATGCTTGCAAAAACAAAGACGACCCAGTTATTTCTTCTTTGTAAGAGTTCCATGTCAGTCAACCTACCTCGACTTTTATTTGTTTGCAAAGCGCTTGATACCAGGCAAATTCAGGCTTGTGCTTATTCAGATAGGCTTCCTGCAGGTGGAAGACAGTCGGAATGGCATTTGCCCCTTTGTAGAAGACGATTTCTTTCACTTGTGTCGCTCTGACATTGTACTTGTTGTTAATTAACTGGAAAAAAGCCGGATCCGACAAACCGACTGCATGCGTATAACCGTGTTTTTCAGCATAATCCATCATGAGAGCTATTCCCCAGCGTCCGAGTTTTCCGCGGAACTTGGGCAAGACAGCAAAACTGTCCACTTCGACGACCTTCATTTCGCTTGTCAAGACGTCCTGAAACAAATTTTTCAGATAGTCGGAAGATTTTTCGTGTGGCGTGAATTCGAATGTTCCCCCTGGCTCGTCTCCATCGGACATCAAAAGATAGACATCGGAACCGTCTTTTGCGTATTCCATTTCAAAACCCATGGAGGTCCAGACGCTTTCTTTGATTTCGTGGAAAAGTGCCAAGGACTCTGCTGTATCAACTAGTTTGTACATTATACTCCACTCCATTTTTCTCTCTCTATTGTTTTTGGATGTACAAGTCTACTGTTGATGGGTATATGAGCTCCTCCTCTCTCCTCTTTGGGGATTTAAAAAAGCCATTCCACATACGGGAACAGCACAAAGTCGCCATCATCCAATGACTATGTTTATGATGGATGGCAACCCGGCCGTCATGGTCAAAAGACTTTAGACCCGTGGTTTTGCGTCGCCACCTTTCGATGACTTTGCCTTTTTCATCTGTTTGCGAATTATGTATAGAAGTGTCGAATTGTGTAAAATATAATCCAATTGAAGCAAGTTTGTCAAGTTTTGGTAGGGTAAAATGACCAATTTATTAGTAAGTAAACGGCTCAGAATTGGTAGTTTTGATAGAGAAAAACGAGCGAAAAAAAAGTGGATCGATAGGAACATAGGCGGGTTGTGCCAGGACTTTTTCGCGAATCGTCAAAATGGCTGGCTCGTGCGTAACAAAAGTTTTTCATCCATCCGATAACTAGAAAAACAGGAGGGATGCAAAATGAGAGAGGTCAAAACGATCGAATTTCACTTTTCGGGAGGCGAGATGGTCAAAATCGAGACGACCGAACCGGAAGAAATCATTCAAATGGTCGCCAACCAAAAAGATGGATGGCTGCAATACGATGATGTCGTCGTCAATGTAAGGAACGTTTCTTTTATAAAAGTGCGCGATCTTGTCTAGGATGTTTACCGTCCCAAAAGCCCCCAACACGGAGGGCTTTTTTTTACTGGATCGGAAAGGAACACATTGACAAAGAAACGATTCTGAATTTATAGTGAGTATAACACTAACTACTATAAAAGGAGTCGGCATGGAAGACATTTACAAGGAACTGCAAAAGCTTGGATTTTCCCAGTACGAGTGCAAGGCATACATCAGCCTGCTCAAGCACTCTCCGATCACAGGATACGAAATCAGCAAGCGCTCCGGCGTGCCGCGCTCGATGATTTACGAGGTCGTCGGCAAGCTTGTTGACAAGGGGGCTGTGTACATCGTGCCTTCCGAGCCGGTCACGTATGCGCCGCTGCCAGCCAGGGAGCTGGTTCGCCGGTTGCGTGGACAGTTTGAAGCGTCCTTCGACTACCTGGAGAAAAACTTGTCGGCGCTGGAGTCAGAGCAAGAGATCGACGTCATTCAGCGTATCAGCGGCGACGAGCGGGTGCTCATGGAAATGAGGCAAATGATCGAGCAGGCTGGCAAGGAAGTGTGGCTGTCGATCTGGGAGCCCCAGGTGCCATTTGTCCAGGAAGCAGTGGAAAAGCGTACGGAAGAAGGAATTGCCGTCTTTTCCGTTCTGTTTGGCCCGCAAGAGACGCGGATCGGGACGACGTATCATCATGATTATATGGCGCCTGATGTTGCCAAGGAGCGCATGGGCGGGCATCTCACGATTGTCGCGCGGGATCTGGAGGAAGTGCTGATTGCCAATTTTGCGCCAAACACGGTTTCCTGGGCGGTCAAAACGAAGGACCCGGCACTCGTTCTGGTCGCCGTCGAGTACATTCGCCACGATATTATGTTTGCGGCAGTGACGAAGGGGCTTGGGCCGGATAAGGTGGAGTCTCTCTGGCGCAACAAGCCGGACCTATATCATGTGGTCACAGGGAAAAGATTCAAGCCAAACCAGCCGGAGTGAAAGAAGAGGGAGAGGGAGAACAGTGGGGCGAGAACAGGTGCAAGTGGAAGCATTGGCGAGCGCAGGTGAACAGGGGAGCTTTTTGCAGGGGGTCAAGGATTGTATTCCTACCCTGCTCGGCTATTTAAGCATCGGGTTTGCGGCAGGCGTGCTGGAAAAGACCGCTGGGCTTAGCATCATGGAAATTGCCTTGATGAGCATTTTGCTGTACGCAGGCTCCGCGCAGTTTATCGCGGCAGGGATGATTGCCGCCGGAAGCTCTGCGACGGGTATCATCATTACGATTTTGTTTGTGAATTTGCGCCATATTTTGCTAAGCGCGGCTCTGTCCCCCTACTTCCGTCATCTGTCGGCGTTTCGGAACATGCTCGTCGGCTCACTTTTGACGGACGAGACGTTCGGGGTGGCGATCAACGAGGCGGCAAAGCGCAAGCAGATCGACGAAAAATGGATGCACGGCTTGAACATAACGGCGTACCTCAACTGGATCGCGGCCAATTTGGCGGGGGCCTATTTTGGACAGTGGATTGCCAATCCCGAGCAGCTAGGATTTGATTTTGCCCTGCCGGCGATGTTTATCGGCTTATTGGTGCTGGCGATGTTGAGCCGCAAGCAAATCAGGCTGGACATCGTCGTCGCAATCAGCGCAGTCGTCATCGCGGTCGGGGTGTCTGTCCTGTATCCGGGCAACCTTGGCGTCATCGTGGCTACGCTTTGCGCATCGACAATCGGGATGGTGATCGAGAGATGGAAGTGAGATGGGATGTTTTTCTCATTATTTTAGGCAGTGCGCTGGTCACGTTTTTGCCGCGGGTGCTGCCCTTGATGGTGCTGTCGCGCATGGAGCTGCCCGAGTGGGGAGTTCGCTGGCTGCATTATGTGCCGATTGCGGTGATGGCGGCACTGGTCGGGCAGGAGCTGTTTTTGCAGGAGGGAAAGCTGTCGCTTCTGGCTAATGTAGAGTTGTTGGCAGCGATTCCGACGTTTCTCGTGGCGATCATCACCCGCAGTTTGCTCGGTACGGTTGTCGTCGGGATGGTTTCGATCATGATCTTGCGCTACCTTTTCCCGCTATTGTAAAAGGGGAGAGTGGGAAGCCGGATCTGGATGAAATCAGAAGCTTGTCTCGCGCCAACAGGCGCAACGCTGGGGATTTCCGGCGTTTTTTTGTTTCGGAATGCTTTTCCTGTTTGCTTTTCTTTGCTAAAGTCTCGACTCTTTTTTCATGATGTGCTATCATGATAACTTGTTAACGTATTACCACTTTATCAGAATGAAATAAATAGAGATGTAGCGAAACAGGGGGAGAATTATCATGAAAAAATTTGCCTTGTTGTCATTGCTTTTCGGAGCTGTCCTTTCCTTGGCAGTTGGCTGCTCCAGCGAAAAAACAGTTGCTGACGACAATCAATTGGTGATCGGGATCGACGACAAGTTTGCGCCGATGGGCTTCCGGGATGAGAAGAACGAGCTGGTCGGCTTTGACATTGACTACGCCCGCGCTGCTGGCGAAAAGATGGGCAAGCAGGTTGTGTTTCAGCCAATCGACTGGGGTTCCAAAGAGTCTGAATTGAACAGCGGCCGGATCGACCTGATCTGGAACGGATACACCATCACGGATGAGCGAAAGGAAAAAGTGCTGTTCACGAAGCCGTATCTGAAAAACGCGCAGGTCGTGGTCACGCTGGCGAATTCCGAGATCACGAAGCTCGCTGACTTGACTGGCAAGGTTGTCGGGCTGCAAAAGCTGTCCTCGGCCGCTGATGCCCTGAATGCAAGCGAACTGAAAAACCAGGTCAAATCAATTACAGAGTTCCCGGACAACGTACTGGCGCTTTCCGACTTGAAAATCGGCCGTATCGATGCCGTGGTGATCGACCAGGTAGTCGCCGATTACTACATGACCAAGGAGCCGGGAGCGTTCAAATTTTTGGACGAGTCGTTGGCGCCTGAAGAGTACGGCGTAGGGGTCAAAAAAGGCAACGAAGCACTGCTGAACGAGCTGCAAAAGGCGCTGGACGCTCTGAATCAGGATGGAACCGCCGCGAAAATCTCGGAAAAATGGTTTGGCGAGGATCGCGTGTTGAAATAATGGAAAGAAACGATGGCTTCGCCAGGGAAACGGGCGAAGCCACGCTTATGTCACGACGAAAAACAAAGGGCAGGCTCTGCCGGGAAAGCCAAAGCCTGCCTGATCCAAACAGGAGCATGAACATATGAGCGCAGACTACATTCTTTCGATTACAAAGCCGATGCTGGAAGGAGCGCAGATGACGATCCTGCTGTTTTTGATCGCCATTGTGCTGTCGATCCCATTGGGCTTTCTCATTACTTTAATGGCGAGAAGCAGCGTGAAGCCGCTGGCGTGGCTGGCACACACGTACGTGTACGTGATGCGTGGGACACCGCTGCTTTTGCAGCTGCTGTTTATTTGCTTCGGACTCCCGCTGTTGCCGGTGATTGGCGAATATTTGGTGATGGATCGCTTCGTCGCTGCCTGCGTGGGCTTTGTGCTGAACTACGCGGCTTACTTTGCGGAAATTTTCCGGGGCGGGCTGTTGTCCATCGACAAAGGCCAGTACGAAGCGGCACAGGTGCTCGGCTTCAGCAAATGGCAGACGACGACGAAGATCATCCTGCCGCAAATGTTTCGCGTAGCACTTCCAGCTGTTTCCAACGAAGCGATCACACTGGTAAAGGACACAGCCTTGCTCTATGCGGTCGCTGTGCCGGAGCTTTTGCATTTTGCGCAGACGGCTGTAAACCGGGATTTTACCATCGTTCCCTTTTTTATCGCGGGTGTCATCTACTTGCTGATGACTC
The DNA here is from genome assembly GCF_050920745.1 of Brevibacillus gelatini. Lineage (NCBI taxonomy): Bacteria > Bacillati > Bacillota > Bacilli > Caryophanales > Paenibacillaceae > Brevibacillus > Brevibacillus gelatini. Next base: position 933,073 of record NZ_CP154342.1, read on the forward strand.
TCTTGTTGACTCTGCTCTTTAAATGGCTGGAAAAAAGATTCAAATTCGAATAAAGGACTGGCGAGAAATGGCGATCATTCAAGTAAGCAATCTGAAAAAATCGTTTGGCGAGCTGGAAGTCTTGAAGGATGTCTCTTTTGAGATCAACAAGAACGATGTGGTCGCAGTGATCGGCCCGTCCGGTTCAGGAAAAAGCACGATGCTGCGCAGCCTGGTCTATCTGGAGCAGGTAAATGGCGGGAGCATCCGTGTCGCAGATGACTATCTGGTGAAGGACGGCGTGTACAGCTCCAGCCAGCAGATCAAGCAAATCACGGCGAAGATGGGGATGGTGTTTCAACACTTTAATTTGTTTCCGCATCTGACTGTGCGCGAAAATCTGGAGATCGCCCCGCAGGTGGTCAAGAGAGAAGCAGAAAACGTCATTCGCGCGCGGAGCGCAGAGCTGTTGGAAAAGGTCGGGCTGGCAGACAAGGCGAATGTCTATCCCGCCAAGCTGTCAGGCGGTCAAAAGCAGCGTGTGGCGATTGCCAGAGCGCTCATGATGAAACCGGACATTTTGCTGTTCGACGAACCGACGTCTGCGCTCGATCCCGAACTGACGGGTGAAGTGCTCCAGGTCATCAAGCAGCTTGCCTCCGAGCATATGACGATGATGGTTGTCACGCATGAGATGGGCTTTGCCAGAGAAGTGGCGAACCGGATTATGTTTATGGATAACGGAGAATTCGTCGAGGCGGGAACGCCGGAAGAGCTGTTCACAAATGCCAAATACGAGCGGACGCGAGCCTTTTTGCAGCGTGCGCTGAAGTAACAAAGTAGCCCTCTGGATGATACCGGAGGGCTTTTGCATGTCCGGTCCGTGACTGTGCTACATGACCTGGTAGTGCAAATAGCGTTGGCTGATAAACGAGTGAAAATGCTCCGTGAACGAGTCGGCATTCAGGAAGGCGTTGTAGGCGTAAGGGGAGACCTTGCAGTAGACAAACTCGCGGCCGTCGTGAAACTGGATGTACAGGTGCTGGGCCTCCAGATCGTAGCGGATGGCTTTGATGAGGTCGGAATCCAGTTGTTTGTATCTGGGCCCTTCCTCGCTCTTGTTGTTGCGAGAAAACCATTGGCGAAAGATAGATTTCACTTCGCGGCAAACTCCTTTTTGTGTTCGATTTCTCCAAGGCTTTTATTTTACTCAAAAACTAGCTTTCAGCATATAAAAATAGCACACCGCCCATAAAATGAGCCAGGAGAATCGCGGGTAGAGCTGCACCATAGCCGCTTTCCCTGCGGCGTCTGCCATCCGGGAGACTTTTTTTTGCAGCACACTCAACCAACGTACAATCAGGCGCGTCTTGCCGCACATACGGTATAAGGATTCCACGACGAACGCGGGAAGGAGGGAGAGGTTTGCCGACCTTTGTGGGAAACGTACACATTGTGAACAATTCGGGTACCGTCCAATTTGGCAACACGGCCAACAACTCGCCGAAGAGCGTCAGCAAAACCTTTTCCGGTGCGGGGAGCGACAACAGCGGCAACGTCGTGAATGTCGTCACCGAGCGAAGCGAGACGAACACATGGGACATCGGGGGCCTCAAGTGCTCCAGGTGTTCCATGTGCAGAAAACGGTCCAGACGGGCGAAGGGGCGGAAGCGGATATAGCGTTTTTGCAAGCAGGCAGTTGCAGCGGTGTGGACAAGCCCAGGCTGGCAGAGGAAGTTAGCAACCAGTCTACCTGCTCTGTACGGATACTTCCTGATCGTTAAGCAGTTCATGCAGCACGATCGGCCAGCGCTCAAAAACTTCCTTGCCGAAGATGACTTCGTCTACGTGACCGACGTGCAGCATGTCGATGATGCGGCACAGATAAGATTTTCCCATATTCCACCAGGTGTTGTAGTCATCAATGAAATAAATGTGCCGGATTTTCTTTTTTGTTTCTGTCGAAATGGCGTTGATCTCAAAGCCGTCCAGTTGTGTCTCATACACGCCGTCCGCGATTCTGCTGCCAAACGTGGTGGTATAGTAGTATTCTTTTATTTCCCAGATTGCGAGCGGATTTTCCGTACTTGGGTAGGCTCCGTCAAAGCGTCTGGACAAAATGCCTTGCAGCCTGCCGAGTTCGTCTGTGATGTAGGACAAGCTTAGCGGGTTATCGTCAAATTTGACATCACGTCCATACAGCAATCCGTTCTGTTTGGCATATGTGCGAAGCGTGTGTTCCGTCAACATATTGACAATGCCTGTAAAGTAGGCGTAGTCCTTTTTTCGCCTTTTTGCTTGTTAATCGGGAGGGCACACGTATAGCCGTTCTTGTCATAGAGCTCCCCCCGCAGCTTGTAAAACGCTTCTCTCGCCGTATGTACATCCATGAAAAACTGCCTGACCGTTCCGTTCAGCACATCTGCCCGATAATCGAGGTATGCTTTCACGTCGTCCAGCATTGGCTGGTCAATGACAATCCCAAGTTCCTGCAGCTTGGAGGTCATTTCCGTCGGCGAATACTTTTTAATCTCTCCGCCTTTGGAGTAGTTGAGCTTTTCCGAGATGAGCTTCGTATACGCCCAGAAAGCAGAGTCGCGATGGAGAAACTGCGGATTAGGTTTCATGGTGTTATTCCCCTTTTTCAATCAGTAGAAAGACGGAAGAGACATGGGTGCGCAAAGCGTTTGCCAGTTTCACGATGTTTTCCAGCGACACGTTTCTTTCACCGCGTTCGACCTCGCTGATGTAGGTGCGGTGTAAACCGGTGCGCCCAGCCAGTTCTTCCTGCGTCAATTTTTGTTCCGTGCGCAGTTTGCGGATCACTGCCCCAAATTGTTGTTTGATTTTTGTATGTTCCATCGGGTATCAACCACTTTGTATCCATTTCTTTCTTTTTCCATTTGAAACAAAAGTACTATCATGTAGACTATTGGTCTACAGACTATAAGTGACATCATGGATACTTTTTTCTCTCCATTCATGCTAAAATGGGGCATGGTTGTCAGGAGGTTTTTCATGATGAGTCGAAAAGTGCAGGCCAAGCTGGAAACGAAAATAGCGGATGTCCCGCAGTTGCTGAAATGGGTCGGGAATAAACACCGTTTTGCAGAAGAGATCGTTTCCTATATGCCTGAAAAAATTGACACGTACATAGAGCCTTTTCTCGGAAGTGGTGCCGTATTGGGAAAGCTGGCAGCGGAAAAGCAAAACAGCCTGTTTCCCCGATACAATCAAGCGATTGGCGGGGATATTCTTCCTTTTCTGATCGGTATTTTTGAGTATGTCAAAAATGATCCGGACACATTGATCCGTCATTACGAGACTTGTATAAAAGATTTTAACGCGAACAGGGAACAAAAGTATTTGGAAATCAGGGAACGGTTTAATCGAACTTTCAATGCCCTTGACTTTGCCGTATTGACCAGGACGTGCTATTCGGGTGTCGTCCGCTTTCGCAAAAGCGATGGCTATATGAGCACACCAATCGGGCCGCACAAGCCGATTCCGCCAGAGGCGTTTGCCAGGCGCGTAGAGATTTGGCACCAGTTGGTAAAAGAAGTTACGTTCCTGCATAAAGATTTTCGAGAAGTGATGGAATTGGCGGGCGAAGGCGACCTGGTTTATTGTGACCCGCCGTACACGCACAGCCAAAGTATTTTGTACGGTTCGCAAACATTCAGGATCGAAGACTTATGGGAAGCGATATACGCCTGCAAGCAAAGAGGGGCAAAGGTAATGCTCTCCATTAATGGCCAGAAAAAATCGAAATCCGAAGACATCGGTGTGAAGCCGCCGGATGGCTTGTTTGCGAGAAGTATCGTGATAAATTGCGGGATTTCCATGATAAACCGTCTGCAAAGAGTCGGCGAAGAAATGGTCAATGAAGATGTGCACGACAGGCTGTTGCTCACTTGGTAATCTGGCAATGGAAAAAGAACCTGGCACCTGCACGGGTTCTTTTTTTTGCGCCTTTGATCCTGGCTTTTCCGGCAGCGAACTTGTTCCACCGCGCAAGAAGTTTGCAAAACTGTCGCTTCTGACAGACGGGCCGTACATGGTAAAATAAAGCAAACTTGTTGTAACATAACGCGATCCTTGGCATGAGGGTCATTTTTTTTGAACGATCTGCACATTTTTGAAATTTATCGGCGCCGTGCCTGCCGCATGAGCGCAAACGGGTGATAGATGATGAGAAACAAACTGATGGAAGTTTTGACGCAAGAAGAGTGGGAAGAACTGCTGCAGGAAAAGGACGGGGAGTTAAAGGCCGTCTTGCGGGAGCTGGCTGATGTCAAGTATGCGCTCGACCAGTCGACGATTCTCGCCATTACCGATCACCGCGGAATCATCCTGCGGGCGAACGAGCAATTTTGCCGAATATCCAAATACAGACGCAGCGAGCTGCTCGGGCAGGATCATCGCCTGCTTAACTCCGGGTACCATCCCAAATCGTTTTTCAAGCAAATGTGGAAATGCATCGGCTCGGGAAAAGTGTGGCGGGGAGAAATCCGCAATCAGGCGAAAGACGGCAGTCTGTACTGGGTGGACACGACGATTGTCCCCCTTGTCAATGCAGAAGGGAAAATCTATCAGTACGTTTCGATTCGCAACGACATTACGGCGCGCAAGCAGATGGAGGAAGAAGTCAGAAAGAGCGAGGAATTGTACCGGCTGATCGCGGAAAATACGTCAGACATCATCAGCATGATTAATGTCGAGGGAGATTTTTTGTACTTGTCTCCGGCGCACAAGGCTGTGTTCGGGCACGACATGCCGGATGAACGCTTTCACAACCTGTTCGAGTGGATTGTGGAGAGCGACAGGGACATTTTTGCCTATGCGATTCAGCATACGTATTCGACGCGAAAAGAGTACACGGTGGAATGTCGTCTCCAGACGCGCAAGGCGAAGACGATCTGGACGGAGAGCAAAATCAACCCGATTCTGGATGAAGAGGGGAACGTGAGCAAGCTGTTGCTCGTCACGCGCGACATCACGGATCGGAAACAGTCGGAGGAATTGATTCACCATCTGGCTTATCACGACCCCCTGACAGACTTGCCGAACCGGCGCATGTACGTTCAGCATCTGAGCAGGGAAATCATGCATGCCAAGCGGTTCCAGTCCAATCTGGCCGTACTGTTTCTCGATCTTGACCGCTTCAAGGACGTCAACGATTCTTTCGGCCATGATGTGGGGGATTTGCTGCTGGTGGAAGTGTCCAACCGTTTGCGGCAGTGTCTGAGACCCGGCGATGTCGTGGCGAGGCTTGGCGGAGATGAATTTACGGTGTTGTTCAGCCAGTTGAACGATCGGGAGGAAGCGGCGGTGTTGGCCGACCAGATCATGAATGCGCTGCAGGCGCCGTTTGAGTTTCACGGGCATTCCTTCAACGTGTCGTGCAGCATCGGGATCGCTTTGTTCCCGCAGGATGGCGATAATGCCGAGGATTTGCTCAAGCGGGCCGACACAGCACTGTACACGGTCAAATCGCACGGCAAAAACGGGTATGAATTTTTTGATCCGACGATGGAGGCGAAGTCGCTTGAGCGCATCCTGATGGAAAATGAGTTGCGCAAGGCGATTGAGCAGGAGCAGTTCCAAATTTACTACCAGCCCAAAATCGACATCGTGACAGGGACGCTGACCGGGATGGAAGCGCTCGTCCGCTGGGTTCATCCGGAGCTTGGCGTGATTTCGCCGAATCGGTTCATTCCGATCGCCGAAGACACCGGAATGATTCTCAGTCTGGGGGAATGGATTCTCCGCCAAGCGTGTCGGCAAAATAAAATGTGGCACGATCAGGGCTACTCGCTGAAGGTGTCCGTCAATCTGTCCGGGAAGCAAATCTATCAGAAAGACTTCGTGGATATGATAAAAAATATTTTGCAGGAAACCGGGCTGCCTGCGGAGAAGCTGGAGCTGGAAATTACGGAGAGCATTTTTATGAAGCTGGAAGAAGCCACGACTGTTTTGCAGCAAATTCGCGACATCGGCATTCACATTTCCATCGACGACTTTGGAACAGGCTACAGCTCGTTCAGCTATATTAAAAGCTTGCCGGTAGACACGATCAAGATTGACGCGTCCTTTATCCGGGATATTCACTATAACCAGGAAAGTCAGGCGATTGTCAAAGCGATCGTGACGATTGCGCAAAGCCTGAACATGAACGTGATTGCAGAAGGCATCGAGCTGGACGATCAGGTGGCGGCCCTGCAGGAAAATGGCTGCGATCTCGGACAGGGCTATTTGTTCAGCCGTCCGTTGGCTACCGATGACTTTGACCGTTATTTGCGCAAGGAATTGGCGTAATGCCCATCGCGGCAAGCGCTTGAATAAGAGCGCACACAAAAAGCTCTGAAGCACCCCGGCAGCAGGAAGCTGGGATCGCCCCTTTGCGGATATCATCGCGGATGTACGTCGAGCTGATGCCCATGTTGATGCCTTGCGCAACAGCGGGTCTTCCGCGACCAGGTCGGCAGGCGGAGGCAGCGCGTCCAGCTCTATACTTGTCGTGTCTTCCAGAGCTTATTTTTTCACGACAGGCATGCCCAACTGGTTTTGAAAATGTCCCAAGGCCCACTCGTGTCCGACCGGATTGAAGCTGGCGACGGCATCCTCGTGAATGACGACGCGAAACCCTTGGTAAAAGCCTTCAATTGCTGTATGCAGGACGCAAATGTCGGTGCAGACGCCGACAAGGTGAATTTCCTCGATGCCGCGCGAGCGCAGCTGCAGCGCGAGGTCTGTTCCCTGAAAGGCGCTGTAGCGGGTTTTGTCCATCCAGTAAATCGTGTCCTCAAATTCTTCATAAATGTCCTGAATGCTGCCGTACAGGTTGCGGCCAGCGGTGCCGATGATGTTGTGCGGCGGGTACAGGCCGGTTTCCGGGTGGTACGGGTCCTGCTCCTTGTGGGCGTCCACGGCCATCACGACAAAATCGCCTTCTGCGAGAAAATCGCGGATCAGCTCGCCAATGCGCTCTTCGATAACCTGGCCAGGTTCCTTGCAGGTCAGCGCTCCATCGGCCGCGACAAAGTCATTCGTGTAGTCGATCACGATCAAGGCTTTCATGGAAATCAACCTCCTGAAATAAGTGTGGTCGTGCTTTTTGGAAAGCATGGCAGTGCGTGTGGCTTGCAGGCAGCGCACGCTCCTGCTCTTCTTTCTGTAGTGCATAGCGCAGTCGGTTTACATTGATTTTATGGTATGATAACGTTTTAACAATGTAAATACGACGATACAAAAATTTTCCAGCAAAATAGAGACATTTGAGAGACTCAAACGCTGGGGATAGGGGAGATCCTGCTTTTGGCAGGGCGAAAAGGTCTTTCTCCCAATAAGTTGTCGGTTGACAACGGCCGAAAACCTTTTTATAATCTGAGACATTCACTCATACGATACATGGCTGTGATAAGGAAAGTAGAAAAGAGATTTGACGTCCAGAGAGCTGCCTGATTGCTGGGAGGGCGGCCGCGAACTCTTTTTGAAAGCCACCTTGGAGCTCTGCTTTTGAACCTTCAGTAGAAAGCAGCGGACTTTTCCCCACGTTACGGGGTGCATGTCTTCGCTTTGGAGACTGCGTGAGTTTGCCTTTTGCGAGAAAGGCAAAAAAGCTGAGTGGTACCGCGATACCTTCGCCTCAGCAATCCGATTCATGAGATCATGAGTCGGGTTGCTGGGGCTTTTTGATTTTTGCCAAAAAGAAAAAGAATGGAGTGGTAGGGAATGGATCGCTTGAAGCAAAGGGAACTGTTGCACCTGTTGGAAGAAGACAGCCGCATGAGCGCCGAGCAGATCGGCAAAATGCTGGCAGAGCCGACTGAGGTAATCGAGCAGGCGATTGCGGAACTGGAAGCCGAGAAGGTGATCGTGAAATACCCGGCGCTGGTCAACTGGGAGCGCGTGGAAGACCATCCGTACGTCAACGCCATGATCGACGTCAAGGTGACGCCCAAGCGCGACGTCGGTTTTGATGAGGTGGCCCAGCGCATTTGCCGCTTCCCGGAAGTGAAGGCCGTCTACCTGATGTCCGGTGCCAGCTACGATTTGTCGATCATTCTCGAAGGAAAGACGATGAAAGAGGTCGCCACCTTCGTATCGCAAAAGCTGGCGACGCTCGACTCTGTGGTGTCGACAGCCACGCACTTTATTTTGAAACGCTACAAGCACGACGGCATTGAGCTGGAAGATCGTGACGAAGATCGCAGGATGGTGGTTACGCCGTGAGTACACAACTGACAGTCAAAAAAAATCGTTTGTCTTCTACAGTCGCATCCTTGAAGCCATCGGGCATTCGCCGCTTTTTCGACCTGGCGGCGTCGATGGAAGGGGTCATCTCTTTGGGAGTCGGGGAACCGGATTTCGTGACGCCATGGCGCATGCGCGAGGCTTCGATTTCCTCTCTGGAGCGCGGGCACACTGCGTACACCTCCAACGCAGGGATGCTGCCGCTGCGCGTGGAGATTCAAAAGTATCTGGAAGAGCGCTTTTCGGTCAGCTATCATCCCGAGACGGAAATTCTCGTGACCGTTGGAGCCAGCGAAGCGATTGACATCGCGCTGCGCGCTATCCTCGATCCGGGCGACGAGGTGCTGGTGGTCGAGCCGTGCTACGTCTCCTACGAGCCTGTGATTCGTCTGGCAGGGGGAGTGCCGAAGTTTTTGAAAACGACGATGGAGAACCAGTTCAAGCTGACGCCAGAGGAGCTTGCGGCAAACATCTCCGAGCGCACAAAAGCGATCATCTTCTGCTATCCGAACAACCCGACAGGAGGTACGATGACGGCAGACGAATGGAAGACGCTTTTGCCGATCATCGAAAAGCACGACCTCCTGGTGATCTCCGACGAAATTTACGCGGAGCTGACTTACGGACGCATGCACGACAGCATCGCGGCTCTGCCGGGGATGAAGGAGCGGACGATTTTGATTTCCGGCTTTTCCAAGGCGTTTGCCATGACGGGCTGGCGTCTCGGGTACGTGTGTGCGACGCCTGACCTCCTGGCTGGCATGCTGAAAATTCACCAGTACACGATGCTGTGTGCGCCGACGATGGCACAGATGGCGGCGCTCGAAGCTTTGCGCCATGGGCGCGGCGATATGGAGCGGATGATCGAGAGCTACCGCCAGCGCCGCAACTACGTAGTCGACGGCTTCCGCCAGATCGGGCTTACATGCCACGAGCCGGACGGAGCGTTCTATGCATTCCCTTCCGTGGCGGCCACAGGACTTAGCTCTGCCGAGTTTGCCGAAAAGCTGCTGATGGAAGAAAAGGTGGCGGTCGTACCGGGTGACGTGTTCGGCGAGAGCGGACAAGGACACATTCGCTGCTCGTATGCAACGTCCATGGAGCAGTTGAAAAAGGCGCTGGAACGGATGGAGCGCTTGATGGGACGATTGCGGTAAACAGAACAAGAGGAGGACAGTCGCAGGGCTGTCCTCTTTTCTGTAGCGGTCGCGGGTAAGGTCGTCTATGTGAGAACGACAAAAGGCAACGACTCGTACTGTTGATTTACCTGATCGTTTTTCCATGCTTCGGCTTTTGCGGTGTTGCTTTCATTCAGCGCTGTCTGCGACACAAAAAAAGATTCCCTGCGATTGAGGGAATCTTTTGGCGTGCTGGCTGCAGACGCTGTATCTTACTCATCCATGCTGAGATCGACTTTGTCCAGCGGCACCAGCTTGCTTTTTTTCGTATATTTGTAAACGAGCCAGACGATCAAAAACAGCGGAAGTCCGATATAAGAGACGAGAACGCCGTTCCAGTCGATTTCTCCGCCCAGGAACGCGGAGTAGTTCTGGCCGATAATGACAATGCAGCAAATAATGAAAGCGAAGATCGGACCGAACGGGAACAGCTTCGCCCGGTACGGCAAATCGCGCAGATCGCGTCCTTGCGCCAAATAAGCTTTGCGGAAGCGATAATGGCTGATGGCGATTCCGAGCCAGGCGATGAAGCCGGACATACCGGAGGCGTTCAACAGCCACACGTACACTTCACCATCACCGAACAGCGAGGACAAAAACGCCAGTGCGCCAATGGCAGCCGTCATGATGAGGGCATTGACGGGTACGCCGCTGCGTGTCACTTTGGCAAACCATTTGGGTGCTTTGCCTTCTTTGGCCAACACCCACAGCATGCGGGTAGAAGCGTACATGCCCGAGTTCCCTGCTGACAGAACAGAAGTGAGGATGACCGCGTTCATGACGGAAGCGGCAAAGGCAAAGCCGGCTTTTTCAAATACAATTGTAAACGGACTGATGGCAATATCGGTAATATCGCCGCTGATGAGATTCGGGTTGTCATACGGAACGAGCAGTCCGATAATCAGGATCGCGAAAATATAGAAGAGAAGGATGCGCCAAAAAATCTGGCGAATCGCTTTCGGGATGTTGCGGCCAGGGTCTTCGCTCTCCCCGGCAGCTACACCGACAAGCTCGGTTCCCTGGAACGAGAACCCGGCAATCATGAACACGCCCAGGAGGGCCATGAAGCCGCCGTTGAATGGCGCATCGCCTTTGGTGAAGTTTTGGAAGCCGACTGCTTCGCCGCCCATGATGCCAAAAATCATCAGCACACCGATCGCGATAAAGGCAATGACCGTCACGACTTTAATCAGGGCAAACCAGTATTCCGATTCGCCGTAGCTTTTGACAGACAACAAGTTAAGAGTAAACATAAGGGCGAGGAACAGGGCACTCCACAAAATGGCGGGAGTATCCGGGAACCAGTATTTCATAATGAGCGCCGCGGCGGATAGCTCGACGGCAATCGTAATGGCCCAGTTGTACCAGTAATTCCAGCCCAGCGCGAAGCCGAGCGACGGATCGACGAATTTGGTAGCGTAGGTGGAAAAGGAGCCGGATACCGGCATGAAGGCTGCCATTTCCCCCAGGCTGGTCATCAAAAAGTAAACCATGATACTGATGGCGATGTAGGCGACCAAGGCTCCGCCTGGTCCAGCTTCGTGAATCGAGCCTCCACTCGCCAGGAACAGTCCTGTTCCGATGGAGCCGCCAATGGCGATCATCGTCAAATGGCGGGCTTTCAAACCACGTTGCAGTTGATTCTGTGACATACGATGCTTGCACGACCTTTCTGAAATTTTGAGAAGGTCGGTCGGAAACGAAAAAACCGCCAATAGCCAAAAAACGGCACAGGGCGGTATAATCCAATCCCCACCAAGCCTTCACTGAAGATAGCACACCACGTTTGCCCGGCATGCAAACGTGACAGTTCTGTCCCTTTCGGGTACAGCCCCAGCCCATGCGCACAGAGATACGCGATGAACTTCGGCGACTTTTCCCTTTCCTGGAGTCATTGATCTCTTCTGAATCTCGTACAGGATGACATAAAAGCCGCGACCTCTATCCTCACCGTGAATGATGAGGATAACATGTATTGAATTGATTTACTTATCAACTATATAAGATTGGTGAGGATTTATCAATGTAAAAGTTTGGCTATTCAAATGACCGACGCGCAGGCCAGGAGCCTTGCAGCTTGCGGATTTGCACGATTTGTCCTGTGTGAAAAGCGTCATGGAGGATGATGCTCATCACCCTTTGCCCGGCCGGGATGCTCGGAAGCGGCTGATCGAACTGTTCCTCTGACAGCGCGGCGAGCTTTTCCTGAATCTGCTGATGGACGGCTTCCAGGCGCTGCAAGGTAGCTTGCCAGGCAGCTTCGTCATCAGGTCCTCCCGAAGGCCGGAACGTGTCGTCGTTCGTCTTGGCCGTATGGATGAATTCCGTGCCGGACAGACGATGCAGCAACTGTTCCTTGTAGTAAAGCAGGTGGCTGACATTTTCCCAAATCGTGTTGGCGGCCTCGCCTTCCGGTCGCCAGCTTGCTTGCGCAGCCGTTACTCCGGCCAGGGCGTCCTTGAGCGGCGGAAACCAGTCTTCCTTGTCATACGTGCATTCCCAGTAGTGAGCAAGCAGTTCCATCCGGTTCATGTGGTTCCTCCTCGTCTATTAAACAGATTGGTGAAGCGTTATAATGGCATGGCAAAAAGAAATGCTTTGTAACCAACAAAAATGGTTATGATAGTTACAGAATTAAGATACCATATGCTGGTTTTTCATACAAGAAGCAAAAGAGAAGAAGAACAGATGGGGGAAGAGTGAAGTGGACTGGCTGTGCATTGATTTTTTAAACAGTGATTGGCGTGACTCGCGCGGTTCTGGCCGCAGGGAAAATCGGCTGGCGAAGCAGGAATGGCTGGAGCGGTTTTTGCGGAGGTACGATTTGCATGCTCCGTTGCCGATTGATGAGGCGAGTGCTGCGGCGCTGCTCCATATGCGCGAATATATGCGCGGCTTGCTGGAGCAGGTTGTGCGTGGAGAAGTTTTGCGCCAGGAGGATTTGGAGGAGTTGAATCAGACGCTCGCGAAGGCGCCTTTTTACGTTCGCGTCATCACTGCGGACAAGGAGAGCGGCTATCAGCAGGAGATGGTCAGCACCGCAAGCGGCTGGGAGCTGGTGATGGCCCGCATTGCGGCTTCCTTTGCCGAACTGCTGCTTCCGGCGCACGTACAACGCGTCAAGATTTGCGACAACGAGGACTGCCGTTGGGTGTTTTACGATGAAAGCCGCAACCGGGTGCGCCGCTGGTGCGATGACAAAATGTGCGGCAATCTGATGAAAGTGCGCCGTTTTCGGGAGCGGCAAAAGGAGAAAAAGTGAGGGGATACGAGGCGCTATGGAAGATACCAGCGCCTTTTTGTTTTGGTTGGAAAACCGAATGGCGTTCGTACATGAGGACGAGTTTTTCAGCAGGAAAAGGCAAAGGACGCACATGGAAAGGAAGATTGAGACATAATAAGAAGCAAGCAATGCGGGAACGGAAGAGAGGTGGCAAAATGAGTCGGAAACGGAAACGATTGTGGAGGGTACTGGTGCTGTTTTTGCTCGTCGGAGCCTGTACAGCGATCTGGTATTTGCGGCCTTATCAGCCCAGTCAGGCGGCAAAAGACGCGATGCAGGGAGGCGAAGGAATTACGGTGATCGACACGGGGGACTGGATCGCTTTTGAAGGAGGGGAAACGCGTGAGCCCGGTCTGATTTTGTATCCGGGTGCCCTGGTCAAGGCGGAGAGCTATGCGCCAATTGCCCGCGCCCTGGCTGGTTCCGGCTATCGGGTATTTATTGCACGGATGCCGCTGAATTTGGCGATCACCGATGTCGAGCGGGCCAACCAGGTGTTAAAAGCGTATCCGCAGCAGTCGTTTGTCATCGGGGGGCACTCTCTCGGCGGCACGATGGCAGCCAGATACGCGGTCAGCCAGCCCGACCGGATTGAAGGCGTCATTTTGCTGGGAGCATATCCGGACAAGCGCGGGAATTTGAAAGAAGCGGGTGTACCCGTACTGTCGCTGCTCGGCTCGCGCGATGGAGTCATTGACCGGAAAAAATACGAAGAGAACAAACAATTTTTGCCTGCGAAGACGGTGTACATGTCCATCGAAGGCGGCAATCACGCGCAGTTTGGCAGCTACGGGCCGCAGGAGGGCGACCAGCCTGCTGCCATCACACCGCAGGAGCAGTGGCAGCAGACCGTGGCAGCGATCAAGGACTGGCTACTGACCGATGTCATGGCCCGTTAGCGAGATGATGCCCGATACGACGCCGGTGATGCGGATGTTTTCGGACGGCAAAAGCAGCGGCTCGTCCTCTGCGCGCGTCGTCGTAAACAGGCATTCCACCGGATTGACGTCCGCGGCGATCCGGACGAGAAACTGCCCTTCCTGCCTGATAAGAACAGGTCTGTTGTGAATCGGCTCTGTGGAAAAGTCGGAGATGAGCAGCGCATCGCCCGGCATGATCCCAAGGCCGCGCAAACCGTCGTCACGCATGATAAGGGCGAAGCGCGCCACATGGTAACTTGCCACCTCAAGCGACGGTCTGAGCGACAGCTCCTCGTCATGGTCGAGGGGCAGCTCGAAAAAATCGCGGCTGTAAGCGTCGCCGGCTATGAAAATACGTTTCAAGAAAATCGCCTCCGAAAAGATGGTCAGTCAAAAATCGAGCGTCCTGCTAATCGTAGACGGGAAACCCTTTGGCGTACAGGCGGCTGAGAATCCGTTCAAAACGGGTGCGGGCAAGCGCGAGCGGAACCTGGAAGCGGGCCGCCAACAGAGCGGGTGCCTGGTAGCGCGAGCAATCCGCCAGCACGGAGCCCATCATGTAGTACGGCATCAAGAGGTGCTCGGCGAAGTGGTTCGCCTGTGATTCCTGCCAGTCGATCATCCATTCGCTGCATTGTGGCTGTACCCCTTCGTGCAGCAGCAGGTGCCCCAGCTCATGGGCGATTTTTACCCGCTGCGTCGCGGTGTCCAGCCGCTCGTCTACGGCGATGATGTAGCGGTTCGGCTGGGTAGGGTGTGCGTGGGCGCGGCTTCTGCCGTGGATGAACCGGATCTCGATGCCGTACGTTTCGCAAAGCTGCGTCAGGTTGATTTGCTCTGGCAACTCTATGCCGTGATGGCGAAGCAAGAGGTACACGCGGCTCTCCAGCCATGTTTGCGGTTTGCCAATTTCTTGCAAAAGGGAGAAGTGCATCAGGAACCTCCGGAAACCATTGGAACATACGTTCTGTTTTGTCGCGAAAAGAATACCCCCGTGAAGGGGTTATTTTTTTTTCAGTTCTTCTGTGATGTCAAACAAGGAAGGTGGACGTGTCTCGCGCACCTGGCGCGTTTTCCACTGCCTTTTCAAGTCGTACCAGTAGCGGCGGATTTCTTTCTTTTCCTCCTCTGAAGCTTCCAGATAGCCATCCAAAAAGTAGTAGTCATCCGGATCGTCGATCTTCTCCTGCAACAGCTCGTCCAGCGAGCGGTGGTCAGCCTGCGCAGATGCGGTAGCGACATAGGCAGCCCCATCGTCGGTCCGTCCCAGGAGCCAATCGGTTGTTACCTCCAAAATGTCAGCGAGTTGCATCAGCATGTCATTGGGAGGGGTGCTGTGATTGTTTTCGTAGTTGCTGATCGTTCCCTTGGTCGTGCGGACACGTTCTGCCAGCTCTTCCTGGGTCAGACCTTTTGCCTTGCGAGCTGTTCGTAACCGCTGAGAAAGCATGAGCGCGCCAGTCCTTCCATTGCAGATGTACAACTATATTGTACTAAATCAAAAGCAGAAAGGAAAGCTTGTATGTCAATTTTGTATTTTTTGTTTGACATACAAGAATGTTGTACATTATGATGCTTATACAAACAAAAACAGGAACATTTGTTCTGTTTTGTGCAAAAGGAGGTGGACGCTTTGTTGGAACAAGTGCCTTGCGCCGCTGGGCTGTCGCAGAAGCGATCTGGATTTGCTGCGAGAGCAGGCCATGCATGAAGACAAGAATGGAAGCGAAAAAAGGAAGAGGTGAGAGTACATGAGAGGAAAAACGGTTGTTTTCCTGCTGCTGCTGGCCGTTTTCGCCGTTGCTTGCTTTCCTGGGCGGACGGTTACAGCAGGAGAAGATCCGCTCGCTGACATCTACGAGATGGACCAGGAGTTGTTGAAGCTTTCGCAGACGTTTGCCTTTTTCCAGGAGGTCGCGTCGCGCAAAAATCATGTGACGCTTGCAAAGCAAATGGGCGAGGAAGCGTCCGCCCTGATCGGACAGGCCAAGGAGCTGCATCACATCGAGGCAGCAGCGAACACGGCAGAGCGGGCCAGGCAGCAAGCGGCAGTGGAGCAGCAGTTGTTGGCGAAAAAAGCGCCGCTTGCTGACTTGCTGCGCACGTACAACGAAAAGGCGGACGCTTACTGGGAGCAGCTTTTGCCAGAGTTGTCCGCCGCCAGAACGGACAAAAGCAGCGCGAAGCAAATGAGTCTGCGCGCAGCGAGCGCCGTTCTGGATCCGTTCGAGCCGAATGACGATTTCGATACGGCTTATCCGATCACGAGAGGAAATTTGTACAGCGCCAAGCTCTCCAGAAAAGAGGACATCGACGTATATCGCTACGATTCGGGAGCGCAAGCCGGACAAGCCACGGTCACTTTGTCCGTCCCCAACGATGTGAATTACGACCTGATTGTCGTCGAGGCACCGAACAAGGTACTTGGCACGAGCATGAAGTCGACATTGGGGCAAGACGAGATCATCACGTTCCAGGTCGAGCCGCACAAGACGTATTATTTTTCCGTATTCAGCATGGATCGCCACTACAGCGAAACTTCGGAATACACGCTCGCGCTCAGCGAAGTGACGACGGTGCTCGGACTCAATCAGCCTGTCGATATTAGCCTGCCTGCCGGAGAAATTCCAACGTATCGCTTCACGGCTCCGATCACAGGCAACTACCGGATTTACACAAGTCCGTACGGCGGTTTTGGGCCACTGTTCGACACCTTTCTGATCCTGTCTCGCGATGAGCAGTTGAAGCAAATCGTGGATTTCAACGACGAAGCGACGCCAGGCTCGCTCTTTTCCGAAATCAACGTTCCGCTTGAGGCAGGGGTAACGTATTTTGTCTACGTCACCTCCTATGACAAGACAAAAGGCGTTCACGCCAGACTGACAGCAGCGCTGGATACAAAGGCAGCCGTTGCCGCGTCTGTCCTGCATGAATCCGCCGCCAACGACGGAAGCGTCACCGAGCAGCAGGCCATCACGATCACGAACGGAATGCTTGCAGCGGATGCAGCAAGCGCAGTATCTGTCAGCAACGTGCCGCCCGGACTGACGCCGATGGTAACAAGGGACAGCGACTCCAGGCTGACGATCCAATTCGCGGGAAAAGCGCTCGCTCACGAGCACAAGCACAGCGTGGAGAATGTGTTCGTGACGATTCCCAAAGCCAAGGTGGCCGGGATGGATGCAGATGTAATCGCGGGTCCTTTTGCCATCGAATTTGCCGACACAGAAAGCTTGTTCATGAACGCGCCGCAAGATGTCCATTTAGGGCCAGGCGGCAAAAAAATCGTGAAGTTTACGCCGCCTTCTTCGGGCAGCTTCGAGATTTTTACGAGCTTTTACGGCGGCAATCCTGCGGAGGGGGCGAACAATACACAGCTTGCCGTCTATGAAGATTACGCAGGCACGCGGCTTTTGGCGGTCAATGACGACGGCGATCAGCCGCCTTTTTCCAAGGTGAGTCTTTCCATGCAAAAGGGAGAGGATTACTACATCGCCTTGTCAGCGGCAGACAACGGCGCGGTGCATGCGCGGCTTGCTGTCCGTTACTTGGGCGTGGAATATGTCTACAACACAAAAGGCCAGCTTGTGCAGATCAGGCAAAACGGCAAAATATTGACGGAGTTTACGTATGACGGCAACGGAAATCTTACGCGCAAGCTGATTCATCAATAAGAGGAGGGATAGGATGCGATACAATCGCTGGATGAAGAAAATCGCAGGCGTGGTGCTGAGCGGCTCGCTGCTTATGCCGAACATGGCTTTCGCAGAGGCGAGCCTGCCAGCGAAGCTGCAAGCTTCCGACGCTTCGCACGCAAGCGCCGCGACCAAGAAATGGCTTTCCGCTTATCAGGCGGCCGTGCAAGCGGGAGCGGGTAAAAAGGAACAGCGGCCGGATGAAAAACCGACCTACAGCAAAGCAGAGGTAATGAAGCTGGACTGGACGCCGCTTTCAGCAGAAAGCGTCTGGCAGTTGTACCAGACAGGTGACAGAAAATTGCTGCAACTTGCGGCGTATGTGTATCCGCAGGTCGACCAGCTTTTGTCTCATGACGAGCAGGTCGACAAGTACCGGTGGGAGGGCGAGACGTTCCAGCAGAAAATGGACGGACTGTCCGCTGCCGAGAAAAAACAACTGGAAGCGTACGTGCCGCAGGTCGTGGCCTTGTACGAAAAAGGCAAGCAGGCAGCGGCAAGCAATAAGGCTCTGTCGGCCAAGGAAAAGGCGACGGGCAGACTGGCACCAACCGCGGCTGCGACGACAAGCATCCCCGACGCCATGTTCCAAACGGAGGGCTTGACCTACAAATACCAGCGCACCGACACGGACAATCCGGTGGACGAGCTGTATCGGTCGGCCAACGTGCGGGAAGTCGACGTCCACCTGGAAGGCAAGCACGGCATGGATTTGACGATCGAGCGCCGCTATTCGTCGCTCGATGCGATGACGGAAAACATTTACTTTTCTTCATCGGGCAAAAACAAGACGTATCCGCTGCAAGGGGACTTCAATCCGTTGCCGACGGGCTGGAGCTACAATTTTCCCAGCTTCAGGGAAGTCTGGAAGGAAGACGCGAAGTGCGGTTTCCGCGTAGATGGGTCCAGATATACGTGCGGGTCGACCAGTGAAGGCAAACGGTACATTTTTACGCTGGAAGACGGGACGATTCTGGAGTCGTCGTCCATAACAGGGGAATGGGTGAACACGCCGTATAAGCCAAACGGTGGCATGACCTCGTATCGCAGTCGCTCCGGGGAGTTTGGCGACAACCATATCGTCACCCTGTCCGTGGATGGCAACACGTATGATTTCGGCGAGGAGACCCACTATCGCAACGACGAAGCGTACGTGACCTATCTGGTCAAAAAGACGAACGTTTACGGCGATACGATCCACTACCGCATTCCCGAAGATTATCGGCAGCCAATCGAGATTACCGACAGCGTCGGCCGCCTGGTTGTCCTGGAACGCAACTGGGACATTGATCTCAAGGTATATCAGGACAGCAGCAAGACGAAGCTGCTCAAGCATCTGCAATACGATAAAGGAGTTACGGGAAGCAAAGACCGGGTCATCGAACATAGCGTCACGGGCGGAGAGAGCAAGGTCATCGCCGAGTACACTTACCTCGATCCGCAGACATACGGTACAACCGAGTTCAACCTGCATCCCGGCTACAGCTTTCCGGCTCCTGACGGCGTCATCGACTTTGACGACGGCGGGCTGGAATCAACAGCGTACACGAGCCTGGACCAATCGCGAAAAGCGACCGTCCGTTACAACCTGCTGAAACAAGTCACCTATCCGGTAGAAGGCTTGGCCATGACCTATACGTACAGCTTGTACCAGCCGGATGCACCGGGCTTTCTCGACCGGGGCGTGACCCGGATTTATCACGACAAGGAAGCCTTGACGTACACCAGCTATTTGCCGGTCACGGCTGTCAACTTCCGCTTTGCGAAAACGCCGCATCCGGACCAGCCTGCGACCGAGTGGTACTCGTACACGAAATACTACCCGCACATCACGAAAGAAATCTGGAAGTCGCCGAAGACGAAATCGGGACGCCTGGCGAATCAGTCGCTGGCCAGGGATGGCTCGGTCGTCGTATCGCGGATGGTGCAGGAAGGCTTGCCAAGTGAAGACAAGACGTACCGTGCCAACGAGGACCGCAACTTCGTGCTGCAATCGGTGAAAACGTATGTCGGCAGCGGAGCCGACCAAGACACGATCCAGGGCGCGCTTTCCTTGACGGAAGACGGCAAGACGTATCGGTACGCGCCAGCGAGTTACACGAGCTATTTGTACGAAGAGCGGGCGACCAAACCAGCCTACGTGTACCACTTCCTCGGCCGTCCGGCGTCCCTGACCGCCGACGCGGACATTTACGCGTTTCTGCTTGCCCCGACTTCAGACCGACTGGACAAGGTGCGCGCAAGGCTCGGCCGCTACGCGCAAATCACCCAATACGGCTACAACGCGTACGGCGATGTGACGAAGGAAATCGATCCAAAAGGCAACGTCACGCTGCTCGAATATCTCAATCTGTCCGGGATGCGTGTCCCGTCGAGCGTGAAGAAAACGGCCGTGGACAACCCGAACCATTTTCATCACGAGACGTACACGTACGGAAGCAACCGCCTGGTGGCGACAGAAAAAATCGTCGACTCGTACCCGGACGGCACAGGGACCAAAGTAGTGCAGGTCGACCGCACGTACACCTACAACGACAAAAAGCAGCTAACTTCTGTTACGGAAACGAGCACCGGACCCGACGCCAAGACCGTAACGCAAAACATTACGAGCTACGATCCGCTCGGCCTGTATCCGTCTGACATCAGCCTGCAGGTCGAAGTGGCGACCGGGCAGAAGCAAACCTTGTACCACGTCTTTGTCTACGACGGACTCGGCCGCCTGACAGCGCGCGCCTATCCGGACAACACCGTCGTCTTGTACGAGTACGACCTGCTCGGCCGCCGGACCAAAGAAAGCGTGACGAGCAAGCAACAGACACGGACGACGACGTACGCCTTCGACGACTCCGCGCGCAAAGTCACAATGACCCTCCCGGACGGCAGCAAACAGGTCACTCAGTTTACGCCATACGGGGAGGTCGAGTACGAGGCGCAAATTGGCACAGACGGCAGTGTCCGCCCGCTTTTGTACAACACGTATTCCCTGGACGGCAACCACCTGTTGTCCAGCGCTCCGTATGCGGACAACAATCGGGCGACTACGTACGTCTATAATGCAGACGGCAGCGTCTGGCAGAAAAAAGACCCGGTCGGCACCACCGTGTACCTGACCGCGAACGCAGTCAGTGACGGAATCAACTACGCGCCTGCGCTCACCCGCTTGACATTGGGACCGAACGGCTTGCAAACCGTACAATACCACGACCGCTACGGCCAGGTGGAAAAAGAAGTTCAACGAACCGGAATCGGTGCCCAAAGCTTGACCACCAGGTTCGTTCGCAACGCTTTTGACCAGGTAATTCAAAAAACGGAGACCGACCAGACCGGAAAAAGCCGCACCTGGGAATATCGCTACACCAACGACGGCAACCTCACCGATCTGCGCGATCCCGAACAAAACCGCTACCACTACGAATACGACACACTCGGCAATCTCGTGACGGTCACGGAAAACCAGGTGCTGACGACGAAAAACCATTACAACGCCCTGTCCTGGAAGCTGAGCGAGCAGGACGTCCCTTCCGGCGCGACCGAGTCGTCTTCCTACAATCCAAACGGAACGTTGAACACCTTTACCGACAAGGCAGGCAACCGCCACGAGTATCGCTATACGCCGTTTTGGGAACTGGCGAGCATCACGACCCGCAACGCAGCAGGCACGGTGACGAACCTGGAGACCAAAGAATATTTCCCGAACACCTCGCTGGTGCAAAAGGAAACGAACAGCAACGGCGCGGACATCCTCCCGACAGCCAGCAACTACCGTGAGATCACGTACAGCTACGATGCGCACAAGCGCCTGAAAAGCCAGACCGTGTTTGGCCGCACGTACCAGTTGGGCTACACGGATCGCGACGAGCTCCTGGATTCGCTCACGTATCCGGACGGTACCACAGTGAGCTATCGGTATGATGCCGCCGGGCGTATGGTGGAAGTCAATAGCGGACTGACGGGAAAAATCGAGTACGCGTACACAATGGACAACACCGGGGAGCAAACGCAAACGACATATCCGAACGGCCGCGTAAACAAGCGCAAAGCCGATTCCTTCGGACAAGTCGAGACAGTGGTGCACGAGAAGAACCAAGCCGCCATCTGGCAAGAAGCCAACCAGTATTCTTTTGGCAATGTGGTTTCCATCCAGCGCAATGGTGTCAGCCGCAAGTTCGAATACGACAAAATCGACCGTTTGACCAAGGAAGTTGTTCCAGGCACGACGAATCAATATTCGTATGACGGCCGCGGCAACCGCTCGGCTTTCACCGGCACCCTGCCAACCGACGCGGACAGCTTTACCTACACCTTCGACAAACGCAACCGCTTGCGAGGCGTTTTGAATGAAACAACAGGCGAGACATCGACGTATACGTATTACGGAGACGGTCTGCGTGCAACGAAAACGGAAAACGGTGCGCAAACCAAGTATGTCTATTTAAGCGGCAAGGTTATTGAAGAGCTGGACGCGACAAACCAACTGAAGGCGCGCAACATCTGGGGCAACGAGCTGCTGTTCCGCCAGGACGCTTCGGCTGGCAAAAAGGGATATTACCACTACAACAGCCACGGTGATGTGGTCACCATCTCAGACGCAAACGGCCAGGAACTGAACCGTTACGACTACGACACCTGGGGCAATGTCATTTCAAAGACAGAGGGGATGTCCAACCCGTACCAGTACAGCGGCGAGATGTACGAGGAGCAGACAGGCTTTTACTATCTGCGGGCGCGGTATTATGATCCGAAGGTAGGGCGGTTTGCTTCGGAGGATACGTATAAGGGTGCGGTGGATAATCCGCTGTCGTTGAATAGATATACGTATGTGCATAATAATCCGTTGAGGTATTGGGATCCGACTGGGCATTGGAGTACGGATGTTACTGCTAACTGGACAATTAATGAAATGAAGTGGCAATACCAGAAAGCAACTACTGAAGAACATAGACAATATTGGGCTAATCAGGCGGACGCACTTCGTGATAAAATGAGAGCAGCAGGTTATTCCGAATCTGACATTATGCAAAGCTCGGATTACATGATACCAGAAGAAATAGTGAATCAGCTTGCTTGGGATATCACAATTCAAAAAATTGAAAGTGACCCGTACGGCTTCGGTTTATTCGTTCATTCAGCAAATGCTGTTCAATACGCTCCTCTCGGTGGTGCTTTTGCAGGAAGTCTTAAAATTGTTAGGACAGCGACATCAGTAATAAAAAATGATAAGCGGCTTGTGAGGGCAGCTATGGAAATGGGGAAAGATCCAAGAGTCCAAGCTGAGGCAGACAATTTAGTTAAGAGTTTTCTGAGGGGGAATACAAATCCAGGTAAAGGCTCAAAATCGCTTGGATTTGGAGGAATTTATGAAATGCGTGGTGCAAATGGAGCAAGGGTATACTTTAAGAACGTGGAGAGTGGAATCGAAATCGTTGGTAAATCAAATAAAGCAAACCAAGATGATGTTATTAAAGTATTAAGAGAACTTTATGGTAAATAATCGGGAGGGGAATAGTTATTTGGAGAATTATGTGATAAAGTATCCTCCATATTTTGATGAAATTGAGGATATTGAAAACGATAATATTGATGTTTTTATTGAAACAAAAGACGGATTTACTTTTTCCTTAGCTGTAACGACTCCCAAGTATTTAATTTCGTATATGGATAAGGAAAATATGGACTTTATTCCTGCTGCACCTCCAGAGATCATTGTAAAAAAACTCACAAAAGAAGTAATAGAGAAAGTAATTAAGACTTATATAGAGGATGATGCGTATTGG
Organism: Brevibacillus gelatini; assembly: GCF_050920745.1. Classification (NCBI taxonomy): domain Bacteria; kingdom Bacillati; phylum Bacillota; class Bacilli; order Caryophanales; family Paenibacillaceae; genus Brevibacillus; species Brevibacillus gelatini. The sequence continues at coordinate 956,158 of NZ_CP154342.1, forward strand.
TTAAAGCTGTACTTTTTAGCAGGAACAAATGACGGGGTTTTTGATGTGACAGAAATGGACAAAATAATAAATAGGATTAAAAGAAAAAATAAAGATATCTTTAAATGAATTATTTACCCCAAAACGAGTAATCAACGCTCGTCTGGGGTTTTCTTGTGTATTCGGGATGTCTTCGTCTGCAAGGGAAGGGGTGGCTGAGTGTCAAACACAAGACCAGTTGGTTATTTTCCGGATCGTAACGAAACTAGCTTTTCTAATGAAAAGAAACAAACAATGGTCTCCATCACCCGCAATGATCTATATTTGCCATTGAGTTATGACAAGATTGACTGTCTGACAAAAGAAACACTGCCGAGTGATACGAATCATTATGAGTAAGACACCGTGGGAACAGGATATCCTTTGAGAGCGTCTTGCCAATAGACACTGACATGGTTGCCTACCCCTTCGACGAACGCAACCGCTTGCGTGGCGTTTTGAATGAAACAACAGGCGAGACATCGACGTATACGTATTTTACGGAGACGGTCTGCGTGCAACGAAAACGGAAAACGGTGCGCAAACCAAGTACGTCTATTTAAGCGGCAAGGTTATTGAAGAGCTGGACGCGACAAACCAACTGAAGGCACGCAACATCTGGGGCAACGAGCTGCTGTTCCGCCAGGACGCTTCGGCTGGCAAAAAGGGATATTACCACTACAACAGCCACGGCGATGTGGTCACCCTCTCAGACGCAAACGGCCAGGAACTGAACCGCTACGACTACGACACCTGGGGCAACGTCATTTCAAAGACAGAGGCAATGTCCAACCCGTACCAGTACAGCGGCGAGATGTACGAGGAGCAGACAGGCTTTTACTATCTGCGGGCGCGGTATTATGATCCGAAGGTAGGGCGGTTTGTTTCGGAGGATACGTATAAGGGGCGGGTGGAGAATCCGTTGAGTTTGAATCGGTATACGTATGTGGAGAATAATCCATTGAGATATGTAGATCCAACAGGCCACATCAAAGATAGTTTTGGTAAAGAACTAAATATAGCTACCGATCCGGGTGGAGCAGCGGCTAATATCAAAGAGGCACAGCAGAAGTGGAAGTGGGCTCAGGGAAATATTGATAAAGCTAAAACAGCAGCAGAAAAACAAAAATGGAAAAAATATCAAGATAGCATGCATGCTTGGGCTGAAAGACAAAGAAGCGTTGTTGGTGTAGCAGCCACATTATACTTAAAAGGTGGGGCATCTGCGTCACTTTTTGCAGGTGGAGGATTAGAAATTGAATTAAGCGGAAACAAATTACAGTTTATGGCGAAGAGTAATGTTCCTGGAAAAATAGGTACTTCAGTTGGTGTAACTACTGGTGTGAAGATGACGAATGATTTGAACCACTAGCGTTGCATTAATATAACCAGAACAAACATAATATTCAGTATTTTTATGTTGAATATGGAAGACACAAAAAAATCCTTTACAATGGAATGGTCAGGTAGTTTCTGTCCAAATCCACTGAAAGGATTACATGTATGGACAAGAATACCTTATTTTCGTCATTTGGTAAATGGGTTTCGCCTATTTTTTCGAAACGTTTTTTTGAAGATTTGGCTTCTAGTGATCACGACAAGTACGTCAAAAAGCTGACGACCTCCGCCTATCTCCTGTTGTTTCTGCATGCTCACCTTCAGCAGCGAGAAGGATTACGGGCGATTGCAGATGACGCGTTAGGAAGGAAATTTCAACAAGAACTTGGCTTTACCTCGATCAGTCCTTCCCAACTTTCACGCAAGCATCAGCAGTCTCATTCCAACCTGTTACAACGTGTGTTCAGGGACTTGGTTCAACGGATTCGGCTATGCTCTCTTCCCCCAGCGATGAAACGTGATTTTCGCATCGTAGATGCGACCACGATCCCTTTGTGCCTCCATACATACAAGTGGGCGACCTTTCGTGAGACAAAAGCGGGAGTAAAACTTCACTTCCGGGTCGCATTTGCTTCTTCAGAAGACGTTTATCCGGAAAGGGTACAACTGACGCCAGCACGTGTTCATGACCGGACTCAACTCGATACGCTCGTAGACCATCCGGGTACAACGTATGTGTTTGATCGAGGATTTGTAGACTACGCCAAGTTTGACGCGTTCTGCGAACGCCGGATCTTCTTCGTTACGCGAGTAAAGAAGAAGGCAGCTATCCGGTATCTGTTTGATCGTCCGGTTTCCGAAGGGAGTTCCATCAAAAGAGATGGTTATGTACAAATGGGGACACAGCAAAAGCGAATGAAACATGTCCTTCGCCTCATAGAGACAACCGATTCACAGGGAAATCCCCTCCTGCTGATCACGAATCGATGGGAGTTATCTGCCGAAGAAATCAGCGAGATGTATCGGAGTCGCTGGGCCATTGAAATCTTCTTTAAATGGTTGAAGCAACACGTGAAAATCACTTCGTTTTACGGAAAAAGCCAAGAAGCGGTTCTGAACCAAGTGTTCATTGCCCTGATCGCCTTTTGCTTACTTCTCTTGGCCAAAATCTTCTCTGCTTGCCAAGAAAGCTTGTTGCAAATCTATCGGTGGTTACGTGTGATGCTCTGGGAGGATAGCCGAATCTGGTGGGAGCGATTAACCTCGAAACGAAGAAAGCCTGATCCATAAGCAGGAAGGAAACGGTTGTGTAGCATCTGGTTTAAGTGTATATAAATGCCAAATGGACGGAACTACCTTTGTGGGTCACTCCGTTCTTTAGCCATTTGGAAGTGGAATTCAGTTCAGAAAAATCAGTTTATTAATCCTGGCGATTTTTATGCAACGCTAGTGGATTTGAACAATGACATGAGTAATATAACAGGAAACATTGGTGTAGGATTTGGTAAAAGTATTATTGCTGAAGGGGGCTTCAAAACAGATGGCAAATACATTGAATTATCGTATGGTGGTGGGGTCGGAGCAGCAGCAGAGGTAACTTTGATTCCGATTGATGCTAACATTGAAATCGAAGGAAAATATGAAATTGCTTTGCCATTCAATTTAGGTCAAAGAGGTGGTTTGATTCCAAAATATAACGGTTCGCCAAGCTACAGTGAATGGATGAATATGTTCCGTGGAAATGGATGGTAATAAACTTATGGTGGGGAAATAATGTTTCCCACTATTTTTTGGGAGAGTGAGTATATTTATGACTATATGTTGGTCACCTGATAAAGGGATTAATCAGGTGCACTAATTGCGGCTGGTTTGCTGGGTTTTTGGAAAAAGTAGGCTTGTTAGAAAGGTGTTGATTAATTTGGTTAAGAATAGAAGGCTCAAAATTACAATAATTTTAGGAGCGATATTTGTTGTCGTTTTTCTTATCCTTTTTGGAGCCTTTTCCGTTATCGTAAATTCCAAGCACTCAGACGAAATTAAAAATAAAATTACTTCTATTGGAGGTAATCTAGTTGACTATCAGAAAATAAATGTAAAAGAAAGTCCCTTTGATAGTAATAGTCGGGGAGCTAATACCATATATAAGATTACCTATGTAAAAGAAGGTAAACAAATGATTGCGTGGTACAGAGCAATTAACAACCCAGTAGATATTCATCAACCAGCGTCAGGAACTTTGGGTGAAAAATGGATTTTTGAAAAATAGCAATTATGGACCTAAGACAAGTGATGATAAATCGGCTGCACTGAATTGGACAATTCTCTTAAGGTCTAGGCGGGCGCGGTATTAGGGGGAGAAAGGAAAAGAAGTGTTGTTGGCGTAGCAACCACTTTGTATTTAATTGCTAAAAAGAGGTTTAATACCCAGATATTATGCCGCACCAAATGTAAGCGAACGGATGAATATGTTAAATGGAAATGGTTGGTAGTATATTGAAAATGGAGAGCCATAGAGTTCTCCATTTTCCTTAAGGGGTGAAAAGTATTGTACTATAGATTAATGCGACTTGTCCCAATCAATATATTGTTTCCACATGTAATAGAATTGATTACAGTATTTTGGGCAATGTTTTATTGGAATCACAATTTATCTCCTAAAAAGCAATCTCAAAAAATAACTATAATTGTTGCATTTTTTATTGATGCAATTGTATCACTTTTAATAAATCACTAGCGTTGCATAAAATTCGCCAGGATTAATAAACTGATTTTTCTGAACTAAATTCCACTTCCAAATGGCTAAAGAACGGAGTGACCCACAAAGGTAGTTCCGTCCATTTGGCATTTATATACACTTAAACCAGATGCTACACAACTGTTTCCTTCCTGCTTATGGATCAGGCTTTCTTCGTTTCGAGGTTAATCGCTCCCACCAGATTCGGCTATCCTCCCAGAGCATCACACGTAACCACCGATAGATTTGCAACAAGCTTTCTTGGCAAGCAGAGAAGATTTTGGCCAAGAGAAGTAAGCAAAAGGCGATCAGGGCAATGAACACTTGGTTCAGAACCGCTTCTTGGCTTTTTCCGTAAAACGAAGTGATTTTCACGTGTTGCTTCAACCATTTAAAGAAGATTTCAATGGCCCAGCGACTCCGATACATCTCGCTGATTTCTTCGGCAGATAACTCCCATCGATTCGTGATCAGCAGGAGGGGATTTCCCTGTGAATCGGTTGTCTCTATGAGGCGAAGGACATGTTTCATTCGCTTTTGCTGTGTCCCCATTTGTACATAACCATCTCTTTTGATGGAACTCCCTTCGGAAACCGGACGATCAAACAGATACCGGATAGCTGCCTTCTTCTTTACTCGCGTAACGAAGAAGATCCGGCGTTCGCAGAACGCGTCAAACTTGGCGTAGTCTACAAATCCTCGATCAAACACATACGTTGTACCCGGATGGTCTACGAGCGTATCGAGTTGAGTCCGGTCATGAACACGTGCTGGCGTCAGTTGTACCCTTTCCGGATAAACGTCTTCTGAAGAAGCAAATGCGACCCGGAAGTGAAGTTTTACTCCCGCTTTTGTCTCACGAAAGGTCGCCCACTTGTATGTATGGAGGCACAAAGGGATCGTGGTCGCATCTACGATGCGAAAATCACGTTTCATCGCTGGGGGAAGAGAGCATAGCCGAATCCGTTGAACCAAGTCCCTGAACACACGTTGTAACAGGTTGGAATGAGACTGCTGATGCTTGCGTGAAAGTTGGGAAGGACTGATCGAGGTAAAGCCAAGTTCTTGTTGAAATTTCCTTCCTAACGCGTCATCTGCAATCGCCCGTAATCCTTCTCGCTGCTGAAGGTGAGCATGCAGAAACAACAGGAGATAGGCGGAGGTCGTCAGCTTTTTGACGTACTTGTCGTGATCACTAGAAGCCAAATCTTCAAAAAAACGTTTCGAAAAAATAGGCGAAACCCATTTACCAAATGACGAAAATAAGGTATTCTTGTCCATACATGTAATCCTTTCAGTGGATTTGGACAGAAACTACCTGACCATTCCATTGTAAAGGATTTTTTTGTGTCTTCCATATTCAATATAAAAATACTGAATATTGTGTTTGTTCTGGTTATATTAATGCAACGCTAGTGTTAATAAATGCATTTTGTGTCTACCCATTAGTTAATAATATTTTTTTTAGCCATATTATCAATGGAGTGCTAGCGGTCCCTATTTCAATTATATTTTTACGCATATTGAATAATATTGGGGTTTTTGAAGAAAATCATGTTAAATAATCATGATATTTATAGAAAAAGAGGGATTGCATGAAAGTTTTCTGAGATGAAAATTTGATTATTGACGGAAAATAGCTAAATTTAACTCCTAACGAGTAAACGCTCGTCTGTAGTTATTTTTATATTTTCCGCTTGTTGTACAGGTGGAGATGAAATAAGACACGCTAGGATGAGTAATAACGGAAACCTATCGCCACTAGGGCGCGACCCGCTATGAGGGGGCCGGGGATGTCGAGAGAATCTTGCCCGATTCGTCTCCGATCATCACTTACTACACACCATACGGAGACATCGTCTACTAGGAGCAGCGAGGGACGAGAGAAGGCAAACGTCCGCTGGTGGAAAACGAGTTTACCCCGGACGGCGCAGAGTAGCCAAACAATCCCATACGGGAACCAGGCGCAAAGAAAATCGGATTTTCTCAGAATAGTATTGCTCGAAAGAAGATGTTTTAATTAGTTTTACATTATGGGGTCAGCCCCAAAATTAGAGGGTAGTGTCACCGCCGAGATATAATTGACCCGGGTCGCCGGAATGAAAATGATCCACCCTTAGCGAATATATCCCCTTCGGTATGAACGGACAATTTGAATTTCGGAGGGAGTGTATATTGTTGATATGGGTAGAAAGATAGAGATTCAAGGAGAATCTAAGATTAGAATTGTGGTTAAACTTGCCGTCTGGCATCACGTAACAACTCTTCCAACACATCATGCCCGCCCTCGAAGCAGCAAAAAACGACGGGGATGTCCAAAAAGCGCAGTTCCATTCGTGTTTCAAAAGTAAAAGCTTGATTACATCAACGTTTCTGACAGACAAAAGGGGCGTCTCGAAGTCGAAATAGCGACTTTCGAGACAGCCCCGTCGAACCTTTCTCCCCTCATACCATCCTATTTATCCATCAACCCAGCAAGAATACATGACTCTTTGATTAAACCTTAAAATTCGAAATGATCTTCTGAAGTTCCTCAGACATCTTAGACAACGCCAAGGCTGACGAAGAGATTTCTTCCATAGAGGCCAATTGCTCTTCTGTAGCTGCAGAAACATTTTGGGTTCCTGCGGCTGTTTCTCTCGCGACTTCCCGTATGGCTGTGACAGATTGCACGATTTCTTCCATAGACGCTGCGACTCGCTGCGCACCGGCTGATACCTCCTGAATCTGAACAGCGACGTCATCCACGGAACGCTGGATGTGCTCGAAGGACGTTCCTGCCTGGGCACCTACTACCATACCTTCGCTCACTTCGTCTTTCACCTGATCCATGGACACGAGCGCTTTTTCCATCTGTTCACGGATCAGCGAAATCAAGTCGTTGATTTTATTGGCGGACCCAGCCGATTGTTCCGCCAGTTTGCGTACTTCCTCTGCAACGACGGCAAATCCTCTGCCATGCTCACCTGCCCGTGCCGCTTCAATGGCTGCGTTCAACGCCAACAAATTCGTTTGCGAAGCAATGTCGGTAATCACTTGAACAATTTGCCCGATTTCATCGGAACGATTGCCCAGTTCTATGATGACATCGGCCAGGTCATTCACTTTGGTGTGAATAGATCCCATCTGATGGTTAGCGCTTTGGATCGACTGTCTTCCATCCGCCGCCATTTGAGATGCTTGTACAGCGGAATCGGATACTTTCTGAGCGTTGGACGCAATGTTTTCCACTTCTTGTGCCATCGCGTTAACAGTCTGGGCACTCTGGTCGACGCTGGAGGCTTGTTGCTCGGAGCCTGAGGCTACTTGCTGCATGATGGAAGCAACTTGCTCTGTGGCTCTGCTTGTTTGTTCAGCACTTGCTGTTAGCTCTTCTGCCGATGCGGCAACCTGTTCGGCATTGGTTCCCACATGATGGATCAGGTTGCGCAAATTGGTTTTCATCGCATTAAAGGAAAGGGCCAGTTCCCCGATCTCATCTTTGTTCTTTACATGAATATCTTCAACTGTCAGGTCTAGCGCAGCAATTTTTTCTGCGTTGGCCGAGAGTAATGCGATTGGTCTCGCAATCAGCCTTGAAACAAAATAGCCAATGAAAAGCGCCAGGATGACGGCAAAAGCATTGATAATGACCCCTGTATTGACTACATCCTGTACCAGAATGGTGATGTCTTGCGAGTCTTGCGTCAATCGTTTTTGCTCTCGCTCATTAATTTCGTCCGCTACTGCTAGAATGTCCCTGGAAAGGGGAATCAACGTGGTGTTGGCAATCGCCAGGGCCTGCTCTTTGCTCATCGAGGAAATTCGATTTCTTACCTCGTCGTGTTGCTTGTTTAAGGACAGAATATTGTTCAATGCCCCCTGTGTTTCCTGGGTCAGGGAGATTGCTAGAGTGGCGGATGCCAATTCAGATAATTGCTTGCTGGCATCGTTCATTTTTTGCGTGGCTTCTGCACTTTGTGTAAGGAGGTAGTCTCTCAAACTGCTGTTCATCTGCGTAGCATGTACCTGAATACTCTTGACGTTGATGACGATTTGCGCCCTTCTGTCCAACAGATCCGTGTACGAGTTGTCTACGCTATCGAGAGAGTAAAAAGAAAATCCACTCACAATCACCAGAAGGAGAGCGACAGTTAAAAATCCCCCGATAATTTTCTTTCTAATTGTCCATTTCATGTAGTACCCCCCAATTAATAGAAAATAAGTTTTGAGAATCATTTTTGCTGGTATACATCATGGATGCATGGAAAAATAGTAGCACAAGCTTTTACTGGGTTAGACATGGAGGGGACTTGTCAGCCGTCACGAAGCCATTGGCAGGCCCTCGTAACAATTCATACCCAGAGATGCCCCCGGTGAAACCTATGTATGAATAAAATTACTTTTTATTGAATATTGATGAAAAAAGATTGCTGTAAAATACGGCACCTTTCGATTGCCAAACACACCGCTGGCAACAGGGCACACGCTGGAAGAACGATGAAGTCTGGTCACATCTAAAGAAAAACAACGAGATGTATCCACTGGTTTATCTGAATCCGGGATGATATTCCGCTTTTTGGAAAAATAAAAAACGCTGTTGCGTCGATACAACAGCGTTTTTCAAGCTGCAAGAAGCATCATATTATTTTCATCCCGCTAATCATAATCACAATCGAAATTACCCAGCGCAAAAAGACGGTCGGCACTTTGCAGGAGAGCCTGCTGCCGATGAGCACGCCGGGGATCGAGCCGAGCAGTAGCTGTACGACGATGGACAAATCAACTGTACCGAAGCTCATGTGAGCGAGTCCGGCGGCGGTGGTCAGGAAAAAGGCGTGCGCGATGTCGGTACCGACTACTTCTTTTCCCGAGATGGCAAAAAGGTGCATCAGGGCGATTGCGAACAGCGAGCCGCTGCCAATTGAGGTCAGACCGACGAGAAAGCCGAGAAAGGCACCGATGCCAATCAGCACAAAGCGCTTTTGGGAGACGGTTTTTTGCTGCCAGGAATTGAGCTGGGGATTGCGGCGGTTCAGCAAGCTTTTGACCAGCATGGCGAGCGGTATGAGGATCAAGGCGAAGCCAAGTATCTTTTTGAAAATCTGATCGGCGGAAGCGACGTAAAGCTGAATCCAGTTCATGACATGGACGGCTGCGATGGCGCTTGGAATGCTGCCCAGCGCAAAGTACAGCACGATAGGAAAGTGAACGGTTTTTTGCCGCCAATGCTGCCATGTGCCGAAAATTTTCGTGATGGCGTTGTACGCCAGATCAGTGCCTACGGCAACGGTTGGCTGGATGCCCAAAAAGATCAGGATCGGGGTCAGCAGGGCAGCGCCACCTACTCCGGTGAGGCCGACAAGAAAGCCTACCAAAAGACCAACAATCGTTAGATGATAGTCCATCCCGTGCATCCTTTCCTTGTTGCTTGAGATTGAACATCTAACACTAAGATAAGCGGCTGCCCATCGTTTGTGAGCCTAAATTTCCCGTTTTCATGGGGGACGAATTATATTATCATGGAATTTATAATTACACAAAATTTAACTTTTTGTGAAAAGGGGAATACATAGCGAAATGTTTAATGAGCGAAAAGCGTTGCAGATGACTCTGCAGGCCACGTTGGAGCAGCGAATGGCTCTGCGCCGACAATACGTAGATCAGGACAAGCAGCTCGGAGCAGAAATCAAGCAGCTTCTGAACAGGATTCGGGAAATGGATGACCAGGTAGGCGTGGACGTAATTCAGCAGTCGGAAGAAGTAGCGGTGGCAACGGAGGAGCTTCCGGAAGACATGGTCAAGCGGATCAAGGTAAGGAAGACCCACATTCGTCACAATTATCAGGAAGTGGCCAATTACATTGAGAACATCCTGCGAGAAAGCATGTCTCCAATGACCCTGGCCGATCTCTGCCTGGTGTTGAAGGAAAGGCACGACATCGAGTTTGCCAGCCCTTACATTGGCGTACAAAAATCATTGAAGTTTTTGCCGCAGGTAAAAGTAGAAAAAGATGGACGGAAACTTGTTTTTTCACTGGCATAGAAAGTACGGCTTGCCCGTCCGGGGAGGACACATGATTCCACAACAAAAAGGCGACGTGCAAGCACGATCGCCCCTTTGTATTTGATTGAGCCGGACAGACTGTTATTGCAGGAACGCGTTGAGCATCCAAATGTGTTTTTCCAGACCGCTGCGAATTTCCAGGAGCATGTCTGCGGTAGCTTCATCGCCTGCCTGCTCGGCAGCTTCGATCCCGAGCTTCAGTTCGTCGACGAGAATCGTGAAGTCACGGACGATAGCTTCCACCATTTGTTCGGCTGTTTCGTTACCGGTTGCTTCCGTGATGCTTGCTGTGCGCAAAACTGCGCTGAGCGTACCTGTCGGCTTGCCGCCGATGGCCAGCACGCGCTCGGCCAAAGCATCCATATGCGCCGCGGCTTCGTTGTAAAGCTCCTCGAACTTTGCGTGCAGGGTGAAAAAGTGCGGGCCTTTTACATTCCAGTGGAAGTTGTGCAGCTTTGTGTACAGAACCGTCCAGTTTGCCACTTGTTTATTCAATACTTGAAACACGTTGTTTTCCATCATGATAACCGCTCCTTTTTAAAATGATTTCTTGTTTATAATTATTATAAACTAATAATTACTATTGTCAACTCTCGCATGAAAATATTGAAGGGACGGCAGGAGATGTTTATGCAGCCAAGCGTACACGCGGTCATTTTGGCTGGAGGAAAAAGCAGCCGGATGGGCGTCCCGAAAGACCAGCTACCATGGCGCGAAGGCACTTTTTTGACGGAGATGGGAAAAGAAATTTTGGCTATGGGGCTGCCTTGCCTGATCGTGTCCAACGAGCCTGAACGCATTCCTGCTGAGCTTGCCGAACAAGACGGTGTGAGCGTGACGCCAGACCTGGTGCCGTCTGCGGGACCTGTGAGCGGCCTCGTAACGGCTTTTCGTCTATGTGCGGAGGACGTGCTGCTCGTGCTCTCCTGCGACCTGCCGTTTATGGACCGGACGCAGATGGCAAGCCTGCTTGCCTACGCCGCCGGAAAAGACGGCTGGGACGCGGTTATTCCTACTGCACAGGGGCGGATTCATCCGCTGTGCGCCTTGTATCGCAAAAGTACACAACCCCGCTGGGAAAACGCGCTGGAACAAGGCGACCTGCGGCTGATGAATACGATTCGCCAGCTGTTCGTCCTGGAGGTGCCGGACGGCTGGCTCGACCCGTGGGCGCTGTTCAATGTGAACACACCGGAAGAGTACGATATGGCCATTCGCGAGGAAAAGCGAAGAAAAACAGGACAGCAGTAGGCATGTCCTGTTTTTTGCTGAAGCGCATCTAGGGCAAAATAATCCGCTCCGGATGCGTGTATACATTCATTTTGTTTTCGCGGATGAATCCGACAGCGGTGATTTGCAGCTCCTCTGCCAGCTGCAGGGCAAGGTCCGTTGGAGCCGATTTGGACAGGATAATGCCTGCGCCGATTTTGGCGGCTTTCAACAAAACCTCAGACGAGAGGCGTCCGCTGAATACGAGAATTTTGTCCGTGGTCGAAATGTGATCCCGCAGGCACTTCCCGTAAATTTTGTCCAGTGCATTGTGGCGTCCAATATCCGAGTATTGCAAGAGGACCTGGTCGGGGGTGCACAGAGCCGCGTTGTGAACGCCGCCTGTCTGCCGATGGATGACGGAGGAGGCTTGCAGCTCGTCCATGAGCTTGATGCATTGGGCAAAGGTGGCGGAGATGGTGCCGCTGGCTGGTTTTGCTGTGCGGGCATCGCTGAAAAAGTAGAAAGACTGCCTGCTTTTGCCGCAGCAGGACGTAATTCTGCGCTTGGAGTAAAAGCTTTGGGACAGGATTGTCTGCTTGTGCAGGTCTACATAGGCCAGTCCTTTTGCTTCATCAATCGTGATTTGCTTGATCTCTTCGTAGCCCTGGATCGCTCCCTCCGCCGCGAGAAATCCGATCACCATCTCATCCAGATCGGCCGGGGTGCAGACGACGGTCGCGAACTCTTCGTCATTGAGAAAAATCGTGAGCGGGTACTCTGTGACGATCTCATCGTCTTCCCAGTTGTGCTGGTCTGCTGCAACCTTCAAGACGCGCCGACGGGTTGTTTTGCTCAGTTCTGACATGTGAACCTCCTGTCTTATGTAGTGCTTTGAGAATAGACAAGCAGTTGTGAACAGATTTTGACAGAGAAAATGTTGTCGAGAGAGCGCTTACATGGTAGTATACTATGTAAGGAAAAAAGTGTCATAAAATTTTCGACTTTCAGTAATTTATTGTGCGTACAGAGCGAAAAGACACGGAACAGCGAACCTGTCACCGAATCTCTCGCTTTCGAAAAACGCCAATTAAATACGATGGGCACGTGCTTGTTGATGCTGATGTAGCGTTCCTGCTGATGATTAACTGCTGTGTTTCATTGATGCCTTTGCTTTGTTTCCGTATAGACAGACGGAAACAAGCAGGGGGTGTCGATGAAATCGGCAGTTTTTCTTTTGCTTTGGGAGTGGCGCACCAGTGATTGGGCGGCATTCCGAACAAAACCATTTTAAAGGAGATGAACATGATGGAGCAACAAGTGAAGAACCGTTGGCTGATTGCGCTGGCTGCGGTCGGGATTCATATCTCGATTGGATCGGTGTACGCGTGGAGCGTATTTACGAAGCCGATTACCCAGCAGTTCGGCTGGGATCTGCCGGATGTGCAGTTCACCTTCAGTATCGCCATTTTGTTTCTCGGGCTGTCTGCCGCCTTTCTCGGACATTACGTGGAGAAGCATGGGCCGCGAAAAGCCGGAACGCTGGCCTCGCTCTTTTTCGGCGTCGGGATCGTCGGTTCCGGGCTGGCCATCCAGCTTGCCAGTCTGCCGCTGCTGTACATATGCTACGGCGTGCTGGGCGGAATCGGGCTTGGTGTCGGGTATATTACTCCGGTGTCCACGCTTGTGAAATGGTTTCCGGATCGCCGCGGATTGGCGACCGGACTTGCGATCATGGGCTTTGGCTTCGCTTCGATGATTGCCAGCCCGATCATGAACGCGCTGATTGAGAGTGTCGGAATCGCGAATACCTTTTACATTTTAGGCATCATTTATTTCGGTGTCATGTTTGCATCTGCGCAATATTTGTCTCCGCCGCCAAAAGACTGGGTTCCCGCAGGATTTTCGACTGCCGAGGGAGCAGGCGACAAGCAAATCAAAAAAGACTTGTGCCAGCTTACTGCCAACGAAGCGATCAAGACGCGCCGTTTTTACTGGCTGTGGCTGATGCTGTTCATCAACGTGACATGCGGGATCGCTGTCATTTCTGTCGCCTCCCCGATGGCGCAGGAAATGGTCGGCATGTCTGTGCAGACCGCTGCCTTGATGGTGGGGCTAAACGGCCTGTTCAACGGCGGGGGACGGATCGGCTGGGCGTCGCTGTCTGACTACATCGGACGGGCGAATACGTATACGGCGTTTTTCGCGATCCAGATGGTGCTGTTTTTCCTGTTGCCGAACATAAATAGTCCGGTGCTGTTCATGATTGCGATGTTCATTATCATGACCTGCTACGGGGGCGGCTTCGCGTCGATTCCGGCCTACATTGGCGACCTGTTTGGCACAAGGCAGCTTGGGGCGATTCACGGCTACATCCTGACCGCATGGGCGGCGGCAGGGCTGGCCGGGCCGATCTTTGCCGCGTGGGTACGCGAGGCGACGCAAAGCTACACAGGAACGATGAGCGTGTTCGCCGCGATGTTTATTGTCGCCTTCATCATTTCCCTCTTAATCCGGGTGGATATTAGAAAATTGAAGGAAGAAGCGAAACAAAGAGAAAAGTCTGTTGAATTGGCTAGTTAATCAATGGTAAAGTTTTAGTAGAGAATGAGTGGAGTAAAGGTGAGTAACGCCGATGAATAAGTTCGAAGCAGAGTTCAGTAACCTGGTCAGAGCTTTCCGAAAGCGCCATATGGGAAAGGGACCGAGCAAGATCAGCACCACCTTTTGCAAAAACTGGGCGATCTGCGAAATGGAAGGCAATCTTTCGCCAGTGGAAAAGTTTATCGCCACTTCGGAAGATGGAAGACAGACACTGCGAGCTGCCAGAACCGAAATGGTCAAGGAGATGTACCGGAAACACCGGCCCGTTGAGATGGAGGCGTTTCTGGGGGCGAAACTCGTCGACTTGTTCGTCGACATTGACATCGAACGTGATTTTGGGATGTCCATCTTTGTGTTCGATCAGGACATCGAGAAAAAGTGGAAAAACGAACCGTAAGTCTAAGCGAAGCAGCGTTCCTGTTCACCGGTTAGACAAGCGGACCTCGCAAGCAAACACGACGTTGAGACTAGGTAGCGAACCTGCCGGAGACAACCACCGTGAACGCGCTCTCTTCCTTTGGGGATCAGGGACGGTTTCATGGTGGTTTTTTAGTCTAGCGGACGGATGACAAGAGAGGAGCGAAAAAGCAGATGGGCAAGACAAAACATAGCGGACCAGTAAAATTGGATACGTCGCTGAAGCCTTCCTTGTGGGCTTCCATGATGCCTATGGGACTCGGCAAAATCAAGCCGCATCACATCATCGACACGATGAAGGTCGTGTATGACAACCGGGACAATCTGGGCTATGCGTATCGGATTTTGACCCAGGGTGTTTGCGACGGCTGCGCACTCGGTGTATCCGGCTTGTACGACCAGACATTGACAGGCCCGCATTTGTGCACGACCCGCCTGAACGTGCTGCGTCTCAATACAATGCCGGCGATGGAAGACAAATGGCTCGAAGATGTAAGCGCTCTGAAAAAGATGTCCAGCGTACAGCTGCGCAAGCTGGGCAGAATCCCATACCCGCTGTCGCGCAAGCCGGGTGAGAACAAATTTACGCGAATCAGCTGGAATGACGCGCTGGACCGGATTGCGAACAAAATCAAGGGGATCAGTCCGAAGCAGCTCGCCTTTTTCCTGACGGCGCGGGGAATTACGAACGAGGTGTACTATACGGCGGCAAAAATGGCCCGCTTTTTGGGGACGAACAACATCGACAACGCCTCCCGCATTTGCCACTCGCCGAGCAAGACAGCCTTGAAGCGGTCGCTTGGCATCGGGGCGTCGAGCTGCAACTACAAGGACTGGATCGGCACGGATGTGCTCGTTTTCTTCGGCTCGGTTCCGGCCAACAACCAGCCTGTCTCCACGAAGTACATGTACGCGGCCAAAAAAGCGGGAACGAAGATCATCCTGATAAACCCGTACAAGGAACCGGCGATGGAAAAATACTGGATTCCGTCGGTGCCGGAGAGCGCCTTGTTCGGTACGAAGCTCGCGGACGATTTTTACCAGGTCAACATCGGCGGCGACATCGCCTTCATGAACGGTGTGATGAAGCACTGGTTTGAGATGGAAGAGGCCAATCCGGGCTCGGCGATCAATCACGAGTTTGTCAGGGAGCATGCGAACGGCTTTGACGAGCTGCGCGGGCATGTCATGGCTCTGCCGTGGGAGAAAATCGAGCAATCGTCCGGCTTGAGCAGGGAACGGCTAAAGGAATTTGCGCTTTTGCTCGCCAATGCCAGGTCGGGTGTCTTTGTCTGGAGCATGGGGCTGACCCAGCACCGCTTTGGCACGGACAACATTTCCTCTGTAGCCAACCTGGCGATCCTGCGCGGCTTTTTGGGCCGGAAGAACTGCGGCGTGATGCCGATTCGCGGCCACTCCGGCGTGCAAGGCTCCGGGGAGATGGGAGCGGACCCGTTCAGCTTGCCTGGCGGCGATTTTGACGAAAAGAACTGGACGAGAATCGAACAGCTGTGGAAGTTCCCGATCCCGAAATGGCAGGGCGATATTGTCGGCATCTCGCTGGAAAACGCCCTGCTGCCAGATGGACACGAGCGCAAGACGCGGCTGTTTTACACGAGCGGCGGCAACTTCCTGGAGACGATGCCTGATCCTGACTTCATGGAAAAATGTTTGGAGAATGTCGAGCTGCGCGTCCATCAGGACATCATTTTCAACACGTCTACCCTCGTCGATGCCAAGGAAGAGGTCATCGTCCTGCCGGCGATGACGCGCTACGAGCAGCCGGGCGGCGGCACGTCGACCAGTACGGAGCGGATGGTGTACTTTAGCGCCGAGATCGAGGGGCCACGGATTGCTGAGGCGCGGGCCGAGTGGCAGATTTACGTGGACCTGGCTGCACGCGTGAATCCGGAGAAAAAGCATCTCATGCATTTTTCCAGTGCCGAGGAAATTCGCGCGGAAATCGCCAAGGCGAATCCGAACTACGACGGCATCCAGCATTTGAAAAAGCGCGGCGATGTGTTTCAATGGGGAGGGGCCTGGCTGTGCGAGGACGGGGTCTGTCCTACGCCGGACGGCCGGGCGAATCTGCTGCCGATTGAGATTCCGGAGCTTGACAAGCCGGAAGGGCATTTTTACGTGACAACCCGCCGGGGCAAACAGTTCAACTCGATGATCTACAGCAACAAGGACCCGTTCAACAATGCAGATCGCTACGATATTTTAATCAATCCGCAGGACGCGCGGGAGTTGCGCATTGCGGAAGGCGAGAGCATTGTCGTGTATAATAGCTATGGTACTTTCCAGGGACGCGCCAAGTTTGCGGATACGAAAAGAGGAAACATCCAGGTGTACTGGCCGGAAGGAAACGTGCTGATTCCAAAAGGCGTGTACGAAACCTTCGCGGGTATCCCGGAATACAATACGGCCGTCAAGATTGAAAAAGCGGATTCCTTCACTGCCAATAAAGATTTGAAATACAAGGAAAAACCGATTGAAGATCTGGAAGTAAGCGTCGGCTGACCAAAAGCGGCGTGACGGGCGGTCAGGATGAGGAGGAACAAACCATGCGTTTTGCGCGACAAACAGTCTCGGTAGAGGAAGCATTGGGCAAGTGGCTGTCAGTTTTGCCTTCGCTGGAAACAGAACAGGTGCACATCGGGGAGGCGTACGGGCGAATTTTGGCTTGCGATTTGTACGCAACGCATGATCTGCCGCACTTTGATCGCTCGCCGCTGGACGGCTTTGCCTTAAGGGCGGCAGATACAGTCGGAGCCTCTGTTGCCAGTCCGCTCGCCTTGCGGGTAATCGAGACAGTAGCAGCGGGGCAGGTGCCGAGCCGGGCAGTAACGGAAGGCTGCGCTGCGCGGATTATGACCGGAGCGATGCTGCCGGAAGGTGCCGATGCCGTGATTATGTTTGAGCAAACGCAAAACCCTGGCGAGCACGCCGAAACCGTCTGGATCAAGCGGGCGCTGCGTCCGGGGGAAAATGTCTCCCGCCGCGGCGAGGAGATGGCCAAAGGAACGGTGATTGCCAAGGCTGGCGAGCGGATCAACGCGGGGACGATTGCCAGTCTGGCCGCGTTCGGCTATGCACAGGTCGATGTTTTTCGCAGGCCGCGGGTGGGTCTTTTGGCGACGGGCAGCGAGCTGTTGGGCATTGACGAGCCGCTCGTTCCGGGAAAAATCCGCAACAGCAATACGGTGATGCTGACCGCGCTCATTGCCGAGGCGGGGGGCATCTCTGTTTGCTTTTCCGGCCTGCCTGATGAACTCGCCGTGGCGAAGCAAAAAATCAGCGAATACATGCAGCAGGTCGATCTCCTCATCTCCAGCGGCGGCGTGTCCGTGGGCGATTTCGATGTGATCGCGCTCCTGACGAACGAGCCGGATGTGGAGCTTTTGTTCAACCGGGTAGCAATGCGACCGGGCAGTCCGACGACCAGCATGCTCGTGGGAGGAAAGCCTTATTTGGCGCTTTCGGGAAATCCGGGAGCCTGTTTCCTTGGCTTTGAGCTGTTCGCCCGCACGGCGATCCGGCGCCTTTCCGGTGCGGCAGAGGCAGTCCCGCGCATGATCCGGGCGAGACTGGCTGTCTCCTATGAAAAGCCGTGTCCGTACCCGCGCTATTTGCGCGGCAGGCTCTTGGAACAAGACGGCGTGCTTTTGGCAATGCCCGATTTCAATGAAAAGGCGGGCAATCTCGGAACGCTCAAGGACAGTGAATGCTTCATCGTCATTCCGCCGGGCGGAAGCGGCAAGCAGGCAGGAGAGCTGGTCGAGGTTTTGACGCATGCGGCCCCGACCTGGAGGAAGGAAGGGTAGCGAATGGAGCCATGGAAGCTTTGCAAAAAGCCTTGTGTACTGCAAATCGTCGGTTACGCCAACAGCGGCAAGACGACGCTGTTGACGAAGCTCATCCCTCTGCTGGAGGGCGCAGGCGTGCGGGTGGGCGTCATCAAGCACGATGGCGGCCACGATTTCGAATGGGACCAGCCTGGAAAAGATACGTGGCGCTATCGCGAGGCAGGGGCTTCGCTCGTGGCGATCACCTCCCAGACGAAGACGGCGATTGTCGAGCAGCGTCCGCAAGAGCTCTCTGTGCTCGTACATCGTCTGGCAGCCGCCGGAGCGGAACTCGTTCTCGTGGAAGGTTTCAAGCGGGAGGGTTATCCCAAGCTCGTGCTGCTGCGGCGACCGGAAGACGCTGCCTTGCTCCAGTCCGTGTCCAACCTGGTCGGAGTGGTGAGCTGGGGCGAGCAGAAGCAAGCGGAGCTGCCCTGCTTTCACATAGACGACATAGACGGCATCGCCCTGTTCGTGAAAAAACGGATAGAGGAAGCGCCGCAAACATTTTCATAGAAACCGCAAAAAGATCATCCCGGCCAAGACGAGGGATGGTCTTTTTTGTTGTCACAAATCGTTTCTTTTTCCTGTGATTACAATCACAGGGGGTCAAAGCTTTGCTCCGGTACACTAGTGACATAAATCACACGTTGAATTTTCGAGGAGGGCCACTATGTTGAACCAAAAAACGATCGACATTATCAAATCCACCGTGCCTGTACTGGAAGTGCACGGGACAGCGATAACAAAACGTTTTTATCAACGGATGTTCGCCAACCATCCAGAGTTGTTGAACGTTTTCAACCATGCTAACCAAAAACAAGGCAGGCAGCAAACGGCGCTGGCCAATGCGGTGTATGCGGCTGCGCTGCACATTGACCATCTGGAAAATATTTTGCCGGTTGTAAAACAGATCGGGCACAAGCACCGCAGCCTGGGGATCAAGCCGGAGCATTATCCGATTGTCGGGGAAAACTTGCTCGGTGCGATCAAGGAAGTGCTGGGGGATGCCGCGACAGACGAAATCATCCAGGCTTGGGCAGAAGCATATGGCGTGATCGCAGACGCGTTTATCAGCGTGGAAGCCGAAATGTACGACAAGGCAGAGGGGCAGCCAGGCGGTTGGGCAGACTTCCGGGAGTTTGTCGTGCAGCGTAAAGTGAAAGAAAGCGACGTCATCACATCCTTTTACCTGGTGCCAAAGGATGGAAAAGAGATTGCAAGCTACGAGCCGGGGCAGTATATCAGCGTCAAGATGGATATTCCGGGGGAAGAATATACGCACATTCGCCAATACAGCCTCTCTGACGCGCCGGGCAATCCGTACTACCGCATTTCCGTCAAACGGGAGGATGCGATTGACGACAAGCCTGCCGGAAAAGTCTCCGTCTACTTGTGGGAGCATGTCAACGAAGGAGATACGTTGCTTCTGTCCGCGCCAGCAGGCGACTTCACGCTGGACCAGCAGGATGACAGACCTGTCGTGCTCATCAGTGGCGGCGTAGGCCTGACACCGATGATGAGCATGCTGAAAACGCTGGTGAAAACAGCGCCAAATCGTCCGGTTACTTTCATTCACGCGGCACGAAACGGCAATGTGCATGCGATGAGAGACAGTGTGGAGGAACTCGCTGCCCTGCATCCGCAAGTAAAAGCGTTCTGGTGCTATGAAAAGCCAACCGAGCAGGATCGGGCAGCGCAAGCCTTTCACAAAGAGGGCTACATCGATTTGCCTTGGCTGCAAAGCCTCATTGCCGACAAAAACGCCAGCTTCTATTTCTGTGGCCCTGTTCCTTTCATGAAAACGATCAACCGTGCGCTGAAAGAATGGGGAGTGCCTGCACAGGACATTCACTTTGAGTTTTTCGGCCCTGCCGGAACATTGGAGTAGGCCAGGGAAAAAAGCCCTGAGCGCTTACTTGCGGGCGGCGGACTGGGCGCGCAGCAAGCGGTTGACCGTTTCCCGGCGCAGCCCGATGAACTGGCCGATTTCATCCTGGGTCAGCACTTCGGACAGGGAAGCGACGGGAACGAACGACTGGAACCAGAGCTGCAGCTTGCGCAGTCTTTCTGCCGGAGAGACTTCGGACAGCTGGTCGATGCGCTGCTGCATCATGCGCAGCTTGCCTTGCAGTTGCAGGGCGATCTCCCGGCATTTCTCGTGGTTTTCTTCCAGCTCCCGGTACCAGTCGGCAGCCGACAGCACCTCGACTTCACAGGTGACGAGCGCAACGGCTGTTCCGTAGTAAGGATTCGGGCTGAGCAGCGAGTGATGCGGGATCGTCTCGCCTGGCACGATGACATTGACCAGCGTGAGCGTCCCGTCAGCGTGTACCCGGTTGATTTTGAGCATGCCGCTTTTCAGATGGTAGAGCGGCCCTGTCTCGCCTTGTCGGAACAGCGTTTCGCCTTTGTGCAAAATCATGGGGTTCACTCCTTTCCAACGATCCATTCGGCAGTAGCAGTATACCACAATATGCTTTGCCAGCACCTGCTTTCCACGACGGGAGGCAGGTGCTGTTTTGCGTAATGGCAAGATGCGGCTTTCTTGTGGAAAGCAACCGTTTTCGACATGTTTTTCCCTTGCGTTGCTGTTGGAACTTTTTGCTATAATGAGACAATCACGTTATGGAAAAAGGGGTTCTCTGATGCAAAATACGATCCTCATCTGGCTTGGCTCCCTGCTCGGAGTGCTCATTACAGGTTTGATTGGCTACGTGGCGTACCGCTTCTGGTACCATATGGGACGGCTTCCGAAGCCGCCGTTTCAAGAGCTGGAGGCGAAGCCTGCGCCCGAGAACTGGTCGGATGATGAGGTGACGTTTACATGGATAGGCCACTCTACGATTCTGTTGAATGTTTACGGAACCAAAATCTTGACTGACCCGGTATTGGGCGAAAAATTGGGACTTCGCATCGCAGGAATCGTGCATGTTGGCCCGAGACGCTTCACGCCTCCCGCTCTTGATGCTGACGAGATCGGCAGCGTGGATCTGATTTTATTGTCTCATGCCCACATGGATCACGTCGACCTGCCGACACTGCGTCGGCTGGCTCATCCGTCCACGCACGTCATCACTGCCAGCAATACCGGAAAGCTGCTTCGCCGCATGCCGTTTGCCTCCTGCAAGGAGCTTGCTCCGGGGCAAGCCATCACCACAGAAGACGGTGTGACGGTCACGGCAATTTCCGTCAGACACTGGGGCAACCGTTTTCCGTGGAACCATGACTACGGCTACAACGGCTACGTCATCGAGAAAAACGGCGTGCGCATTTTGTACCCTGGCGACACCGCCTACATGTCGATGGAGCACTTGCCGCAGAAGTTTGGACAATTTGACCTGGTGTTCATGCCGATCGGAGCCTACAAGCCCGATTCCTACCAGGCTGCGCATTGTACGCCCGAGCAGGCGTGGCAGATGTTCAAGGAGAGCGGGGGCAAATGGCTGGTGCCGATTCACTGGAACACGTTCGTCCTCTCGCGCGAGCCGGTGGATGAACCGCTGCAGCGCTTGCTTGCAGCCGCGGGCGAGGAAAAAAACCGGATCATTGTCGAGCGGCAGGGAGAGACGTTTGCCTTTCATAAATAGCAACGCGGACGAACTGCATAAACTAGAAGGAATCACTCGCATCCTATAGAATTTATTTTATCAGTAGTTTGTGAGGAGGCATACATATGACGAAAGCATTGCCGCAGCGTTGGGATTTGGATGTACTCTTCCCCGGTGGAAGCGAATCGGCTGCCTTTTTGACCTTTCTGGAGCAGCTGGAAAAGGATATTGCGCAACTGAAAGCCCGCGTGGAAGATGCCGCACTCGCCTTGCAGGAAAAGGGCACATTTTTGGAGGTTGTCTCTCAGGTGCAAAGCATCGCGGTGCGGATGAAACAGGCGGGCGCGTTCATTTCGTGCCTGACCGCGCAAAATGTGAAGGACGAACAAGCCAAGCTGCTCGGCGGCCGGGTGAAGACGATCTCTGCTGCATTCGGCGCCGTGCTGACACGCTGGGATGAACAGCTGCTGCGCATCGACGAAGCAGCATGGAACAGCTTGCTTGAGGACGGGGAGCTGCAGCCGCTCGCGTTTGTGCTGAACGAACGCCGCCGCCGCGCCCAGGAAAAGCTGCCGCCGGAGCAGGAAGTGCTGGCGAGCGACCTGGCTGTAGACGGGTACCACGCCTGGCAAGATTTGTACAACGCCGTGGTAGGCCGCATGACAATCGAAGTGGAGCTGGACGGGGAGACGAAGCAGTTGTCCGTCGGGCAAGCTTCCAACCTGCTGAGCCATCCGGATCGCGCCGTTCGAAGCCAGGTTTTTGCCAAATGGAAAGAAGCGTGGGGCAAGGAAACGGAGCTGTGCGCACAGGCGCTCAACCACCTGGGCGGCTTCCGTCTCGCCCTGTACCGCCACCGCGGCTGGGATTCCGTGCTGCGCGAGCCGCTCGACATCGGGCGGATGCAGGAAAAAACGCTGGAAGCGATGTGGCAGGCCATCGACAATCGCAAAGACCGGATCGTCGCCTACCTGGAGCGCAAGGCGAAGCTGCTCGGCATCGACAAGCTGAGCTGGTCTGACGTGTCCGCTCCGCTTGGAAGCGTGCACAAAAAAGTGTCGTACGATGAGGCAGCTGCGATGATCGTCGAGCATTTCAACCGCTTCAATCCGCGCATGGCGCAGTTTGCCCAAAAGGCGTTTGCGGAAGGCTGGATCGAGGCAGAGGATCGCCCTGGAAAGCGTCCGGGCGGCTTCTGCACAAGCTTCCCTGTGAGCAAGCAGTCCCGCATCTTCATGACGTATGCGGGCAGCGCAAGCAACGTCTCCACGCTCGCGCACGAGCTGGGGCACGCGTACCACCAGCAGGTGATGTGGGATCTGCCGCCGCTCGCCCAAAACTACGCGATGAACGTAGCGGAAACCGCCTCGACGTTTGCCGAGATGATTCTCGCCGACGCTGCGGTGAAGAACGCGGCCAATGACGAAGAGCGTCTCGTGCTGCTCGAAGACAAGCTGCAATCCGTCGTTGCGTTTTTCATGAACATTCACGCGCGCTTTTTGTTCGAGAAAAACTTCTACGAGCAGCGCAAAAAAGGTCTGGTGAGCGCAGCCGAGCTCGACCGCATCATGGAAGAGGCGCAAAAGACGGCCTTCAAAGACGCCCTCGCCGAGTACGAGCCGCACTTCTGGGCGTCCAAGCTGCATTTTTACATTACGAGCTATCCGTTCTACAACTTCCCGTACACTTTCGGCTATTTGTTCAGCCTGAGCGTGTACGCGCGTGCACTGGAAGAAGGCGAGAGCTTCGCGGCAAAATACGACGCGCTCTTGCAGGACACCGGCCGCCTGATGGTCGAGGATTTGGCGAAAAAGCATCTGGGCGAAGACATGACGACCGTCGAGTTTTGGCAAAAAGCAGTCGACCTGGCTGTGGCAGACATCGACGAGTTCCTGCGCCTGACGTAAAAAGGCATGACAGATCAAGCATGAGAAAAGCAGCCTGTCGCTTCGGTGACGGGCTGTTTTTTCATGCTCTCAATAGCCCCGTTCGTAAACTGGCATCCGCGAACATGCTCTTTTCAAAAGGGAATGGAAGTGGTACACTGGAAAAAAACAAAAGTGTTCGAAGGTGATCGAATGAAAAATGCATATTCAATTAGAATCGAATGGAATGTCGTCTATGAATGCATCATCAGCCTGTATGCATACATTCACGAGAAGGAACGAAAGCATTTCCAGCTCGGCAACGCCTGGAAGGAAGAAACGAAGCAGATGCTTCCGGACTCTTTTGCCGATGAACTGGCCGACGAGCGCTGGGAGGTGCTGCACAGGCTGGTGCTTCTGGTCGCGCAAAGCCCGCAGAAACATTCGGTAGAAGCCTTTCTCGGGTGGCTGGAAAGCATTTCGCCGGGAGAAATCTACGAGCGCCTGGCTCCGTGGGTGGATACGATACCGCTCAATCTCGGCGAGCTTCGCGACCATAGCGTGTCGCTTTTGGCGCGGTGGAACGAGCATTACTTTTCCAGGATTGCCCCAGCCATACTGGATAGCCTGGAGCGGAGCGCCGCCGACATGACAGAGCTTGCGCAGAGCATGTCTCCCGTCGAGCTGGTCGACCATGCGTCAAACGGGCTGTGGATCGAGCCGGTGCCGGATTTGCGGGAGGTGGTGCTCATTCCGCAGTACCATTGCGCTCCTGCGGCGGTGCTGGACTTTTACCGTGGACTGGCCACTTGCTTGTATCCGGTGGGAGATGCCGGACAGACGCGGCCGCATCCGCTGGCGGAGCTGTTGCCGCTCACCCAGTGTCTGGCGGATGAAAAGCGGCTTCACATTCTGCGCTGTCTCGCTGAAAAAAACTGCACGCTGGGAGAGTTGCAGCAGCAAGTGTCGCTTGCCAAGAGCACCGTCCATCACCACGTGACGGCGCTTCGCCGGGCAGGACTGATCCGCGCGCACTATGCAGGCAGCACGAACGTCTCTTCCTACAGTTTGCGCGAATCGTTTATCGAGCGTCTGCCTGTTTTGTTGCGCTCGTTTTTGCACAATCGTGAGTAAGGAACCAGACTCATCCGCTTAGGGTGGGGCAAAAGAAGGCAGGGAGAACAAAAGATGGGCAAGTGGAAAAAGGCTTTTGCGGCGTATCATCCGATTGTGCATTTGCTTATGGCGGAAACGGTATTTGTCAACCTGATGCAAATGATGAGCATTCCATTTTTAGCGATTTATCTCAGCGAAACGACGACGCTCACGCCTGCCTACATCGGGCTGATTATTGGGGCCGGGCCATTGGCCGGGACATTTGGCGGTTTTCTGGGCGGGATTTTATCAGATTTGTTCGGGCGGCAGAAGCTTATGGTGCTCTCCATGCTGTTGATGGCGGCAGCGTTTGCGGGGTTTGTCTTTTTGGTGCATCCGCTTTTGCTCCTGCTTGTCAGCCTGTTGCTTGGGTTGGCTGCGTCGTTTTACGGCACTGTGTCGAAGGCGATGATGGCAGATTTGACACCGGAAGAAAAACGGTTTCGCGTGTTTTCCAATCGCTATTTGGCGATTAACCTGGGGGTAGCCATAGGCCCGATGCTGGGGGCGATTTTGGGGATTTCCGGCAGCGGACTTGCATTTATGCTGGCGGCATGTTCTACGGTGTTGTTTGCGCTCGTGCTTTGGATCGCCTGCAAAAAGTATCAGGTGTCCGCTTATGCAGCTGCCGATCAGAGCGCAGAAAAAGCGAGCTTGCCGCAAATCTGGAACGTGCTGAAACGGGATGTCGTTCTGCTCGCGTTTGTCGTGGGGGGAATTTTGCTGGTTACGGTACACGGGCAAATGTCTGTTACACTGTCCCAGTATTTGCGTGAAAATATAGCAGAAGGCGTGGCGTTGTTCGGGGTAATGATGAGCGCCAACGGCTTTACCGTGCTGCTGTTGCAGGTGCCGTTGACAAGGCTGGTCGAGCGCTACTCCCTGTTTTCGCGGATTGCCGGGGGAGCTGCGCTGATGGCAGTCGGCGAGCTGGGCTTCGCTTTTTCTGCCACCTGGGGCTGGTTCGTGGCAGCGATGATCGTGTTTACGGTGGGCGAAATCTTGATTGTGCCTGCCGAGTACGCGCAGATCGACCAGATCAGCCCGGCGCATATGCGAGGCACCTACTACGGCGCACAAAGCGTCAGCACGCTGGGCAGCTTTCTCGGGCCGTGGGCAGGAGGGATAGTGCTTCAGGCTTACGGCGGGCCGCCGATGTTCATGCTGATGGCCGCGATTGCCATGTTTAGCGTCGTGTTTTACTGGCTGGGCCGCAGGCTGCACGAACAGCGGTGTGCGCAGGACGGTGTGGGGAGGAAGGCCGTCAGTTAGGGACAAGGCTTAGGATTGCCATTTTTCATTTCATGCGATAACATAATAGATAACTCTTTTCAAAAGGGGAAATGTTGATGTTGGTGCGTGTTCTTAACTAGGCGAATTGGATAAGGTTCTCCTCTGTTTTTGCAGCAAAAAAGCCACGAATTTGCTGGTTTTCTTTGTGCTGCCAAAAAAAGGGAGAACGCCATTGGTTAAGAACATCGGTCATCCACCTACCCAATCTCATCGACTGCCGGAACCGTGCTCTTTGGCGCGGTTTTTTTGTACAGGAAAGGCCAAGGCAGAGGGGAACCATTGTGTTCTTCTCTGCTTTTTTTGCGTGGGAGAGGGGAGGAATCATCCCTTATGAGAAGAGGTTTACTCATGCATAACTATATCGACGAAACTTATCAAAACGTACAACTGCAAGAAGGACCAAGCGTAATCGAACAGTTTCTTATCCATTGTTATTTCCAGCCGGGAATGCCGACCAAAGAAGTGGCGAGAAAACTCATGCTGCCCGTTCCGGTTGCGACGGCGATCAAAAAAGAGCTGATCCGGGCCGGGGCGCTGCAAGCGACAAACGGCCTGACTTGCACCGAAGACGGCCGGGCTTACACGGAAAACGTACTGGGCTTCGGTGGGCTGGACCGGAAGCTGTTCGACAGACTGATGCAAGATAAAGCCGCCTGGAAAATCGAGCTGTCCGGGCTGTACCAGGAGCTGCAACAAATTATGTCGCGGCGCCCGCAAGTCAACGTGCAGCTTGACCAGGCGAAGTGTACGGCAGAGACGAGTCTGCGCCGGGCGATTCTTTGCCTGCGCAGCCATGCGCTCATCGGCAAAAACATACTGTGTGTGGGCGACGACGATTTGGTCAGCGTCTCGCTTGCCTTGCTGCTCAAACGGCTGTTTCCGGGGAAGAAAGCAGTCTCCGGGCGAATCGAGGTCGTCGACATTGACGAGCGCTTTTTGCAAGTCATTACGGACGTCGCCAAGCAGTACGCCTTGCCGATCCGCTGCCATCGTGCCGATTTGCGCAAGCCGCTGCCAAAGGAGCTGCATCAGCAATACGATTGCTTTTTCACTGACCCGCCGTATACGCTGCAAGGGATGTCGCTGTTTTTGTCGCGAGGGATCAGCGGCTTGAAAAAGCGCAAGGGACTGCCGATTTTCCTGTCCTTTGCGCACAAGTCTCCTGATTTTACGCTGCGCATGCAACAGCAGTTCGTGCAAGCGGGTGTGACCGTCCGCGAGGTTATCAGCCATTTTAACGAGTACGAAGGGGCGCAAATGCTGGGCGGAAAAGGGCAAATGATTGTGCTTGCCACCACCGAACAGACGACGCCAATCGTGGAGCACGCCTTCACAAAACCGCTTTACACCGGAGAAGAGGTTCGTTCGCAGCGTTTGTATCGTTGCAAAAAATGCGCCCAAGTCAGCAAGGTCGGGGCTACGGAAAAGATCGCGACGATTGAAGGATTGAAAAGAAAAGGCTGCCCGCGCTGCCGTCATACCCGCTTCGAGTTGCTCGCTCGCCGTACTGCCATCCGCGACTGATTGTCCGGCGGATGGCATATGGTTAAAAGAGAGGGGGGACACGACGATGGCCTACGAAAAAGCGTTCACGGTCCTGCGAATGGCTACCGGTTTGCTGTTTTTGCTGCACGGACTGGCAAAGCTGCAAAAAGGGATGGGGGCGGTCACACAAATGTTTGGCGATCTCGGCCTGCCGTGGTGGCTCGCCTATCTGGTGCTTGCGATTGAGCTGATCGGCGGACTTGCCTTTTTGCTCGGCATCGGGGCGAAATACGCAGCCTGGGGGCTTGCGGGGGTCATGGCAGGAGCGATTGTGACAGTGAAGTGGAAGCAAGGGTTTATCGGTGGATACGAGCTGGACCTGATTTTGCTCGCGGTTACGATCTGTGTCGGTCTCAAGCAGACAAAAGCAAGACCCGGCTAAGCGAAACAGTCGCTGCCAGGTCTTTTGCATTTACTGCTCCGTCTCCAGATGCTCGTAGCGATCGGCGGGTACAGCGGCGAGAAAAGGTGTTTTTTCCTGGAGGTAGTACAGGTGCAGCTCGTGCATGGCCCGTGTGCAGGCTGTGTAAAACAGCTTGCGCTCGCTTTCCTCGCGGTAGCTTGCAAATGACGCGTCGTAAATGATAACCGCGTCGAACTCGACTCCTTTTGCCAGGTATGCCGGGATGACGAGACAGCCAGTATCGTAGGAGAGGGTCGAGGTCGTAATCAACTGGAGCGGCATGCGGCTGTTCAGCCGTTCATGGGCTTTGGCGGCTTCCGCGGCTGTTTTCGTAATGACGGCAATCGTCTTGTGTTCGTTTGCCAAAAGCTTTTGGATGCGCTCCACAATCCGGTCGGCAAGATCGTCGTGGCTGTGAACCTTCGTCACAGTAGGCAGCCGTCCAGCACGGTTGAAAGGCTCGATTTGCTCGCCGCCTTCCACCAGCTGCCGTGTAAACTGCACGATGGGCAAGGTTGAGCGGTAGCTTTTGGTCAGGACAAATGTCTCCGTCTCCTGCGGGTCAAACAGCGTTGCGACAGTGGCAAAGCTTTCGTTGTGGGACGCATGCGCGTAGATCGCCTGGTTCCAGTCGCCGAGCACGGTCATTTTGGCGCGCGGAAACAGGTTTTTGATGAGGGCAAACTGGAAGGCAGAGTAGTCCTGGGCTTCATCGAGGAAAACGTGGCGGACGAGATTGTTCGTCTGCTTGCCTTCCAATCGTTCCTGCAAGTACAGGTAGGGCGGAATGTCTTCCTGGGCAAGCTGTGCCTGTTCGACTTGCGCCAGCGTCATGGAGCAGATCGCGGGCCACGCTTGCGGAATCAGGTGCTGCTTGCCTGGCAGCAACTGGCTGAGCAGTTGGGGCTGGGCGTACAGCTTTAGATAAGTAGCCTTTCCATCAATAAATTGCAGCGCGGCAATAAAGTCGCGAATCGGCTGAAAATGCTGCTTGACGATCCGTTTTGCCAACAGCTCCTGCTCGCGGCCAAAGTCGTCGAACGTATCTTCGCGAAACTGCTTTTGGCGGCGCAACTGCTGGTACGCGGCCGCATATTCGTCTTTATCCAGCAACTCCATTTCGTCCTCAACCCACGGCTGTGTCCGTTCACGCTGTTCCAGTTGCTTTACTTCTGCAAGCAACGTGCGCGCCACCAGACTCATCCGGTTCGGGATCGGCAGGGAGGTGTCCAGTGCATAAAACAGCTCGTGGATGTGCGCAGCGGAAATGAGCGTCCGGTTGCGGAACATAATCGGGCGAAACACAATTCCTGCCTGCATCAGCCGGTTCGCGTACTGATCCATGGCCCGCAAAAACAGCGCGGACGATTTGAAGCGGATGGCAGCCAGACGTGCTTCGTATTCAGGCTGGTCTTTTGCTGTCAGCACGTACTCCATCTGCTCCAGCGGGTTTTCCAGGCGAAAGACGTCGCCAAGCCGATGCTCGGCGTACTCCTGAAAAGTCGTCTGCTGCATGTTTTCCTCGCCAAGCTCCGGCAAAACCGTCGAGATGTAGCTGTTGAACAGCGAGTTGGGGGAGAACAGGACGATCTGCTCCGCAGTCAGCGTCTTGCGGTAGCGATAGAGCAAATAGGCGACGCGCTGCAGCGCCGCAGACGTTTTGCCGCTGCCGGCCGCACCGGAGACGATCAGCAGGCGGCTTTTTTCGTTGCGGATGATCCGGTTCTGGTCACGCTGGATCGTTGCGACGATGCTGCGCATTTGCGAGTCGGCTTGCTTGCCCAGCACTTCCTGTAGCAGCTCGTCGCCAATTGTCACCCCCGTATCGAACATGTGCAGCAGCTTTCCGTCGCGGATGATGTATTGCCGCTTGCACGTAATCTCGCCAAAGACGACTCCGCTCGGCGTATCGTACTGGGCAGGGCCCGGCGAATAGTCGTAGTACAGGCTGGAAATCGGGGCGCGCCAGTCGTAGATGAGAAATTGCTCGTCGCTTTTGTCCAGCAGCGAGGCGATACCTAAATAAATGCGTTCGGAGTGAGGCTCCGTTTCTTCCCGAAAATCAATCCGGCCAAAATAGGGAGAGCGCAACAAACGCTGCATGGTGCGCAACTGACGCTGGGCATGACGGTGGCTGCGCTCCCGCTCCGACAATACTTCAGCCTGCTGCTTGATGCTGACGTAAGTTTCAATCGCCTCGGTGGCATCCTCGAAGTTGACGGTCACATCGTCCCAAAAATGCTTGCGGATTCCGACAATATCTTCACTTACGACTTTTGCCTGTTCTGTAAGTTCCGCAATCCGCCTGCTGATTTCTGCGACGACTGCCTCAACCCGTTGTTGTTCGTTTTGCCTGTCTTGTTCAGTAGCGCTCATGGTACCGCTCCTTTTTCATTCCCCATTTTTTGATCTGAAGGTTTGACAAATGAAATCCAATGTGGTACTATTATATTGGAGATATAATGTACGGATTAATAAAGTCGACCTAAAGACCAATTTCCATTGTAGCAGACGGGAATTGGATTTTCAACTTGCGTGCGTGAAAATAATGGAGTCGATTGCGAAGACGGTGCAGAATGCATACGCCTTCGCTTTTTTGTTTTGGTTTGGGCAAAAAGGACCGTTGCTTGCTTGTCAGAGCGTATGTAACGGGAAAAAGCAGCGGGCTTTTTCCTTAATACGGTCATCCTTCATACAGGGGCTGTTCCCACCAGCTTACGCCAAAAGAAAAGGAAGTTTTTTCACCTGCATTCGGGACGCGCAGCACCATAGCCATGCCCGGAGCGATTACCCACTGTCCATGCGGCTCAGCTCCTGCCGAGGTCAGAGGGAGAATGATCCGCGTGGACGCAAAAACGCCATCCCGCTCGTCGTGAGCGTCCTCTGCTCCAAACATGATTTGCCCCTGGGCAGCAGGACAGGCTGCGAGCTGGATGTAGCCGGATGTCACCTGGCTCGACGTCTTCGCCCCGCTGATGCTGGCGGCTTTGCCAAACCAGGTGTAGGCTTCCAGAGGCGCGGGAGAGAAATTGGTGAGGAACCACTGGTTTACGTATAAAAGAACGCTGGAGCGCAGCGGGTTAACCAGCGAAGCAAAGCTGAGCTTGCCGTCCGAAACGTCCATTTTTTCCGTCTGCCCCATGTACGATTTGCACGGATCGGCCAGCGGGTGGGCGTAAGGGCTGTTCCGGTTCAAATGCGCCGGGGGAGGCGGCGTGGGGAAAGGAAAGTATCCCATCTGCATGTACATGTCAGGCAGGCTGTAATAGTAGGAGGGACGCGCATAAGGGGATTTCGTCATGATTTCCTCTCCTTCGCGGTTCAGTTAGTGCCAGCCCTACAGCATATGGCATACGTCCAGCGAGGGTGTCGCCGAGTTGGCAAGGCAGAGCGCGTGCCAGCACTTTCTACCGAAAAAAAGAAAAACGCCCAAACCAGCAAGAGTTGGGCGTCAGCGCGAAGCCAGGGATCTTTTACGAGACAACTTTCCAGGCATGGATGGCAAGCAGCGCCCAGCCGATGAGGAAGAGTACGCCGCCTATTGGTGTAATGGCCCCAAGAACCTTGATCCCGGTCATCGCCAGCGTGTAGAGACTGCCGGAGAAAATGAGCGTTCCGGCGGCAAAGCACCATCCAGCCCAGGTAAGGCCCGAAGAGTCCGGGTACCATTTGAGCAACAGGGCGACAAGCACAAGTGCCAAAGCGTGAGTGGTCTGGTAAGTCACTCCGGTATGGAAAATGCCGATTGAATATTCGTCCAGCTTCCCTTTCAGGGCGTGGGCGCCAAATGCGCCAAGCGCGACAGAAAGAAAGCCGCTCACACTGCCCAAAAGCAAAAACAGCTTCATGCGTAATTCACTCCTTCTGCGATCTCAACTGTGCACGTATGTCCACTGTCATTGTACCGCACAACGCTGCGCCGTGCCCAATTGCAATTTAATGAACAGGATGCCGGACGGACAGACCAATTGCAGCAGATGCCGTTTTTCACAAGAACCATGGCGTCTTTTCCCCATCAGCCCCATATACATAAAGTAGGCTTTTGGCGAATGGAGGGAGAAATGCAATGACAGGCGATGAACGCAAAGAACTGGAGCGAGCCATTGATGAGATCACGGAGATAGCCAAGGGGTTCAACCTTGATTTTTTTCCGATGCGATACGAGATATGCCCGGCGGATATTATTTACACGTTCGGCGCTTACGGAATGCCGACCAGATTTTCGCACTGGAGCTTTGGGAAGAGCTTTTACAGAATGAAGCTGCAATACGACCTGAACCTGAGCAAAATTTACGAGCTGGTCATCAACTCGAACCCGTGCTACGCGTTTTTGCTCGACGGCAACTCGCTGATCCAAAACAAGTTGATCGTAGCCCACGTGCTGGCTCACTGCGATTTTTTCAAAAACAACGTGCGCTTCTCGAATACAAATCGCGATATGGTTGAGAGCATGGCGGCCAGCAGCGAGCGGATTCGCCAGTACGAAATCGAGTACGGCAAGGAAGCGGTCGAAAGCTTTCTGGATGCGTGTCTTGCGATTCAGGAGCACATCGATCCGAGCCTGCTTCGTCCCAAACTAAGATGGAAGCGGGAGACCGAGGAGCCAGCCAAAAAAAGCAAGGGCGAGCGCACTTCGCCATACGATGATCTGTGGCGCCTGGACCGCGAGGAAAAAGTCGAGCCTGATCCCGCCAAGCAGGTGCGCAAATTCCCGCCCGAACCGGAAAAAGATTTGCTGTTGTTCATCATGGAGCACAGCGATGTACTGGAAGATTGGCAGCGGGACGTGCTGACGATTATTCGCGACGAGATGCTTTATTTCTGGCCGCAGTTGGAGACGAAGATCATGAACGAAGGCTGGGCGACCTACTGGCACATGCGCATTCTGCGGGAAATGGAACTGACGGAGTCGGAGACGATTGAATTTGCCAAGCTGCATTCCTCGGTCATCCAGCCGTCGCCGACGAGCATTAATCCATATCATCTGGGTTTGAAAATTTTCGAAGACATTGAACGACGCTGGGACAATCCGACGAAGGAAGAGCAGGAGCGTTACGGCCGCAAGCCGGGAGAGGGCCGTGCCAAAATTTTTGAAGTCCGCGAACTGGAGTCAGACATCAGCTTTATCCGCAACTTCCTGACAAAAGACTTGGTGAGCGATCTGGACTTGTACATGTTCGGCAAGCAGGGCAACGACTGGGTCGTGACCGATACACAGTGGGAGCAGGTGCGGGACGGTCTTGCGGGCGCGCGGGTCAACGGCGGCTTCCCGTATGTGCTTGTGCATGACGGAGATTATTTGCGCGCAGGCGAACTGCTGCTCAAGCATCACTATGAAGGACTGGAGCTGGATGTAAAGTACGTGGAGAAGACACTGCCCTACATTTACACGCTGTGGGGGAAAAATGTCCACCTGGAGACGACAGTGGAAGATCGGCAAGTGATGTTCACGTACGATGGCAAAAAGGTGCACCGCCGCTTTTTGTGAAGAAGAAAAAGCCGTACGTCCGGTTGAGACAGCAGCCGGCTGTGCGGCTTTTCTGCTGCGCCGGGCAGGATTTGGCTGCTGGTTGTGGAAATTTTCCGAAGAAAGTGCGGTTTACCTACTTCCCGGGAGGTTTTCACATGACAAAGCACGTAGCAGTAATCGGATCAGGAGTTATGGGGCACGGAATCGCCCAGGTTTATGCGTTGGCAGGCTTCTCTGTTTCTCTGTATGACTTGCAGGAAGAATTGCTGCAAAAAGCCAGTGCGAGCATCGAGAAAAGTCTGTCCTTGCTAAAACACGAGGGGGTCATTACCGAACAGGACAAGTCTGCCGCGCTGGAGCGGATCGTGCTGACTACCGATTTGCCACAGGCGGTAGCCGATGCAGATGTGATTACCGAAGCGGTGCCGGAAGTGATTGAGCTGAAGTGGCAGCTGTTTGCAGAGCTGGAACAGTACGCGAAGCCGGAGGCGATCATCGCTTCCAACACTTCCACGTTTTCGATTGCGCGGCTGATTGAAAAAGCGCAGTCGCCGCACCGTTTTATCATCACCCACTTTTTCAATCCGGCGCAGTTGGTTCCGCTGGTCGAGATTGTGCGCCACGAAAAGACAGCGGAGGAAGTCGTCGCGGCTACGGTCGGGCTGATGAAGCGGATTGGCAAGGCGCCTGTGCTGCTGAAAAAGGACATGCCGGGCTTTATCGCCAACAGGCTGCAGGCGGCCTTGATGAGAGAGGCGTTTCATTTGCTCGCGGAAGGCGTGGCCGATGCAGAGGAAATCGACACGGTCATGAAAGAAGGCATCGGGTTTCGCTGGGCGTTTGTCGGTCCGATCGAGACGGCCGACTTCGGTGGACTGGATACGTGGAAGCGGGTCATGGACAATTTGGCGCCAGAGTTGGACCAGTCGACAACGGCTCCGGCGATCATCGCCGAGCGCGTGGAAAAAGGCGAGTTGGGAACCAAAACAGGGACGGGCATCTACTCATACGAGCATATCTCCGTCGCAGAAAAGCTGCATGCCCGAGACGAGCAGTTCATTCGCCTGGCCAAGCTGAAAAAAAGCGGCGGGAACTAGAGCAGGGCACATCAAGGTCGGGGTTGATCCCGGCCTTTTTGGCGTTTGCACGGGCGGTTTACAGATTGCTCCTAAAAAATCTTGATCGAGTTACCGATATTAGTCATTAAGGCTTATAGCGAAAGACCTGCTTTAGCCAAATTTAACGAAGAAAGAGGATGAGCAACGATTGAAAAAATGGTCGCTAGAATGGCTCAAAAGCTTTAAAACAAAGCTGATCGTGACGTTTCTTTTGATTTTGATTGTCCCCTCCCTCATCGTTGGAGGTTTCTCATTCCAGCAAGCCAGGCAGGAAATTGACAAGCAAATCATGAAGAGTGCAAGCGAGAATGTCACGCTCGTCAACACCATTATCAGCAACACTTTCGAGCCGAAAATGAAGGATGCTGACTATTTGGCAAAAATCATCAGCAAGGACATGTACACGGGCACCGACAGCCCGGAAGTGATGAAGTACCTCGATCTTTACATGGGATTGAATCCGGAATCGGCCAGCGTCATGCTGGGAACGACAGACGGCCAATACTACTGTTTGCCCAAGCAGGAAGTGAGCGCAGACTTTGATCCAAGGACGCGAGACTGGTACAAAATGGCGATGGCCAACAAAGGGAAAGCCATTATTACCGAGCCGTACATTTCGGCGATCACGGGAGAAGTTCTCGTGGCGATTGCAAAAGTGACGGATGACGGCTCGGGAGTCGTCGGGATCACGATGGGCATCGATCAGATCAATGAGGTCGCCGGCAGCGTCAAAATCGGCACCGACGGCTATGTGATTGTGCTCGACGGGTCGAAAAAGTTCGTGGTGCATCCGGAAGAGAAGGTTGGGGAAAAAGCGGAGGATAGCTTTTACGAAAACTTGTACCAGCAACAGACTGGTCAATTCTCCTACCTGCTGAAAAACCAGCCCAAAGTGATTCACTACCTGACGAACGAGATTACGGGCTGGAAAGTAGCTGGCACGATGTATAGCAAGGAGGTGGACGATGCCGCCAGTCCGATCTTTTCCCAAACGATCTGGACCATTGCTGTCTGTCTGCTGGTGGGCGGGGGGCTCGTCTTTGCGATTTTGCGGTCGATTATTGTGAGAATCGAACGGATCAAGGAGCATGCAGTGCGGGTCAGCCAGGGGGTTTTGACGGAGGCAATCGAAGTGCGGGCAAGCGATGAGATCGGCGAGCTTGGCCGTGCGTTTAACATGATGCAGGAGCAACTGCGTGCGCTCATTTCCGATGTGGAGGCGAGAGCCGAGCTGGTGGCGGCTTCCTCCGAGCAGTTGACGGCGAGCGCCCAGCAGACGAGCATTGCAACAGAGATGGTGACGACCGCCGTTCAGGAAGTG
The DNA here is from genome assembly GCF_050920745.1 of Brevibacillus gelatini. NCBI lineage: Bacteria > Bacillati > Bacillota > Bacilli > Caryophanales > Paenibacillaceae > Brevibacillus > Brevibacillus gelatini. The sequence continues at coordinate 992,092 of NZ_CP154342.1, forward strand.
GCGGGGAGCGCGGAGAAGCAAAATGGTTTGATTGAGGGCAATGTGCATTCCCTTCAAGAGGTAGTGGAGGGAGTCGGCCAGATTACGCAAAGCGTTCAGGCGCTCTCCGATATTGCCGCGAAAACGACAGAGCAGGCGAACGAAGGCGGCATCTCGGTGGAGCAGGTTATGGGGCAAATCAACTCGATAAATCACTCGGTAGAAAAGTCCGACCAGATGATTCGATCCCTGTATGATCGCTCCAAGGAAATCAGCTCCATCTCGGACGTCATCAGCGGGATTGCCCAACAGACCAATTTGCTGGCGCTCAATGCCGCGATCGAGGCCGCACGCGCAGGCGAGCACGGAAAAGGCTTCGCTGTCGTCGCGACCGAAGTGCGCCTGCTGGCCGAGCAATCCCAGGAGTCGGCGAAGCAAATCTCCGAGTTGATCGCAGAAATCCAGAAAGAAACGCGACAGTCTGTAGACAATATGGAAAAGGTCAAACAGGATGTGGAAAAAGGCATGACGCTCTCCGAGGAGACGATCCAGAAGTTCGCCGACATCATCATGAGTACGGATCAAACGAATCCGCTCATCCAGGAAGTGTCGAGCATCGCCGGGCAGATCGCGGCTGCTGTCCAGGAAGTGACGGCAGGGGCAAACGAGCTGGCTGTAATCGCCAGAGGCAATGCCGAAACCGCGGAGGAAGTAGCTGCTTCGTCCGAGGAGCAACTCGCCTCCATGCAGGAAATCTCTTCGTCGGCACAGGCGCTGTCCTCATTGTCCGAGGAACTGAGAGGGCTAATCAACAAGTTCACGTACAAATAGACAGGGAGCTGTGCCTCCTGCAAAACGAAACACCCCTTGCCCGTTTGAAGCGAGCAGGGGGTGTTTTTGACTCGAACAGCTACAGATCGCGAGCAATATGCGGCTTGCTGTAATGACTTGTGCCTCCGCCGCCAACCAGGATTCTGCCGCCTTTGCCGAAGATGAGCAATTTTCTTGAGCCATCTGACAAAAGCACGGTGATTTTCGCCCGGTTCGCGGTTGCGATATAGATGACATATCCGCTTCTCGATACGACAGTACGCCAGTTTCGGTCAAATTCCGAACGCAGAACCCGGTTGGAGTACACTTGATTTTCTGCGCGTGTCACTGTTTTTTTCATCTGCGATCAACACCTCCTGTCCCTTCACTGTATGCAGCAGCATGATAACGGTGTGGACAAGTGTGCGTAGATAAGCCCCTATTTTGGTTGCAGCGGACTGGCCGACGTACTATGATAGCAGCATGGAAAGCAACAAGCAGAAATGAGGTATGCGCCAATGAATGAGCGTGTTACCAGCACGTCCAGTCCAGGCGTCCATCCCGAGTGTGCGAGGGCGATCCGCCAGCTTTTGCAGATGCGAAAACCAAAGCGTGCAGACTATCTGGCGCTTCGCACATACGGGAATGATCGCTATTCGTCCATGGGCTGGGAGGAACTGCAATCGTATATAAATGAAAAGACGGTAGTGATCGTCGAGCAGTTTGAAAACGAACAAAACATCATGTCCGCACTGCGCTGGGTGGCGAGAGGACTGCCTGTCTGGCACGCAATCCGCAAAGTGAAGGCGGATTACTCGGTGTACGGGTACAAGGGGCAACGGTAGGCGAGCTGCTGGCACGCCCCAAATGGCAAGAGAGGAAAAGTCTGTCAAGTGGCAGACCTTTTTTGTTTTTGGTAACATTTACGGCAAAAAAGCGCGGACAAATCCGAAAAAAATACTGCACGGGAAAATGAAAAGGTCTATTATTGTCACTATCATCATATTTGGGGGGAGCCATCATGACAGAATTCTTACTTAGCTTACTACAGATTATTATCGTCAATCTGGTCTTGAGTGGGGACAACGCCGTCGTGATCGCGCTGGCTTGCCGCAACTTGCGACCTGAGCTGCAAAAGAAAGCTGTTTTCTGGGGTGGCTTCGGAGCGATCGGGTTGCGGGTCATCCTGACCTTTATTGCCATTTGGCTGCTCCAGATTCCGTTTGTTCAGGTAATCGGGGGATTTTTGCTCATCTGGATTGCCGTCAAGCTGTTGAAGGGCGAGGAAGAGGAAAGCCACATTGGCGGCGGCACGAACATGCTGGAGGCGTTGAAAACGATTATTTTTGCCGACCTCATCATGAGTCTGGACAACGTCATTGCGGTGGCAGGGGCTGCGAACGGAAACATGCTGCTCGTCATCATCGGACTTTCCGTCAGCATCCCGTTGATTATTTGGGGCAGCCAGTTGTTGATGCACTTGATGAACCGTTTTCCGGTCATCGTGCTGTTGGGGGCGGCTTTGCTTGGGTACACAGCAGGCGAGATGATCGTCGGCGACAAAGTAGTCGGAGCGTTTCTGGAAGGGGTGTTGCCAGCGCTGCACATCATTTTGCCGGTCGCTTTGGCACTGGTGGTCATTGCTGTTGGCACGTACCTAAAGCGCAAGCATGAAAAAGCAGAGGAGGACCGCGTCGCACAAGACCACGCGGAAATACTGTAGCCATGGAATATCGGGACTGGTCCATTCTTCAGACGTTGTATCGGGAACAAAACATCACCAGGACGGCCAAAAGCCTCTACTTGTCCCAGCCTGCCCTGACCAAACGGCTGCGGCAGATTGAAAAAGAGTTCGGCGTGCAAATCGTCCAGCGCGGCAGGCGGGGCGTCCACTTTACGCCAGAAGGGGAGTATTTGGCGAGTTGCGCAGATGAAATGCTTTTGCGTCTGCGAAAAATCAAGGAGCACGTCGCCAATATGGGCAAGCAGGTGAGCGGCACGCTGAGGCTGGGCGTCTCCAACTATTTTGCCCACTACAAGCTGCCGGGGCTGTTGCGGCTGTTCAAGCAGGAGTATCCGCTGGTAGAGTTCAAGGTCTTCACGGGCTGGAGCAAAGACGTCTACCAATCCGTGTACAACCAGGATGTGCACGTCGGTTTTGTGCGCGGCAATTACAACTGGCCGGATGGCAAGCTATTGTTGTTTGAAGAGAGCGTGTGCATCGTCTCCAAAGAGCCCGTCGATATAGCCGATCTGCCGAACCTGCCGCGCATCGACTACAAGACAGACCCGCTTTTGCAGGCGCTGGTGGACAGTTGGTGGGCTGAAAACTACTCTTCGCCGCCCCGGATCGGCATGGAAGTGGACAAGGCGGATACGTGCGGCGAAATGGTCGCAAACGGGCTCGGCTACGCCATCCTCCCTCGCCTGGTTGCAGAAGGCAAAGAAGACTTGCACCTGATCGAAATCAAGGATGCCGCGAACAAGCCTGTCAAGCGCAGCACCTGGATGTTTTACCACGAGGCTTCCCTCGAACTGCAAAATGTGAGGGCCTTCGTGAACTTCATGCAGCGCATGGACTATCCGCATTCGTATTAAACACAGCCAGAGCGAGCGGGCGATCCGCCGCAGACCGCTGCTTCGGGAACGGGCTGACGCGTCTCGAAGGCAGCGTTTTTCTTTTTCTGCCATTCGCGCAAGGAATCGTCCGCGATAACGAATCGCTATTTTTCAGATGGCTTTTTCTGGCGTACACTGGAGGTACAGCAAGGAGCAACAAAAGCAACGTCAGACAAGAAAAGAGGGGTCCGCATGCTTATGCTTCGCATATTGCTCACGCTGCTGCTCGGTTCCGCAGGCGGCTGGCTGTTTGCCAACGTGCTGCACAGCCCGCTGCCGTGGTTGCTCGGTTCCCTGCTTGCGACTGTCGCGGCGACCATGCTCGGGGTGCAAAAGCTGTGGATACCGGGCTGGTTCCGCCAGGCAGGACTGATTGTGATCGGCATATCGCTTGGCCTGCGCATGACGCCGGATATTTGGCAGACCATGACAGATCATATCGGTTTGATGCTGATCGCCACGCTGCTGACTGTGCTCATCAGCCTGCTCAACGCGTGGATTTTTTACAAAATGGGCAAGGTCGATCGGGTTACGGCGATTTTCAGCAATATACCCGGCGGCCTGTCGGAAATGGTGACGATCGGTCAGTCTGTCGGCGGCAATCAACAGGTGATCTCGATATTTCACTCGCTGCGTGCGGTGACAATCGTTTTGTGCACGCCTTTTTTCATCTCCTGGCTGTTTGACGGGCACGCTTCGTCTGCGGCGGCGTTGTCGACTGGCAGTAACGTGCTGGAGTGGCTTCCGACCATTTTGCTTGTCACAGCCAGTCTGATCGGTGCGCTGGTGGCTGCCCGCTGCTCGATTCCCGCGCCGTATTTGCTTGGACCGTTGCTGATTGCCGCAATCGTTTCCCTAAATACACCGTGGACGGGCGAGAATCCGGCACTTGCCGGAGAGCTGGTCAAAGCCGCGCAAGTGTGGATCGGGGTCAGCATCGGGCTTGGTTTTCGCAAAGAAGACATCCGCAAGCAAAAGCGTTTTTTCCTGCTCGGCTCCATGCATGCGCTGCTTTTGTTTTGCATGGTGGCGGCGATGGCTGGAGGTTTGGCTTTTTTCGCCAACATGGAAGTGGCGACGAGCATTTTGGCGACGGCACCTGGCGGGATTGCCGAAATGAGCTTGACCGCGATGTCGATCGGGGCAGATCCGCTGCTTGTGACAGCCTTTCAGTTGTTCCGCGTCCTGTTTGTGCTCACACTGTTTTCCTTCGGCGGGCGTAGCTGGGGAAAACGGCATCGGGCCGAGGCGGCAGCGACTTTGGACAGAACCGCCTGACGCAAGCACACCGGAGGGCAGTTATAAAATCCGGCAGCACCAACCGAATACGAAAGCCTGCAGCCTGTTTGCGAGAGCGAAGCTGCAGGCTTTTTTTATCGGGACAGGCAAAAATCGTCTACGGATCAACAAAAAACGCCGCTTCACAAGTAAGACACAAAGGAAGAATATAACAACCCCTTGTCCAATAGGTTTGCGAAAAAACTTTTGACAAATTTTTAATAAAAAATTGAACAAAACATGAACAAAAAGTGAATTTTATGTTACAATAAGTTCAACGAAGAAAATGGTGCAAGGGAAAATTCTAAATGACAGGGGTTTTGAACCATGAATACAGATAAAAAAGCTGCTGATGTACTGAAATGGATTGCCTGGACTGCCATTGTGATCGGCGGATTGCTGATGGCGTTTACTGCAAGCGATTTCAGGGCGGATAACTTCCCGTTGATGGTGTCTATCGGATTTTTGATTGCAGGCATGAACATCTTCATCATGAGCACGGTGTTCCGCTTGCTGCATCTGCGCAAACAAGAAGCGTAACCGGATAAAGTCAACTTTATACATGAAACCTCTCATTTTTTCTAAATCATGATGAGAGGTTTTTGTTTTTCCGCAGCAGGTGCACACCAGCAGCCTTCTTTTGGAGCCGTTCCAAAGGGAGGCTTTTTTATTGAAAGTGAAAAGAGAAAAGCGCCATCGCAACATTTGGATATTATACCCAAATATGGGTTTGTATGTGTATACAAGGGGAATCCTAACAAGAATTTGAGCAACTAGTGTCCGCTTCGTGAACACTTTGTCACAGAAAAGCTACGAAATATTGAACGTCCGCAAAATGAAGTACAAAAGTTCTTGGTCTCTGCTAGTATGAATATGCGGTTAGCAGTGTGTTCACTGTCATTAAAAAAATCTCTGCTGAGTCCTGCTCGAAGATGGATTCCATCCTCTGCCGCAATAGACTCAGAGGGAAGGCGAACGCGAAATAGCGGACGCATCATCAGCTAGATGCTTGTTGTTTTGTGAAAGAGGAGGGATTAGGAGAATGAGTGGAGGAAAAATGCTAAGGCAAATCCACTTTTGGATCTTGGCAGTGGTAACTACCGTCCTGCTTTCAGGCTGTGGTAGTGAGTATCTTGTCTTGAATCCTAAGGGGCCTGTAGCAGAGACGCAGTACAATCTCATTATTATTTCTACGATATTGTGCGCCGTCATCATCGTTCCGGTTCTTGCGCTTACCGCTTTTATCGTATTTCGATATCGGGATAAACCGGGTAACAAGGCAGCATACAAGCCGGAGTGGGCACACAACACGGCCCTCGAAGCAATCTGGTGGGGAATTCCGGTGGTTATCATCGCGATCCTGGGGTACTTTACCGTTCGCGATACGTATGTGTTGAAAGAGTCTCCGAACAAAGAAGTGGCTCCAATGACGGTACAGGTTACTGCATTGGATTGGAAATGGATGTTTACTTACCCTGAGCAAAACATTGCGACAGTCAACCATCTGGAAATTCCGGTTGGCGTACCTGTTCACTTCCAGATTTCTGCGGAAGCGCCGATGAACTCCTTCTGGGTTCCTTCTCTGGGCGGTCAGGTCTATGCGATGGCAGGAATGGCGACCGAGCTGTACTTGCAGGCAGACGAGCCAGGCGAATACGCCGGGTTCAGCTCCAACTTCTCCGGTGAAAAGTTCGCTCACATGCAGTTCAAGGTGGTAGCGAAGCCGAAAGAAGAGTTCGATCAGTGGGTCAAACAAGTAAAAGGCACCAGCCCGGCCATGACCAAAGAAGATTACAACGAGCTGAAAAAACAAGGATTGTCCGAGACAAAGCTGTACTCTGCCTTCCCGGAAGGCTTGTTTGAAGAGATTGTGGAACGATACAGCCATGGTCACGATATGGAGCATGTCATGCAAAAGCAGCCAGCTCCGACAGGTGACAAGCCAAACGAAACCTCGCAAGAGACTCAGCAGTCAACTGATATGAGCAACATGCATGGAATGGATCATTCCAGCATGAAACATTAGGAGAAAGGGAGGAGGAAAACCACGTGTGGGAGGACATTAAAGAATTTGCATCCACGTTCTTCGTAACTGGTGACCCGTTGATTTACGGTGCGGACGTATCGATTGTGCTCACAATACTCGCGATCGTGTTTGTCCTGACCAAATACAAAAAATGGGGTTGGCTCTGGCGTGAATGGCTGACTACCGTTGACCATAAACGGATCGGGATCATGTACCTGATTTCATCGCTTCTCATGCTGTTCCGCGGTGGGGTGGACGCCCTGCTGATGCGTCTGCAGCTGGCATTCCCGAATCTGGAATTCCTGCATGCCGACCACTATAACGCGATCTTTACCACTCACGGTACGATCATGATTTTGTTCATGGCGATGCCGATGATGTTCGGTTTGTTCAACATGGTCGTTCCGTTGCAAATCGGGGCGCGCGACGTTGCGTTTCCGTTTTTGAACGCACTCAGCTTCTGGCTGTTCTTCCTTGGTGCGATGCTGTTCAACCTGTCTTTTGTGATCGGGGGTTCCCCGGACGCAGGTTGGCTGTCTTATCCGCCATTGTCGCAAAACGATTTCAGCCCGGGACCAGGGCAAAACTTCTGGATCTGGGGTATTCAGATCTCCGGTATCGGTAGTTTGGCAACCGGTATCAACTTTATCGTAACGATTCTCAAAATGCGTGCACCTGGTATGACTCTTTCCAAGATGCCGCTGTTTAGCTGGTCTGTTCTGTCGTCCAGCATCATGATTATTTTTGCTTTCCCAATCCTGACTGTTACGATTGCGCTCTTGTTCCTTGACCGCTTTGCAGGTGCACACTTCTTCACAATGGACGGCGGCGGTAATCCGATGATGTACCTGAACCTCATCTGGATGTGGGGGCACCCAGAGGTATACATCGTAGTTGTACCAGCGTTCGGTATCTTCTCTGAAGTAGTGGCGACCTTCTCGCGCAAACGCATTTTCGGATACAAATCCATGGTGTGGGCGATGATGGTTATCGCGATTGCATCGTTCTTCACATGGGCTCACCACTTCTTCACAATGGGTACAAGCGCCAGCGTTATCGCCTTCTTTGCGATATCGACGATGGTCATTGCGATCCCGACCGGTGTGAAGGTGTTTAACTGGCTGTTTACGATGTTCCGTGGTCGGATATCCTTTAAACAGCCGATGCTGTGGACGATTGCCTTCATTCCGTGCTTCCTCGTAGGGGGAGCGACAGGGGTTATGCTGGCGGTAGCTCCGGCAGACTATCAGTACCATAATAGCTACTTCCTGATCGCCCACTTCCACCAGGTACTGATCGGTGGGGTTGTGTTCGGGTACCTCGCAGGTATTTACTACTGGTGGCCAAAACTGTTCGGCTTCAAGCTGGATGAGAAGCTGGGACGTTGGGGCTTCTGGTTCTGGAACATCGGTTTCTATATTTGCTTTATGCCGCAATACGCGCTTGGTTTCATGGGGATGACTCGCCGTTACTACACATACGGCTGGGATCGCGGTTGGGAAGACCTCAACCTCGTATCGACTGTCGGTGCGTTCATGATGGGGATCGGCTTCATTTTCCAAGTATGGCAAATCACTTACAGCATCAAGCACGGAGAACGGGATACGACAGGGGACCCATGGGATGCACGTACCCTGGAGTGGTCGATTCCATCTCCAGCGCCGTTCTACAACTTTGCTACCGTTCCGCAAGTGAAGGAAGCGGATGACTGGTGGGCAACAAAACAAGCAAAAGCTAATGGCACGTATAAACCAGAGCCGGTGCATTTGGAACCGATTCATATGCCGAAGAACTCGGGTATCCCGATCGTCATGTCGACCTTCTGGTTCTTGATCGGATTTGGATTGACCTTTGGATGGGTATGGATGGCCGTAATTGGATTCATCGGAGTTGCCGTGTGCATGTGGGTACGCTCCTTCCAATATGATACGGATTATTACGTACCGGTGGATGAAGTGCGTCGCACGGAGGCTTCACTGGGGAGGGTGTTGTAAGGATGGCTAATCATCACGACCATAGTCATGGCCACGACCATCATGAAGAGCATGAGCAGCTAAAGGTTCTTGGCTTCTGGATTTTCGTTGTGACGGACTGCATTTTGTTCGGTACGCTGTTTGCCACTTATGCGGTAATGATGAACAGCTTTGCTGGCGGACCGACTGGAAAAGAATTGTTTGAAATGCCCGGGATCATCGCTTCGACCTTCATCCTGCTGACCAGCAGCTTTACCAGCGGACTTGCTGTGCTGGCGATGAACAAGGGGAAAGTTAATGAGCTGATCGCGTGGCTCGCTGTAACGGCTGCGCTGGGTCTTGCCTTCGTCGTGCTGGAGGTAAACGAGTTTACGCATTTGGTGCATGAAGGAGCAACCATGGCCACCAGCGGCTACTGGTCATCCTTCTTCACCCTGGTTGGTACGCACGGATTGCACGTATCCATCGGTCTGTTCTGGATGGTCGGGCTGATGATGCAGTTGAAGCGCCGCGGCATTACTGCGGTGACTCGCCGCAAAATCACCAATCTGAGCTTGTACTGGCACTTCCTTGACGTTGTGTGGATCTTCCTCTTCACAGTCGTCTATCTGATGGGGGTGATGTAAGATGACACAACATCAAAACCATGGCGATCACAATCACGGGTCGCTGAAGTCGTACGTAATCGGCTTCATCCTCTCGATTGTGCTGACCATTATCCCGCTGGTGCTGGTTATGAACCAGATGATGGAGAAAACGGCTCTCGTCATTACGATTCTGGTGATGGCCATCTTGCAATTCGTTGTTCAGTTGTTCTTCTTCATGCACATTCGTGAAGGGGAAAAACCGCGCTACAACGTACAGACATTGATCCTTGGCCTCGTGATCGTGTTTACGATCGTCGCAGGTTCCATCTGGATCATGATGTTTAACAAATACTAGGCACTGCCTATGGAAGAAAGCAAAAAGGCGTGAGTCAAGCAATTGGTTGCTTGTCTCGCGCTTTTTTATATGTTTACTTGCAGTCAGACCCTTTTCTTTTTTAAAACAAAGTATATAATAAAGTTGTGTAACGTATTTTGGAAAGGGGAGATTTCTTTGTTTGATATTGTGATTGTTGGAGCAGGTCCAGCGGGTGGAAGTGCAGCACTGTTTGCCGCGAAGGCAGGGAAAAAGACATTGCTGATTGACAATGACAAGAGCATGACCAAACGCGCGTGGATGGAAAACCACTATGGCATCATGGAAATCTCAGGCCCTGACCTGATCGAGACAGGGAAAAAGCAGGCTGCCAAATTCGGGGCAGAGCTGGTGGAAGACCAGGTAATCAACGTGAAAAAAACCGAGCAGGGACTGGTTGTCGAGACAGCGGAAAAAGGCTCGTTTGAAGCGAAGCACGTCATCCTGGCGACAGGCGCGGTAGTGGCGCTTGCGGAAGAGATTGGCGTCAAAACGAAGGACGGAACGGAGCCGCGCATCAAGACGGTGGTAGATGTTGACGCACAAGGAAAAACGAACATAGAAGGCATTTGGGCGGCAGGCACGTGTGCAGGCGTGAGCGTACATACGATCATTACTGCTGGTGACGGGGCCAAAGTCGCGATCAACGTCATCAGTGAGCTGAATGGCGAGCGTTATGTCGATCACGATGTGTTGAAAACAAACTGAGTCGATGTTGCTGCACCTTCTCTTTTCCCGGAGAAGGTGCTTTTTTGAGCAGGGAAAAGAGAGGGGAGGAACTACATAGACATATGGTCAAAATTGCACATAATAAACGAGGTTCGTTTGATTTGACGGATAAGGGAGGGGACCGGCAATGATTGCCAGGGAAAGCAACGTGAACTTTGTCGTCGCAGCGCTCATGCTTGGTCTTTTGATGGCGTCCATGGACAACACAATCGTGGCGACCGCGATGGGAACGATTGTGGGCGAGCTGGGCGGCATGGACAAGTTTGTCTGGGTGACGTCTGCCTACATGGTCGCGACGATGGCCGGGATGCCGATTTTCGGCAAGCTGTCCGACATGTACGGGCGCAAGCGGTTTTACATTTTTGGTCTGATCGTTTTTTTGGTAGGTTCCATTTTGTGCGGGACGGCGAACAGTATTGTCGAGCTGAGCATTTATCGCGCGATTCAGGGGATCGGCGGCGGCGCGTTGATGCCGATTGCCTTTACGATCATTTTTGATGTGTTTCCGCCGGAAAAACGCGGGAAAATGACAGGGCTGTTCGGGGCGGTTTTCGGTACGTCCAGCGTGTTCGGGCCGCTGCTAGGCGCGTACATAACGGAGTATGTCAGCTGGCACTGGATTTTTTACATCAACGTGCCGATCGGGGCTTTGTCGCTCTGGTTTATCAGCGTGTACTACCGCGAGTCGCTGGAGCATCGCAAACAGAGCATCGACTGGTGGGGAGCGATTACGCTTGTCGGAGCGGTCGTCAGCCTGATGTTTGCCCTGGAGCTTGGCGGCAACCAGTACGCCTGGGATTCCGTACAGATCCTGGGACTGTTCACGGCCTTTTTGCTGCTGTTCATTGTTTTTTTGTTGGTGGAAAAGAGAGCGTCCGAACCGATTATTTCGTTTGCGATGTTCAGGCAGAGGCTGTTTGCGACGACCAATGCGGTCGCACTCTTGTACGGCGCCGCTTTTATCATTACGACTGTCTATTTGCCGATCTTCATCCAGGGGGTGTACGGCGGGTCTGCAACCAATTCCGGGCTGCTCTTGACACCGATGATGCTCGCTTCTGTGGTCGGCAGCCAACTGGGCGGATTTCTCACGACGAAGATGAGCTTTCGCAGCATCATGCTGTTGTCCGCTGTCTTTTTCGTACCGGGGATCTTCCTGCTCGGTACATTGTCGCCTGAAATGGCCCGTTCCACTGTAACAGTGTACATGATTTTGACAGGCTTTGGTGTCGGATTTTCTTTTTCCGTGTTGGGAATGTCGGCGGTGCACGGCTTTGACATGCGGCAGAGAGGCTCGGCCAGCTCGACCAACTCGTTTGCCCGCTCGCTCGGCATGACGCTGGGAATTACCGTTTTTGGCATTTTGCAGCGCAACCAGTTTGAAAACGGCATGGCGTCGGCTTTTTCGGGACAAGGGGCTGTCGAGGCGATCACGGACCCGCGAGCGATTTTGACACCGGAAGCGCGGGCGGCGATCCCGGCTCCAGTGCTGGAGACGATCACGGATATTCTCGCCTCCTCGATTGCGCAGACGTTCATGTGGGCACTCGTGCCTGCCATTCTCGCCGTCGCCTGTATTGCGCTGATGGGCAACGAGAGAGTGTTCGCCAAGGCGAAAAACGCACCTCAACCCAATCCTGAACGCGGGTAAGCAGAAGAGACTGGGGAGCGAGGGACCTTTCGGCTCGGGGCCATCGAGCATCTGCACGCAGAAGTGTGCTGGATGGAGCGCATCCGCGAAGAAGCGTGGGGCCGCTAGTTTTGAATTTATTATGAACAATGGGCAAATCCCATCATTTTGATAGTTTTTCGTTTATAATGGTGATAATTACGGGCAAGGATGGTATCTGCACATGATGAATACCGCACTCGGACGTTTTCGCGTCATTGGCATTATCGAAGGAATTTCGTATCTGGTATTGCTCCTGATTGCCATGCCATTGAAGTACTATTTCAATTTTCCCGAGGCTGTAAAGATCGTCGGATCGCTGCACGGGTTGTTTTTTGTCCTCTACATTTTGGCGCTGGCGCATGTGACCTTGAAAGACAAATGGTCTGTTCTCAAGGTGATTGGCGCGTTTGTCGCGTCGCTCTTGCCATTTGGCAACTTCGTTCTGGATGCGCGATTGAAAAAAGAGCAATAGACAGCAAAGTTAACCCGGTCGTTTTCTGTGCCAAACAGGCAGGAAGCGGCTGGGTTTTTTGTTTTTCTTCCACGACAAAAAGCGGAAACGATGACTTTATTATTAGAAAATTATAAAGAAAAATAATATACTTTGTATTTTTCAGTAGATTCGGGTAGTTCGTCCTTACTATTCAACTAAGACAGAGAGCAAGGGGGGATCTGGTTGATTAGTTTTCATCAAGTAAACAAACATTACGGGAACTTTCACGTCCTGAAAAACATCGACCTGCATATCAACCAGGGAGAAGTAGTCGTCGTCATTGGCCCGTCCGGGTCGGGTAAAAGTACGATGGTTCGTTGCATCAACAGATTGGAAACGGTTACAAGCGGTGAACTGCTGGTGGACGGGGTAAAAGTAAACGACAAAAACACCGACATCAACAAGTTGCGCCGCAACATCGGCATGGTGTTCCAGCATTTCAATCTGTATCCGCACAAAACGGTGCTGGAAAACATTACGCTGGCGCCGATCAAGGTGCTGGGCGTATCGCAGAAAGAAGCAGAGGAAACGGCGCTTTACTACCTGGAAAAAGTAGGGATTCCGGATAAGGTGGACAAGTTTCCGACCCAACTCTCAGGCGGTCAGCAGCAGCGTGTAGCGATTGCGCGTGGACTAGCCATGAAGCCGAAAATCATGCTGTTTGACGAACCGACCTCAGCGCTCGATCCCGAGACAATCGGGGAAGTATTGGATGTTATGAAAAAGCTGGCGAAGGAAGGCATGACGATGGTCGTGGTCACTCACGAAATGGGCTTTGCCCGCGAAGTGGCGGACCGGATCGTGTTCATGGACCAGGGCCGGATTCTCGAAGAGGCTACGCCGAAGGAATTTTTCGAAAATCCGCGTGAAGAGCGCGCACGCCTGTTCCTGAGCCGCATTTTGAATCACTAAACATACAAATAAAAAGAGAAGAGGGGTAATTCAGATGAAAAAAAGCTTGTGGAAAAAAATTGCAGGTATGGGTCTTGTATTGATGCTTAGCGCAACCGCACTGGCAGGCTGTGGCGGGAGCAAAACCGAAGGAGGCGCGGAAGGCTCTGCAACTGGTGCGAGCGCTGGTGCCGGAACATTGGCAAAAATCAAAGAAAGAGACAAGTTTGTCGTGGGTGTGAAGTACGACCTGAACCTGTTCGGACTGAAAGATCCGACGACAGGCAACGTAGAAGGCTTCGACATCGACATCGCCAAAGCGATTGCGAAAAAAGTGCTCGGTGACGAGAACAAAATCGAATTGAAGGAAGTTACCTCCAAAACGCGTATCCCGATGCTGAAAAACGGTGAGATTGATGCGATTATCGCGACAATGACCATCACCGAGGAACGCAAAAAAGAAGTAGACTTCTCCGATGTGTACTTCATGGCAGGACAGTCCTTGCTGGTGAAAAAGGACAGCCCGATCAACAGCGTAAAAGACTTGCAAAAAGGCATGAAAGTGCTGACCGCAAAAGGCTCGACTTCCGCGAAAAACATTCGCGAGAGCGCACCGGAAGCAGAAGTGCTGGAGTTTGAAAACTACGCAGAAGCCTTCACCGCGCTGAAAGCTGGCCAAGGTGACGCGCTGACGACCGATAACGCTCTGCTGTACGGTATGGCGAAACAAGATCCAAACTTCCGCGTAACCGAAGAAACCTTCACCGAAGAGCCATACGGCATCGCGATCAACAAAGGCGACGCTGAGTTTGTAAAAGTGGTGAACGACTTGCTGAAAGAAATGAAAGAAAACGGTGAGTACGACAAGATTTATGAAAAATGGATCGGGGAAAAACCAAAAAATTAAGCGGTTCGACTCCATGACGGATGAGCGGTTCACTCTGCCGCTCATTCCCTTATTTTCTTACGACTAGGGGGATCGCAACAGAGATGATCGATTTTTCTATCTTGTTTGAGCACGGGGACATGTTTCTCGAAGGCTTCTGGAACACCGTGCAAGCCAGCTTGCTCGCTCTTGTCGGAAGCTTTGCCTTAGGGACGATTTTCGCGATTTTTCGGATTTCACCGATTCGCCCGCTCAACTGGATCGGTACCGCTTACGTTGAGTTTGTGCGCAACATCCCGCTGATTCTCGTCGTCTTCCTGTTTTTCGTCGGATTGCCGGCACTCGGGATTGTCCTTTCGCCATTTGTCGCAGGGACGCTCGGGCTGACCGTCTATACGGCTGCTTTTATCGCGGAGACGATTCGTGCCGGGATTCAAGCGATTCCAAAAGGACAGATGGAAGCAGCACGCTCCTCGGGTCTGACCTACAACCAGGCGATGCGCTACATCATTTTGCCGCAAGCGATCAAGGTCGTAATCCCGCCGATGGGCAACCAGTTTATCAACCTGGTGAAAAACTCCTCGGTGCTCGGTGTCATTGCCGGTCTTGACCTGATGTATTTCGGCGACCTGATTTCCGCCGAGACGTTTGTGACGTTTGACGTTTACATTTTTGTCGCATGCTTTTATCTGATTCTGACACTTCCGTTGAGCTTGCTCGTAGGCCACCTGGAGCGACGCTTGGCTGGAAGCCGCTAAGGGGAGGGGACATCATGGACTTTATCGGAGCATACGCGCCCAGTCATTTGACCTTCCTGCTAGAAGGTTTCTGGATTACCTTGCAGGTTGCCTTTTTATCGATTGTGTTCAGCTTTGCCATTGCCATCGTCGTAGGGGTTCTGCGCTACGCGAAAATTCCCGTCGTCTCCCAGGTGCTGGCGACCGCCGTCGAGCTGATTCGTAACTTGCCGCTCTTGTTGATTATTTTCTTTACGTACTTTGCCTTGCCGGAGGTCGGCATCAAGCTGGACAAGTTTTACGCAGCTGTGCTGGCGCTGGTCATCTTTGAGGCTGCCATGCTGTCGGAAATCGTGCGCAGCGGTTTGAAATCAGTGGAAAAAGGGCAGATTGAGGCTGCGCGTTCTTCTGGTCTGACCTACGTGCAGACGCTGTGGCACATCGTGCTGCCGCAGGCGCTCAGACGGATGGTTCCGCCAATTGTCAGCCAGTTTATCTCGCTTTTGAAGGACACCTCGCTTGCAGTCGTGATCGCGCTGCCGGAGCTGATGAACCACGCGCAAATCATCAATGGGCGAAACGTCAACTACGTGATCCCGATCTTCCTGCTGGTAGCGGTCATGTACTTTGTGGTCAACTACGGTTTGTCAATTGTTTCCAAACGCCTTGAAAACAAACACGCCTGATGGAACGGCAACTTTTTTCGATCTCCGGTTCTTTGTAAAATAAGAATGGGAGATCTTTTTATGTACGAAAGGGGGCATTTATGCGCGAGCGCCTGCTGGTCCTCATGATTATTATGCTGGCAACCGCCTTTTTCGGAGAGATGAAGGTCAACCCGTTCGGGGGATCGTTTCGTTTCTCGCTGGGGATTGCCGCTTTCTTTTTCGGCCTGCTCTGGTTTTCGTCTGTCCCTGTGATCTTGACCGGCTTTTTGACCGGGACATTCATTCTCATCTTTCGCGTCGGGCTGGATTTGCTGATGGCATATCGGCCGCTCCTGGAGAGTGTGTCAGTCCACCTGCCGTCCGCCTTTTACTACTTCAGCTTCGCGATTTTGTTCCGGGTGCTGCGGGCCCGAGACTACCTGGAGTTTCCGCTGAAGCTGGGGCTGATCGGCGCGTCTGTCGACTTTTTGTCCAACCTGGTTGAGTTGCGGGTGCGCGAGTATGTTACCGACTTTTCGCCGCTTGCGTGGCAGAGCTTTTTCATGCTCCTGTTCTTCGGGGTGTTGCGCAGCTTTTTTGCCGTCGGGTTGTACAACAGCGTCTCGATTCGGCAAATTCGCGCGGTCGGGGAGGTGCGACAGCAGGAGCTGGAGCGGCTGCGGATGATTAACACAGAACTGTACGAAGAGGCGTTCTACCTGCGCAAGTCGATGACGCAACTGGAAGACATTACGCGTGAGAGCTATCGGCTGTACAGGCGGCTTTTGACCTCGCATCCTGCGGAATCCCCGGCGGCGCTGGCGATTGCCGAAAATGTGCACGAGGTGAAAAAAGATTCGCAGCGCATCCTCGCAGGCATCTCCAAGCTGATTAACCAGGAAGGACTCGCTGCCCAACTGCCGATCAGCGAGCTGTGCGATCTGGTGATGCGAGCCAACCGGAAGTATGCAGAGATGCTCGGAAAACAGATTCAGTTTACCTGGCACTGTTATGCCAGCTTGTCGACAAATCAGATTTACGCGCTATTGTCTGTGCTGAACAATGTGGTGGCCAATGCGGTAGAAGCGATTGACGAATCGGGTAAAATTGTATTGAATGTCCAGTTGGACGGGCGCTACATTGTCTTTTCCGTGCTGGACAGCGGACCGGGGATTTCGCAGGAGGAACGGGAATGGGTGTTTGAACCGGGCTATACGACCAAGTATGATGAGAAAGGAAACGCGTCCACTGGCATCGGCTTGACACATGCGAGAGGCATCGTGCAGAGCTTGCAGGGACAACTGCAAATTTTGCACGACAGAGGGCTGTGGACGCACTTCGAAGTGCGGATTCCGACAGATCAACTGCTGAGAGGGGAGGGAGTATAGCTGATGATACGGTTCTTTTTGATTGAAGATGATGCCGTCGTGCGCCGCATGCTGGAGCGTATCATTGCAGACAGCGGTCTGGGTGAGATCGTGGGTCAGGCCAGCGATGGCAACCGTGTCTCCATCGACCAGCTGTACGGGGTGGACGTCGTGCTGATCGACTTGCTCATGCCGGGGCTGGACGGCATCCAGACGATCAAAAAGCTGCAAGCGGAAGGATTCACGGGCCGATTCATCATGGTTTCCCAGGTGGAAAACAAGGAGATGATCGGGGAGGCTTATTTGCAGGGGATTGATACGTTTATCCAAAAGCCGATCAACCGCCTGGAGGTCATTTCTGTGCTCAGGAGGGTAGCCGATTACCTGACACTGGAAGCCTCGCTGCAATCCATCCGCAAGTCGCTGCAAATTTTGGATGTGAAAGGAAGAGAGCAGCCGACGAGCGGGCTGAAAAACCCATCCCTGGACGAAGATAACCTCTCGCAAAAAGCGAGACAGCTGCTGCTCCAGCTTGGCATCGCCAGCGAAGCGGGAGCGCACGATCTTTTGGCCATCATGGGTTGGCTTGCCGAGAACGAGCGGGGCGTGGACAGGCTGCGCGATTTGCAGTTGAAGGAGCTGTACACGCAAATTTTGACCAAACTGCATGGCACCCTCGACGAACAGGCGCTGACCAAAGAGGTGCGAGCGATGGAGCAGCGCATTCGCCGCATGGTGCTGCAAGCGTTTACGCATTTGTCCTCGCTCGGGCTGACCGATTACGCCAACCCGACCTTCGAGCACTTTGCTCCGCGTCTGTTCGATTTTCAGGAAATTCGCCAGCGAATGCAAGAGCTGGAGGCCGGCGAGAAAACGACGAAGTGCCGGATCAGTGTGAAAAAGTTTTTATCTGTTTTTTATATGGAAGCAAAGGCGATTTGAGGTGGGGGAGCATTAAAATTTTGGCTGTCGATTTTATCGGCAGCTTTTTTGCTATGTCGGCTAAACGTACTGTTGTTTGTTTGGGTGAAGTGTCAGAATTTCCGGAATGGTACTTAGATGTAGTAAAATGGAAAAAGGGGGGTTAGGAAATGGAAAATACACGTATGCAATGGAACCAGTTGTTGAGTGGAGTTCGTTTGCGAGACAGACAGGTGAAAGATCGAACCAAGGATAACGAATACGATTTGCGTAATGACTTTGATGACGACTTTACCCGATTGGTAATCAGTTCGGCTGTTCGCAGGCTGCAAGATAAGGCACAGGTTTTTCCCTTTGACAACAATGATTTTGTGCGTACACGCCTGACCCACTCTCATGAGGTAGCTACCATTGGCCGTTCTTTGGGGATTAGCGTGGAAAAGTACCGGTTTGTGGCATGACGGATACTTATGCGCTAGAATTGTATCAAAAGCTGTCGGGCATTAAATTGTAAGGGGGGCTATCTATGGGCGGGGCATGGAAATGTGCTCAAGATGACGATAAGCAGACACATGTCATCCTAAAAAGGATTGAACAGCTAAGAACAGTCAGCCCAAAAGTAGACCGCTTGCTAAATGACCTTAGTGCCTATGGCGATTTAATTTTTATTGGTGGCGCGGTGCGGGACTTGGCTGAGTGCAGAACTCCACGCGATTACGATATTATTGTCGATAGCTCACATACCGATTTTACAGCAGCTTTTTCAGGCTTGTCTTACAAACAAAATCGTTTTGGGGGCTATAAGCTTAAAGTAGATGGAATGGAATTTGATATATGGGGAATACAAACGAACTGGGCTTTTCGCGAACGCTTGCTAGCCCCATGCTTTGAAAATATATCAAAAGGCGTCTTTTTTAATTTTGATGCCCTTAGCTTCCATTTGCAGCGGCAGAGCCTTGACTGTACGTATTTTTTGGAAGCGATAGATAATAGAGTACTGGATATTTTGCTAGATGATGAAGTTGTATGGAAAAATCCAACACCGGAAGTCAATGTTGTCCGAGCGTGGAAGATACATAAGACACGAGGACTGCAATTTTCTGATCGAGTGAGGAAGTATATCAGGGATTGGGCTGCTACTGCGCATAATCCCCAAGAGAGACTTTTGGAGGCAGAACGTAAACATTACGGAGATAAGAGTACGTATTCTCATGAGGACTATGCACAACTCTTATCGGTTATTGATGTTTGATGCGAAAAGCGACTGGACAAAAAGGGTGATTTCGCTAACGCTTTCATAATCAGAAGCATTGCGGTATCAACGTTTCTCACAGACAAAAGGGGCATCTCGAAGTCGAAATATCGACTTTTTATACGAAAATGCCCCCCCTAAAAAGCAAAAAAAGGGACGGACTACAGTTGGTTGCTAGATATATCCAAAATATGGTATTTACTTACACGACCTCAGTTGGTTCAATCATTACCTTGAACCCTTGTGATTCAATTCTCTTGATCCAATAATCAACAACTCGATCCTGATCTTGTAAGTAATCCCATCCAAACTCTTGATACGTTATGTTATTTTTCAACATGTGATATATAATACGTAATATGAGGTGAGCCGTGGCCATCGTAGCTTTTTTCTGGCCTCTTCGTTTCTGGATGCGATAAAAAAACGAAGCGAGCCGAGTGCCTTTCGATTTACTCGCGGCCCAAGCTGCCTGGCAAAGTACGGCTTTCAAGCTCCTGTTTCCCTTCGTGGTTCGGGAGCTTTTTTTCTTGCCCGCACTTTCGTTGTTCCCTGGACTTAAACCTCCCCATGATGAGAGATGGGCATCCGATGGAAAACAAGACATATCGTATCCGATTTCTGCTAGGATGACCGCCGCCGCATCCTTTTGAATCCCCGGAACGGTGATGAGTTGTTCAACAATGTCCAAATGAGGACTGAGGAGCCTGTCGATTTCTTTTTCGATTTCCCTAATTTGTTCTTCGAGATACCTCAAGTGATCGAGGTGCATCCCGATTATTTTTCGATGATGAGCTCGAACTCGACCATTCAAAGCCTCTATAAGTTGCGGAACTTTTCTTTTCAGTGATGTTTTGACTAGATCTTTTACTTGGTCTGGACTTAGCACCTCACCGTTCACAATCGATTCGAGTAAGGCTCTTCCGGATACACCGAATACATCACTCACATATGTTGTCAGCTTGATGTTGGCATCCTGCAAAATCTTGTGGATTCTGTTTTTTTCCGCCGTAGCATCACCGAGCAGCTTTCTCCGATAACGAGTGTAATCGCGTAAATCTCGAATATTTTCGGGCGGAACAAAGCTGGGAGTGATCAGCCCACAGCGGAGTAATTGAGCAATCCAAGCTGCATCTTTTACATCCGTTTTTCGACCTGGAACATTCTTGATTCTCTTAGCGTTGGCGAGTACCAATGTAAAGCTCCCTTCAAGAACGTTCCATACCGGTTTCCAGTATACTCCTGTGCTTTCCATTGCAATGTGCGTACATTCGTATTGATGGAGCCAATCGTGAAGTTCAAGGAGTCCTTTGGTAGTGGTAGAAAAAGTCTTGGTTTCTTGTTTCGGTTTTCTGTCCAAAGGACCATACATAACACATGCTACCACCGTCTCTTGGTGTACATCGAGTCCAGCACATCGTTCTAATATTGCATCCATTCCCATCACTTCCTTTGTAGAAAATGATGCAGGCCATGCACCCGAAGCAAAGTATTTTTATACACGTACTCATGGTAACAATCGGCGGTGCTCGTAGGTGCAGTCGGCCGGTTTGAGACTCGGGGTTATTGCCACCAAAAAAGTATCGGCCTGTGACCTGCTAATTTTATTATGAAATCAGCAGGTTCACAGGCCAAGTACATTTTCATTCAATGTGGTGGCTGTCAGGCCATGGTAGTTTGAGACAGCCCCTTTCTGCGATTTACGGTTCATTTACGCATGCGCGCGCGATACCAGCTCAGCAAACGCGCCGTACAATCCGGTTGTGCCGTACTGCTCCTGATATGCTTCAATCTTGTCGTCGCGGACGATTTGCCCGTTCATGAGAAAAATTGCCCGGTCCGCCACGGCATCAGCGACCTGGAGCTGGTGCGTCGAGAAGATGACGGATTGTCCCGCCAACCGCAGTTCACGCACCAGGTCGACGAAGGCGTCCATCCAGTAAGGGTCGAGGCCGTTTGTCGGTTCGTCCAGGACGACGAGTGCGGGATTCGCGAGGATCGCCTGGGCGAATAGCAACCGCTGCTGCATACCTTTGGAAAAGTGCGACACGCGCTTGTTACGGACATCGTGCAGGCCGACTGCTTTCAGCATTTTGTCGGCGTCCTTGGCGGTGCGGTTGCGCAGGGCGGCGTAAAACTCCAGCGTTTCGCGGGCAGTCAGGCCAGCGCTGAAAGAGAAGTGGTCAGGCATATAACCGATCTGCTGCAAGTATTCGACGCGCTGTTCCTCCCAACTCAGGCCATTGAGCCGGATCGTGCCAGTCGTGGGACGGAGGATGCCGACCAGCATGCGCAAGATGGTGCTTTTGCCCGCACCGTTTCCGCCGCACAGGGCGACGACCTCGCCAGGCTCGATGCGCAGGCTGAACGGGTGGACAATCGTTTTGTCGTTGATCGTTTTGCTTACCTGATCGACCGTAAGTCCGAACGTTTGCATTGTGTTACCTCCTTTCCCATGCCCAGGTAGCGATCCACAAGGTCGCGCCAACCCAGAGCAGACAGAGCGCGACGAAGCACACGTCGCCGAGCGCAGAGTCCATCCAGTAAATCCACTTGTAGTATTCGGGGCCGAAGATCGCACCGCCGCCCAGCCTGGTCACAGAGTAAATCCGCACAAATTCAGCCGGGTTGAAAAAGGTAACAATCTGCAACAAAGGCTTGATCCACGTATAAGGCACGAAGCTGAGAACGGAAATCAAAAGCGTCGGCCAGGCCAAAATGTAGAAAAACCAGATGCTGACGCCCATCGTCAAAGCTTGCCAGCGGTTGCGGCACAACGCGCCGATCACCATCGCGATCCCCAAAAACAGCAGGATGAGACAGATGGAAAAGACAAGCAAAAACAGCAGGGTAGAAACGGCAAAGCTTTTTCCGAGCAGCAGTCCAGCCACGCCAGAGATGCCGTAGCCGAAGCTGACAATGGCGATCAGCACCAGCGCCTGTCCCACGTATTTGCCTACGAGAAACGACGAGGTTGTCATCGCGTAGGTAGAGAGGAGTTGCCAGTTTCCTTCCTCTTTTTCTGCGGTGAGGGAAAAAGAGGAGAGCAGCATGGTCATCAGCGGCAGCAGGTACAGGATGAGATTGAGCATCGTGCCTGTCGTATACGTGTAGCCCTCCATGTAGGATTGCGACTGGATGATGAGAAGCCCCAGGCTGAACAGGGAGAACAGCGCCATGAAGGAGTAGGACCACGGATTGCGGAAGCCTACTTTTACTTCCCGTTTGGCGATCAGATTGATGTGCAAGGCTCTCCACTTCCTCTATTCGTGGTGTGTCGTTGTCGTCGTGCTGTTGCCGTGAGCAGGGGTGCTTTCCATGCTGCCCGATTGATGTTCGCCCTCAGAATGTCCTTCCGAGGAATGCCCGTCCTTTTTCATATGCTTGCTCATGCTGCGCTCCCACGTATGCGTCTTCAGGCCTTCCGCATCCATGATGACGCCTTTCTTTTGCTCCGCGACGAAGTTTTCAGCTTGTGCCTTGTCTTTGAACGAGTAGATGCCGTAGCTCATCGGGGTTTTGAATTCCTTGTCATAGGCGAATGTCGCCTGCTCGGCTTTTGTCCACTCCGCCGTGTAGTAGTCGCGGACGTACTGCGCGGCGACTTCATCGGTACCGTGCTGTTCTGTCCATTCGTGCAGGCAGCCGATGTCGTCGAATTTCAGCGCTTTGCCGTCCTTCAAAATGATTTCGGTTGCGTTGTGATCGTTCGGGACGTGCATGTGGCAAATGTCGCATTTGTCCACGCCTTCCGCGATCTCGACTGGCTGTGCTTCTTCCTTGCCGCAACCGACGATGAGCAGACTGATGCCTGCAATTGCTCCGAGTGTAGTCAGCCATTTTTGCAATTTCATCATGATTTTTTCACTCCTACGTAAATGAATGTGCAGCTTCCTGCCAAAAGGATCAGGCCAAGGATGGCTGCGCCCCAGTTGCTGTTTGTCTGGGATTCGGCAGAGACAACAGCGGCGGTCGGCATCAGTGGGGTTTCGTCCCGAATCGGGCTGCCTGTGCCGCTCGTAAACAGATTTTCCAGAAACACGAAGCCCGGCGATTGGAAAAACAGCTGATAAGCGGGAATCGCGTCTGTCAGGCCGAGGTAAAAAGGATTCATTTCATACGGCAGATCGCTTTTAAGATCGCCGTCCACATCCAGGCCGAGCAGATTGTCCCAGTAGTTGCCGTTCAGGTTGTCTGTCGCGCTGTCCTGGGCCTGGGCGGCAATGACATTGGAGATGAACTGGTTGTTCGTCCACGTATTTCCGGTGGAGGCGGTCAACTGCATGCCGACGAAGTTGAGCGAAAGGCGGTTGCCTGTGACCGTAATTCCGCTGGAGCGCTCCAGGTATAGCCCGACGCGGTTTCCTTCGATACGGTTGTCGGCCAGCAGTGAGTTTTTCACGTCGTAGAGCAGGATGCCTTGGGAGTTCGGGTTTTGCTGCTGTTTCAAAAAACGGTTTCCGACAACGGTGGCATTGGCTGTTTCCATCAGCATGGCACCTGTTACGTTTTCACTGCCTGTATTGTTTTTCAGGGAGGTTTGCGTGGTGCCCATCAGGTGGTAGCCGTAGCGCGATTTTTCCACCCGGTTTTGCGTGAGCTCGTTCCCCGTGCTTTTCTCCAGGTAAATCCCGTCAAAGACGTTTGTGACCAGATTGTCAATCAGATGGTTGTCGTGCGAGTCGTACAGGTCGATGCCGTTTCCTTTTTGCGCCTGGACTGTTGCCTTCGGCTTGCTTGCGCTTTTGGACAAATGCGCGCTATGGTCGTGGCCGGCACTTGTACTGCCCCTGTCCTTTACCTTGCCGATGACCGAAACGTTGCGCAGCGTATTGGCATTCGCGCCTCGCAACTGAATCCCGGTTCCCATCGTTTCCACAGTGACTTTTTCCAGCAGGTTGCGATTGCCGTTTATGATAATGGAGGCATCTTCGCTGTTGATTCTGCTGTCCAGCACCGTGATGCCTTGCAGGGTCACGTCGTCTGCGGCGATTGTCAGGGCAGCTTCCTCACTCGGATTGGTCAGCCTGACCTTTCCTTGTGCCAGCAGCTTGAGCGGCTTCGTGATGCGGATGGGACCTTCGTACTTGCCTTCCGGTATCGTGACAGTGTCGCCTGGTGCGGCTTGGTCGATCAGTGCTTGCAGGGAGCCAGTCGACTCTTCGGCTTGCGCTGCAAAGGCGGTTGGCAGAACGACTGCAAGCGCCAACGAGGATGCCAGCAGCAGGCGGAACGCGATCTGGTTTTTTCTTGTGCGAGTCAGAGTAGATTCCCCCTTTGTAATGAGAGCTCTCGAACTTTTGGGAGGGAAGGGCTGCCAGCTACATTCAGGATAGCAGTCCCTTTTTATTTTCGGATGACTCAAACGGGCTATAAAACGTGGCAAAAATCGCAACGATTTTATAATAACTGGAATGGTTTTCTGCAGGCGGGCATGGCTGGAAGAGGCGGGGAAAAAGCGCTTTCTGCGCTGGTATTCGGACAAGGGGGGAATGGTTGATTGGAAGGGAGTTTCGGCATTGAAAACGCTACTCTGGATTTTGTAGATACGTGGTAACGTGCCTTTATGCAAGCAAACTCAGCGGGGGTGTCTCAAAAGTTGATTTTTTGACTTCGAGACGCCTCTTTTTGTTTGGCAGTAAACGTTAGCGAAAGTGCTCTTTTTGGAGGCTTTTCATGTCGTTTTCAAAATATAGGTGAAGTTGATGGGGGAAAGTTCTGATAAATACAAAGAAAGGTTTGGAATTTTTATCCTACAAATACCTTTATAAGGTATTTATGGAATGGGATGAAGGCGTTACCGACCATAGGGCACATGGGTGAAAAGACTGGCGTATTTGAATGACTAAAGAAAGGCGAGCGCTTTCCCCTAAACATTTACGCCGGACCAGTTAGGGGAAGCCACTAGATCCAGACGGAGGCAAATGAGGGATGACAGGCTATGAACGGATCCGGGTAACAGCGCCGTACCGGATCAAACGAATCGAAGACGTCCAAATGGAGTGGAAACCGAACGAGCACGCCCGACTCTACCTGCGGGGCATCGTGGACGACAGCGAAACGGTAAACGCCGTGCTGCAAGCCGCCTCCGACGATGAAATCCGCTTGTATGACTGGGATGGTGAAAGCGAAACGACGATTTTCAAGGGAGTCGTGACCTCTGTTCAGATCGCGCATCGGCAAGGCGTTTACGCGATTGAACTGGAAGGGCATTCCGGAAGCTTCCAGCTTGATGTAACGAAAAAACGCCGCTCCTTTCAGCAGGCAGACATGACCTATCCTAAGCTGGTACAGGAAATCATCAAGACGTATCCCGGCTACAACGTGAACATAGCATTGGGGAAGGCGTCCAGATCGGTGAACCGATCATCCAATACGACGAGACGGATTGGGAGCTGCTCAGGCGGCTGGCCAGTCATTTTCACGGTGTTCTCGTCAGTGATATTATGGAGGCAACACCGCGGTTTTGGTTTGGATTGCCGCAAGGGAAAAGCTACACGTTGCCGGACGATGTCGCGTATACGGCGAGCAAGGACTTGCTGGCGTACCAAAAAGCAGGCGGCGATGCAGCCGGCTTGCACGATACCGATTTTTTCACCTACGAAATCGAGTCCGGCGAGCGGTATACGATCGGAGATGAAATCTGGTTCCGCAACAAGCGGATGGTCGTCAGCGAAGTGAGGGCCCGGATGGAGCGGGGGCTGTTTGTTTATACGTATCGTTTGTCCCGGATAGACGGCATACGGCAGGAGCCGATCCACAACACGAAGCTCTCCGGCGTCTCGCTGGAAGGCAAGGTGCTTGCGGTCAAGGGCGAGCAGGTCAAGCTTCATCTGGAGATAGATGAGCAGCAGCCCAAGGAAACCGCGTATTGGTTTCCGTTTGCCCCGCCTACAGGCAATGTGATGTACTGTATGCCGCAGGTGGGCACAAACGCCAGTCTGTATTTCCCTGATGCGACAGAAAAGCGGGCGGTGGTGCTTGGCTGTGTCCGCAAAAACGGGGACAGTTGTGCGAAGACAGCTAACCCGAACATCCGGTATTTCGGCACGGAGCACGGAAGCGAACTGGAGCTTGCGCCTACCGTCCTTTCGATTGTGAGCGGATGCAAGGAACCGTTGAAGATAACGCTGGACGATCACGTGGGGATTACGCTGACCAGCCATAAAAAGCTGATTCTGAATGCGAAGGAAGAGATTTCGCTCTACACGCCAAAGCGGGTTGTCATCCAGGCACAAAGTCAGATTCTCGCCAAGAAAACGAGTGCGCCAAGCGGCTTTTCGTTGGAGAGCGAGTATCACTTCCTGGGGACAGCCGTTCACGTGGAAGGACGGGACCGGACGACGTTTCCCGCGTTTGACGACGAGCCGAAGCAAGGAACGCCCCCACCCCCGGAACCGCCGTTTGATTGGGGAAAGCTGGCTCTTTGTATGTTAGGAGCCGTGGCGATTGTCGGGGCCGTGGCATTGACGGTAGAGACGTTTGGTGCGGGTGCGGTGATTGGAGCGGCGGCAGTGGGGGCAGCTTTGGGAGCGATAGGCGGCGTGGTCATGACCGCCTCGAACGATCTCATCAACGGGGAGGCGAGCAGTCCGTCCGCGTATATCAAAAGCGCCGCCCAAGGGGCCGTGATCGGCGCGGTATGCGGAGCGATTTTCGGCCCCGTTGCAGGGATCGGCGGAGGAGCGGTTGTGCCGCTGACAGGCAGACAAACGACCGTAGGGCTTGGCTCGGTCATGTTTATGGGGGGAACCTCGGGATATATTGATTATTCGCTGCGGGAACTGTGGGACGGGCGGACGCCGGATGGAGGTCAGGCGCTGGAATCGTTTGCGGTTGGGGCCGCGCTGGGAGGAGCTTTTTCCGTAGGGACGTCCTGGTTGGCGAAAGGTGCTGAGCGGGTTAAGGAGGCGCTGAAGCGAGGGGCGAGTTCGAAGATTGAGGGGACGGAGCAAGCTAAACAATTTGATTTCAAATCTTGGGAAGATATGCCAGTAAGTGGTAAGATCAGAAAAGCATCAAACGGACAAAGACTTATGAGTGTACGTGAATTAAAAAGATTTAAAAGAGAGATGTCTGCAAATAATATAAATGTTGTTATTGATAAAAAGGATAAAATTTTACCAAGTAACGCTGCGGCAGGTTTTAACCCTGAGACAGGGGAAATTGTCCTTAGACGAGAACCAACATATTTAAGCGCATTACATGAGTCCTATCATGCGAAACAGTGGAGACAGATAGGGAAAGAAAATTATTTGAAGCAATCAATAATTGAAAGAGAGGAGTATGTTTATAATGAGATTATGAGAAACAAAGATAAATTTTCTGATGCAGAAATATTATTTTCTCAAAGATATATTTATAAATTAAGGTATGGAAACTGGCCACCAAAAGATTGGAAAGGTTTTGAAGAATGAGAGGGGAACTAATGATAACTAAATTATCAACTGACCAGGTACTTAAAATAGCTCAAGATTATAAAGAGAAATACAAACTATCAGGAACTATTGATTTTACACAGGACAGAACAATTAAAGCATACAGTGGGTTTGATGGCGTTAAAGGAGTAGCTTGGCTCGTTTTAGTTAGTATAGTTCCTACTGTGTATGAAGCGGATGATGAGTATACTATAATTATTTCAGATGAAAAGGCAGAAGTTGAATACATTATAGATCCTAATGGACATTACTACTGTCCTCATTCAAAAGGAAGTAACGGAATGACTGATGAAGAATTTGATGCAATTTGGGATGATGATGCTGAGTAAGGGAGAGAATTAAACACCACTAACTATTTTTGAGTTTACATTTTAAGAATTAAGACCGTACAATACAACCAACAAACCAAACACCAAATAATTCCAAAACTTGATAAACTTTTAAAGCTCATTCCTATTTTGATCCTTGAGTAGGGGGATGAGCTTTTTTTGCATGCTCCAAATCATACGAATGTCAGTCTGTACTTCCCCGATGCCACAGGAAAGCGGGCGGTGGTGCTTGGCTGCGTCCGCAAAAACGGGGACAGTTGTGCGAAGACAGCTAACCCGAACATCCGGTATTTCGGCACGGAGCACGGAAGCGAGCTGGAGCTTTCCCCTACCGTCCTTTCGATTGTGAGCGGATGCAAGGAACCGTTGAAGATAACGCTGGACGATCACGTCGGGATTACCCTGACCAGCCATAAAAAGCTGACGCTGAACGCGAAGGAAGAAATCTCGCTCTATACGCCAAAACGAGTCGTCATTCAGGCGCAAAGCCAGATTCTCGCCAAGAAAACGAGTGCGCCAAGCGGCTTTTCGTTGGAGAGCGAGTATCACTTTCTGGGAACTGCTGTTCACGTGGAAGGACGGGACCGGACGACGTTTCCCGCGTTTGACGACGAGCCGAAGCAAGGAACGCCCCCACCCCCGGAACCGCCGTTTGATTGGGGAAAGCTGGCTCTTTGTGTGTTAGGAGCCGTGGCGATTGTCGGGGCCGTGGCATTGACGGTAGCGACGTTTGGTGCGGGTGCGGTGATTGGAGCGGCGGCAGTGGGGGCAGCTTTGGGAGCAATAGGCGGCGTAGTCATGACCGCCTCGTCCGATCTCATCAACGGGGAGGCGAGCAGTCCGTCCGCGTATATCAAAAGCGCTGCCCAAGGGGCCGTGATCGGCGCGGTATGCGGAGCGATTTTCGGCCCCGTTGCAGGGATCGGCGGAGGAGCGGTTGTGCCGCTGACAGGAGGACAAACGACCGTAGGGCTTGGCTCGGTCATGTTTATGGGGGGAACCTCGGGATATATTGATTATTCGCTGCGGGAACTGTGGGACGGGCGGACGCCGGATGGAGGCCAAGCGCTGGAGTCGTTTGCGGTTGGGGCCGCGCTGGGAGGAGCTTTTTCCGTAGGGACGTCCTGGTTGGCGAAAGGTGCTGAGCGGGTTAAGGAGGCGCTGAAGCGAGGGGCGAGTTCGAAGATTGAGGGGACGGGTAATTTCACATACGCTCAAAAAGTCGAGATGTTTCAAAAAAGAACGCAGACTATCCGTGATACCTTACCAAATAAATATAAGAAATACGGTAATGTTGCTGTTGCAGATGTGAAAATTCCCGGACTTAAAACAGAGTTTAAAGCACACAGTAGAATCCATAAGGAAAATGCTGAGGGATTTTCGATAGTACCAGCTGAGGGACGATTCCCTGCAAAGTCAGTAAATCAAAAAGGTGAAATTAACGGTGAGGGAGCTTTTCCTAGGGATAATGATACAGAACGAAAAATTCTTGAAGATATAGCAAATCAATTAGGGAATAACAAGCAAGTTAAAGGTACAATTGATTTATTTACGGAGTTACCTGCTTGTAGAAGCTGTTCTGATATTATATTAAAATTCCGGCTAGAGTATCCCAATATCGAATTGAATGTCTATTCGGGTGAATTTAAAAATTAGAGAGGTGTATAGTAGTAAATGTTAAGCAGTTATAAGGAACTTGAACAATATATTGTCGAAGATTTTGAAGAATTTTTAGACGAGGGGTTATCATTATCTCAGGTAACGGAGAAATTGCTTGTTGAATATCACCGTGGCATTGTCAACAGTAAAGTTGAAAAGTTAGTAATCTATCTGACGATTGCCCTTCTTTGTCTCGACAAAGGCTACATTAGAGATGATATAAAAGATGAATTAAACATCTTGATTAGTGATATTACATCAATACCATTAAAGGATGAGTTAGAAGCGGAAGATATTAAGAAAGTCTTGCAGAATATTGAACAATATAGAGGACATCTGGGGTAATTTCGTAAGGGGGGGCTAGAGTCTGTAAAATATTTTGTGTAAACTAACAACATCGCACAATAGAACGAACAAATGAAACACGTGATTAACTTTCAAAAGCTCATTCCTACTTTGGTTCATAAGTAGGGGATGAGCTTTTTTGGCATGTTCAAAATCATACGAACGCTAGCCTGTATTTCCCCGATGCCACAGGAAAGCGGGCGGTGGTGCTTGGCTGCGTCCGCAAAAACGGGGACAGTTGTGCGAAGACAGCTAACCCGAACATCCGGTATTTCGGCACGGAGCACGGAAGCGAGCTGGAGCTTTCCCCTACCGTCCTTTCGATTGTGAGCGGATGCAAGGAACCGTTGAAGATAACGCTGGACGATCACGTCGGGATTACCCTGACCAGCCATAAAAAGCTGACGCTGATGAAAATTGCCTAAACAATCAAAGGCTTATCCCACCTCGAACAAGAGAAGGAGTAAGCCTTTTCCTATTTCAAATGGAAAGCATGCCCGGCTCATGAAGCGTGAGGAGCAGAACGAAGCTAACGTTACATAACTATATTTACAGCTTTATTGAAACTGAACCGCTTTCCCGTTCCAATAGAACCTTACTCACACTAGCCTTGCTCCAAAAAAACTTGCACAAAATCCTTACCAACCCAAGCCAAACCTATCCTGCCGGAGCTTGAAACCCATCCCCTAGGCCTCTTCCCTCCGCCTTTTCTCCCCTTCAGCCCCCCCGATCCATATAGAACCCAACAACATGACAGCGCCGACCAACTGATACACAGTCATCTCCTCCCCTAAAACCAAAGCCGAAATAAACAGTGAAGTCAAGGGATCGATATAGCTCAACACAGCGATGCTCTGGCCTTTTATCCCTTTCATTCCGGCAAAGAACAGGTAAAAGCCAACCCCGCCATGAACGATCCCCAAAGTGAGAAGCAACAAAACCGTGTTTCCGGTGATCGAAGAGAAAGGATGGAAGCCATCGGTAAAGAGTACAAATGGGAACAGCATCACAACCGACATGCCGAGCTGCAGAAGCGTATTTTCCAGCCCATCCAGTTCCCGGATAAACTTGTTGACCAATGTCAAAACAGCATAGAAACCGGCTGCAACCAGTCCGTAGCCGATGCCAAGCAGATGATGTCCGATAGTGTCCATCCTGCTGCCGTTTTGCAAAATAAAGAACAAGCCGAGCAAAGCAACGACGACACATACCGCCTTTTTAACTGACAGCTTTTCTTTCAAAACGAATGGCGAGAGCATAATAACGAGAACAGGCGCAAAATAATAGCTCAGTGCCGCGTTGGCTATCGTTGTTTCCTTGTATGCCTGAAACAGAAATATCCAGTTTCCGCTCAAAGCAACGCTTGCAATGAGGAGAGCGACGGCATTTTTCTGCAACTTCCCCCATTGTATTTTCTGTTTCGTCCAAACAAAGACGACACTCAGAAACAGTGCGCCGATCAAACTCAAGAACAACGCGATGGTACTGGACGACATGTCTATATATTTTGCAAACACGCCAACTGCGCCAAAGATAATCATCGACAAGACAAAATACAGTTTTTCTTTCACGCAATATCCCTGCTTTCTTATGATGGAGTGACCAAATTGTTTTTCATTGGGCTTCAGTGTATCATTCTTTTTAACATTACAGATTCGAATGTTTATCATAAGAAAGATGACAAAACCGGATGAAAAAGAAAGGGATATACGCATGGACATGAATATCCAGAAATACCTGGCATTAGTCAAAACCGTAGAGTATGGCAGCTTTACAAAGGCGGCGGAAGCATTAAATTACTCACAGTCGGGCATTAGCCGTATGATTAACGATTTGGAGGTAGAATGGAAGATTTCTCTGTTGGAGCGCGGACGATCTGGCGTACGCCTGACTTCAGAAGGTCTTAAAATACTTCCGTACGCAAAAAGTGTTTGTAGCGAATATCAAAAATTGCAGACACAAATTGAAGAATTGCACGGGCTGCAATCGGGGTTCATTCGGATTGGCACATTTTCAAGTGTAGCGACTCATTGGCTTCCGAATATCATCAAAGCATTTCAAAAAGATTATCCCAATGTTGACTACGAGCTTTTGCTTGGGGATTACACGGAGATTGAAAACTGGATTTTAGAAGGGCGCGTGGATTGCGGATTTCTTAGGCTCCCCACACACCCCAAGCTGGAGACGGTTTTTCTGGATCAAGATAGGCTGCTGGTGATCTTGCCGAAAGATCATCCACGAGCCGATTGCGAACGCTTTCCTGTCAAAGCGTTGAGCGAGGACCCGTTCATGCTCCTGGAAAAAGGGGCGAAAGCGGAGATTTCGGAAATATTTGAGCAATATGGTGTTACACCAAAAGTACAGTTTACGACATGGGATGACTATGCCATCATGTCGATGGTGGAAAATGGATTAGGAATCAGTATTTTGCCAGAGCTCATTTTGAAGCGCATCCCCTACCAAATTGTAGCAAAAGAGCTTGAGGTACCTGCATACCGCAGGATCGGCCTTGCCATGAAAAATAAAGAATCTTCATCACTCGCGGTCAAGCGATTTTTAGACTATCTGCCGTACAGGAATATTCCTGGGAAAACGGATGCTGAAGTCCAGCGTGAACGTCAATAGCACTCAACGTTTCTGACAGACAAAAGGGGCGTCTCCAAGTCGAAATAGCGACTTTTGGAGACAGCCCCCATGAAAGGCCGCGGCTGCGGTTCTTTTCCGATTAGGATGGATGATAGAAAAGCCACTGTGTGAACGAAGGAACGGCAGTGGTGGTGCGGAAGGTCAGCTACCAAACGAATGGTAGCCTCCTGCCCGATTGTTCGTCACCCACCCGATCCGAAAATTACGGCTGAACGCCCTCTGACGCAGGGGCCGGATGGGCTTGCAAATATTCAATGGCATTGTAAATAAACTCAGCGGCTTCCTCGCGGGTAATGGCGGCTTTCGGATGCAGGTTCCCATTGGCATCCAGCTTGACGATGCCAAAATGCAATGCACGCTGGATCGCACCCTGATAACCCGGAGTGAGCGCATCTCCGTCCTTGATGGCAACGGGAGCGAGGTTAATCATGGGGAGTTGTTCATGCTGCTCGATGGCCGTGACGAGATGGTACAGAAACTGTTCGCGCGACCACGCCTGGTTCGGGTCAAAATCGGCTGGCAGTTCCAGCCCGTTGTGTGCGGCGATAATCAACGCCGGAGCGTACCAGGCGTCATTGTCTGCCTTTGCATAGTAGTGCGTAGCCTTTGGAGGCTGGATAAAGCGGATGTGGTCGATGTTCAGGGAAAGCGCATTGACGATCATCTGGATTCCTTGGGCAGCGGTCACGGTAGCGTCGGGTTGGAATTGCTTGTCATTTACACCGTGCAAATACCCTCTTTGCTGCAGGGAGATGATTTTATCTTTGGTTGTTACCTGGTTCAAGTCGGTAAAGGAAGCAGTCGCGGCAAAAGCCGGATTCGCCATTGACAGCGCCAAAACGCCGAGAGCAGACAGAACCATGAATGTACGTCTTGCGTTCATCACATTCACCCCAACAAGAAGATTGATCGTTACATTCTTTTTGACGAGTGCTGTGGAGGAAACGTTTCAAAAACGATTCTGGCAAGCTGCCCTCGCTTGCTTTGAAAAAACCTTGGCCGGAGCGGATGGAGGAACACACATCTGCTTGAGGTGGCCAAGGTTTTTTCGTGGGGGTGAAGGGATTAGGAAATCGTTTGTTGTCCGGGCTTCCAGTCCATCGGGCACAGCCCGCCGGATTGCAGGGCTTCGATGACGCGCAAAGTTTCATCTACGCTTCTGCCAACTTTGGAGTTGGAGACGACCGAATACTGCAGGATGCCCTCCGGGTCAATGATGAAGCTGGCCCGCAGAGGCGCTTTGGTCGCTTCGTCCAGCACGCCATAGCTGATCGTCGCTTCCTTGCTGTAGTCGGAAGCGAGCGGGAAGGACAGCGGGCCGATGCCGTCACTCGCTTTCATCCAGGCTTTATGGGTATGAATGCTGTCGCCGCTCACGCCAAGCACCTCGACGTTCAGCTTGGCAAACTCATCGATGCGCCGATTCAGGCTGAGAATCTCGGTTGGGCAAACTTTGGAGAAATCAAACGGATAGAAGAACAACAGAAGCCATTTGCCGCGGTAATCTGCCAAGCTTTTCGATACGGGGAATCCGTGGTCAAAAGTTACGGTGTCCATCGTAAAGTCTGGTGCGGGAAGTCCAATGCGTGCGCTCATTATGTATCTCCTCTTTCTGTTTGGCGAGTAGTATGTTCTGGTATCAAACTACCACGAATCTTATTTAAAATCAATATCAAATAAAAATTATTTTAAACTAAAAGTGCAGCATGCCTTCCAGCTATCCGGATTCCAACGACACGGAGGGACAGCCGTTTGCGCAGGATGATTTTTCGGGCTTGTCTGCATGGTGAATACAGGATGGACCTCATCTCGTTTGGCAGCAGCCTGCGCGCTGGAGAGCCCGGCGATTTTCGAACAGGAGCACGTCGACTATTCAAATGAAAGCGGGCAAAGTGTCCAGGGAGCGGCCCTTGAGAAGACGGGGCAATCAGGAGCCGCCCTGCTTTAGCCTGACCCAATGGTTGTAGTCGTGAATCGCAAAGCCGGCAAAGCTCGCATACTGTCCGAGATGTTCCTGCGCCAACTGCAGCTCCGTTTTCAGCGACTGGAGCGGCAGCGCGTGAAAGCTCGTGTGCGGCCCTTCCGCACTGGGAGCCGTCTCTACGGCAACGATCACTTTCTTTTTCAACGTGGCTGCTTCCCGCAAAATCGGTTGGGCGTTGGCGACAATCCCGTCGTTGCCAAGCGCGGCATTGCGGTAGTCCATGATGACGACGGCATCTGCCTTTTCCAGCATCCAGGCGCTCAGGCTGTAATCTGTGCCTGGGACTTTGACCTGATGGAGCCAAAACGGGATGTCTAGCGAAAGTCTAAGCCCGCTCTCCCGCCTTTCTTTTTCAATCAGGCGAACAGTATCCATCCAGCTTTGCACGATTTGGTCGCGGTTTGACTTCCATTCCGGCAAAATATACGGCTCAATGTCAAAATGCAGCCCGGTGAACCGCTCGTGTGCGGCGACCGAGGCGTTGTAAGTGCGGACCCAGTTGAGAAACGACTTGAGATTGTCATGGTTTGCGGGAAAAGCCCATTGAGGACGGCCTTCCAGCGCTTCTACGGCGATTTGCTTCTCCTGCGCCTTGCGGATGAACGCTTGGTAGACAGTCGGCGGGATGTCCCGGTTGATTTGCAGGTAAATCGCGCTCAGTTGATGCTCGCTGGCAAACCGGATAATTTGCTCTTGCTGGGTATACAACAGACTGGCATCCCAAAGCCACGTGCTGCGCCGATGCTGCCAGGCACTGTCGGGAGCAGACGGCACAGATGCCGGAGGGACTGCACCCGCATGGCCGGACGTGGTGATCGCGACCAGATGGCGCTCGGCCAGCCACTCGACGCGGGCGTCAAACAGCTCGCTGATAAAGCGCAGCGGCACCATCGTGCGGTTGCTGCGGAGCACGGCCGGAGCGTCGAAGTGGACCTTTTTCCCGTTGACCAGTGCGTAGTCATGGCCGATGGTCAACTGAATCGTGTTCGGCGCTTTTTGCAGCGTCACCTGGCTTGTCTGCGGGTTCCACTGCATGGCAAGACCGAGCTTTTCTGCGACAAACCGGGCGGGAACCATGGTGCGCCGGGAGCTTGTGTCCACGTATGGCTGGGCGTCAGGAAACGTGACGTACTCGCCGTTCACGGCTACCTGAATTTGCGAAGCAGACTGGGCAAAAGAGAAGGGAGCGGCGCTGAGCAGAAAGGTCAGCAGGCCGACTTGCTGCAGTTTTTTCATAAGTGCTTTTCCTCGCGTCTTTTTATAGGATGTGGTGTACTATTTTACAATACAACCGTCTGTCTTTACCTGATGACAAGGTTGCAGGGGAGAAGGGAAAATTTGTGAAGAAACAACTACTTTTCCAAAAATTGCTTTACATAGTCAGCGACGAGCCGTATAATGGTGAAAAATGACAAAAGGAATAAAAAATCAGGCTATTGTACTCCTTCCTTCTATTTTCTAAATGGACATTAGGGGTACTGCTTTCCTGATTTTTTTTTTATTGAGGCCGATGAAAAATCAAATCTACCTTCGCCGGAAAAATAAACTGGTTGTTGAAAAGGGACAGCATGAATTGCCTGTCTCTTATTTGGCTGCGGCTTTGCGCAACATCGAGTGTCTCGGTTACACGTTTTCCCTGGAGCTATTGGAGCGAATCCGCACGCTGTCTGAAGCGGAGTTTTTCCCGCTTTACTCCAGGGTAGTGACAGTATTGAAAGAAATGGTGGGCGCATCCCGCAAGTACAAGCCGATGTATCCGAATTTTCCTAAACAAGTGATGGAGGCAAGCGAGGGAGAATTGTATTTGCAGGCGATCATCCACTATCTGACGTTGCAACTTCCTGTGCACGAGGTGAAAAAACGGCTGCCGCTGTTGCGGGAATCCCGCCTGAAGGTAATCCATTTGGGGACGGAAGAAGAACTTTTGCAGATAGGCATGAACCTGCTGCGGGCGAAAAGCTCGCTCTCGGCGCAGGACAAGGAAGACCTCGCTGTGCTGTTCACCGAGTGCGAGGGAATCGCAGAAGCGCTGCCAAAAGAGATTCCGCACAAGGAAAACGCAGCGGTCGCAGCCAGCATCTTGCTGCGTGCCGACAAGCTGCCGCCCGGCTTTTTTGCGACCTATTGCAAAACGGCGACTGACGTCCTGCGTCTGGCCGTTGCCTTGTCTGACGGCGATGTCAGTCTGGCGACTCCTGCGAAATTCCGCAAGTTCAGCCGGGCTGAGCGCCGCCTGCTGCTGCGTTTGCTGGAAGCAAGCCCGAACCTTGCGGAAGACATGCTGCGCTACAAAGGCCGCTGGATTCGCCTGGGGGAAATCTTGCATCCGTTCGAATACAAAGACCGCTATCCACAGGCGGCGGAAGCGTTCGATATTTTGCGCAACAACCGCCGGCTGGAAACGTTCAACAGCAAGGTGGAGCTGGCGCTGACGCGCGGGGAGGTACACGAGGCTGCACACCTGCTCGTGCAGCGGCCGGGGGAATTTGCCCGTCGCCTCGACCACTTGCTCAGGTTGGCAGAGGATGGCGGTGAGGTGCTCCGCTCGTTTGCACAGGTCGCGCCTTCGGTGTCTACTCCTGTGCTGCTGCAAGTGCTGAACCACTTCGCGAAAAGGGAAGCGTACGGAAAGTGGCGCACCTTTTTCCCGAAAGGAGAGGTGGCAAAAGTACAGACGATTCCAAACGAGCTGCCACAGCTGGCCGAAAACATCCGCGCAAGTGCTGCCAGCATCTGTCGAGAAACCCTTCTGGAGCGGTTTTCTGCCCTGCCCTCCCTGGGAAAAGTCTACCTCGATCCGCGCTTGCAGGAGCAGCTTGTGCCTTTTTCGCAACGGTCGGCGAGCAAGGCGCTGCGGACGATTGTGCGCGGTTCCAGGCTTCCGATCCCGGATGGCAGCACGATCCGCTTTTTCACCTGGTGGAAGGAAGGCTTGGTCAACAACGTCCCCACCGGGCGCGTCGACGTCGATTTGTCTGCGGTGCTGTACGACGCGGACTGGAAGTACATGGAGCACATTTCCTACACGAATTTGCGTTCGGCAAAATACCGCGCCTGCCATAGCGGCGATATTGTGCAGGCACCGAACGGAGCGTGCGAGTTCATCGACGTGGACATCGAATCGGTGCTAAAGTACGGCGGACGTTATGTGGTCATGTCGCTCAACTCCTTCACCAGCCAGCCTTATTGCGACTTGCCGGAGTGCTATGCCGGCTGGATGATCCGCAGCGAGCCCGAGTCCGGGGAAATCTTTGAACCGCAGACGGTTCAGGACAAGATCGATCTCGCCTCGCGCTCGACGATCTGCATTCCCGTCATTCTCGACCTGGCGGAGCGCCAGGTGATCTGGACAGACGTCGCGCTGCGTTCGCATCCGCTCTATGTCAACAACGTGGAAGGGAATCGCAGCGGGATGGAGTGGATGGGCCGGGCGCTCACCACGCTGGTGAAGCCGACTCTCTACGAGCTGTTCTCGCTGCATGCGCAGGCGCGGGGGACGCTGGTTGAGCGGGCAGAGGATGCGGACACCATTTTTTCCATGAACGAAGGGATTACTCCGTACGATCTTGAAAAAATCATGGCTGACTTTTTGTAGGCCGAATGATGATAAGCCTGATACTCGCCAAAAGAGCTGCCCTGCCAGTCGTTTGCTGGAGTGCAGCTTTTTCTTGTCGAGCCTCGTCCGCCTGCAGTGTGCGGGTCCGGATGGCGGGAGAGCGGCAGTTCCCGGATTCATGCTACTTCGCGCTACCTTGTATTTTTGGCATGGACTCTCGCCGGATTGCAGCTTTTGCTTGAATCCCCGGCAGCATTTGCTATTATTAAAACAAGCGATTGTCCTGAAAACGAACGACATGTGAATATGGGAGAAAAACAGGTCCTTGTGTTTCACGAGCGATAATCTGTGAGATGCGAGGTTAAAAGGGAAGTTTGGTGAAAATCCAACGCGGTCCCGCCACTGTATTAGGGGAGCTCTTCTTCCTGGCAACGACGCCGTCCACTGCACGATCAGCGTGCGGGAAGGAAGAAGAAGAGTGACGATCCTTGAGCCAGGAGACCTGCCTGTTTTTATGTGTCCACTGATTTCCTTCGGGTCAAAGGAAGAGGTGAGGATTGTTGCAGTCGGCTATCCGCGCTTTGTTTTCCTTGGAGTTTTGGGGAAACAAAGCGTTTTTTTTGTGCGCGGAAAGCGAAATAACGAGGCTGTGGAAAACATTTGCAATAGGCAACGGAGCCTTACCTGCATTTGGGGAGCGCTGTGTCCCCGAAAATGTTGAGGGATGGGCAACGGGGCCTACACTTCATTTTGGAGGTTGAGCGACTTGAGTAACAAGCGAGGTCTGTTTTTGGTCTACACCGGAGATGGCAAAGGAAAGACAACGGCAGCAGTGGGATTGGCTGTACGGGCGGCTGGACGAGGCAAAAAGGTCATTATGATCCAGTTCATCAAGTCGCCTGATCGCACGTACGGAGAGAAAATCAGCTTCGACAAGCTGGGCATCGAGATTGTGCAAAAAGGCGCAGGCTTTACCTGGACGAAGACGCCGGAGGAGCATCGGTCGGCGCTGAAGGAGGCGTGGGCTTTTGCCAAGGAAAAGCTTTTGTCGGGTGCCTACGATGTCGTGATTTTGGACGAGCTGAACAATGCGCTTGCGATCGACAGTTTTCCCGTTGATGACGTGCTGCCGCTGGCGGACGTTTTGCAAACGATTCAAAATCGGCCGAGCCATGTGCATCTGGTCGTGACGGGCAGAAGCGCCAAGCAGGAATTGATCGACATGGCGGATCTGGTGACAGAGATGAAGCCGATCAAGCATTACTACGATGAGGGGATACCAGCGGTGCTGGGGGTCGAGTTTTGATGAGCGTACTGGAAGCGTACGGTCACGGCGGTGATTTGCTGACGGTGGCAGACCGCTTTGGAATGGAGCCAGACCAGTTTGTTGATTTCAGTGCCAATATTAATCCGCTGGGCATGCCGGACAGGGTACGCGAGTTGCTGCTCGCTTCGCTGTCTGCCGTGTTGCGCTATCCAGACCCAGGGCATCGGCTGTTTCGCCGTGCCTTGGCGCAGCGCTTGCATCTGCCAAAGGAATGGCTTTTGCCTGCCAATGGCGCGGCGGAGGCGATGGCGCTTGCAATTCTCGGGCTCAAGCCGCAGACCGTCGGTGTGGTTTATCCTTGCTTTTCGGAATATGCAGAGCTTTCCGAGCAGTTTGGGGCAACCGTCATCGGCTGCTATGGAAAAGAAGAGAACGGCTACAAGGCCGACGAAAAAGAGCTGTATCGTCTGTTCGAGCAGGCTGACCTGGTGTTTGTCGGCTCGCCGAACAATCCGACTGGCATCTTGTACGAGCCGCAGGAGCTGTTGCAGATGGCGGACTGGACGGCCAGGACCGATACATGGCTGGTCGTGGACGAGGCGTTTCTCGATTTTGTGGAGGAAAGCCGTCAGTTTACGCTGGCAAGCCAGCTTGACCGTTTTCCCCGCGTCATTTTGATGCGTTCCATGACGAAAATGTACGCGATCCCCGGCTTGCGGCTCGGATACGCGATTGCCCAGCCTGACGTGATTGCGAAAATGCGTGCGAAGCAGGTGAGCTGGAGCGTGAATGCGCTTGCCCTTTTGGCGGGGGAGCTGTGCTTGCAGGAGCAGGAGTACGAGCGGCGGACACGCAGTCTGATCGCCAGGGAGCGCGCTGGTCTGATCGAGTTTATTCGCGGGGAGCTGGGCTGGAAGGTCTGGCCGGGGGAGGCAAACTTTTTGCTGCTTCGCTCGCCGGAGGACTTGCCAGCGGCCTTATTGCAGGAGCGGCTCGGCAAAAAAGGTGTGCTGATCCGCAGCTGCGCCATGTACCCCGGATTGACGGCGCATGATGTGCGCATCGCCGTTCGCGGTCGGGAAGACAATGCGCGCCTGATCGCGGCCTTGCGCGAGGTACAGAACGAAAGGAGCGGGCAACGATGAGTCTTGTGCTGGTGACAGGCGGTGTGCGCTCGGGAAAAAGCCGCTTTGCAGAAGAGCTGGCCCGGCAGGCCGGAGAGCGCGTTCTGTACGTGGCGACGGGTCAGGCGTGGGATGAGGAAATGCAGCAGCGGATCGAGCGGCACAAGGAGCGGCGTCCGCAGCAGTGGGGCAGCGTGGAGGTCGGCGAGCGGCTTTGTGATTACGAGTCAGTTGGCACTGCTTACGACGTCGTGTTGATCGATTGTCTGTCGACGTGGGTGAGCAATCGGCTGATGAGCGTCGCGGAAGCAGAGTGGCGAAGCGAGGCGCACACAGAGGCGTTGCATGCAGAGGCGGAGGCGTGGCTGGAACTTGTCCGGCGCTCTCCGCAAAAAGTGATTGCGGTCACGAGCGAGGTCGGGCTGGGCGGTGTCGCCATGAATCGGCTCGGCAGATGGTTCGCAGACGTGCTGGGCGACGTCAACCAGCGTGCCGCGTGCCAGGCAGAGACGGTCTACGCGGTTATGGCCGGAATCCCGTGGAGGATCAAAGGATGAACGCATTTTGGCACGCAATCGCTTTTTTCACCCGAATCCCGGTTCCTTGGCTGCGCCCGTCCGAGGAAGCCTGGAAAAAAAGCGTCAACTGGTATCCGGCAGCAGGTCTGGTCATCGGTATGGTGCTGTGGGGCGTCCACCAGGCAGGGCTATTGCTCTTTAGCCCGTGGCTGTCCGCCGTGCTGACACTCGCTGGCTGGGTGTACGTGACAGGTGGACTGCATCTGGACGGCTGGATGGATTTGGCCGACGGATTGGGAAGCAGTCGCTCGAAGGAGCAGGTGCTCGCGATCATGAAGGACAGCCGTGTCGGGGCGATGGGCGTTTTGGCTGCGCTTTTGCTGCTGTTGCTCAAGGCGGGGGCCGTCGCGGAACTGGCGCATCCCGGCTGGGGAGTGCTTCTTGTGTTTGTGCCTGCTGTGGCGCGGACACATGTGCTGTTGTCGATTCGGCTATGGCCGTATTTATCGCAGGAAAAAGGAATCGGCAAGGGCATTAGCGCAGGGCTGTCGCATATGGCTATCGCAGCCGGATACATCGTGCTTGCCGTGGCTGGCTGGTTCGTCGGAGGTTTGCAGGTTGTTGCGGCTATGGTTGTCTCGTTGTTGTTCGTGCTGTTGTTTTCCCGTTCTGTCGCCCGCAAGCTCGGCGGCCTGAACGGCGACTGCTACGGCGCAGTTATCGAAAGCGGCGAGGCGATTATGCTGCTCGTACTGGTCGGGAGCTGGTGGACATGAGGCTGCTCTGGATCCGGCACGGGGAGACGGACTGCAATCGCGAGCGCAAATATCTCGGACATAGCGACGTTCCCTTAAATGAAAAAGGAGAGCGGCAGGCGCGCGGGCTGGCGCGGCAATTGTCACAGCAACTGGAACGGCCTTGTGGGCTGTACGCAAGCGATTTGCGCCGCTGCACGCAAACAGCCCAGCCACTGGCAGACGAGTGGGGCCTGTCGATCATATCCGATCCGGCTTTGCGCGAGCTGTCTTTTGGCGACTGGGAGCTTTTGACCTACGAAGAGCTAATGCGCGCGGATGCCGAGCGGGCTTCGCGCTGGTATGACGACCCGTTCCGTTGCAGTCCGCCAAATGGCGAGAGCTTGCAGGAGTTGGGGCAGCGATTGGACGGCTGGCTGCGAAAGCTTCTTGTACAGCGGCGAGCGGATGCGGACGAACTGATCGTATGTGTTGCGCACGGGGGAGTAATTCGCTGGTTTCAGGCGATGTGGCTCGAAAACGACCCCAAGCGGTATTGGCATGTAGAAGGAGTAGGGCATGGCGAGGCCCTGCTGGCGCAATGGGACGGGCGATGCTGGCGTAGACAACGGCTGGAAGACGTAAAGAGAGGGACGACATGACGGAAGTATGGATTTTGTGCGCGGCATACGCAATTGACCGGGTGGTCGGCGACCCGCGCAGCCTGCCGCATCCGGTGGTTATCATCGGCTGGTGGATTACGCGGCTGGAACGGGTTATTCGCGCTGTAGTGAAACGGGAATCACAGCTAAAGCTGGCTGGCGTCCTGTTCCCGCTGTCGATCGTCACAGGCAGCTATGCGGTCGTCTGGCTGCTTTTATGGGGAGCGGCGCTCATTCACCCGCTGCTTTCGTGGGTGTTGAGCGCGTGGCTCATTTCCACGACGATTGCCACAAAAGGACTCGCGGACGCAGGACTGGAGATTGCCCGCCATCTGCTTGCCGGGGATATGACAGCGGCGAGACGCTCGCTGTCGATGGTGGTCGGCCGCGATACGGAGCAACTGGACGAACCGGAAGTTTGCCGGGGGGCGGTGGAGACGGTGGCGGAAAACATCGTCGATGCGATTGTTTCCCCGCTGATCTATGCCGCGATTGGCGGCGCGCCGCTGGCGATGGCGTATCGGGCAGCCAACACGCTGGACTCGATGGTCGGCTACAAAAACGAAAAGTACAAAAATCTCGGCTGGGCATCCGCCCGTTTTGATGACGTAATGAACTACATACCCGCCCGTCTGACTGCGTTGCTGTTGGTTATCGCAAGCGGGCTGCAGCGGCTGGACTGGCGACAGTGCTGGAAGATCATTCGCCGGGACGCGCATTTGCACCCAAGCCCGAACAGCGGGCTGCCGGAAGCGGGAGTGGCGGGCGCGCTGGGCGTGCAGCTTGGCGGGCTCAACTACTACCAGGGGGTGCCTTCCAACCGGGCGCGGCTGGGCGATGCGCATCGGCCGTTGGCTGCCGCAGATATTATGGCGACGATTCGGTTGATGTACCTTACTTCTGTGCTGTGCCTGCTCGTATGCCTGGCAATTGCGGCTGCCGTTGCTTTTCTATAGGGCGGTACCTGTTACGATGCGCAGGGCAACGGAAGAAATGAGAACGAACGAAAAAACGGCTGCGTGCGACACGCAGGCAATGGAAAGGGGAGGGGCCGTATGAGCGGCAAGTTGTTTGTGATCGGTTTTGGTCCAGGAAGCTTTGAGCACATCACCAAGCGGGCCAGGGAGGCACTGCAAGAGGCAGACGTGATTATCGGCTATTCGACCTACGTGGATTTGATCCGCGGACTTTTGACGAACCAGGAGATCGTCAGCACCGGAATGACGGAGGAAGTGACGCGTGCGCGCGAGGCGGTGCGTCAGGCGGAGGAAGAAGGCAAAAAAGTAGCGGTTATCTCCAGCGGCGACTCCGGCGTCTACGGAATGGCGGGACTGATTTACGAGGTGCTGGTGGAAAAAGGCTGGACGGAAGCGACTGGCGTTCCGGTTGAAATCGTGCCGGGCATCTCGGCGATCAACTCCTGTGGTGCGATTCTCGGCGCACCGATCATGCACGACGCCTGCACGATCAGCTTGAGCGACCACCTGACGCCGTGGGAGCTGATTGCCAAACGGATTGACGCAGCCGGGATGGCCGACTTTGTCATTGCCCTGTACAATCCGCGCAGCGGAAGACGGACGCGGCAGATCGTCGAAGCGCAGCGCATCCTGCTGCAATACCGCTCTCCAGATACCCCGGTAGGTATTGTAAAAAGCGCCTATCGCGAGCGCGAGACGGTTGTCGTGACGACGCTTGCGCAAATGCTGGAGCACGACATCGGCATGCTGACGACGGTCATTATCGGGAACTCTTCGACGTTTGTCTACGATGGCAAAATGATTACGCCGCGCGGCTATCAGCGCAAGTACACGCTGTCTGCGGATGAGCAGCCGTTGAAGCCGCATCAGCGCCTGCGCGTGGAAAACGAGCCGTGGTCGCTCGAAGCAGGCGGCGAAGCGGTGAACGCAACAGCGGCCACGCAAGCGCAGCCTGCGAACGAGCGCCCTGTACTGGCTGGAAAAGCTGCAGAGCAAGCGACGTCGGAAGCAGCGTTTTCCGGCACGGCGAGCAGTACGGCTGTACTGGAAGCGCCGCCAGTGAAACAAGAGGCGGGGACAGCGAAGCCAAAGGAAGAACGTACGCCGTTTGAATGGGCGAGTCAGGCGCTCGATACGCTCCATGCAGCCAAAGGCATCGAGACGAAGCCAGCCGCTGCAAAAAACGTGCGCCAAGCCTCGGCATTTCAGCCGGAAATGATCTTTGAATTTGCCGTCAGTCCAGGGATCGCCAA
The DNA here is from genome assembly GCF_050920745.1 of Brevibacillus gelatini. NCBI lineage: Bacteria > Bacillati > Bacillota > Bacilli > Caryophanales > Paenibacillaceae > Brevibacillus > Brevibacillus gelatini. The sequence continues at coordinate 1,036,821 of NZ_CP154342.1, forward strand.
CAAAAAAATTACGCCGCAGCAAATGATGGCGATTGGTGAGGTAGCGGGAGAAAAAGGCGAGATCGAATACACGCCGCACCACCAGATGATTTTGCGCGTGCCGACAGCCAATCCTGACAGCATCACGGGCCGCCTGCGCGAACTGGGTCTGCTTCTCAGTCCGATTGGGGACGTGGTGCAGGTCAAAGCGTGCGATTTTTGCGACGGCGAGAAAAAAGACAGCATCCCGTATGCGGAAGAACTGCACCGGAGACTGGGCGGAAAAGAAATGCCGAAGGAGCTGAAAATCGGCTTCAACGGCTGCGGAATGGCTTGCTACCGAGCGGTGCAGGAAGATATTGGAATCGTGTTTCGCAAAGGCAAGTTCGACCTGTTCCTGGGCGCGAAAACGGTCGGGCGCAATGCGCACTCCGGCATTCCGGTCGCGGAAGGCATCGACAAGGAGGACATCGTGCCCATTGTCGAGCGAATCGTGAACCGCTTCAAAAAAGAGGCATTTCCGAATGAGCGCTTCCACAAGTTTTTCCAACGGGTAGGCGAGTTGGAAGGCTACGCCTGGTACGAACCGGCCATGCCTGAAATCGAGAACGCCGCTTGCGGCGACTGATCGGTGAGTTTGAACAAATACGAGGGGGAAACGAAATGGACGCGGTACTATTTGTAGGACACGGCAGCAAGGACCCGGAGGGCAACGAAGAGGTACGGCAGTTTGTCGCTTCGCTTGCGCCAGAGCTCGATGTGCCGATTATCGAGACGTGCTTTTTGGAGTTTGCGCGACCAGACATGCTTCAAGGCTTGAATACGTGCGTCGCTCGCGGGGCTACGCGGGTGGCGGTCATCCCGATCATCCTGTTTTCGGCGGGACATGCGAAAATCCACATTCCGGCGGCCATTGACGAGGCGAAGGAACTGCATCCGCACGTACAGTTCATCTACGGCCGGCCAATCGGCATTCACGAGGAAGTTATCAACATCTTGTCTACACGCATGGCGGAAGCGGGCTTTGCCTCCGGGGAAGACCATGACGATCTGGCAGTGCTCGTGATCGGGCGCGGCAGCAGCGACCCGGACGCGAACAGCGATATTTACAAAATGTCCCGCCTGTTCTGGGAGCGCTACAGGGCGCGGTGGGTAGAGACGGCTTTCATGGGCGTGACCTATCCGCTCTACGACGAGGGCGTGGAGCGCTGCCTGAAACTCGGCGCGAAGCGGATCGTGCTTTTGCCGTACTTCCTGTTTACAGGTGTGCTGATTAAGCGGATGAGCGAACAACTGGAAAAGTTTCGCCAGCAATATCCGGAAGCCCAGTTTGAGCTGGCCGAGTATTTCGGCTTCCACCCGCTCCTGAAAAAAGTGATAAAAGACCGGATCGAGGAAGCGCTGCACGGAGAAGTGAAGCTGAACTGCGATACATGTCAGTACAGGCTGGCGGCGATGGAGCATATTGGGCACCATCATCACCACCATCATGACGACGAGCACAGCCATGGACACCATCATCACCACCATGGCCATCACCACGATCACGACCACGAGCATCACCACCATGCTCACAACCACAAGCACGACCACGTAACCAAGTAGGAGGAGACACAGCATGATTCTGGTACTGGCTGGAACGAGCGACGCCCGCGAACTGGCTCTGTTAATCAAGGAAAACGGCTACGACCTGCTGACTACCGTCGTAACGGACAACGCTGCGAAAAGCATGGAAGAAGCAGGCGTGCCCGTCCAGGTCGGACGCTTGAGCGCAGACGACATCCAGCAGTTGATCCAAAAGCGGGGCGTGCGGTGCGTAGTAGACGCAAGCCATCCTTTTGCCGAGGAAGCCTCGAAAAACGCCATGGCGGGCGCACAGGGCGCAGGTGTGCCGTACATTCGCTACGAGCGGGAGAGCCTCGCTGCGCCAGGCAGCGAAAAGCTGATCGTCGTCGAGGATTACGTGCAGGCCGCTGAGCTTGCCGCGAAAAAGCGCGGGGTCATCATGCTGACGACGGGCAGCAAGACGCTGAAAACGTTCACGGACCGTCTGCTGGGCCTGCCGGATACGACGTTGGTTGCCCGAATGCTGCCGCGCCTAGACAACATGCAAAAATGCGAGGAACTCGGCGTGGAGCAAAAAAACATCATTGCGATGCAGGGGCCTTTTTCCAAGGAGCTGAACAAGGCGCTCTACGCCCACTACGGCGTGACCTTGATGATTACGAAGGAGAGCGGCAAGGTCGGCGCTTTTGACGAAAAGGTGGAAGCGGCGCTGGAAATGGGCATCGAGACCATCGTCATCGGACGGCCGAAAATCGACTACGGGACCAAGTTTTCCGATTACCAAAGCGTGCTGGACCAGCTCAAAGCGGTTGTTCAATAGCGCGCCGTACCGGTTGAGGAAGGAGCACGCACCCAAACAACTGACTGGAGGGAATAACCATGGATTTCAAGACGGAATTCAAGCCTTTGACAGTACAACCGCAAGAGATCGAGGACAAGAGTTTTCAAATCATTACCGAAGAGCTGGGCGAGCATTCTTTTACCGCCGAGCAATTCCCTGTCGTGCAGCGCGTCATTCACGCTTCCGCAGACTTCGACCTCGGACGCAGCCTCGTTTTCCATCCGGATGCTGTGAAATCCGGTATCGAGGCGATCCGCAGCGGAAAAACCGTCGTTGCCGACGTGCAAATGGTGCAGGTCGGCATCAGCAAGAACCGGATCGAAAAGTTCGGCGGCCAGGTAAAAGTGTACATATCCGACCGTGATGTCATGGAAGAAGCGAAGCGCCTCAACACGACGCGCGCGATCATTTCCATGCGCAAAGCGGTGAAGGAAGCAGACGGCGGCATTTTCTGCATTGGCAACGCGCCAACGGCTCTCCTGGAGCTGATCCGCCTGGTGAAGGAAGGCGAAGCGAAGCCAGGGCTTGTCATCGGAATGCCAGTCGGCTTCGTATCTGCGGCAGAGTCCAAGGAAGAGCTGGCGAAGCTTGACATTCCGTTCATTACGAATATCGGACGCAAAGGCGGAAGCCCGGTGACCGTCGCCGCGTTGAATGCCATTTCCATCATGGCGGAACGGTTGGGATAAGCAGATGGCAGCGAAAGCAGCGTCGGAAGAAAAAGAGGCGAAACCCCTCCGCCACGGCTATACAACCGGATCATGCGCAACGGCGACGACCAAGGCTGCTTTGCTCGCGCTCATCACCCAGGAGCGGCAAACAGAGGCCACCATTCGTCTGCCGATTGGCGAGGATGTGACCTTTCAGATGGAGAGCTGCGAATTTTCGCCGGAAAAAGCGACCGCGGGCACGATCAAGGACGGCGGCGACGACCCGGATGCGACCCACGGTGCGCTCATTCTCTCCACCGTGGAATGGTCCGATCAGCCGGGGATTATTCTGGACGGCGGCGTCGGTGTCGGTCGGGTGACCAAGCCGGGACTGCCTGTTCCAATCGGTGAAGCCGCCATTAACCCCGTGCCGCGCAAAATGATTCGCGAAACCGCCCAGGCGGTGCTCGATGAGTACGGGACAAAGCGCGGCATCAAAATTGTCATTTCCGTGCCGGAAGGTGAGGAAATCGCCAAAAAAACGTTAAATGGACGACTTGGCATCCTTGGCGGCATCTCGATTTTGGGGACGCGCGGAGTCGTGGTGCCGTTTTCCACGGCTGCCTACAAAGCGAGCGTAGCGCAGGCGGTCAACGTCGCCAGGGAGGCGGGCTGCGACCACATCGTCCTGTCCACTGGCGGCAAGAGCGAATCGTTCGGGATGGCCGCCTACCCGGAGCTGTCCGAGGAAGCGTTCGTGGAAATGGGAGACTTTGTCGGTTTTGCCCTCAAGCAATGCAAGAGGCGAAACATACGCAAGGTGACTCTGGTTGGGATGATGGGTAAATTTTCCAAAGTGGCGCAGGGCGTCATGATGGTCCATTCCAAAAGCGCTCCCGTCGATTTCGGCTTTCTCGCCCAGATGGCGGAAGAGGCAGGTGCGCCGCAAGAGCTGATCCGCGAGATACTTACCGCGAACACGGCCTCGCAGGTTGGGGACCTGATGGCAGATACGCCTGCCTTTTTCGAGATCATGTGCGCGAACTGCTGCCGGGCGGCCCTTGCGGAAGTGGGCGGCGGCATGGAGGTCGAAACCATCATCATTACTATGAAAGGGTCCCAGTTGGGAAGGGTGACGATCAATGACACAAGCGATGAAAGTAATCGGGATCGGGGATGACGGACAGCAAAGCCTGCTGCCGCTGTACCGGACCTGGATTGAAGAGAGCGAGCTTCTGGTCGGCGGAGAGCGGCACCTTGGCTTTTTTCCGGAGTACAAAGGGGAAAAGCGGGTGTTGAAAGGCGGCTTGTCCGCAATGGTGGAAGAGCTGCGCTCCGAGACGCGCAAGACGGTCATTCTCGCTTCGGGCGATCCGCTCTTTTACGGGATCGGCAGCTTGCTGGCGAAAAAGTTGAACGTGGAAATTTACCCGCACCTAAGCTCCATCCAGCTCGCTTTTGCCAAAATGGGCGAGGCGTGGCAGGACGCGGTGCTCGTCAGCGTGCACGGCCGCAGCATCAAGGGACTGGCACAGCGCATCGACGGCAAGGAAAAGGTCGCACTGCTCACCGACCGGGAAAACTCGCCCGCAGCGATCGCCAACTACTTGCTGTCGTTTCAGATGACCGAATACGAAGCGTTCGTGGCGGAGAACCTGGGCAGCGCCGACGAGCGGACAGGCTGGTACACGTTGCAGGAAATGGCGGATGGCGTCTTTTCCGATCTGAATGTCGTCATTTTGAAAAAACGCCGTCCAGGCCCGGTCTGGCCGTTCGGGATTGCAGACGAGGAGTTTTCCCAGCGCAAGCCGGACAAAGGACTGATTACCAAAAAAGAAGTGCGCATTTTAAGCATTGCCCAACTGCAATTGCACGCCAAAAGCATCGTCTGGGACATCGGCACGTGCACAGGCTCTGTTGCGATTGAAGCGGCGCGGATCGCGCGGGAAGGTGCAGTGTACGCCGTGGAGAAAAACGCGGACGATCTGGAAAACTGCCGTCAGAACATGGCGAAGTTCCGCGCGGATTTGACGGTTGTGCATGCGCGCGCGCCGCAAGGACTGGACGAGTTCCCGGACCCCGATGCGGTGTTCATCGGTGGCAGCGGCGGAGAATTGCGCGAGCTTTTACATATTTGCTGCACGCGCTTGCGTCCAGGCGGCCGGATCGTGGTCAACGCAGCGACAATCGAGACACTGTACGAAGCGACGCAAGCCTTTGCAGAGGAAGGCTTTGAAACCGCAGTGACATTGGCGCAGCTATCGCGCAGCAAGCCGATTTTGTCTCTGACGCGGTTTGAAGCGTTGAATCCGATCTACATCATTACAGCCTGGGCGAAGCAGGCAGAAGAACAAGGGGGAGACAGCAAGTGAGCAAGGTCGGAACATTGTACGGATTGGGCGTAGGTCCCGGCGACCCGGAATTGATTACGGTCAAGGCATTCCGCCTGCTGCAGCAATCCCCGGTGATCGCCTACCCGAAAAAGCGGATGGGCAGCAAAAGCTACGCGCATCAAATCGCGGAGCTGTACGTGCAACAGTCAGAAAAAGAAATGCTCGGACTGGTATTCCCGATGACACGGGACAAAGACATTTTGGAGCGTGAATGGAAGCAAACGGTGGAAATCGTCTGGGAGCGTCTGGCGGAAGGAAAAGACGTTGCTTTCGTGACGGAAGGCGATCCGATGTTTTACAGCACATTTATCCACATGATGCGGGGCATGCAGGAGGCGCACCCGGAAGTGCCGATTGTGACCGTGCCGGGCGTCTCGTCTTTTCTCGGAGCAGCTTCACGCTTCAACCTGCCGCTTGCAGACGGCGACGAGCAGATCGGGATTATTCCGGCGACAGATGATCGGGAAGCGATGCGAAAAGCGCTGGAAAGCCACGATACCGTCGTGTTTTTGAAGGTAGCAAAAGTGCTGCCGATGATAATCAGTTTGCTGAAAGAAATGGGCCTCGCAGACAAGGCCGCTGTTGCGACAAAGGTCACTTCATCGGAAGAGATGGTCTGGACGGACATGCGCGAGTTGGAGCGGGCAGAGCTTGGCTATCTTACGCTGATGGTGGTGAAAAAGGGATGAAACTGTACATAGTGGGAGCGGGTCCCGGCGACCCGGATTTGATTACGGTAAAAGGCTTGAAGCTGCTGCAAAAGGCAGACGTGATCCTGTACACCGACTCGCTCGTCAACGAAGAGCTGGTGGCGCTCGGCAACCCTGACGCGGAGGTGCTGCACAGCTCGGGCATGGCCCTGGAAGAAATGGTCGAGCTGATGGTAGACCGGATCAGGAAAGGCAAAACGGTGGTACGTCTGCACACGGGCGATCCGTCTGTGTACGGGGCGATCATGGAGCAGATTGCCTTGTTGAAGGCAGAAGGCATCGAGGTGGAAATCGTGCCTGGCGTAAGCTCTGTGTTTGCGGCGGCAGCGGCGGTAGGTGCAGAGCTGACGATTCCCGAGTTGACCCAGACGCTGATTCTTACCCGCGCGGAAGGACGCACGCCTGTGCCGGACAAAGAAAAGCTGCGCTCGCTCGCGGAGCATCATTGCACGCTGGCTCTGTACCTCAGCGCGACCTTGACGAAAAAAGTGGTGCGCGAGCTGATCGAAGCGGGCTGGAGCGAGGATACGCCCGTCGCCGTCGTGCAGCGGGCGAGCTGGCCGGATCAGTTGATCGTGCGCACGACCTTGAAAAATCTGGATGAAGACATGGGCAAACACGGCATTCGCAAGCACGCGATGATTTTGGCCGGCTGGGCTCTGGACCCGAACATTCACGAAAAAAGCGAGCAATACCGTTCCAAGCTGTACGATAAAACCTTCACGCACGGGTACAGAAAAGGTGTGAAAGAATGATAATCGAACTGGTCGAAGGAGAAATTCCCGTCATCCGTCAGCGGGGCGATTACGCAATTGTCGCCATCACGAAGCACGGGGTCGAGATGGCCCGCGATCTGGCGCAAAAATTTCCCGGGACAGATTTGTACTACATGAGCAAGTTTGCGCGCGGGGACGAGGAAGCGCGCGGCATCCAGCTTTTTTCCAACAGCGTGCGCATGCTGTTTCCTGCGCTGTGGCCCGCGTACAAAGGGCTGATTGTCATTATTTCGCTCGGGGCGGTCGTGCGCATGATCGCACCGCTGCTCGAAGATAAAAAGAAAGATCCGGGCGTTGTCGTCATCGACGACCGGGGGGAAAACGTCATCAGCGTGCTGTCCGGCCATCTGGGCGGGGCCAATGAGCTTGCCCGCGAAGTGGCGGCGGTCATGGGCGCTCGGCCGATCATCACGACCGCTTCTGACGTGCAGAAAACGATTCCGGTCGATTTGTTCGGCCGCCGTTTTGGCTGGGAGTGGGATTCGGCCGACAAGCTGACGCCTGTGAGCGCTGCGGTCGTCAACGAGGAACACGTAGCCGTGGTCAATGAATCCGGCGAGCGCGACTGGTGGATGCATGACACGCCGATGCCGCCATCCATCAAGGAGTATGCGAGCATCGCCGAAGCACAGGCTGCCAGGCCGCAGGCGGCTCTCGTCGTATCACACCGCCTGCTCACGCCAAAGGAACAGACGATTCTCGACAACGGCGTCCTGTATCGTCCGAAGGTGATCGTGCTGGGGATGGGCTGCAACCGGGGAACGTCTGCGGAGGAGATCGAGGCGGTTATCCGCGAGACGCTGGACGAGCTGCAATTTTCGATCAAGAGCGTCAAGGCGCTGGCCACGATTGAGCTGAAAAAAGACGAGGCCGGATTGATTGCCGTATGCGAGAAATACGGCTGGCCGTTCGTCTGGTACTCGCCGGAGGAACTGAATCAGGTAGAAATCAGCGAGCCGTCCGAGACGGTATTCAAGTTTACGGGAGCGTACGGAGTGAGCGAGCCTGCGGCCAAGCTGTATGCAGGCGTCGACGAGCTTGTTTTGACCAAGAAAAAGTCAGGCAACGTGACCATTTCCGTCGCGCTGATGCCTTATCATAAGGAGGAACGCCCATGACGGACAGCCGCCGTATCGTCATTGCCGGAACAGGCAGCGGAGCGGGGAAAACGACAGTAACCATCGGGCTGATGGCCGCCTTGATCGAAAAAGGCCATATTGTGCAAGGCTTCAAGTGCGGTCCTGACTACATCGACCCGACTTACCACACAGCGGTGACGGGCAGAGTGTCGCGCAATCTGGACAGCTTCATGCTGGAGCACGACGTCGTGAAGGAGATTTTTGTCCGCGGCAGCGCAGGCGCGGATATTTCGATCATCGAAGGCGTCATGGGCATGTACGACGGCAAGGAAGCGACCAGCGACAAGGGGAGCACGGCTGAAATTAGTATTCTGACAAAGTCGCCTGTATTGCTTGTCGTCAATTGCCAGAGCATGGCACGCAGCGCGGCTGCAATTGTAAAAGGCTTCCAGATGCTCAACCCGCAGGCGAAAATCGTCGGCGTGATCGCAAACAAGGTTGGCAGCGAAGGTCACTACAAAATCGTCAAGGCAGCGATTGAGCAGGAGTGCGGGATTCCGGTTGCCGGCTACCTGAAGCGGGAAAACGAGCTGGAAATTCCGGAACGCCATCTGGGACTCGTGCCGTCAGTGGAGCGCGGCGAGCTTGCGCCGCTCTTTTCCAGGCTGGCTGACCTGATCCAGGAGACGGTAGACCTGGAGCTGGTCTGGGAACTGGCCAAAGCCGAGCCGCTGCAAGTGGCTCCGCAGCTGTTCGCACCGCGTGACGAGGCTTTCGACGTCACGATTGCCGTAGCGAAAGACCCGGCGTTCCATTTTTACTATCCGGAAAATTTGGAGCTGCTGCAGGCATACGGCGCGAAGCTGGCCTTTTTCTCGCCGCTTGCGGGAGAGGGCGTGCCGGAAGAAGCGGACGGTCTGTACATCGGGGGAGGCTTCCCGGAGGAATTTGCCGCAGAGCTGTCGCAAAACGAGGCAGTGAAGGAATCGTTTCGCCAGGCAGTCGCAAAAGGCTTGCCGACGTTGGCTGAGTGCGGCGGATTTATGTTTTTGACGGAGGCGATTGTGACGACAGAAGGAGTGAGCTACCCGATGGTCGGACTGATCCCCGGCAAGGTGACGATGCAAAAAAAACTGGCGGCGCTCGGCTATCGCGAGGTGCGCGGCAAGGAGGGCAACTTCCTGATCGGCCCCGAGGAACAGGCAAAAGGCCACGAATTCCACTATTCGACCTATGCCACCGATGAGCAGCTTCCTGCGGCCTACGAGACAAAAGGCTTGCGCGGCACCAAGCCGGAGGGCTTTGCCAAAGACAACCTGGTCGCGGGCTACACGCACTTGCATTTTGGTTCCAATCCGGCACTGGTGCAGCGCTGGCTCGGGTTGTGCGCGGAGGTGGCTTCCCGTGACTAAAGCCCTCCCGCTGATGATTCAGGGAACCAGCTCGGATGCCGGAAAAAGTGTGATCGCGACAGCGTTTTGCCGCATTTTTGCCCAGGACGGCTACAAAACAGCTCCGTTCAAGTCGCAAAACATGGCGCTCAACTCGTATGTGACGCTCGACGGAAAAGAAATCGGGCGGGCACAGGGCGTTCAGGCGGAGGCGGCAGGGATTCTCGCGACGACCGACATGAATCCGATCCTCATCAAGCCGACGCGGGATGCGGAGTCGCAGATCGTGGTGAACGGCGAGCCATACGCCAACATGAAAGCGATGGCGTACCGGACGGATTTTTACGACGAGGGACTGCGAATCATACAGGAGTCGTATCAGCGGCTTGCTTGCGACTACGAGCGGATTGTCATCGAAGGCGCGGGCAGTCCGGCGGAGATCAACCTGAACGACCGCGAACTGGTGAACATGCGGGTTGCCCGCCTGACGAACGCTCCGGTCATTTTGGTGGCGGACATTGAGCGCGGCGGCGTGTTTGCCAGCCTCGTCGGCACGCTGCAACTGCTGGAACCGGAGGACCGCGACCGGGTGATTGGCGTTATCATCAATCGTTTTCGCGGCGATCTGTCGCTGTTACAGCCAGGTCTGGACTGGTTTACGCAGTACACAGGCAAGCCAGTGCTTGGCGTGGTGCCGTTTATTCCCGATCTGTGGATCGACGCGGAGGATTCGCTCATTTTGCATCGCTACCAGGGGCAGCGGGAGACGCCGCGCGAGCTGGATATTGCTGTTTTGCGCTATCCGCGCATCTCCAATTTTACGGACGTCGACCCGTTTTTTGTGGAGCCGGACTGTCGCCTGCGCTTTGTGACCCGGCTGGAAGAGCTGGGCGATCCGGACATGATCGTGCTGCCTGGCAGCAAAAATACGTTGGAAGACTTGCAATTTTTGCGCGAGACGGGATTGGCGGCGGCTGTGAAAAAACGGCATGCAGAGGGCAGAGCATACGTGGTAGGCTTGTGTGGGGGCTATCAGATGCTGGGCGAGTCGATTCTGGACCCGGCCGGGGTGGAGTCGCCGCTGCAGCAGCTTGACGGGCTGGGACTGATCCCGATGGTGACGACGATGGAGCAGAAGAAAACGACGGTGCTGTCCCGCGGCGAAGCTGCATTTGCCGGGGAGCAGCTTACGCTCGAAGGCTACGAGATTCACATGGGCCAATCCGTTTATGCCAAAAGCGAATTTCCTTTTATTCAGATGGGAGATCGGGCAGAAGGCTATTGTCACGAGGAACGCCGGCTGATCGGGACGTATTTTCACGGACTGTTCCACAATGACCGCTTCCGCAGCCTTTTGCTGAACGCGATTCGCGCGAAAAAAGGGCTTGCGCCGATCACAGAGCGCCCGTCGTTCGTGGCGCTTCGCGAGCAGGGTTACGATCTTTTGGCGGATACGGTACGCCGTCATGTGCGGCTGGATCAGATCGAAGAACAGATGAAAGCTTATCAGGAAAAAGAGGTGCGTAAATAATGGCAGGCTTGGAAGTGCAGTTTCCGGCGATTGCGCCGCGAAACCAGGAAGCAAGTGAGCAAACGAGACAGCATGTGGATCAACTGACAAAGCCGCTCGGCAGTCTGGGACGTCTGGAGGAGCTGGCTGTCGAGCTGGCGGGGATGACGGGCGAGACGTTTCCTGTCGTCACGCCGCCGGGCGTACTTGTTTTTGCCGCCGATCACGGGGTAGCCGCAGAAGGAGTGTCGGCCTACCCGCAAGAGGTGACGGCGCAAATGCTGCTGAATCTGGTGAACGGCGGCGCAGGCATCAACGTTTTCGCGCGGCAAATCGGCGCGATTCAAAAATTCATCGATGTCGGCGTGGCCGTAGAGGTCGAAGCGCCAGGTATCATCAAGCGAAGAATCAAGGCAGGTTCGGGCAACATGCTGAAGGAAGCTGCCATGTCCGCTGACGAGGCGCAGCGCGCGCTCGCAATCGGCATCGAGATGGCCGGGCAGATTATCGACGAAGGTGCCAAGGTGCTGATTGTCGGGGAGGTCGGGATCGGCAACACGACGGCGAGCAGCGCGATCCTCGCTGCCTTGACCGGAGCAGACCCGGACGAGATCGTCGGCCGCGGCACAGGACTGGACGACGCGGGCTGGCAGCGCAAAAAAGCGGTCGTTCGCGAAGCGCTCGCCCTGCATCGCCCGGATGCCGACCGACCGCTTGATGTTTTGGCAAAAGTGGGCGGACTGGAAATCGGCGCGATGGCAGGCGCGATGATCGGTGCGGCTGCAAGGCGCGTTCCGGTGCTTTTGGACGGCTTTATTGCCACTGTGGCGGCACTGCTCGCCGTGCGGCTTGCGCCAGGAGTAGCGGACTATTTGATTGCCGGTCACCGCTCCCAGGAGCCGGGGCACACCTATGTGCTGAACGTACTCGGCAAACAGCCGCTTCTCGACCTGAACCTGCGGCTTGGCGAAGGCAGCGGAGCGGCAGTCGCGTTTTCCATCGTCGAAGCGTCGTCGCGGATGGTTCGGGAGATGGCGACATTTGCACAGGCGGGAGTCAGTGACCGATGAGCGGTGCAGGCAAAGTGTATCTCGTCGGCGCTGGCCCCGGTGATCCGAAGCTGATTACCGTAAAAGGTCAGGAATGTCTGCAAAAGGCAGACGTAGTCGTCTACGACCGGCTGGCGAATCCGGCTTTGCTTGCGCTCGCCCCGGAAACGGCGGAGCGCATCTACTGCGGCAAGCTGCCCGATCATCACACGATGCGGCAGGAGTCGATCAATGAGGTGCTGGCCGAAAAGGCGCTGGCAGGCAAGGTGGTCGTGCGGCTGAAAGGCGGCGACCCGTGCGTCTTTGGCCGAGCGGGAGAAGAAGCGGAGTATTTGGCTGCGCGCGGCGTCGCGTTTGAAATCGTGCCGGGCGTAACGGCAGGCATCGCCGCTTCGGCGTACGCGGGCATCCCGGTGACGCATCGCGACCACGGTTCGTCGTTCGCCGTGGTGACAGGGCATCTGCGCGAGGACAAACCGGAGCTGGCGGTGGACAAGTGGCGGGCGCTGGCAGGCGGGATCGATACGGTTGCCTTTTACATGGGCGTCGCCAATCTGCCGCTCATCCGCACGCAGCTGATGAAGTACGGCCGCGATCCACAGACGCCCGTCGCCGTCATCTCCTGGGGGACGCTGCCTCAGCAGGCAGTCGTGACAGGCACGCTCACGGATATTGAGGACCGTTTGGCAGAAAATAGCCATATCACCAATCCGGCGATCATTCTCGTCGGGGACGTCGTGAAGATGCGGGAGAAGATCAACTGGTTCGAGGCTTCGCTCGGGCCAGGCGAGGGGATTCCCGGTTAAGCCAGAGCATGCGAGGCGAGGGCCGGGTGAGGCGGTCGGATGAGCCATCCGGTTGTTTGTCCGAAATATTGTGGGAGGTGGGATGCCGGATGCGGCCTTATGCCATGATGGTCAACCTGGAAAACAAGCGCTGTGTGGTCGTCGGCGGCGGGCAAGTCGCAGAACGGAAAATCGCCAGTCTCCTTGCCGCAGGTGCAGCCGTCAGCGTCGTGAGTCCGGCCTGTACAGCGGCGATTCGCGAATGGGAACAAGCTGGCAGGCTGACGCTCTGGCAGCGCCCGTTTGCTCCCGCAGACGTCGCGGGCGCCGTGCTCGTCATCGCGGCGACCAGCGATCCGGCTGTCAACCTGGCGGTGTACGAGGCGTGCGATCCGCAGCAATGGGTCAACGTGGTCGACCGTCCCGATCTGTGCTCGTTTACGGTTCCGTCCGTAGTCGAACGCGGCGATCTGACCGTCGCCATTTCCACCGGAGGAAACAACCCCGGTCTGGCCAAAAAACTGCGCCGTCAGCTGGAAGCGTGGATCGGGCCGGAGTACGAGGACTACACGCTCTTTTTGGGCAAAATGCGCCGCCGCGTACTCGCGCTGGACGAGCTAGGTCTGGCAGACAAACGCGCCATTTTGGCAGAGCTGCTGGACGACCGTTTTTTGCACTGGACCCGAAGCGGGGAGATCGCGCGCAGGGACCGGGAGGCAGAGGCGCTGGTGGCAGGATGGCTGGGAAAACAGGAAGAAACGTAAGCACAAGCAACCTGAGCCTGTTTGGAAGATGGGCTTGGGTTGTTTTTTTGTGAAAAAGGTATCTAACAGAAGATAGGGGAAAGCTTCCTTTTTGCGCTCGTACAGCAGGCACACGCCCCATCACGCTTGCAACACTATTTTGCCCGGAGCATTCCATTATCCCCCTTTTCCTGATATGTTGATAGGTGGTACAAGCTATCTTTTCCAAGGAGGAAGCAGCTTTGTCGGACGCCTTTCAGATCGGTCCCTTTTTGTTGAAAATGAGCACGCTGGCTGTGATCGTCTCCATTGCCAGCGGCTTTCTTGCGATTACGTTTCTGTTTCCAAAAGAGAGAGCGACAAGAGTGGCCATCACAGAGCTGCTGAGCAACGCGCTTATTCTCGCTTTTTTCGTCTGGAAGCTCAGCTATGCGCTGTTTCATCTGGAGCAACTGTTGCAAAATCCTTCGTCGATTCTCTATTTCTCCGGGGGTGAAAACGGAGCGTGGCTCGCAGTCGTGGGGGTTGTGGTCTATCTCGTGGTGACGGTGCGCAAAAAAGCTTTGCCGATCCAGCTTGTGGCCTGGGCAGTGGCGACAGGCTTTTTGGCTGCGGCTGGCGTACATCATCTGCTGACGGCTTTGCTGGAAAAAGGCGGCGTGTGGTACCACGGCCAGCAGCTCATGCTCTGTCTGTTGTTCATCGTCTGGCTGCAACGAATGCGCGAAGCACTCAGCGAACTGACTGCCTGGCTTGCGCCGCTCATGTGGTATGCAATCGGGCAGGTCTACGTGCTGTTTTATTTCGAGCCGCGCCAAGCGGTATTGCTTGGACTGTCCGCCGAGCAGCTCATCTGTTACGGCTGTGCCCTGCTGCTGCTCTTTTTATCCAGGCGCGCAAGCCAAGTGAAAGGAGAGGGGCTGGATGAAACGTAATCAGATAGCGGCTGTGGTCGTGCTGATCGCCTTGTTGGCGTGGGGAGTCGTGGATGCATACGTGCTCGACAAAGGAGCGGGAAACGCGGCGACAAACGGAGCGAACAGCAGCGTGCCAATCGGGCTGGAAAAAGGCAATCTGGCCCCGGATTTTGAACTGCGGCAGCTTGGTGGCGACAAAGTGAAGCTGTCCGATTTTCGCGGGAAAAAAGTCATCGTCAATTTATGGGCGACCTGGTGTCCGCCGTGCCGGGCGGAAATCCCGGACATGCAGCGGTTTTACGAAGCAAACAAGGCGAACGGCGTCGTCATTTTGGGCGTCAACCTGACGGCAACGGAGACGAAGCCGGAAGATGTGGAGAAATTTGTCCAGGCGTACGGCATGACCTTTCCCGTGCTGCTGGATGGCGAGAAACAGGTCTCTGACGTGTACAAGGCTATTTCTATTCCGACCAGCTTCATCATTGACAGCCAAGGCGTGATCCGGGAAAAGTTCATTGGCCCGATGAGCTACGAATGGATGGAGAAAACGCTGGGGAGAGTGCAGTAAATAGCGTGCAGGCCCGAGGTGCCGCTTGTCCGCTTTTTCCCCAGGCTGCCATTTGCGGAGGCGAACTGCCTCCCATGCTCAATTACTTCCGTTGCTGAGAATGGCCTTGAGTGCCTTCACCTGCTTTCGCTCTCCCGCTACAACCAGCGTGGAGCCTGCACAGAGCACATACTCGGGACCAGGGTTGATGGTTTGCTTGTGATCTTTTTCAATGACAGCGATAATCGTGGCTCCGGTCTCCTGACGCACATCAAGCTCGCCGATGGTCTTGCCGATTGCGCGTGCGTCCGGCTCGATCTTGTACCACTCGATCATGAGCTTGTCCAATGCGATCTCGACTGTCTCCAAAGCGGTTGGCTTGTAGGTCAGCCCGCCGACGATTGCGGCAACCTGCCTTGCTTCGTCATCGTCGAGTGTGACCATCGAGATGTTGTCATCCGGATCTTCGCGGTCAAAATGGTACATTTCCCGGCGTCCGTCATCGTGAATGACGATAACCAGTTTATCGCCGCTTTTTGTATCTACCTGATATTTTCTGCCGATGCCCGGCAAATCTGTTTCCCGAATAGAGAACATGCAACAGCCTCCTTCATAAATCCAATGTGCTTGTATAGGTAATCACTCTTTAACGAGAAAGAGCACTCTGCATGCCGCCGATCCTTTATTGGAATGATAACTGCGCCGAAGTTACTGCAGTCATCATCCCGCTGCTTGCACGAGTGTACTGTCGACATACGTACCTATTATCCATTATTATACACGAAGCGGCATCTGCTTTTTGGACGGAATAGAAAATGATATAGATGCAACAAACTCCGACAGAATTGACACATTTTTTAAGGGTGATGAAAGCGTGGCCAACAAGCAATATCGTTTAACCGAAGCCGAATGGCATTTTATTCAGGATATGCGCTCAATGGAGATGGATGAGCTATTGGACATCGTGATTGCCTTGCGCAATGAAGTGCGGGAGCTGGAGAAAAAAGCAGAGATTATCCGGGAGCGGGAGAAGGAGAACTGGCTGGAGGAATACCAGGCTGCGCAGAAGCGAATCAAACATTTGCGCCAGTTCGAGCAGGATTTGCGCAAGACATGGCCACATGATTGAGCAAAAACCAACGCCTTTTGCAAAAAAAGAGCCTTGCACGCAAGAAAGGGAACCTACCGACAGCAGGTTCCCTTTTGTATTGGAAGCGGAAAGCACTAGCCAAAATCAGCCGTGGAGATCATGATGTCAGGCCAATATCGCTTTGCCCTCTGCTTCCTGTTCCGAGCCTGGTTCTGTTGCCTCACTCGCTTGCTGGACGCGTCCAGGGTGGAATTCGTCCTCCTGTTTGGCAATGACAACCGCTGCTACGCCGTTTCCGATCAGGTTCGTAATGGCACGCGCCTCGGACATGAAGCGGTCAACCCCGAGCAGCAGGGCAATACCTTCGACCGGAATCATCGGGAAGGCTGCCAGTGTAGCCGCCAGCGTAATGAAGCCGGAGCCTGTCACGCCTGCCGCGCCCTTGGACGTAATCATCAAAATGCCGAGCAGCGTCACCTGCTGCCAGATGCTGAGATCGACGCCGTATGCCTGGGCGATAAACATGGCGGCCATCGACAGGTAGATCGAGGTTCCGTCCAGGTTGAACGAATAGCCTGTAGGAACGACGAGACCGACGACCGATTTGGAGCAGCCGTACTTCTCCAGACGGTCCATCATCCGCGGGAGAGCGGATTCGGAAGAGGAGGTGCCGAGTACGAGCAAAATTTCTTCCCGAATGTATTTGATAAACGAAAAGATGCTGAATTTGTAGTAGCGGGCGATACTGCCCAGCACCAGGACGATGAACAAAAACATGGTGACGTACACCGCTGTCATCAACAGGCCCAGACGGGAGAGAGAGCCGATGCCGAATTTGCCGATCGTGTAGGCCATGGCACCGAATGCCGCCAGCGGGGACACTTTCATAATCATGTTGACGACGCCGAAAAATCCGTGTGTCAGCTTGTCAAACAGCTTGATGACTGGCTGGGAGGCTTGCCCCATCGCCGCGAGCGACAGCCCGAACAGCACAGCGAAGAACAGGATTGGCAGCAGTTCGCCTTTTGCCATGGCACCGACGACGTTATCCGGGATGATGCTGACGATAAAATCAACGAAGCCGTGGCTCGATTGCGCGGCAGCCTCTGTGTACTTGCTCACGTCTCCGCTCGTCAGGCCCGTTTTGTCGAAGCCTTCGCCCGGTTTGATAATGTTGACGACGAGCAGTCCGATGGCAAGGGCAATAGTGGTAACGATTTCAAAATAAATCAGCGCCTTGCCGCCGATCTTGCCGACCTTTTTCATGTCGCCCATGCTCGCGATTCCGTTTACGACGGTGAAGAACACAATCGGCGGAATGACCATCTTAATCAGCTTGACAAAAATATCCGCCAACACTTTCAGTTCCGCGCCGAATTTGGGAGCAAAATGCCCGACGATAATACCGAGAATAATGGCAATCACGACCTGGACGGTCAGGTTTTTAAAGTTGATCCGCATCGAACCGACCCCTTTTCACTAAATGTCTTTGTAAGCGCTTCAACTGTCTATTTCGCATTGTATAGAATGGACAAAAAATTGAGAATGATACGGTCATATTGGTTGTTTTGGTCGTTTTGGTCATGGAGTTCCCTGAAACTGGAATGGGAAAAATGCAACGTTGACATATTCTCGACACGATCAATAGGTAAAGTAAATGTTGTACATAGCAACATGACTTGAAAAAGACAACCGGGAGAAGGAGGATTTTCGATGTTCAAAAAGCAGTATCTGGCAGTTTTCTCAGCGGTGGTTCTTGCGACAAGCTTGCTGCCGACAGGCTCTCAGGCAGCGACTGGAACAAAAAACTTGCAGGCAAAGTACAACAATATCAAGGTTTTGTATAACGGCGTAGCCGTTCCGACTACCATCGAACCATTTATCGTCAACGGAACCACCTACATTCCGCTGCGCATGATGGCTGGCGTGTTCAACAAGGAAGTCGTCTGGGATGGCAATACGTACACCATCACGGTAAAAGATCAGGCTGATGCCCAGCACGCGGCTGAACTGGCGGCGCGCGATGCGCAAATCCGCAGCCTGCAAAGCAAGATCGACTCGCTGAACAAACAAATCGCTGACCTGGAAGACGATCTGGAAGATGCGAAGAAGAAAAAAGACGACGATTTCGACGATGAACTGGATGACTTGGAAGATCAACTGAACGACGACTACGAAGATTTCCGCGGCGCTGAGTGGGATATTTCCCTGAGCGGCGACGAGGATGAGATCGAGGTGGAAATCGCTCTCGACTTCGACGAGTATGAGGACGAATTGGACGATTCCGACTTTGAAGACCTCGTGATTAACGTCATCGAAGACATCTGGGATGAATTCGACGATGCAGACGTAGTCGGCGAGATCGTCGACAGCAGCAACAACGACAAGACAAAATACGATTTTGAAGGCGATGCAAGAGATGGCGACATCTACTTCGAGGACGACATTATCAACTAATCGCATTCAAATAAGGCCTTGCCTCTTATACAGGGGCAAGGCTTTTTTCCTATTTTCCATAATCCGCAAATCCAAATATAAAAAGAACGAGGTAAACTGATAGTATAGTAGTACCTACTAGAAGGAGAGAACCATGCGAGCAATCGCAAATGGGAGAATAGGGAGCTTATGAAAAGCATTTTGTTGGTAGAAGACGAACTGGTGATCTCGCGTGTACTGAAAGCGTACCTGCAAAAAGCGGGCTATCAGGTCTGGCAGGCTGAAGACGGAGTAGAAGCGATCCGCCTGTTTGACGAAAAAAAGCCGGCTCTCGTTCTATTGGATCTCATGCTCCCCGAGCGGAGCGGTTGGGAGATTCTGCAGTATATTCGGGAAAAAAGCGCCTGTCCGGTCATTATCATGACAGCGCTGGGGCAAACCGATCAAAAGCTGAAAGGGCTGAATCAGGGAGCCGACGATTACATAACAAAGCCGTTTGTCGCCGAGGAAGTGGTGGCGAGGGTCAATGCCGTGCTGCGTCGGTCGGTTATTTTGGTGAAGGATCAGGAGACGCGTTTTTTCGGCAGTCTGAAAATCAATTTCCAGTCCCATAACGTCACGCTGCACGGGCTGGAACTGGTGTTTCATCCGCGCGATCTGTCCCTGCTGCTTTTTCTCGCGCAAAATCCGAACCAGACATTTACCCGCGAGCAGTTGATTGAGCAGGTGTGGGGAATGGACTACGGAGGCAGTGACCGTGCTGTGGACCTGGCCATCAAGCGCGTGAGAAAAACATTGGAAAATTGGCCCGCCCATGAAGGCGAGATTAAAACGCTGCGAGGGGTGGGTTATCAGTTCTGTGTTTACTAAGAAAAAGGAGCCCGTTTCGCTCCTGCGCTACTGGACGACCCGTTACCTGCTGACTCTTGCCGTAGGCTTGCTCATCGTCGGGGCGGTGTCTGCCTATTGGATCAAATATGCTGCGGTTGAAAAGCAAATCGAGGTGACGCGGCTGTTTGCCGAGGAAGTGGCGGATCGGGTCGTAGACGACGAAGGCAACATTTTGGTCGGAGACAAGCTGCATCAGGTGCTGGACAATCGGCGCAGGTTCATGGGAGTGGATCGCAACCTTGTTCTGTTCATCAAAAACAGTGAGGGAGAGGTCATCTACAGACGCCCGGGGATACTGCCGCCCGTGCTTGAAAAGACGCTTCCCAGTTTGCTTGAGCGGGCGGATACGGACGACACGATCAGGCAAGCATCAGGCGACACGCTTTACGTAATCAGGGAAAATTTGGAATATAATGACAATCGGATCGGGAAGGTCATCCTGCTGTTTCCGGAAACCGACATCAAGATCGGCAGGGAGCAACTGCAGTATTTGGTCATCATGCTCGTCAGCCTTGGCATACTCGGCTGGGCCGTCATTTACTTTCACTCCCGGCGGTTGTCCGAGCCGATTCAGCAAGTCGTGCTGTCGGCGCGCAAAATCGTGGAAGGCAACTACGATGTGGCGATTACGCAGCCGATCCAGGAGCGGGAAATTCACGAGCTGGTCTACACGTTCAAGGAGATGGCTGACCGTCTTCGCCAACTGGAAAGCATGCGGACAGAGCTTCTGGCCGGAGTGACGCACGAGCTGAAAACACCAGTGACCTCAATCAGCGGACTGGTCCAGGCGATTAACGATGAAGTCGTATCGGGGGCAGAGCAGAAGGAATTTCTGGAGATATGCCTGCGCGAAACCAAGCGGTTGCAAAAAATGGTGGAGGACTTGCTCGATTTCAACTCGTTTGCCGTGGGGGCGATTACCGTCCACAAGGAGGAGCAGGACATCAGCAAGCTGGTCAGGGAAATCGCCTCGCAGTGGCGGATCGTGCAAGACCTGGAGGAAATCTCGTTTGCGGTCGTCATCCCGGAGAAGTCTGTGACCGTTTTTGTTGACCCTGTCCGTGTGCAGCAAATTTTGACCAATCTGCTGAACAACGCGAGACAGGCGATTGGAAAAGCGCAAGCCGACGGCAGCATTGAACTGGTGCTGTATGAAACCGAAAGCGACGTGCGCATGGACGTAAAAGACAACGGCCACGGGATTCCAGCAGAGGAGCAGCCGCTTGTCTTTGAGCGGTTCTTCCGCGGAAGCAACAAAAAAGACAAGGTGCGGGGACTCGGCCTTGGGCTGTCCTACTCGCGGATGATGGCCAAAGCGCTGGGGGGCGACCTCATGCTGCGGCATAGCAGTGAACGAGGCTCCGTCTTTACACTCATTCTGCCAAAGCGGGGTTGAGACTTCTGAAAACGGGTGAGAGCTTCACTGTCTCTGGTGAAGCTCTCTGATTTTTTCCATCAGGTCAGCGCCGATGCTTTCCGCGAACTTGTCGTAAACGGGCTGCACAGCCTGAATCCAGGCTGCCCGCTCTTCTGCTGTCTGCACGTGAATCTGGATGTTATTCTGCTGCTGGAGCAGGCGCAGTTGGCTCGCATTCATGGAAACAGCCAATTGATTGTTGTACGCGGTTGCTTCTTGCATCGCCTCCGTGATCGCTCGCTGAATATCCGGGGGCAGCTTGTCCCAGAACGATTGATTAATGATAACCGTGTAGCCGAGAAAGCCGTGGTTGCTGATGGTCATATACTTCTGCACCTGGTACAGCCGCTTCGTGTACACGTTGGAAATCGTATTTTCTTCGCCGTCCACTTCTCCGTTCGCCAGCATGCTGTACAGATCGCCGAAGTACGAGCCGATCGGAATCGCCTGAAAAGAGCGAAACTGCGCTTCCAGTACGGCGCTCGGGATGATGCGGAAACGCTGGCCGACAAAATCGTCCGGCGCAATCAGCGGGCGGTTGCCTGTCATTTGCTTGAAACCGCTGGACCAGAAGGCAAGCCCCTTCATGTTGGATTGTTCCAGGGTGGAAAACAGCATCTGTCCGATTTCGCCATTGAACACTTTTTCCACATCCTCCTGCGTCCGGAACAGGTAGGGCAATTCGAGCACAGCCCATTGGGGGATCGTGCTGGACAGATGCGAGAAGGCGGGGGCGATCATTTGCACATCGCCATTTTGCAAGGCAGACATCTCGGTTTTTTCGGAGTGCAGCACACTGTTGGGGAACACCTGCACTTCCACGCGCCCGTTTGTCTTGTCTTTGACCAGTTGGGCAAAGCGTTCCACCGTCAAGCCTTTTGGCGTGTTTTCTGCGACTACGTGGCTGAATTTGATGATGATGCGCTCGGACAGTCCTTCCTGTACCTCGTCATAGCCGAGCTTTTCCAGCGACAGGTCTGTTCCGAAGCCGATGATGACAGCGCTCACAAGTCCGATCAATCCAAACAGCGCGATGCTCAGAAACGATCTCATCTTTTCTTTCACCTGCCTGCGAACAGTTGATTTGCTGGATGTACTGTACCAAAATATAGAAAAGCAAGCAATCCCCACGTGAAAGGAAGAACTAGTCTGTTCAAACGGTTAACGATCAAATGGAAGATTATGCTGCTCTCAGTGGGCATCGTGCTGTTTTCCCTGATAATCGGCATGCTGATTATTGTGGGAGGCATGATTCGTGTGACGGAAAATCAGCTGGGGCAACGGCTGATGACGATTGCACGCACAGTCGCCCAGATTCCGCTGGTGCAGGAAAGCATTCAGGAGCCGGACGGCTGGCGGCAGATCAACCCGACGGCGCACAAGCTGAGAGTCGTCAACGACGTGACCTACATCGTCGTCTTGAATATGGAGCGGGTGCGTTACTCCGACCCGCTGGACGAGCGGATCGGCACGGTATTTGCCGACCCGGCAGTCGAAGAGGCGTATTCCGAGCACTCCTATTTGCAAAAGGTAAAAGGCGACATGGGCACGGCGCTCCGCGCTTACGTGCCAATCGTAGACGGGCAGCACCAGCAGGTCGGGGTGGTGCTGGTGGGCCGGGTGATGCCCGGCACGTGGGAGATGATGAAAAACGAGCGCGGCAATATCGCGTTGACCCTGTTTCTCTCGCTCCTGGTGGGCGTCTGGGGCAGCTACCTGCTGGCGCGTCACATCAAAAAGCAGATGCTCGATCTGGAGCCGGAGCAGATTGCGCGCATTCTGGTCGAGCGGACGGCTACTTTTCACGCCATGCATGAAGGGGTTATTGCCATCGACAATCAGGAGCGGATCACGATTTTCAACGATCGGGCCAAGCAAATTTTCGGCATTGAGGGAGAGGTGCTGGGAAAACCCATCCGCTCGGTTCTGCCTGACACGCGCTTGCCCGAAGTACTGGAGCTGCGGCAAAATTTTACGAACACCGAGCTGCACGTAGGCAATGCGTTGCTCTGGTCCAACCGTTTTTTGATTAAAGTGGAGGACAAAATCGTCGGCGCTCTCGCCATCTTCCAGGACAGGACAGAGGTTGCGCGGATGGCGGAGGAACTGACAGGGGTCAAGGAGTTTGTCGGCGCCCTCCGCGTGCAAAACCACGAGCACATGAACAAGCTGCACACAATCGCTGGCTTGCTGCAGCTCAACCAATACGACAAGGCGCTCGCCTACCTGTTCGAGATTAACGAGGAGCAGGAGGAACTGACGTCTTTTCTGACGACGCGAATCATGGATGAAAACTTGTCCGGGCTGCTCATCGGCAAGGTCAGCCGGGGCAGGGAGCTGGGCATTCGCGTGGTCATCGACCGGATGAGCCACCTGGAAAAATTTCCACCCTACATGGACCACCATGATTTCGTGCTCATTTTGGGCAACCTGATCGAAAATGCCTTTGACTCGCTGGAGCAGTGCGAGCGCGCGGACAAGGAGATTACGATCAGCATCGAGCAGGATGAAGAGGTGTGCTCGATTCTCGTGGAGGACAACGGGATCGGCATGGACGAAGCGACGCGCGCGAAGATGCTGGAGAGAGGTTTTTCCACCAAAAGCCGGACAGACCGCGGCCTTGGTCTGCATCTGGTGCATCAGCTGGTGCGAAAAGGACGAGGCGAACTGGTTTGCCATTCCCGGCCGGGCGAAGGAGCGAGCTTCATGATTACATTTCCGATGAAGGAGGTGGATGAATAGTGGGGGAGGAAAGCATTCGCGTACTGGTAGTGGAAGACGATCCGATGGTGCAGGAGATCAACAAGCAGTTCATTGAGCGCGTGCCGGGCTTTTGCGTCGTCGGGATGGCGGCGAACGGTGCAGATGGCGTCCGGATGGTGCAGGAGTTGGCGCCGGATTTGGTCATCATGGACATTTTCATGCCGATTCAGGACGGGGTAAAAGCGCTGACGGAGCTGCGCGCGGCCGGCCAGGACGTCGATGTCATCGTCGTGACGGCAGCCAAGGACAAGGCGACGATTCAGGCGATGCTGCGCGGCGGAGCCATGGACTACATCATCAAACCATTTGCGTTTGACCGCATGAAAAAGTCGCTCGAAAACTACCGGGAGTTTCTCCATAAGCTCGAACAGGCCGGGACGGCTTCACAGGATGAGGTAGACCAGTTGGTGTTTCGCGGGGCGTCAGAGCGCGACGAAGAGCAGGAGCGGCCAACTCCGGCAAGCAACAAGCCTGGTCCTTTGCCAAAAGGTCTGCATGCCGTGACACTGGAGCAGATCATTCGCCAGCTGGACGGCGAGGAACAGGCCCTGTCCGCAGAAGATGTCGCGGAGCGGGTAGGGATCGCCAGGGTGACGGCGAGACGCTATCTGGACTATTTGGAGAAGACAGGCGTGGTGAGAATCGACGTCAGCTATGGCGGAGTAGGCCGACCGACAAACCGCTACGTGCGCGTCGACGAGCCAAAAGCAGGGGGTGGCAGGCGGTCGTGATCGGCGAAAATACGTCAATCGACCGCAGCTCCTGTGCGAGTGAGCGAAAACATGTTCCGTCCGTGAATAACGGCTGTACATACAATGAGCCAGCGGCTTGCCGGAATTGTTTTTGAAATATTGGAAAAGTCATGGCTGGAGCACAGGCAGCATACGTGTGTGCATGAGAAACGATAAAGGGAGACGTGTCGGATGAAAAAAGGAAAAGCATTGCGGGCAGGAGATACGATTGGGCTGGTGGCTACTTCCAGTCCCGCGACGGAAGAGGTGCTGGTCAAGGCAGTGGACGCCATCATGGAGATGGGCTTCAAGGTCAAGGTTGGAGCGGCGTGCTATGAGACGTACGGCGGGTATTTGGCCGGCACGCCGGGACAGCGGGCAAGCGAACTGAACGCGATGTTTGCAGACGACGAAGTGGACGGCATCATGTGCATGCGCGGCGGTTACGGGTCCCCGCAAATTTTGCCGCTGCTCGATTACGATCTGATCGCGCAAAATCCGAAGCTGTTTGTCGGGTACAGCGACATTACCGCGCTGCATACCGCTTTCGGACAACTGGCGCAGCTCGCGACTTTGCACGGACCGATGGCGACGTCAGATATTGCGCAAGGACTGGACGACTGGTCCAGGCAGTATTTGCTGCGGGCGATGACCCGGCCGGAACCGCTCGGACCGATTGTCAACCCGCCGGGAGAGGACATTCTCTGTCTCGTGGAAGGGCAGGCATACGGCCCAATTGTCGGCGGAAATCTCTCCCTCGTCGCCGCTCTGATGGGTACGCCGTACCAACTGGACACCCGCGGGAAAATCCTGTTTCTGGAGGACATTGACGAAGAGCCGTACCGTATTGATCGCATGCTGACACAGCTCGCGCTCGGCGGCCTGTTCGACGATTGCGCAGGCATCGTCATCGGCACGTGGACCAGTTGCGAGCCGAAAAAGCGCGAAGGCTTTTCGGTGTGGGACGTCTGCCAAAACATCATCGTGCCTTACGGAAAGCCAACGATCTGGAACGTGCAGATCGGACACGGCTCCTGCAATATGGCGCTGCCCTTTGGCGTCGAGGCTACGCTTGACGCGACTGCCGGAGTGCTGGCACTGGAGGAGAGTCTGACCGTCTGAATTTTTTCGGTTAAGAAATATCATGCAGCAGGAGCGGCTTCTTCTCTGGAAAAGCGGCAAGCTTGCAGATAAAGTAACTTCTTGCGCAGCATTTTTCCAGACAGGGGTATAGGATCAAGGCGGCAGCGGAACACTACAGACGCTGTATTTTTCATCAGAGAAAGGAGCGTCTGCGTGAGTATTACGATGAGTCGGACCGTCACCGATGTCTTGAATAAACAGGTTGCCAACTGGTCTGTGCTGTATGTAAAGCTGCATCATTTCCACTGGTATGTAAAAGGCCCCCACTTCTTCACGCTCCACGCCAAGTTCGAAGAGTTGTACAACGAGGCAGCGAAGTACGTGGATGACCTGGCGGAGCGGCTGCTTGCCATCGGCGGCAAGCCTGTCTCGACCATGAAGGCCTGTATGGAGCAGGCTTCCATTCAGGAAGCGGCTTCTGGCGAGACAGCCGAGCAGATGGTGCAGGCGGTCGTGAACGACTTTTCGACCTTGATCGGCGAATTGAAGGAAGGAATCGCCGCTGCAGAGGCAGCCGACGACGCAGCGACTGGCGACATGTTTTTGGGCATGATGGAAAGCCTGCAAAAGCATGTGTGGATGCTGCAGGCGTATTTGGGAAAATAAGCACGAGCAAACGAGCAAGCTGATGCCGTCGGTGTCAGCTTGTTTTTTTGCAAAAAATATGATTTGGAAAAATCTTACTTTCATTATAGTGCGGTCGGCGTCTGCTTCGGCAGGGATATTCTTGGTACGCCTCTGTTTTTCTGAAAAAGAAGGTGTCAAGACTGTATTTGGTACATCCCTCTTGTTCCCAAGAGCAGCATGCTAGTGTAAACTTACCTTGTGATGAAACAAAGAAAGCACTTTCATGATGGAAAGGATGTACATTCCCATGGCATCACCATACGTTACGTTTAATCGCGAGCAGTGGAGAGCGCTGCGAGCCTCCACGCCGCTTACCATATCAGACGAAGAGCTCGCCTGTTTGCAGGGATTGAACGAAAATATATCCATGACGGAGGTAGCCGATATTTATTTGCCGCTTTCCCGACTGCTGAATTTGTACGTTGGCGGCACGCAGGAGTTGTATCAGGCGACGCATACGTTTTTGGGCAATCAGGACGGCAAGGTGCCGTTTATCATCGGGATTGCGGGAAGCGTGGCGGTCGGAAAAAGCACGACGGCGCGCATTTTGCAGACGCTTTTGTCGCGCTGGCCGAACCATCCCAAGGTCGATCTGGTGACGACGGACGGCTTTTTGTATCCGAACCGCGTGCTGGAGGAGCGGGGGATCATGAAGCGCAAGGGCTTTCCGGAAAGCTACGACCTGCGCCGCTTCATCAACTTTTTGGCCGATGTGAAGTCCGGCATCCCGGAGGTCAAGGCTCCGGTCTACTCCCACCTTGTCTACGACATCGTGCCAGGGGAATGGCAGACCGTCCGCCAGCCAGACATCCTGATCGTGGAAGGCTTGAACGTGCTCCAGCCGCCAAAAGGCGACGAGCCGCGCATCTCCGAGGTGATCGTCTCCGACTTCTTCGATTTTTCGATTTACGTGCACGCCGAGGAAAAAGATATTTTGCAATGGTACGTGGAGCGTTTCAAGCTGCTGCGCAAGACGGCTTTTTCCAATCCGAACTCGTACTTCCGGCGCTATGCAGACCTGTCTGACGAGGAAGCGACAGAAGTAGCGACAAGCATCTGGACGGAAATCAACGGAGCCAACCTGGTGCAAAATATTTTGCCGACGCGTGTCCGGGCGCAGTTGATTCTCAACAAAGGCCAGGATCATCTGGTGCAGAGCGTCAAGCTGCGCAAGCTGTAAGCACATTGGCGGAGGGGATAGCCTGTGAAAGTGATTAGCGCTTGCCTGATCGGCTGCGAATGTCGTTATGACCAAAGGTCTTGTCTGGACGAAGGGCTTGAACAGCTGCTGCGCGACGGCAAGGTCATTCCTGTCTGTCCGGAGCAGCTGGGCGGCTTGCCTACGCCCCGTCCGCCGGCGGAGATTGTCGGGGGAGACGGTAACGACGTGCTGGACGGGCGGGCGAAAGTAATCGACCGGACAGGCCGTGACGTGACGGCCGAATTTTTGGCGGGTGCTTATCAGGCATTGAGGCTGGCAAAAACGGTCGGGGCTACCTCTGCCATCCTGAAAGAAAACAGCCCGTCCTGCGGCAGTTCGTTTGTGTACGACGGTCAATTTACCGGGAAAAAGGTGCCGGGGGCAGGTGTGACGGCGGCGCTGTTTCGCAGACACGGCATAGAGGTGAAATCGGAGCAAAGCTAGCTTTACTTGAAGCGGATAAAAAGCTTTCTGATCTGCACAAAAAAGAGCGGGAGTGCTAACCCGCCCTTACAGCATTTGTACATACAGGCTGATGTTTTCTCGCGCCTCGCCCATGTTCAGCCACGCATTCCCAGCCGAAAAACAGAAGAAAAGAAAGAGACCACCGCAGAGCATAAACGCTGTTTTTCGGAAGCGAAGCAGCGAGCGGTAGCGACGGCAAATGAGAGCGCAAAGCAGGAAATAGACGATTTGGGCGAGGAAAAAGACCAGCTGCTGTTCCTGTTGAAGCAAGCGCTGAACCTCGCTTTGCAGCATAGACCACGTGGAATGGTTGCTCTCGTCAGGGATTACCCGCTCCAGCAGGCGGTCAGGGGTGGAAATGGTATGGTACGCGACCTTATTTCCTGACGGCTCCCGTTCATAGTCGTTCTGGTACGTGACGTCGGAGAAGAGCGATTTTGTGTAAACCAGTTCATCCGTGGCAAAGTGGTGGTGTGCCTTTACGTTTTCCCAGATGATGAACCAACTGAAAAAGAGTGCGATCACCACCGCCAATTGCCAGTATGCTTTTGGCTGTATGCGTACGATGGGTGTGTTTTGCAAATTCGATCATGCCTTTTGAGTTTTTTACAAATTATACCAAAAACCCGTGGCGATGCGCACGGGTTTTTGTGTACATGGGCGTTGCCGGAAAACAGGCCAACCGCGCGATCACGAAAACGTCTCGATAAACCGCTTGGCGGCCTTGGACAAGTGGCGACCCGACTGCCAGACGACGGCTGCAGACGAGTAAATGGACGTCCCGGCAAGCCTGATTCCGTGGATTTGCTCGCTCTTGTGCGTCTCCCATGCGGAGACCGGGACGATGGACGAGCCGACGGAAGCGGCGACCATGCTGACGATCAGCGAGATGTCCGGGCATTCGCAGATGACGCGCGGCGCAACGCCAAGGCGTGAAAACTCCTTGAGGATCAGGTCGTAAATGCCAAGGCCGGGCAGGCTGGGCATGATGAGCGGAAGCTGGGCGATTTCCCGCATGTGAATCTCTGTGCGTTCAGCATAAGGCGAGCTTGCCGGGACGATCAGGACGAACGCTTCTTCTTCCAGCGGAATCATCGTACAGTTGCTGAGCGAGTGCGGCAAGCGCACGATTGCGACCTCGATGGTGCGCCGCTCCAGCCACTGGTTGAGCAGTTGGGTATCGCCCTTCCATACTTTGTAGGTAATGAGCGGATATTTTTGCTGAAACAGGCGAATCTGCTCCGGCAGACGGTAAGCGGACAAGGCGCTCACCCCGATGGACAGCGTGCCGCGAATGCCTTCGCCGGTTTCTTTTACTTCCGAGAGCGCTTCTTCCATCTGGTGGACGATATTGAGCGCCTGGCGGTACAGGGTCAGCCCGGCTTCGGTCAGCTCCATCCGCTTCCCTGAGCGCTCCACGAGTGTGACGCCCAACTCCTCCTCCATTTGCTTGAGCTGCTGGCTCAAAGGGGGCTGGGCCATGTTCAGCCGTTTTGCCGCCCCCGTAATCTGCCCTTCTTCCGCGATGGCGATAAAGTAGCGCAATTGCCGTATATCCACGTGTCATCCTTCTTTCGTTTGTTCAACTATATGATTTCGATATGCATATCAGATTTACTCGATATTTTTCATATTAATGCCGCTATGATAGCATATTTTTCAGCAAACACGGAGAAGACAACGAAAGAAAGAAGGGAAATAGACGTGCGTACGTGGCTGGAAAAGCTTTTTCACTTACGCGCTTGCGACACGACGTTCCAACGGGAGCTTATCGCCGGATTGATCGGCTTTGTCACCATTGTCTACATTGTTGCCGTAAACGCTTCGATATTGCAGGATGCCGGAATCCCGATGGAGGCAGGGATTTTGGCGACTGTTCTGACCGCTTTTATCGGATCATTGGTAATGGCCTTCTGGGCGAATGCTCCGATCATCCTCGTCCCCGGCATGGGGATTAATGCGCTGTTTACCTATACGCTCTGCCAGTCGATGGGCCTGACCTGGCAGGAAGCGCTGGCGGCCGTATTCGTATCCGGCCTGATCTTTACCGCCATCGCCTTTACCCGCGCGGCGGTCATTTTGTCCAACGCGATTCCCGCCTCGCTCAAGGAAGCGATCACGGTGGGCATCGGCCTGTTTTTGACCTTTATCGGACTGCAAAAAGGCGGCCTGATCGTCACCAATCCGTCCACCTTCGTCGCGCTGGGCGATTTGTCCAGCCCGCATGTCATCGTGACGCTGGTGACGCTCGTCCTCACACTGATCTTGTTTGTGCGCAATATCCCTGGCAACTTCCTCATCGGAATTGCCGCTGGTACGGGACTTGGCTTTTTGTTCGGGATCGGCGGGTCGGCTACCGGGGAGACGTTTTCGTTTGCGCAGTACGGACAAGTATTGGGCGGCATGTCGTTTTCCGCCATCTGGACCTTGCCGTTCTGGATTGCGACTTTTTCGCTGGCGATGGTAATCGTGTTTGAAAACATCGGCCTGCTGCACGGGCATACGGCGATGATCGGCCAACCGCAAAAGTTCCGCCGCTCGCTGCAGGCAAACGCCTTGTCGGCGGCCATCTCCGGCATCATGGGAACGAGCCCGACCGTGGCAACGGTAGAGACGGCAGCGGGAATTGCTGCGGGAGGAAGGACCGGACTGACCACGCTCGTCACCGGGACGCTTCTATTGTGCTCGCTCGGCCTGATTCCGGTGGTGAAAATGATCCCGGACAGCGCGGTTGCCCCTGTGCTCATCATTATCGGGGCGTTGATGCTGCAAAATGTGCAAAACATCAATTTGAAGGACTTTTCGGAGGGCTTCCCCGCCTTTTTGATTATCGCCATCATTCCGCTGTCCTACAGCATCGTGGACGGCATCGCTTTTGGCTTCGTGGCGTACCCGCTGATGAAGCTCGCGCTGGGCAAGCGCCGGGAAGTGCCTGCCTTGCTGTACGTCATCGCCGGGCTGTTTTTGCTGAATTTGATGCTGCCTGTGTTGGCGTAAGGCAAAAGAGGGAAAGCGCCAGGTAAGCCGGAATATGCAAAAAAAAGGACACCTTTTACTCCGTCAAGAGAAAAGGTGTCTTTGCTTGTTGTCACCAAGCTCCTGCTTTCTCGTCATCTTCCCGCGAGCATTGCGAAAACAACCGATTCCAAGTAGAATGATGAAATGCCCAAAAGGGCCGCGGTTCGCAAAACTCCCGCGTTATCAAAACTAGGAGGCTATCATATGTTTAATTTTGCCCTCGGAGTATGTTTTACTCTGGTGAATTTCGGGCTGTTTCTGCTCTGCTACCGCCTGTTCGGCAAAATGGGACTGTACGCCTGGATCGGAATGGCTACGGTGCTGGCGAACATTCAGGTGGTCAAAACCATCGAGATGTTCGGGCTGGTCATGACGCTCGGCAATACGATTTACGCATCCATCTACCTGGTGTCAGACCTGCTGAATGAAAAGTACGGCGAGCGGGCGGCGAAAAAGGCGGTCTGGTTCGGCTTTTTCACCTTGATCGCGACGACGATCATCATGCAGCTTGTGCTGCTGTTTGAGCCGCAGGCGGAAGACATCGCCCAGGAATCGCTGGAGAATTTGTTCGGCCTGATGCCAAGGCTCGCTTTGGGCAGCCTGTGCGCGTACTTGCTGAGCCAGTTCGTGGACGTAAAAATCTATTCCTGGCTGAAGATAAAGTGCCCCGGACGCAACCAACTGTGGATTCGCAACAACGGCAGCACGCTGTTCAGCCAGTTGCTCGATACCTTGACATTTTGCACGATTGCTTTTTGGGGCGTCTACCCGCTGGATGTGTGGTGGCAAATTTTATTGACCACGTATCTCATCAAGTTCGTCGTCTCGGCTGCCTCGACGCCGTTTCTCTATATCGCACGCAATATGAAGGTGCCGGAAGATGAATCGACAAAATGACACAAAAAACGCCAAAGCGTCTGAGCTTTGGCGTTTTTTGTTCGGTGAATATGGAAGGAATATACATTCTTTACATCAAATTTACATAAAGTTTGGATTATATGTTTTACGATGTTCCTAGCAATGATTCCGTATGTTTGGGAGGAGGTAAAAAAAGAAAATGCAAAACAAAAAGGGAAGACTGCGCTGTTTTTCCAAGCTGGCGCTGATTGCGGTGGTTGTTGTCAGCGCCGTTTTGCCGAGCGGGTGGGGGCCGCAGGCAAAGGCACAGCAAGCAGGTCATGTCGTCATCAGCGAGGTGTACGGAGGGGGAGGAAACAGCGGGGCCTTCTACAAAAACGACTTTATCGAGCTGTACAACCCGACTGGCACGACCGTTTCGCTGGCAGGCTGGTCTGTGCAGTACGCTTCTGCAAGTGGATCGACATGGAGCAAGACAGATTTGACGGGAAGTATCGCACCATACGGGTATTACCTGATTAAACAGGCGGCGGGGACGGGGGGAACGGCTGAGCTGCCTGACCCGGATGATGAAGGCAAGCTTGCCATGTCAGGAACACAGGGAAAAGTGGCCCTCGTCAGCAGCGGAACGGAACTTACGGGAGCGGATGTCACTGCCCATCCTGATGTCGTCGATCTGGTCGGCTTCGGAGCCGCCAACGGATATGAAGGGGCGGGTCCTGCTCCTGCCACAACGAACTCCACCAGCGCTTCCCGCAAAAGCAACGCGGATGGCATCGTGCCAAACGGCGGAAACGGCTGGGACACGGACGACAACAGCGCCGACTTAGTGGTGGGAGAGCCAACTCCGAAAAATACGCAAAGTCCGGCAGAGCCGCCGACAGACAGCGACGTCAGCGAGAAGCCGAACGGACGTGAGTTGCTGTTTGACGTGACGAATCCGGCGGAAGCCGTCATTTTCGGTCAAGTCCGTCCGCATGTCACCATCAAGGTGTACGCAGCCCCCCCTGTCGGCAGCGAAACGCCGTTGGCCGAGCAGGTGTCGGACGATTTTGGCCAGATCGAACTGACTTTTGCCCATCCAACCTCGGCAGCGGTCTATCTCAGCGCGACAGAGAGCGGCAAACAGGAGAGCGAGAGCATCGAGCTGCTGCCAGCCGCGGAAAGCCCTGTCTTGGCGGCTGAAAAAATCAGCTTGCAGCAAGTCGGAAGCACAGCAGAGCTGAAAGGCCAGGCGGGGGCAGCAGCGGGCAAGGCGATTTTGCGCGCCTATGATGCGCCAAATGGCAACAGCCTGCTGCTCGGCGGCAATCCGACAGGCAGCGCAGGGGAGAACGGCGCGTTTTCCTATTCGCTGCAAGGAGTCGAGCCGTTGGACACCATCTACGTGACGCAGCAGCTCGCAACCGAACACGGCAAGATGTTCGAGAGCGAGCCTGTACCGATTGCCAAGTCGGTACGTTCGACTCTGCCAGTTGCCGAGGCAAGGGCGCTGGCAAAAGGAACCACGGCGAGTGTTGCCGGAACGGTGACGGCCATCTTTGAAGCGGGGGGCCAAAACAACGTCTACATGCAGGACGAAACGGCAGGGCTCGTCGTACGCGGTCCAGGGCTTGCCGCCAACATCGCGGTCGGAGACAAAATCCAGGCGACCGGAAAAATGAACGACTACTACGGCTTGGCACAGCTCGAAGTCGCAACAGACGACGTGACCGTCCTGGAGAAGCAGGCAGGTGTGCCCACGCCGCAGACGGTGACATCGGCAAATTTTGCAGCCAATGCAGGCGAAGCGATTGAAGGCCAACTGGTGACTGTCCGCAATGTGACTGTCCAGTCTGTGCAAAGCGGCAATTATACGTTGCAAGACGATCAGGGGAATTTCCTCTCCCGCCCTCCAGCCACGCTCCCGCTGGAGCTGGGCACGACTTACGCCAGCATCACCGGCGTGGTCAACCACGATTTTAACGAATACAAGCTGGTGCCTCGGACGCTGGCAGATTTGGTAGAGGACGAGACGAGAGTTCCCGCAGTGACGGCGTATCCCCAAGGCCCGCTGGTGGCAGCAGGCACCAAAGTGACCTTGTCCACGACGATGGCGGATGCCAAAATTTACTATACAACGGATGGTTCGGAACCGACCAGAAACAGTTCGGTTTATACGGAGCCGATCCAGCTTGATGCGGATACGACGATTCAGGCGTTTGCTGTCAAGGAAGGCTACACGGACAGCAAAGTCGCCATCTTCCGCTACACCATCCAAAAAGATACCGTGCGCATCCACGATATTCAAGGGGCCTCGCACCAGTCCCCGCTTGCGAACGGCACAGTCAAGGGCGTCACGGGAATTGTCACGGCAGTCGTTAAAAATGGCGGATCGGTACATGGCTTCTACATGCAAGACCCGCTCCCGGACAGCGATCCGCGCACGTCCGAGGGCATCTACGTGTACGAACCGAAAGCGGCGGTAAAAGTTGGCGATGAAGTGAGCGTAGACGGCACGGTGAAGGAGTACGTGCCGCAAAACAGAGCGGCAACCGATCTCACCCAGACGCAGATTGACGCGGCAAAAATCACTGTGATAAGAAATGCGCAGCCGCTCCCGGACCCGGTTGTTCTGGGCGAAGGAAACTACCGTTATCCAAAAGGGATCATTGACAACGACAGCCTGGGCACGTTTGACCCCGAAGAGGATGGCATCGACTTCTGGGAGAGCCTCGAAGGGATGCTGGTGCAAGTCAAAAATCCAATCGTGGTCGGAGAAACAAAAGTGTTTACAAACCCGGCGAGCGTAGAGTTCGTGGTCATTGACGACCAGGCGCATCGCGGACAGCCGCGTACTCCCGCAGGCGGAGTGGTGCTTGCAGCCGATGATTTTCACCCGGAGCGCATCACGGTGGCAGACAAACTCGTGCCGATTTTGCAGCATCCAAAGGTCGGCGACAAGATTTCCGAGCCGCTTGTAGGAATCATTGATTACAGCTTTGCCAATTACAAGCTGTATCCTATCGAGACGTTTTCCGTCCAGCCCGGCGGCAGCCAACCGACGGTGACAACACTCGACCCGAAAGACGATGAGCTGACAATTGCTTCCTACAACATCGAAAATTTTTCAGCCAAAACCGAGTCCCAAAAAATTTCGCGAATCGCGGAAACGATTGTCGAGAACATGAAATCGCCGGATATTATCGGTGTAGTGGAAATGCAGGATAACAACGGACCGACGGACAACGGCGAGACAGATGCCGCAAAATCCGCAGAAGCGCTGATAAAGGCAATCCGGCAAGCAAACGGCCCTGCCTACCGCTACATCGACATCGCTCCAGAGAACAACAAGGACGGCGGCCAGCCCGGCGGCAACATCCGCGTCGGATTTTTCTACAACCCGGATCGCGTGCAGCTGGCAGAAGGCGTAGCGGGAACGGCGACAGAGGCCGTACAGGTGGAGACGCGCGATGGAGCCGTGCACCTCTCGCGCAATCCCGGCCGGATCGATCCGACCAACGAAGCGTTCGCGTCCAGCCGCAAGCCGCTCGCGGCGCAGTTCGTCTTCCAGGGCAAGCCTGTGTTTGTCATCGCCAACCATTTCAATTCCAAGGGCGGGGATGGAGCGCTGTTTGGAAAAGACCAGCCGCCGAAGCTGGTGAGTGAGGCGCAACGGATGAAAATTGCCCGCGTGGTGAACAGCTTTGTGAAACAAATCCACGCACAAGATCCACAGGCCAATGTGGTCGTATTGGGCGACCTGAACGATTTCCCGTTTTCCAATCCGGTAAAAGCACTGGCAGATGGCGCTCTGGTCAATATGGTTGAAAAGCTGCCGCCGGGCAGGCAGTACACCTACGTGTACCAGGGCAATTCACAGGTGCTCGATCAGATTTTGGTCAGCCCCCATCTGGAAAAACGTACCAAAGTGGACATTGTGCATATCAATGCCGGATTCACGGAAAACGAAGGCCGGGTGAGCGACCACGATCCGGTGCTTGTGCAGATTCGTTTGCAAGCCCAGGACGAACACGAGACGACGGCGCAGGAAGTGGCAGATGGCATTACCAGTCTCGCCCAGCCGGCAGCAGGAGCGACAAGACTGCGGTTGCCAGAAGTGCCTGCAGGCTTTACGGTTGCGATCAAGCATTCCAGCAACACGGGCGTCATCGCGCTGGATGGCACGATCACACCCCCGAGCCGCCAGACTGACGTGGAGCTGATTTTGCAGGTAACGCGGGAGTCGGACGGTACGACTGCCACGACTGAAAAGCTGACGGTTCATGTGCCAGCCAGACCGACAACCCCGCCCCCTGTCAATCCGCCAGACACGACCCCGATGCCTGACAGGCAGAAAGACTTGCACAGGCAGGCAGAACAGGCCATTTTGTCTGCCGCAGATGAACAGAGCATCGAGGAACAGGTGCAGCGGGTGCTTGCCAGCCTGCAACAACTGTTCGACGCCAAGCAGGTCACGCAAGCCGAGAAGTGGGACGCTGTTTCGCATTTCGTTTCAACCGTGCTGGCCGCTGTCGTGGAGCAGGCAGAGCGTGGAATCATTCGGGAAAAGACACTGCACGAGCTGAGTGAAAGCTTTTTGGACGAAGCGTTTGTTCCTCTCGCAAAATGGGAAAAGGTGGACACAGAACTGGCCCGACTGGGACTTACTGCCTTGACGAATTTTGCGAAAACTGCACTGGAGCCGTTCGATTCAGACGGTATTTCCAAGGACGTAGCCAAGCGTGTTCGCCTGCTGGCAGAAACGCTGCTGAAACGTTCCGGCACGATTGCCGTCGAGCCTGGAGACGAGATCAAAGCATCTGACGAGCAAATAGAAGTGGTGCTGGATACGCTAACGGATTTCATGGAGGCCATCGAGGGCGTGCAGGAAAAAATCGGCTTTTCCCCGGTGCTGTTCATTCGCATGGAAGGCGACGAAGGGGCATACGAGCCAGATACCGATACAGACGATCATCTCCGCAGTAAAAAAGCAGGAAGCGAAGAACAGGCGATTACTTTGGAGAAGAAGCTGGTCGAGCTGCTGAAGAAAAAAGAAGTTGGCGTCAGATTGACGGTTCCGGCAGGAGCATGGGTGGAAGTTCCGGGCGCTTATTTTGCCAGGGAACGCGCGGGAGAATTTTCCCTCCATCTGACAGAGGCAGAGGCAAAAGCAAACGGCTGGAAGGGCGTTTCCAATCCCGGAAAAGCATACTCGCTGGAAGCGTGGAGCAACGGAAAAGAGATGGGCAGCTTTGGGGAGCGGGGCTTTACCCTCGCTCTGCCGCTGGCGTTTGACGCTGGCGAAAAGCTGCAGGCTTACACGTACCGCAACAAGCAGTGGCGAGCTGTAACAGGAGAAAAGGGCAAGCCGCCGAAAGTGTCAGAAGAGGATGGAATGGGCGTCTTTACGGTCAAATCAGCTGCTTCCTATGTCGTGGGAGACGCTGTGGTGGAGGCACTCGAAGTCAAACCGCAGTCGTTGAAGCTCGCGCCTGGAGAAAAAGCGCAGCTAGAGGTGCTGGCGATCTTCAGCGACAAAAGCTCGGAGGACGTGACGAAGGCGGAATCAATCACGTACGAGTCCAATCGTCCCGAGCAGGTCGAGGTAGACGAGGAAGGCCGAGTGGTCGTTCTGGACGATGCGGAAGCGCGCACGCGCGCGACGATTACCATCAACTATGGCGGAAAAAGGGCGAAGGTATACGTTTTTGTGAGAAGCGCTGAAAAGTAAGGGGCGTCACGGAGGATCGCGGGCGGCATCGGTTTACTGACACGAGCCACGAACCGGGTCTCGCTCATCAATGAAAAAAACGGGTCGGGAGAAGCTTCCCGGCCCGTTTTGCGTCGCGATTTTCCTAGCGTGCCATTCCCATTGCTTTTTCTACTTTGTGCAGCATTTCGTTCGCTACGGCATTTGCCTTTTTGGCGCCCGCCGAGAGGATGTCGTCCAGCTCGGAGGAATGGAACAACTGCTCGTAGCGCTCCTGGATCGGACGCAATGTCTCCACGACGACTTCCGCCAGGTCGGTTTTGAATGCGCCGTAGCCTTTGCCCTCATACATCGCTTCGATCTCTTGCAGCGACTTGCCGGAGCAAAGC
Organism: Brevibacillus gelatini; assembly: GCF_050920745.1. Taxonomy (NCBI): domain Bacteria; kingdom Bacillati; phylum Bacillota; class Bacilli; order Caryophanales; family Paenibacillaceae; genus Brevibacillus; species Brevibacillus gelatini. The sequence continues at coordinate 1,074,478 of NZ_CP154342.1, forward strand.
GAATAGATCGTCATGAGGTTCGATACGGCAGGCTTTTCTGCCTTGTCATAGCGCACGCTGCTGTCGGAGTCGGTCTGCGCGCGCTTGATTTTTTTCGTGATCGTCGCCGGATCGTCGAGCATAGAGATGAAGGAGCCCTGGTTCGGGTCGGACTTGCTCATCTTTTTCGTGCCATCGGTCAACGACATGATGCGTGCGCCCGCTTCCGGCAGGCGTACTTCCGGAATGGTGAAAATGTCGCCGTAACGGTTGTTGAAGCGCTGTGCCAGGTCGCGGGTCAGCTCCAGGTGCTGCTTCTGGTCCTCGCCGACCGGAACGTAGTCTGTGCCGTAGAGCAAAATGTCTGCGGCCATCAGCGGCGGATACGCCAGCAAGCCGGCCGGAATCGATTCGCCGCGTCCGTCCGATTTGTCCTTGAACTGGGTCATGCGCTCCAGCTCGCCAAGGTACGAGGTGCACAGCATGATCCAGCCGAGCTTGGCATGTGCTGGCACTTCTGATTGGACGAACAAAGTCATTTTGTTCGGGTCAAGCCCGACTGCCAGGTAGAGCGCTGCCAGACGGCGGATGTTTTCGCGCAAGACGGCTGGCTCCTGCGGCACGGTGATCGCGTGCTGGTCGACGATGCAGTAGAAGCAGTTGTACTCGTCCTGCAGCGGAACGAAGTGCTTCATCGCACCAAGGTAGTTGCCAAGGGTCATAATCCCGCTCGGCTGAATACCGGAAAAAATCGTTTTCATGAGAGTGCTGCTCCTTTCCATAGGGGGAAATCTGTTTTTGAGAAAATAAAAAGGTCCATCCGTCCTGGACAGGGACGAATGAACCGTGGTGCCACCCTTGTTATTTTGCACACGGAAAAAACCATGCGCAAAATCGCTTTGCTCCGTACCGTTTTGATACGGTGTCCTTTGTAACGTGCGGACGTCACGCCAGAGCCTACTGCCGCTTTTAAAAAACGGGTTCGGTCTGGAGCTCGGGAGCCCATTCACCATTTCCTTGACACTGATTCGCACCAACCATCAGCTCTCTGCCGTCGCGAAAAATGACTACTCTTCTCCCTCATTGCCATCGAAAGATACTCTTTGAACAATCATTTTACGCAGTCCAGGAAGAAAAAGCAAGAGGGGATTGACAATTTCATCCAAAGATTGTAAAAGTAACTCAAGAGTTATATAACTGTCGAGTTACTTTTTTGGGAGGTAAACCGAATGGCTCACAAAGTTTCCAAAGGAGAGCAAAGTCGTGGACGCTTGCTGGCCGCAGCGGTTTCCGAGTTTGCGGCCAAAGGCTTTCACCGTGCCAGGGTGAGCGACATCGTGAAGGCGGCCGGGCTGACGCAAGCGTCTTTTTACCAATATTTCGAGAGCAAGGAAGGGCTGTATCAGCAGCTTATGGACGAGTTTTTCGCCAAGCTGTGGGAGCTGACTGACGGAGGAAGCAAGGTGACAGCGCTGGACGAGGCGGATGTGTACGGGCAGGTGCGGGAAAATCTCGTGGCGCTGTTCCGCTTTTTTAAGGAGCGTCCTGAGCTGACGCAGATTGTGCTCTACCAGGCGGAAGCGGGAGAGGAGCTGCACTGCAGGCTGGCCGCCATGGTCTGCGCCAACCTGCGGAAAAACCAGGCCGCAGGACACGTCCGCGCTGATTTGTTGCCTGAGGTGGCGGCAGAAGCGATGGTCGCCGTCTGCTATCGTCTGACGTCCCGCTTTTTGCTTACGGGGGAAAAGACGGCCGAGCAGCTCGCTGACGAGGCGGTGTCTTTTTTGGCGCACGGGATCCTGGCGAAAAAAGACAAGGAGGGGGCAAAGCATGAGTGAGTTTGTGAATCTGATCTGGCTGTTGCTGGTCGTGTTTGTGTTTCACGATCTGGAGGAAATCATCACCGTCGAGCGCTGGCTTGGGCAGAAGCGAGCGCAGGTTTTGCACGCGCTGCCGGGGCGGCTGCAAAAGCTGATGGAGCCGTCGCTTGCGATGAACACCGCGCAGTTTGCCGTAGCCGTCACGTGCATCTTCGCTGTCCTCGTGGCAGCCGTCGTGCTTGCGGCTGTCACGCTGCCGCTCGGGACGTACCTGCCGTTTTTCCTCGTCTGTCTGCACGTGATGTTTCTGCACGTTTTCACGCACATCGGACACACGATTGCCATGCGCGCGTATACACCGGGTGTCGTGACGGCAGTCATCCTTGTTTTGCCGTACAGCGTCTACACCTACGTTCGCCTGTTTGAAGCCGGAGTGATTACGTGGTCGCTTGTCTGGAGTACGCTGCCGTTCTGCTTGTTGGCCGTGCCGATCCTGTATGTTGCCCACTGGCTTGGACAGGCGGCAGGAGGGCTGGTCAGTCGCTGATGAGGCGAGCGTAGCTGTAAGTGCGGACGTATTTTTGCTATTCTTTCTTTAGAAAAAACGTTGGGAAAGGTGGGCGTGTATTGAAGCTGCGACTAGGCGTGATCGGAGCGGATGATTCGCTTGTCATTATCCAGTCGGTCATGCAGGAGTTTCCCGAGATTGAATGCCTGCCGATCGTATATTGGAGAGAAGAGGAAGTCGTCGATCTGCTCATGGCGCATCTGGATGAGGTGGACATGTGGCTTTTCTCCGGGCAGGTTCCTTATGCCATGGCATGCGAGACGGGAAAAATCCAGGTGCCGATGGCTTATGTGCCGCATATTGGCGCGAGCCTGTACCGAACCTTGCTGCATTTGTCCCATCAGCTCGGGATTCGCGTGGATGAGGTGAGCTTCGATACGTTTTCAGGCGAGGAACTGGGGCAATTTCTCACGGAAGCGGGAATTGCGGAAGGCTACAAATGGCTCAAGCATTACGAAGGGGCGATCTCTGCCGATGAGCTGGCGGATTTTCATGAGGCATTGTGGAAGGAAGGCAAGACAAAGGCGGCGGTGACGTGTCTGCGGACGGCGGAGCTTGCGCTTGTGCGCAGGGGCGTTCCCGTGCATCGCGTCCTGCCGACGCGCGCGGGTGTGCTGTCGGTCGTTCACATGCTTTTGCGCACGCATGAGATGCTGCATTTCAAGGATACGCAAATCGCCGTGCAGATGATGGAGATCGATCCGTTCCGGGAGCTGGCAGGCGGAAATTTTTCCACGGACGAATGGCAAAACGCCGAGATCAAGACGATGGAAAAGCTTTTGCGCTACGCCAGGTATTTGCAAGGCTCGCTGAAGACGGCAGGACCGGGGCGCTACGTCATTTTCACGACGCGCGGCAAAGTGCAGGAGGTCACTCGCGACTATGTGACGGTGCCGGACGTAGAGGGGCTGTTCGGGATTCGCGCCGACCTGGTGACGTGTGGAATCGGGATCGGCAAGACCGCCTACGAAGCGGAAATTCACGGGGGGATGGCGCTCTTGCACGCAAAAGAGCGGGGAGCAGGCAACTGGATGGTTTTTCTCGACGACAAAAGCGTCGTGGGACCGCTCGGACGCGACGAGCAGATTGCCTATCGGTACGATTCGAAGAAGCTGCAGGAGTTAAGCCAGCTTACTTCGCTGAGCGTCATGACGCTGTCGAAGCTGGAGTCGATTTTAAAAAAGCGGGGAAAGCAGGAAATCAATGCGCACGAGCTGGCTTCGCACATGCAGATTCTCCCGCGCAGCGCCCGCCGCATTTTGATCGAGCTGGAAGCGAAGGGCATTGCCGAGGTGGTCGGGGAGGAAAACCCGCATCCGCGGGGGCGTCCGCGCAAGGTGTACCGGATTCGTTTGTGAGTGACTTTGCACTGGCAGATCAGCAGGAACCTTTTTTCCTTTTCAAAATAGACAGACTACTATACAATTAGGGACATAGCCGTAAATCAACCGTTAATAGGCGGTGCTACGAAGGGGGAGTCTCTCGTCATGATTCATGCGGACCGATTGTGGGAGCGGCTGGGGCAAATGGGGATGATTGGCGCCCAGGAGGCCGGAGGGGTGACGAGGCTGTCGTTTACTCCTGAGGAGCGGGCAGCAAAAGACCTCGTCGCCAGCTTCATGAAGGAAGCGGGACTGACTGTTCGCGAAGATGCGGTAGGCAATCTGATTGGGCGAAAAGAGGGGAAAAATCCTTCGGCACCTGTTGTTCTTGTAGGCTCGCACATCGACTCCGTGCCGAACGGGGGAGATTTTGACGGGCCTCTCGGCGTTTTGGCAGGCGTAGAAATTTTGCAGACGATGCAGGAGCAAGGAATAGAGACAGAGCATCCGATTGAGGTGGTCGCTTTCACGGATGAAGAGGGCACGCGCTTCGGTTACGGCATGATCGGCAGCCGCGGGATCGCCGGGCGGATTCAGCGCAGCGATCTGGAGCAGGCGGATAAGGACGGCATCACGATTGCCGAAGCGATGCGCCAGGTCGGGCTCGACCCGGATCAGACAGGCCAGGCGGCGCGCACGCCCGGCAGCGTCAAGGCGTACGTGGAGCTGCACATCGAGCAGGGCAAGGTGCTGGAGAGCCGCAATTTGTCCGTGGGGATCGTGACGGGTGTCGCTGGACCGCTCTGGATGAAGTTCATGCTGGAGGGCGAGGCGGGTCACGCTGGAGCTACACCGATGAACTTGCGCCGCGATCCACTTGCTGCGGCAGCGCTCGTAATGCTTGCCATCGAGGAAGAGGCAGCGCGGACGGGCACAAGTGTGGGGACGGTCGGACAGGTGCAGGTGTTCCCTGGCGGAGTCAACGTCATTCCGGGCCGGGTTGAGTTTACGCTCGACTTGCGCGATGTGGACGAGGCGGTTCGCGATCAGGTCGAGCAGCGCATTTTCGAGCGGGCAAAAGCGATTTGTGCCGAGCGAAACGTGACGATGCAAGTGGAATTGCTGCAGCGGATCGCGCCTGCCGTATGCTCCGAGAGCATCCAGCAGGCGGCGGCAGAGGCTTGTACGCAGGAAGGGCTGGAAGCGTTCCGGCTCCCGAGCGGCGCAGGCCACGACTGCATGCAACTGGTTGACCTTTGTCCGGTCGGCATGATTTTCATTCGCTCCAAAGACGGCATCAGCCACAATCCGGCCGAGTATTCGACGAAGGAGGATTGCGCGGACGGAGCCAACGTGCTGTACCGCACCGTGCTGGCTTTGGCGAAGCAAGTTTAGAGAGACTGACAACATAAAGAGACGAGGATTCGGCAGCTTGGCGACGACGGCCAAAAGCACACCGAACGAGGAGGAGAACCGTATGACAGCGACAGCAGTCACCATGAATCAGGCAGCAGAGGCGGTCAAAGAGCAAGTAATCGCGTGGAGACGCTATTTGCACGAGCATCCCGAACTGTCGTTTCACGAAGAGAAAACAGCGCAGTTCGTGTACGAAACACTTCAGTCTTTTGGCAATCTGGAAGTGAGCCGGCCGACGAAAACAAGTGTGATGGCCCGCCTGATCGGTTCGCAGCCGGGAAAGGTGCTGGCGATGCGCGCCGACATGGACGCTTTAGCGATTACGGAAGAAAATACGTTTGAATTCGTCTCGAAAAATCCGGGCGTGATGCACGCGTGCGGACACGACGGACATACATCCATGCTGCTTGGAGCCGCCAAAATTTTGTCCGGGATGAAGGAGCAGATCAAAGGCGAGGTGCGCTTTTTGTTCCAGCACGCGGAAGAGGACTATCCGGGCGGGGCGGAGGAAATGGTGCAGGCGGGTGTCATGGACGGTGTGGACATGGTCATCGGCACCCATTTGTGGTCGACGATGGAATTCGGCACGGTGGGCATTTGTCCTGGTCCGATGATGGCAGCGCCGGATACGTTCTGGATTACCGTGCTTGGAAAAGGCGGACACGCGGCGCTTCCGCACGAGACGATCGACAGTATTGCCATTGCGGCGCAAGTCGTGACCAACCTGCAGCACATCGTCTCGCGCAATACCGACCCGCTGCATAGCCTCGTCTTGTCCATCACGCAATTTGTGGGCGGTACGACACACAACGTCATTCCGGGCACGGTGGAAATTTGCGGGACGGTGCGCAGCTTTGACAAAACGCTGCGCGAATCCGTTCCCGGCCTGATGGAACGCGTCATCAAAGGGATCACGGAAGCACATGGTGCCAGTTACGACTTCAAGTACCAATTCGGCTACCGACCCGTCATCAACGACGAGGAAGTGACCCGCCTGATGGAAGAGGTCGTCGTGGAATCGCTCGGACCTGAGTGGGTGGAGCATATGCGTCCGACCATGGGCGGCGAGGATTTCTCCGCGTTCCAGCAAAAAGCGCCGGGCTGCTTTTTCTTCGTCGCTGCGGGCAACAAGGAAAAGGGCATAACGTATCCCCACCACCACCCGCGCTTTACCATCGACGAGGATGCGCTTGAGGTAGGCGTGAAAATGTTCGTCAACGCGGCAAGAAAAATCGTCATGTCATAAGGAACGACGCGAAACGAGCCTTGGATGCGACTCCAAAGGCTCGTTATCTTTTTTGAATAAAGGAAATGATATTCATGTACAATGCTGCCATTTCTTCCGGGGTTTTCTCTAAACCATTTCGCACCCATTGTTCAATTAATCCCAAAAAGGCAGACGTGATAAACGATAACAAGTAGTCCATCGGGACTTTTCCTTTTGCATGGAAGTTTTCGTCCTTTTCCAAATGGGAACGTACTTTTTCTGCCAGGGCATCTCGAAAGCGAATGTGAAAACCCGCTCTGCCGTGATCGCCTAAAAAAATCTTCAATGCTGGCACATGGAATTGAATAGAGCGAAATAAGGCAGCAGCTAATTCCTCTTGTCCTTCTCCAAACGTATGCATCACCGAATAGCGAGACTGCAATTCATCAATATGACTTCCCAGATCCTCAAACAACTGCTGCTCCATTTGCTCCAGCAAATCGAATTTATCCGTATAGTGCAAATAAAAGGTCCCGCGATTCATTTGCGCTGTTTTGGCAATTTCCCCTACCGTAATCGATTCAAACGGCTTGCTCTCCAACATTTGCATAAAGGAGCGCTGAATGAGCTGTTTTGTTTTTCGATTTTTATCTGCATAAATGCCCACGAACAAACTTCCTTTCAAAAATGAACAACCTGTTCATTTTGTTCATTGCTTATCGTCTCGGCAAAATTATAAGATAGACATACACCACTGAACAACATGTTGATTATTGAGGAAGGGTGAGTTTGTTTGAAATTATTTAAAGAAAAATTGGCATGGGCTGCTCCTATTGCTGTTATCCTTATCATTGCTCTTTTTTCGGTGAACTTGTTTGCGCAAGGAGATCCTCAAGCAAGAAATTTGCCAGTTGCCCTTGTAGTAAGTGACGAAGGAACGCATGTAGACGCTGTACACGCAGCCGTTGAGCAAATGAGTAAAGGCACCGATGGCGCAGAACCGATGCTGGCTTTTACAGAGGAAAAGGAAGAAAATATGGAAGCTGCCTTCCGTGAGAAAAAGTATTATGCCGCATTGGTCATTCCTGAAGGCTTTAACGAGAGCGTACAAAACGCGCTGACGAATCATACGCCAGCAACTTTGCAGCTTTATGTGAACCAAGGCTATAACGTGACAGGTGCAAACTATGCAAAAACGGCCCTAAACGCCCTGGTCGCACAGTTGAGCCAACAGTATTCGGCAAGCTTTCTTGCGCAAATGAATGGTCAACAAATCCATGCAGACCAGGCAGCTGTACTGGTAAATCCGATTGTTGCCGAAGAGAAGGTATTCAACGCCGTTACTCCCGCTACGGCAAACGGTAGCGCCCCGACCTTATTGGCGGTGCCTGCCTGGGTAGGTGCATTAATTGGCGGTTTCCTATTATTCCTGTCGACGTCGAACATTTCGAAAAGAGAATCGTTGACACGCAAACAAACAGCAAGCCTCATGGGTAGCCAAATCTTATTTGGGGTTATCATTGCCCTGTTCTCCGGCTTTACTGTTGCCACATTATGTGTCGTTGCTGGCATCAATATTCCGGGCTACTTCTTGGTTGGTTCGTTTGTATCGTTTGCAGCATTCTGTTTCTTCCTGTTAGTATCCGCCGTTACAGCGTGGATTGGCAAACCAGCCATTACGTTATTCATGGTTGTGATGCTGTTGGGGATGGGTGTTCTCATGATGCCAAAAGAAATGCTTCCCGATTTCTTCGTCACATTCATTCGCCCCTGGATTCCGATTCGCTTTGCTGCTGATGGTTTGCGCGAAATTTTCTACTTCGGCAGTGGCTTCTACACTGGCCAATCCTTCAACACGATCCTCGGAATTGGTATAGCAGGCTTTGTCACATACCTGCTATCCATTTTTAAACCAGTGCGTGCAGCAAAAGCCATCCCTGAATAAAAACATGAAATGATGTGCATCGCCAACGTCCGGAAAGCTCACTTTCGTTCATCCAATTGGATCTGCTGTTTTGCCAACCCTTATGTGGTTGGCTTTTCATTTTTTAAATAATAATTGGCTAAGAAGCTCATTATAATATTGGAGCATGGAAAAGGAGATGGAGGAATGGGGCGTAAATCGTCGAGTTCAAGCTGGGCGATCACATTGTTCTGCATCGGGGTATTCATGGCGGCTCTTGATAACGGAATTATTAGTGCTGCACTGACAACGATTAACAGTTCGTTCGACGTCTCTGCGAACTGGGGCGCTTGGGGTGTAACCGTTTATACGCTGGGTCTCGCAATCAGTATCCCGATTGTAGGTAAAATTTCCGATCGATATGGCCGAAAAAAGCTGTTTATCGTTGAAGTTGCTTTATTTGGGCTAGGCTCATTACTGGTAGCGCTAAGTCCAACCTTTTGGTTTTATTTGGTTGCCCGGTTCATCCAGGCAATGGGTGGGGGCGGAATCTTTATCATTGGCAGCTCCCATGTGTTGAGTACGTTTCCGGTTGAAAAACAAGGGAAAGCGCTTGGAATATTGGGCGCCATGAACGGTGTAGGGGCGATTTTAGGTCCGAACCTTGGCAGTATGATTTTGGATGTAACAGGTAATTGGCATTTCCTCTTCCTTATTAATGTGCCAATCGCAGTCCTTTTAATGATTTTCGGATGGCTGAACATACAGGAAACAAAAGAACCGGCAGTCGGGAAACTGGATGTAGCAGGAACGATCCTTTTATCCGTAGCCGTTCTCAGTATCATGTATGGCCTGACAAATATTGAAGGGACCACTTTGCTCGAAAGTCTCGCGACCGCTGATGTTTATGGATTCCTATTTGCGGGGATCGTCTTGTTTGCAGGTTTGCTTTTCTATAACCGCTCATTGGAAAAGCGAAATGGGGATCCGATCTTGCCGGTGAGCTTGCTGGTTCGCCCTGTTTACTTGCTGACGTTACTCATTGGTGCGTTATCAGGTGCATTACTGGCCGGAATGATTTACATTCCTTCTTTTACAGAGCAGGTGTTAGGCGTAGCTGCTGAATACTCAGGCTATTGGATGACACCATTGGCATTGGCGTCAGGGCTCGGCGCTGCACTTGGCGGTGTGCTTGTTGATAAAAAGGGACCCATTCTTGCCGTGTTTTTATCTGGCTTCATCACGGCGATTGGCTTTGTATTATTCCCTGCATGGATCGAAGGTAAAATGCAATTTGTCATTTCTTCCTGTATCGCTGGTCTTGGGATGGGCATTCTTCTGGGAGCACCGTTGAATATTTTAGCGACAGAGCACCTGGAAAAGGATAAAGGATCGGCACTGGCCGGGCTTTCCCTTGCCCGACAAATCGGGATGACAATTGCTCCCACCCTTTATGCGGGATTTATTGTCCGAGGGTTTAACCAGATTCCAAGTCTTTTTCAAAGTGACTTCGGCCGTATTTTGCAAGAGAAGATGAAGACTGCTGATTTAAGTCCGGAGGCGATGCAAGAATTCCAACAGGTAGTCAGCGCGATGCCTACTGCTGGCACACCGTCGTCGGAAACGGATTACGCTCAGTTAATAGAGCAAATTCATGATCCGACGTTAAAAGAGGTCATCCAATCAAGTGTCGATCAAATTACATGGATGGCTGCACAAGAGGGCTATGGAGGATTATTTTATTCAACAGTCGTGATTGCAGCTATGGTTGTGTTATTGGCTATTATCGTAAGGCCTGTTCGGAAAAAAGCCATGCAAGAAGCATCTTGAGATTAGCAATAAACTGGAGGCAAACCCGGTGAATCGGGTTTGCCTCCAGCAGCCTTTTGCTTACTTCCATCAAGTCAGATCGCGCAAGATAAACTTGCTCAGGTCATCCGACAATTCCTGGGACATATTCTTTAGCTCATTGGCAGAACTTTGGATTTGCTCCATGGACGCCAGTTGTTCTTCTGCGGCTGCAGCCATGGTCTCAGCTTCATCCGAGGTGTTGTGGGAAATGTTGGATACTTCTTCGATCGAAGCTGTTATTTCCTCCATTTCAGCCGACATTTCTTCTGAGGTTGCGGATACTTCCTGAATCTGTTCACTTACCAGTTTAATATCATGGAGAATGCGATTAATGGCAACTTTCGAGCGCTCAATGGATTCCATACCCAAATTCGTCTCGGTTTGCATCGAATCCATAGCGGATACCGTTTCTCCAATCAGGGAGCGGATAACATTCAACAGCTCCGAAATGGACTCCCCAGACTTTGATGTTTCTTCGGCAAGTTTTCCGACCTCTTGGGCAACGACAGCAAATCCACGGCCATGCTCTCCTGCACGCGCTGCTTCGATATTCGCATTCAGGGCAAGCAGCTTTGTCTGATTCGCAACTTCCATAATGGCGTCAATAATTCGACCAATGTTGACTGAATGTTCGTCGAGCTTCGCTACAATCTGGGAAGACTCAACCTGTGTCTTCTTAATGCTTGCCATTTGATTTACTGTTTCTACCAGTTGCTGATTCCCATGTTCCGCATGCTCATTCGCGCGCAAGGCGAGATTGGCAACTTCAGACGCCGCTTCCGCAATTCGCAATACGCCTACCGACATTTCATTCATTGTCGTTGCCGTTTCAGATGTAGCGCGTTTTTGGGAATTTGTCCCTTCCGATACTCCCTGTACAGAGGCGGCAACTTGCTGCATGGTCATTGTAGATTCATGGGCAATATCCGATAGTTGCCGGGAGGCTTGGAAGGTGGTTGCCGCAATTTTTTGATTGTTGCTTAGCACGCGATTCATTGATTTTTGCATTTCATTAAAGGCTATCCCTACAAGCTGTAGCTCATCTTTCGTATGCAACACGATATCCTGCGAGAAGTCGCCCTTTGCCATAGCTTCTGCGCGTTCTTTTAACACGTTTACCGTCTCCATGACATTTCTATAAAAGGCTACATAAAAAATGGCGACTAGAATCAAGACGGCAGCTGTAATCCCTAAGGTTATATTACGCGTTGCAATCGCTTCATTGAGCCGCTCCTGAAGCACTTGATCCAATTGTACGGTGGCAAGCTGGAATACCTCTGCTGCCGATTCGATCGCTGCCGTTCCTTCGGTAAAAAAGGCGTCAGGCTCCATGCTTATCTCTTGCTTGTTTAAGATTTCCTGATCGAGTAAACCAAGGAAGTGCTGAATGTCTTGTGAAGCTTGCTCTCCTTTTTTAAGCAGTTCCCCATAGGCAGAGCTGTTTAAGCCCGCAATTTTGGTAAGGGACTTGTTGAGGTTGGCTAGCGCTTCCTTGCTTTTGGTTGATTCGAGAAGTAACTGCAGTTTGATGTCATTCGTCAGTGTTTTCGACGCAAGAACGCCGTTGCCGCGCCCCCGGATAACGGCGGAGCCTTCGATCAAATCAGGCAATTCCTGTACGATCAATTTCATCATGTAGTGGGAGTCAATATCACTATCGAGCGATAATGTGAACGCTCACCAAAATGTTGACCACTTTGCTCATCATAAAGTTACCCACCTGACAGTTTGAGCACACGTCATCATTTTCACACCTAATTGCAAATGTTTTTACTGAGCCAAGGATCGTCAAGGGCTTGCGTAGCAAGGGGTTTACCCTTTATCCTTGACGATCCTTGGTGCAGGAAATAAAATGCTACTTTGTGTGAAAAAAAGCATCGTAGGTGGTCAACTCGAAGATGAGCGTTTGCTCCAAAAATGGTCAACTTTTTGATTAGCATTCACAGACTCAATATTTTGTTTAACATGCACTCTTCACCTCTTGGATTGTATGTTTGCTTTGCATGCTTCCGTACTGCTTCTCCCCATAACATCTGCTAGCAGGTTTATGTTCCCCTTGTCATATTCCCGAGACTTTAATAAAGTAAACAATTTATTTGCTTCATTTTCTTTAAGAGCGATTAATGTTCAGGTTCGCTCCAGCATTTAGTAATACTTTTACAAGATTATCTTGCGTTGAACGGACGGCCTACAGTAATGGTGGCTCTCCCATCATTTATACAAGTTTGGATCAGCACCTAGTGTGAAAACCTAGACGACAAGTTGGCCAAGTAATACTTGATATTCGTATACGTTGTTAATAAAGATGGGGATTTTGTATCAGCAAAAAATTAGTTTATGTATGAATTACCTTGCACTCAGAACATATCAGTGTATAATCGACTTTGCATATCAATTAATTGGGAATAGAGGAAGGAGTTTGTAAGGATTGATTCACTTAAAACGACTTTTGTGCTGCTTTGTAATGTTTTGCCTATTGTTAGAACCCATCCATTTTTTTAGCCAGCCACTCATTTTTAGCAACATGGTTTTTGCTCAGGAAGCTGTTTCAACCGTCGATGAAAGCAATTCGAGTACGGACACCAAGCTGGTATCTATTGATTCATCTATAAAAGAAATGACGTTGCAAATGGGAGACTCTCAAAAAGTCGAAATCAACGCCATTTATAGTGATGGTAGTAAAACAGATGTATCCAAAGAAATAGAGTGGGAAGTAGCAGATCTCCATATTGTTTCCGTTTCTCGGGGTAAGATATATGCCAAAAGCGTAGGAACCACAACTCTTGTGGCAAAATACGGGAAGGAGGTTCTTCCTATCCACATAACCGTGACCGCTCCTTCGGAAGAATCTGTTCAGACTGAGACAGAAGAACAGAGTGTTGATGTCACGGCATCAGAAAAAACAAACGAAGCAAAGCATGCTGTTCTCGAAGAAAAGGTTCCGGCAAAAGGGAAGTTTGCGCTAGCGGCAGCTTACGATGGATCCGTCACCTTATCAAAGGGTGAATCTTATAAATTCACGAACATTCATACGAATGCTACGTACATAAAATCTAACGCGACGAGTACAAAAACGTACGATTACGCCATCTACCTGCCAGACGGCTCCGGCTACGATTATGATACCGATTCAAAGTCTACATCTAGGTCCATTCGTTCCGGTGGGCACATGGTCGTTACTGTTACTTCGTCAAACCCTGTTACTTTCACTTTTACTACTAGTGAGGTCATCTCCGAAGCAAGCACTACTCCAGCATTATTAAAAAAAGAAGTGTCGCCAGGAGAGAGCTTCTCGTTTGTAAATACCGGGACGGATAAAAACTCCATCAAGGTGGAGGGTATAACAAAACAGTTTAGTTATCAAACGTATAAAGAAGATGGTACTTTATCAACTGAAGCCTATGATTACGTTTCCAGTACCGTAACGATACCCGCAGGTGGGAAAATCATCGGTACAGTGACAGCCAACAATCCAGTTACGTTTGCTGGATACTATGATTTTAACGACGAAGAACCTGTAAGCGATGCATTAATTTTTGTAACCTTGGAAGCTGGGGAATCCTATCTTTTTGAAAATCTCGATGATACGGATACTCACGCCATTAAAACAGATGCTTCAAATTCGTCTCGTGAAAAGAAGACATACGATTTAGCCATTTATAAAGCAGATGGTCGCGCTCATGCCCAGGATGCCGATGCAATTGCTACTTCCAAAACGGTCCCTGCTGGCGGGAAAATGGTCGTTACTGCCACGTCAGCCACTCCTGTTACATTCAAGGCTTTTACAACCTATTTCAATGGTAAAAGAATCGATAATCCAGCACTAATCAAAAAAACTCTCAAAAAAGAGGAAACCATTCAATTATTCAATACGGCAACGGAGAGCACACCCGTTTTGGTAAATGGTTCCAGCAGTAGACGTTACAGTTACCAGTTGTTTAAAAGTGATGGGTCTACTTATCAACAGTCCTATGACTCTGGAAATACCTCTCTTTACATTCCTGCTGGCGGTAAACTGATTGCAACAGCAATCAGTGATACACCTGTTACTTTTACAAGCTATTATGATCTCTTGCAAGACCTTACATCGGCGGATTCGATCATTACGAAAACGTTGGAAAATGGTCAATCTTATATTTTCGTAAATACGTCAGGTTCGAACCAAAGCATAGATACAGATGGTACTTTAAATTCTTTCGGTAAAAGAACTTTTAACTACGCCATCTATAGCGGTAGCGGGGATCCGTTATACCAGGATGTAAATTCAGGCGCATCTTCCAAAATTGTCCCAGCAGGCGGAACAATTGTCGTTACTGTAACATCGGAGTTGCCTGTTACCTTCCGAGCATTTAAATCTTATTTTATCGGGCAAGATACATCGAGACCTGCTCTATTTACGCAGACGCTCAGTAAAGGGAGTAGTATCTCGGTAACGAATATCGGCAAGGCGAATGCAGACTTGCTCACTATTAGCAGTGGAGGCAGGTTTAGCTACCAGTTGATAACAAACGGAACAGTTACATCTGCCCATCATAATGCCAGCGTTTCCTATCGAAACATCCCTGCGAATACAACTATCCTTGCTACTGTAACATCGGAGGAGCCTGTCACCTTTAGCGGATACGAACAAATATTTCAACCGAAATTAGAGAGTGCTTCCTCTATTATTCAAAAGACTTTGGAGAACTCTCAATCATATGAGTTTGTGAATCGAACCGATCAGCAACAAAGTGTTGATATTCGTTCCAATGGTTCAAAGTCGTTTGATTTTGTGACTTTGAATCAGGACGGGTCTATCGGTTCACAAGATATTGATGCGACTGCTTCTATCATGCATGTTCCACCACGTGGGAAAATCATCCTTACAAATCAATCCAATGATCCACTCATGCTAGAGGCTTTCACCTCGGATTTTGCTGGCTTGGAAAGAACACATCCTGTCATTAGCAGAGAAACCGTTGTTCAAGGCCATACAGTTACATTTAAGAACAACTCTTTGTTTGAGAGCCAACTGCTGAGATACGATGCGTTCAATGTGGTCGAAAGATATGACTACGAAATCTACAATAGCGTAGGTTCGTTGGTTTCCAGCGAGTTCAACTCAACGGATCATTCCCTTAAAGTCCCAGCGGGTGGAACGATTAAAGTAAAAGTAACTTCAGCGGCTCCGATCACTTTTTTTGGTTATGCCGATCATTTTCAAATCGCAAATGACAGCGGAAATGAACAGCAGATTGAGAATCTGGGTGTCAATTCCTTTGTAGATGTAAATAAAAATAATACCACAACAGCTTTCTTCACAGTGACGCCAGTCCATTCTGGTAAGCACCGGATTTTTTCATCTCCATATTTGAATAATGGAGTTGAACAAGACACAAGACTGCATATTTATTCGGATGCAACTATGCAGAATGAAGTAACAAGCAACGACGATCATGATGGTCCGTTTGGCACCAAATTTTCAAAAGTCGAATGGGACGCAACAGCGAATACAACATACTACGTTAAGCTTGAAGCAGCAGCCCCTTCTTTGCAGTCTCGACTTACATTTGAAGAAGACTTGGACAGCACGAGAGAAACAGCCATTCCGGCCGAATGGGATAATATTTATACGGACAAATTGTCCTCTCCCTATGATATTGACTACTTTGTGCTTACGGCTGAAGAAATGGCATACATGAACCTCTATGTGACAAATAACATGCTCATTCTGGAGGACTCGCAAGGAACAGCGCTTAAAACTTTCCATGCGAATGAGGAAGACACGCTGTTTGTTACAGAAGCGGCTGGGATCTACTATGCAAAGGTAGTTTGGAAGCCAAGTCAGGCTACAGCCCAATTAAGGTCTGGCATTTCACTAAGGTCCTCTGAAATCGGTAATAGCTATCAAGCAGGTTTTCATGGTCCAAAACGAATTTCCAGTAATTTTGCTGTAGATACTACACCAGGCTACGAAAAATCAGTAACGATACAATGGAGATTTTCAAATCCCCATCCGAGCGTAAAGATTCAAGTACTCAAGCAAGGAACACCAGTCTATGAAGAGGTCAGAACGAATCTATCAGCTGGATACCATACGTTCAGTTGGAATGGCATCTACACGAAAGTCAATCCCGGACAGCGGGCTGAAACTGACGTCTACATGGTTAAAATTGTAGCTTCCGATGCCAAACAATTTCAAATTCAGGTGCCAATAAGTGTCGTTAATACAAAACTGAATGAAGAGCTGGATATTCAGTATTTAATCTCTCGCTACAACAGTACCATTCCAAGCACTACGATCCGTCAAGCACAAGAAGATCTAAAGACAATGATGTTCTATAATGGCCCGATCACAGGCTCGTACAATGAAGACTTTTTACTGTCTGTCATTGCTTTTGAAACGATTCTGAACAGAAGTGTGCACGTTTCTCTCAACGTAAACGTTGGAGGGGGAAAAGTACTTGAAGAAAAAGGGGAACTAACGAATCAGTTAGTTTATTACATTCACGCAGGAAGAGCGACTGGTCGGGATAAGTATGGAAAGTTTGCCGAGGTTCTATTTAATGGAGATATTATTATCTATGAGACTGGTGCAGCTACGGTTCCTTTGCTTCGTTTGACTAAGATTGGTGGAAAGATCGTCAAGAAAGCTGGTAAGACGATTGATGATCTATTTGAATGTAATTGCTTTACAGCGGGTACAAAGGTGTTAACTGACGAAGGGGAGAAACCTATTGAGGAAATCAAGGTAGGTGACAAAGTTCTAGCCAAAGACGATGAAACAGGCGAGATGGCTTACAAGGAAGTTGAATGGCTCTTTCAACGTGATGTTGAGGAAACGTATAATATAACTGTTGACGGTGAAGTCATCACGACTACTGATGGGCATCCGTTCTGGATTGTCGGCATAGGATGGGTGGAAGCACAGCATCTTGCGGTGGGTGATGTTCTTACAACCTCAGATGGTAAAGAATTAGCAATTGAAAAGATTGAGGTTAAGCAGGAACATGTTACAGTTTACAACTTTAAGGTTAAGGACTTCCATACGTACTTTGTTTCCAACCTTGGTATTTGGACACATAATAAATGTGGCGTAACAGTAAATTATAAAGGTGCTGAAGTAGCGGTTTATCGAGGAGGTAATGATTTTACTATTAAGCCAGGTGAAGTAAAAATAGACTCGAAAACTGGATTGGTAAAGACAACTCATGGTGTCTCTTTGGATGTAAACCCTGACACTGTTTCAAAATTTGGTGGTGCTTATCGTATTGAATCATTGCCTGAAGGATTAAGAATAATTCAAAGGGGAAGCAGGGCTGAACACTTTGAGATAGTTCCTGCATACGAAATGCCTTTAGAGCAATTTCAAAAGTTATTAAATCAAATTACTGTTTCACGGGTAAAATAGGAGGTAAATGTGAGCGGTTATACAGTTATCTTTACTAATAATACGGAATTAGCCGAATTTGAAGCATTAAATAAAGGTTATCGTAATGATGTCTTTGTTAAGATTGATGAGGACTACTACAATTTGAGAGTTTATGATATCGTACGATTAAAACAAGATTTCGAAAGCGAAATGGAAGATTATGGTTATTATTCTGTTGAACCTAACTTAGTATTAGTCACAGAAGTGACAACAGATAATATTTTGAAAATTATTTCACAACTTTATGAAGATGGGTATTTTAATCATCTTAAGCCTGTAAACAAAAGCTTGTTTAATTTTGATTAGCCATACTTACTTTTTGACCTTGAGTGCACATTCCTCAAGGTCTATTTTTTATCCTCCCCCTGTGCCGATTGAAGCGGGCGTCTGGATTGTCAACACTAAATCAGACAATTTTTATAAGGGCTTCTTGGTGATACTGAACAGGCGTCATATAGCCTAAGGTGCCATGAATACGATGCTTGTTAAACCAGTTCACGTAATCGGATAATTCCAGCTCCAGATGACGAAGACTCTGGAAGTTCATCTGATTCACAAACTCTGTTTTCATGATCTTGTAGGTGGCTTCTGCCACAGCGTTGTCGTACGGACAGCCCTTCATACTTAGTGATCGGCCGATTCCAAACGTCTCCAAAAGCTCATCCATCTTTTGATTGTTGAACTCGCTACCACGGTCAGTATGAAACCACTGAATTTGGCGTAAATCACCTTGTACCGTCGCAAAAGCGCGGGAAATCAGTGCAGCGTCCTTGTTCGGACCTGCACTATGCCCAATAATCTCTCGATTGAATAAATCGACCAACACACAAATGTAATGCCATCGGTTCTGGACCTTCACATACGTTAGATCGCTGACGACGAAGCGTTTTGCCTCCTTCTGATCGAATTCTCGATCCAGAACATTTCCCGTCGTTGCTTCATTACAAGCGGTTTTATGGGGCTTATATTGAGCCACGGTATAGGGGGAAACGAGTCCTTGCTCTTTCATGATCCGACCAATCCGTCGTCTGGAGACGACGAGTCCGCGTTCCTGAAGCTTAACTTTGATCTTTCGTGTCCCGTAGGCCTTACGATTCTTCTGGAAAATCTCCACAATCGCTTCGGTTATTTTCTCTTCCTTTGCTCGTTCTTTCGCTTCATAGTAGAACGTACTTCTTGCGATTTGCAGGACGTCGCACATTGCTGATACCGAGTATTTATCACGATTATTCTTTATGATAGCTACTTTCGTCCCATGATCAGCGCGGCTTGCTTTAAAATATCTACCTCCATTTTCAGACGTTGGTTCTCTTTTCGCAAAGCAATCCATTCCTCTTCTTCTGATGAACGATTGTCCTTTTCCTTGAAAGAACCGGTTGTCTGTGCTTGCTTGATCCAGCGGTCCAGGGCAGAAGCTGTGAGGTCATATTCCTCCACAATTGCCGCTCTTGTTTTTCCGTTTTCATACAGCTTCACCATTTGAGTTTTAAACTCGGTTGTGAACGTGCGACGTTGTTTTTTAGGCATTGTAGAGATCCGCTCCTTTTTTCTGTCCAACTTAGTGTAGCCGATCCAGTAAGGGGGTTCGCGACGATGGATGTCCTTCCGTGTACATAAAAATCTTGACAGACAGACTCTCTTTTGGGGCTATTCCAGGGACTGTAAAATATTTTGTGTAAACTCTCATTCCACATTCCATTACAATGAAACAAAGTGAGGTTGAGAGAACACATGGGACTCATTCCAAAAGACCAGCTGCGCCAACTTATCAAAGAACACAACTTGCAAACCATGGAGGATGTTCAAAAAGCCCTGAAGGACATTTTTGCAGAAACACTGCAAGAAATGTTGGAGGCCGAATTGGATACCGAATTGGGCTATGCCAAGCATGACAGCAAGCAGAAGCAGACGAAAAACAGTCGGAACGGCTATAGCAAAAAAACGGTTACGTCTGAGTATGGGGAGTTGGATCTCACGATTCCCCGTGATCGTCTTGGAGAATTTGAACCTGCGATTGTCAAGAAACACCAGAGACATGTAACGGGTATTGAAGATCAAATCGTCTCTATGTACGCCAAAGGCATGAGCACACGGGATATTCAGGATCATTTGCACAATCTGTATGGACTTGAGGTATCCCCGACCCTTATCTCCAACGTAACAGCTAAACTGTTACCTCTTATCAAGGAATGGCAAAATCGCCCGCTGCAAAGTGTGTATTCCGTTGTTTTCATGGATGCCATTCATTTTAAGGTAAAACAGGACGGGCAAATTATCAGCAAAGCCGCCTATATGGTCATTGGCATTGATTTGGAAGGCTATAAGGACGTTCTTGGCATCTGGATCGGAGAAAACGAGTCAGCCAAGTTCTGGCTACATGTGTTGACGGATCTGAGAAATCGTGGCGTTCAGGACATTTTGATTATCTGTGTAGACAATTTAAAAGGCTTCAGCGAAGCCATTGCAGCCAGCTATCCGCAAACGGAGGTTCAAAAATGTATCATCCACCAGATCCGCAATTCCATCAAATATGTGTCGTACAAGGATTTGAAGAAGATTACTACGGCCTTGCGTCCGATCTATACGGCCCCAACGGAAGAGGCGGCTCTCCTGGAATTGGATCAATTTGAGGAGACCTGGGGAAAACAGTATCCCCTGATTGTCCGGTCGTGGCGGAGTAACTGGGATGAACTGGCGACCTTTTTCAAGTACTCCCCTGAGTTGCGCAAGCTCATCTATACAACGAATATGATCGAAAGCTACCATCGACAACTTAGGAAGGTGACAAAGGGAAAAAGTATCTTTCCGACGGATGAATCGCTACTCAAAATGCTATATTTGGCGACGATGGATGTCATTCGGAAGTGGACAGGGCGGGTCCAAAATTGGGGGCAAATCCTTCTCCAGTTGACTGTACATTTCCCAGAACGGGTACAGATTCGATGAAGGGCTTTACATGGAGGGGGCGGGCATGATAGGCTACTTTGCCTTGCGATGGTGTGATCTTCTCCATCGCCCAATCGCAAGAACTCATGCCCGCCAGTGGCTCCATGTCAAGCCCGACATATGAAGCATCGTTTTCACGTTTACACAAAAATCTTGAAAGACTCCTATTCCATTTTGTACTTAATGGAAACTTCTTCATTCAACTTGTCAAACTGAGGAAAGTTATAATGTTTAAATTCGTCCTTGTACGCGTAATTCAGACTTTTACTTGCTTCATCGAGAGGAAACTTGCCCTGGATCACGCCCAAGGGGGCCAGGTTGTTAAAATAGGTGTTTTTCTTCAGGAATAAAACATACTTCTTTTCATTTTGCATCAGGCGATAACCTTCAATCGTCCGCTGCTGTTTTCCGATGACACCGTCTTTTATGATGATACTAGGCTCCCAGACCTCGACTTCATCGCCGACAGCGAGCTTTTCATCCAAATTATTTTTAAATATTTTTTGAACCTTCACCATTCTTTTTGTGGAATAATCATCAATTTCGCCATTTTCATGATACCTGATATAGTTTTCAGTCTTATTCGTTGCTTCTCCAATAATAATCAGGTCGGCATCTTTCTCCAAATCCTTTACGCTCTCATACACAGTAACGGAAGCGTGAGAGTTTCTCACTTCTACCTGATTGTCCAGGTAAACGTATCCAGCTACAAGCGAAGTTGTGAAAGCCATTACAATTTTTCCTAACATGTTTGTTTCCCTCCAGGTAACGTCCATCTATTTTTTTATGAGTTTCAAAACCAATGGCAAGAAGCTACACAAGCTCTGACCTGAGAACCAAAACAAAAAACACTCTCCCGCCCTCACGCACCAAGGCAAGTCAGAGTGTCATGGTTTTGCATGGACCTCACGAACAAGCAAACAAAACCGCAGAAACCGCTTCCTGCCGCTACACCTAACTCAACCGAAACAACTTATGCCAAATAGACGTCTTCCGCTCGGCGTCCTTGAGCTTGGCCAACTGCACTTTGGCGTCCAGGATGTCGTTCATCGCTTTGGTCAGGCGGCGGTCGCGTTCCTTGAGGCTGCTGCGGATGTACGCCTCCTGCTTTTCCAGACGCGCGAGCAGCGCCTGCTGGGTTTCATCCTGTTGCTTCACATGCAGCGCCAGCGCGTGCAGCTTTTCGTCGATGACGTCCAATGCTTCCAGCGCATCTTCAACTGCGGCGGGATGAGAAGCAGGGGCCAGAGCAACAGCCGTTTCGCGTTGCGCTGCTTCTGTGCCGTTCTGGCTGACGATCATTTGCGCCGCTTCTTCCTGAGGGATGAGCTGATCCTTGGTCAGTTCGTAAAAGCGGGTCAGGCAGGACACATCCATCTGGCGGTATTCGCGCCGATTTTGATTGTCCCGCACGAACCAATAGCCGTGCTGCTCCAGCAGCATACTCCACTTGCGGAGTGTGCTCGCACCGATCCCGAGCATCTCGGCAACTTCCCTGCCGCTATAGGTACGCTCTCTGGCTACAAGTTCAATGACTTCTCCCATGCTTATCCCTCCTGCCGTACATGAATTTCCTGTTTTACCCTTTCTGTGCGTAACAACAATTTCCTTTTGGAATCGTGCGACAAATTCCTGCACCGTTCGAATGATGTGCTGGTGAACTCGTCTTTTTCCCAGTTGTACGCGCGAGTTGGACAAATGACGGACGGGTACAAGTACATTTTCAGTTTGTCTGTGTATTTGCTCAGTAGGGCTATGCCAAATGTACATAGGATGCTTACAGAAGGAGGGATTGACCATGGCATTCAGAGATCAGGTGAAACGCTTTGAAGGGAAAAACGTAAAGGTTGAGACTGTAAATGGCAACTTTTTCGGCAAGCTGATCGAAGTAAAATCCAGCACCATTATTCTGCGTGAGCATGATAACAATCGTCGCACGATCATTCGTGATTCGCAAATTATTGCCGTTACAGAACACGACCACAACTGCTAAGTTTAGGAGTTGTTCCTCAGGCTGTCGAGCGATCGACGGCCTCTTCCTTTGTTTTCCCGGTGTGCACAGATGGATTTTATTCCCGCCCCCGCACATGGTAACATGGTAGAGGAACAAACCAATGATGAGAGGGCAGGGGATACCATGTTGGAAATCCGGTTTCACGGACATTCATCCGTACAGTTGACCAGTGAAGGTCATTCGATCATGATTGACCCGTTTATTTCGGGAAATCCGCTGGCAAAAACGACGCTTGCGGACATCCGCGTCCAGTACATCCTGCTGACGCACGGACACCAGGACCATATTCTCGACGCAGTCGAGCTGGCAAAGGCGAACGATGCCACCATCGTTGCGACGCACGAGCTGGCTACATACCTTGGCTGGCAAGGTGTAAAAACCGTTTCGATGAACCTGGGCGGCTCCGTGACACTGCCATTTGGCAAAGTGAAAATGACACAGGCTTTCCACAGCTCCGGCGTCGTGCTGGATGACCAGCAGCAGATCGTCTACATGGGGATGCCAGGCGGCTTTGTGATCGAGTTGGGCGGCAAGACGATCTACCACGCGGGGGATACAGGGCTGTTTGGCGACATGAAGCTGATTGGAGAGCGCCACAATATCGACCTGGCGTTTTTGCCAATTGGAGATGTATTTACAATGGGGCCGGAGGATGCTGCGATTGCCGCCGAGTGGCTCGGCGCCGACTACGTCGTGCCGATTCATTACGATACGTTCCCGCCGATCAAACAGGATGGAGAGGCGTTTGTTGCGACTCTGGCGGAAAAAGATATTCGAGGCAAGGCTCTCAAGCCGGGCGAGATTTTGCGCCTGCCGTAGCCTGCAAGAGCGCGAATCTGCTAGAGCGCACGTCTGTAGGCTGGAAATTCTGCAAGAGCACAGTCTTTTGCCAAAAAACCGCTTGTCCGAAAAAAACGAGACAAGCGGTTTTCCTTTTTCCAGATTCGATCTAAGAAGGCAGCAGGGCAATCTCTGAAAAAATGGCATGAAAATGGTAGCGTCGCTCATAGACATGGAAATAGAAGAAAGAGAGCCTGGCAAAAAGGAGAGGAATGTCTCGATGAGCTTTTTGTACCATACGCTGCTGTTTTTTGCGGTGATCGTCCTGTATTCATTGGCGAGCCTCGCCTTTCCGGGGGGCGGGGCCTGGTACGATTCGCTGACCAAGCCCGAAGGCACGCCGCCCGACCATGTGCTCGCCGTCGTCTGGCTTATTTTGTATGTGCTCATTGCCGCATCTGTCGTCATCGCTGTTCGCCGCAAGCAAATGAATGGGGAGCTTTTGCTCCTGTACGGGATAAACTGGAGTTTTCATCAGCTGTTTACGCTGTTGTTCTACAAGCTGCACGTTCCGTTTTTGGCTGCCGTCGACACGATCCTCATTTTGTACTCGACCTGGGTGCTGATCCGGGTCATTCGTCCGCTGGACAAGATTGCCTCGTCCCTGTTGATCCCGTATTTGCAGTGGAGCGTTTTTGCCATCTATCTTGCCGTTTCGTTCTGTGTGCTGAACCTGTGAGCGGGTTCAGACTACAGCCCTGCGACGAGCCGCTTTGCCCGCTCTGTGGCTTGGCGATATACGTCCTCCCAGGAGATCGTTTGCAGCGTGCGGTTTTGCATCAAAATGTTGCCGTTGACGATAGTGGTATCGACATCTGCGCCTGTCGCACTGTAGGCGATGAGCGAATGCAGGTCGTGCAGCGGGGCGAGGTGCGGTTTTTTCAGGTCGAGCAGGATGAGGTCGGCTCGTTTGCCTGGTTCCAATGTCCCTACTTCGTGTTCGATCCCGAGCAGCTTCGCGCTCTCGATCGTCGCCATGCGCAGCACCTGCTCGGCAGGCAGCACCGTCGGATCGCCGTAGTGCAGCTTTTGCAGCCAGGATGCCGCCTTGATTTCCGCAAACATGTCAAGCGTCGTGGCGCTGCCTGCGCCATCGGTGCCTATGCCGACAGTGACGTCTTGGGCGAGCAGCTCCGTTACAGGAGCGATGCCGCAGCCGAGCTTCAGATTGCTGACGGGATTGTGCGCGACGCCGCCTCTCATGCCGCGCAACCGTCCGATGTCCTCCCGGCTCAAGTGGACAGCGTGGGCGAGCAGGACGTGATTTTCGTGAAACGTTCCCAGTTCATGCAAATACTCGGCAGGTGTCTGGTTGTACGTCTCGCGAATTTTTTCCACTTCCTCGCGGGTTTCCGCCAGATGGATGTGCAGCGGAATCCGGCGGCTTCTGGCGAGATCGACGACTTCTTTCAGCGGCTGGGGCGGGCATGTATAAGGGGCGTGCGGGCCGAGCATGGTGGTGATTCTGCCGTCTGCCGCACCAGACCATCTGTCGACCAGATCCAGCGCTTCTGTCATGCGGCGGCCGCCGTCATCCTGCAAAAAGACGAGCCCGCGCGTCAGGGAAGCTCTGATTCCGCTGTCGCGCACGGCTTCCGCTACGGCGTCCATGTGCACGTACATGTCGGCAAAAGCCGTCGTGCCGGAGGCGATCATTTCTGCGATCCCGAGCATCGTTCCCCAGTATATGTCCTCTTGCGTCATCCGCGCTTCTGCAGGCAGCATTTTTTTGTCCAGCCAGTCCATCAGCTTCAGGTCGTCGGAAAAAGCCCGCAGCAGCGACATGCTGGCATGATTGTGGGCGTTGACAAGTCCGGGCATGGCGACCATTTCTTTTGCGGAAATGACCTTGTCAGCAGACGCTTCAATCGCCGGTGCGAGTTGCGCAATCCGCCCGTTTTCAATCAAAATGTCCCCGATCCACGGCTTTTCTTTTTCCACCATCGTCAAAATATGGCACCCTTTAATCAGTAACGTTTTCATGAAATCATCCTCCCTGGATTTTTGTTCGGTTGCAAGCGTAAAGCTTGACGCGGCGGCAGAGTCAAGAGGGAAAAGCCAAGCAGGCTGATTGGACGGATGGTGCGCTTGAGCAAGGGACTTTCGTCATCGAACAAGAATTATCTATAAATTTCGCATTCCCAAGGGATGGAAACAGCCCGCGGAATAGGGTAAAATTGGGTATGAATAGCATTTGAGAACGGTTAAGGCTATTTCCGCCATGCGGAGTAGCCGTTTTCTCGTCCCAGGAGGGGAGGGGCACAAATGAAAGACTTGTTGGATCATGAATGCAGGAGCAGCCTTCTCTATCGCTCCTTTTTCGAGCAAATGGTACAAGCCGCCTTTTTGCTGGATCGATCAGGAAGCGTTTGCAGGGGCAACGCTGCCTGTGAAGCGCTGACAGGCTATTCAGCAGAAGAGTGGGAGGGCTATCCGTTTTGGAAGCTGGCCATTGAAGAGGAGCAGGAGGCGGTACGCCGTCAGACACAAAGCGCAGGAAACGGGGAGCCAATGTCCTTTTGCACCGTTTTCGCTCACAAGGCAGGTCCGCCGATCCCTGTCGAAATAACCTATGGCGCGATCCTGTCGGAAGGGGCCGCGATTGGCTACTACGCGATGGTGCAGAAGCTGTCGCAAGCCGTGGCCGGCAGCAGGGAGGCGAAAATGTGCAAGATGCTGGATCTCTCGCTGGAAGCGGCCTTTGTATACGAAGGGGGAAAACTGAAGTACGTCAACCAGTCCGGGATCAAGCTCGTGGGCGCACGAGGGTACAAGGAGCTTTTGCACTATCCGTTCACTTCCTTTTTCCACCCGCGCGACATGTCTTTGATTGAAGAAATGCAAAAGCGGCTGGAGCGGGGAGAGACAACTTCGCCGATTGAGGCGGAGCTGATTCGTCTGGACGGAACACGTACGGATGTGGAGGTTTGCGGGACATCTGTGCTCATTCAGGACAAGCTGTGCCATTACATATTGATACGTGATGTGACAGTGCGCAAAATAACGCATGAATATTTTCAAAACTCGGAAAAACTCGCCTTGGTGGGGCAGCTGGCGGCGGGGATTGCCCACGAGATACGCAATCCGCTGACTTCCTTGAAAGGCTTTGTCCAGCTGATGGAAAAGGACGGCATGCGAAAGCAGGAGTATTTTTCCATCATGAGCTCGGAACTGGCGCGAATCGAGCTGATCGTCAGCGAGCTGTTGGTGCTGGCGAAGCCGCACGCATCGGCGTTTGAAGTGCACGACCTGACCAACCTGATTACCCATGTTGTCACGTTATTGGAGACAGAAGCGATTTTGCAAAAAGTAACCATTCAGGTCGCATTGGAGTCGCCGTTGCCCAAGATTCATTGTGATGAAAATCAGTTGAAGCAGGCGTTTATCAACTTTTTGAAAAACGGTATCGAGGCGACATCAGGCGGCGGGGAAATCGTCATCCGTCTCTGGTGCGAGGGGGACAAAGTCGTCATTCGCTTCGAGGACAATGGGGTAGGCATACCGGCGGAGCAGTTGTCCCGGCTGGGAGAGGCTTTCTTCACCACGAAGGAGACGGGCACCGGGCTCGGATTGATGGTCAGCCGCCGAATCATCGAAAACCATCGCGGAACATTGCAACTGATGAGCACGCCAGGAATCGGAACGACAGTGGAGGTATGTTTGCCTGTCATCAGCTAGAGAGGGACAAAGGACAAAGGGGAGGACAAGCAGGTGGCTGATTGGAAAAACAGAAACACGGTGCTGACAGCGGGATTTGCGCAAATCCCAAAAGGGACGACGTTGTACGAGGTGTCCACAATGGTTGGCTGTGTGCTCATCATAGACGCCGATGACGGTGTCATATGCGACGCCAGCTTTACGTTTGTCATGGACAAGACGAGCGAGTTTTTGGTCAATCTGCTCGTGGGCAAGTCAGTGGCAGGCGGGATGCAGGAGATTACGCAGACGATCCAGGAGCGTTTTCTCGCCCCTGGCCAGGGCGCGGTTTTGCAGGCCATTCGCGCAGCAGTAGATCGCTATCATGAGAAAAAAGTGTAAGCGTACCCAATAACCGGAGGGTTGTACATGCATGATAACAACGCTGTAAGAGAAGCGTA
This sequence comes from Brevibacillus gelatini, assembly GCF_050920745.1. Lineage (NCBI taxonomy): Bacteria > Bacillati > Bacillota > Bacilli > Caryophanales > Paenibacillaceae > Brevibacillus > Brevibacillus gelatini. Next base: position 1,101,852 of record NZ_CP154342.1, read on the forward strand.
CGCAAGACAGCTGCTGGAGCGTTACAGCGGCTGGCTCAGTCGAGTTGACGCCGTGGACCAGAGGGAGATCGAAGCGGTAGCCAGCGAGATTGACACGGTGTTGTCAGCAGAAGATGGGATACGGCACAAGGAACTGTTGAAAAAAATCAGTGAACTGCGGGACAAGGTGTCCGAGATGATGTGGATAGCGGAGCACATGAAAATTTTGCACGACCTGAGCCATATTTTTGCGAAGACGTTTGAGGAAGACAAGATTTTGTGGAAGGCGTTCGAGCTCGTTTCCCGCGTGATGAGCACCGATGCCTTTTTCATCGCCTTTTATGACGAGGGCGACAGCGAGATCAGAATCCCGATCAGCATCGACAACGGCGTCAATTACGGTCCGATGACGATTCCGTACGGCCAGGCGATGGTCTCCAGGGTGATTGAGACACGGCAAACGATCCATATCCGAACTTTGAAGAACGAGCCGTGCGAGCCGGAAATGATTCGCTGGGGCTGCCCGGAGATCGACACGAACACTTGTATTTTCGTGCCGCTGATGCTGGGGAATCAGATCAAGGGCGTCATTTCGGCACAGTCCTATCGCGAGTTTGCCTACAAAAAGGAGCACGAGGAACTGTTGAAGATCATCGGCTTCCAGGTGGCGAGCGCAATCGAGACGGCGCGTCTGTACAAGCGCATGTACCAGATGTCGTTTCAGGATGAACTGACGGGACTGGCCAACTATCGGGCGTTCCATCGCGATCTGGAAAAGTGGCTGGGAAAAGAAAGCTCCCCGCTGGCGTTGATTATGCTGGATTCGGACAGCTTGAAAGCGGTGAACGATCATTACGGGCACCACGCAGGAGATGAGCTGATTAGAAGAATCGCCGAGGCGATGAAGGTCGTGGCAGGGCGGGAAAATACAGCCTACCGCTATGCGGGGGACGAATTCATGCTGCTTTGTCCAAAGGCCACAATGAAGGAAGCGGAAGAAAAGGTGCGGGCGATCCGCGACTTTTTGCGGATGCACCCGTTATTGCAGGATAATTGCTGCATCCCGATTGCGGTCAGTGTCGGCATCGCGCGTTTTCCTGACCACAGCGACACGGCAGACGGCTTGAAGCGGGCAGCAGATGAGGCGCTGTACCGCTCCAAGCGCAGAGGGAAAAATTGTACGACCGTGTATGCGACAGGCTAGGCTTGTGCTTTCGCTTTTGGCTGCCGCAGCGCAAACAGGAAGGTCAAAAGCGGCGAGATCCACAGGTAGATCACATAGGGCAAGTAGTCGATTGTCGCCACGTGCAAGGCAGAGGTGAAAAAGGCCCCGCTGACGCCCCAGGGAATGAGCGGGTTGACGAGCGTCCCGCAGTCTTCGAGTGTGCGGGAAAGCCGTCTGCCTTCGATCCCTTGCTTGACAAAGGCATCGTGGAACATTTGTCCCGGAAGCAGGATCGACAAGTATTGCTCCCCTGTCAAAAGATTGACGAGGATGGAGGACGAACCGGCCAGACCGACCATGCCTGCCGCTTTTTTGATGCGCTGGATCAAGCCTGCAAACAGGGCTTCAAACACACCGCTGTACTGCAGGATTCCACCGAGAGACAAGGCAATAAGAATCAGGGCGAGAGACCAGGTCATGGACAACAGTCCGCCCCGATTGACGATGGAAGCAACGGCTTCGTTGGCGATTTCGCTGGCGAAGCCGTTTTGCATGACGTTCATCCATACGACGGGGGAGTGAACGCCTTGCACAAGAGCGGCGGTTGCGATCCCGCTCAAGATCCCGAAGACGAGAGTCGGCAAAATCGGCTTGCGCAGGGCAGAGCAGATGAGCACGACAGCAGCAGGCAAAAGCGTCATGATTCCCAGGGAAAAATGCTGCTCAAGCACTGTCTGGATTTCCTGGATCGCCTCCAGGCTGACGTCGGCGGACTGTCCCTGAATGGCGAAGAAAATCGCCGTAATCAGCAGGCCGGGAATCGCGGTGTGCGACATGAATTTGATGTGATTCATCAGCGAGACGTCGGCAATCGCTGCCGCAAAGTTGGTCGTGTCTGACAGCGGGGACATTTTATCCCCGAAGCAGGCCCCGCAAATAATGGCTCCGGCTGTCATCAACGGATCGAGTCCCAGGGCGGTCGAGACGCCCATCATCGCGACGCCGATTGTACTGATCGTCGTAAACGTGCTGCCGGTGACACTTGAGACGACCACGGTCAAAAAGAGGGCGCTGATCGTAAAATACTCCGGCGAGATCAGCGAGATGCCAAGGTGCAAAATCATCGGGACGGTCCCGCTCATCATCCACACCCCGATCAACATCCCGATCAGACAGAGGATCAGCATGGGCGCAATCGCGGTCTGGATGCCTTTGACCAGCCCTTCCTCCATCTGCTTCCACGGCACTCCGAACAGACGCAAGAGCGTGGCTGCCGCAATCGTGGCGGCAAAAAGAGGCATGTGCGGCTCTACCTTCCCCCAAAACAAGGCAGGAAACAGGATGCCGAAGATGGCCAAGAGAACCCAGATGCTTTGCGAAAAAGAAATGGATTTGTTCATGGTGGCAACTCCTTGCAAAATCAGGCTAACGCAAGCGTGCAGCAAGCAAAGACACGTGCGCTTTCGCACTTTTGCGCTTTTTGGCTTTTTTGCTTTTGTGCGTTCCAGTGATAGGCGTACTTTATCCTGAATGGCTTGATTCGTCAACGCGTCCGATTGTATTCGGAATTGCAAAATAATAGGGAGTAGTTGTACATTTTCGTCCGGCAGATGAGGCATATGAATGGGTGGAAGATCAGCCCATGGAAAATACTTATTTAAAATTATTATAAAAAGATATTGATTTTTATTTTGTATCTAGTAAAATGATAATCGTTCCTAGATGATAATAATTTTAATTTAGCTGAGAGAAAGGGGGAGCCGTTCATGTACGATGTCATCATCATCGGCGGCGGTCCGGCTGGTACATCCGCTGCGATTTATACAGCCAGAGGGAATCTGAAGACGCTTGTGATCGATAAAGCACCAGGGACAGGGGCGCTGGCCCTGACGCATAAAATCGCCAACTACCCCGGAGTGGAAGGCGAATGGACAGGAAAAGAACTGCTCGAAAAAATGCGCAGGCAAGCGGAGGGCTTTGGTGCCGAATTCATCCAGACGACGATTTCCGCGGTCGATGTAGAAGATGAGGTAAAAAGCATTTTTACCGCGCATGGCACGTTTGAAGCAAAAGCCGTCATCGTGGCGACTGGCTCAAAAGGGCGCAACCGCATGCTGCCGGGAGAGGAAGCTCTGCTCGGACGCGGTGTCAGCACTTGCGCGACGTGTGACGGAGCCTTTTATGAAGGCAAGCATGTAGCCGTGATCGGCGATACGGAGGAAGCGCTGGAGGAAGCCCATGCGCTAACCAGGTTTGCGGACAAGATTACATTTGTGGTGCCGCGCGCCGATCTGCAAGGCGTGGATGAAGTGCCGGAGTTGCCGAAAACAGACTTCCTGTACCGCACCCGCCCGCTGGAGATCGTCGGCGCCAATACAGTAGAAGGTTTGCGCATCCGCAATGCGGCAGGCGACGAGGAAGTGCTTTTGGTAGACGGCGTGTTCGTCTTTCTGTCCGGCAGCAAGCCGGGGACGGATTTTCTCGACGGACAGGTTCCGCTCGATGACGAAGGCTTCATGATACTCGATGAATACATGCAGTCTTCTGTTCCAGGCGTGTTCGGAGCAGGAGAGGTGCGCAAAACTCCGGTCAAGCAAGCGGTCGTGGCTGCGGCAGACGGCGCGATTGCGGCAATGGCTGTGGACAAGTACATCAACAAACGTTCCAAACTGGTTCCCCAATACAAATAATCCCCGACAAAAAAAGGAGAGTTTGACATGGTACAAGCAATCGTCTATTCCAGCACGAACTGCGGCTTCTGCAAGCAACTGAAAACGTATCTGGCTGAGCAAAACATTTCTTTTGAAGAGCGCAACATCGACGAAAAGGAAGAATACGCGCAAGAGCTAAGCCGTCTCGGGGTGATGTCTGTACCGTTGACGGTCATCGGCGAAAAGAAAATTTTGGGCTTCAACCCGAACCGCATCAAAAAAGTGCTGGCTGCCCTGGAGGAAACGGCGCAGTAACCAGCCTGTCGCGCTACCCAGCCAATTTTTTGTGACAGACCACATACAACCGTGAAAAAGGAGCGATTTATCATGACTACCCAAACAACTGTACAACTGCAAGTAGGAAAACCGGCACCAGACTTTCACATGCTCACTACCAAAAACATGGAGACGTTGGATGAGCGCGTGACGCTCGCTGACTACAGGGGCAAATGGCTGATCCTGTTCTTCTGGCCGTTCGACTTCACCTTTGTTTGCCCGACTGAGGTGACTTCCTTCAGCGACAATATGGAAGAATTCGCAGACCTCGATTGCGAAGTGCTGGGTGTGTCTACCGACAGCGTGCACACACACCGCGCCTGGATCAAAACGCCGCGCGACCAGAACGGAATCGGCGAAATCAATTTCCCGCTGGCAAGCGACTTCACCAAAGAAACCGCCCGCGCTTACGGTGTTCTCGACGAGGCAACCGGCGCAGCCCATCGCGGCCTGTTTATCATTGACCCGGACGGCATCCTGCGCTACCAGGTCGTAACAGACATGAACGTGGGCCGAAGCGTAGACGAAACACTCCGTGTCCTGCAAGCTCTCCAGGCAGGCGGCCTGTGCCCTGCAAACTGGAAGCCAGGAATGAAAACTTTGTAATTTTCTTGAACAAAATGGCATAAGCGAGCAAGAGGGGAAAAGGCAATCTCACCGTCTCATGGAGGCGGGGGATTGTCTTTTTTTGTGGTCCCGCGTGTGGCGGCGAAAACCCGGACGCTCGTGATAGAGCTACAGTCCCTCCTGCACGCAGCTTGTGGGCCATTTTCTGTCCCGAAGCCGCCTTTCCAACCATCCTCCTGTATTTTTGGTGTAAAGAAAAAAGGATAGTAGCATTTTTCAACAATTTCCAAATAGTAGCAACCTACCATTTTTCCATGGAAGAAAAAAATTCAAGCGTCAAGTACATATACCTAATGGTTAGAAAAATATGGGCCGGATGGACGAGCGGGTTGCAGGACTTCGCACCAAAAAATGTAGGACGATGGGGGCGAATCTGCCATTCCATTACAGTTTCTTTACAAAATCGCCAAATGGACATTAGTGAATTCCGTCTATGGGAACGATTGTCCCCTATGTTTACAATGACAATGACGTTTGGGCGAGAGAAATCCGTTCACCGCCTGCTATCGCCAAAACGGTCATGACTGTGTTGGGCAGATGGCTTGCGGCAACATAGCGGAGGTTGACGAGAAGTGGAATCCAAAAAGAAATGGCGCTGGCGTTGGGCGAGTCTCACTGCCTTGATGCTGGCAGGAGCAAGCGTCCTCTGGTGGTATTGGGACGCGGACCGGGTCGAGAGCATGGAGACGACGGCGGGCGTGCAACTGAAATTTCGTACGTCAGGCGAGCAGATCGAAGTGTTCCAGAATGAGCGATGGCAGCCGTTCTTTGCCAAAGGCGTCAATCTGGGGGCGTCCCTGCCGGGGCATTATCCTGGCGAGCTGCCCATTGCCAAAGACGATTACTTGCGCTGGTTCGCCATGATCGACGAGATGGGAGCGAACGTCATCCGCGTTTATACCATCCATCCTCCGGTCTTTTACGAGGCGCTTGTGGAGTACAACCGCAAAAAACCGGGAGACCCGCTCTACTTGATGCAAGGCATCTGGAGCCCGGAGGAACTTTTGATCGAAAAGAAAGATGCCTACTTGCCCGAAATTCGCGAACAGTTTCGGGCAGAGATCAAAGATGCAGTCGGCGCTGTGTACGGAGAAGTCACGCTCCCTGAAAAATCAGGAAAAGCGAGCGGTACATACCGCGCCAATGCGGGCAAGTACCTGATCGGCTGGCATACAGGCACAGAATGGGACCCTGTCATGGTGCAAAACACCAACCGCCTGCACGAAAAGCTGCCGCCGTATCAGGGCACGTATTTCCAGGCGACGGCAGAGGCGACCGCCTTTGAGACGTGGCTTGCGGAAATGGTCGACACTGTTGCAGCAGAAGAGAGCAAGTACGGCTGGCAGCACCCGATGACGTTCACCAACTGGGTGACTACCGATCCGCTCTCCCATCCGGGCGAACCGCTGTATCACGAGGATCTCGTCAGCGTCGATCCGACCCATATCCAGCCGAAAAACTGGGAGGCAGGCTACTTCGCTTCCTACCACGTGTATCCGTACTACCCGGATTTGTTCCGCTACGATCCGGCCTTGCAGCAGGTGAAAAACGACGCCGGACAGGTCGATTCGTACAAAGCGTACCTGCGGCTTTTGAAGGAGCACCACAAAAACATGCCGATCATGGTGACGGAGTTTGGTGTTCCGGCATCCATCGGTGTCGCCCACCTCGGCAATCTCGGCCGCCATCAGGGCGGGCATTCCGAGCGGCAGCAGGGAGAGATTGACGCAGCGCTGTTGCGCGAGATTCACCAGGAGGGCTACGCGGGCGGCATCCTGTTCGTCTGGCAGGACGAATGGTTCAAAAAAACGTGGAACACGATGCGCTTCGAGCTTCCGGAAGACCGCCGCTCCTTCTGGCTCAACATGCTGACGAACGAGTCGCTGTTTGGGGTGTTGGGGATGTATCCGGGCAAGGAAGGCGTGCTCACGATTGACGGCGACCGCACCGACTGGGATCAGCTCAAGCCGGAGGAAAAGCAGCGCCTCGACATCCGCGTTCCCGGCATTGACGAAGTCTGGATGACGCACGACGAAGGCTACGTGTACGTGCTCGTCAAGCTGGCGCATGCGTTTGACCCGGAAAAAGAAAAGCTGTACCTGGGCGTGGACACGACTCCGGGCGGAAACAAACACGCGGCACAGCTCCCCGGCCTTACGCTCGACGAAGGGCTGGAGACGCTGATCGAGCTGGGAAAACCGGAGGAAAGCCAAATCCAGATTGCCGCCAACTACGATTTTCACACGCGCCTCTACGGCAAACGGTACGGGATGCTTGAAGTGAAAGCAGAGGAGCAGCAGGACGACTCCGGCATTTTCAAGCCGTGGAAGCTTGCGGTTGGACTGGAAATGGAGCCGCCGGACAGCAAAAAATACTACCCGCTGGAAGAGGTCGTGGTCGGCAGGCTGCTAAGAGGAACGACGGATGCCGCAGACCCGCAGTACGACTCGCGCACAGCCTGGCAGGCAAAAGGCGATGTGATCGAGCTGCGAGTGCCGTGGATGCTGCTTGGCTTTACCGACCCGAGCTCGCTTACGGTGATGAGCTACCAGGATGAAGGCAAGCGCTTTGCGACAACCACGACAAAAGGGATTCGTCTGTTGCCGGTTCTCACAGACCGCGCGACGAAGAGCATCGTCGGCAAAAGCCAGTGGCCTTCTCCTTATCCGCTGACACAGCTCCCCCTCTATTCGTGGCCAGCGTGGGAGCAGGTCGGCTATCACGAGCGGAAAAAACAGAGCTATGCCATCATCCAGCAAGCATTCAAAGAGATAGATGCCCCAGTGGCAGACAAAGACAAATCGCAACCGTAAAAGGTTGGATAGGAGTGTGGCAAACGTGCAGACACCATTGGCGACAGCAATTGGCTTCGTGTACGCACTATGCGGATTAATCATGCTGGGGTTGCTTGCGTTGTTCGCACTGAAGCTGCGGAATATATCGGCAGAAAAACAGGCGCGGCGCTGCCAGGAAAAATACCGGGACTACTTCGTCTACCTGCAGGCCTACAGCGAAGAGGAAGAGCGCCTGAAGCTCCCCTACGGCGAACCGACGCAAAAAGAAAAGCAACTGATCCAGAAACAGCTGTTTGAGCTGATGGAGCGCTTTACGGGCGTCCATCGGGAAAAGCTGATCCGGCTGTGCGAGGATATGGGGCTGGTCGCCCTCGATCTCGAACGGCTGAAAAGCGGCTGGAAATGGACGCGAGTCGACGCCGCGTACAATCTGGGCGTCATGCGCTCCCGGCAGGCCGCAGCGGATTTGCTCGCGCTTTTGCAAAAGAATAGCGCCAATGATCCGAGCCTGTTCATCGTTGCCCGGGCGATTGCCAAATGCGCACGGGACAACAGCGATCTGCGGCAGATGGCAGAGTTCGTCGTCCGGGCGAAGAAGAACGTCCACCAGCTGATCGTCGACATCATCAGCGACTCGCAGTTGGATACGAATTCGCTGTACACCGAGCTGATCCGCGACAACGACCCTGAACTCGTCAAAATCGGGCTGATCGGCTACTCCGTCCACGCGCAAACCGGGCTGGAGCCGACCTTGCCCAAGCTGGTCATGTCGCCGGACAAGGAAGTGCGCATCAAGGCTGTGAAGCTCATGTGCCGCGACGTCAGGTATTTGAGCGAACAGACAGTCAAGGATTTCCTGTCCCACAAAGACTGGGAAATACGCGCCCTGATCGCCAAAGCGATTGGAACCTTGCAGCTCGTCGACTACATTCCCGCGCTGAAAAAAGCGGTCGGGGACAGTCACTGGTGGGTGCGCTATCACAGTGCGCGCAGTCTGGCCCAGTTGCACACAGCAGGCTTTGCAGCGCTGTGCGAGATTTTGCGGGAAGAGCGCTTCGGCGACAAAGTCGACATGGCGCACCAAATCATTCTGGACGATCTGGAAAAAGAAAAGCTTCGCCTGGAGCAAGGGGCAAGCACGGAAGAGAAGCTGGCGTACAACGAAAAGCTGCATCTGTACCGCAAGTCTTGCCAAAAAAACATTTCCACGGTTCAGGTGATGGAAGGCTAATAGAAAGGAGGCCAGCATGAGAGAGTTTCTGCTCTATTACGGAATGTTTGCGATGTACTACGTCATCGCGATCAATTCCCTGTACTTCGTCATCATGATGTTTTCATTCAAGAGCATCATGGGGATTCTGAAAAACTCCCTTTACTCCCGGTTCCAGGCATTGTCCGGCTCCGAGCACGTACCGCCGATCTCGATTCTGGTGCCGGCGTACAACGAAGAGCTGACGATCATCGAAAATGTCCGGTCACTGCTCGCCTTGAACTATCCGCGCTACGAAGTGATCGTCGTCAACGATGGATCGAAGGACGATACGCTGCAAGTGCTGATCGAGGAATTTTCGCTTACGCTCTCCCGGCACATGCCTGTCCAGCCGCTGCTGCAAACTTCGCGCGTGCGGGGAGTTTACCACAATCCGGCGTTCCCCAATCTGTATTTGATCGACAAAGAAAACGGGGGAAAAGCCGATTCGCTCAATGCAGGCATCAATCTGTCGCATTACCCGCTGATCGCTTCCATAGACGCCGATTCCTTGCTGGAAAAAGACGCGCTCATCCGCATCGCCAAGGTATACATGGAAAACCCGGAGGAAACCGTGGCGATCGGCGGCGACATCCGGATTGCCAACGGCTGCAAGATCGAAAACGGCGTCGTCAAAGACATTCGTTTGCCGGACAAGTTTTTGCCGATGATGCAATCGGTCGAATACTTGAAGGCGTTTCTCGGAGGACGGATCGGCTGGAGCGCGATCAACGGCCTGATTATCGTCTCGGGTGCGTTCGGCGTGTTCCGCAAAGACTACGTGGTCAAGGTCGGCGGCTATCGCGGCGGGTATCCCGGCGAGGACATGAACATCATTATCAAGCTGCACAAATACATGCTGGAAAACAACTTGCCGTACCGGGTGGCGTTTTGCCCAGATGCCGTCTGCTGGACGCAAGCGCCTGACACATGGAAGATTCTCGGCAGCCAGCGCCGCAGATGGGGGCGCGGCAACCTGAAAAACATGATCGAATACGGAAAAAACATGGTATTACGCCCGAAATACAAGGTGTTTGGGATGCTGACACTGCCCTTCAACATTTTGTTTGAAACGTTGAATCCGTACTTTCGCATCACGGGTCTGCTCGCGCTTATCGGATATACGTTGCTGGACATGACGAACAGTCACATTCTTTTGATCTACGGCCTGCTCAACGTGCTGTATGGCGTGCTGTTGGGGATTGGCTCGATCTTGCTGGAGGAAATCGCGTTTCGGCGATACCCGCGCTTCCGGGACATCGTCAAAATGCTTTTCTATACCATACTCATGTTTTTTGGCTATCGGCAAATCGGCGTCATTTGGCGATTCCTGGGACACATTGAATATTTGCGCAACAACAACTCGTGGGGAACGATGACGCGGACGAGCTGGCAGCCCAAAAACAGCAAAAACATTTCCAGTCTGGAGGCATGATGATGAGTAATCTCGTACCTGCTTTCTATGAGCTGCTAAGCAAGATGGAAGAGAACCGCATGGCGTGCGGGGTGATCCTGGCAGCTTGCAAAAACTTTTCCGCAGAGTCGCTGGAATTGGTCAAAAGGGATATGGAAGCACAGCTGACAGACACCATGACGATACATGCAGCGCATGACAAAAGCAAACATATCCTCGGCATTTTGCTGGAACAAAAAAAGCTTGCGGATACCCATTTTTACGCGCTGCAAGTCAAAGACTACTTGCTCGGCCGCAAGCTTTTGACAGGCGGAATGCTGATCGCCAGCTTCCCGGAAAGCTCCCGTTCCTCGGCGCAAATGCTGATGCGGATGATTCAGGAGATGAAGGACGTAAGCGAGCCTGGAAGCATCAAGGTGTACGAGCAGCACGCTGCGAACCGCCAGCAGGAGCCAGCCAGCATTCTGCTCGTCAATCAGGATGAGACGGTCAACGAGTTTTTGCGCATCTATTTGCAGCGCAAAGGCTACCAGGTAACGGTTGCCCACGACGGCATGGACGGCATGGAAAAGTTTCGCGAAGCCGCCTACGACCTGGTGATTACCGACCTGAACCTGCCTGTCATCAGCGGTTATCAGTTGATCGAAAAAATCAGGCATCTCGGTCAGCATGCGATGAGCAAAATCATGGTGCTGACAGACAAACGGCTGGAGGAAGATGTGCAAAAATCGTTCGCCCTGGGCGCCTCTGATTACATTACGAAGCCATTTTCGCCAGTTGAGCTGGAAGCCAGAGTCAAACGCTTGATTTCATAAAAAGTTCAGATAGGGAAAGGGAGACAAACGAGGATGAAAAGATACGAGGAACTCCAGCAACTGATTGGCAATAAGACAGCGAAAATCGGGGTGATTGGTCTTGGCTATGTCGGGCTGCCGCTCGCGATAGAGACGGTCAAGAGCGGGTACACCGTGGTCGGGATCGACCTGCACGCCGGTAAAATTGAGAGCTTGAAAAAAGGAGAGTCCTACGTACAAGACATCTCCAACGAGACCTTGCAGGAATGCCTGGCGACGGGGCGCTTTTTCCCGACGACGGACTATCGCGCCATCGAAGAGCTGGATGCGATCAGCATATGCGTTCCCACACCGCTCAGCCCGAATCAGGACCCGGATACGTCCTACATCACGAATGTAGTGGAGCAAATCAAAAAACATATGCGCAAAGGGCTGCTCATCACACTGGAGAGCACGACCTATCCGGGAACGACCGAAGAGCTGATCGGGCGCGAGCTGGAAAAGCTCGGCTACACCACGGGTGTCGACTTTTTCCTCTGCTACTCTCCTGAGCGCGTCGATCCGGGCAATCGCAAGTTCAACACCTACAACACCCCGAAAATCATCGGTGGTACGACGGAGCGTTGCATGGAGCTTGGGACACTGCTCTACGGCAGCCTGGTCAAAACAGTCGTCCCGGTTTCCTCGCCAAAAGTGGCGGAGATGTCCAAGCTTTTGGAAAATACGTTCCGCAGCGTCAACATCGCGTTCATGAACGAAATGGCGATGATGTGCGACAGAATGGGCATCAACGTTTGGGAGGTAATCAAGGCCGCATCGACCAAGCCGTTCGGGTTCATGCCGTTTTATCCGGGACCCGGAATCGGTGGGCATTGCATACCTCTCGATCCGATGTATCTGTCGTGGAAAGCAAAAGGCTACCGTTTCCACAGCCAGTTCATCGAAATTGCCCAGTCGATCAATGACAACATGCCGGATTACGTGCTGAACAAGACGGCACAGGTGCTCAATATTTACGCGAAAGCGATCAACAGCTCGCGCATTCTCATTTTGGGCATGGCCTACAAGCCGGATGTCGACGACTTGCGCGAATCGCCCGGACTGGAAATCTACGAGCTGTTCAAAAAGAGCGGGGCGCAGGTCGACTACTACGACCCGTATGCGCAAAGCTTCGTGAATAAAAAGGGACAGGTCGTCACCTCGATTGAAAACGACTACGAGCTGTTCAAAACATACGATTGCATGGTGCTCATCACCAACCATACTTGCTTCCGCTACCAGGAGCTTGCCGATCTGGGTGTCGCGATTATTGATACGCGCAACGCTTTTGACGGCATTACCAACCCGAACGTCTATCGCATCGGCACGTCCGTTGCCATTCAGGAGGAAAAGGAAGTTGTGAGCTTGCTCGCCTGATCGGCGGGCGAGCGTCACACACAAGCAACCAAGACCGAAGGAGGAAGGACAAACATGTGCGGAATTATGGGATACATCGGGTATAGACAGGCACAACCCATTTTGATTAACGGCCTGCGAAAGCTGGAATACAGAGGCTACGACTCGGCTGGCATCGCGGTCTGCGACGGCGAGTCAATCGCGGTGCGCAAGGCAAAAGGCAGAATCGACGTCCTCGTGGAGAAGACCGAACAGTCCGGGCTTTCCGGCTCCATCGGCATCGGCCATACGCGCTGGGCGACACACGGACGGCCGTCGGATGAGAACTCTCACCCTCACGTGGACCAGACGCAAAAATTTTCCATCGTGCACAACGGCATTATCGAAAACTACCTGGAGATCAAGCAGGAGCTGATCGAGCAAGGCTACGTGTTCAGCTCGGAGACCGATACAGAGGTGATCGTCCACCTTTTGTCCCGCGAATACGACGGCGACCTGCTCGCTGCGGTGCGCAAGGTGGCTGGCAAAATTCGCGGCGCCTTTGCCCTTGGCGTCATGTCGGAGTATGAGCCGGACAAGCTGATCGCAGTCCGCGTGGCAAGTCCGTTGATTATCGGGGTTGGCAAAAACGAGAACTTTATCGGCTCTGATATTCCTGCCATTCTGGAGCACACCCGCGACGTCTATGTGCTGGAGGACGGCGACCTGGCTGTCCTGACCAGAGATTCGGTGCAGGTCATGAGTCTGGGGACAGACGAGCCGGTACAGCGCGATCTCGTCCGGATTGAATGGGACAAGGAGCAGGCGGAAAAAGACGGCTACGCGCATTATATGGAAAAAGAAATCCACGAGCAGCCGCGCGCCCTCCGCAACACGATGACGGGCCGGATCGACGAAGCCGGACAGAAGATTGTTTTTCCCGATCTGCACTTGTCGACCGATACGATTCGCAGCATCGAGAAAATTTACATCGTCGCCTGCGGCACAGCTTACCATGCGGGCCTGATCGGCAAGCATGTCATCGAAAGTCTTGCACGCATCCCGGTCGAGGTCGACGTAGCTTCCGAGTTTCGTTACCGCCGCCCGCTGTTTGGGCCAAACACATTGACGATTGCCGTCAGCCAGTCCGGTGAGACGGCAGATACGCTCGCGGCGATGCGGGAAGCGAAGCGCAACGGCTCTGTCGTGCTCGCCATTACCAACGTCGTCGGCAGCTCGATTGCCCGCGAGGCGGATGAGGTCATCACGACCAATGCCGGACCGGAAATCGCCGTCGCCTCTACGAAAGCGTACACCTCGCAGCTTATTGCTTTCTACTTGTGGGGCATGTATCTGGCACAGGAAAAAGAGACACTTGCCCAAGCCGAGATTGCTTCGCTGATTCAGAGCTTGCAGCAATTGCCTGGACAGGTGGAGGAGATTCTCGCGCATGCCAGCCAGCTTCGCCAGTTTGCCGAAACGATCAAGGACGAGCGCCAGCTGTTTTTCATCGGCCGGGGGATCGACTACGCCGTCTCCATGGAAGGCTCGCTCAAGCTCAAGGAAATTTCCTACATTCATTCGGAGGCGTATGCCGCAGGCGAGCTGAAGCACGGCACGCTGGCGCTGATCGAGGAAGGGACAAGGGTGATTGCCCTGTCCACGCAGGACGCTTTGCACGAAAAAATGATTAGCAATATTACAGAAGTGAAGGCGCGCGGGGCCAACGTGCTCGGCATCACCCACGATGAGCACATCGACCTGCATCGCTCGGTGGATGACGTCTGCCTGATTCCGAAGACAGACGCGCTGTTTACCCCGGTGCTCGGCGTCATTCCGCTGCAACTCATCGCCTATTATACGTCTGTCGCTCTGGGCAACGATGTCGACCGCCCGCGCAACCTGGCAAAAAGTGTAACGGTAGAGTAAGCGGATTCGTCCTTTGCTATGAACCACAATACGGGATCACGGGGAGGAACGAGCAAATGAGTACCTCGAAGCGGGAGTTGAACCAGGAGATTTTGCTAAAGATCATGCTCCAGGCCTATCAACTGGGCGTGCAGAGGAAAGACGTAGATTTGAACATGATGATCCACACGTTGACAGATGAATTGAAGCCATACTTTGAACAGCAAATCCAGCAAGGCCAGTTTGCGGCAAGCAGACTGGCCGGAGTGGAGGCGACAGGATGAACATACACGCAGTCGTTCTCGCAGCCGGAAAAGGAACGAGAATGAACTCTACCTTGTACAAAGTCATGCATCCGCTGTGCGGCAAGCCGATGATCGAGCATGTCGTCGGGGCACTGGAGCCTTTGTCTCTGCATAACCTGGTTGTCGTTGTCGGTCACGGGGCCGAAGCCGTGAAGCAGCAGCTGGGAAGCCGCGTGCAATACGCACAGCAGAAGGAGCAGCTCGGCACGGCACACGCCGTATGGATGAGCAAAGACATCCTCGCAGGGCAAGACGGCGTAACGCTAGTGCTCAATGGCGACACGCCGCTCGTGCAAAGCGAAACGCTGCGGCGGCTGCTCGACTACCACCAGTCGAAGCAGGCGGCAGCGACGGTTTTGACTTCCATCGTGGAAGACCCGACCGGCTACGGAAGAATCATTCGCGACGAGAACGGCGATGTCCGCAAAATCGTCGAGGAAAAGGATGCGACCCTTGGACAAAAAAAGGTGAACGAAATCAGCACGGGCATCTTTTGCTTCGATAATCGAAAGCTGTTTGCGACCCTTCCCAACGTTTCCAATCAAAACGCGCAGGGCGAGTATTACTTGCCGGACGTCCTGGCGCTTTTGCAGGAGCAGGGAGAGCGGGTGGCTGCGCACGTTACCGAAGACCCGGAGGAAGGCTCAGGCGTAAACGACCGCGTGCAGCTCGCCCATCTGGAGCGGCTCATGCGCAAGCGCATCAACGAGCGCCACATGAGAAGCGGTGTGACCATGATCGACCCGGCCGCTACGTATATCGATTCGACTGTGACGATCGGGCGCGATACGGTGCTGTACCCAGGGACGTTTTTGCTTGGCACAACGCAGATCGGGGAAGGCTGCCAGGTGGGGCCGCATGCGCACGTAAAAGACATGGTCGTCGAGGATTACACGCGAGTTCCGCCGTTTTCCTCGTTTGACGGGAGCACGTACTCAGACAGGGGACAAGCTGAGGTGGCTGCGACGAGAGACGGACAGGATTACGGCCGAAACTGATGCGGGTGCTGCGAAAATACGGGCCGCTGTGGGCCGGGATTGCGCTTTTGGCAGCAGCCTCTCTCTTCATGCTCGTGCTCTCGAACCATTCCCGTTCTGCCCTGACGACAGCCACCTGGATCTGGGACGCGAAACAGATCGAGACGCAGACGGACGAAATGATCGCGTTTGCCGAAAAAAACGGCGTCAACCTGATCTACCTCCACGTAGAGCCGACTGCTGTGTCGCCAGAGGCGTACCGGACGTTCATCCGCAAAGCGGGACAGGCCAGCATCCAGGTGGAGGCGCTCGGCGGTGATCCGAACTGGGCGCTGACGAAGAATCGCCAAAGCATCGACGAACTGATCTCCTGGGTGAAGGCGTACAACAGGAGCGTGAGAGCGAACGAGCGCTTTGCGGGCATCCACGTCGACATTGAGCCGTACTTGCTGCCCGCCTGGAAGGAGTCGCAGCAGGAAGTCGTTCGCCAATGGCTGAAAAATGTCGCGTACCTCGTCGCCGAGACGAAGAAGGACACCGATCTGGCGGTAGGCGCAGACTTGCCGTTCTGGATTGATTCCGTCCCCGTCCCGGACAGCCCGGAAAAAGTCAGCAGCTGGATGGTGCAGCGCCTCGACAGCATCACGCTGATGGCGTACCGCAACCGCGCCAGGGGGGACAACGGCATTGTCGAGATTGTGAAAAAGATCGTAGCCGACGCCAACTCGCAAAAAAAAGGCTCGGTGATCGTCGGGGTCAACATGATGGAATCGGCGGAAGGGGCGCATGTGAGCTTTTTCGCTGACGGTCCGGCGGAGATGAAGAACCAGCTGGCCATTTTGGAAGAGGAACTGTCCGGCAACCCGGCGTTCGCAGGCAGCGCCATTCACGACTACGAAAGCTGGAAACGCAGCATAGAAGCCAACGAGAGGAGTAGCTAGTTCAATGAAAGCCGCGCCTATCTACCTTAGTGTTCTCTGTCTGACGCTCGGCTTTCTGTTCGGCTTTTCCCCGGCGGAAAAAAAGAGTAAAGCCACGTGGATATGGCAATCCGAAATCGTCGGAGATGAAAAACAGGAAATTCTTGAATTTTGCAAAAACAACGGGATCAACCTGATTTACTTGCGAATCGAAATGAACAAGCCGTTTGACTACTACCGCGCCTTTATCCGCGAAGCGAATGCAATGGGCGTGGAGGTTCACGCCGTGGCCGGTCATCCTGCCTGGGCGCTTAAAAGCAACGAGAAGCGGCTGATGAACATCGTCAAGTGGGTAAAAAACTACAACCTCGAAGCGGCCGAAGACGAACGCATCCGCGGCATTCAGCTGGACATCCAGCCATACCTGCTGCCGTTCTGGGAGACGGATCGCGAGCGGCTGATCCGGGAGTGGCAAGCCAATGTGCAGGCGTTTACGAGCGAAGTGAAAAAACAGCCCGGGCTTGTGGCAAGCGTGGCACTCGCCTTTTGGCTCGATGATATTCCCGTTCCGGGCGAGCAGTCTGTATCGGTGTCACAATGGATGATCGAGCAGTTTGATACGGTGTGCATCATGGCCTATCGCGATACGCTGTCCGGGAAAAACGGCATCCTCGCGCTGGTGGAAGAGGAACTGAAGGAAGCGGACAAGCTAAAAACGCGGGTCATGATTGCCGTCAACATAAAAAAGCTCAGCGATGACCACGCTTCCTTTGCCGAGGAAGGCGCAGAGGAGATGAACCGTCAGCTTGCGCTTTTGTCCGAAAAATTGGGCGACCACCCGTCCTTTTCCGGTATCGCGATCCATGACTACCGCTATTGGAAGGAGGCTGCCCCCGTGGATCCGGTCAAAAAAGAGCGCTACAAAGGCACCTATATTTGGCGGGCTGAGCTGATCGGCACGGAAAAGAAGGAAATTCTCGCCTTTGCGAAAAAAAACAGCGTCAATTTGCTCTACGTTCGTCTGGACCTGGAGCAGCCCTACGCCTATTACCGCGATTTTGTCCGCGAGGCGAGAGCGGCAGGCATCGAGGTGCACGCCATGGGCGGCCATCCGGTCTGGGCACTGGCAGAGAGCAGAGGGAAAATCATGAAGCTCGTCAACTGGGTGAAGGCGTACAATCAGGCGGTGGAGACAGGCGAACAGTTTCAGGGCATCCATCTCGATATTGAGCCGTATGTGATGCCGGTCTGGCGCAAGAATAAAGACAGCGTATTGCGCCAGTGGATGGCAAACATCCAGGCATTTGTCGAAGCGACGAAGCAGGACGGACAGCTGGAAGCGAGCGTCGATCTCGCCGCCTGGCTGGACCGTACGCCTGTGCCGGGCAAGCCGGACATACCGTTTTCCCACTGGATGATCGAGCAGTTGGATCATACGACGCTAATGGCTTTTCGCGATCGGGCGGATCGCATCGTCGGCCTGGTAGAAAGTCAGGTGAAATACGCGCAGAGCATCGGAAAAAAGATCGTCGTTGCCGTCGAGACGAAGGAGAGCCATGAAGGAGACGAAATTACGTTTTACGAGGAAGGAATGGGCGAGATGCATCGGCAACTGCAACAGGTGACAAAAGCGCTGGATCCGTACACTTCGTTCATGGGCCATGCCATTCACGCCTACGATTACTGGAAAAACGGCAAGGATTAGAAAGACAGCAAGGAAGCCCGGCGCGGGAACGCGAATGTTGTACAATAGGAAGACGAAGGTCGTTTGGAAAGAGGGGAACGATACATGCGCGATGTGCCAAACAGATACAGAGGTCTTCCGTCTCGCACGCCTGAGATGCTGTACAATGTGGTTCGCAAGTTTTACCGCGGGGCTGTCAGCCACTACGACCTGATCCAGGAAAAAAAGCGGGAGGCGTACGCTTGCTGGGAGCAGATGCAGGCCAGCGGGGATGACCGACCGCTGCGAGCAGCGCTGACAACGTTGTTTTTGGAATTTCATTTTTACGTGACGTGCTGGCTGCAAATCGAGCTGGCTCTCTATCGGCTGGCCCGGCAGGATGAGCGGCTGGCACTCGTGATGGAAAAATTTCGGGCCGAGCTGGAACGACATGTAGCCGTACGCGGGCAGCTGGAGCAGACAGAGGCGTGTGTCGCTGCCCAGTTTGCCGCTGTCGGCTCCGGCTGGTCTTGTCCAGGAGTCGAACAGGATGCCTACGCGTTCGACGGCTTCACTTTTACAGTGGACGAGTCGAGTCTGGCCGAGCTGCATGCCTTGTTTGCCGCGATCGAGGAACAGCGTCAGTTGTCTGCAAGTGAAAAAGCGTGACCGTCAGCAGATGGTCACGCTTTTTTTGCCTGCAGTCAAGTCAAAAGGCATGGCGAAGCCGTTGCCCGGCGACTTGTCAGTAGCTGCCAGGGAAGATGGAGCCAGTGTGCGGAGTTGTCTGGCCTGGTGTGTTCAGTTGGCGTACTTCCTGAACGTTTGTGCCCGCAAAGCCAGGTGAAAAGATCGAGTTGACCCCCTGGCCGAGCGGTTGTTGATATTGCTGAACCTGTTGTTGCTGCTGGCCATATTGCGCCGGGATGCCGTAGCCGCCTTGCGGGAGCGAAGAGCCGAAGCCGCTGTTTTGGTTATGCTGGCGCACTTCCTGGACGTTTGTATGGGCAAAGCCAGGAGAGAAAATGCTGCCTGTCAGCGCTGGCGGATAAGTGGCTTGCGCATACGGCTGCATTTGGCCTGCAAAACCTTGATAGCCCCCGGAACCAGGCTGATTTTGCTGACGCACTTCCTGCGCGTTTGTGCCCGCGAAGCCAGGAGAGAAGATCGAGCCTATGCCCACTCCGTAGCCTTGAGTGGAGGAAGGCTGCTGCTGTGCATAACCGCTGGATTGATGCATGATCGCGTTGAACGCCTGGTTTGGCATATACGCTTGTTGTTGCTGCTGTTGGCCATACGCTTGTTGCTGGCCGTAGCCTTGCTGCTGCGCAGTCTGATAGCTATGGTTTTGCTGGCGCACTTCCTGGGCGTTGGTGCCTGCAAAGCCCGGCGAGAAGATCGATTGGGCGCCGCTCATTCCGCCGCCGGAAGTCATGCCGTATGTAGGAGTCCCGACGGATTGGGCATGTCCGCCATGGTTCCAGTACTGCACCTCCTGAACGTTTGTTCCGGCGAAGCCTGGCTGAAGCATTGCGCTGGCAGGGGTCATCGCTCCAAGGAATTGTGGTTGGGATTGCATTTGGTTGTTGCTGTTGTTGTTGTTGTTGTTGTTTGTATTGGTCATGGGTAAGACCACCTCCTGCAGAGTATTTTTACCAAGGAAGGGGAACTCATGCACGGTTTGGATGAAGCCAGAGAATTCGCATTAGTAAAGAAAACGAAGGGAATATGGCAAAAAACATGCCGGACATTATCCGACATGTTCCTGCAAATCGGCGGGATTCCAATGGCCGAAAGCGAGCCAGAGCGTAGGTTTTCCCGTTGGCCCGATACTCGCTTTGACAGGCGTAAAGCCCATGGTTCGAAAAAGGGCAAGACTTGCCTCATTATCGAGAGCTACGCGCACGTACAGTTTGGGCAGGCGCTGACAGATGAGGGTCGTCAGCGCTTTGCCGATTCCCCGGTTGCGGTAGCGTTTATCTACAACCAGGAAGGACTGACCCAGTCCACAACGAGAAACGGCGAACAAGCCAACGACGCGTTTCCCGTTCATGGCCAGAGCGACACTGGAATCTTTTTTGGAAAGCAGCTCAGGGGTCAGACGCGAAAACCAGTCAATCGCGTGTCTGGTGATGCGCCGATCTCCTTCCTGACGGGCAAACCTCACCAAAGTGGCCAAAGATTCAGCTAATGCCTGCGGAGGCAAGATCACGTATTTCAACGTTTATTTCATGGATATTACCCTGCTGCAGCTTCACGCCCGTTTTGCAGTCTGGACACGTACTGGGCGTAGTGGATGAGATTGGACAAAGACAAGCGCCTGATCGAAGGCTCATCGAACTTCTCCGGCTTGGCGTTCGCTTCAAAGAACCACAGACTGCCGTCTTCCGTAAGGCCGAGATCCATCGACATTTCGGCCAGGTCTTCGATCTCCTCGTTCAAGGTTCTGGCGATGGCAAGCGCTGCCTGGTGAATCTTTTGTTCCATCCTTTCCGGATCAGCCTTGAACAAAGTCTGGAGAACAGAAGACAGGGAGTGGATGGAACCGCCGCGCGGGACGTGCGTGGTAATGCTTTGCGAGCCGGAGCGCCTGATGCCGACGCCGGTTACGCTCCATTCGCCGCGGCCGTTTTTCTGCACGAGTACCCGCACGTCAAAAGGCTTGCCGTTGAAGCGCGCCCTGCGTATCCCCTGCTGCATGATGTACTGCTGCTGCCGGATGTGGCTTTTCACGTGCTTCCACAGATCGTCCAGATTGGAAAAGCGCCGCGTGACGGCCTTTTGTTCCTTGAGCCGTTGAAGCCGCCAGCCGTTGTTTTTGTATTCGACCCGCATGATCCCTTCTCCGGCTTTGCCGCGCACCGGCTTGAGGTAGACGAAGCGATGCTCGGTGCAAAAGCATTTGAAGCGGGCGAGCGTATCGAGCTTTTTCGTCTCCGGCAAATACATTTGCACCTCGGGGTACTTTTTCAGCATGGAAAAAAGCTCCTGCTTGTCAAAAAAGCAGCGATTGAACAAGGTGACGTTGGGCATTTCGTGGATGCGGGCCAACGTTCTTTTGACTTCGGGACGCTGCTCGGCCCTGCGGGTGGGGATGCGGTTGTAGACGACGTGCGGGAAGGGAAGAACGACTTCCTGCCACAGATTTTGCTTCTGATTGTACAAATAGCCGCGAACCTTCTTTTTCTCCCAGTTGATGCCCTGGGGCGTGAAGACGTACACAAGTGCCCCCCAACGCCTGCCGGATTGCGAGATGTCCTTGAAGTTCTCGCGATTTCCCAAAAACGCTGCGCCCTCGCCAACGGTCAGGATGCCAATCAGAGGGCCAAGCTTTAGCGAGTCGTTCATCATTTTCCAGTTAATCCGCGTTCGAAACCGCCCTGGCTGCATCGTGGGCAAGCCCGCATACACTCTTTTGTGATGCGAAAACGGACCAAGGCTTGCGAACAGTTTCTTTGGCGACCGTTTGCCGAGAGCTTGCCGTGGTAGCTGGATGAACCATTTGCCGCTGGGGAGGATGGTCAGCCACCCGGAGCGCTGCTGAAGCATGGGTGTTCCTCCTTCCTGAAAAATGGTGCTGTCTGTCTTTCGCCTAGAAATTGGCCAAATAACAACTGTAGTCGACGAGAAGCTTGCGGGACTCCTGATCGGCCTGCTTGAGCCGGGCGTGCTTGAAGATGGAGCGGCCTGGCTTGGAGTTTGCCTCGAACATCCAGACGTGGCCGTGGATGTCGATGCCCATGTCCAGTCCCAATTCGCCAAGGTCGATGCCTTTTGCCTGCTCGATTGCTTTGGCAATGCGGATGGAGGCCTCGCTGATTCGCTCAGCCATCAGCGCTTTTTGCCTTCCGTACAGCTGGAGGAGCAGTTCGTCTCCGGGAATGACGGTACCGCCCGTGCGGACGTGCGTTGTCACACTGCCGGAGCCGGCTACTTTGGCGGCCGTGCAGGACACTACCCATTCGTTTTGCTGGTTTTTGTGCAAATGAACGCGGAAATCAAACGGGCGTCCGTGGAACGTTTTGAGCGGGATGCCTTGCTGCGCCAGGTAGTTGCTTACCCTTCGGCTGCGGAACACGTGCTGGTACAGGCTGGACAGCTTGGAAAACTGCCGCTTCACGTTGCCGCTGCCGTTGTGATACGAGGCGGTATAGCCGCCGCCTGGCTGTTTGGTGACTTTCACGATGCCGTAGCCAAGGCTGCCGTTTTTCGGCTTCAAATAAACAATCGGGTATTTGCGCAGCAGATTCCGCACAGTCACAAGCGTTGGGGACGTGTACGTTTCCGGGATGTGCTCGTTGACCTCCGGATTCGGATAGAGAAGCTGGTGGACTCCCCACTTGTTGAAAAAGCCCTGGTTGAACATCGGCAAGTTCGGATAGCTGGCGAGCCTGTATTTGAATTCCCGCACTGCTTCGTGCTTTTCTGCCGAGCGGGAAGGAATCCGGTCGTAGACGACATCCGGCATGGCGGTGACGATTTTTTTCCAGAAGTAGCCGCCTGCCTTGCTCTTGCGCAAAAACCAGGCGTTGACCGTATTGGTGCTCCAGTCCACGTCGTGCGGGGAGAAAATAAAGTAAAAGACGCCTTTGCCTTCCTGTGCCTGCAGCAGCTTGTAGAAAAAAGAAGTGCGCTGGCCAATCGGCTGCCGCGGGTCCTTGCGAATGCCTGTGGTGACGATGCCGATCGCCGGACCGATTCGGAGCGCCGAATCTTCCTTCTTGAGCTGGATCAAACCGCCGTGCGGGATGCCCAGCTCGGACTGAAGCAGTGTGGTCACTTTGATAATATTGGAATCAGGATTTCGCTTGTCTTGCAGTACGGTTGCGACGACTTCCTTTTTGCCCAGCATGACTGTAATTTTTTGGCGATGGCGCAGCTGCAGCTTGGTGAAGAGATGAGCCGGCAGGATGATCCCGCTGACATGGGGATTGGAAAGGAAGCGAAGCCGCATTCTGAACGTTTCCATGCTTAGTAACCTCCTACGCGCTCTTTCATGAGATAGTGGGCGTATCGAACGGGCTGGGTTATGGAGTGGTGCTTGGCGACCGGGTCGTCAATCAAGCGAAAAACAGTCCGTCCTGGCCTGCTGTTGACCTCGATAATCCAGACATTTCCTGCCGTGTCGATGCCGACGTCGATTCCCAGCTCGACAAGTCTGCCGTGGCATTCCTCCAAAAAGCGCGGCAATTCCTGTGCGACCTGGTTGATCGTCTGCTCGATTCGCAACTTGGCGGCAGGTCTGAAATGCCGGGCCAAAAACGCGGAGAGCGGCTCTGCCTTGCCTCCCCCGTGCAGGTTGGAGGTGATGCTTCGCCTGTCGCCAAGGCGAACAGCCTTGCCTGTCGTCTCCCAGTCACCTTGCCCATTTTTTTGCACGAGCACCCTGACGTCAAAAGGGGTGCCATCCGGAGTATGCAGCTTGAGATAGGGCTGTACAAGGAATTTGCGCCCGGAGGTGAACGAGGCGACAAACGTTTTCAGCCCGGCGGTATCCCGTATCTGTTTGCGAAACGGCCGATTTTCCCGGTTCCGTCCGGTCGCCTCATAGCCGCTCTTCGTCTCCCTGATGCGCACGACACCGATTCCGTGCGTTCCCGCCATGGGCTTGATGACGACAGCTCCGTACTTTTGCAGCATGTCGTGAAAAGTGGGAAACGAAAGAATTTCGGTCGGCGGCAAAAAGGAAGACAGGAGCGGCGACTTGGACAGCATTTGGTGAACTTGCCACTTCCCGGACAGGCCGTGCCCCAAAAAGGTAATGTGGCGATCGTTTTGCAACTTTTCCACAAATGGTTTATAGTGGCGGTAAGACGGGCCTACGAAACACCGGTCATAGATCAGGGCGGGGAGCGGGAACACATCTGCTTGCCAGGATCCGTTGCGGTATTCGAAGCCTTTGACCGTTCGTGAGGAAAAGTCAACCTGACGCGGCGAGAACACAAAGACGCGAATGCCGCGCTTGCGTCCGTACAGCGTCAGCTTTTTGTAATACCCTTTGTCTACAAAATGGGAGCCTTGGCAACGGGTCATGATGCCAAGACTTCTCGCACCTGCTCTCATGTGGGTCACCTTCGCCTGTATTTCTTGCTTTTGGATCTTCCTGCTGTCGCCCTTGGTTTCGCTCTGGCTGTCCGGGGAAAGCCACTGAGGTACGATGAGTATTCCAGCAAGCGTACGACGGAAGGACGGGCGCGGCGGGGCGGGACTTCCACACCTTCAGGCAAAGGAATGGTATTGGTCGTTTTGGAAGGCTTGCTGTTCACCTCCAAAAGCCACACCTGTCCGCGGACATCCACGCCGAGATCGACGCCGAATTCTGCGTAATGGCCGGGCAGTGCTTCTTCAAGCAGGACGGACAGCTTCAGGGCCACTTCCCTTAACCTGGCTGGAGAAGGGCGAACGGAACTGGCCCAAGGTCCACATACACGCAGAGCCTGGAGGGGCGTCATCATCTGGCCGCCTCTGGATATATTCGAAACGATGCGATTCAATCCCAAACGGGCAACCATGGACGTGACGGCCCACTCGCCTGCGCGATTTTTTTGCACCAGCACGCGAAAATCAGTCGGACGGCCGTGCAAGCCGATCAACGGTAAACCTTGCTGCAGCAAATAAGGTTTGCCTTTTGTCTGTTTGTGCAAATACTGGTGCAAGCCGGTTATGCTGGAAAACGTTTTGCCAAACCCGCCTGGGCGGGCGAGATGGTACCCCTCCTGCGTTCGGCGCAGCCGGATAATCCCTCGCCCCATGCTTCCATTCGCCGGTTTTGCATAAACAGTGCGATACGTAGACAGCATCATCCGCAAGTCTTCCATGCCCGAAAAGCGAACCATGGCCGGAAGATGCTCCGCGGCGCCTGCCTGATTTTGCAGAGCGGAATGCACGTGCCACTTGTTCAGAAAACGTTCGTTGAAGAAGGGAATGTTGGCTTCCTTGCAGCGCTGCAGCCAATTCGCCATCTGCTCGCTGCGCTCCCGCTGGCGGGAGACGAGGCGGTTGTAGATACATTGGGGCAGCGGCAGCACTTTTTGGCGCCATACTCCTCCTCGCCGAACAAGACCGCGCACGATGCCGGCATCCCAGTTGACATCCTGAAGCCGGAATGCGCAGATGATTCCTCCGCGTTTGCGGCAAATATCGGCTACCTCGTTGAAAAAAGGAGACAGCGGTCCAAACGGGGATTGCGTAAACTGGGCATGGTAAGAGGATACGAGAATCCCTACATACGGCCCGAAAACAAGCGTTTGTTGGTCCGCGTCGTAGCGGAGCAGCAGAGGAACACCTGTAGGCAGGAGAAGCGACCCGGCTACGGAGGGACGGATGAGTGTCTGGCCGCTGCGATCTATGCCGCTGATGTGGGCGCGAACCGTTTTGTTTCCGAATTGGACAGTAGCTGTGGGTGAAGAAAGATTCCATTTGCGCATCTGCGCCTGGGGCAGGTAAAGGTCTACTTCCGTCTTTGGCTCGTATCCGACGACGATGGTTGGAACGTAAGACATGGCTATCCCCTTCCCATCAGGCATAAAGTTAGTCTATGGTATGAGCAGCCAAATCGATTGGTGCCATGCACAGAAGAAAGGTTGTAAGGAATTATGAATTCGTGGATAGTATTAGTGAATATTGCCGTCGGTTCTGTCATTGGCGGCGTTACGAATGAACTGGCCATCCGCATGCTTTTCCGCCCGCTCAAACCTTGGTATATCGGCCGTTGGAAGGTGCCGTTTACCCCTGGTTTGATCCCGAGAAGACGGGATGACATCGCGATACAAATGGGCAGGTTGGTGGAAGAGCATTTGCTGACGACAGAGGGCGTCAGGCGCGCGCTCGTCCAGGGCAACCTGGAGAACACGCTGGCAGGCTGGATGAACAATCTGGCGATGAACTGGATGGCGGACGAGCGTACCTTGCGTCAGGCTTTGCTTGCCGTTGTTCCCGATCTGTTCACGGAGGACGGGGGCTGGAAGGAGGGCGTGCGCGCTCCGGTGCAGGAGAAATGGGAAGCTTTTGTCCAACAACTGCTTCGTCAATATGAAGAAACAAAGCTGCGCGAACTGCTCCCGCATGCCGGACAAGAACGCCTGGATGCCGCGTTTGCAACGGTCAGCCAACTGCTCATGGACCGTTTGCGCGGCTATCTGCACTCGCCGGAAGGGCAGCAGACCTTGCAAGGCATGGTCAGGAGCATGCTCGGTGGCGGCGGGGGCATGTTTGGCGGGCTGGTCGGCATGTTTCTCGGCGACGACAAAATCATCGGCAAAATTCTCCCGGCACTCGACGACCTTTTGCAAAGCCCGGAGCTCGCCGGACGCTTGCAGCAGTTTTTGCGCAAGGAAGCGGAGCGGCTGCTGGACAAAAACGTCGGGGAACTGGTGGCCTGGCTTGGCCGCGAGCAGATCGACGGCTGGTCGCGGGCGCTTTTTGCCAAAATCGAGGAACATAGCCTGCGGCTGGTCGATGAGCCGCTGTCGCGCCTGACCGCGCCCATTCAGGAGACGGTGCAAGTGAATCTGATCCCACGCCTGGCAAAATGGATGGTAGAATCGCTGCAGCAAAACGTGGAACGCATTTTTTCCCGCCTGGCGATCCGCGATATTGTGACGAGACAGGTTGAGAGCTTCCCGATTGAAAGAATCGAAGAAATGGTCGTAGGCATCTCGGGAAAAGAGTTTCGCATGATTACGATACTTGGCTTTGTGTTAGGCGGGATCATCGGGCTTGTCCAGGGGCTTTTGGCAGGCTGGCTGGGATAGGAAAACTGAAAAGAAACTGTAACCGCCTTGTAATAATCCTGTAATATTCCTTGGGTATGATAAAAGCACGATGAAAACCCCCTTAATGATATACTTTCTGAACGGTAGCTTGAAAAAAGCTACCCTTTTTTTTTGCCGCGCCTTCGGGTATATTGGTCGAAGGAGCGTGCGTACATTGGAACGGATGAAGACCAGGGAGGGGGAGTTGCAATATGGCAACGAAGCATGAACAAATCTTGCAGCATATTGATCGCCTTCCGATCGGTTCAAAGATTTCTGTGCGGCAGATCGCCAAAGACCTGGATGTGAGTGAAGGTACGGCCTACCGCGCAATCAAGGAAGCGGAAACACAAGGATACGTAAGCACCATCGAACGTGTCGGCACAGTGAGAATCGAGAAGAAGCAAAAGGAAAACATAGAGCGGCTGACGTTTGCCGAGGTGGTCAACATCGTCGACGGCCATGTGCTGGGCGGACGGGAAGGGCTGCACAAGACTTTGAACAAATTCGTGATCGGCGCGATGCAGTTGGAAGCGATGATGCGCTACATTGATGCGGGCAGCCTGCTGATCGTCGGGAACCGCTATCAGGCGCACAAAATTGCCTTGCAGCAGGGCGCAGCCGTACTGATTACAGGCGGCTTCGATACGAGCGAGGAAGTCAAGCAGCTCGCGGATCGGCTGGCTTTGCCGATTATTTCGTCCAGCTACGATTCGTTTACGGTCGCCTCGATGATTAACCGGGCGATTTACGATCGCTTGATTAAAAAAGAAATCGTCATGGTGGAGGATGTGCTGAAGCCGCTGGCAGAGACGCCGGTGCTTTTGCCGAGCGATACGGTCGCCAAATGGCATCAGTACACGGAGCTTTACCAGGACACGCGCTTTCCGGTCGTCGATGAGCAAATGCGGCTGATCGGGATTGTGACTTCGAAGGATATTATCGGCCACGATCAGACGGCGACGATTGACAAGGTGATGACGAAAAATCCGATCACGACTTCTCCGCGCGTGTCTGTCGCCTCTTCGGCGCACATGATGGTGTGGGAAGGGATCGAGCTGTTGCCGGTCGTGGACAATCATCGTAAGCTGGTGGGCGTGCTGAGCCGCAACGACGTGTTGAAAGCGCTCCAGTTTACGGCGAAGCAGCCGCAAATGAGCGAAACATTCCCAAACCTGATTATGTCTCATTTCCGCGAAGAGCGTCAGGCTGACGAGCTGGCCTATGTGGGCGACGTTACTCCGCAGATGACAAATCATCTGGGGACGATTGCGAGCGGAATCATGACGACGGTGATGGTGGAAGCGGCTTGTAATTTGCTGCGTCAGCATCGTCGGGGGGATATGGTGCCGGAGAATATTACGGTTTACTTTTTGAAGCCGGTGCAGATGGAGAGCAGCATTCGGGTGCAGCCGCGGCTGTTGGATATTAGTCGTCGTTTCGGGAAGGTGGATGTTTCGGTTTACCATGGCGAGCAGCTTGTTGGGCAGGCGATGATTACGGCGCAGATTGTTGATCGGTGATAGCTGATAACTGATAACTGTTGAGTTTTTGGGGGCAGTCCCTTTATGTATGGGGCTGTCCTTTTTATGTTTTTAAATCGGGGCCGTCGGGGGAGAGAAGAATATTTCCGGACTATGCTCCGGTCTACGTCCTGCAGGGAAGCGGGGACTGTCCGCTCCGCAGGGATTCGCGGGGAAACGCAAAAGTGGTGTCGCTTCGAAGTTGAGGCAGGGTTGCGTTTCTAATTCCCGCGAATCCCTGCTCCGCTGGGTGGGACTTCGCGAGTCGCGGCGTCCGGAAATATTCTTCTCTGTGTGGCCGGGGTTAAATACTTTGTAGCAGCTACACGGACAGGTAGAGAGCCTGGTCGTTAAAAGTTCTGGCGTAGACAAACTAGTTCGTTTTTCCGACTACTGCTACAGAACTGTACTGAGCACTTTTTCACACTTGGAAAAAGCCCCGTTCACCCGAACAGCTTCTGAGAGGAACCCGAAGAACGTCTTCCCACATTGACAAACCAAAAATATTTCATTACCATCTAATTAGAAAACAGTCTAATTAAATGCGCATATCTGTCCCAAAAAGAAAGGAGCATCCCGATGCAACTGGATAAACTCGTCACCTTTTACAAAGCGTTGGGCGATCCGACGCGGGTGCGCATTCTTGCGATTTTGGCGAACGGACCTTTGCACGGGCAGGCGTTGGCTGGCAAGCTCGGCGTGACGCCGCCCACGATTACGCATCATATGGCGAAGCTGCGGGAGGCAGGGATCGTTTACGAGCGGCGGGACAAAAATACGATCTACTTTTACCTGCACGAAGCCAACATGAAGCGGCAGAGCCAAGCCATATTGAACGTGCTCGAACGGGCGAAGGTCGGCAGCGAAGAAGCGCTGTTTGCGCAAGTGGAGGAAAACAACGATCAGAGGAGGGCCCAAATGGCAGCAGAACATTTGCACGTAATCAAAAGCTTCTTCACTCCGGATGGCAAGCTGAAGCAAATCCCGTCCCAGCGCAAGAAAAAGCTGATCGTGTTCGAATACATGGTCCGGGGATTGAAGCACGGTCGCAAATACAAGGAGCAGGAGATCAACGACTACATCCGCCAGTTCCACGAAGATTACGCGACGATCCGCCGGGAATTTGTCATGAACCACTACATGTATCGGGAAAACGGCATCTACGAGCTGAACCCCGAGGAAATGTGGGCCAAGGCAGAAGATTTGCGTTAGCCGGAAACCATTTCCATGCAAAAAGGGCATAAAAAAGGACAACCGTCGGCACTTCGCTCAGGTTGTCTGAAACAATAGAATGTCACACAAGCTGATTATAACGAGAACAGATTGTATTTAGCCATGGCAAACCATTGGCAATTCAGGAAAGCGATTTCCAGCAGGTTGAAAGAGCCGCTCTTTTACACCTGCTTTTTCTTTTCCCGCAAAAAAAAGCATGCCGAACAATCCGTTTGTTCCCATGCTTTTTTAGCGCTCAAATGCCTTTTTTCAATTCTGCCCGCCAGGCGCTGCGATAGTGCAAAAAGTTGCGGGTTCCCAAAAACAGGTTGATCGCGCCGACGATCAGCATGACGATGGCGACCACGATGCGGATGGTATCGAGCGTATCAAACGTAAACTGGTTGAGGCCGAACAGAGATACGAGAATGCCGAGGGCAATATTCATTTTGCCAAGCGTCATTCGCGATTCCAGCGGATGGATGCCGCGTCTGCGCGCGTGGATGCTGAAATAGACGCTGGCTACGAGTGAAGCGAGAACGCCGGTCAAATAAAAGGCCGACCACATAGATGGCTTCATCCTTTCGAACAAATCTGGTATTATCCTACCAAATCAAAGCAAGAAAGGTCAAATTCAAGAAAGAACATTTGTTCTTGTTTCCCCGCATTCCCCTTACTTTCGGTATAATGATAGAGAAAGCGACGAAAACGAATCGAATCGGAAAACAGGAGAGGAAGGAAGCAGATGACCTCCTTTGTCCATTTGCACGTTCATACAGAGTACAGCCTGCTGGACGGAGCGGCGAGGATCGAGGCCCTGGTGGCGCGTGCGCAGGAGCTGGGCATGCGCGCGCTGGCGATTACCGATCACGCCAACCTGTACGGGGCTGTCCCTTTTTATAAAGCTTGCCGGGAAGCGCAGATCAAGCCGATCATCGGGATGGAGCTGTACGTGATCGAAGGCAACTTGCAGGATCGCGTGCGCAATGCGCCTGCCCCGCACCATTTGATCGTACTGGCCGAAAACGAAACGGGCTACCGCAACCTGCTCAAGCTGGCGACAGTCGCCAATACGGAAGGAAACTACATCATCCCGCGCGTGAACAAAGAAGTGCTCGCCCGTCACGCCGCAGGGCTGATAGCGCTAAGCGGCTGTCAGCACGGCGAAGTCGCGCAGCTTTTGCTCGCGGGCGAAGCGCAGGCGGCGCGGGAAGCGGCCCTGTGGCATCGGCGCGTGTTCGGCGAAGCGAATTACTTTTTGGAGCTGGCCGACCACGGCCTGGAGAGCGAGCGCAGACTCAATGCCCGTCTGGTCAAGCTCAGCCAGGAGACAGGCATTCCGCTCGTTGCGACGAACAACGTGCACTACGTGATGCAAAACGAGCATCGTCAGCACGACATTCTGCTCGCGATCAAGGAAGGCAAAACGATTGATGAGGAAAACCGTTTTCGCTATGAAACGGACCAATACTATTTGAAAAGCGGCGAGGAGATGGCAGCAGCCTTCGCCTACGTGCCCGAGGCGCTGGAAAATACGGTCAGGATCGCCGACAGATGCAGCGTGGAGCTGTCGTTTGGCGCGCACATTTTGCCGAAATTTCCCCTGCCTGCCGGACAGGATTCGGCGCAATATTTGCGTTCGCTCTGCGAGCAAGGCTGCCGCGAGCGCTACGGGGAAATAACGCCGCAAATCCGGGAGCGGCTCGACCACGAGCTGTCGATCATTACCGGAACGGGCTTTACCGACTACTTCCTGATCGTGTGGGACTTCATGCGCTACGCCCACGAGCACGGCATTCCGACCGGGCCGGGCCGGGGCTCTGCTGCGGGCAGCCTTGTCGCCTACGCGCTGAAAATTACGAACGTCGATCCGCTCCGCTTCAACCTGCTCTTTGAACGGTTTCTCAATCCCGAGCGGGTGACGATGCCGGACATTGATATTGACTTTTCCGTGGAGCGGCGCGATGAAGTGATCCATTACGTGGCGAAAAAGTACGGTCACGACCGCGTCGCTCAGATTATCACATTCGGGACGATGGCGGCTCGCGCGGCGGTGCGCGACGTTGGCCGGGCACTCGGGCTGTCGCTTGGGCTTGTCGACCGCGTGGCCAAAATGATTCCGCAATCGCCGGGGATGACGATTGACCGTGCCATGCAGCTCAATCCGGAAATCGGCAAGCTGTGTGCCGAGAACAAGCAAGCCGACCTTCTGATCGCGACCGCAAAAGGCGTGGAAGGCTTGCCCCGCCACGCTTCCACCCATGCGGCGGGAGTCGTCATCTCGCGTGAGCCGTTGACCAGCTACGTGCCGCTGCAAACTGGCAGCGAAGGGCTGGCGCTCACCCAGTATCCGATGGAGATTTTGGAGGAAGTCGGCCTGTTGAAAATGGATTTTCTCGGGCTGCGCAACCTGACGATCATTCAGGAGACACTCCGCCACCTCGCGGAGCAAGGGATTGAGCTTGATCTGGAAACCATTCCGACAGACGATACGAAAACGTTCCGCATGCTGTCGCGCGGCGAGACGACAGGCGTATTTCAGTTGGAGTCGGGCGGGATGCGTCAAGTGCTTCGCGACTTGAAGCCGACCAGCCTGGATGACATCATCGCCGTGCTCGCCCTGTACCGTCCGGGGCCGATGGAGATCATTCCGCAGTACATTGCCGCCAAGCACGGCCAGAGCAAAGTCCGGTACGCCCATCCGGTTCTGGAACCGATTTTGCGCGAGACGCACGGCTTTATGATCTACCAGGAGCAGATCATGCAGATTTCGTCCACGCTCGCTGGCTTCAGCCTGGGCGAGGCCGATATTTTGCGCCGGGCAGTCGGCAAGAAAAAACGCGAGCTATTGGCCGAGCAGCGGGAAAAATTCGTGGAAGGCTGCGTCCGCCAAGGCTACGGGGAAGAACTGGGCAACCAGGTGTACGACCTGATCGTGCGCTTCGCCGATTACGGCTTCAACAAGGCCCACTCCGTCGCCTACGCGATCATCGCCTACCAGATGGCGTACTTGAAAGCGACCTATCCGCTCGCCTTCATGGCCGCGCTTTTGTCGCTGTCCATCGGCTCGCAGACGAGGATCGCCGAGTACACGGAGGAAGCGCGCCGTCTTGGCCTGCGCGTGCTTGGCCCGGACGTCAACAAGAGCGCCGCGTACTTTACGGTAGAAGACGATGCGATCCGCTTTGGGCTTGCCGCCGTGAAAAACGTCGGCTACGGTGCGATCGAGTCCATCGTCAAGGAGCGCGCCGTCCGGCCGTATCGGGACGTGTTCGATTTTTGCGCCAGAGTGGATGCGCGGCTCGTGAACAGACGGGTGGTCGAGTCGTTGACTTTGTGCGGAGCCCTGGACTCGCTGCCTGGCCATCGCAGCCAGTTGCTGCTTTTGCTTGATGAAGCCGTGGGCAAGGCCAACGCAAAACGTGTGGAGCGGGACGCCAACCAGCTCAACCTGTTTGCCGGAGAGGAGCAGTCTGCCCCGCCACGGGACCCTGCGGAATACCCGGAGGTGCCGCCGCTTTCACGCGCCCAGCAGTTGAAAGAAGAGCGCGAGTTGATCGGCGTCTACATCTCGGGGCATCCGCTCGACCAGTACGCCCATGTGGCTGCCCGCCCGGAAGTGACGGCCATCTCCGCTCTCGGCGAGGTAGCCCGCGACAAAACGGTCAAGGTGTTCGGCATGATTACCGAGGAAAAGCGCATCCAGACGAAAAAAGGCGACCCGATGGCATTCCTCACGCTGGAGGACAAAACGATGCCCGTCGAGCTGGTCGTGTTTCCGCAGGTGTTTGCGAAGTACGGACCGCTTCTGGGCAAGGAGCGCATCGTCGTGGTCGAAGCGCGGGTAGACCATCAGGAGGATACGGTGAAGCTGATCGCTTCGCGTTTTTGGGATGCCGAGACGCTGCCTGCACCGACGACAGAAACGGTTCTGTTTGTCAAAATAACGGCCCGGCAGGAGCACGATTCGACACTTACGCGCCTGCAACGGCTGTTTGTCGAAAAAAAAGGAACGATTCCTGTGATTTTGTTCTACGAAGGAAAAAGACAGACAATTCGCCTTCCCGACGACATTCGGGTAGAGGTGGACGAGTCATTTTTGGAGCAAGCGCGAGATATTGTGGGACGTGACAGCGTAATTCCGAAAGAATTGCCAATAAACAGGGGAGGATGAGGAATGTCCTCCCTTTTTCGCCGTTTTCGGCAGGTTTACAGGATAATAGTTTTTGCTATATAGTGAACTCATAACTCAATAAGTGGTCAGACCACTTAGGGCTTTTAAGTATTAAAGAGGCTGTACAAGCAATCATAGAAAGATTATCGTGAAATGGAGTGGGTTAAGATGTCTAATCTGAGAGAGGAAGCACTGGAACTTCATCGAAAAAATAAAGGGAAGCTGGAGGCGGTGACAAAGGTTCCTGTTCGCAATGCGCACGACCTGAGCTTGGCTTATTCTCCTGGCGTAGCTGAACCTTGCAAAGACATTTTCGACGACAAGTCCAAAGTTTACGATTACACGATGAAAGGCAACCTTGTTGCGGTCGTGAGCGACGGTACTGCCGTGCTCGGCCTCGGCAACATCGGTCCGGAAGCCGCCATGCCGGTTATGGAAGGGAAAGCGGTGCTGTTCAAATCGTTCGCAGGTGTGGATGCATTCCCGATCTGCCTGAACACAACCGACGTGGACAAAATCGTGGAGACAGTGAAGCTGCTTGAGCCGACTTTTGGCGGCGTGAACCTCGAAGACATCGCAGCTCCTGCATGCTTCGAGGTGGAAGAGCGCCTGAAGCGTGAGACGAACATCCCAATCTTCCATGACGACCAGCACGGTACGGCCATCGTGACGGCAGCAGGTCTGATTAACGCCCTGCGCGTGGTGGGCAAAAAGCTGGAGGACATCCGCGTGGTAGCGAACGGTGCGGGTGCGGCAGGTATCGCAATCATGAAACTTTTGATTTCCATGGGCGTAAAAGAAGTCATCATGGTCGATACAAAAGGCATCGTGTACGAAGGCCGCACCTACGGAATGAACCCGGTAAAAGAAGAAATGGCGAAAATCACAAACCGCAGCAAGCTGCAAGGTGATCTGGCAGATGCGATGAAAGGGGCAGACGTATTTATCGGCGTGTCTGTCGCAGGTGCCGTCACTCCGGAAATGGTTCGCTCCATGAACCGCGATCCGATCATCTTCGCCATGGCGAACCCGACTCCGGAGATCATGCCGGAAGAGGCAAAAGCGGCGGGCGCAGCGGTTGTCGGTACAGGCCGTTCCGACTTCCCGAACCAGGTGAACAACGTCCTCGCCTTCCCGGGCATTTTCCGCGGAGCGCTCGATACGCGCGCGACCGAGATCAACGAAGAGATGAAGCTGGCAGCCGTCTATGCCATTGCGGACCTGATCTCGCCGGAAGAACTTTCTGCTGAAAAAGTAATCCCTGCTCCGTTCGATCCGCGTGTTGCTCCAAACGTGGCAGCAGCCGTAGCCAAAGCGGCGATGGAAAGCGGCGTAGCCCGCATCACCGTCGATCCGGAAGAAGTAAAAGAGAAAACAGCCAGTCTGGCAGCTATTTCCTACCAAAAAGTGTAAGGGAAGTGCAGTCAAACACCCTCCACGAGCACCTGTATCGGACGTGAATATGTGGAGGGTGCTTCACTTCACCAGTAGCAGCAATAAGGAGGGTCATTGTGCTCGACTCCACTCAAGATCGAAAGGTTTACGAAGGCATTCTCCTGCAACTTCACGAAATCATTCAGGAGCAAAACTTGCGGCCTGGTGACAAGCTCCCGTCAGAGAGAGAGCTCTCCGAGAAGTTGGGAGCAGGACGATCCTCTGTGCGCGAAGCTCTCCGCGCCCTGGAACTGCTCGGCCTCATCGAGACACGCCGTGGGGAAGGTACCTTTCTCAGGCATTATCGGCACAACCGTCTGATCGATATTCTTGGCTTTTTTATCCTACGGGATACAAAAACCAAGAAGGACTTGATCGAAATGCGCAAAATGCTGGAGATCGACGCTGTTCGCCTCGCCTGTAGACGGGCAACCGCGAAGCATTTTGAAGAGATGGAACGGATTCTCGCCATTGCCCAAGAGAGGGTAGATAGAGGCGAGGTTCCGACAGAGGAAGACTATCAGTTTCATCGCGTGATCTGCCGCTCCAGCCGCAATTCCATCCTACACCGCATCTGGACGCCGCTGGTAGAGTACAGCAACAGCGTGCGGACGGAGTCGCTGTCGCGGGAAGGCAGGGCGCGCATGGCGCTGGAAGAGCACCGCGGAATCATGGAGGCAATCCGCGCAGGCGATGTCAATGTCGCGGTTGAGAGAATGAGGCACCATCTGGAGAACAGCAAACTTTAGATTTTTCTCCTATTTGCGAGGGGCGCAGGCGCTGTGATATGATGATGCAGACCTGTATTGGACGATGAAGGAGGAAGCCAGCATGTGGACGGTCATCTACATCGCTCCTAGCGCTAAAATAGCAGAACGGATACAGCAACGTTTGACAGATGAAGGGTTTTTGGTCAAGGTTCGCGAGGCGAAGGTCTCGAAGCAATACGAGATTCTCGTACCCGAGGGCGAACTGAATGAGGTCCGGGATGTACTCGGCTCGATCCTTCACTGATGAGAAAGGTAGGGTGTACCTGTGCTAAAAGATCTTTTTGGGAAAAAGCGCAAATTTGCCACGGTCCCTTCTGAAACACTGGCACGTGTCCCTGCTTCCACCAACGTTGGCAAGGAAGCGGGTACGAAGGAGAAGGAAGTCCCTGAGGGATTGATGAATAAATGCCCACATTGTGGGACGATCCACTACTCGAAGGATTTGGAAAAAAATTTGCGCGTATGCAAGGGCTGCCAGTACCATTACTCCATGTCCGCACCGGAGCGGTTGCAATCCATCTTGGATGACGGGGTTTTGACGGAGGAGTTTGACGCGAATCTGATTACCGCCAATCCGCTCGGGTTTCCAGGCTATCTGGAAAAGCTGGAGCAGGACATGGCCAACACCAATCTGAACGAAGCGATCATCACCGGCGAGGGACTTCTGGGCGGCAACCGTATCGTGATCGGCGTCATGGATTCCCGCTTCCGCATGGCCAGCATGGGCTCGGTTGTCGGGGAAAAAATTACGCGTGCAATTGAGCAAGCGATCGAACGGCGACTGCCTTTCATCCTGTTCTCCGCATCCGGCGGGGCGCGCATGCAGGAAGGCGTACTGAGCCTGATGCAAATGGCAAAAACGAGCGCAGCCTTGTCCAGACTTGACCGCGAGCGTTTGCTGTTCATTTCGGTCATGACGAATCCTACATACGGCGGCGTGTCGGCGAGCTTTTCTTCGCTTGGAGACTACAACATCGCAGAACCGGGTGCCATGATCGGCTTTGCGGGACGCCGCGTCATTGAGCAAACCATTCGTCAGGAGCTGCCAAAAGATTTCCAGACAGCGGAGTTTTTGCTGAAAAACGGTCAGCTCGACATGGTCGTGCACCGTAAAGACATGCGGCAAACACTGTCCAAGCTGGTAGAGATGCACACGTCACGGGAAGGAGTGGAAGTATGGCAGGCGAACTCCCCTTTGAAAAGCCATTAGTAGAGTTGCAAGACAAAATCAAGGAATTGCGCCGATTCACGGAAGAAAAAGGCATTGATTTTTCCGACGAAGTAAAGCGTCTGGAGCAAAAAGCGAAAGAGCTTTCTGAACAAATTTACGGCAACCTGACGCCATGGCAGCGCGTCCAACTGGCCCGTCATCCGGAACGACCAACGACTCTGGACTACATTCAACTTCTTTTTACTGATTTTTTGGAAGTACACGGGGACAGGCTGTACGGGGACGACCATTCGATCGTGGGCGGGATTGCCAAGTTTGACGGGCGCCCGGTGACGGTTATCGGTCATCAAAAAGGGAAAGACACGAAAGACAACATCAAGCGCAACTTCGGGATGGCGCATCCGGAAGGGTACCGCAAAGCATTGCGCATCATGCAGCAGGCCGACAAATTCGGACGGCCGATCATCTGCTTCATCAATACATCCGGAGCTTATCCGGGAAAAGCGGCGGAAGAGCGCGGCCAGAGTGAAGCGATCGCTCGCAACCTGCGGGAGATGGCTACTTTTCGCGTGCCGATCATTTGCATCGTCATCGGCGAAGGCGGCAGTGGCGGCGCGCTGGCAATCAGCGTAGGCAACCGCATCTTCATGCTGGAGAATTCCTATTACTCCGTAATTGCACCGGAGAGTGCGGCTGCGATCCTCTGGAGAGATTCCAGCCTGGGCATGCGCGCAGCGGAGACGATGAAAATTACGGCTCCCGATCTGCTCGAACTGGGCGTGATTGACGGGATCATCGACGAGCCGTTTGGCGGAGCGCACCGCGACCTGATTGCACAGGCAGCTTCGGTCAAGGCAGTCATCTCCGAGCAACTGGAACAGTTGAGCCGTTTAAGCCCGGATGAACTGGTACAGGACAGATACGAGAAGTTCAAACGAATCGGCGAGTACGCCTCCCTGTAAGCGGCAGGGGGCGTTTTTTGTCTTTTTTCTGCATGGAAAATCTGCTACAATCGAGTTCGAATAAGCAAGTTATCAGAGCTTTCAAAAAGTATGGCACATTTCTGTTGTGTGTATAACAGATATACGAGACGGAGTAATACAGCATGTTTCATACAGGTTATGGTACATACTGTTTCCGTTTCATGACATGCTAAAGACGAATGGATTGGAGAGGTGGATTCCATGCAAAAACTTGCGGTTCTGACCAGCGGCGGAGATTCGCCAGGCATGAATGCAGCGATTCGTGCGGCCGTTCGCCGCGCCGCATACCACGGAGTGCAAATGTTCGGGGTATATCACGGATACGAAGGTTTGATGAAAGGCGATATCCAGGAAATGACACTCGGCTCCGTTGGAGACATTATCCATCGAGGAGGAACCATCCTCTACTCTGCCCGCAGCGAAGCCTTCAAGACAGAAGCCGGACAGCAAAAAGCGGTGGAGCAACTGCACAAGTTCGGGATCGAAGGGCTGATCGTCATCGGCGGGGACGGCTCGTTCCGCGGGGCGCAAAAGCTGACGGAAAAAGGTTTTCCGACAATCGGCGTGCCGGGCACGATTGACAACGACATCCCATGCACCGACTTTACAATCGGGTTCGATACCGCGCTCAATACGATTGTGGAAGCAATTGACAAAATTCGTGATACGGCAACTTCCCATGAGCGTACCTACATTATTGAAGTAATGGGACGGGATGCGGGCGACCTGGCTTTGTGGGCCGGACTTGCTGCAGGGGCGGAATCGATTATCATCCCGGAAGAATCCCACGACATGAACGATATTATCGAACGTCTGCACGCCGGACAGCGCCGCGGCAAAAAGCACTCCATCATCATCGTGGCAGAAGGCGTGGGCAGTGCGGCTTCATACGCCGAAGCGATCACCAGGGAAACTGGCTGGGAGACGCGCGTGACCGTACTCGGCCACATTCAGCGCGGCGGCTCACCGACCGCGATGGACCGCATGCTGGCGAGCCGGATGGGGGCAGCCGCAGTCGACTTGCTGTTGGAAGGCAAAAAAGATCGGATGGTCGGCATCCAAAACAACCGGATCGTTGACGTTGATTTCAACGAAGCTTTGTCACAGAAGCATCAATTGGATTTATCCGTATATCAACTGGCGCGAACACTGTCTATCTAGCCGAGCAGCGCTGGAAGAGCAGTGTGATAGGGGAGGCGTAATTCCTATGTTAAGGAAAGCAAAAATCGTGTGTACCATCGGACCGGCAAGCGAGTCTGTCGAGACGTTGAAAAAGCTGATACACGCGGGAATGAACGTGGCTCGTTTGAATTTTTCCCATGGGAGTCATGAAGAGCATGCGGCGAGAATCGCCAACATTCGCCGTGCATCTGAGGAGACGGGCAAGCCGGTAGCGATCCTGCTGGACACAAAAGGGCCGGAAATCCGCACAGGCACGCTCGCCGTCGATGCAGTCGAACTGGAAGAAGGCAAAACACTGATCCTGACGACAGAGGAAGTGGCCGGAACTGCCGAGCGCGTTTCCATTACGTACCCGGATTTGCCGCAAGACGTCCAGCCGGGCGACACAATCCTGATTGACGACGGCTTGATCGGATTGACGGTTCAGGAAGTGCAGGGAAACGAGATCGTTTGCCTCATTAAAAACGGCGGGACGCTGAAAAGCAAAAAAGGCGTCAACGTACCTGGCGTCAAAATCAACCTGCCCGGCATTACGGAAAAAGATGCGCAGGACATCGAGTTCGGCATCCAGCAGCAGGTTGATTTCATCGCGGCTTCTTTCGTCCGCAAGGCTTCTGACATTTTGGAAATTCGGCAAATTTTGGAGCGGCACAACGTACACATTGACATCATCGCCAAAATCGAAAACCAGGAGGGCGTCGACAACGTCGATGAAATTCTCGCGGTAACAGACGGCCTTATGGTGGCACGCGGCGACCTGGGCGTGGAAATTCCGGCCGAAGAAGTGCCGCTCGTCCAGAAAAAGCTGATTAAAAAATGTAACGAGCTGGCCAAGCCTGTCATTACGGCTACGCAAATGCTCGATTCCATGCAGCGCAACCCGCGTCCGACCCGTGCCGAGGCAAGCGACGTCGCCAATGCGATTTTCGACGGCACCGATGCGATCATGCTGTCCGGCGAGACGGCTGCGGGCAAATACCCGGTGGAATCCGTGGAAACGATGGACCGCATTGCCGTAAGAGCGGAGCAAGAGTTGAATTACCGCGAGATTTTGTACGCACAGGCCCAGCTCAAGCAGGTGACGATTACCGATGCGATCAGCCAGGCTGTCTCCAATGCAGCGTTGGATCTGGATGCTGCTGCGATCATTACGGCAACGGAAAGCGGTCATACGGCGCGCATGGTGTCCAAATTCCGTCCGAAGGCGCCCATTGTCGCGGTCACTCCGCATGAAGCGGTCATCCGCCGCCTGGCACTCGTAAACGGCGTCTATCCGGTCAAAGGCGTACTGGCGAATACAACCGATGAGATGCTGGAGATGTCTGTGCAGGAAGCGCTCGATGCCGGCTATGTGCGTCATGGCGATCTCGTGGTGATTACTGCGGGCGTGCCTGTGCGCGAAGTCGGGACAACCAACCTGATGAAAATTCACGTGATTGGCGATGTGTTGGCAAAAGGTCAAGGCATCGGCCGCAAAGTCGTGACAGGCCGGGTTGTGATTGCCCGTTCCGCAGAGGAAGCGCTGCAAAAAGTGGAGGAAGGCGTCATTTTGGTGACGATCGGAACGGATTCGGACATGATCGAAGCTTTCAGCCAGGCTGGTGCCGTCATTTGCGAGGAAGGCGGACTGACGTCTCACGCTGCCATCGTAGGCTTGAACCTGGGCGTGCCTGTGATCGTAGGCGTGCCGTTTGCCACAGACTTGTTGAAAGATGGGCAAGTTGTCACGGTAGACTCGGAGCGCGGGCATATTTATTCGGGTCATGCGCGAGTTTTGTAAGAAGAATCGTCTTGTCTGACAGGGCTTTTTTAAGCCGCACCCCGTGATGGAAATCAACGGGGTTTTCTTTTGTAACCACTGCGAAAAGGAGGCTAATTCTATGCAACAGTTGGCAAATATCCTTTTCATCTTTTCTTCTGCGATCACCCTGATCTTTGCTGTCAGGGCAATCATTCAATATAAGGGCGCAGATGATAATCGGAAGAAAACACTCATCCATACGTTTCTCATTTCCCTGGTGTTTACAGGCATTCTGATCGCATTCGTATCCATGATGATGATTGAATCGGTTTAGGGTGGCAATTCGTCACCCTTTTTTCTGTTGTCCCGACTGGCAGCCAAAAATTTTTTGCTAATGCCTTCCAGATAACGGTACTTTTTTGGTGATGCAAACCAAGGCAGAATCTGATAAAATCGATCAGGTGTTCGTCTTGATCGCCCGCAGCTTTTTACAGTTTGCCTGTGCTTTTTTCAGGAAAAAACGATCCCATCTGTCTTGCGAAAAGGCGAAAAACCACTCTCTTCGCGGGTTGTCGATGTCAAGCACTTTTTTCAGCGAAACACAATATGTAGTGTTGTCGAATTTTATTCCGCACAATATATAGGTTAAACTATTGAGTTTTTCTCGTAAAGATAGTTAACTAGAGAGGAAAGAATCGAAGGAGGAACATTCATGCTGGCGACCGAAACTGTATCCCGCACCGTTTTTTTGAGGGATGAATTTTTAGCACAATATCCTGATTTTCCTGCTCATATGAATCCTCTGGGACAATTTGTTTACTACCGGACTTATTCCCGCTTTCTCCCGGAGAAAGGCAGACGGGAAACGTGGAAAGAGACATGCCGCCGTTCGGTGGATTACAATATGAAGCTTGCGTACCAACATATGAAAAAAATCGGCCTGCAGCCAAATGAGCAGGCGATGGAGGCAGAAGCGGAAGGGCTGTTTGACAACATGTTCAACCTTCGCCAGTTTCTGTCCGGCCGGACGCTGTGGGTAGGCGGCGCGGAGAACGGCGTTGCCGATTTGTACCCGCTGGCCAACTTCAACTGCTCGTTCTTGAACATCCGATCCTGGGACGATCTGGGCGATTTGTTCTACCTGTTGCTCGTAGGAACGGGCGTAGGTTTTAAATGCACGAAGGAAATGGCAGCCGGACTTGGGCCGATCCGCACCAACGTCACCCTGCTTTCTTCCGAGTACAGACCGCTTCCGAAGCACCAGCGTCTGGAACGTTCCGAGATGAATGTGCTGGACAACGGCTTTGCGAAAATTTACGTAGGAGACAGCAAGGAAGGCTGGGTAGAGTCGCTGCGCCTGTACCTGCAAATCCTCACCGATCCGGCCTACGAGCATATTCATACGGTCAAAATCTCCTACAACAGCGTGCGGCCAAAAGGCGAGCGGCTGAAACGCTTTGGCGGTACAGCAAGCGGACACGAGCCGCTGCGCGAAATGTTTGAAGGAATCGACAAGGTGCTGAAAAACCAGATCGACCAGCATCTGGCACCAATCGAAAGCGACGAAAAAGGGTATGGCAAAATTCGCCCCGTACATATTCTCGACATCGGCAACCTCATCGGAGCAAACGTTGTGGTCGGGGGCGTACGCCGCACTGCGGAAATTTTCCTGTTTGACCAGGATGACTACGAGTGCATGCTGGCAAAATACGGCATCAACGGCTTCTGGACGGAGGAGCAGCTTGCTCACCACCGCCGCGTCGGAGAGCTTTTGGGAGAGCACAAGCCAGCCTGGTTTGACAGCATTCAAAAAGTGGGAGACGGACGCTTCGGCCTTGACCACCGCCGCATGTCCAACAACTCGATTGCGTTCACCAAGCAGCCGACCAGAGAGTTTTTGCACCTGGTCTTCACGCTGATGCAACTGGAGGGCGAGCCGGGCTTTATCAACCTGGAAGAAGCGAATCGCCGCCGCCCGAATGCGGAAGGGCTCAACCCTTGTGCGGAAATTTTGCTCGATTCGTACGGCGTCTGCAACCTGACGACAGTGAACCTGGTGCAGTTTGTCCGCGAGCGCGAGGACGGCTCCAAATATTTGGACCTGGACGGACTGCTGGACGCACAGCGCAAATCTGCCCGTGCAGGCTTGCGGATGACGCTCGTTACTTTGGAACTGCCGCATTGGGATACGGTGCAGCAGCGCGACCGTCTGCTTGGAACGTCGCTGACAGGCGTGAAGGATGCGCTCGCTTCGCTTGGCTACACCGAAGAGCAGGAGCTGGAGTTGCTGCGTCAACTGGGCGAGGCTGCCCGCAGTGAGGCGGATCGCTATGCGTATGAGCTGCGCGTGAACTCGCCGCTGCTCGTTACGACCGTCAAGCCGGAGGGAACATTGTCGCAGGTGGCTGGCGGCGTATCCAGCGGCTTGCACTGGTCGCATTCGCCTTACTACATCCGCCGCATTCGGATCAACTCCCAGGACCCTCTGGCAAAAGCTGTACAAGCTCTCGGCTGGACCGTTCATCCCGAGGTGGGCACACCGGGAGAAACGCATGAAGAGCGCATGGCAAACGCGCGGACGCTCGTGATCGAC
Organism: Brevibacillus gelatini; assembly: GCF_050920745.1. Classification (NCBI taxonomy): domain Bacteria; kingdom Bacillati; phylum Bacillota; class Bacilli; order Caryophanales; family Paenibacillaceae; genus Brevibacillus; species Brevibacillus gelatini. Next base: position 1,145,545 of record NZ_CP154342.1, read on the forward strand.
TTCCCGGTAGCGTCCGGTGCCAAAGAAACGAAAAACGAAGTGAGCGCAAGACGCCAGTTCGAGACGTACTTCCGCTTCCAAAAGGAGTACACCGAGCACAACTCTTCCAACACGATTACGGTTCGCAAGGAAGAATGGGACGAAGTGGAAGAAATCGTCTATGCCAACTGGGACAATTTCGTCGGCGTGTCCTTCCTGCAACTGGATGGCGGAAACTACCAGCTCGCGCCGTATGAAGAGTGCACCAAAGAGCAATACGAGGCGCTGAAACAATCGATGAAGCCGTTCGACCCGGCGATTTTGCAGCAATTCGAAACGGGCGGCGACTCGGATTTGTCCACCGCAGAAGCTTGCGAGGGCGGAGCTTGCCCGATTCGTTAATCAAAGCGCGCCAGATAGAAAAAGAGAAGAGGGAGAGACAGTCACCACGCGTCTCTCCCCCTTTGTATTTTGCCAAAGTCTATTGTTCTTCCGGTCAGGCCGCAAGATCAGATTGTCTATGGTAAAATAAACGTATCGAGAAAGGGGCGATGATGAGAGTGAGTCCGATTATTCATGCCCATCGGCTGCGTGTACGCTACGGCGAGACGGATCAGATGGGCGTGGTGTACCATACGAATTACTTGAACTGGTTTGAGGTGGGACGAACCGAATTGATTCGCAATGCGGGGCTTACCTACCGCGAGCTGGAGGAAAGAGGCGTGCTATTGCCGGTTACAGACGCTGCGATCTCTTACAAAAAGCCGGCCCGCTACGACGATGTGGTGGAAATTCAGACGCGGGTCAAAGAGCTGAGCGCCGTTCGGCTGGCGTTTGCTTACGATATTATCCGCGTGTCGGACCAGGAGCTGCTCGTGTCAGGCGAGACGATGCATGTGTTTACGAACGCAGAGCTGAAGCCGATTCGCCTGGCCAGAACAGAGCCGGAGGTTTACGCCTGGTTGGAGGCCCAGTATAAAGGAGGGGAGTAGCGTGCTGCGTTTTCTCATCATCCTGTTTGTCGTCGGATTTGGCCTGGAATTGTGGGGACTGATTACGGTCGGTTCGCTGATCGGCGGCTGGAACACAGTTTTTTTGGTCATCCTGACCGGACTGCTCGGGGCATGGCTGGCGAAGCAGCAAGGCGTCCAGGTGTTTCGCTTGCTGCAATTCCAGTTGGCGCGTGGACAAATGCCGACAGAGGCGATCATCGACGGCGTGCTGATCCTGATCGGCGGCATTTTGCTCTTGTTGCCGGGCTTCGTCTCTGACGTGATCGGCCTGATTTTTCTCATTCCGTACACCCGCATGATTTTGCGCCACCTGCTGAAACAATGGCTGTGGTATTTGATCTCGTCGGGGCGCATCCGCTTCTTTTTCCGCAGATAAAAGAGCAGATGGCAAAAAGAACCGCTTCGGGCGATGGCCTCCCTTCACACGGCCGGCCCGAAAGCGGTTCTTTTGTTAGGTGCGTTTTCCGCGAATGTAGCTCCAGATGTCCACGAACACGTTGGCCTTGACCAGCGCGTTAATCAGCACGAGCGAAACAGGGCCGATAATCAGTCCCAGAAAGCCGAACAACTGCAGGCCGACGAACAGCGCGACCAGTGTGAGCAGCGGGTCGAGACCGACGCTTTCCGCTACGACCTTTGGCTCGATGATCTGGCGGAAGATAAGGACGACAGCGTACAGGATGGACAGTCCGATGACCATCGTGTAGTTGCCCTTGAAAAACAGGTAGATGATCCAGGGCACGAAGACGGTCCCCGTTCCGAGATACGGCAAAAGATCGACCAGGCCGGTAATCAGCCCGATTGTAACGGCGTATTCGACGCGCATGATAAGGAGTCCGACGATCACGATGGCGGCAGTCAACGAGATGAGCGTCAGCTGTGCCTTGAGAAAGCCGAGCAAAGCGCCGCGCAGGTCGCGGAAAATCTGGTCCAGCCGATTGTTGACGCCGCTTGGCAAAAGTCGGCGGAAGCGCGCTTCCCAGAGGAAAAAGTCTTTGGAAATAAAGAATGCCCCCATGATGGAAATCACCGATACGGTAGCCATGTTCGGCAACGAGACGAGCACGTTTTTCAAGCTGTCCAGGAAGCTGACAACCAGGTTTTGGCCGGCATGGGTGATGGAAGTGATGCCGCTGCCGACTGTGTTGCTGATTTTGTCCTTGTAGTTCGGATCAAGCTGGTCGTAAATCCATTGCACCTGGTTGTAAATGCCGAGCAAAAAGTCCTGCGAGATCGTCCGCTGCAAATAATCGGACAGTTCCTGGGCAAAGCCCGGCAGACGTTTGGCCAGCTCACCGATCTCCACGACGGTTTCCGTGACGACCAATGTCACAAGCCCGATGGCGAGCAGCATCAAAACGAGCAAGGCGAGCGTCACCGACAGCCAGCGCGGAATCTTGAACTTTTTCGTGATGTACGTGACAGGCTTGTGGATCAAGAGCGCAATGAGTAAAGCAATGATAAATGGGTAAAGTAATGGTGTTGCAAACTGAAACAGCCAAATTCCTACATACACAAGCAGGCAAACCCATAAAAAGCGAATGATTTGGAAGAGGCGCTCCACCCAGTTTTCCTGATTCAACAAATGTCTCCTTTCTGCCATAAAACAGCGCGCAAATGCTTATGGAACTATTATGCAGCAAGCCGTATAAATGGAGCAAGTTCGCGCAAAAAACAAAACTGCGTTTCATCCTTTGAAACATTTTTTCGCCAATCTTATTCACAAAATCGCTATAATCTTTTATAATTGGGTCGACTTATAGTGGATTCTTTTCTCCTGCCTCTCCCCTTGGCATGTTCTGAGGATTTGCGTGGATCTATTTCCTGACAAAAGAGTGGTGGATGAAAGAAACCGCTACTATCAACTTCATATTTGCTGTGGATCAAGTCGTTTATCAGTCGCAAGGACAAGCGAGACTGGATAAGCGCTACTACTTTGAGTGGAAAAGGAGAGGGAGTTCAATGACAACAACACGTGGACTAGAAGGCGTCGTTGCCGCTCAATCATCAATCTGTTCGATCGTCGATGGTGTTCTTTGCTATGGCGGGATCAACATCGATGAGCTGGCAGAACATGCAACTTTTGAAGAGGTTGTATATTTGCTCTGGCATGGAGCGTTACCGAAGCGAGATCAGCTGGAGACTTTGAAAAAACAACTGGGCGAAAATGCCGCAGTGCCAAAAGAAGTGCTGGAGAGCATTCGCCACTATCCAAAAGGCGTACACCCAATGGCGGCGTTGCGCACAGCTGTCTCTTCGTTAGCGCTCTACGACCCGGAAGCGCAAGATATGTCTCCTGAAGCCAACTATCGCAAATCCATCCGTCTGGTGGCCCAAACTCCTACTCTGATTGCTGCTTATGAGCGCATGCGCAAAGGCTTGGAACCGGTTGCTCCTCGTGCAGATTTTACCATCGCGCAAAACTTCCTCTACATGCTGACTGGCGAAGAGCCAACAGAAACAGCTGTGAAAGCGTTTGACGTAGCGCTGGTTCTGCATGCTGACCATGAGTTCAATGCATCTACCTTTGCCGCTCGCGTAACCGTTGCAACCTTGACTGATATTTACTCCGGTATCGTCTCTGCAATCGGCACGCTCAAAGGCCCTCTGCACGGTGGCGCCAATGAAGCCGTTGCGAAAATGCTGGTGGAAATCGGCAGCATCGACAACGTGGAATCCTACATCCGCTCAAAACTGGACAACAAAGAGAAAGTCATGGGCTTCGGACACCGTGTGTACAAAGATGGTGACCCACGCGCGAAATGGCTGAAGCAAATGTCCCAAAAGCTGACCGCGCAAATCGGCCGTCCAGAGCTGTTTGAAATGTCCGTGAAAATCGACGACATGATCTCCAAGGAAAAAGGACTGAAGCCAAATGTTGACTTCTACTCCGCATCCGTGTACATCTCTCTCGGCCTGGAGACAGACCTGTTCACACCGATCTTCGCCATCAGCCGCATGTCCGGCTGGACGGCCCACATCATGGAACAGTACGAAAACAATCGTCTGATCCGTCCACGCGCGGATTACACCGGTCCGGTCAACCAACACTACGTGCCAATTGACCGCCGCTAAACACCTGCTATTTTCGAGCGTGGAGGGCAAGCTGGTCCAGCTTTTGCTGACCGGTCCCTAAGCGCAAGCTTGAGAACTACCACAAGCAGTGGTAGTTCTCCTACGTCTGGAAATATTCATATTCACCTAACTATCTCAACACTGGAGGGATTCTTGTGTTCAAAGACCTTGCACAACCAACTGCTGGCGAAAAAATCACCGTGGACAACGGCAAACTGGTAGTTCCTAACAACCCGATCATTCCTTTCATCGAGGGTGACGGTACCGGCCCTGACATCTGGAGAGCTTCCGTTCGCGTTCTGGATGCAGCAGTAGAAAAAGCATACAAAGGCGAGAAAAAAATCGCCTGGTTCGAAGTATTCGCAGGGGAAAAAGCGTTTAACAAATACAACGAGTGGCTGCCAGAAGATACACTGACCGCTATTCGCGAATACCTGATCGCCATCAAAGGTCCTCTGACTACACCAGTAGGCGGCGGTATCCGTTCCATCAACGTGGCGCTGCGCCAAGAGCTGGATCTGTACGCTTGCGTGCGTCCTGTTCAATACTTCGACGGCGTGCCATCCCCAGTGAAACATCCTGAATTGACAGACATGGTTATCTTCCGCGAGAACACAGAAGACATCTACGCTGGTGTTGAGTGGGCAGAAGGTACTCCAGAAGTGAAAAAAGTGATCGACTTCCTGCAAAACGAAATGGGCGTGAAGAAAATCCGCTTCCCAGAGACTTCTGGTATCGGTATCAAGCCTGTTTCCAAAGAAGGTACAGAGCGTCTGGTTCGCGCAGCGATCAACTACGCGATCGACAACAAACGCAAATCCGTTACCCTCGTACACAAAGGCAACATCATGAAGTTCACCGAAGGCGCGTTCAAAAACTGGGGTTATGCAGTGGCAGAAGCGGAATTTGGCGACAAAGTGTTCACCTGGGCACAATACGACCGCATCAAGGCTGAAGGCGGCGACGCTGACAAAGCGCAAAAAGAAGCAGAAGCAGCGGGCAAAATCATCGTAAAAGACGTGATCGCAGACGCGTTCCTGCAACAAATCCTGACTCGTCCAGCCGAGTACGATGTAGTGGCAACCCTCAACCTGAACGGTGACTACATCTCCGACGCGCTGGCTGCACAAGTTGGCGGTATCGGTATCGCTCCAGGTGCAAACATCAACTACCTGACTGGCCATGCGATCTTCGAAGCAACTCACGGTACAGCTCCAAAATACGCTGGTCTGGACAAAGTGAACCCATCCTCCGTGATCCTGTCCGGAGAAATGATGCTGCGTCACCTGGGCTGGAACGAAGCGGCTGACCTGATTATCAACTCCATGGAAAAAACCATCTCCGCGAAAACCGTCACATACGATTTCGCTCGCCTGATGGAAGGCGCAACCGAACTGAAATGCTCCGAGTTTGCTGACGCGCTGATTCAAAACATGTAAGATAGAGATAGTTTGGAAACTATTACCTTACATTTTGGAGGGGAGTTAAGTCATGGCATTCAACCGTAAAAAAATTGCTGTTATCGGCAGTGGCTTCACTGGTGCAACCACAGCATTTATTTTGGGGCAAAAAGAACTGGGTGACGTCGTACTGGTTGACATTCCGCAACTGGAAAACCCGACAAAAGGAAAAGCGTTGGATATGATGGAGTCTTCCCCTGTGCTTGGCTTTGATGCCAACATTACGGGGACAGCGAACTACGCGGACATCAAAGGTTCCGATCTGGTCATCATCACTGCAGGGATTGCCCGCAAGCCCGGCATGTCCCGCGACGACCTCGTGAACACAAACGCAGCCATCATGAAATCGGTGGCGGAGCAAGTGAAAACGTATGCGCCAAACTCGATTGTGCTCGTTCTTTCCAACCCTGTTGATGCGATGACTTATACCTTCTACAAAACGTCCGGCTTCCCGAAAGAGCGCGTAATCGGGCAATCCGGCGTGCTGGATACGGCGCGTTTCCGTACCTTCGTGGCGATGGAACTGAACATCTCGGTTGAAGATGTGACAGGCTTCGTGCTCGGCGGACACGGCGACGACATGGTTCCTTTGGTGCGCTACTCGTACGCGGGCGGCATCCCACTGGAAACCTTGATCCCGAAAGATCGCCTCGATGCCATCGTCGAACGCACCCGCAAAGGCGGCGGCGAAATCGTCAACCTGCTCGGTAACGGTTCCGCCTATTACGCCCCGGCTGCCTCGCTGGTGCAGATGGCGGAAGCGATCATCAAGGACAAACGACGTATCCTGCCTGCCATTGCGCTTTTGCAAGGCGAGTACGGCTACCACGATCTCTACCTTGGCGTACCGACCCTTCTTGGGGCTAACGGGATCGAGAAAGTGATCGAGCTGGAGCTCACCGCAGAGGAAAAAGCAGCGCTCGACAAATCGGCTGATTCCGTGCGCAATGTGTTGGCTGTTTTGAAATAGCTGGATTGAGATGAATAACGAAAGACGCCTTTCTTCGCGAAAGGCGTCTTTTTTTGCGGGAACGTCCAGTGGAGGTGAAGCAAATGACGTCTTTGTCCGGCGGCGGGCGGTCAGGCGTTCATTCGGAAATGACAAGGTGCTCATAGCGTAGTGAGGAGGGGAGCTGGAGTTTATATTGAATTGATGTATGCCACTCAAGAAGAGGGAGCGAAGACGGCTACGGGCAATACGGAGTGGAATCATGTTTTTAGCAAAGAAGGCCTGATTTTAATGAATCATCTATATTGCTTATTATCAGGACCAAAAGGAGTTGCACCTATACGACTCTTTTGAGGGGGGTATTTTCAAAGAGGTAATAAACTTATATAGGGAAAATGTTGAATTTTTTTTGAACAAGTCGATTTAATAATAATTTTATTACAAATATGGAAGGATTTTGCAATAATTTGCAGAATAATGTACTTGATGAAATTAAATAAATTAAGGAGGAAACATGAAAAAGCCATTTCTTGTTGTATTAACGATGTTTTTAGTCGTATTGAGCCTTGGTAATTTTGTTGCTTCTGCCAAAGGCAACAATGCAACAGTAGAAACAGGGGAGGTTGTTGTTGAAGACCTTTCCTACGAGGAAGCAATGCAACGTATTGCAAAATATAGCGGTAGGTCGTTAGAGGAAGTAAAAAAAGAACAACCTAAAACACAAAAGAGCTTAAAAGCTTTAAGTGCAACATGCTCATACAGTGAAGTGTCTCAGCGATTATCAGTTTCAGGAACATATAAACCAAGATTTATTGCTATTGTAAATAAGTGCAGAGACGGTAGTTTCGGTTGGGTTTCTGACATTAGATATGCCGGATTAGATAGGTATCACGGGGTGAGCAAGCAATTTTCAGGTGATGTACAAGCGTGGGTAAAAAATAATCAACAAGGTATTGAGTATCTTGTAAACGGTGATTTTTATGATAATGGATCAACTACTCTAAATTTTCAAACCGGCATAGACACCCCGGTATTTAAAGCTACTTTTAGTGTTGCAAATGCATCAAATCATTACCGATACTTCTATAGCGGATATCAGTATCTCTCTGTTACTGGGAATTAAATAACTGCATACATTCAAAGGGGCAATCTTCAAGTCAAGAGAATGACCAGAGAGCCCCTTTTTGCTGTTCGGAGAAATTGTTTAGTTCGTTTTCTTTGAGATGAATTCGTTTGAAATTGTCTTAAAAATATTGGTGTACATTAGTTTGAGATTTTTTTCTGTCTTTTCATCATTTTCCAGGCCATATTCAAATATTTTATATTGCCCGTCTTCATTGATAAATCCAGTTGCAAACATACCGGAGCTCGTTGAGGGAGCAGTAGAATATGTTAGACTTTCTTCTATGAACGGGTAATATGATTTGGTTGATCCGATAAAGAAAACAGGGTATTTCAGACTTTTATAAAGCCTGGCAAATTGAGGTTTGGAAGCTTCCTCTAGGCACTCTGGCATGATAAATAATGCGTGAAACTCTGTATCCGATGCATTAATTAGTGATTCAAGAGTTGTTTCGATGAAATCAATATTTTCGTTGACCACAGGAGGCTGCCCGATCACTCCAATTTTTAGATTCTGCTCGTTATTGCCTGCAAAGGAGTTATCATTTACACATCCGGCAGTAAGCAACAGGCAGGCTAAAATGATATGTAAAAATATACTTCTCAATTAATCAACTCCCCGGCCTTTGAATTTTACATATAATACCATAATTTTCTTATATGGTCAAATCTTCATTATTAGGGGTGTACAAACATTTGGCTGTTATAATCTTTTAAGCCCGGGCTCTGCAACTACCTCTATGGGTTGCCCCGAAAGGCTTGTAAGATTTTTAAAACCCCCATCAACATCATTAGCCCCTGACGAGGAAAGAGGAGGAATACGCGAAAGCTCTTTGGGATCCCGACCGAGGTGGAAGGGAAAAAACGAAACACGCTTTTAAGAGTCGACTCTGAGACACATCCTGAATAAACCACTTTGGACGTGGTTTCATTTTTTCCCTGGAACCGGGCAGTAGTGCTTCCAGCGGGGATCCCAAGAAGCTCCAGCGATTTCTCCTCTTTCCACGCCGCCACGAAAGCTACGATCAAGGGGCTTACCGGGACGAACCGAAGCTAAAGCTGCGATCAAGGGCTTTCAAAATTACCGGGACGAGCCGAAGCCAAAGCTACGAGCAAAAGGCCCTACGACCAAGGGGCCTTTCAAAACACCCCCCGAAGCCTAACATCCCCTCCCTGATGCCCACCCCTCATTCGAGGCATACCACTCCAAAGAACCAACGGAACGCCCAAGCCACACCCACCACAGCCAGCCTCCAAACACCTTTACAAAAAAATTACTTGTCTTCCGGTTTCAGCATTGGCAGACTGAGAGGTGTAGAGAGAAAAAACAACCAGAGGACGAAGGTCTGTAAACCATAATCTGCAGCATCGCATTGGTAGGGGGAAACGGACAAAATGATTAAAGTTTTGGTAGTGGATGACGAAGCTTCCATCGTGAAGCTGCTGCAATTCAATCTGGAAAAGGCGGGTTTCCAGGTAGTGACCGCCTTTGATGGCAGACAGGCGCTCGATATGGTGAAAAGCGAGCAGCCCGATTTCATCATTCTCGACTTGATGCTGCCGAAAATGGACGGCATGGACGTCTGTAAAACATTGCGCCAGGAACGCATTAACACGCCGATCCTCATGCTGACGGCAAAGGATGACGAGCTCGATAAAATTTTGGGTCTGGAGCTGGGTGCTGACGACTACTTGACCAAGCCGTTCAGCCCGCGCGAAGTAGTCGCCCGCGTAAAAGCCATTCTCCGGCGCTTTCAGGCCACGCCGGAAGCTGCGGTTGCGCCGGAAGAGGTCGTGATCCGGTTTGGCGACATCCGCATCTATCCGGAAAAGTACGAAGTCTTTTGCCAGGATACAAAAGTAGAGCTGACCCCAAAGGAATTTGAACTGCTCAACTACCTCGCCAGCCACCAGGGGCGTGTGCTCACCCGCGACCAGCTGCTGAACGCCGTCTGGAACTACGATTTTATCGGGGATTCCCGCATTGTGGACGTACATGTGAGCCACCTGCGGGAAAAACTGGAAGAAGACACGAAAAACCCGCGCTACATTAAAACCGTTCGCGGCTTGGGATACAAGCTGGAAGGATAACAAACGGGGGGCACAACCTTGACTCGCTTTCGGATCAAACTCACCTTCACCATACTGGGATTAATCTCATTAGTCCTCCTGTTGATGGGGATGTACTTTGCAAAGGTTCTGGAAAATTCCTACTTGCAATCGCTGCATGAGCTTTTGTCCCGCGAGTCCAAGCTGGTTGCCCAGGCGGTCCGCTTCCCGACCGTTTTTGACAATCAGGAGTCGCTTGCAGATCGCGTTCTGCAGGTGGCGCCATCCGATGAAGTACGCCTGACGATCATCAACCGCGAAGGCCAGGTGCTGTACGACAACTCCACCCATGCCGATGAGATGGAAAACCATCACGACAGGCCGGAAATGCAAGCGGCGCTCAAGGGGGAAATCGGCATCTCCCGCCGTTTCAGCGAGACGCTGGGCTACGACATGATGTACGTAGCAGTGCCGGTCGAGCAGGGGACGAACATTGTCGGTGCCGTCCGCTCGGCCATGTCGATGAAAGACATTACAGATACAGTCCATAACATGTGGTACAGCCTGCTGACAGGCTTGCTCGTGACACTGGTGGTCGGCTCGATTGTCGTGTCGCGCATTTCCTTTTCCATCATTCGTCCCATCGAGGAAATTACGCGCGTCGCCCGCAACATTACGCAGCGCCAGTACGAGAGCCGGGTGCGGATCAAGGCCAAGGACGAGATCGGCCAGCTCGCCGGAGCGATCAATTTCATGGCGTCCAGCCTGGAACAGCAAATGTACGAAATCTCCGAGAATCAGCAGCGGCTTGCCGGGGTGCTGACCAATATGACAAGCGGTGTCATTTTTATCTCGGAACAGCGCAGAATCATGCTCGTCAATCCCGCAGTGGAAAAGCTGCTCGGAACCGCAGGACACGAGCTGGTAGGCAGGCTGCACATCGAGGCGGGCAAAAGCTTCGGCCTTTCCCAATACATTGACAGATGCCTGGACAAAAGCGAGAAGTTCCGGCAGGAGATCCACATTTACTATCCGCAGGAGCGCATCCTCGACGTCAATTTTGCCCCGTACATCAATTTCAAGGGGGAATCGCGAGGCGTCGTCGTCGTCCTGCACGACATCACGGACATCCGCCGTCTGGAAAAGATGCGCAGCGACTTTGTGGCCAACGTTTCGCACGAGCTGCGGACGCCGATCACCTCGATCAAAGGGTTTACGGAAACGCTTTTGGAAGGAGCGATGCACGACGAGGAAACGTGCCGCAATTTCCTGCAAATTATTTCGGATGAGAGCGAACGGCTGTACCGGATGATCCGTGACATTTTGGACTTGTCCAAAATCGAGCAGAAACGGATTCCCCTGCAAGTAAGCCGCGTGCATGTGCAAGAGCTGATTCGCTCGGCTGCGGCGATCATGCACGACCAGGCGCTGAAAAAGCATCTGAAGGTAACGCTGCCGGACAGCCAGCCGGACATTTGGCTGATGACGGACAAAGATTGTCTCCAGCAAATCGTCCTGAACCTGATGACGAACGCGATTGCCTACACCCCGGAAGGCGGCGAGATCACGATCCGGGCAGAAGCAGACGACGAGCACGTGACGATTCAGGTAGCCGATACGGGCATCGGTATCCCGGAAAAAGACCTCACGCGCATTTTCGAGCGCTTTTACCGTGTCGACAAAGCGCGCAGCCGCGACTCCGGGGGAACAGGGCTTGGCCTTGCAATTGTCAAGCACCTCGTCGAAAACCTGCACGGCCAGATCGGGGTGGAGAGTGTGGAAGGAAAAGGCACTGCGTTTACCGTCACTTTGCCGCTCAGTTGAAATATTTACACAAACAAAATAGTAGCTTTACCCGTGCCATACATTCCTCTTGTACGATTTGTCGTGTCAGACAAATGAAGGGGGACGAGGAACATGTCGCGGTACGCTTTCGAAGAGCAGCTGGATGTATTGCATCGCAAGCTCATGTCCATGGGCACGTTTGTGGAAGAAGCCATTCATAAATCGATCAAAAGCTTGGTGGAGCGGGATGTTCAGTTGGCAGAAGAAGTCATTGCCGGCGATCCGGTCATCAACGAGCTGGAGCAGGAGATTCAAAGCGACTGCTTCCGCCTGATCGCCTTGCAGCAGCCGGTCGGAAGCGACCTGCGCCGGCTGGGAACGATGCTCAAGCTGGTGACGGACCTGGAACGGATGGGCGACCACGCGGTGTCGATCTCCAAGACGACGCGCCGCCTGATGGCTGAGCCGTACATCAAACCGCTGATTGACCTCCCGTTGATGGCGGATCACGTCAAAGCGATGGTGCGAGACTGCCTGAACGCCTATATCGCCCGCAACAAGGAAGCGGCAGAAGAGATTGCCGCTCGCGACGACATCGTCGACAAACTGTTTGCAACGATTTTCCGTGACCTGATCGAAATCATGACCAAAAATGGCAACGCGATTTCCCAGGGGACTCATCTCTTGCTGGTGGCGCAATATTTGGAGCGGATTGCCGATCACGTCACCAACATTTGCGAGTGGATCATCTACATGTCCACGGGCAAAATGACCGACCTGAACAAATAAGCCCCGGCAAACACGTTTGCCTGGGCGCAAAGCTAATAAGCGAAAAAAGCCGCTGCGAGCCGTCTGATGCCTGCAGCGGCTTTTTCCTGTCATGACAGACGCCTATTTCTTCCTCGCTGCATACAATACAACGATTCAACTCCAATTTCAGCAAAAGAAGTACGGGAGGGAATGGCATGACAAAACAAGTACGCCACATATACGCCGCAGGCAATACGGCGCGAGGATACAAAACGTTTTACGATTCGGTCCTGCAAGGGATGGAGCGCGTCTACATTTTGTCCGGAGTAGTGGAGGGAGTCACGTCTCCGCTCATCGAATCGATTGGCAAGGAAATGTCCGGCAAGACGGACCAGGTGGAGTGGATTCATTCTCCTTTTGTAAACGGACAATACGACGGGGTTGTTTTTCACGAGTGGAAGGTCGCCATTATGGACGGCAGCTATCCCCGTACGTGGCGACCCGCTGCGCCGGGCGTTACGGAAATCCAGGTCAACCTGCAATCGGCGGTGGCCATGGATCAACTGGCGCGTTACAAAAAACAGATCGCGGCGTGGTATGAGGATATTTTTTTCTGGAGCGAAACAGCCTACCAGGCGTTCGGAGACGCGCTGCGCATTCACGATGAATGGGAAGCGCTGTACATTGAAAACCTGAACCGGGAAGAAGCCAACCGCGTTACGGAAGAAGTGATCGCACTGTTTTTTGGCAAGGAAAAGCGTGAAAAAAAGGCGCAGGTGCGCAGAATGTACCTGGGAGCCGCCACGCCGCATGGGCCTGTCGATCACATCATGAAGCTGACGGACTCGATGCAGAAGCGCTACTTCATCAAAGGGCGGCCGGGCTCAGGCAAGTCGACCATGCTGAAAAAGCTGGTGGCCGAAGCGGAAAGCCGCGGCTTCGATGTCGAGGTGTACCACTGCGGACTGGACCCGAACAGTCTCGACATGGTGATCGTGCCGGAAAAAGGGCTGGCTATTTTCGACAGCACCGCGCCGCACGAATACTTCCCCAGCAAGGAGACAGACGAGATTATCGACATGTACACGCGGGCCATCGCTCCTGGCACCGACGAGAAGTATGAGGAGGAGCTTGCCGACATCAAGGCTCGCTACACGCAAAAAATCAAGGAAGCTACGGCGTCTTTGCTCGCAGCCAAGGAACTGCGCGATCAACTGAACAGCATATATGCCGAAGTCGCGGACCAGACACGACTAAACGCCGTCGCCCAGGCGATCATGAGCAGACTGGCGCGGACGAGATAAAGATACTGTGCATGACCGCATGAAACCCGTTCGGCTGTTCATACTACAGGAAGGAGGTGAGCGGCCGGATGGGGTATGCTTTGACTCTGGCTTTGCTTTTGCTAGTCAATCCACTTGATCCAACCAACTTCTTGCACGTTGAGATGGGAGACAAAACGGTAGCTATCCTGGACCGGGCGGATTATACCTTGCCTGTTGGCGGTGTCCCTGTCGCGGATGACTACCGTTTGCAACAACTGTTGGACAAAGTAGCCAAGGAGGCGTACATAGAGCCGATCAACGCGACCATTAATGCGCATGGAGCCATCGTCCCCGAGAAAAAAGGCCGCAAGCTGGACGAAGCTGCATTTTTGGAACAGTTTTACCAGTATTACTACGGCCAGGGTGCAGCGACCATGCAAGTCACCTGCAAAGAAGTGTATCCAAAGGTGGACAAGGCTCTGCTCAGCCAGGTGCGGAAAAAAGTAATCGGGCAGTACGCCACTTATTTCAACTCGCAAAACAAAAACCGCTCTCACAATATCAAGCTCGCTGCCCAGGCGATCAACAACTACGTCTTATTTCCCGGGGAAACTTTTTCTTTCAACAAGGTAGTCGGCAAGAGGACGAAGGAAAAAGGCTATTTGCCAGCGCCCATCATCGTCAGGGGCGAGCTTTCCGAAGGGATCGGCGGCGGAATTTGCCAGGTATCCTCGACTTTGTTTAATGCGGTGGACAAGGCGGGACTGCATATCGTGCAGCGTTATTCCCACAGCAGAAACGTCGCCTATGTGCCCCCGGGCCGGGATGCGACCGTGAGCTGGTACGGACCGGACTTTGTTTTCCAGAACAAATACGCGTACCCGGTCATGATCCGCGCCATTGCCGGAAACGGGACGATGTACGTGACAGTGAACTCTTTTCCCGAGATCGAATACGAGCCGCGCCATGTGCCGAGCGTGAGCCAAAAAACGCCGGAGGAAGGGCCGGCAAGTCCAGAGACGATTACAGAACCAACATTGCCTTGAAGGGAGCGGGCATGTTGGTTTTTTAACGTGATCGTTCATCTAATTACCTAGTTAAAATTTAAGCAGAAGAAATAGTTGCCACGAAAACAAAAAAGTCGTATAGTGTTTCCTGTGATAAAAATTTCGTGCCCGAAATATTAGGTAGGAAAGGAGTGTATCATGAACAAGCCTCTGCATATTCGGGATTTGCTGAAGCGTCTGAACAAGACGTTTACGACGATGGCGACGAAGGAGCTGAGCAAGTACGGCTTGACGGTTCCCCAGCTGATGGTCATCCGGCAAATCCACTGCGATCCGAAGACAATCGGCCAGATCAGCAAGGCTGTCGATCTGTCGTACAGCACCGTTTCCGGCATTATTGATCGGCTGGAGCGGGAGCAGCTGGTCGAGCGTGTGCGCGATGACAAGGATCGCCGCGTCGTCTGGATTCGAAAGACGGAGAAGATTACCGAACTGTTTGCCAAGGTGGACTTATTTTCAGAGGAATTTTACAAGCGTATTTTCGACGGTTTTTCGGAAGAAGACCTGGACGGCATTATTTACTCCATGGAAACGCTGATTGCGAAACTAGAAGAGAGAGAAAGCTGAGGAGAAATCATGAAGCGAAAACTGGTATTGTATGTCATCCTGCTTCTGTTTGTCGCAGGGGGCGGGGGCATCGGTTACTACTACTGGTATCAGGGGGAACATTACGTGACGACGCAGGATGCCAGAGTGGCAGGGGATATTTATCGGGTCATGCCCAAAATGACAGGCAAGCTGATTGCGCTTACGGTCAAAGAAGGCGACACAGTCGTAGCCGATCAGATCATTGGGCAGCAGGACACGACCAACGTCGCGACAAATCAATTGGAAAACAGTGTGCTGCGTTCCCCGATCACCGGTACCGTCATCAAAACGCAAGCGAAGGAAGGCGAGATTGTTTCTACGGGACAATCTGTCGCGCTGGTGATTGACGAGAGCAAACTGTACATCTCCGCCAACATGGAAGAAACGGAGATCCAGCGCTTGAAACTGGGACAAAAGGTCGAATTTACGCTGGATGCCTACCCTGGCAAAAAGCTGACGGGCCATCTGACAGAGATCGGAAAAGCAACCAACTCCACTTTTTCGCTGATGCCAGCCGTAAACACAAGCGGGAACTTCACCAAAGTCACCCAGCGAATTCCGATTAAAATTGCCATTGACGACACAGCAGGTGTGCATTTGGCTGCCGGTTTGAACGCCGAGATCAAAGTGCGAGTGAAGGAGATGTAATCTGGCATGAAAAAGACAGCACAATGGAAATCGATTGCGGCCGTAATGATGGCGCTCTCGCTCATGACGGCAGGCTGCAGTGATACATCTTCTGCCTCGTCCAAAGAAGAAAGCGTCCCGGTTGTGAAGACGTGGAAAGTCGCGACCGCGCAATCCGGCCTCATTGCCAGCGGGAAAATTATCGCTGCGGATGAGATTCAGGTCGTCTCCAAAGTATCTGGCAAGGTAGCGAGCGTCAATGCGCAGGAAGGCTCTGTCGTCAAGGCAGGCGATGTTCTGGTGACGCTGGAAGCGGCAGACTACCAGCAGCAAATCAACCAGGCGCAAGCAGCGATTGCCGGAGCAAACGCCAAGCTGCGCGATACAAAAGCAGGAGCGCGCGACGAGCAGCTCACCCAGTTGGCAAGTGTCGTGACGCAAGCACAGGCAGCTTTGAAAGTGGCAGAGAGCAACTACAACCGGATGAAAGCGTTGTTTGACGCAGGAGCGCTGTCCCAGGCGGAATTGGAAAAAGTTTCGCTCGAATTGGAAAAGGCGCGCACGGGTCTGGAGCAGGCGCAGGCGCAGTACGATCTGGCGAAAGCGGGCCCGACTGCAGATACCGTCGCTGCCCTGCAAGCGGAAGTAAGCCGTCTCAATTCCAGCCTGGAAATGGCAAAAAGCAGCTACGAGAACACCATCATCCGCGCGCCCATCAGCGGGATTGTCGCAAAGCGCTCGATAGATCCGGGCGAGATGGCGACAGCAGGCGCGCCGCTTCTCGTTTTGGTGAATATGGCGGACGTGAAGGTAGAGGCGAGTGTCCCGCAAGATCAGATCAACAATGTCAAAGTAGGCTCTACGGTTGACGTAAAAGTAGGCAGTCTGGGCGGCAAGGTTTTGCAAGGAACAGTGGAGTTCGTCTCCCCGGTTTCTGACGCCAACAGCAGTTCGTTCCCGATCAAGGTCAAAGTGAGCAACCAGGAAGGGCTGCTGCGCGCCGGGATGGTAGCAGAGGTCGTGCTGCAAGGTCAGGCCAGCCAAGGGCTGAAAGTACCAAGCTCGGCTGTTCTCGCAAAAGATAACAAGCATTACATCTACATCGTGGACAACGATGTCGTCCATCAGGTGGAGGTTTCGGTAGACAACGCGAGCGGTGAATGGACAACCGTCACGCAAGGTGTCAAAGACAACGATCAGATTGTGCTGAATCCGACAGATCAATTGTCCGAGGGCACCAAGGTAATCGCAAACTAACGGGGGTGATGGCATGGCGGAAGCGGTGGCACAGCGGGAGGATAAAGGCGGCAGCATGTGGCTGTCCCTGATGGCGATCCTCTCGGGAACCTTCGTTGCGATTTTGAATAACAGTTTGATTAACGTTGCCCTGCCCACCATGGTCAGCATATTTGGCTCCACGACAGAGACCATGCAATGGGTTTTGACGGGCTACATGCTGGCAAATGCCGTCATGATCCCGATGAGCGGCTCGTTGTCAGCCAAATTCGGGTCGAAAAAAATATTCGTTCTGTCGCTTGCGGCATTTACGATTTCTTCCGTCCTCTGTGCGCTCGCCTGGAGCGATGCTTCCCTGATCGCCTTCCGCGTCGTGCAGGGGGTGAGTGGCGGGATGATTATGCCGATCGGGATGTCGATGATTTACATGATCGTCCCGCGCGAAAAGATCGGGATGGCGCTCGGGATTTTCGGGATTGCCTCGATGACGGCGCCCGCGCTGGGGCCGACTCTGGGCGGGTACCTCATCGAATTTTTGAGCTGGCAGTTTTTGTTTTTGATCGGGGTTCCGTTCGGGATTTTTGCCGTAATCATGAGTATGGTTCTGCTCAAGGAAACGCCGAAAAAGCCGGAGCTGAAGTTCGACTACCCCGGGGCCATCCTGGCGATTGCCGGCTTTGGTGCGCTCCTGCTCGCTTTCAGCAAAGGGCAGGCAGAGGGATGGACGTCGTTTTACATCGTCAGTCTGTTTTTCGTGGCGATCATGTGCCTGGCGCTGTTCGTTTGGGTGGAGCTGGGAAAAGAACAGCCGCTGCTTGATTTGCGGTTGTTGAAAATT
Source organism: Brevibacillus gelatini (assembly GCF_050920745.1). Taxonomy (NCBI): domain Bacteria; kingdom Bacillati; phylum Bacillota; class Bacilli; order Caryophanales; family Paenibacillaceae; genus Brevibacillus; species Brevibacillus gelatini. Next base: position 1,163,348 of record NZ_CP154342.1, read on the forward strand.
CCTGTATTTTCCATCAGCATCGTGACTTCCGGCTTTGTCATGATGGGGATGATGGGCGGGATTTTCCTGATGCCGATCTTTTTGCAAAACATCCAGGGAATGACGGCGATGGAGTCGGGAATTTTGCTGATGCCGCAATCGATTGCGATGGCATTGATGATGCCGATCAGCGGCAAGCTGATGGACAAGTACGGCATCGGGCCGATCGGTCTGGTCGGGCTGACGATCATGACGGTTACGACCTATGAGCTGCACAATCTCGCCGCAGACAGCATGCACTCCTGGATGAACATGATTTTGACCATCCGCGGGATCGGGATTGGGCTGTGCATGATGACGCTGTCCACTGTCGGGATGAACGCCGTGCCGCGCACGAGTGTCGGGGATGCTTCCCCTCTCTCCAACGTGCTGCGTCAGGTGATGAGCTCGTTTGCGATTGCGATTTTGACGGTCATCATGCAGGCTCGGCAAAATTTTCACATGGCGTCCATTGCCGACAATCTCAATACGGATTTGGCGACGCAGTTTATCAGCGGCATTTCCGGTATGTATACGCAGGTGGGGGTAGATGCGGCGAGCGCTTCGGGAGGGGCGAGTACAGTCCTGTACGGGATGATGGCGAAGGAAGCGCTGGTGCAAGGGATTGGGGATACGTTCCTCGTCTCTGTCATTCCGATTGCGCTTTCGATTCCGCTTTTGTACTTTTTGCATCAAAAGCCTAAGCAAAAGCCGCAGGCGCCTGAGCAGCAAAAGGCGGCTGCCTAGACGGCAAAGGGAAAGGGTCACTTCTGCAAGCCTCGTGTTGGGTTGCGGGAGGGACCCTTCCTTTTTTGGGTGCTGACTGGTTAAAAGATGGGTGGATCGTGGCTGCAGTGGTGGGAGTCCCAAAGACCTTTCGCTTGTTTCTCCTGTTTCCTCCACGAAGCTGGTTCTGGCGTTCGCGCTTTCTTTTTCGTTTGTAGTTCAGGCCAGCAGATAGCATCAAAAGCATAGAGCAAGGCCCGCAACCGTTTTGTTTGGAGGATTTTCTTGTACCTTCGACCGATGATAATCCGCTAAGACAAAACCTTCCACAGCCAGTACACAATTCTTCCAACAATATAACCAAGCAAAATCGTCCAGCCGATCTTTGCCCAGACGTTCAAGCCTTTTACAAATTCACGCAAGCTTTTTCGGGGTTGGGGGTGCTTGTTCACCTTGAGACACTCCTTTTGCTGGTTGGTTATAGCGAATAAATACATAAATTCCGGCAATGATTATCAGTCCCCCGATCCATTGCGGTACGGTTACGACTTCCCCCAGGATGAAGTAAGCCAATATCGCCGTTCCAATCGGTTCTCCCAGGATACCCATGGAAATCGTGGTCGTATTCAACCATTTGATGACCCAGTTAAAAATGGAGTGGCCGAGCAGGGTCGGAAACAGCGCGAGGCAGAAAAACCAGCCCCAGTCCTGGGCAGGGTAGCCGACGAGCGGGTAGCCCAAGACGAGGTCGTACGCGACCAGGATCACGCTCGTCGCCGTGTAGACGACCAGTGTGTAGGTAAAGGAAGACATGTGTTGGCGAATGTATTGGCCGACCAGCCAGTAGCCGGTGACGGTCATCGCGCCGAGCAAGGCGAGCGCGTCGCCCAGCAGAGCCATGCCGCCGACCTGAAAATCTCCCCAGCCAATGACAAAGCTGCCTGCAATGGCGAGCAATCCGCCTGTGAGTGCAAGCAGCCGCACGCGCTCCCCGAAAAAGAAGTAACCGCCGATAAAGGCAAATAAGGGCTGCAACGTTACCAGCACGGTTGAGCTGGCGACAGACGTGTAGTTCAGCGACTCGAACCACAACAGAAAATGGCTGGCCAAAAATGCCCCGGACAATAGACAGAGTAGCCACACTTTTTTGCCCATGCTTCCGATCTCCGCCAGAGCGCCGCGATTCCAGAGCAAAAACGGCAGCGTCAGGACGACGGAAAAAATCAGCCGATACGTGGCAACAATCGGCGCAGGTGCGCTGGACAGCTTGACGAAAATCGCGGATGTAGAGACGGCGATTACCCCGATGACAAGAGCCAGATACGGGGGAAACAACGGCTTTTCCAATGGTTGATTCATGTGAGCACCTTCTTAAAAATGTCGGCTAAAAGTCACGATTTGTTCTATTGTACCGTTCGTCCGAAAAATTCACAATCTTATGCTTACCAAACTGCCTGAAAGGTTTTTTTTCGATCAGGCAATCCTACAGGCATGAGATACTTACACTCTTTTTTTCGCATCGTCGTTTTGTTGCTCTTGCTCGTGTGCATGCCTGCCCGAACAGAAGCGATCCCGCTTGTCCCCATCCACATTCTGATCGACGTCGGTCACGGCGGGGTGGACTCCGGCACCTCTTACGGCAACCTGTATGAAAAAGACATCAATCTGCAAATCGCCAAGCGCCTGTACGAGCAACTGACCAGGGCAGGGTTCAGCGTAGCGCTGAATCGGTACGAAGACATCGCGCTTAGCGACGACAACCGCTGGCTGGGCATTCGCTCCCGGCATATCCGCGATCTGGCCCAGCGCAAAAATCTGGCGAAAGAAATCGTGCCGCAAATGATGCTGAGCCTGCATGTGAACTGGGCGAGTGACGCAAGGCAGCGCGGACCTGTCGTGATTTACCAGAGCAATGACCAGAGCTTTATGCTGGCCGATCTGCTGCAAAGCTCGCTGAATCGATTGGCCAATACAAACGCCAAGCCGGTGAAGGGCAAGACATACTATATGCTGCGTCACAGCTACTGTCCGTCGGTCATCGTGGAGATGGGGTTTATCAGCAACGCTTCTGACCGTGCAATGCTGACCAATCCTGCGTCACAAGAAAAAATCGCTCAGGCCATCAAAGAGGCCGTGAGCGCGTACGTGATCCTGACAGGCAATCTGAAAATGGACACGCCAACAGATGAAAGCTGGTGGCAAGAGCCATTGATTCAACAGATCAATGGCCGACTTGACGAATAAGCTGGGAAATGGTCACAAATTCGGCCTCCTTCTGAATCCGCGGGATGTACTGGCGCAGAACGGAGGCTGTTTTTTTGCCCGGCGGCCCGACGTGCCCGATTGCGATGCAGACCGGGTGGCTGCCGATCAGCTTGCATATTTTTTCCATCTGCCTGGTGATGTGCGGGACCGAGTATTCGTCATCGAGAAAAACCCGATTTTCGACGTACGGCACGCCCATCTCCGCAGCGATTTTGCCTGCCACGCTTTTGTCTGTCGTCTTGCTGTCCAGGTATATGAGACCGCGCTTTTTGACCACACTCATGATGATTCGCATCATGTGCTCGTCAGCCGTCACCTTGGAGCCCATATGGTTGTTTATCCCGATGGCGTGTGGCACGTCGTCGATCGCTTTTTCGACCCGCTGGCGAATTTCTTCATCGGACAGATCAGTCGTAATGGCGCCTGGCCCGAGCCACGAGCGTTTGCCCTTGACTGGCTCCATCGGCATGTGGACGAACACGTCGTGCCCTTTTTTGTGGGCAAGCTCCGCGTCTTGCTTCGTGCTCGGCATAAACGGCATGACCGCGACAGTCAGCGGCACGGGCAAATTCAGCATCTCCTCCGTTCCTGCCATGTTGTTGCCAAAATCGTCGATGACAAAGGCCACCAGATTTTTCGGTTTTGGCTGTGCAGGGGGAGCGGTGTCGCCTGCAGCGGCTGTCCACGAAGCAGGGAAGCACAAAATCAGGGCGGCAAGCACGAGCGGAAGTCTTTTCAGCAAATACACAGGATCGCCTCCTTGTCCATTTTTGTCATAGTCTGTTCAACCGCATCGGTGTTTACCCGCATCATCTGCGGCTTGGCTTAGGCGATCGCCCTATGTTACGATAAAAGATAGTAGTTTTGCCACGAGAGGGGTCGGATTCCTTGAGTCATTTTGTGTTGATTGACGGAAACAGCGTAGCCAACCGGGCGTTTTATGCGCTCCCTTTGTTGTCCACGTCAGCCGGACTGCACACGAATGCAGTCCTTGGGTTTACCACGATGCTGCTTCGCGTGCTGGAGGAAATGAAGCCAACGCATATGATGGTTGCGTTTGACGCGGGAAAAGTCGTCTTCCGCCACAGCGAGTACGCCGAGTACAAAGGCGGGCGCAGCAAAACGCCGCCGGAGCTGTCCGAACAGTTTCCGCTCATCCGGGAGCTGCTTGACGCCTTTTCCATCAAGCATTTTGAACTGGAAGGCTACGAGGCGGACGACATCATTGGCACGTTGACCAGGCAGGCAGATGCACAGGCCTGGAAAACAACCGTCATTACCGGGGACAAGGATATGCTCCAGCTCGTGTCCGATCACGTATCGGTCGCGCTGACCCGCAAAGGTGTCAGTGAAATCGAGCTGTACACCCCGCAGGAAATTCAGGAAAAATACGGCCTTGCGCCGCTGCAAATCATTGACTTGAAAGGCTTGATGGGCGACTCGTCCGACAACATCCCCGGCGTGCCCGGCGTCGGCGAGAAGACGGCCCTGAAGCTGTTGCACGAATACGGTTCCGTGGAAAAGGTGCTGGAAAACATCGACCGCATCTCCGGCAAGAAGCTGCAGGAAAACTTGCGCGCAAATGTGGACAAGGCCAACATGAGCAAGGCGCTGGCGACGATTTTGCGCGAAGCTCCGGTCGAGCTGGACGTGCATGAGACAGCCTATAACGGCTACGACGGAGCTGTTGTCAGCGAATTTTTCAAAAAGATGGAGTTCAAGTCGCTTCTCTCCAAAATCAAGGTGACGCAGCCAGCAGAAGGAAGCGGACAGGCGACTTCGGCGAAGCCTTTTGAATTCGAAGTGGTCACAGAGGAAAACGCGGACAAGTACGCAGACAAGCTGACCTCCCCGATGGCGTTGTACATTGAGATGGACGGCGAGAACTACCACCACGCTCCGATTCTCGGCTTTGGACTGGCAGCAGAAGAGACGGTGCTGTTCGTTCCGTGGGACGTAGCGCGGGAGTGGAAAGCGTTCTGTGCGTGGATGGCCGACCCTGCCAAGGAGAAGTGGGCATTTGACGGAAAACGCGACACGGTAGGGCTGGCATGGCATGGACTGGAGGTACAAGGGATCACCTTCGACGTCTATCTCGCCTCCTACCTGCTCAACGCTTCGGAAAGCAATCCGACGCTCGACAGCATCGCCTCCCAGTACGCCCAGGTGCGGGTGCTGTCTGATGAAGAGGTTTACGGAAAAGGGGCCAAGCGTCTCGTGCCGGAAATGGACGTGCTCAGCGAACATGTGGCGCACAAGGCTGCGGCGATTTGGCAGAGCGTCCCGGTGATTCGCGAGCAGTTGGCGGAAAACGAAATGGTGGAGCTGCTGCGCGACCTGGAAGCGCCGCTCAGCATGGTGCTGGCGCGCATGGAAAAGCAAGGGGTCAAGGTCAACAGCGAGCGTCTCGTGCAAATGGGCGAGGAGCTGGACAAAAAGCTGGCTGACCTGACGACGCAAATTTACGACCTGGCAGGCGCGCCGTTCAACATCAACTCGCCTAAGCAACTGGGGGAAATTTTGTTCGACAAGCTGTCCTTGCCTGTCATCAAAAAGACGAAGACGGGACCTTCCACCAGTGCAGACGTGCTGGAGAAGCTGGCCCCGTACCACCCGATTATTGAAGCGATCCTCAACTTCCGTCAGCTCGGGAAGCTGCGCTCGACGTACATCGAAGGGCTGACCAAAGAAATTCATTCGAAGACGGGCAAGGTGCACACGTTGTACAATCAGGCGACGACTGCCACAGGCCGTCTGTCCAGCACGGAGCCAAACCTGCAAAACATCCCGATCCGCATGGAGGAAGGCCGCAAAATTCGTGAGGCGTTCATCCCGTCCGAGGACGGCTGGTACATGCTGGCAGCAGACTACTCGCAGATCGAGCTGCGGATTTTGGCCCACATTTCCGGAGACGAAAACTTGATCGACGCCTTCCGCAAAGGGATGGACATTCATACGCGCACCGCGATGGACGTATTCGGAGTGAGCGAGGACGAAGTGACTTCCTTGATGCGCCGCCAGGCCAAAGCGGTCAACTTCGGAATCGTCTACGGCATCAGCGACTACGGCTTGTCGCAAAACCTGAACATCACCCGCAAGGAAGCCGCCGAGTTTATCGAGCGCTACTTCTCTGTCTTCTCCGGCGTGAAGCGCTGGATGGACGAGATTGTCCAGCAGGCGAAGCAGGACGGCTATGTGACGACACTGTTGCACCGCCGCCGCTATTTGCCTGATATTCGCAGCAGCAACTTCAACTTGCGGTCCTTTGCGGAGCGCACGGCCATGAACACGCCGATTCAAGGAACGGCTGCCGATGTCATCAAGCTGGCGATGATTCGCATGCAGGAGAGCCTGGAGCAAAAAGGGCTGTCCAGCCGGATGCTTTTGCAGGTGCACGATGAGCTTGTGTTTGAAGTGCCGGAAAACGAGCTTGCGATCATGCGTCAGCTCGTGCCGGAAGTCATGGAAGGGGCGCTTGCCCTCGACGTTCCGCTCAAAGTGGACGTGAGCGACGGACGAAGCTGGTACGACGCCAAGTAGGCAGGCCGCCGAACACGAAAAAGAGAGACGACAGTCAGCGAGAGGAGGAGGCATATGCCGGAGTTGCCAGAGGTGGAAACCGTCGTCCGCACATTGCGCAAACTGGTGCTGGGAAAAACGATCGAACGGGTCAGTGTCCATCTGCCGCGGATCGTTCGCCAGCCGGATGACGTGGAAGCGTTCAAGGCCCAGCTTGCGGGCCAGACGATCCGGGAGATTGCGCGGCGGGCCAAGTTCATCCAGTTTTTCATGGACCAGGACGTGCTGATTTCCCATCTGCGAATGGAAGGAAGATACGGGCTGTACCAGGCAGACGAGCCTGTCGAGAAGCATACGCATGTCGTGTTTCACTTCACCGATCAGACCGAGCTGCGCTATCGGGACGTGCGCCAGTTCGGGACGATGGATCTTTTGCCAAAAGGCCAGGAGACCGCTGCCGGACCACTTGCCAAGCTGGGGGTAGAGCCGCTTGAGGACAGCTTTACCCCTGACGTCCTGCGCAAGCTGCTTACAGGCAGGCAAACAAAAATCAAACCGCTTCTGTTGAACCAGGAATGTATCGTAGGGCTGGGGAATATTTATGTGGACGAGTCACTGTTCAAGGCAGGGATTCACCCCGAGAAGCCGGCAGGCAAATTGACCCGCAAAGAGGTCGACCGGCTGCATGAGAGCATTGTCGCTACCTTGTCCGAGGCAGTCGAGCAAGGGGGCAGCTCCATCAAGTCTTATGTGAACGGGCAGGGCGAAATGGGGATGTTCCAGCAATCGCTTTTGGTCTACGGGCGAAAAAATGAGCCTTGCGTCCGCTGCGGAACGGAGATTGTCCGCTTTGTGGTGGGAGGCAGAGGAACGCACATTTGCCCGGTATGTCAGAAAAAGTAAATGTTTTCCAAGGGAGGAGGCTGGGCATGATCTTAGGATTGACGGGCGGGATTGCCACTGGCAAGAGCACAGTGACCGGCATGCTGCGGGAGCGCGGGATTCCGGTCATTGACGCGGATCAGATTGCCAGAGAGGTCGTGGAGCCGGGCAAGCCGGCGTATGAAGCGATTGTGCGTCATTTTGGAAGAGACATCCTGTTGGAAGACGGTCACATTGACCGAAAAGGGCTTGGGGAAATCGTGTTTTCAGACGAGTCCGAGCGTCAAAAGCTGAACGCCATCGTCCATCCCGAGGTGCGACGCGTGATGCGGGAAGAGGCGGAAGCAGCCAAGGCAAACGGAGCTGAGATCGTGTTCATGGACATTCCGCTGTTGTTTGAAAGCAAGCTGCAGCATATGGTCGATAAAATTGTCGTGGTCTACGCGCCGTACGACATGCAGCTTGCGCGGATGATCGAGCGGGACGAACTGGAAGAAGAGCAGGCGAAAAAGCGGTTGCGCGCCCAGTTTCCCATCGAACAGAAGAAGCTGCAGGCTGACTTTTTGATCGACAACTCCTTTTCCCGGGAAGAGACGGAGCGACAGGTGGATGCGCTTCTTGCTGCAATCAGGTCGGAGCAGCGATCATGAGACCAGGCAAACGCGCAGCATTCATTCTGCTCGTATTGCTGAGCGTTTTTTTGCTGCAAGGCACGCCTATGGTGTGGAAATGGATGTACCCCATCAAGTATCAGCAGGAAATCGTGACAGCAGCGATCAAATACAATGTAGACCCTTATCTGATTTTGGCCGTCATCCGTTCCGAGAGCGGCTTTCACAAAGACCGCGTCTCGAAAAAGGGAGCGGTCGGCTTGATGCAGATCATGCCGGATACGGCGGAGTGGATCGTCCAACAGGCGAAATTCCGTCCGCAAAATGAGCAATACCTGTACGATCCGGTCATGAATATCGAGATCGGGACGTGGTACCTGAACTTTTTGCTGAACCGCTACGAGGGCGATCTTATCAAAACCATCGCCGCCTACAACGCCGGTCCCGGAAAAGTGAATGACTGGCTAAAAAACGAACAATGGAGCGGGCACCGCGAGACGATTGCAGACATTCCGTTCGGAGAGACGCGCCAATACGTGCAGCGAGTCCTCTATTATCATGACCGTTACAAGCGCATATATGACTTCCAATTGAGGTAAAAGCCGCTTTCCATGCAGGGAGAGCGGCTTTTGTCATGGATTGGGGCACACTAATGAAAAAGCCGAACAATCAATAGGAGGGGAGAATCGTCCAAATATTTATTTTTTAGTAAAACACATTGATAATTGTGTTATACTTATTATAATGAAAGTAACGAATGAGCGTAACTCAATTACGAAAGGGGTTTCTAATTATGACAATCAAAATTGGTATTAATGGTTTCGGCCGTATTGGGCGCATGGTATTCCGCCGCGCTATTCAGGACCCCAACATTGAAATCGTAGCGATCAATGCCAGCTATCCTCCGGAGACGCTTGCGCACTTGCTGAAATACGATACGATTCATGGACGCCTGCCAAATAAAGTGGAAGTGCAAGACAACAAAATCATCGTAGACGGCAAAGCGACGGTTGTCCTTTCCGACCGTGACCCGCTCAAGCTGCCTTGGGGCGAATTGGGTGTGGAAATCGTCGTGGAAGCGACTGGCAAATTCAAGGATCGCGAAGGCGCTGGCAAGCACCTGCAAAGCGGAGCGAAAAAAGTGGTCATCACGGCTCCAGCCAAGGAAGAAGATGTTACCATCGTCATGGGTGTAAACGATTCCATCTACGACCATGCGAATCACCATATCGTGTCCAACGCTTCCTGCACCACGAACTGCCTGGCTCCGGTGGCAAAAGTGCTCAACGATGCGTTCGGCATCGAGCAAGGCTTGATGACAACCATTCACTCGATCACGAACGATCAGGTAAACATCGACAACCCGCACAAAGACCTGCGTCGCGCGCGTGCCGCTGGTGAGTCCATCATCCCGACTACTACTGGTGCTGCCCGTGCGGTAGGCAAAGTATTGCCTGAGCTGAACGGCAAGCTGAACGGCTTTTCGCTACGTGTTCCGACACCGAATGTATCGGTTGTGGACCTCGTTATCAACACGAAAAAGCCTGTAACCGTCGAAGAAGTAAACCGCGTGCTGCGCGAAGCGAGCGAAGGCAGCATGAAAGGCTACCTCGAATTTTGCGATGAGCCGCTCGTATCCAGCGACTTCAACGGCAACGACAACTCCTCCATCGTCGACGGTCTGTCCACGATGGTCATGGGAACCAACCAGGTGAAAGTCATCGCTTGGTACGACAACGAGTGGGGCTACTCCTGCCGCGTCGTCGACCTGGTTCGCCACGTATCGGAAATGTACAACCAGCCAAAGGCAAAAGAAGCAACTGCGGCTGGCGTCAACTAAACCGGATGAATCAAACCCCTTTGCCCGCTCCAAAAGGCAAAGGGGTTTTTGTCGTGTTGACCTTCTTTCCGCAAAAAAAAGCTTCGCCGTCGAAAAGGCGAAGCCGGATTTTTCACACTGTCTTGTTCATTCAGGAAGAAGCTTCAGACAAGGTATTTAAGTTGAACAATTGATCGTCTTCAAAGCCGACGATAAACAGCTTGATGTTTTCCTTCAGGTTGAGATCGTACGGAGTGACGACATCGTTGCCACGACCGTCCTTCAAGATGCGAACCGTCGGCCGATGGGTATAGTCCGGGTCAACGCGACTGACTACCCCTGTCTCGCCCGTATTGAGGACAACGCTGCTTCCGATTGGAAAAATCGCGATGTGCTTGATAAAGGCGTTCACCAGATGCAGTTCGAAGAGGTGGCCCCCGGAACCGAGCAAGTATTCGACAGCATCCTGTGGCATGTAGCGCTTGCGCCACGGACGCGGAGAGGTCAATGAGTCATAAATATCGCAAAGGCCGACGATCTGGGCGAACTCATGAATCTGCTTCCCGACCAGGCCCTGTGGATAGCCGCTCCCGTTCAGCCGTTCGTGGTGCTGCAGACAGATGTGTGCAGACAACAGGGAAATGTCCGGCTGCTTGCGAAGCAGGTTGAAACCAAGCGTTGTATGCTGTTTTGCCAGCTCTTGCTCTTCGGCATTCCAGCGCTCTTTTTTCTGCAAAAGCTCTTCCGGCAAACTGACCTTGCCAATATCGTGCAGCATCGCCCCGATGCCAAGGTTCATCAGTTGGGTTCGGTTGTAGCCGAGCGACATGCCGACTGCCGTTGCGAGTACCGACACGTTGACTGAATGATGGTACAGGGATGGGGAGTGGGAAGAGATCGTAGTCAGGTGCCCGACCATCTGCTCGTTTTGCATCAGGTCATCCAAAATGGAGCTGAAAGCTTGCTGAAAATGCAGGCCCATTTCTTTCAAGGAGATTTTGCGGGCGAGCTTGTTCGAATTGGTGATCTGTTTGATCGTCTTTTCAATGACTTCCACGGCAACCTGTCTGGTCTGCGGGCGAATGACGTCCTCCACCACAATGTCTTCCGTACGCGGATCGTCAATATAAATGGCGTCGATACCGGATCGTTGAAGACCGGAAATCAAACGCTCGGTCAGTTGCATACCGGTGCCAAGCAGCACTTTGCCGTCTTCAGTGAAAACGGTACGGCCGAGCTTCATTCCCGGCTGGACTTGTCGTAAAGAAACTAAGCGCATTACAATCCCTCCAACAGTATCCATATTGTACTCCAATCGACGGATGCTTTAAATAGGTACAAGGATTGACTTGACTTCTGACCGGAATATGAGGGACACTGTAGACATGTATTGTCAATATTGGAGTTGAAGCTGAAATGCGCTGTCCATTTTGTGAATATAATGGGACTAAAGTCCTGGATTCGCGTCCGTTTAACAATAATAAATCGATCCGTCGCCGCCGGGAATGCGAATCGTGCGAACGACGTTTTACTACATTTGAAGTGGTCGAGGAAACGCCGCTTTTGATCGTGAAAAAAGACGGCACCCGCGAGGAGTTCAGCCGGGAAAAGGTGATGCGCGGTCTGGTGCGCGCCTGTGAGAAGCGGCCTGTTCCTTTGGAAGTGCTGGAAAACGTGGTGAACGACATTGAAAAAGAGCTGCGCAGCTGCGGCCAGGCGGAGATTCAGAGCAACGATGTTGGAGAAAAGGTCATGGAGCGTTTGTATCACGTCGATGAAGTCGCTTATGTCCGTTTTGCCTCCGTTTATCGCCAATTCAAAGATATTAATGTATTCATGAAAGAGCTGGAGGAGCTTCTGGCGCAAGCGAGGGGCAGCCAGTCTTCGGTGTCAAACGAGTAAGAGAAAAATTACATAGGGACTTTCCTCACGCTCTTGCGAATTTCGCCGGGGCTATTTTGCTTTCCAGTTATTTTTCTACGCCCATCCGTTTGCCATGCTATAATAATAGAATCGAATTTTGTCAGGAAGGAAAGAGTCTGATGCGCCGTTTAGTCTGGAACGAATTGTTGCCAAAAGATCGCTATCTGGTGCGGCTGGCAAGACCTCTCAGCTTTTCGGAAATGGGCTTTGTCACGCAGTTGTACTTGCCGATCATTGGCGTCGAATCGTACGCCCTCTACCAAATGCTTGTCCACAGCGTGCAGGAAGCGAGCGGAGCCTCAGCGGAAGGAACCCATCGCAGTCTTATGCTCGCGTCTTCGCTGTCCCTGGATCGTTTGCTGGATGCGCGTGAACGTCTGGAGGCCATCGGACTTGTCGAAGTGCGCCGTCGGGAAAACCAGCAGCGCGATTACTACTACGAGTATTTGCTGAAACCTCCGCTTGCGCCCGGAGAGTTTTTTGCTGACTACGTCCTCTCGCTGATGCTGCTCAACAAAATCGAAAACGTTCGCTACGCCCAACTGCGGCAGCAGTATGCAGATGTCCTGGGCAGCAAGCTGGCAGAGGAATATTCGGTGGTGGAAAATATCACCAAAGATTTTCATGAAGTTTTCCAATCGTTGAAACCGTCCGAGCTGGAAGTGAAAAAAGGCTCGGAGCGCGAGCGCTTTTTGAGCGAGATGGAGACAAGCTTGCCGCAGGCCGCGCTGAAGTCCAGCTTCGAAGCACAGGTGACTCACTCGCTGAGCGTGTCGTCTTTGCGGCTGTACTTGCCGGACAACGCGGATGCCGCCAAAGTGCTGGAAGGCAAAAGCATGGAGCTGTTGTTTTCGCTCTGCCATTTTTATCAGTTGGACAGCTGGGGGATGGGCCAGGAACTGCGCGACTGGACACTGTACAAGGCGGACCGCAGTCTGGACGGAGAGGTGCTTCGCAAACGGCTCATGCAGCGCTACACGGAAGGGAAGCTGTATCGAAGCGATTCTGCTCCAACCGCGCTGGATGACGACTGGGGACCGGGCAGACTGCCTGAACCGGGCAGCGAAGCGTTTGTGCGCGCCTGCCGATTGCTTTCTCCACTGGCGCTATTGGAAAAGGTCGTGGGCGGCCGCGTGAGCAAGGTGTATCTGGAGCGTGCGGAGACATTGGTGTTTGCAGACGGCTTGCCGCCGGAAGTCGTGAATGCGCTGCTTTTGCACACGCTCGCGAGCAAGCAGATGGAGCTGCCGAAAGCGTACATGGAGACAATTCGCGACAGTTGGAAGGCGAAGCGGATTGCCACCGTGGATGAAGCCGTGAAGCAAATTGTGGAGCGTTCCGAGCAGCGGGCGCCATCGGCTGAAAAAGCAAAAACAGCGAAGAAGGAAGCGACTCCGGCAAGACGAAACGGCCGGGCGATTTTGCAGGACAAGCTGCCTGCTTCGGTGGAATGGCAGTTGTCGCAGGAAAAGTCTGCGACGGGCGTTTCCAAGGGACAGTCCATTCACGATTTTCCGGAATTGCACAAGCGGCTGGAAGCACTGCGAAAACGGAAGTAAGGGGAGTGAGGAAATATGGAATCTATCAGCGCGTTCATGCAGGAGCTTGCCAAGCGAACCCCGCGCAACCTGCTGACACCCGATCAGCAACTGGATAAAATGTTCCGTTCGTCCGCGTATTTGAAAGCTTTTCAGGCGGAGCACCCGGCATTGACCCGAGACGATTACCTTCGCTCGCTCTCCAGCATTTATACGGCAGTCAAGGAGCAGTATTGGTGCGAGCGCTGTCCCGGCCTTGCAGAGTGTCCGAACCTGGTCAAGGGGCACAGCACCCGGCTTGAGGTGGCTCACGGCAACATCGTCAGCTCGATTACGCCCTGTTCCAAGCAGCTTGCGCATGAGGAAGAGGTGCGTCGCCGCCGCCTGATGCGCAGCTACTATGTATCCGAAGAGACGATGAACGCGAGCTTTGAACGGATGGTCATCGACGCGGACAATATGGCCTCGGTGGAGGCGGCGATCCGTTTTTGTGAAAAGGTAGGTACGGGCGAGCGGGTCAAGGGGCTGTATTTTCACGGCCCGTTTGGCGTCGGGAAAAGCTACATCATGGGAGCGATCGGCCGCGAGCTGTCCGAGCGCAATGTCGCTTCCCTGCTAGTCTATGTTCCCGATTTTATCCGCGAGATGAAAGATTCGATCTCGGACCAATCGTACGCAGGGAAGCTGGAGCTGCTCAAGGAAGTCCCTGTCCTCATCCTCGACGACATCGGGGCGGAAAACCTGACGCCGTGGGTTCGGGACGAGATTTTGGGCGTTATTTTGAACCAGCGGGCGAACAACCATTTGCCGACGCTGTTTACCTCGAACTACTCGCTGGAGGAACTGCAGGAGCATCTGTCCATCTCAAATGGCAACCGGATTGAGCAGACCAAGGCGGCGCGGATCATGGAGCGGATTCGCCACTTCGTGGACGTCTACGAAATCCGCCGCCAGAATCAGCGAGCGGGCAGCTAGCGAGAGAAACTGCGAGACTTCCCAGTAGGTGAGCGCGAGTACCTCCCTGCCCCGGTGGTACGGCCCGAACAGGACCTGCGACCGGACGCCGACGGCAGAGGCGTTCCACCCAAGCGATTCGGCCATGGTCATCGCGCGGGCCAAATGGTAGTCGTGGCTGATAATCAACACATGGTGCATACGATAGTCGTCGAAAGCCTGCTGGCCGTACAGCAGGTTTTCGTATGTACTGGTGGATTTGTCCTCCAGGAGAATGTGCTCTGCCGGGATGCCGTGGGCAACCAGATAGTCCCGGCTGACCTCTGCTTCTGTTTTCGTTTTTCCTTCGCCCAGCCCGCCTGTAACAAGCAAGGTAGACACATAGCCATCCTGATAGAGCCGGACAGCTTGCTCCAGTCGCTCGCGCAGCGCGGGACCCGGACTTTCTCCCCAGACGGCAGCACCCAGCACGATGCCGACATCGGCGTGGCGGGGGACAGCCTGTCCGGCGGTTTGCTCAATTCGCTGCCAATGATAGCCCACCCAGAGTCCGCCGAGCAGAACGACGACGGCGAGCGCTTGCAGCCCTTTTCGCGGAAAAAAATTCCGCATCCGTTTTCTTCTCTTATTCATTCTCTCCGTGCTCCCTCGTCTTGCTTTTTCGAGTTAATACTCGATCATTCTCTTTATTTTGACGTTGCAGCAGGTGGCAAGTTACACGTCTCGACACATGACCGACATAAAAAACTGGTAAATTATCTCTGAAAAATGCCGATATAGTAAGGGTGAGATGGTTTCGAAAAACAGCAAATTTCATACTTGCGAGGGAGGCTGGCAATGTTCTGGAAAAAAACGATGCTCTTGTTTCTGGCCATCCTGCTATTTGTGGGAACCGGGAGCGCAGGAATTGGACTGGCTGCAGAAGTCATCAATCGCCTGGTACTGACCAAAAACGAGGTAACGCTAGAGTTGGGCGATACTGTCTCCCTGGGGGCGACGGCCATCTATGAGAGCGGGAAAACGGAAGATGTTACGGTGAAGACGAATTGGCAAAGCCCGGATCAGGGCAAGGTGATTAACGTCTACTCGGGACAAATCACAGCCAAGGCGGTCGGAAACGCCGTAGTTACTGCGGAATACATGGGCAAGACCGCAATCGTCAATGTAACCGTCACCAAAAAGGTAAAGGCGCTGTCGCTGAATCAGCAGTCCGTCAACACCCGGATCGGGGAAGAGAAAACAGTTGAATTGACTGCTTACTACAGCGAAGGCGGACCTGAAAACGTCACAGAAAAAGCCGACTGGTCCATCGACAACCCGGCAGTTGCGACCGTCATCAACGGCAAGATCAGAGGCTTGAGCTCCGGTACGGCAACCGTTACGGCCAAGTACGGCAGCCAGACGACGAGCGTACAGGTCAGCGTGGAAATCGCTCACCGTCTCATTCCGAGCAAGACACAAGTGTCCCTGCTTCTCGGAAACGCTGCGACAAGCTCGGAAACAATCAAACTGCTAGCGATCTTCCCGGATGACACTCCAGAGGATAACGATGTAGCAGCAAAAGCCGAATGGTCTTCGGACAATCCGGCCGTAGCCGATGCGCTGAAAGGGACGATCACGGCATACAGTCCGGGCTCGGCTACCATCACCGCCAAATACGGCACCAAGACGGCAACGATCAAGGTTGATGTCGACAATACGCAACGACTGGTAGCGACTCCCCAGAGCGTATTTTTGAAGGTGGGAGAAGACAAGCCGGTGAAGCTGGAAGCCACCTATGTCAACTCGACTACGCCTGTAGAAGTCAATGACAAGGCAGAGTGGTCTTCGAACCGCGAAGACGTTGCGTACTACAGCAACGGAAAAATTCATGCTGTTGCTTCAGGCGAAGCCATCATCACCGCCAAATACAGCAACAAGACGGTACAAATTCTGGTGGATGTAGAAGTGCCGCGCTCGCTGGACATCATCCCGTCCTACCTGACGATGGCAAGCGGCAAAAGCGTGGAAATCGGAAGTGCGCCAAACGGCAACAACGTCATTGTGAAAGCCTTTTTTGCCGACGGACAGAGCGAGAATCTGACCGACAAGCTGGAATGGTCCTCAGATCACCCGGATATCGTGTTTGCCAGCGGGAAAACCATTACCGCCTACAAAGCAGGGACAGCGACCTTGACGGCCAAATACGGCGGGAAGACAGCTACGCTGGTCGTGGACGTGGATGTGCCGCAAAGCTTGACCGCCAACCCGGCCAAAGTCGCGATCCAGGCAGGAGATGTCAAGCAAGTAACCGTAACGGCTGCTTTCCCTGACGGTACAAGCGAAGATGTGACGCAAAAAGTGACCTGGACGTCCAGCGCTCCGGCAGTTGCCACTGTGCGTCAGGGATTGGTAACAGGCGTATCTACCGGGTCTGCAACCATCACAGCGACTTATGGAACACGCACGATCAACATTCCGGTATCCATCGGCGTACTGCAATCGCTGACCGTGGACAAAAAGTCGCTGGTCCTGAGCAAAGGCGCCAGCCAGGAAGTCAAGCTGACCGCCACCTACGCGGACGGGACAGTCAAGAACAACATCAATGACCAGGCGACATGGACCACTTCCTCCGGTGCGGTAGCCGAAGTGAACGCGGGTAAAATTACCGCTGTCGGTTCCGGAAAAGCCACAATTACAGGTACGTTTGAAGGCAAAAGCGTGACGATCTCTGTCGAGGTCGATCAGGCGCAAACTTTGACCGTCAATCCGCGCCTGGTGATTATGAACGTCAATGATACCGTGGCCGTTGAGTTGAAGGCGACAGACAGCTCGGGCGCAACCGTTGACGTGTCCCAAACCGCCGAATGGACCTCGTCCAACCTGAAGGTAGCCGATGTGGAAAACGGCAAAGTACGAGGTATTGCCAACGGCCGCGCCACCATCACCTTCAAATACGGCGGCAAGTCTGTGACCCTTCCGGTGGAAGTGGGAATCGTCACCAAGCTGGAGGCGGACAAGCGCTTTGTCAGCCTGAAATCGAATGGCAGCAGTGTGCAAATCAAGCTGACCGCCACTTTGTCAGACGGACGCACCATGGACGTCACCAGCCTTGCTGACTGGAAGACGAGCAACTACAAGGTAGCGGACGTTTCCAAGGGCTTGGTCAAAGGGCTTGCCTACGGAAAGTCCACGATCACAGCCAAATACAACGACAAGAGCGTCTCCATCCCTGTCGATGTCGATACGTTGAAGTATTTGAAAACAGATGTCGTCCAGATCGTCATGAACAAGGGCGAAACGAAGCAAGTCAAGGCCATCGCAACCTACACAGACGGCTCTGAGGCAGACGTCACGAAGCCAGCCCTGTGGACCACTTCGCGCCTCTTGGTTGCAGACGTGAAAGACGGTGTCATCAAGGCGACAGGGTCGGGTAAAGCGACGATTTACGTCAGCTACGGCGGCAAGAAAACGCCGATTGTGGTGACGGTGCGATAAGCAAGAACGGAATAGATTTTCTAGCATCTTATTCCGATGATAGAAGGAAAGGTGCCTCCATGGTCGATTATTCGATCAGGAGGCACCTTTTTTGATGAAGGAGGGATGTCTGGGGCGACTCCACTCACCGCCGAATGTGGGACAGTACAGCCAAACTTTTTCCGTTTTTTTCGCTTGCATTGTAAAAGAAAGGTGTGCTATACTTAAGTCACTGAGGCGGTAACTTGCTATCGAGTACATAATGGGGCATTAGCTCAGCTGGGAGAGCGCTACACTGGCAGTGTAGAGGTCAGCGGTTCGATCCCGCTATGCTCCACCATATGAAAGAATTTAAACCCTTGGTTCCCAAGGGTTTTTTGTGTTTTTGTATTCCGAAAACTCCAGTTCGACTGCTGAGTGCACCCTTTAGAATAGAGATTGGAAATCCATAGGGAAATCCGATGACTTCTAGGGGGGCATTTTTATGGCAACCAAAGGACAGAAGCTTTAATCATAACAAGAATTCGTGAAAATCGAAGCACTTCGTTTGCGGGTTGAGGAAAAGTGGACGTGTCGACGGATTACTAAGCAGTTGGGAAGTATATCACCACAGAGTAACGAATATTTTTAACACTATTGCGACAACTAGATTATTGATCGAACAGGAAAGTGTGTTATTTTTCAACCAACTATGTAATAATATGTATTTAATGGTATAAAACAGATTTTTGAATTAGATTTACTTAATATTTTCTCTTTATGCGTATTTAGTCAGAGGGTCTTATCACGACAAAGAGGTGGTTATTTGAATGAGGAAGTCTAAAATAGTACTCCTATTCGGTAGTTATCTATTAGCTTTTTTGATCGGTGGATTTTCTCAAAATGTATTTTCTTATGCTGAGAATGTACATGGCGCTTATCTTTCAGATGATGAGAGAAAAGATTTGGTTACTATTACTAATAAGTTCGATGAAAAATTTAAGCCAATAGGATTTGAAGAGTTGTTACAAGGTAATGAGAACATATTAACTGCTCCAGACAGTATTTTAGGAGATCAGCAGGAAGATGCAGATACCTCCATATTTGGAAGACAGAAAAACTATATCTATAAAAATAAATCAAACGGAACAATCATTCTCATGAGTGTAAGTAAAAGACTCGGTGTCCAACATGAACAATGGCAACACAGTATTTATTATAGTAATGCCAGATATAATTCACCTGATAATGATCTAAAAGCTTATTACGCAGACATATACCCGCCCATTAACGCATATCATTATAGTTTTGAAAAATTCGGTTATAGTGTCAGCTGTATACTCGTTTCCAATTCGAGTTATGATTCGGGAGCGAATACACTTGCGGAATTTGTTAAACAAGTGGATATTTTCCTTCGAGAAAATGTCTAAAGTTGTGTCAACGCCGACTTTATTTTTGTCGCACCCTCGCCAGTTTGGAATTGACCCACCTGGCAGCTGTAATCTGCCTTGTATAGCACACTTTTCTATATAAAGTGCAAGCGAAAAAAATCGCCCAGGAATCAGCATCTCCTGAGCGATTTTGATCGTTACAGCCTGCCGAAGTGCGTCATACGTAGCACTTCTGCGCAAACTGTGCAAAAAAGCATGGTTCTCCCTTATCCTTGCCCGACAATTTTTTTCAGGCGTCCTACCAGCGGCAGCACGATGATTCCAGCAACGACGACCTGGAGGAAGTTCCCCGGAATCGAGCCAAACGGCAGAATCCAGTTGCTGTACAGAATCACTTCCGCGAAGTAGTAGCCCACGATTTTAATCAGCAGGGCGCAAGCGATAGCGAGAGAATAGGCAAGGACGCGTTTGCCCGGCATTCTTTCCGCGATGAGACCAGCGACATAGCCCATGGCCCCGACAATGACGAAGGTAAACGGTGCCCATACCGTCCAGCCGGAAATCAGATCGAACAGGCCCATCCCGAAGGCACCTGCAATCGCTCCTGCTTTTCTGCCGTACACGAAAGCGGCAATGAACAGAGGCACGTTACCAAGGTGAATCAGGCCACCGTTGCCCATGAACGGGAGACGGATGTTGATGAACATGGTGGCTGCAAGGGTAAAAGCGATAAAAAGAGCATGAATGATGAGCATTTTTGTTTTGGATGCAGATCTGGATGAATAGGTTGAATCCATAAAACAGCCTCTTTCTTTTTTTCTATTATCATACCCGTAAATAAAGATGAAATAAATATGCTTCCGGCGATTTATTGGGGGAGAGTTGCAAGTGGGAACGGAAATTACTTGGTCGTTCTGCGAATATTGCGAGAGAGCGATTTTTTGTTTGCCGCAAGACGATCCGGGCCGTATTTTGCGATGGTAGTCGAAGGAGAAATTCTGCAAAAGTTCGTCACGTACAAGGCAAAGCTTGCTATCGCGGGCGATTTTTCCGTGTACACAAGCAAAAGCTTGAAAGATTTCATCTATGAGTCAAACAACCGCAACCACATTTTTTTCCTGCCGACAGAACAGCAGGGGCTGCGAGGGCAAACTGCCAGTTGACACCGCCTCTCCAATTCACTATACTGTCTGTAATCTTATACGCGACATACGTTGAAAGAGCCCAGTAGCAGCTTGGTCCCTGTCCCAGAAAGCCGGGGGTGGATGGAACCCGGTACACACCAAGCCCGCGAATTACAACTCTGGAGTATCTCGGGTAATGCTGAGCGGAATGGCGAACGATATCTCGCCGAGAGTGGCATGAATGGCGTCCGGAAGATGGAGCGACCATTGGTGCAATCTGGGTGGTAACGCGGTTATACAATCGTCCCTGTGTCTACAATAGACAAGGGGCGATTTTTTGTTGTCACACGCAACGTTGATTCGGTATAGGAGAGATTGACGAACCTAAGGGAGTGAATTGGCTGTGAACATTATTGACGAACTCGAATGGCGCGGGGCCATTAACCAACAAACAGACGCCGAAGGGCTCCGTGAATTGACGGAGCAAAAATCGATCTCGTTGTACTGTGGCGTCGACCCGACGGGAGACAGCATGCACATCGGGCACCTGATCCCTTTTATCGTGCTGAAACGCTTCCAGCTTGCGGGGCATCGTCCGGTTATTTTGATCGGGGGCGCGACAGGGACGATTGGCGATCCGAGCGGCCGTCAGTCCGAGCGTTCGCTGCAATCCCTGGAGCAGGTGCAGGCCAACGTAGAGGCTCTCACCGCGCAAATGAAAAAGCTGTTCATCACAGAAGGCGACAACCAGATCCGATTGGTCAACAACTACGACTGGACACATAAAATCAACGTGATCGAATTTTTGCGCGATTACGGGAAAAACTTCAGCATCAACGCGATGCTCGCCAAGGATGTCGTGGCAAGCAGACTGGAGAGCGGCATTTCCTTCACCGAGTTTTCCTACCAAATCCTGCAGGCGCTCGACTTCCTGCATCTGTACAGACACGAGGACGTCCAGCTGCAAATTGGCGGCTCCGACCAATGGGGCAACATTACAAGCGGTCTTGATCTGATTCGCAAAAAAGAGGGTCCCGAGGCAAAAGCGTTTGGCCTGACGATTCCGCTCATGCTGAAGGCAGACGGAACGAAGTTTGGGAAAACAGCAGGCGGTGCCGTCTGGCTCGATCCGAACAAAACGACGCCGTTCGAATTTTACCAGTTCTGGGCGAACACCGACGACCGCGACGTCATTAAATACTTGAAATACTTTACGTTCCTGACCAAAGAGCAAATCGACGAGCTCGCGGTAAAAGTCGAGACGGAGCCGCATAAACGTGAAGCGCAAAAAACGCTCGCAGAGGAAATGACCCGATTCGTGCACGGCGAAGAGCTGCTGGAGCAGGCCAAGCGCATCACAGCCGCTCTCTTCACGGGCGACATCAAATCGCTTACCGCCGATGAGATCGAGCAAGGCTTCAAGGAAATGCCGACCTACGAAGCGACAAAAGAAGCGAAAAACATCGTGGACTGGCTCGTCGAGCTGGGCATCGAGCCGTCCAAGCGCCAGGCGCGCGAGGACATTACCAAAGGCGCGATTTCCATGAACGGCGAGCGTGTGAGCGAGCTGGATCTGGTAGTAACGCCTGATCTGGCGATTGGCGGACGTTTCATCATTATCCGCAAAGGCAAGAAAAACTACAGCCTTGTAAAGCTGTCGTAAAACAATAGCGTGGCAAAAAAGCTTCCCTCCTGATGCGTGGGAAGCTTTTTGCTATTTCCAGCTTGCTCAGCCACGGGGGAACACAAAATCGAGGAAGGCGATCCGCTTGTTGTCTTGCCCGTATTGACAGGAAATAGAGAACGGTTTATAGTATGTAATTGTTTAGAAATGATTATCATTATCACTTGTTGTTTTTCACTCTGTCAAAAGGAGAATGCAATATGAAAAAGTGGCTCCCTTCCATTATGATGTCACTCGTGCTGCTGCTGAGCGCCTGTGGCAATGCTACAGTGCCAACGGAGAACGCTGCCGGGAACAACGGTGCAACGCAGGAAGCAAAGCCTGAAACGATTACATACCAGTCTGAAAACGGACCTGTCGAGGCTCCGGCCAATCCGAAGCGAATCGTCGGTTTGACAAATGCGCCGAACGTTCTTTCGTTGGGCGGAACACTGGTCGGAGTCGATGAGTGGACGAAAAAGAACCCGCTTTTCACCGACAAAGTAAAAGATGTAGAGACGGTATCCGATGAGACGCTGGAAAAAATTCTTGCGCTCCAGCCCGACCTGATTATTGCCGGGTCCTGGATGAAAAACCTGGATAAATTGAAGGAGATCGCGCCAACCGTTGTCTACACGTGGGGCAAGCTGGACTATTTGGCGCAGCAGCGCGAGATCGGCAAGCTGCTGAACAAGGAAGCGGAAGCGCAAGCGTGGATCGACGATTTCACGAAGCGGGCGCAAGCTGCCGGAGAAGAGATCAAGGCAAAAATCGGCAAGGAGAAGACCGTCTCCGTCTTCGAGCACGACGCCAAAGACTTCTACGTATTCGGAAACAACTGGGCGCGCGGAACCGAGATTCTGTACCAGGCAATGGGCCTCGCCATGCCGGAAAAAGTGAAGAAAGACGCACTCGGCCCCGGCTACTACATGCTTTCCCTGGAAGTGATCCCGGAGTATGCCGGAGACTACATCGTACTCAGCCAGCGAAAGGGTGCTGAAAATGCGTTCCTGAACTCAGAGACGTGGAAAAATATCCCGGCTGTGAAAAACAACCATGTGATCGTCATTGACACAGAAGCTGCTACCTACAGTGATCCGATTACGCTGGACTATTTGCTCAACATTTTCAAGGAAGGCTTTCTTGGGAAGCAATAGCCGCTTCTAAAACATACAGGCAGGCTAAAAGAGGCGTGCTGAAAATACGAAAACGCTTGGGGAACCGTTCCACTCCAAGCGTTTTCTTTTTGTTTTGTGTTTGCCTGGCTGCCTCCATTTCGGAAGAGGTCTGCAATCTTACGAGGTAGATTCCCATTTTCGCCGAAGCAGCCCTAAATATTTGCGTTTGTATTTGTTTACGCCTTGCTGGGATATTCCTAAATGATTCGCTACGATTTTTTCGGGAACCCCGTTGATAACGACTTGTTCGATAATGAATCTTGCTTTCGCTGGAAGGGAAATCAGCATTTCTTCTACATACAGTTTAGAATCTACAGATGAGATTTGATTTTGCCCACATATATTTTCTATGATGGGAAGCTCTCGGGTGGAAATCTTCTTTGTTTGATACTGCAACCGCCAGGCAATCCTTTTTATTAGTCTCCTGCACTCTTCTTTTCGCAGTTCGTCATTCATTCTTCTCACCATCCTACCTTCTAGGTAAATGTTCGGGGGAAAAAGCAACTCATTTTAACAAATCAATATATTTTTGTGTTATGTGGTAAAAAGAGGATTTTTTCTTTGTCTGGAGTATAATTTAAATATAGAGTTATATTACGGCTGAACCGGATATAGTCTGTCTAAATAACTGAGTTGGATAAGCTGAAAGTGAGGAAAAACCCCGCAAATGCGAGGTTTTATTCGACTTTATTACTTATTAACTTTAATAGTTTCTACTGATACAAATTCCTCAGAATCTCTTACATCACTTGGATAAATATGGGTTGCCCGACTTCCATCGGTAAGACCCATACCGGTTATATCGAGCTCATAACCATAGTAAAAAGCGTGCCAGATGAACTTAGAACAATAACTAAGCTCGATATTATCCAAGTCCATATTGAAGTAATATTTCTTCACATCACGAATATGGTTTTTTGCCCAATTAGCAGCTTTAGAAGCTCCTCTCCCAGGGCGAAGAACTTGGATCTTATCACCGTCATCAAACCGACTTACATAGTAATCGATATTGTCGATGAACCCAGGTCCTTTTGGATGAACGTGAATAACATCGTAGTCTGGTCCGACAATTGCCACGTGTCCAACAAAAAAAGTTGAAATGCTTTTTTTCGAGTACAAAACGTCTCCTGGCTTCATATCTGTGTTAGTACCAGGATATTTTGGTCGATCAGATGCCATAAAAAATTCCTCCTATAAAGTTGACTAGCGATAGTAGGGCGCCCATTATCGCCTTCACTCTTTAAGGAGATTAGAAGCATCATTTTACAACCAAATTCGGCAGCTCGCGGTGCACCGTCTTGGGGGATAACGAAAATGAACAAAAAAACGATGATTATGCTTTTCCTGGGCTTACTCCTTATTTCTGCTCCAGTGATATATGTTCAAGTGACTTTGTTAAACTTGGAAAATCAAGTACGCCACTATCTCATTACGGAGAAAAACATCGATGAGCAAACAATAGCGAGTATAGATGGCGTTTTTGGAAAGCTTCCGAATTTCAGTGTAGAAGTTGTTTTTGCTGACGAGCCGGATGTCAGATACTTTTATACCGAAAATAACGGAAAAATAGTACCAATTGGTGTATCGCTTAAACCCGAAGGATACCAATACAAACACAAATGAGTCCCCAAATGGCTGCGCCCCCAAGCCTCCGCCAGATTTCATTAACAGAATCGCCTACACCGACCTTACCGACCTTGGCAAGCCCGATCGGAAGCAGCGTGTGTTAAGACGACGACACATTTTCGAAACAAGCAGGGGAAAGGAATGAGCAACGGTTTCGGAAAAAAGCTTCATTTTACAACGGGTGATAACGAAAATGAACAAAAAAACGATGATTATGCTTTTCCTGGTCTTACTCCTTATTTCTGCTCCAGTCATATATGTTCAAGGAACATTGTTAAGATTGGAAAATCAAGTACGCCACTACCTCATTACGGAGGAAAACATCGATGAGAAAGCAATCGTTAGTCTAAATGGCGTTTTTGGAAAGCTTCCGAATTTTAGTG
Organism: Brevibacillus gelatini; assembly: GCF_050920745.1. Lineage (NCBI taxonomy): Bacteria > Bacillati > Bacillota > Bacilli > Caryophanales > Paenibacillaceae > Brevibacillus > Brevibacillus gelatini. Next base: position 1,188,403 of record NZ_CP154342.1, read on the forward strand.
TAGAAGTTATTTTTGCTGACGAACCTGATGTCAGATACTTTTATGCCGATATAGACGGAAAAATTGTGCCTGTACATGCATCGCTCAAACCCGAAGGATACCAATACAAACACAAATGATCCCCACATGACTGCATCCGCAACTCGCCAGATTTCATTAACAGCATCACCGACACCACCGACCTTGGCAAGCCCGACCGGAAGCAGCTTGTGTAAAAACAACGACACATTTTCCCGAAATATCCTGCCCCCAAAAGCCATACATATTACGAGACATCCGAAACAACCAGGGGAAAGGAATGAGCAACCATGCCTCAAGGCATCCACGATATTGAGCTGCCGCTGCCGATCGGGACGGTCTGGAAATTTGTCAGCGTACTGGAGAACTGGGTTCCTCTCGTGCCAGGCTACATCAGCCACGAAGTGATCGATGAGCGGCGCGTGACCTGGACGTTTACCGGAGACATCGGGATTATGAAAAAAGAAATCAACCTGCAGGTGGACATTACCGAGTGGAACGAGCCGACGGAAGTGAAGTTTACCCTGACCGGAATCAACGAGAATTTTTCGGGAGAAGGCTACTTCCAGGCCGAGGCGTTGGGGGAAGCGCGCACGAAAATGACCGGGTTTCTCGACATTACGGCAAAAGGTTTGAAGGCCCCTATGGTGAACTCGATCCTGAAGTCACATGTCCCGCAATTGACGACAGATTTGGCGGAAGCTGTCGCCAGCCGAATGAGAGAATGACAAGCGCAGTGCTATGGAAAAGCCTTTGCGACACAGCAAAGGTTTTTTCTTGTCCATTTCGACACTTGCAGCGTTGACGGCTTCGTTATTTTGCTTTAAGCTACGATAATTAGCTGGGCAATCATTGTGCAGAACAAGAAATTTCAACGAGGTGTTGTGTGTGAAAATCCCGAAAAAATACGAAGCCATTCTCTTTACATTTTTGATGGCATTGGGCATGTCCTGTATTTTGTCGTTCTTCATGATGCTGATTAATTTCGGCTTCAACTCCATGTTGCTTGAACGCTGGCTCAAGGCATGGCCGATGGCTTTTTCGCTGGCGTTTCCCGCCGCTTACTTGCTGCCAAAAGCAATTCGCCGGCTGATGAACAAAATTACGTTTGTCGAGAGCAAATAAGTTTTGGCTCCACCGCACAGCTATTGCAAAGGCTGTGTTTTTTTATGCGCATTGCAAGGCGGATAAGGAAGCGGGACCCTTTTCAACCGCTCGACATTCCGGCAGGTGTCTTTACAGCGGGCGTAGGCGCCCCTTTTTTCATCTACTTGCTTTACCGAAACCGCAATCGCTAGGCAAAAGGGAAAGGATTACGCAAATGAAGTCAACCGAATCTAACATTTGGTTACTTGCCATTTTTCGTTGTGGTATAATCTACCATTGGTAGAAAATAACGAGCGAGTCTGCTTGGCAGCATGAGAGGAGTCCTTTTGATGAACAAAAAGAAGCGATGGAGCAAGTTTTTCCGTTGGGCCGGAGCAGGAGTGTTGAGCTTGTCCATTTTGTTGGGACAAGTCTATCCGGTTTATGCCAATACGCCTCTGTCCACTCCAAGCGTCAGCCCATGGGCTGTGTCGACCTTGAACGAAGGCGAGAAATACGGGATTTTCCCGTTGAAATGGTACCAGGACGAAGCGTTTTTGCAGCCGATCTCTGCTGATCGGTTTGCCGAGTTGATGAAGGCGACGGAAAAAAAGCTCGACTCGCTTGGCTTGCAAAAAAAAGCAGCGGCTGTGTCGATTCCTCAAGAGAAAGTCATTACCCGTGAAACGGTCATGACCACTTTGTACAAGCTTTTGGCCCAGTACGAGCTGCCTGCCGCATTTGAACTGACGGGACAAGACCCTTTGACCTACTTGCAGAAAAAAGGTTTGGTGCAAGGAACGGGTGCAGGTCTGGCCCTGCAGCAGCCCGCGACGGTTGAACAGGCTGTGGTGCTCGCAAGCCGGGTTGTCGAGTTTGCCTACGATACAGCGGGCAGTGGTGCTGCAGGTCTGATGTGGAAGGTGACGAACGGCAAAAACACGCTGTACTTGCTCGGCTCCGTTCACATCGGGACTACGGACATGTACCCGCTGAAAAAAAGCATCCGCGACGCCTTCGAGGCATCGGACGACCTGTGGGTCGAGGCGGACATCGTTGGCGGCGACATGGACTACATGACTGAAAAAATGATGTACAGCGACGGAACGTCATTGAAGGACCACGTATCTGCCGAGACGTACAGCAAGCTGCAAAAGGTGCTGGCAAGCCTGGGGCTGCCGGAGAATTCCTTTGATACGATGAAGCCGTTTGCCGTTACGCTGTCGCTGCCGACATTCGGCTACGTCTCCGATTCAGCCGAAGACAGGGAGGTTAGTCTGATTACGGGCATTGACAGCTACTTCCTGACCAAAGCGATGCTGATAGACAAGCCAATCCATGAACTGGAAGGCATCAAGCTGCAAACGGACTTGCTTTCCAACGTACCAGCTGAGCAGCAGGAAAAAGAACTGAACACGATGCTGGACAGCATCCTCTCCGGCGAACAACCGCTGGCGGACCAGGGAAAAATTTTGCGAGACATGCAGCGCGACTGGGTGGAAGGCGATCTGGAAGGGCTGACCAACACCTTGACAGCCTACGGTCAGTTCGGGGCCGGCGAAGTGAACCAGCGCCTGCTAGGAGAACGGGACCGCAACATGGCAAGCAAGCTGGTCCAGCTTCTGGAGCAGGAAGGAGAGCACACTTCTTTTATCGTGATTGGCTCTGCCCATTATGCGCTCGAAGGCATGGTTCTCGACCAGTTGAAAGAAAAAGGCTACGACATTCAGCGCCTGAATTAAACAAAAAAAGCTGTAGTCGACGTGTGAGCGGCTACAGCTTTTTTGTCCCTGTCGGCATGGAGTATCCCAAAACGCTGGCTTACAAGAGCGTATGGCTGTATCTCCGGTATTCGTTCGGCAGCATCCCGGTAATTTTGCGAAACAGCTCGGAGAACCGACTGGGGTTGTGATAGCCGACAAGCTGCGCGATCTGGTTGATCGGCATGTCCGTGCTGCTGAGCAACTGCTCCGCCCGGCTCATCCGCTTGTTCTGAATATATTCGGTAATCGTGCATTTGTAGACGAGCTTGAACGTGCCTTTGAGCTTGGTCGTCCCCATGCAGGCAATCCGGGCCAGGGTCTCCAGGTGGATTTCCTCGGCAAAGTGGTCGTCGATATAGGCAGTCACAGCTTGCAGACTGTCCAAATCCGCCTTAGATACGTATTTGCTCGGATAGGTCTTTTTTTGCTGCCGGGCTTTTTCGACGATGAGCGAGACAGCCTCTGCAACCTTGCCCTCGTAGTACAGCCTGGCTGCGATGCCGGTGCCGCGAAACTGTCTGATCTGCCGGAACAAGAAGACGAGCTCGGGAAAATTCGTCAGTCCGTCCACGCTGAGAAAAGACGAGCGCGGGTCCGTATACTCGTCCGGGTACTTTGCTTTCAAATAATCCTCGTAGTATTCCGGTGTAATCTCGATCCCCGTCGAGCGGATCGGGATATTTTTATGGTAGCGCGCCCGATACACATTGTTGCAGCCAAAATGCACCCGGATGCACCCCGAGGACAAGCGCTTGTACGGGTGCAGTTCTTCGCCCGAGACGGAATCGTAGTAGTTCAGGCTCAAATATTTCGGCTGCTGGAATTCCAGGAACAAATCTTCATAGAAGACGAAATCGAGAATCGAGATGGCAAACAGGTTTTCTCTGGAATACGTCCAGTAATGCCCGGAGCCTTTGTCGGGCGAGACGGAAAAGCACGTACCTGCCTGACTGTAGGGCGTCTTGCTGTCATCCCGGAAAAAACCGCATTGCATCAAGCAAGGCACATGCAGTTCTCTCACAAGATCCTTCATCTGCTTTCACCTCCCAATACCGTGATCGGACGAAAACATGCCACGAAAAGACGCACCTGCGTCCAACTCATTGACCCTCCCGGTTGGATAAAAATAAAATGAAAGCATGTCACTGCGAATGAAAATTAATCTCATTTGCAGTTCTCAACATGTTTCCCATTGGACATAAGGAGGAACGATCATGGAAGCTCAACTCTCACCCCTGCAAAACAGATGGACGTTGCGGGACTTCATCACACTTGCCATCTTCAATGTGGTCATGCTCATCATCATTACGTTTTGCCCGATGTTTACCTTCGCCTCTTACCTGATTGTCGGCGGGATTACCGCTCTGCTCAACGGCCCGCTCTATGTGGTCATGGCGAACAAAATCAACAAACGGGGCGTACTGTTCTTATCCTCTATCATTACGGGCCTGTATTTTGTTGCTTACGGATACGCGTATTTCCTGCTGGTGCTCGGCGTTATGGGCATCATTTGCGAGCTGGTTTTGTGGGGGCAGGAAGGCTATAAAAGCACTTTGCGCAGTGCCATCGCCTATGCGCTGTTCTATGTCGGCTACTCGATGTGCGGGATGGTTCCGCTCATGTTCTTCCGCGACGAGTACATTGCGATTCTGTCCAAAAGCTACTCCAAAGTGGCTCTGGATGAAATGCTGTACTACTACGGGACTCCGAGCATGGCGATCACGATGTGCCTGATCTCGGCAGCGGGCGGACTTGTCGGTGTCATGATCGGAAACATGCTGTTCAAAAAGCATGTGAAAAAGGCCAAGCTGGCATGAGACAGCCAGGTCCAAAGACACACCTGCTGGTGCTCCTTCTGGCGAGCATCCTGACCATACTCATCAAGGACGACCTGCAGGTACATATGATGCTTGCTTTAAGTGTAGTGTACTTGGTCTTAAATCGGCTGTCCAGAAAAGTGCTTCCCTTTCTTCTCGTCTATGTGCTGTCTCTGGCTGTTTCCTTTGCCATGCCAGAGACGCTCGGGACGATGAAGCTTGTCTTTTATTCGTTTGCCAGAATGATGCCGCTGGTCATGATCGGGGCGACGCTGATGTACTCGCCCCCAGGCAGCATCATGTGCGTTCTGGAGCGGATGTCAGTCCCGCGGCCGATTACCGTGATGATTTGCATTCTGATCCGCTTTTTCCCGGTGGTGCTCCTGGAGATGAAGGCGATTCGCGACGGCATTCGGGCGAGGGGGATTTTTCCGCACTGGTACAGCGCGCTGCTTCATCCGGCCATGGCTTACGAATGCTTTTTCATGCCGCTGGTCGTGCGCTGTCTGAAGCTCTCCGCAGAACTCGCTTCGTCGGCTGAACTGCGCGGGATCGAGAGCGACTGCGCGCGGACGTCGATCCATGCGTTTCATTTCCGGACAGCGGACGCAGTGGCGCTGGTCATCTACATCGTAGCGGCGGCAGCAATTTACGGAGCGGGAGGGATGATAGCATGATCGAGCTGAAAGATGTCACCTTCCATTATGAGAGTGAAGACGGCACGCTTGGCAGCGACACGGGGGTCAACCAGATCAACCTGTCGGTAAAAGCCGGACAGTGTGTCGTGCTGTGCGGGCGTTCGGGCAGCGGCAAAAGCACGATGATGCGGCTTGTCAACGGTCTTGCCCCCGGCTTTTACGCAGGCAAGCTCAGCGGCACGGTCAGAGTCGGCGGGAAAAGTCCCTCGGAGCTTTTGCCGCAGGAGAGAACGCGGCTGATGGGCGTCGTGTTTCAAGACCCCCGAAGCCAGTTCTTTATGGAAAACGTCCGCGACGAGCTGGCTTTTTCTGCGGAAAACATCGGGATGGACCCGCAAGAAATCAGGGAGCGGATCGACAAAGTAGCGAAGCAGCTTGGTGTGTACCATCTGCTCGATCGTTCGCTGCACAGGCTGTCCAGCGGCCAGAAGCAGCGCGTAGCGATTGCGGCTGCATCGGTCCTGAACCCGCCGCTTTTGTTGCTAGACGAGCCTACGGCCAATCTGGACCAGTCCTCAACGCGAAATCTGATCGAGATTATGCACAGGCTCAAGCAAAACGGCACGACACTGCTCATTTGCGAGCATCGGTTGACGCCGTTTTTGCCTGTTGCAGATCGGTATGTGTGCATGGAAAACGGCAAAATCGCGCAGACGTGGACGAGAGATGAATTCGCCCAATTGCCGCTGGAAGCGGTGCGGCCATACGGACTGCGGCACCCGGACATGGCTCGTGCAAGCACCGCGGAGGAGCAGGCAAGTAAGACTCAACCGTGCGAAATCGCACTGGAAGCGCGAGGGCTTTCGTATTTTTACCGCAGAAAAGGCGACGGAGTCTCGGAGATCGACATTACGCTGCCAAAAGGAACGGTTACAGCGCTAACAGGTGAAAACGGGGCCGGAAAGTCGACTCTCAGCAAAATTTTATGCGGGCTGCTGCGCGAACAAAAGGGCACGGTCCACTACGGCTCCACACGCTATTCCGCGAGCAAAAGGCGCGCTGTGAGCTACCTGGTCATGCAGGACGCCGATTATCAGCTCTACGCCGACAGCGTGGGCAACGAGATTGTGCTGGGCAGACGGGTGGACGAAAAGCTGCGCCAGCGCGCCTATGCGGCGATGGAGGCGTTTGGCATCGAGCATTTGCGCGACAGGCATCCGGCGTCCTTGTCGGGGGGAGAAAAACAGCGGGTCACGATGGCGGCCGCCTACTGCTCGGATGCAGAGTGGATCATTCTCGACGAACCGACGAGCGGGCTGGATGGGGATGGTGTGCTCAAGGTGGCAGTATGGGTGAGAAAGCTCGCCCAGGCAGGCAAAACGGTCGTCATCATTACACACGACCAGATTTTGTCCGCGCTGGCCAGCGATCAGATTGTGGAATTGAAAGCGGTACACGATGTGGAGACGATTTTCACAGAACAAGGAGTGAGAACGGTTGAAACCTAAGGCAAAAACAGGAATGGCGCGATTGCTGGAGCTGGCTGGCGAAAAAAAGACGCTGATGGTCTTTTCGGCAGTTTTGTCTACCGTAAGCGTTTTTTTGCTGCTTGTCCCGTACTTGTCGATTTACTATGTTCTGGCTGAGCTTTTGCGGCACGCCGCCGATATTTCGGCCGTTGATGCGGGCTATGTCATTGAGTGGGCGGTTTGGGGCGTGGCAGGGCTTCTGCTCGGCTATTTGTTTATGTACGTCGGCGGGATGTGCTCGCACATTGCCGCCTTTCGCATTTTGTACGGCATCCGCGTGCGGCTTGCGGACCACATCGGTTCACTGCCACTCGGCTATTTCAGCAAAAATGCCACAGGCAGGATCAAAAAAGTCGTGGAGCTGGACGTGGAGCGAATCGAGCTGTTCATCGCCCACCAGCTGCCTGACCTGATTAATACGGCGGTGATGCTTGTTGTCATCGTGGTCGCGATGTTTTCGCTTGATATGTGGCTCGCTCTGGCCTGCATCATCCCGATGGTGCTCGGCTTCTTTGCCCAATACTCGATGATGGCCGGCAAAAAAGCGAAGGCCGGACTCAAGGAGTATTTTGACGCGCTGGAGGCAATCAGTTCGTCCTCGGTTCAATATGTGCGCGGGATGCCTGCCATTAAAATTTTCGGTCAGACGGTGCATTCGTTCCGCAAGTTTTACCAGGACATCCTGCACTACCGCGATTTTAGCCTGCGCTACACGGACAACTTCGAGCGGGGCTACGTGTCTTTCAAGGTGGTTATGGTCTCGCTGGCGACGTTTTTCTTTCCGGTCGGCCTGTTTTTCATCAGCCAGGACCCGGATCACGTCGCTTTTGCCGCAACGCTGATGCTGTTTCTCGTACTCGCCCCAGGTATCGCTACGCCGATTTTCAAGTTGAACAATTTCGCCTCGGCAATGACGACGATTGCGGAGGGGGTCAATCGTATTGACGAGATGCTGCAAGAAAAGGCGATCCCCGAGCCGGAGCAAGGGGCGAAGCCAACGGGCTATGACATCATGTTTCGTGACGTTTCCTTTTCCTACGAGGGCGAGGGCGGCAAGGAGGTGCTCCAGGGAATCAGCTTTGTGGCGCCGCAAGGCAAAATTACGGCGCTCGTCGGCCCGTCAGGCTCGGGCAAATCGACCATTGCGCAACTGATTCCCCGCTTTTGGGATGTGCAAAAAGGGGCGATTACCATTGGCGGTGTAGACATCCGCAAGATGAAGACGACGGAGCTGATGGACGCGATGTCCTTCGTCTTTCAGGACAGCTTTTTGTTTACGGATACGCTCTACAACAATATTTTATCCGGGCGTCCGAGCGCGACGAGAGAGGAAGTGTACGCTGCGGCAAGGGCGGCGCAATGTCACGGATTCATTGAGCGCTTGCCCAATGGCTACGACACGCTGATCGGCGAAGGCGGCGTGCACCTGTCGGGCGGGGAGCAGCAGCGAGTGTCGATTGCTCGCGCGATTTTGAAAAACGCGCCGATATTGATTCTCGACGAGGCGACGGCGTACGCCGACCCGGAAAACGAATACGAGATGCAGCTCGCCTTGGGAGAGTTGGTTCGCGGCAAGACCGTGCTGATGATCGCCCATCGGCTGACGACGATTTGCGACGCCGATCAGATCATCGTACTGAAAGACGGCAAAATCAAGGACAGGGGTACGCATCGCGAACTGCTCGCGCGCGGCGGACTGTACAAAAACATGTGGGCCGCCTATACGAATTCGGCCGACTGGACGATTGATCTCAGGCAGGAAAAGGAGGTGCACGGCTGATGCGCAAGCTGCTGTATGACATTACAGCCGGCAACCCCAGGAAAATGGGGAAGCCGATCTTCTGGGCTGTACTTGCGAATCTCGCCAACATGCTGCCGTTTGCTTGCCTGGCCTGGGCGGTAAGCCTGATATACGCCTACTATGCCAAAGAGCAGGCCACCCTCGATACGCAAAGCTTATGGCTGGCGTGGGGCGGCATGGCTGTATTTCTGCTCGTCGTGTTCTACTGTGAGCGCAAAGCGTATCGCGCAATCTATCGCGGAGCGTACGAAGCGTCTGCCGAGGGCCGGACGAATCTGGCCGAGCACTTGCGCAAGCTGCCGCTTGGTTTTCTCATGCGCAAGGACGCAGGCGAACTGGGCCACGCGATCATGAACGATTTTACCCAGATTGAAAATGCTGGTACGTCGATTTTGCCGCAGTTAGTGAGCGGTGTGCTGATTCCGTTTCTTGCGTTTTTCGGCCTGTTGTTCTGGGACTGGCGCATGGCTGTGGCGATGCTGGCCGGATTTCCGGTCACGATCCTCATTTTGTGGGGCGTCTCCCGACTGGAGCGCAGGCTTGGCACGAGTCATTCCCGGGCCAAAGTCGCCCTCGCAAACTGTCTGCAGGAATATTTGTACGGCATGAAGGTCATCAAGGCGTACAATTTGCGCATCGACAACTTTCAAAGGCTGAAACAGTCGTTTTACCGCTACATGCAGGAGAGCATCAGGCTGGAGGGCGTGCTCGGCCCGTTTTTTCTCGTCGCCATGGCATTTATGCAAATGGGCGTCTCGCTGTTGACGATAGTTGGCGTTTATCTTGTACTCGGCGGCGAGTTGACCGTTCCGCTGTTTGCGATGTTTGTGCTGGTCGGGGCGCGTATTTTCGATCCGCTGTCTGTGGCAATCATGCGCCTGCCCGCGTTCAAGTACGATGCGATGGCGGGGGAGCGCATCGTCAATCTGCTGGCCCAGCCGAGCATGCAAGGCGAACAGGAAGCGCCGGAGGAACACGACATCCGCTTCGAGGAGGTCAGCTTTGGCTATCACGATGATACGCTCGTACTGGACGGCGTGTCTGTCGAGATGAAAAAAGGCACGCTGACCGCGATCGTCGGGCCGTCCGGCAGCGGAAAAAGCACGTTGCTGCGGCTGATCGCACGTTTTTACGATCCGGTCGGAGGACGGGTGCTGTTCGGTGGAAAAGATGAACGCGAGATCGACCCGGAAAAGCTCATGCAAAAAATTTCGATGGTATTCCAGGATGTGTACTTGTTCCAGGATACGATTCGCAACAATATTCGCTACGGGCGGGAGGATGCGACACAGGAAGAGATTGAGGCCGCAGCCAAAGAAGCGCGTTGCCACGACTTCATCATGAAGCTGCCGAACGGCTACGACACGATGGTCGGCGAGGGCGGCTCCACTTTGTCCGGCGGCGAAAAGCAGCGCATTTCCATCGCGAGGGCGATTTTGAAAAACGCTCCGGTGCTGCTCCTGGACGAAGCGACTTCCTCGCTCGACCCGGAAAATGAAGCCGACATGCAGCAAGCGATCGGGCGGCTGGTCAGAGGCCGGACGGTCATCATGATCGCCCATCGGCTGAAAACCGTTGTGACCGCAGACAACATCATCGTGCTGGAAAAAGGCAAGGTTGTGGAGCAGGGCAGGCACCAGGAGCTGTTGGAAAAAGGCGGGCTGTACGCCCGGCTGTGGGAGCTACAGCGCAGGACGAGCGGGTGGAAAATTACGGCCCAGCCGCTATCTGAGTGCCATGAGTGAAAACGGGCGCGCGTGCTGGATGATTATCCATTCATTTACAGTTGATAGCGGCTCGTGGTAGGATGGACGAAATTGAGAGGAACGGAGGATTACGTGTGGCAAACTAATTTTTCGGTTTCATTTTTAGCACAATGATTGGAAATAGCACGAAAAAGGCTAGGTCGTGTGCGGACGGTAATCGAAGAATGGTTTGCCTGCAAGGTAACCGGTTTGCAGGACAGGTGGGGAGTTTGTCAAGCGACGCCCCCGCTTGCCCTGAAAAAACAAAAGAAGAGAAGGAAGCGAACGGAACGGTTCTTATCACGATTCCGCGCGTTGCAAAAGCGGCTCTGCTTTTATAAGCGGCGTGCTTTTCACGCAGCAAGTTTGCAGTGTTTGGCGCGGTTCATTCTCTTTGCTTTTTCGATTACACCAGCACAGGCAGCCAGCCTGTGTTTTTTTATCCGTACAAGAGCAACGAAGGTTGCACCCATAGCTTGACGCAGGTGCGGAAACACGCGAGCAGCCTAAGACTGCCCGTCGCGCAAACGGCCTGGCAAAAGTCCGGCTGTTGATGAAAAGACAGCATGAAGGAGGAGAAACAAATGAAAGAACGCATGGTGAATCGAAATGGCGTGGAGTTTTGCACGGAAAGCTTCGGCAATCCGGCCGATCCGGCTGTTTTATTGATTATGGGGGCGCAGGCGTCGCTCGTCTGGTGGGAAGAACCATTTTGCCAGCGACTGGCGGACGCGGGCCGCTTCGTCATTCGCTACGACAATCGAGATGTCGGCCGCTCTACCATTTTTGAGCTGGGCAATCCGGGCTATACGTTTGAGGACATGGCAGACGACGCCATTCACATACTCGATGCCTACGACATCGAGCGGGCGCACATCGTCGGCATATCGATGGACGGGATCATCACGCAGATCATCGCTTTGCGGCATCCGGAAAGAGTGCGGACGATCAGCTTGCTGGCAACGTCCAATTTCGCCCCGGATTTGCCGCCGATGGAAGAAAAGATCGTGCAATTTTTCACCAGTGCAGGAGACATCGATTGGGAAGATGAGCAGGCTGTGATCGACTTTTCCGTCGCGAAGTGGAAAGTGCTCGCAGGCTCCCGGTACCCGGTTGACGAGCAGCGGATGCGTGAGCTGGCGACAGCGGAAGTAAAACGCAGCCGCAAGATGGCAAACATCAACAATCACGCGCTGATTCCCGGCAGCGAACCGTACCTGGCCCGGACGGCAGAAATCGCGGTCCCTGCCCTGGTCATTCACGGCACAGAAGACCCGATCATTCCGTATCCGCACGGTGTCGCGCTGGCGCGGACGATTCCCGGCGCCGCGCTGGTGACGCTGGAAGGAACCGGACATGAGCTTCCGCAAGGCGACTGGGATGTGATTATCGGCGCAATCGTGCAGCATACGCAGGAGGGCGGCGGCGCAGTGTAGCGGGCGGCTTCGAGGCGAAAACGTTATCCGAAAACGTTAACAGTGGCGACCTGCTTTGCGTAAAGGCAGCTGCCGAGTGCCCATGAACGTGTTCGTTTCTCTTTCGTGACGAGAATTCCGGGAAAAGACACAGAAGGAAAAGCTTCATCGGCAAATCTGGATTTTGTGCATGGCTCCTCGTGCAAACTCTCCTTATAATTTTTGAGAGACTTCATCAAACCCGAGGAAAAGAGGCCAAGCATGAGATTCATTACAGAATTTGTGGCGGGCTTTGAACTGTCCATCCATTTGCCAAGCAGTTATCAAGAAGAAAACAAACGCTATCCCGTCATCTACTTGCAGGACGCAGGCAACGTCGCCATGGATGCGTTCAATTACCTCCAGCATTTGTTCAACAGCAAGCAGCTTCCCGAGCTGATTCTCGTCGGGGTCAAGCCGCACGACCGCAATCACGATTACACGCCGTGGCCTGCAGGGGCGCTTGTGACGGGCAGTTCGTCATTTGGCGGCGGAGCGGGCCGCTATGTGCAACTACTTGCAGACGAGATCAAACCGTACATCGACCGCCACTATTTGACCATGCCGGAGCGGGAAAACACCGCGATTGCCGGCTGCTCGCTCGGCGGACTGGTCAGTGCCTACGCGTACTTCAACCGCCCGGAGACGTTTGGCAAAAGCGCCTGGATTTCCGCTTCGTTCTGGTACGAAGGCTTCATCGCCTACATGCAGGAGACGCCTTTGCCTGCTGAGAAGCACCGCCTCTACATGTACGTGGGAGAGCTGGAAGGCATCTACAAACAGACGATTCAGTCGGGGATGGTCGCGCGAACAAAAGAAGCGCACCGCATCCTGCTCGCCAAAGGCTTTCCACAGGAACAGCTGAAATTCGAGACAGACCCGCTCGGGACGCACGATTCCTTTTTCTTCGCGGCTCGCTTCATGAATGCGCTGAAATGGCTGTTTGCAGACGGCACGGACGCATTCCCGCGCTAAAACCGCAGCAGGGCGCGGCACAACCCGACCTTGGCGTCATTGGCAAAAAAGGTATAAAAGTAGAAAAGCAGGACACACTGAGTTTCATACACTGTTAACCATCTTTTTCAACCCTCGCCCATGCCAGCGAGGGATTTTTTTTGCAAAAACGCTGGACTCTCCGCTTGGGGGAGTCTTTACACTAAAGGGGAAAGGAGGGCTGACACGTGCTGTACACGCTCAAGGAAGTATCGGAGCTTTCCGGGGTGACGATCAAAACGTTGCACCATTACCACAAGATCGGCTTGCTTGCGCCGTGCGAGATCAGCGAAGCGGGTTATCGGCTGTACGGCACAAAAGAGCTGGAGCGCCTGCAACAAATCTTGTTTTATCGAAAAAAAGCTTCCAACATTCGGTTGAATCTGGAAAAACAAGGACGTTATATTGACAGAAAAATCTAGGACTGCTATAAAAAATAGTGGATAGCACTCACCTTGCTAGAGTGCTAACAAGTGGACCGTGCAAAACAAGAAGGGAGAATGTTCGATGGAAAAAAAGCAGTTCCAGGCAGAATCCACGCGACTGTTGGAAATGATGATCCATTCCATTTACACGCAAAAAGAAATTTTTCTGCGTGAGCTGATTTCCAATGCGAGCGACGCGATTGATAAAATCTACTACAAATCGCTGACCGATCCTCAGCTCGTTTTCGATAAAGACAATTACTTCATTAAAATTACCATCGACAAAGATGCCCGCGAGCTGACGATTACCGATACAGGGATCGGTATGACCGCCGAAGAGCTGGAAACCAATCTGGGCGTGATCGCGAAAAGCGGCTCGCTCGCCTTCAAAAAAGAAATCGAAGCGCAGGATGGCTACAACATCATCGGGCAATTCGGGGTGGGCTTCTACTCCGCTTTCATGGTCGCCGATGTCGTGACCGTTATCAGCAAGGCTCTCGGGGCAGAGCAAGGCTACAAATGGCAGTCCAGCGGCGCAGACGGCTATACCATCGAGCCGTATGACAAAGAGACGGTCGGTACCACGATCATTCTCAAAATCAAGGAAAACACCGAAGAAGAGCGCTACGATGAGTTTCTGGAAGAGTATCGCTTAAGAGCGATCATCAAAAAATACTCGGACTTCATCCGCTACCCGATCAAAATGGACGTCACCACCCACAAGCCAAAAGAGGGTAGCGACAAAGAATTTGAGGAAGTGCGCGAAGAACAGGTCATCAACAGCATGGTACCGATCTGGCGCAAAAACAAAAGCGAGCTGACGGATGAAGATTACGAGCAGTTTTACGCAAGCAAGCACTACGGCTTTGACAAGCCGCTTTCGCACATCCACGTCAGCGCAGACGGAGCCGTCGTCTATCAGGCGATTTTGTACATCCCGGAGAGCATTCCGTTTGACTACTACACCAAAGAGTACGAAAAAGGGCTGGAGCTGTATGCCAATGGTGTCCTCATCATGAACAAATGCGCAGACCTGCTGCCAGACTACTTCAGCTTCGTCAAAGGGATGGTCGATTCGGAGAGCCTGTCCCTCAACATTTCCCGCGAGATGCTGCAGCACGACCGCCAGTTGAAGCTGATCGCAAAAAACATCGCCAGCAAAATCAAGGGCCAACTGCAAAGCATGCAAAAGAACGAGCGGGAGAAGTACGAGAAGTTTTATCAGGCGTTTGGCCGCCAGCTCAAGTACGGTGTGTACAGCGACTTCGGCACGCATAAGGAGACGCTGCAAGACCTGTTGATGTTCTACTCCTCGAAGGAGAAAAAGCTGGTGACGCTCGCCGAGTACGTGGAGAGAATGCCGGATGACCAAAAATACATTTACTACGCAACCGGAGAATCCAACGAGCGCATCGAAAAGCTGCCGCAGACCGAGCTTGTTGCCGACAAAGGCTACGAAATTTTGTACTTCACGGAAGACATTGACGAGTTTGCGATCAAAATGATGCGCACCTACAAAGAAAAAGAGTTCCGTTCCGTCTCCAGTGCGGATTTGGGTATCGAAGCGGACGATTCGGACAAGTCGGCAGACGCAGAAAACGCGGAGAACCAGGAACTGTTCGCGTACATGAAAAGCCTGCTCGAAGGAAAAGTCACCAGCGTAAAAGCGTCCAAGCGGCTGAAATCCCATCCGGTTTGCCTGTCCAGCGAAGGCGATGTCACCATTGAGATGGAAAAAGTGCTGAACGCCATGCCGAACAGCCAGGGCGTCAAAGCGCAGAAGGTGCTGGAAATCAACGTCAACCACAACGTGTTCCAGTCGCTCAAGACTGCTTTTGCCGAGGACAAGGAAAAAGTAAACCTGTACACCGCCCTGCTCTACAATCAGGCATTGCTGATCGAAGGCTTGCCGATTGAAGACCCGGTCCAGTTTACAAACGACATTTGCAAAATTATGGTGTAACCGCGCAAGCGAGCAACAGATCATGCGCGGAAAGCACGCACGAAAAGGGATGCACAAGCAGCATCCCTTTTCATTTGCGTGCCTAGCCGATCCCGATGCGTCCCTGGCAGGAGGCAGAGCCAAGCCACGTATGCGGATTGCCCGCCCAGCACCAGCCGAGCTTCGGCTTGCCCTGGCTGATCCACAGGGCGGTTACGCGGCGATCGCCACAGCGGGAGCCGAGCAGCGAAAAGCCGTTGTTTTTTCGCAGCAGGTCGGGAAAATGGGTAATCAGGGCAATCCCTTCCTCCACGGTCAGCGGCGAGCGTCCTTGCTCCAGCAGCCGGGGCAGGGCGTCGTTCGGCGTAACATTGAGCGTCTGTCGCCCTGTATCAATGTCGAACAGCAGATAGACCATTCCGGCAGGCAGTTCGATGCCGGCAATCGGCTGGAAGCGGCGCAAATCTTCGTCATCCATGACGCTAAAGCCCGCCTTTTGTTGCCGTTCAACGAGCTGAATGGCGCGGCCGCAGTCGACCCATTCGCTTTTCACGACGAGAACAAACGGGGCGTAGCCTTCTGTCGCTTCCCGCCCGCCCGTTGCAAGAGCGGCAGCCTTTTCCTTTAGCGGCTCCACGTACTTCCGGAAGTCTGTCTCTGTCAGATTGAGCATGTCAGGATAGCCTTTTGCCACGAGGGTAGCAACTTGACGATCGAACTCCGTTTCAAACATGCAGCGAATCTCCTCCTTCAACTTTGAGCAAAAGGGTAGTTGCTCTATCCTTTCTAAGCTTACAACATTGGCGCTAATTCCAATGTTAGAATGAATTTGCTTCTGAAAAACATGCAGTCTCTCGCAAAAACTTTATAAGTATGCTTTAATCTTGGGAAAAGGAAATAGCAGAGGGGAGTCGCTGACAGATGCGGCCGATTGACATAGCCAGAAAGCTGAAACTGAGCACAAGCGCCCTGCGAAACTACGAAGCGCAAGGACTCGTTCCTCCGGCGGAGCGGTCTGAAAGCGGCTATCGTCTGTATACGGACGTGCATGCGGCCTATTTTGCCTGTATTAAGGCGATGTCGCCGGGGTTCGGGATGGAAGTGACCGCCGAAGTGCTGCGGCACGTACAGGCCGGACAGCTCGATGCGGCGTTTTGGCGGGTGAATGAGGTGCAAGCACAATTGCAGCAGGACAAAAAGCTGGCAGAGCGCAATGTGCAAATGCTCGAAGAAGCAGCAGGGAAACAAGCGGAACATGGCGTGGCCGGGAAGTGGCTGACGATCAAGGATGCCGCCAGCGTGACAGGACTTCCCAGCTCTACGATTCGCCATTGGGAAAAAACCGGGCTGATTACGACCGTGCGCGATCCGAAAAACGGCTATCGGCTGTTCAACCGTTCGCACATTCACAAAATCATGCTGCTGCGAACGTTGCGTGCGCAGGTGTACTCGCTCTCCGTCGTAGAGCTGAAAAACGCCATTGCCGAGATGAAGGAAGAAGATGTGCAGGAGGCGCGAAAAATTGCCATGGAAACCTTGCATTATTTGCATCAGGTCAATTGCTGGCAAATGAGCGGCGTCCATGCGCTGTACGACCTGTGTCGTGTGCTGAAGCTGGTTGAATAAGGGGGGAGATTCCTGGGCAGACGAAGTCTGGCAACCGGGATGCTAAAATATGTTTTCCTGCTTCCATTTTAACTTGCGAAAAAACAGCGGCAGCTCCTGTTCATGCAGTGGCTTGCTCAGCAAATAGCCTTGGACAAAATCGCACTTCCATTTTTGCAAGGTATGGAGTTGCTCGTACGTTTCGATGCCTTCTGCGACGACCGTGAACCCCAGCTTTCGCGCCAGAGAAATGATCCATTCGACGAGCACGGTCCCTTCGAAATGATTGTTGATGTGTGACACAAACGAGCGGTCGATTTTGATCGTGGAGAGGGGGAGTGTCGTGATGTATTCAAGCGTGGAGTATTCCGTCCCGAAATCATCCAGAACAATTTTGATGCCGTGGTGGGCAAATTTTTTCAGGGAGTCGATCCGTCTGTCCTTGAGCGAGATGCGGTCCCGTTCCGTCAGCTCCAGCTCCAGCGATTGGGGAGAGAGCGCGGTTTTACGCAATATGCGGCACACGCGATCGAAAAAAAGGGAGTCTTGCAATTGCAGGCCCGACAAATTGACAGACATGACGGAATTGGGCATGTACTTTTCCTGAATGTGCTTGTTCTGTTCACAAGCAGTCTGGATTACCCAGTCTCCGATGGAATAAATCAGGCCTGTTTCCTCGGCGAGCGGGATAAATTCTCCGGGGGAAATCGGTCCGTAGATCGGATGATGCCATCTGAGCAATGCCTCGAAGCCGCGCACGTTGCCGGAGACGGTCTCAAATAGGGGCTGGTAGTGCAAGGAAAGCTGCTGCTGTCGCAACGCCTCCTGCAAATCATTGGCCAGTCTCAGCTTGTGCTCCATGTCCTCGTCTGTTGCGAGCGATGTATACTCCATTTTTTACCCTCCATATACAGTCCATGCCTTCTGGGATTGATTATGCACCTGAAATATTAGATAAGTTTCTGGCTAGGTATTAGGAGAGTGTGAAATAATCTCAAAAAAACAGCACCATCCCATGCGAGATGATGCTGTTTGTCTGCTAGTTTCCGGAAATGAATTTATACCCGACACCCCAGACGGTTCGAATGTATTTCGGCTCTTTCGGATTGTCCTCGATTTTTTTGCGCAGGTTGGCGATATGGACGTCAATCGCCCGGTCTGTGACAAAGGAATCGAACCCGCGAAGCTCATAGAGCAGTTCCTCTCGACTGAACACCTTGCCTTCGTTTGTAATGAACAGGCGCATGATCTCAAATTCGGAAAACGTCGTCTCGACGTGAAACTGGTTGACGTAGATCGCCCTGCGCTCCAGGTCAATCAGAAAGGTGTTTTCCGAGCAAGGGATTGTCGTATCAGTCTGCTCTGTATTTTCTATCGAGGTGGGCTGCTGGTATTGGTGAGTTCGGCGAATCATGGCTCCAATTTTTGCTGAAATTTCTCTGAGTGAAAAGGGCTTGCAAATGTAATCGTCCGCTCCTGCTTGCAAGGCTTCTACACGATCTGATACGTCTGTTTTCATCGAGACGATCAGGATAGGCGCGAACGAAAAACTGCGCAGTTCGCTGCACAACCGGGTACCGTTCATATCCGGCAAAATCATGTCCACAAGGAAGACATCCGGAGAAAAAGACTTCGCCAGTTCCAGACCTTTTTGTCCATGATCTGCTATTTTCACAGAATAGCCTTCCTCGGTTAAATACATGGCCAGCATTTCGCCCATAATCTGATCGTCTTCGATTATTAATAGTTTGTACATCAGATTCTTCACTCTTTCTGCGAGAAAGTTATACATAAAGATGGGAAAGAGCTAGTATATGATTCATATTTTCCTAATACTTTTCTCATATTTTAGCAAAAAAACGGGGAAAATGGACCTGCTTTCACGAAAAATGCGAAAAACTTATTAGGATAATGCTAGAGTTTCCAGCCATTCGCTGGTCAGTGCTAACACTTCGTTCAACTGCCATTCCAGCTCGCTCATACATTCTTCACAATCGCTTAGGCTTGCCCCCTGAGAAAGCAGGTCCTCCACCTTTCTTGATACGAGCAGCAATCGTTGGGCTGACAAATTGCCCGCCACGCCGCTTAAGGTGTGGACCATGCGCTGCGCTTCCTGTGTATTGCCCTCGCGGAGCGTCTTTTGCAGCCGCTGGAAAAAATCTGCATACTCGCGGGTAAACGTCCGGAGAATTTGCGTGTAGATCGGTATTTTTCCGTCCAGACGATCTAGTGCGAGAGACACATCCAGACAAGGCACAGGGATGAGCTGCTTTAACGTTTCCTTCATCTCGCCCAGATGAATCGGCTTGGTGATGACGCCGTTCATGCCCGAGCGGTAGCAATTGTCGTGCTCAGCCTGGATGACGCTCGCCGTCATGGCGATGATCGGCAGGCTCGCGTATTGCTTGTGCTGTCGAATGCGCTGCGTCGCTTCACAGCCGTCCACCTCCGGCATGTGGACGTCCATCAGAATCAGATCCCATTTTTTCGTAGGAAGAAGCTCCAGCACTTCCCGCCCGTTTTTGGCGACCGTAACGGCATAGCCTTCCCGACGCAGAAAGTCAATAGAGACCAGCCGGTTGATCTCGTTGTCTTCCGCCAGCATGATTTTGCCGCGATGCCCGGGAAACAGGACGTTCTCGGCAGGAGCGTTCTGCGCGGAAGCCGGGATGTGGGCGCTGTGCATGTCCTTGTGCTCCTGCGCTCCCCGCAGGGCACGCGCCACATCCATGCGCGTAATCGGCTTGATGAGCACGGCGTCGGGCTGGACAGCTTCTTCCAGTGAGGCAAGCTCGTCGCGTCCGTACTCGGTCGTCATGGCGATGGTCGCCGCGTTGCAGGCTTTGGCGAGCGTGTGCAGGCGCCAGAGCGACTCGACTCCGTACATGTCTTCCGCCTCCATGTCGACGAAAACAAAGCGAATCGGAGCGGATTCGTCAGCCTGCTCCAGCAGCGCAAACGCCTCTTTCCACGAGGCTGTGCAGATTGGGACAAAGTGCAAGCCGGACAGCATCTCCGCCAGACTGCTGCGCATTTGGTCATGATCCTCCACGATCAGGACGCGCTGGTTTGCGTAGCCTGCCGGAAGCAGGGAGCCGGGGCTTTCGCTGTCCTGCCATGGCGCATGCTCGAACGAAAGGGTAAAAGCGAAGCGGCTTCCCGAGCCAATCGCGCTCGTAACTTCGAGGGTCCCGCCCATCATTTCCACGAGACTGCGCGAGATGACGAGGCCCAGTCCAGTACCGCCGTATTTTCTGCTCGTCGTGCCGTCCGCTTGGGTAAACGGCTCAAACAGCTTGCTCAACTGCTCCGCTGTCATGCCAATGCCCGTATCTTCCACAGCAAAGTGCAACTTCAGGCTCTTTTCGTTTTCCTGCACGAGCGAGATGCGCAAGGCGACGTGTCCGTGCTCCGTAAACTTGATCGCGTTGTGGCACAAATTGAGCAAAATCTGCTCCAGCCGATGCTGGTCCCCGATCAGCTTGGGCAGCAATTTCGGCGGCATTTCGACGATGATCTCGATTTGCTTCCTCCCAAGGTAAATGCTCAGCATGTGCGAGAGCCGCCGGACAAAGTCGTCGAGGTCAAAGCTGGCTTTTTCCAGCACCAGCTTGCCGGCTTCGATCTTGGAAAAGTCGAGAATCTCGTTGATGAGCCGCAGCAGAACCTGGGAGGAAGAAAGAATTTTGTCCAGGTAATCTTTTTGCATCACGGTCATGACGGTTTTTTGCATCAGCTGTGACAGGCCGATGATTCCGTTTAGCGGAGTACGGATTTCGTGGCTCATCCGTGCCAGAAAATCGGTTTTGGCCTTGCTCGCTTCTTCCGCTTCTTCCTTTGCAGTCAACAACTCCGCCTGGATGCGTTGCTGCTCTTTGAGCATGATGTGCAGCAGATGGGCGAGCAGACCGACCAGAATACAAATCGACAGCCCGGTAATCACGCTGGACAGCCGCTGCACGGAGTTCAACTGGTCGAGAGCTTCACTCGTGGGCAAAACGGCCGCGATGGACCAGCCTGTAGATGCGACAGGCGCATAGCCGATGTAGTAGCTGCTGCCGTCGATGGAGGCGAGCTGCAGCCCTTTTCGACCAGCGATCATGTTCTGGGCGATTTGTCCCATGTCTCCAGAAAACTCGGTCAGCTTTTGCCGACTGACAAGCTCGGAATCGGGGTGATACATGATCGTCCCGTCCCTGGAGAGCAGAATGGCATAGCCGGATTTGCCAATGGGATAGCTGCCGAGCATCTGCGGGATGTCATCGAGTAAAATATCAATGGCGACGAAGCCCAACAGCTTTCCGTTCTCTTTCAGCTTCATGGTGCCGCTGGTGACCATTTTTTTGGTCAGGAAATCTTCGTACGGCTCAGAAAAAACCACTCCGTCCGAGCGAATGGCGTCATGGTACCAAGGCCGTTGCTGGATGGATAGGTCCTCACTCGTAAACTCGTTTGCGTTGCCAAGCATGAAGTTGCCCGCTTGACTGGAAACCCAGACAAGTTGCAGACTTTGATCCAGCTTCTGAACGCCGGACAATGCGGCTACAAGATCCGGGTAATCAGGATTGGAAAACGCATCGTCCCGCGTTTGCACGGTTTGCAGGTAGCGACGAACTGCCGGGTTGGTGCTCATTTGCTTGAGGAGAAAGCTTTTCTGGGAGAAAAAAGCGTTCATTCGTTCCGCAAGCGCCTGGCTTTGTAATGTCAGCTTCGTCTCGATCTCGTTTATCATGATCCGATTGGTTTGAGAGCGCACGATGTAGCTGGACAGAGAGAAGGCGACGACGATGATTAACAGAATGAGGATGGTCAATTTTCGGGCATGGCTGACGTGAAAAATTTTCATGTACGACCTCGCTATTTGGATGGAATCGGGAAAAGACGATACTCCATTCGGATTTTTGTGTAAAATATTGGATGATGGCAAAGGAGGGGCTGCGTGCATGTACACGTCGTTGACTGTGAAATATTTGAAAATTTCTTCTTATATCAAGCTCTGTGTAGGAGCAGGCTTTTCTCTCGGCCTGCTGATCGGGCTTTTCCAACTGGTTGTCCTGCTTTTGATGCGTGCAGTGGATCATACCGGAACAGCGGAAGCGACAAGTATCCTGGGCAGTCTGCTTCGACTCGTGGGAACAGTTTCAGCATACACGTTAGGGGCGTTGTTTTTTAGCCTTATTTCTTATTTTCCGTTTATGTTTCTGCTCAAACGTAAAAATGGCATCGCGATTGAAGGGATCTTTGATTCAGGGACGGAGCGTGTAAAATAGAAAAAAAGCGTTTCGTTCATTTAAGCAGGTCATAACATTCAGGAGAGAATCGCCCATGTATTCATTGCGTCCGACAATGACGGTTGAGGAAGCAGTTGCGTTTTTTTCGCCAGATCAAAATGAAGTACAGGAAGTGTACAGCGAAGAGGGAGAGTTTCTCGGCTATTTGACGGTGGAAGCAATCGCCCACGCGATTCATCGCGGAGAGCTGACCCGCCCGATTGCCGAGTACCTCGTGCCCAAGGTGAACCTGCCGGACCGCCAGAGGCAGGCCAGCTCGCAGGCGCAGCTTCGCTCTTTTTTTGAAAGCCCGGTCTGCCAGATTGTTTTCAATGCCCTGTACGACGGCGTCTATATTACGGACGGGGCGGGGATCACGATGTTTGTCAACCAGGCGTATCAGCGCATTACGGGCATTCGCGAGGAAGAGGTCATCGGCAAGCACATGGGCTATCTCATCAAGCAAGGCATGATTTCGGTGTCCGCCTCGTTGGAAACGATACGCACGCGAAGGCCGGTGACGCTGATCCAGACGATCCGCAACAGCCGCAAGATCATCGTCTCGGCTACCCCTGTGATGTCGCCCGCAGGCGAAGTTTTGTACGTCATCAGTAGCGTCCGGGATATTACCGAACTGATTCGCATGAAGCACGAGCTGGACAGCCAGAAGCTTCTGCACAGTGATCTGCCGCACCCGGACCAGATAGGGCTGGAGGATGTTGTGCTCGGCCCTGCTACCCGCTCGCTGTTCCGGCTGGCCGACAAGGTCGCCAAAACAGACGCGAAAATTTTGCTGCAAGGCGAGACCGGTGTGGGCAAGAGCATGATCGCCAAGTACATCCACGCACGCAGCAACCGCGCAAACGAGATTTTCATGGAGCTGAATTGTGCAGCGATTCCGGGACATCTGGTAGAGGCCGAACTGTTCGGCTACGAGCCGGGATCGTTTACAGGAGCGCTCAGGCAGGGGAAAATCGGCATTCTGGAGAGCGCTCATCGCGGCACGCTGTTTTTGGACGAGATCGGCGATTTGCCGTTGGAGCTGCAGGTGAAGCTTTTAAAGGTGGTAGAGGAAAACAAATTCATGCGCGTCGGCTCTACCGAAGTACGCCATGTGGACGTACGGATCATTGCGGCTACTCATCGCGATCTGGCTACACTCGTGCGCGAGGGCCTGTTCCGCGAGGATTTGTACTATCGGCTGAACATCGTCACCTTCGAGGTCCCTCCGCTGCGGGAGCGCAGGGAAGAGATCGTCCCGCTTTTGGAGAGGTATCTGGAAAAATTCAACGAGAAATACAACGAAGAAAAGACGATGACACTGGAATGCTTCGAGTGGCTCACCAACTACAGTTGGCCGGGAAATATCAGGGAGCTGGCCAATCTCGTAGAGCGGCTGGTGGTCACGACTTTTCACGACACGATTGACGTCGGTGATTTGCCGGGCTTTCTGCAGCAGGTGTTTCCCCAGTCAGAGCCGACGTCCTTGCGCGAAGCGGTTGCCCGTCTGGAGCGGAACATGATCGGCAAAGCCATCCGGACGCACCAGACGACCAGAGCGGCGGCAGAAGCGCTGGGAATCAGCCAAAGCGCGCTCGTGCAAAAAATGAAGAAGCTGCAGCTTCGCGTAGAGAACGAGCCGGAAGCGAGCAAATAAAAAGCATCCCGCGAACGCCTGATGCAGTCGCGGGATGCTTGTCCTTGTCATGAAACACATCGGAAGCCGGATGTGTTTTTTGGTTTGGTCGCCTGTTAGTTTTCCACTGCCTTGACCTGTTCGACTTTGGCTTTGCGCAGCTTGTAAATCACGACGAGCATGATGAACCAGACTGGAGTGATGAACAGGGCAACACGCGTATCTTCGGCAAGCGCAAGCACGACGAGAATGAACGCCAAAAAAGCGAGAATCAGGTAATTGGCGAACGGAAACAGCGGCATCTTGAACTTGCTTGCCTGTGCCAGATCAGGTCTTGTCTTGCGGTACTTCAAGTGGCAGATGACGGTAATGCCCCAGATGAACAGGAAGCAAACGGTCGAGACACTCGTAATCAGGGTGAAGACACCTTCTGGCATGACGTAGTTCAGGACAACGGCAATGAGAATGACAACCGTCGAGAAGAACAGGGCATTGGCAGGCACCTTGCGTTGGGTGAGCTTTGTCATGGACTC
Organism: Brevibacillus gelatini; assembly: GCF_050920745.1. Classification (NCBI taxonomy): domain Bacteria; kingdom Bacillati; phylum Bacillota; class Bacilli; order Caryophanales; family Paenibacillaceae; genus Brevibacillus; species Brevibacillus gelatini. The sequence goes on from NZ_CP154342.1 coordinate 1,212,658, forward strand.
AGGCGCATTTTTTTCCTTGCCGAGCGAGTAGAGCATCCGGCTTGTACTGAAAATCGCGCTGTTACATGCCGACGCAGCGGAGGTCAGCACGACGAAGTTGACAATACCTGCGGCTGTTGCGATACCGATCGCGGCAAACACTTGAACAAATGGGCTCTCGGTCGGGATGATGGCGTTCCATGGGTAGATGCTCATGATGACGATGAGAGCGCCGACGTAGAAGAGCAGCACGCGAATCGGGATGTTGTTGATCGCTTTTGGAATGACGCGCTCAGGGTCTGCCGTCTCACCGGCGGTCAGCCCGACAAGCTCAATTCCGACAAAGGCGAACACGACCATCTGGAAGGAAAGCAAAAAGCCGTTGATGCCGTTCGGGAACATGCCGCCGTGGCTCCAAATATTAGCGAAGCTGGATGCGCCGGCGTTTGTCGAGAACCCTTTGATAATCATGAAGATTCCGACGAAGATCAGAGCGAGAATCGCGATGACTTTGATGAGCGCGAACCAGAATTCCATTTCCCCGAAAAGCTTGACTGTTGCCAGGTTCATGATGAGCAGAACCACGAGCGCAATCAGTCCCGGCATCCATTGCGGAATTTCAGGGAACCAGTATTGCGTATACAGTCCGACAGCCGTCAAGTCTGCCATGGCAATCGAGATCCAGCAAAACCAGTACGTCCAGCCTGTGATGAACGCTGCCATGTTGCCAAGGTAGTCTTTTACAAAGTCCACAAAAGAATGATAGTTCAGGTTGCTAAGGAGAAGTTCGCCGAGCGAGCGCATAATCAGGAAGCAAATAACCCCCGTTATCAAGTACGCAAACAGGATGGACGGGCCGGCAAGGTGAATGGATTTCCCGGCACCAAGGAACAGTCCTGTCCCGATGGCCCCGCCGATCGCGATGAGCTGAACGTGCCTGTTTTTCAGGCCCCTCGCCAATTTTTGCTGTTGCATGTGATCTCCCTCATTTCTCATGCGTTTGATTCGTTTGCGAATGATGGCAAAAAGCCAACAGCCGACAATTTGAAAAGTTTATGAAACTTTATATTTCTTATCTTAACATAGTGGACTTGCCTAAATAAATCACAAAGTTACTTCCAACGAAAAAAACGCTTACATTTTTACGTTAAGCAGAAATTTTGCGTATTTGTCGGCAGTGTTTCCTCCTTTTTCGGCGCGAATGTGAACGGCTTGTCAACTGCGAATGCACGGGCGCCTGGCGTCATTCCCGTTGAAAGCAACAAAAAAAGGAACGGGAAAAACAGGCGGGTTCCTATTTTTCTCTATCCTTTTCTCTGAGAAGCTGATTCCTGTGGTGCCAGACGACGAGTTTACTCTCTCCCGCACTATTAATGGCGTTACATATTCGCAAGCACGTTTCTGATAGTAATTTAATCTGAAAAGTTTGTCAAACAAAAATTCCTAATAAACAGATTATTTTAATCATAAAACATTTTTGATTGATGGAAGGATATGGGGGAGCGGGAGAAGGGTGATTACAAAACGAATCAAACGATGCTTTTTGATTCGTTTTGTAATCACGGCGAAAATGGAAACGGTTCCTTTTGACTGAAACAAACCGCGATTCTGAAAATGTGTCCAAAAAGTGAGCAAACGCTTGCGGCAGTTGGGGGATATTCGTTTTTGCGGGGAGGCACCCGGCGCAAATGGCGCCTGATTTTGCTCGCTTGGCACAGGAGTTGCTACTTAGCTGGCGGCATAGAGAAAGGAGAGAATGAGAACATGAACATTTCTACATTTGCTGCTGCGAACAAACTGGTCACAGGCCGGGATTCGCTGGCACTTTTGCCAGAGGAAGTTGTCCGTCTGAAAGTGACGCGTCCGCTGATTGTGACGGACAAAATTCTTACCCAGGCCGGGGTAGTTGCCCAGGTGGAAGCACTTTTGCCGATGGAGGCGGGTGTCTTCTCTGATGTAAATCCCGAGCCGGAAATCGAGATCGTCGACTTGTGTGTGCAGATGATTCGCGAAAGGGGCCACGACGGCTTGATCGCAGTCGGCGGCGGCAGTGCAATCGACATCGCCAAGGCTGCTTCCGTCATGGTGACGAATGAAGGCAGCATCGAGCAGTATTTTGGCACGAACCTGCTGAAAAAGCCGGGCTTGCCGCTGATCGCGATTCCGACCACGGCGGGGACAGGTTCAGAAGTGACGAACATCTCGATTTTGTCGGATACAAAAGAACAGGTGAAAAAGGGAATTGTAAGCCCTTACCTGCTGCCGGACGTCGCGATTGTCTCGCCTGTCATGACGCTTACTTGCCCGCCGAGTGTGACTGCTGCGAGCGGCGTGGACGCATTGGTGCATGCGGTGGAAGCCTACATTTCCAAGTTTGCCTCCCCGGTGACGGATGCGCTGGCGATTGGTGCGATGAAGCTGATTGCCGTTCACTTGCCGAAAGCATACGCTTGCCCGGACAACATCGAGGCGCGAGAAGCGATGATTACCGCGTCGCTGATGGCCGGACTTGCTTTTGGCAACGCAGGCGTAGGCGCTGTTCATGCGTTGGCCTACCCGCTCGGCGGACGGTTCCACATGGCGCATGGCGTCAGCAATTCGCTGTTGCTGCCGTACGTCATGCGGGCGAACAAGATCGCCTGCCTGGAAAAGCTCGGGGAGATCGCGCAGGCGCTCGGGGAAAACGTCGACGGACTGAACCTGGACGAAGCGGCGGAAAAAGCGATTGCTGCGATGACGCGCCTGTGCCGTTACGTGGAAATTCCGCAGTCGCTGCGCGAGTTCAACATTCCGGAATCGGCGATTGCGGAGATGGCCGAAGAGGCGATGAAGCAAACCCGCCTGTTGAAAAACAATCCACGCACTTTGCGGAAAAAAGATATTGAAGACATCTATCGAGCAGCTTACTAAAACGAGCAGCTTACTAAAAGGGGGAAATCGGTATGAAGTGGAAGCAACGCAAAGCGGGTGAAGAAAGCCCGTATATTCCGGCCGGACCGTTCAAGATCCGGCTGCCATTTGTACACTATCGCTTTGAATGGCCCGATTATTTGCAAGGGCTGTTGATGTGTGCCGTCGACCTTGGCGCGATCACGCTGCTTGCCGACCATCTGGGCATGCCGTTTGAGGTGGGGCTTGCGGTTGTTATTTTGAATGGCTTCTTGTATTTGCTGCACCATCTTCTGGGCGATCCGGTCATTCCCGGCTGGATTACCCCGGCGATTCCGCTGATTGTGCTGTTCGTCGAGCAGTTCCCGGAAGGTCCGGACCGGGTGCACGCGCTGATTGCCTTCCAGTTGACGCTTGGGCTGTTATCGATTTTGCTCGGGATTACGGGACTGGCGAAGCGGGTCGTCAACTTTGTGCCGAATGCGATCAAGTCGGGGATTATTCTCGGCGCGGGGATTGGCGCGATTACCTCGATCTTTGAAACGGGCGGGAAGTTCGACTTGTTCCCGTACACGATTGCGATTTGTATCGGTTTTTGCTTTTATCTCGTTTTTTCCAAACATTTTGAAGGATTAAAACAAAAAGGAAAAGGGTGGGCCTTACTCGGCAACCTGGGGATTTTGCCTGCGATCTTGCTGGCGGTGTTCGTCGCGCCGATTTTCGGGGAGGCGAAGTGGCCGGACATTCAATGGGGCTTTAGCCAGCCGGACTTCGCCACGCTCTGGTCACAGTACACCGTCTTCGGTCTGGGCTTGCCGTCGCTGTCCTTTTTCATTACAGCGATTCCGGCTGTGTTCGCCACGTATCTCGTCGTCTTTGGCGACGTGTTGAAGACGAAAGCGCTTTTGTCCGAGTCAGACCAAGTGCGGCTCGATGAAAAAGTCGACTACAATCCGGATCGCGCGCACATGATTTTTGGCGGACGGAACATGCTGATGAGCCTGATCGGGCCAGACATTACGATGTGCGGGCCGATGTGGGCAGCGATGCAGGTCGTGGTGGTGGAGCGGTTCAAAAAAGGGAAAAAAGCAATGGATTCGTTCTTCGGAGGAGCAGGATCGTTTCGCTGGGGCACAAATACAGGCTTATTGCTTTTGCCAATCGTCAGCCTGGTCCAGCCGATTCTCGGTGTCGCCGTCGCCCTGACCTTGCTCGTCCAAGGCTACGTCAGCGTGCGGATTGGCGTGATGCAGGCGCGCAGCCAGCGCGATCTGGGCATCGCCGGTGTCGTAGGGGCGATTCTCGTTATCAAAGGAGCAGCCATGGCGTTTGGTGCAGGAATTTTGCTGTGCGTCCTGCTGTACGGAAAAGAATGGCTAAGCGGTGAAAAGGAGAAATTGTTCACGGCCAATGAAAACGAGAAGGAGGAAAAGGCGGCGTGAAACAACAGGCATGGAACAAAGGCATGTATATAAATGGAGAGTGGGTGACGCTTGCCGCACGCATCCCGGTGCAAAACCCGGCGACCTTGGCTATCATCGGCAGCGTGCCGGACGCTTCGACGAAAGAAGCGAGACAGGCGGTAGATGCCGCGCAAGCCGCTTTTCATAGCTGGTCGAACACGACTGCCTATGAGCGCGCGGCTCTTCTGGAGCGCTGGCACCAGGCAATCGAAGCTCGTCTGGACGAGATCGCCTACGTCATGACGCTGGAGCAGGGCAAGCCGCTCGCAGAAGCAAGAGGCGAGGTCCAGTACGCGAACAGCTATATCAAATGGTACGCCGAGGAAGCAAAGCGGATTTACGGCGAGACGATTCCGGCATCCGCCATTTCCAAACGGATTCTCGTGCAGAAGCAACCAGTCGGTGTCGTGGCGGCTGTTACTCCGTGGAATTTTCCTGCGGCGATGATCGCGCGAAAAATCGCCCCGGCGCTTGCGGCAGGCTGTACGACAGTGGCAAAGCCAGCCGAACAGACGCCGCTGACCGCCTTGCTTTTGGCGGAGTGTGCCCACGAGGCCGGGATTCCGCCGGGCGTCATCAACATCGTCACCACCTCACAGGCAGCGGAAGTCGTCGATGTCTGGATGGATGATACGCGCGTGAAAAAGCTCACGTTTACCGGATCGACCCCGGTAGGCAAGCTGCTGATGCGCAAAGCGGCCGATACCGTGAAAAAGCTTTCTCTGGAGCTTGGCGGCCTGGCGCCGTTTATCGTGGCAGAGGACGCGAATCTCGACGCAGCGGTCAAAGGGCTGATGCAGTCCAAATTCCGCAACGCCGGGCAAACGTGCATCTGCGCAAACCGCATCTACGTGCACGAAGCGGTGAAGGAGCCGTTTTTGCAAAAGCTGACGGCGGCGGTGTCCGCACTGCGCGTAGGTCAGGGAACTGATGACAACGTCGAGATCGGGCCGTTGATTGACGAGCGCGCCGTGCAAAAAGTCCGGCAGCAAATTGACGACGCGGTCAGCAAAGGGGCGAAGCTCCACGGCAATCCGGTTCTCGCGGGAGCCACTGGCTACTTCATGAAACCAGTCGTGCTTTCGGATGTAACCGATGAGATGGTGTGCATGCAGGAAGAGACGTTTGGGCCGATCGCGCCTGTCAGCACGTTTTCCGACGATGAGGAAGTCATCCGGCGGGCGAATGCGACGCCGTACGGCTTGGCAGCATACGTTTTCACACAGTCGCTGGCGCGGGCGTTCACATTTTCGGAAAAGCTGGAGTACGGCATCGTCGGGGTAAACGACGGGGCGCCATCTGTCGCGCAAGCGCCGTTTGGCGGCATGAAGGAAAGCGGGCTTGGCCGGGAAGGCAGTCACCACGGCATCGAGGAGTATTTGGAAGTGAAGTATATTTCGCTGCAACTGGTGTAGCAAAAGCGAAGTGAATAATAAGAAGCACAGCTCGATAAATATGGGCTGTGTTTTTTCTGTTTTTGGATGATGGCGCGCGCGGTTTTTGTAGCGGCTCCGCTGCGGGAAAACGGCGGTGCGAAGTCCGGTTTCCCGGGCGAAGAATGAAAATGAGCATTGACAGCAGGATAAATATCCTTTAAATTTTGCATCAAGGAAACATTTTTATACACAAGCATATTATTTTGCTAAGGTGAATATTATTGGGCAACAACTACAATTTTGTGTATAAGCATATATGAGCCGGTCAGAGCGATTGTCCCGTGAACGCAACGGTCTGCTAGCAGCAAGAACGAGCACCAACGACTGGTGAATTTGGAGGGAATCTCATGAATCATGCGGTGTCAGTCAGGGAGCTTTTCGTCTCCTACTTTGGAGTCGAGGCAGTGCGGGATGTGACGTTTGACATCGAGCAGGGAAGCATGGTGGGCATCATTGGGCCCAATGGCGCGGGAAAGTCGACCATGATTAAGGCCATGCTCGGATTGATCGGAAAAGACCGGGGAGACGTCCTGTTTTACGGCAAGGACGTGAAGGAAGTCAGAAAGCAGGTCGCCTACGTGCCGCAGCGCAGCCAGATCGACTGGACGTTTCCGATCACCGTGCTCGATACCGTTCTCATTGGAACGTACCCGAGCGTCGGCTTGTTCCGATTTCCGAAAAAGAAGGAAAAGGCGTGGGCGATGGAATGCCTGCAGGAAGTCGGGCTTGCGGACTTCGCGAAGCGGCAGATTGGCGAGTTGTCCGGTGGGCAGCAGCAGCGCGTTTTTTTGGCGCGGGCACTGGCGCAAAAACCGGAGATGCTCCTTCTGGACGAGCCGTTTGTCGGGATTGACGTCGCCAGCGAGGAGACGATCATCCGGATTTTGAAGGAGCTGCAGTTTCAGGGCAAAACAATTGCGGTCGTCCATCACGATTTGAGCAAGGCGAATGCTTACTTCGATCAGCTGCTGCTTTTGAACAAGGAGCTTATCAAGTTCGGTGCTGTCGATGAAGTCCTGAATCGCGAGGTCATGGCGAAAGCGTACGCCCATCAGCTTCAATTTCTGGAGAAGGTAGAGGTAACGGCGTAATGGATTTTTTACAAGCAATCGGACAGTACGGATTTTTGCAAAAAGCTTTGTTTACATCGGTTGTAGTCGGCATCATCTGCGGGGTCATCGGCAGCTTCATTATTTTGCGCGGCATGTCGCTGATGGGGGATGCGATCTCGCACGCGGTTTTGCCGGGGGTTGCTCTCTCTTATGCGTTCGGAATCAATTTTTTTCTGGGAGCAGTCGCCACTGGCGTCCTGACGGCGATCGGAATCGGCTACGTCAGCCAGAACAGCCGGATCAAGAATGATACGGCCATCGGGATTTTGTTCACCTCGGCTTTTGCCCTGGGGATCATTTTGATTACACTGCAAAAAAGCAGTACAGACCTGTACCATATCCTGTTCGGGAACGTGCTGGCCGTCCGGCCGTCTGACATGTGGGTCACTGTCGGCATTGGCGTGATTGTACTCGTGGCCGTCTACGCCTTTTTCAAGGAACTGCTGCTGACATCGTTCGACCCGACGATTGCCGCCGCCTACGGTCTGCGCAACAATCTCATCCACTATCTGCTGATGACCTTGCTGACGATGGTGACAGTGGCGTCTCTGCAAACGGTCGGCATCGTGCTCGTAGTCGCCATGCTGATTACTCCGGCCGCTACGGCGTATTTGCTGACGGATCGCCTGTCGGTGATGATTTTTCTCGCTGCCGGCTTCGGGGTCATCTCTGCCATCATCGGCTTGTACTTCAGCTTTACCTACAATCTGGCATCGGGCGCGACGATTGTGCTCGTGGCAACGGCGCTGTTTTTGCTAGCCTTTCTGTTCTCCCGCAAGCACGGGGTTGTCTGGAAGTCCACTCGCGCCCGGCAAAAAAGAGTCGAGCTTTCAAAGTGAAGGAGGATTCGCATGAACAAATGGAATTCGTTTCTCGTCTTTCTCATCGCAACTGTCTTGCTCGCTGCGTGCGGTACTCCGCAAGACAAATCGGCCGAGCCCGGAAAATCGGGAAGCGACAAGCTGCAAGTCGTGACGACGTACTCGATTTTGTACGACATCGTGAAAAACGTAGGGGGAGATCGCGTCGAGATTCACAGCCTGGCTCCCGTCGGCTCCAACCCGCACGAATACGATCCGCTGCCAGCAGACGTCCAGAAAACAACGGATGCTGATGCCGTGTTCTACAACGGCCTGAATCTGGAAGCAGGAAACGCGTGGTTTGAAAAGCTGATGCACACAGCAGGCAAGTCCGGCCCGGATGCACCCGTGTTCCGCCTGAGCGAAGGCGTAGCCGCCAAGCATTTGACCAGCAAAGGCAAGGAAAGCGAAGAAGACCCGCACGCCTGGCTGGACGTGCGCAACGGCATCAAGTACGCAGAAAACGCCCGCGACGCCCTCGGCAAAATCGACCCGGCGCACAAGGAAACGTACGAGCAAAACGCAGCGGCGTACATCGAAAAGCTGCGCGCCCTGCACGACGAAGCCGTCAAGCAGTTCAGCCAAATCCCGCGCGAGCAGCGCGTCCTCGTAACGAGCGAAGGAGCGTTTAAATATTTTTGCGAAGCGTACGATTTCGACGCCGCCTACATCTGGGAAATCAACTCGGAAAACCAGGGAACGCCTGAGCAGGTCAGCCAGGTAGTCGACCTGATCCGTGAGAAAAAAATCCCGGCGCTGTTCGTCGAAACAAGCATCGACCCGCGCAGCATGGAAATGGTCTCGGCCGAAACCGGCGTGCCAATCGTCGGCAAAGTGTTCACCGACTCGCTCGGCAAACCAGGCGAAGACGGCGATTCGTACATCAAGATGATGGAGTGGAACATCAAGACGATTTATGAAGGGTTGACGAAAAAATAGATGACAAGCTTGGACGGTTCTCCTGTTGGAGATTGGCTGAGCAAGCAAGGAAATGGGGCGGATAGGCAGAATGTATGTCTAGCCGCCCATTTTTCATACAAGTAGAAACAGTGATTCAGGGACAAACAAGAGGAGACACCTTTTGCGATAGATTTTCATTCCATTATTCCGTCAATACAGATAAGTAGAGTGAACATAACTGTTGTCCTCTTTGTCGAGGTGAAAGCTACGTGTGAGAACACAATCAAAAAATTTTTTTCGATAGACCACCGCAAGCCGCTGACGAGGAAAGAGGAGAAATCCGCGACAGCTCTTTGGAATTCCAGCCGGGCAGTGAATCTCCCAGCAGGAATTCCAAGAAGCTCCCGCGATTTCTCCTCTTTCCTCGCCTCCGCAAAAGCCGCGATGAAGCCAAGAACAAGAGAATCGAGCAACACCAAACGCAACTGCCAAACAACGACAGTACCGATTAAGCACAAAAAGAAAGCTATACGTTTTTCACAAGGATTTTCTCGTAAAAAAACCCAAGATTGAGGTATAATAGTTGCGTGTAATTTTGGACTGCGGAGTCTTGTTAGCATTCAATCTGTGACGTTGAAAGAGAGTGGGAATTTATGGGTCGTAAGTGGAACAATATCAAGGAGAAAAAAGCTTCGAAAGATGCCAGCATCAGTCGTATATATGCCAAGTTCGGCAAGGAAATTTATGTAGCGGCCAAGCAGGGCGAGCCTGATCCAGAGTCGAACCGTGCGCTGAAAGTCGTCCTGGAGCGCGCCAAAACATACAGCGTACCGAAGGCGATCATCGACCGCGCAATCGAAAAAGCCAAGGGCGGATTTGAAGAAAACTACAGCGAGCTGCGCTACGAAGGCTTCGGACCAAACGGCTCCATGGTCATCGTGGACGCCTTGACCAACAACGTAAACCGCACGGCGTCTGAAGTGCGCGCCGCCTTCAACAAAAACGGCGGCAACATGGGTGTGACTGGCTCTGTAGCCTACATGTTCGACCCGACGGCAGTATTTGGCCTCGAAGGCAAAACAGCCGAGGAAGTGCTCGAAATTTTGATGGAAGCCGACGTAGACGTCCGCGACATTTTGGAAGAAGACGGGGCCGTCATCGTCTACGCTGAGCCGGAGCAGTTCCATGCCGTGCAGGAAGCGCTGAAAAAAGCGGGCATCAGCGAATTTACTGTCGCCGAGCTGACCATGCTCCCGCAAAACGAAGTGACGCTTTCCGCAGAAGCGCAAGCCCAGTTTGAAAAAATGATCGACGCTCTCGAAGACCTGGATGATGTGCAGCAGGTGTACCACAACGTCGATCTTGGAGAATAATTCAGTGTTGCAAGACCTTTGCTGCTTCGGTGGCGAAGGTCTTTTTCCTATGGCAAAATGGCAAAAAGAAAACCGCCTCCGAAAAGGAGACGGCATACATCGAGCTCGCTAGCTTTGAGGTGTTACCGATCACTGCGTGCGACGCATCTACCTCCAGTATGAAGTTAGAAGCTGTTAGCACTGTTGCGGTTTTCCTCTGTTCACTAGGTGATCGTGTAAATCATCCATGGCGCATCGCCTCCGTAGAAGACTACAGCCTTGTTTGAAAACACACCACCGAGCTCGATGAGTATAGTATGATCTGATTGACCGCTTTTATACACGCGAAATGCTTCAACTGTAAAGAGCAAGATGCTTATTTCAACAACCGCGCGGACAGCGCGTTCAAAAACGACTGGTTGCTGTAGGCGGTGCCTCCCGCCAATCCCGGGTTGACTGCATTTTCGTAGACCTGGCGGTTTTGAACCGCGCGCAGATTGCTCCATTCGCTTTGCTGTTTCAACTGCTCGAAAGCTTTGGCGGCGGCGGGATCGCTGCTTTTGTCGACCATGACAAACAAATAATCCGGGTCTGCCTGTGCCAGCTCTGCAAGGGAAAGCGGTACGGGCTCTTTTGCTTGCTCGACGACGCCTGGTGTCGCCAGTCCGAGATCGGTGTACAGCAAGTAGTTGTACCGCTCGTTTTTCGGATAGACGAGAAAAGCGCCTTCGTGAAACCATGCGGTCAAAACGATTTTGTCCTTGAGCGAAGCCAGCTTTTCACGCGTCTTTTCTATATTCGTCCGCACCTTGCTCACAATCGCATCGACGTTGGCGTCTTTGCCGCGCACCTCGGCAAGCAGCCGCAGATTGTCTTCCCAGTGCGCCCCGTTCGAGGAGACAGGGATCACCGTTGCCGCTGTTTCCAGCTTGCTGCGTTTTTCTGCGGACGTCTTGTCGGAAGTCAGGATGGTGTCCGGCCCCAAGGCGGCAAGATCGCCGACGTGGTCGATAATGTCCGCAGGGAGCTTCTGCGTATTTTGCGTAATCGCCGCGTATTCCTGCGGAAACGCCCCGTTTTTTTCGACCGTGGCGGCAAACGGCGGGATGCCTGTCAAAAGCGCATCTTCAAAGCTGCTGCGCGATTCAATAAAGGCGATTTGTTTGGTTCGTGCGGGGATTGTATAGGTGTTGCCCAAATACTGGATAGAACGTGTCGGCTTTGCGGCAGGATCGCCTGCGGCTTGTCCTCCTGGCCCGTTCGCACCGCATGCTGAAAGCAACAATAAAACAGCCGTTACAGGGATGGCCAGTAGCTTTTTATACATCCTTCGTCACTCCGATCGTACCTTGGTCTGTTAGTGGCATGAGAGGTCTTCCCAGTAAATTATAGGGTACCCGGATCGGGAGGGACTCCTTCATTCCTGAACTTTTTCAGACATTATGATGTCGGGCCTCCTTATAAATACATGAATGGAAAAGGGGGCGGCGTCAGCAGGTATAACAGACTGAATAATGGTTTTTTTCAGAATTGACATTGGCAGAGTGAGTATGCTTTACTAAAATCAATGATATGCAAGAAGTGAATAGTAGCGGATGATGGTTGTAGGAGAGACTAAACGAACGGTTTAGCACCGAAGGAGCAAGTCCCATAAAAGCCTTGGGATCAATCTCTCAGGTACCAGATACTACAAGCGGACGCACCTCTGGAGAGCGCTGACAAAGCCACCCAAGGGGAATACTCCTGGATCGCTTCAGGAGTTAAACTCTCAGGTAAAAAGGACAGAGGAAAGGTAGGGTATCGTCACTCTATCTTTCCCCTGTCCTTTTTTTCTGTGCAAAAGGATGGAAAGGTAGCGGTCGATGTTTTTCCACACGTTTCCAGGGGGCGATGTCATGAGCTTGCAGGAGCGCAACCAGTCTGCTGGACCAGAAGCTCGCAGTGAAGCAGTCAGGAGGGGCGACGATGGTATACAACAGCTGCTTTGACATTATCGGGCCGATCATGGTTGGCCCGTCCAGTTCGCATACGGCGGGGGTCGTGACGATTGGGAAGTTCGTCCACGACTTTCTCGGCGGCGGCATCGAGTCAGCCGAGATCGTGTTTTACGACTCCTTTTCGGAAACGCACAAGGGGCACGGGACAGACAAAGCGATCGTCGGCGGACTGCTCGGGCTGGACACGGATGACAGCCGCATCCGCGTGGCGCTTGAGCTGGCGGCAAAAAGAGGTGTTCGCCTCGCGTTCGAATGCCGGGGCGAGTGCCCGTATTACGACCATCCCAACACGCTGCTGGTCCGGGCGAAAACAGCCCGCGTTACGGCGGTCATCGGCGGTGTTTCGCTTGGCGGGGGCATCTCGAAAATTTTTTACGTCAACGAGTTCGCCGTCGACATCCCGCTGAACGCGCCGTACGACCTGAATGAGCTGCGAAACAAGCTTTGGCAAAAAACACGCTGTGAAGCTGTGGCAGGAGGTGCATAAGATGGACTTTGCCTCCATGGAAGAGCTGTTGGCTCTTTGTGAAGCGACGAACAAAAGCATAGCGGAAGTGATGGTGGCCCGCGAGAGCGCAAAAAGCGGCCGGCCGGAGCAGGAGATTGTCGAAGGGATGAAGCAGCGGCTGGTCAGGATGAAAGAGGCGATTGACCAGGGGGTAGCGGATCGCACGCTGGCGCCAAGCGGCATATCTGGCGGGGATGCCTACAAACTGGAGCGCTATCTGGAAAAAGGCGAGCAACTCACGGGGCAGATTGTCGGGGACGCGATGAAGTTTGCCTTCGCCACCTCGGAAATGAACGCGCGAATGGGAATCATCGTTGCGACGCCGACAGCAGGCTCGGCAGGGATTTTGCCCGGCTGCCTGTTTTCGTTGCATGAAAATCAAAAGTACACGTTCGAGCATCTGGTGATGGCGCTGTTCACGGCGAGCGCCATCGGCTATGTGATCGCCAACCGCGCCTTTATCTCGGGAGCGGCAGGGGGATGCCAGGCGGAAGTCGGCTCGGCGACGGCCATGGCTGCTGCGGCCATCGTCGAGACAAAGCAGGGAACGCCGCGCCAGGCCGTGCATGCTGCGGCCATCGCCTTGAAGTCCATGCTCGGCCTCGTCTGTGACCCGGTTGCCGGACTGGTAGAGGTTCCGTGCATCAAGCGCAATGTGCTCGGTTCCTCGCTCGCCTTTTCCGCCGCCGATATTGCCCTGGCCGGGATCGAGAGCCAGATTCCGTGCGATGAAGTGATCGGGGCGATGTACGAGATTGGGAAAAAAATGCCGCGTGCTTACCGCGAAACCGCGCTGGGCGGCCTGGCCGTCACGCCGACAGGCTCAGCCGTCAAAGAGAGAATCATGAAATAAAACGATACGGAGGAGAGTAGACATGAGTAAAGTTGTAGAAAACTGGCTGTACAGCAAGGAGCACGAGTGGGTAGAGGTGCTCAGCGAGACGCGCGTGCGCGTAGGGATTACCGATTTTGCCCAAAGTCAACTGGGGGACCTCGTGTTTGTCGAGCTTCCGCAGGTGGGTACCGAAGTGGTCGCCAATCAAACCATGGGCACGGTAGAGTCGGTCAAGGCCGTATCGGACCTGTTTTCGCCAGTCAGCGGCAAAGTCGTGGAAGTAAACAGCGAGCTGGAAGACAGCCCGGAGATCATCAACACGGATGCGTACCAAAAAGGCTGGATGATTGTCGTGGAAATCAGCGACCCGAGTGAGCTGTCCGAACTGCTTACTGCCGAACAGTACGCCGAATTTGCCTTGGAGGAATGAGCGTAAATGCTCCCGACGGATTGGGCAGTCTATGGGAAAGGGAAAAGCATCCAAAACGGGAGGAACCTATATGAACCAAGAGCCTGCAAAAAACGAAAATCGGGCGATCCTGCTCATTTCGTGCCCGGAGCGGCTGGGCATCATCTCGGCCGTCTCCAACCTGCTATTCAGCTACAAAGCGAACATTGTGCAGTTCGACCAGCATACGACAGACCCGCGCGACGGCATGTTTTTCATGCGCATTTTGTTTGATCTGGAGACGCTGTCCGAATCGTTCGGACAACTTGAGCAGGACCTGGCGAAAATGGCCAAGGATTACCCGATGGACTGGCGGCTCAGCAAAGAAAGCCAGAAAAAGCGCATGGCGATTTTCGTCTCGAAAATGGACCACTGTCTCGTCGAATTGCTCTGGCGCGTCAAGTCGCAGGAAATCCGCGTGGATATACCCATGGTCATCAGCAATCATCCGGACGCAAAAGAGACGGTGGAAGCGTACGGAATTCCTTTTTACCACATTCCGCTCACTACCCAGAGCAAGGAAGAGGCGGAGCGCAAGGCGCTGGAGCTGTTGCAGGGCAACGTCGACTTCATCGTCCTGGCCAGGTACATGCAAATTTTGTCCCCGCGCTTCATCGCGCATTACCCGAACCAGATTATCAACATCCATCATTCGTTTTTGCCCGCGTTCATCGGGGCCAATCCGTACAAACGCGCCTTCATGCGCGGCGTAAAGCTGATCGGGGCGACTGCCCACTACGTCACCAACGATCTGGACGAAGGGCCGATTATCGAGCAGGACGTCATTCGCGTCAACCATCGCTATACCGAGGAAGATTTGAAAGTGGCCGGCCGCCACGTCGAGCGCAACGTCCTGGCCCAGGCGATCTCCTGGCACGTCGAGGACAAAGTGATTGTGTACGGGAACAAGACGATTGTGTTTGCGTAGCTTTCACACGCCGAAAGACGCCAAAAAATCCACCTTGCATCGTCAGGTGGATTTTTTGGCGTTTTGCTCCTTCGTGCCGTTTACAATTGCTTTTTCGTCAACTGCCAAACGTCCATGAGATTCACTTTGCGCTTCGTCTGGTCGTTGTACAGCTTGTCCCCCTCGATCCGGTCCACGAACAGCACGCCGTTCAAATGGTCGATCTCATGCTGGATACAGCGGGCCAAAAAGCCTTCGCCCTCCAGCGTGAACGTTTCGCCCGCACGGTTTGCGCTCTGGATTTTCACGTACTGGGCGCGTTTCACAATGCCCGAGTACCCGGGAAAAGACAGGCATGCTTCCGGCCCGATCTGCTCCCCGTCCATCTCCAAAATTTCCGGGTTAACCAGTTCGATTAGCCCGTCTCCGCAATCCATGACGATCACGCGCTTCAAAAAGCCGACTTGCGGCGCGGCCAGCCCTGCCCGCCCTTCCTTGGCGTAGAGTGTCTCCGCCATATCATCCAACAGCTTGCCCAGCCTGTCATTAAACTCGGTGACGGGCTTTGCCGTTTTGCGTAAAATCGGATCTCCAAAAGGGAGGATTGTTTTTACTGCCATCTGCTTTCTACCTCCAAAGTATGCAAGTTACGTCTCTTTCTTTTGTGAGGGTGGGGTGTGCACCCACAGATCGTTCGGCGTGCATTCCAACGCCGTGCATAGCGCATCCAGCGTGTCGGCCTTCATTTGCTTCGGCTGGCCGTTGAGCAGCGCGCTGATCGACGGAGCCGAAATCTCATAGCCCGCCTTCTCCTTCAAGAGACGTGCGAGCGCTGCCCCGGACCAGATGCCTCTGTCAGCCATTACTTTCCGTAACATCCAGACAAGCATGCCTTCCCGTTCCCCCTCTCCTTTTGCCAGTCGGCAAGAAAATTAGGCACTGCCTAACATTTTTAGCTAATACCTAATATAACGGATTGGAAGAAAAAAGCAAGAGGCAACAAGACGGCGACTGCTTTTTGCCGCAACTCCCCGCGTGACTTTTTTCATGCCAGCAGGTATCGTGGAACGTAGAGGTGAGGTGAACACATGCGGTTTTATCGAAAATACATAAAGAAATACGGCGTGCTGGCGAGCATCACCATTATCTTTTTGATGGTGGAGGCGCTGTGCGATCTGTTTATGCCGACGATCATGTCGCGGATTATCGACATCGGCGTGGCGCAGCGCGACATGGATTACGTGCTGAAAACCGGGGGACTGATGCTCCTGATTACGGCCGTTGGCGCTGTCGCCGCCTCCATGCGCAACGTGTTTGCCAGTTATGTGTCGCAAAACTTCGGGTCGCAGTTGCGGTTTGATTTGTTTGCCAAGGTGCAGTCCTTGTCGTTTGACAGTCTCAACAAGTTCGACCGGGCATCGCTTGTCACCCGCCTGACCAATGACGTCAATCAGATCCAGATGTTTGCCAACGGGATGATGCGCATTTTCGTCAAGGCGCCGCTGGTGTGCATCGGGGGACTGTTCATGGCGACGCAGCTGAACCCGGATTTGGCGGTCGTGCTCGCTGTCGTCGTGCCGATTGTCGGCTTGCTGATCTTTTTGAATCTGAAAATCGGCTTTCCGCTGTTTCTCAAGGTGCAGCAAGCATTGGACCGGGTAAACGGAGCGATGCGCGAATATTTGGCGGGGGTGCGGGTCGTCAAGGCGTTCAACCGCTTTGATTTCGAGGTTGGCAAGTTCACGCGGGCCAACGAAGAGCTGCAAATGAAGTCGCTGTCTGCAACCCGCGTCATGTCCGTGTTCAGTCCGGCGATCATGCTTGTGGTCAACCTGGGGATTGTCGCCGTGCTCTGGCTGGGCGGCCTTGGCGTGGAGCAAGGAAATATCCAGGTCGGCCACATTATCGCGTTCATCAACTACATGACACAAATCTTGTTTTCCCTGATGATGATCTCCATGGTATTCAACATGTTCGTGCGGGCCAGAGCGTCGGCAGGGCGGATCGCCGAAGTTTTTGCCGAGGAAAACCGGATGAACTGGAAAGAGGACGCAGCACTTGGCCAGGAGCCGGGGGAAGAAAAAGGCCGGATCGACTTCGATGAGGTCAGCTTTTCGTACGAGGGCGAGGATGGACAGCCTGTGTTGAAGCGTATTTCGTTTTCGTGCCTGCCGAAAGAGACAGTGGGAATCATCGGCTCGACCGGATCGGGGAAAAGCAGCCTGGTCAACCTGATTCCGCGCTTCTACGATGTGACGGCAGGGACGGTTCGCGTAAACGGCCGGGATGTCCGCGAGGTTGATCCGGCCAGGCTGCGGGAAAAAATAGCGATCGTTCCGCAAAAGACGACGCTGTTTACGGGAACCGTGCTGGAAAACATTCGCTGGGGCAAGGAGGATGCCACGGAGGAGGAAGTGGAAGCAGCGGCCCGGATGGCGCAAGCCCATGAGTTTATTGCAGCGACACCGGAAGGCTACCAGACGCGTGTCGGCCAAGGCGGGGTCAATTTTTCCGGCGGGCAGAAACAGCGCATCTCCATCGCCAGGGCGTTGGTGAAAAAGCCGGAGATTCTCATTCTCGACGACAGCACGAGCGCGGTCGACGTCGCGACGGAAAGCAAGATCAAGGAAGCGTTGCAAACCTATGCAAAAGACCTGACCTGCATCCTGATCGCGCAGCGGATCACCTCAGTGATGGATGCCGACAAGATCATCGTGCTCGACGACGGAGAGGTCGCCGGAATTGGCACGCATGAAACGCTGCTCGCGACGTGCAGGGTTTACCAGGAAATCTTTACGTCGCAAATCGGCAAGGAGGTGAGCTAGGATGAGCAAGCAGCAAAAAGAACTTCCGGTTTTTGCTCCCGGTCCGGGCCGCGGCTTCAGACATGGCGGAGCGCGGGGGCCGGTGAGCAAGCCGAAAAACTTTTCCGCTACGTTAAAAAGACTCTGGCAAGCGTTCGGACGGGAAAAAAGATGGCTGCCGCTCGTGTTCGCCATCGTCTGCGTAGACGGTTTGCTGATGCTTTCGGCCCCGTACCTGATCGGAAAGGCAATCGACGCAATGACAGGCATAGAACAGTCGTTCAGCTTTTTGTCGATCATCATTCTCGCGTTGCTCGGCTCGTACATCGCAGACGGAGCCTTGACGTTTTTGCAGGGCTGGCTGATCGCGGGCATCACGCAGCGGATCGTGACCAACATGCGGCAAGCTTTGTTTGAAAAGCTGCAAAAGCTGCCGATTGCCTTTTTCGACTCGCGCACGCACGGCGAGCTGATGAGCCGCCTGACCAACGATATTGACAACGTCAGCAACTCGATCTCGCAGTCGACGACACAGTTGATGTCCGGGGTCATCGCAATCGCCGGATCACTGGTGATGATGCTCGTGCTATCACCGATCCTCACGCTCGCCTGCCTGATTACGGTGCCGCTCGTCTTTTTGCTCACCCGTACGATTGCGAAGCGAACCAGTGTGCTGTTCAAACATCAGCAAAGCGAGCTGGGCAAGCTGAACGGTCACATTGAAGAGACGATTTCCGGGATTCAGGTCGTCAAGGCGTTCAACCACGAGGAAAAGGCGATTGCCGACTTTGCCGCGATCAACGACAGGCTGTGCAAGGTCGGAATGAAGGCGCAAATCTGGTCGGGCTTTTTGATGCCGATTATGAACGTGATTAACAACCTTGGCTTTGCAGTCGTGGCGATTGTCGGAGGGATACTGGCAGTCAAAGGGATGATTACCGTCGGGGTGATCGCCAGCTTTCTCAGCTATTCTCGGCAGTTTGTCCGCCCACTGAACGATCTTGCCAACATTTTCAACGTGCTGCAATCCGGCGTTGCGGGCGCGGAGCGGGTGTTCGAGGTGCTGGATGAGCGGGAGGAAACGCTCGATGCCCCTGACGCCGCTGTGCTCGCGCAGCCAAAGGGACACGTCGTATTCGACCGGGTGAGCTTCGGCTATCGCCCCGACCAGCCGATTTTGCAAAACGTCAGCTTCGAGGCGCAGGCGGGAAGCATGACGGCTCTGGTCGGTCCGACGGGTGCGGGCAAAACGACCATCGTCAATTTGCTGACGCGTTTTTACGATGTGACAGAAGGAACGATCTACCTCGACGGCAAAGACATCCGCGAATACACGCGGGACAGCCTGCGCAGGAGCTTTGGCTTCGTTTTGCAGGACACGTATCTGTTTTCCGGGACGATCAAGGAAAATATCATGTACGGCAAGCCTGACGCGACAGACGCCGAGGTCGAGGCTGCGGCGAAAATGGCGCATGCCGATGTGTTCATCCATCGGCTGCCCAAGGGCTACGATACGCAGCTGACGGAAAACGGCGGCAATTTGAGCCAGGGGCAGCGTCAGCTTTTAGCGATTGCCCGCGTGATTCTCGCCCGCCCGGCGATGCTGATTCTCGACGAGGCGACGAGCAGCATCGACACGCGGACAGAGCTGATGATCCAGGATGCGCTTGCAAAGATCATGGAAGGACGCACGAGCTTTGTGATCGCACACAGGCTCAGCACGATCCGCGACGCCGATACGATCATGGTCGTGGATCGCGGGGAGATCGTGGAAAAAGGCAGCCACGACGATCTGCTCGCGCAAAAAGGAGTGTACTACCAGTTGTTTTACAACCAGTTCAAAAACTTGTACGCCGCATCATCCTGATTCAGCCCCCGCGTTGTACGGCCACGCTCTCGTTCAGCCTCATGTATGTGCAAGGAACGAAAGGAGTAGAGATGATTCGATGACCATTGGCGGTTTTCAAAGCGGCTTTTCGGCCAGAAAAGTGCCGCGCTCGGAAGTGAAGTGGGAGCAGTTTCTCATCTGCAGCCACGGCTGCGAGGAAGTCATCCAACTGATTTCCCACGTATCCGGCGAGGTCGAGTTTGAACTGTGCAAAATCGAGGCTGAGCGCATGGGGAAGGTGCTGCTTGCGGCAGCAAAGACAGAAAGTAGTTGAAACTTGGCGTCTGCTGACCCGTATGTATAAACGAACAGATAAAAAGGGGAGGCGGAACATGAACGACAACAACGTAGTGAAAATGAATCCGTTCCAAGCCGGGGGAAAGCTGCTCACAACCATTCTCGTCCTTGCCGTATTGGTCTTGCTCGGGACCCAATCGTTCACGATCATATCTGCGGGGCATAGCGGTGTTGTGCTGCAGTTGGGTGCGGTACAGCCAAAAGTATTGCAGGAAGGCATGCACTTTAAAATTCCTTTTATCCAAACCGTCATTCCGATGGAGGTACGGGTACAAAAATCCGAGTCGAGTCAAACGTCTGCTTCGCGTGACCTGCAAACCGTCTCGACGACTATCGCGGTCAACCACCATCTGGACAGCGAAAACGTCAACAAGCTGTACCAGCAGGTAGGGCTTGAATACAACAGCCGCATTGTCGACCCGGCGATCGCCGAAGCGCTGAAAGCGGTCACGGCGCAGTACACGGCAGAAGAATTGATCTCCAAGCGCTCCGAGGTGAGCAGCAAAGTCAAGGAAGCGCTGCGGCAAAAGCTGTCTGCCTACCACATCATTCTCGATGAGATCAACATTCGCGAGTTTACGTTCAGCGATGAGTTTAACCGCGCAATCGAGTCGAAGCAAATAGCGGAGCAGCAGGCGCTCAAATCGAAGCTCGACCTGGAGCGGATCAAGATCGAAAAGGAACAGGAGATCACGCGCGCACAGGCACAGGCCGAAGCGCTGCGCCTGCAAAAGCAGGAGGTCACACCGGAGCTGATTCAGCTCAGACAGATCGAAGCGCAACTGGAAGCGATTCGCAAGTGGGACGGCAAGCTGCCGAACGTTACAGGCGGCGCGACTCCGTTCATCAACGTCGGAAACCAGTAACGACAGCAACGAAGACCATCCGGGCCGAAAATCAGCCGGATGGTCTTCGTTTTGCTTTAGCGCGTACTCTCAAACAGTTCCAGCCATTCGCCGTCCGGACCGCGGAAAAACATGTAGCGGGAGCCGTTGGGCAGCGTCGTGATCGCTTCGTCGATGAAGGAGACGTCAAGCTGTTTCAGCCGCTCGATCTCGGCTTCGAGGTTATCTACCGCAAACGCGAGATGATGCACCTTGCCTTCCTCCGGCAGCGCGTCGTTGTAGCCGTGAATCAGCTCCAGCTCGGTTTCTGTGCTGCCTGGAAACCCGAGAAAAGCAAGCGTAATAATCTGATTGGAATGCACGAGTGTCCCTTTCAGCTCCATGCCGATCACTTTCGTGTAAAAGGCGATGGACGCTTCCAAATCTTTGACCATCAGCCCGACGTGCTCGATTTTTTTGATTGCCATGCGCAATATCGTCCTTTCTCTGACAAGCTCGTTTTCTTTATTTTAGAAGATTTTTTGCGAAAAGTCTGCCTATCTCATGCTGCTTGCAGTTCGGAGGTATGACTTGTGCCGATGGCTTCCATGGCATGGGGGGATTATTCAGTCATTTCGCAATTTCGTTTCCTGGCCTGCCGATCGTGTATGATGGTTACAGAATGGTCCGGACAAGAGGTGGAAAAAGATGAAGGCATTGCCGATCGATGCAGTATTGCCGGAGCTGACCGCAGCGCTCGCCAAAAGCAGCAGCGCCGTCCTGGTCGCCGCTCCCGGAGCAGGGAAAACAACCAGGGTGCCGCTCGCTTTACTGGAGCAGGCATGGCTATCTGAAAAACGCATTCTCATGCTGGAGCCGCGGCGGCTGGCAGCGCGGGCGGCTGCGGACTACATGGCGCGGCAGCTTGGCGAGCAAGTGGGCGAGACGGTAGGGTATCGGGTCAAGCACGATACGCGAGTCGGCCCGCGCACGCGAATGGAAGTGATAACCGAAGGAATATTGACGCGGATGCTCCAGGACGATCCCGAACTTGCAGGTGTCGGCCTGCTCATTTTCGACGAGTTTCACGAACGGAGCCTGCATGCCGATCTGGGACTGGCGCTCAGCTTGCAGGCGCAAAGCCTGTTTCGCGAAGACTTGCGCATTCTGGTCATGTCGGCGACACTGGCGGCGGAGCCTGTCGCCCGCCTGCTGGGGGATGCTCCTGTCATCGTGAGTGAAGGCAGAGCGTTTCCCGTCGAGACGCGCTTTTTGCCGAAGCCGTGGACGGGCGCGGTCGAGGAAGCAGTCACCCGTACCGTTTTGTCTGCATTGGCGGAGGAGGCAGGGGATGTGCTCGTATTTTTGCCGGGAGCCAAAGAAATTCGTACGACACAAACTTTGCTGGCCAAAAGCGGGCTCGCTGCAAACGTGCGCGTCTACCCGCTGTATGGGGCGCTGGCACAGCACGAGCAGGATGTGGCGATTCAACCGGGCCGAGCGGGCGAGCGAAAAGTTGTGCTCGCCACCTCGATTGCGGAGACGAGCCTGACCGTTGAGGGGGTGCGAATCGTGATTGACAGCGGTTGGAAAAGGCTGCCGCGCTTTTCTTCGCGCACCGGGATGACGAGGCTGGAGACGGTTCGGGTGTCGCGGGCGGCTGCCGACCAGCGTAGAGGGAGGGCAGGCAGGCTTGAAGCAGGTGTCTGTT
The DNA here is from genome assembly GCF_050920745.1 of Brevibacillus gelatini. Lineage (NCBI taxonomy): Bacteria > Bacillati > Bacillota > Bacilli > Caryophanales > Paenibacillaceae > Brevibacillus > Brevibacillus gelatini. Next base: position 1,234,868 of record NZ_CP154342.1, read on the forward strand.
ACCGACTGTGGACAGAGCAGGAGGACCGGATGCTTGCAGCGCACGAGCCGCCGGAAATCACAGAAGCAGACCTCGCCTCGCTCGCCCTGGAGCTGGCAGCCTGGGGCGTGAACGATGTAGAGGAACTGCAATGGCTGGATGTTCCGCCAAAAGCCGCTTTGGCCCAGGCGCGGGAGTTGCTTCAGCAACTGGGGGCGCTGGACGGGCACAGCCAGATTACCGCACACGGCAGAATGCTGGCCGGGATGGGGCTGCATCCAAGGCTTGGGCACATGATTCAACAAGCGGGCAAGCTCGGGCTTGGAGAGCTGGCCTGCGAACTGGCCGTGCTGCTGGAAGAGCGGGAAATCGTCCGGGGCCGAGCGGCTTTTGCCGACGCGGACATCAGCGCGCGGGTAGAGCTTTTGCGGCTCGTCGCCGGAAAAAAAGGCGGGACACGCGCTGTTGCGGAAGGACAGGTGGATGAGGCGCTCTGTCGGCGGCTGTGGAGCGAAGCGGCGCAACTCAAGCGGCAGTGGGGAGGCGCGAGTACGGTTGAAAACGTGGCGGACATAAGCCAGACGGGCAGGCTGTTGGCCTTTGCCTACCCGGACCGGATCGCCCAGCGCCGGGGAGACGGGCGATACTTGCTGCGAAATGGCCGCGGCGCGGCGTTTGCGGTTGAACAGCCTTTGGCTTTTGCCCCGTATGTAGTCGCGCCGCTGTTGGACGATCAGGGAGCGGACAGCCGGATCATGCTCGCCGCAGCGGTGGAGGAAAGCGACCTGTACCGCGACTGGTCCGGGCAAATCACGGAGGAAACGTCTGTCTGGTGGGACCGTTCCGCTCAGGCGGTGCGGGCGCGTACGCGAAAAAAGCTCGGGGCATTCGTCTTGCAGGAGGTGGCGGCAGAAGCGGAAGCCGATGCGGTGCTGCAGGCTCTGCTTACGGGCATTCGGACGGAAGGGCTGGAGCTTTTGCCGTGGAGCCGTCACGCCCGCCAGTTCAGAGAACGGCTGCAGTTCATGCACAGCATTTTGCCGGACTGGCCCAGGGCAGATGACGAAGCCTTGCTCGACACGCTGGAGGAATGGCTTGCGCCGCATGTGTACGGCATGCGCAAAAAAGACGATCTGCAAGAGCTGTCCATGACTGCGGTGCTGGAAGGAATGCTGAGTTGGGAAGAGCGACAGCAGCTGGATGAGTACGCACCTACGCATATCACCGTTCCAAGCGGCTCGAAAATCGCTGTCGACTACAGCGACCCTGCCGCGCCGTGCCTGTCTGTTAAGCTGCAGGAGCTGTTCGGCTGGCACGATACACCGCGCATCGGCCGGGGCAAGGTGCCGCTGACGCTGCACCTGCTCTCCCCGGCACAGCGTCCGGTGCAGGTGACACGAGATTTGGCCAGTTTTTGGCAGCAGACGTACTTCGAGGTGAAAAAAGACTTGAAAGGGCGCTATCCGAAGCATTACTGGCCGGACGATCCGCTGGCCGCGATCCCGACGAACCGGGTGCGCCCGCAGAAATAGTCCATTAGGGCTTTACGGGCCTGCCGCTTTTGTAGAGATCGGACCAGAAAAAGCCGACGGGCGCAACCAGGCTCAGGGCGATATTTCCCAACTTCCTAGTTCCATGTGCGCAAGTCGGCTGCAAACTGAAACTTTCACGCGCTTTGCGTCCGTCAAGAACATGACGCGATTCACGTACTACCCTCTCTATTTTCTTGGGGCTGCCTCTTCATCGGGCAGTCCTTTTTGTTTGTCGGAAGCGCTGTTTCCCCAGCGACCGCGATAGATCAACTGCTGCAGGTCCTCCCGCTTTGCCCATTGGTGTATTTCCAAAAGCGGCCGATCCGGGTAATGATCGGTATAGCCGATGGACAACAGCGCTACCGGATCGATGTGCGGCGGGATGTTCAGGATGCGGCGGACGTCCGCCTTTTTGTAAAAGCTGACCCAGCCCATCGCCAAATCTTCCGCGTACGCTGCGAGCCACATGTTTTGGATGGCACAACTGACGGACATGATGTCTGTCTCGGGAATCGAATTGCGCCCGAGCACGTGATCGCCGCCGCGTGTCGGGTCGCAGGTGACGCAGATGGTGAGCGGCGCTTCCATGATGCCTTGAACTTTCAGTGCGAGAAAAGCGGCTTCGCGCCCTGTTCCTTCGTAGTGGATGGCGAGGGCGCGCCGCTCCTTGTCCGCACAGTCAGCCAGCGCCTGCTTGGTCGGCTCGTCCTCTACGAGAATAAAATTCCACGGCTGCATGAATCCGACGGAAGGAGCGTGATGGGCAGCGGCCAAAATCATGGAAATTTTTTCAGGCGGAATCGGATCAGGGCGAAACGTGCGTATATCGCGACGATTGCTGATAGCCTTGTACAGACCGTTTTTTTCTTCCGGAGTCAAACGTTTCATGAATCAAACCTCCCTGTTAGCTACGGCTTCCTTCATTTTATCGGTGTGCAAGCTCATGTACTAGACATTTGCTTGACATATTCATGTCCTACGCTAAAGAGAGTAGACCTGTCCGTTTTGAGGGGAGCGAAACTGGAATGACCAATATCCTGATCGTGGAAGACGAGTTGCCCATCTCTCGGGTGTTGAAGGCGTATTTGGAAAAGCATCAGTTTTCAGTCGAACAGGCGTTTAACGGGGACGAGGCCCAGCACAAGTTCGACACGTTCAATCCTGCCCTGGTGCTGCTCGACGTCATGCTGCCGGGCCGGAGCGGGTGGAGCATTTTGGAATACATAAGGTCGAAAAGCTCTTGTCCCGTCATCATGCTGACGGCGCTCGGGCATATCGACAACAAGCTTGCCGGGCTGAATCAGGGAGCGGACGACTACATCACCAAGCCGTTTATTGCCGATGAAGTCGTGGCCCGTGTCAAGGCTGTGCTGCGCCGCTCCAAGCAAATTATCGAAGGAGATCAGGTCAAGCAGTTCGGCAGCCTGAAAATTGACTTCAAGGCGTATACGGTTACGTTGCACGGCGTTGAACTGTCGTTTACGCCAAAAGATTTGTCGCTGTTTCTGTTCCTCGCCCAGTACAAAAATCAGACGTTTACGCGGGAGCAGCTGATTGAGCAAGTGTGGGGAATGGATTACGAGGGCAGCGACCGCGCCGTGGACCTCGCCATCAAGCGCATCCGCCGAGCATTGGAAAACTGGCCTGCGTCCGAAGGAGAAATCCGCACGTACCGTGGCTTGGGTTACAAGCTTTGCGTCTATGAGTGAGAAAAAGCGCATTTCCCTGTTTCGCTATTGGACGACCCGGTATTTAATCACCCTTTGTATCGGTCTTTTGTTCATCGGCATCGCTTCCAGCCTCTGGATCAACTACAGTGAAAAGCAAAAGCGGCTGGACTTCATGCGGCTGATGGCAGCCGAGGTGTCTGATCGCGTAGTGGATGCCAATGGGCGGGTCATCATGGAGCCATTTTTGTTCCGCCTGCTCGACAGCCGCCAGGAGTCGCTGCGCGTCAACTACAAGCCGTTCATGGTCATTTTGGATGCGGATCGTCGCGCGGTGTTCAGCGGGCCGGGGCCGTTCAGCTCCGAGCTCAGGCGGATGGCCCGCGATTTGGTAGAAGCCGACGAGAGCATGTCGCAGCTGGAGCTGGGACGGGGAGAAAAGCTGCTTTTTGTGAAAAAAAGCATCCGGGTCAACCAGCAAACGGTCGGCTGGGTCATGCTGTTTACGCCGATGCAGGATTTGACGCGCAGCACGACCGAGTTTCAGCTTTTGTTCATCATGCTCATCAGCCTTGGACTGCTCGGCTGGCTCGTCATCTATCGATTGACGAAAAAGCTGTCGACGCCGATCAAGGACGTGGCAGACGCGGCCAAGCAGATCGTCATGGGCAATTACGACATTCATCTGCAAAAAGACAGGCGCGAGGAAGAGATTTACGAGCTCATCCACTCGTTCAAGGAAATGGCGGATCGCCTGCGGCAGCTGGAGCTGATGCGCACCGAGCTGTTGGCCGGAGTGACGCATGAGCTGAAAACGCCTGTCACGTCGATCAGTGGGCTGGTGCAGGCGGTCAAGGACGACATCGTCGGCGGCGAGGAAGCGAAGGAGTTTCTGGAAATTTGCTCGAAGGAAACGGCCCGGCTGCAAAAAATGGTCGAGGATTTGCTCGACTTCAACTCTTTTGTCGTCGGAGATATTCGCATTCGCCGCGAGCAGCAAAACATGTACGAGCTGGTACAGGAAATTACCCATCAGTGGCAGATCGTACAGGAGGCCGAGCAGATTGAGCTGTCCATCGTCAAGCCGGAGGAGCCGATCATGGCACACACCGATCCGCTTCGTGTGCAGCAAATTTTGTACAACCTGTTAAACAACGCCGCGCAAGCCATGAACTCGGCCGGAAAAATCGTCGTTTCCCTGTCTCGTACGGGCGATGAAATTCGCATTGATGTCAAAGATACAGGCTCGGGCATCCCGGAAGCGGAGCAGAAGCTTATTTTCGAGCGTTTTTACCGGGGCGAGGAAAAGAAGCATCTCGTCCGCGGGCTCGGCCTTGGCCTGTCGTTCAGCAAAATGATCGCGCACGCGCTGGGGGGCACGCTGCTGCTCTCGGAAAGCAGCCGGTCAGGAAGTACGTTTACGTTGATTTTGCGAGAATAGCCACAAATGTACAGTCGACCAGACAAATGAGCTGGTCGATTTTTGCTTTTCACACCATTCCCTTCCATCTGACTTTTCCCTGACGTATTCGTTCCGTATATTGATCGCTACAGGGAAGCCAAGCTGCTTCCCGGTCATTTTGCAATGGCAGGAGGATTTGGTGTGACGCAATCGGAGAAAAAGCGGACGTTGTTTTCGGGGACGCGAAATAGCAAGAAGAAATGGGTCATCATCGGACTGGCTGTCGCGGTGATTGCGGGAGGAGGCGTGTTCGGATACCAGACGCTTTTGACACCGGAACGGGCGCAGGCAGCGTATCAGATCGTCACGGTGAAAAGGGGTGATGTTTCGGAAAGCGTGCTGGCGTCCGGGACCGTCCAGGCTTCCAAGCGCTCCTCGCTCTCGTTTTCAGACGCAGAAGACGCCAAGGATGCCATCTCGACGATCCAGGTCAAAATCGGCGATCGCGTGAAGGCGGGGCAAGTGCTGGCTACGATGGATGATTCCGTCGCCAAAATCCAGGTGAACAACGCCCAGGCGAATTTGCTGTCTGCACAAGCCAAGCTGGAAGAGGCGCAAAAGCGCAAGAGCGCGGCTGAGATCAGTTCGCTGCAGGCGGCTGTCACGCAGGCAAAAAACGAGTTGGAGCTGGCGAAGAAAAATATCGACGGGCAAAAGGCGACAAACGATCTCGCCAAGGCGAAGGACAATCTCGACAACGCCCAGAAAACGTTTGACTCGCAAAAGGTGCTGTTTGAGGCAGGGGCGATCTCGCAGACCGAGTACGATAACGCGCGCAACGCTTTGGAGCAGGCGAAGCGGGATTACAATTCGGCGGTGCTGACAGCCGGGCAGACGAACTCGCAGTCTGACGTAAAGGTCGAGCAGGCACTCGCTTCCTACCAGACGGCACAGGAGGCGTTGAATGAAGCACTGGAAGGGCCGGATGCGGCGACGGTTCTCACAGCGAAGGCTGCCGTAGAACAGGCGAAGGCCGAGCTGCAAAAAGCGCAAAAGGCGCTGAACGCCGTAACGCTGCGAGCGCCGATGGACGGGGTGATCGTCCAGGTGAACGGCAACGTCGGCGAGATTCCAGGCAATGATTTTATTATTATGGACAATTCCGATTCCGGTGAGCTGGAGGTGCTGGCCCAGATCAGCGAGAGCGACATCGGAAAAGTAAAAGAAGGTTTGCCCGTGTCGTTTACGACCAGCTCGTATCCGGATGATACGTTTTCCGGAAAAGTCAAGCTGATATACCCGGAGGCGAAGACGGATTCCGGTGTCACCAGCTATGATGTGCTGCTATCGGTCACAAACAAGGACAGCAAGCTGAAGATCGGGATGACGATGAACGTTACGATTGAACTGGGAACGCACAAAGATGTGCTGTACTTGCCAGCCGCTGCCTTGCAGACGCAAAACGGCAAGGACGGCGTCTACCTGATGTCCGCAGGCGAGAACAGTGCCAAAGCAGCGGGCAATGCCAGTGGACAGTCCGAGGCCAGGTCAGAGGCGCAAGCAAAGCCGCAAGGGAATCAGGCAGGCGAACGCACGACCGCAAGAGAAGGCAGAATGGCTTCCATGCCGTACCAGTTCGTGCCGATCAAGATCGGGTTCTTTGCGGCGGATCGGGTGGAAGTGGTGGAAGGCCTGAAGGAAGGGGACAGAGTCGTCATCCCGATCAGCACAAGTACAAGCTCGTCGACAGCCAATCAAAACGGTGTCCGCATGGGAGGCGGAATGACTGGCGGAATGCCCGGCTTTGGCGTCTTCCCCGGCGGCGGAGGCGGCCAGATGAGGGGACGATGAGAAGATGAGACCAGTCATACAAATCGAAGACCTGAAAAAGCAGTATCAGATCGGCGACCAGGAAATTTACGCACTGCGCGGTGTCAGTCTGACTATTGAGGAAGGCGACTTTGTGGCGATCATGGGGCCGTCCGGCTCGGGCAAGTCGTCGATGATGAACGTGATCGGCTGCCTTGACAAGCCGACGTCGGGGGAGTTTTTCCTGGACGGCTACCCTGTGTCCGAGGCGCACGATGACGAGCTGGCCGAGATCCGCAATCAGAAAATCGGCTTCGTTTTTCAAAACTTCCATCTGCTCCCGCGCACGACAGCGGTGGAAAATGTCGAGCTGCCGATGCTGTACGGCGGCACGCCTGCCAAAGAGCGCAGGGAGAGAGCGATCAGGGCGCTGGTCAGCGTAGGGCTGGCGGAGCGGTTGTACAACAAGCCAAACGAGCTGTCAGGCGGCCAGCAGCAGCGGGTGTCCATCGCCCGGGCGCTGGTCAATGATCCGGTCATTTTGCTCGCGGACGAGCCGACTGGCGCATTGGATACGAAGACGAGCGAAGAGATCATGGGCATTTTCCAGCGGCTCAATGACGAAGGCAAGACGGTTATTCTCGTCACGCACGAACCGGATATTGCCGAGTATGCCAAGCGGATTGTCCGTTTTCGCGACGGACAGATCATCGCCGACGAAGTGGTAAAAGAGCGCAGAAGAGCGTGGGCAGAGGAAGTGAGAACATGAGCTTGATCGAGTGTGTACGCATATCGTTTCGCAGCATCCGGACAAACGGCTTGCGCTCTGTGCTCACGATGCTGGGCATTATTATCGGCGTAGCCGCTGTTATTGCGATGGTCGCGATCGGGGAGGGGACTTCCTCTTCTGTCGCCTCGCAGATCAACGGCCTGGGCAGCAATCTGCTGATTGTCTCGCCAGGACAGGCGACGCAAGGGCGGGTCAGCCTGGGAGCCGGGTCGCTGAATACGCTGACGATGGCGGACGCAGAAGCGATCGCGGAAAACGAATCGGTAGCGGGAGTCGCGCCGAGCGTCAATGGGCGCGCCCAGATCGTCTGGGGCAGCAGCAACTATTCCAGCATGCTGGAAGGAACGACCGCCGATTTTTTAAGCGTGCGCAATGCTGAGGTGGCACAAGGGCGGTTTTTCACGAACTTCGAGGTGACGCGGCAGTTTAATGTCGCAGTCGTCGGGACTGAGGTCGTCAGCAACCTGTTCAAAGACACGACGACAAACCCGGTGGGGCAAACGGTGCAGATCAATCGCGTGCCGTTTACGATCATCGGTGTGCTGAAAAGCCAGGGCAGCTCGGGCATGACGAACAATGACGACAGGATTATCATTCCGATTACGACCGCGATGAGCCGGCTGACAGGCGGCAAAAACGTCGGCACGATCTACGTCTCGGCTGCGTCCTCCGACTTGATGGACACGGCGCAGCAGGACATTCGCCAGACGCTGCGCGCCCAGCACAACCTGCGGCCGCAAGCGGCAGACGATTTTCGCATCACGTCCCAATCCGATATTTTGAGCACGGCGCAGGAAGTATCCAGCTCGATGACGACGCTCTTGTCCGGCATTGCGGCGATCTCGCTGATTGTCGGAGGGATCGGGGTGATGAACATCATGCTCGTGTCCGTGACGGAGCGTACGCGTGAAATCGGGATTCGCAAGGCGATTGGAGCCAAGCGCCGGGACATCATGCGCCAGTTTTTGATCGAGGCAGTCACGCTCAGTCTGATCGGCGGCATTTTGGGAATCGTCATCGGGGTTGGGGCGGCGCTCCTCGTCAGCAAGCTCGGCTCGCTGGCCACCTCGATCAGCGTGACCCCGATTTTGTACGCATTTTTGACTTCGTCTTTGGTTGGCGTGATCTTTGGCGTCTACCCTGCACGCAAGGCTGCCCAGATGAAACCGATTGATGCGCTTCGCTACGAATAAATGAAGTCGTTTCCCAATATTTCGCTATAAAACAAAAGCTGACACTTTTCGATAAGAGAGATTCATAGTACAATTCCATTATGAACGAACTTGGGGAAGTTCGGGATGGCGGTACCAAAACTGTGCAGGAGGGCCGCCTCTTTTTTTAAAGCGCGGCAAATTTTGCGCGACAGGCCCGGCGCAGACGGCCCGGACTTGCAACGAACCCCATGTTTTGAAAGTGGATACAATAGGTACTATTACCTAAATGTACAGCTGGACCACATGGGTCCAACGATATAGAATGAGGGTATTCACGTGAATACTTTCGTACTACCCTTTTCCCAGGAAGCGATCCTGGGATTTTTTGTTTGGTTTAAGCAGACGTAATTTTCGGGGAGAAGCTGCCTTTCAGCAAGGCTTCAATCAGTTGCTCCTGCGAGAGCGAGATCGAGATGCCGGGATCAGGCAGGTCGGCGTGAAAGCGGTTTTCCTTGTACAAATACCACATGGAGCCAGTCGGTTGCAGCGAGTAGAGCTTGATATTTTCCTTCGTCTCTTGTCCGATTCTGGCAATATCGCGCAAGGAAGTAAAAAGCTCTCCCCACACAGGCAAATATGGCTTTGTCTTGGATTGGATGATCGCGCGGATGAGTTGCTTTTTGGCGAGTAAAAGCGTTTCGGCTACGTGGTTTTCCACTGGGGGCATGTCATCTGCTCCTTTTTCATAAGACTGTCGAAAAATGTACAATCCAGTCTGATAAAAGTGTGGATGTTGACGAATCATGTCGAAACTAGAAAATAGTTTAAAATAGTCCCAAACTTGTTTCAATAGGAGAGAGGACGCATGTGTACGGGCATTTGACGGTTGCAGCCGATTCAGATAGCATAGGGACAACGCATTTTGCAAAAAAACATTTTATCCGGCATTATTTGCAGCCTGTCTGTCACGGAAAAAAGGAGGATTTTTGATGTGGAAAGAGTTTAAAGAGTTTGCCTTAAAAGGAAATGTGCTGGATCTGGCTGTCGGGGTTGTCATCGGCGGTGCCTTCGGAAAGATCGTCACCTCGCTGGTAAACGACATTATTACACCGCTAATCGGTCTCTTGTTGGGCAAGGTTGATTTTACGAATCTGTTTATCACGTTGAACGGTGCCGATTACAACACGCTTGAGGAAGCAAAAAAAGCCGGGGCCGCGACTCTCAACTACGGTCTTTTCCTGAATTCTGTCATTGATTTTCTGATTATCGCGTTTTCCATCTTCATCGTTATCAAACAGTTGAACCGCTTCAAGCGCAAGCAGGAAGTGGTCAAAGCGCCGGAAACGACGAAGGAATGCCCGCATTGCATCACGACCATTCCGATCAAGGCGACCCGTTGCCCGCATTGCACCTCCATGCTGGATTCAAACGGAGCGGCACTGGCGCACGAATAACAACAAGCTTGACCGATCAACAGACGCAAATGAAAAAGCAAACCGGCCATCTGGTGCGGCTTGCTTTTTTTCTTTCCTCAAACGTTTTTCTTTTTGCGCTTCACCCGGTTTTTGTACTGATAATGCAGCCGCTTGATGGTGCGAAAGTATGTTTTGTCCTTGAGCTTCGCAAACAGGGCGTGAGAAGGAAAGTCGTAGTTGACCTCGATGATCGAGAGCTGGCCCGCTTTGTCGATGGCGAAATCAACCCCGATCTGTGCGCTGTGGCGGTACTTGTTGAAGTGGGCGCAGACGCGGTGACTGACCCGGATCAGCCGGGAGACGACTTCCTTGATTTTTTCCGGTGCAACTGCTCCTGATTTGGCCAGAGCGTAAGGAACGGTCACGGCATAGCCGCCGCCACGGGCGACGTTCGTAATGACGCTGTCAGACCCGGCTACTTTTGCCAGCATCCCGGCATACTGCCATTTCCCGAGACCGTTGCGCATCATCATGACGCGAATGTCGAACGGACGGCCATTCAGCTCAGCCAGATCCAGCCCTTTTTGGATGATGTAGTTTTTTTCGGTGCACTGGCGGGCAAGCTGCTGCTTCAGCTCCGCAAGCGAGCCTGCCCGTACAGGCTCTCCGCGCTCTTTTACAAACTGGTAGCCATCCGCTGCTTTGGAGACGCGCATGATGCCTTTGCCCATATGGGTGCGCGTCGGCTTGATGTAGACGGTCGTGTACTTGGAAAGATATGGTTCCAACAGAGCGGGCTGGTACAAGTCGGTAGGGGGCAAATACGGACGAATGTGCGGGCTTTTGGAAAAAAACTGATGAAGGCTCCATTTGGAGGAGGGGATCAAGTCAGACACCTCGCCTTTTTGCAAAGATCAAAGTTCCATTCTTGCTAACATATACAACAAAATGGAAAAAAGTGAGCAGGGAATCGGGCAATGGCGGGGAAAATATGATCTAGGAAAAGCAAAATGCGAACGAAAACGGAGAACGAGATGAGACGATACCGACCAGTGCGGATGTTTCAGCAGGCGCTCGGCATCGGGCCGAAGGAGTTGGCCCGCATCATCCAGTTCCAAAGCTTGCTGCAACTGCTCGCCAGAGGGCAGGCTGCTTCCCTTGCAGACGCAGCCGTACAATGCGGCTACTATGACCAGTCGCATGTCAGCAAAAGCTTTCGCGCCTACTACGGCGAGACGCCGGGCGGAATTTTCGCCGTGCGTGGAGCGCGGGCGCAGAAGGGACAAGTTGTCCGTTTTTTACAAGCAAACGACTAGGCTTGTCTGCTATTGTTGGAAAAGAACCTCGCCCGCGCGTGAAGCGGTCTGGCGGGAAATACGTCGAAAACGCAGGAGGAAAGCAAATGGGAATCAAGCTGGATATGGTAGGAATCGTCGTGCAGGACATGAAAAAGGCGCTGGACTTTTACCGTGTGCTCGGGCTTGACATTCCGGAGCAGGCGAACGACGAGCATCACGTAGAAGTCGCACAGGATGGCGTGCGTCTGGCTTTTGACACGGTGGAGATCGCAAAAAGCGTGTACGGCGGATGGGAGCCGGCGAGCGGGCACAGAATCGAGCTGGCCTTTTTGTGCGACGATGCCGCTGCCCTGGATGCATTGTATGCCAAAATCATCGAGCATGGCTATGAGGGCCACCGTGAGCCGTGGGATGCCGTCTGGGGGCAGCGCTATGCGATTGTCAAGGACCCGGACGGAAACCTGATTAGCCTGTTTGCCTAAAAGCACAGCATAAGAAAAAACAAATGCAAGCCGACTCTCTTCGGACGAGAGGATCGGCTTGTTTTCGTTTTCGCGGGCAGGATTCTTTTCAAGCCTGGTGGCTTCGTCCATAATAAGCTTGGTAACAGATCGGCAAAACAGGGCAGGCAACAGCTGTGCGAGGAAGGAGGCGGGCTTTTTTTTGCAAAAGATAGCTGTACTTTTGGCATTATCTACCTTTAGTCTTTTTTGGCCGCCAGCTATGCCTGCAAAAGCGCAAGCGGAGGAGGAGCGCGTCCTTCGCGTCGGCTTCGACAAAAGGCTGCCGCCTTTGTCTTATGTGGATAAAAACGGGGAGGCGGCCGGCTTTGACATCGAACTGATCCGCAGCATGGACTCCCTGCGCGGCTATCAGATCGAGTATGTGCCTCTGGACTGGGAGGATACGGTCGCCTGGCTTACGGAAGGCAAGCTGGACGTGGTCGTCGGCATGAAATATACGAGCACGCGCGACACGCTGTTCGACTTCAGCGACTCCTACCTGACGGCGGCCGACGCGCTGGTCGTTCCGGCAGCCGCCCGGGAGATTTCTGCGATCAACGATTTGCGCGGAAAAGTCGTGGCGATTCAGCGAGACGACGCAGGCATCGTCCAGCTGGAAAACATTCGCGGCGGCAAAAGACTGGTCGCCTTCAGTCAGCCGGATGCGCTGGACATGCTCTTTTTAGGCCGCGCAGACGTGTTTTTGGGCAACCGCTGGACGGCGGAGTACGTGCTGGAGGGAACCGGCAGGCAGCAAGACTACCGGATTCGCACCGGACTGATTCCGCCATCCGACTATGCGTTTGCCGTCCGCGAAGGCAACTACGAGCTGGTCAACAAGCTCAACGAAGGCTTGGCCCGGCTGCACCAGAACGGGAAATACGAGCAGCTGTATTCGCAGTATCTGGAGCCGTACAGTGCGTTTGCAATCGACTGGTGGCGAAAGCTCGTGTACGGGCTGCTTATCGTGATGGGAATCGTCGTAGTCGTACTGGCGGGGAGCTTTTTCTGGAACAGCCGTCTGCAACAAGCGGTCCGAAGGCAAACAGCCGCACTGGCGGACAGCTTCGCTTTTCAGACGACAGTCTTGAACAGCGTGGACAACGGAATTTTGTCCTTTGATCGGGAAGGCAAAATTACGCTCATCAATCACGCGGCACAAAAATTGCTTGGGAAAATGGAAAAGGACGCCCAGATGTCCGTATGGGATTGTCTGCCGCAACTCCCGATCCGGCAGGCGCTGCAAATGGGGGACGGGCATATGCTCGAAGGTGAACTGCATCTCGGGGATGGAACAGGCCGGATTGTGCATTACTACCTCGCCGCCTTAAGCAACGGAGCGGGCCAGCAGGTCGGCGGCATTCTTTGTCTGCAGGATCGGACGGAGCAAAAGCATTTGCAGGCGCGGCTGATCGCGCAGGAAAAAATGCGCGCGCTGGGCGAACTGGTCGCGGGTATCGCCCACGAAATCCGCAATCCGCTCACGGCGATCAAGACGTTTGCCGAACTTTTGCCGAAAAAACTGAACGACGAGCGCTTCCGCAGAGAGCTGGTCGAGCACGTGCCGGAAGAAGTGGCGAGGATGAACCGGATCATTGAAGATTTGCTCGACTACTCGCGGGAAAAGCCGATGCAGAAAAAGCGGGAAAACTTGCGGGGGCTGGTGCGGTCCGTGCTGGGACTGTTTGCGAAGCGGCTCGACAGCGAACGGATACAGGTTGTGCTGGAGCCTGGACTTGATGTGGATGTGTTCGTTGATCGCGACCGCATCAAGCAGGTGCTGATAAACCTGCTGCTCAACGCCATTGAAGCGATGGCCCACGCAAAGGACAGGTGCCTGACCTTTTCCGTGCTGCCGAGAGAAGGACAGACGGTTTGTCTGGCGATTGCCGATTCCGGGGCGGGGATCGGTGAGCAGGAGCTGCTTCATCTGTTCCAGCCTTTTTACACGACGAAAAGCCAGGGGATCGGACTGGGCTTGTACCTCAGCCAAAAAATCATGCATGAGCACGGGGGAGAGATCGCCGTGCAAAGCGAGCCTGGGACGGGTACCACGTTTTTCCTGATATTTGCCAAAGGAGGGACAGGCGATGAACATTTTAATCATTGATGACGAGCGAGCCATCTGTTCGTCGCTTTCCTTCGCCCTGGAAGACGAATACCGCGTGTTTACCGCTTCCGGGCCGGAGGAAAGCTTGCAAGTGCTGGAGCAGGAGCCAATCGACGGCATTTTGCTCGATCTGAATTTGCGCGGCGGAAGCGGCATGGAGCTGTTGCGTCAGATCAAGGAAAAAAGGCCGGACGTGGTCGTTATCATGATGACGGCCTACGGCTCTATCGAATCGTCCGTCGAGGCCATGAAGGCAGGCGCTTACCATTACTTGACCAAGCCGCTCAATGTGGAAGAAGTCAAGCTTTTGCTCGGCAAGGCGCTCGCCTTCCAGCAGCTTCACCAGCAGGTTCAGGTGCTGAGTCAGGCCGTGCGCCAGCAGGAAACGTATGCGGGCATCATCGGCAAGAGCAGTGCCATGCAAAAAGTTTTCCAATTGATCCAAAAGGTCAAGGACATCAGCACGAATGTGCTCATCACAGGCGAGAGCGGCACAGGAAAAGAACTGGTCGCCCGCGCGATCCACTACCAGGGCGAGCGGAAAAAGGGCGCGTTTTCTGTCATCAACTGTGCAGCGATCCCGGAGCCGCTTTTGGAGAGTGAGTTGTTCGGACATGAAAAAGGGGCGTTTACCGGGGCCTATGCCAGACAGCAAGGGCTGTTTGAACGGTCGGACGGCGGCACGATTTTTCTCGATGAAATCGGCGAGATGCCGCTCGCCTTGCAAGCGAAAATATTGCGCGTCATCCAGGAGAAGGTCGTGACGCCAATCGGCTCGCAGCAGCCGAAGGAAGTGGATGTGCGCATCATTTCCGCCACGAACCGCAATTTGCAGGAGGAAGTCGCCAAAGGGAATTTCCGCGAGGATTTGTACTACCGCCTGAACGTCATCCCGATCCATCTGCCGCCTTTGCGCGAGCGCAAGGAGGATGTGCCGCTGCTCGCGGAGCATTTTCTCGCGCTGTATTCGGCCAACATGGGCGTGCGCAAGAAAACGTTCAGCCCGGAAGCCAAGCGGATGTTGTATCACTATAGCTATCCCGGCAATGTGCGGGAGCTGTCCAACATGCTCGAATATGCAGTAGCCCTCTCGGAAAATGAGGTCATTGAACCGCGCGACCTGCCGGAAGCGGTGCGCGAAAATCATGGCGGCGGTACAGCAAAAGAGGCGGCAGAGTGCGGCCTGTTGCTCCCGGAAGGCTTGACGCTTGCGGAAGCGGAGCGCAGGTACATCCTCTATACGCTGGAGAAAAACGGGGGGCATCGGCAAAATACAGCAAGGCAACTGGCGATCAGCGAGCGGGGATTGCGCGACAAGCTGAAGCAATATTTGCGAGGGGCAGAATGAGGACGGTCCAAGCATGGCTCACCGTGGCTGTCATCGCCATCGGTCTCGCGCTTTTGGCAGGCGGCTGCACGCGGGAGCCGGAGTCCAGACAGCCTGATTCGGACGAGGTGCAGCCGTTTTTGACCATCGCGACAGGGGGAGCTTCCGGCCCCTACGACCTCATCGGAGGTGCGTTGGCCAAGGTGTATCATAACCAGCTCGGCTACAAGACGGCGGTGCGTTCCTCGGACGGCTCCGTGGAAAACGTTCACCTGCTGGAGAACGACAAGGCGGATGTCGCTTTTGCGATGTCGGACGCTGCTTCGTTTGCCATGGGCGGCATGGAAAACTTTCAAACGAGCGGACCTGCTGTGCACGTGAAGGCGATTGCCGGGCTGTACCTGAACTATGTGCAAATCGTCACGCGCAAAGACCGGGACATTCATTCGGTCTACGACCTGAAAGGCAAGCGGGTCGGCGTTGGCGCACCCGACAGCGGGGTAGAGGTCAACGCGCGGATGATCTTGAACGAGCACGGCATCACCTACAACGATATTCAGCCCGAGTACCTTTCGTACGCAGAGGCGATTGAGCAATTGAAAAACAACGCGATTGACGCCGCCTTTGTCACCTCCGGGCTGCCCAATTCGGCTGTTCTCGACCTGCAAGCCTCCCACGACGTGGTGATCGTGCCGATTTTGCCCGCTGACATCGAGAAGCTGACGAAGCGCTTTGCCTTTTTTGAAAAAGCCCAGATTCCTCCGGGCATCTACCAAAACGACAAGGCCGTCCCGACGGTCGCGATTCGCAACATTTTGCTCGTCCGCTCTGACATGGACGAAGAGCAGGTGTACCAACTGACGAAAACTTTTTTTGCAAACCTCGATGCCCTGCAAGCCGCACACGAAGCCGCGAAGCAAATCGACAGGCAAACGGCGGGCAAAGAGCTGGTCGTGCCGCTCCATCCGGGCGCTGCGAGATACTACGCCGAGCTTGCGCGGCCGCAGGGACAAACGCCATAAAGGAAAAAAAGTACGGGACAGACGATCGACCCGGCAATAAATTCCGCTTCGACCGGAGTTTTTTGCCGGGTTTTTGCGTGGGAAAGGCTGGGCGGGTGTACGCTTGTTTGGAAGACTGTCTTCGCACAAACATTCTGGCACGTCGAAAAATTCTACAGAGACTGGGGGTTCGTCCGCCGACCAGCCGATGCGGATGGGCAGTTCGGAATAAGCTTGGCACAGAACTTGCTATACTATGATGGCGATTACATTTGAAACCGATTACATTTCTTTTGGGAGAAACGGGACGGTTTCTTGCCAGCATGTAAAACAAGGAGGAAGAACAGTGAATCATGCAAACGATCGCGCCAGTTCGCGACGCATCACGGGAAACATCTTCAAAGGTTCGATCGGCAACCTGATTGAATGGTATGACTGGTACGTCTACTCTGCGTTTGCGGTATACTTTTCATCCGAGTTTTTTCCAAAAGGAGATCCGACCAGTCAATTGCTCAACACAGCGGCAGTCTTCGCCATTGGCTTTTTGATGCGCCCGATCGGAAGCTTGCTGATGGGGCGCTATGCCGACCGGCACGGCAGACGGGCAGCGTTGACGCTTTCGGTTACGGTCATGGCGGGTGGCTCCCTGATTATCGCCTTTACGCCAGGCTATAGTACAATTGGCATTTATGCACCGATTATTCTCGTTCTCGCTCGACTGCTGCAAGGTTTGTCCCTGGGGGGAGAATACGGAACCTCCGCGACGTATTTGTCCGAGATGGCGAGCAGCGGCCGCCGCGGCTTTTACTCCAGCTTCCAGTACGTCACTTTGATTGCCGGACAGTTGCTCGCGCTTGGGGTACAGATCGTTCTCCAGCAAATGCTCAGCGAAGCCGACATGCACACATGGGGCTGGCGCATTCCGTTCGTGATCGGCGCATTGGGTGCCTTGGCTGTTCTGTGGCTGCGCCGTTCGATGGACGAGTCCGAGCAGTTTTCGAAAATGGAGAAAAAGAGCCGCGAGAAGGCAGGAACGTTGCGTGCCCTGATGAAATATCCAAAAGCCGTGCTGACCGTTGTCGGTCTTACGCTCGGTGGAACCATTGCCTTTAACACGTACACGACGTATTTGCAAAAATTCATGGTCAACACAGTGGGTCTCCCGAAAGAAACCGTGAGCTGGATCAACTTTGTGGCCTTGCTGGTTTTTGTCGTACTGCAGCCGATTGCGGGCATGCTGTCTGACCGGATCGGCCGCCGTCCGCTGTTGATGGCCTTCGGGATTTTGGGGACGCTGTTTACCGTACCGATGTTTTTGATGATGGAGCAGACGACAAGCCCGATGGTCGCCTTCCTGCTGATGCTGACAGGTCTTGTCATCGTCACCGGCTACACCTCGATCAACGCGATTGTCAAAGCGGAACTGTTCCCGACGGAAATTCGCGCGCTCGGCGTAGGCTTCCCGTATGCGATCACCGTTGCCGTGTTCGGCGGGACCGCAGAGTTCGTCGCGCTCGGCTTGAAGAACATCGGCTCCGAATCGCTGTTCTACTACTATGTCGCCGGCTGTATTGCGCTCAGCCTGTTAACGTACTGGCGCATGGGCGAGTCGTCCAAACAGTCTCGCATTGAAGCCGAGCTTGACACGAACAAGAACGCAAGCTAGGCGCGAGGTTGATGCGCTTTTAGCAGAAAGCAAGAGAAAAAAAAGACGCAATCAGGCGTCTTTTTTTGTGTGTCCGGACAACATTTTCAATTGGTTATCGCTTTTATCTAAAAGTCAATTTTGAAGTTCAGGAAGCCTGCCTTGCGCAGCGCTTCGTAGATGATGACGAGCGCAGGGCCGAGAATCAGTCCGAAAAATCCCATCACCTGAAAGCCAAGGAACAGGCTGACCAGCGCGGCCAGGGCGCTGATGCCCAGATTCGAAGCAAGCACTTTCGGCTCCACGATTCGCCGCACGACCGTAATGATGAGAAACAGGATGACAAGCCCGATCGCCAGATGGGTATTTCCCGTCAAAAAGTTGTAGATCGCCCACGGCACGAGAAACGAGCCTGTGCCCAAAATCGGCAAAATATCTACGAGCACGATCAGCAGCGCGACGACCGCCGCGTACTTGACCTGCAAAATCAATAGCCCCGCAAAGGAGAGCAGAAATGTCATCAGACTGAGGATGATCTGGGCCCGCAAAAATCCGACGGTCGCCCGGTTCAACTGGGAGAGCACCACGTTGACCTTTTCCCTGGCAGATACGGTGAACATCCGCATGAAGCCAGCCCGCAGTCGCGGCAAGTCGAGGCTGATGAGAAAAAGCGCGACCAGGTAAATGATCGTGCTGATGAGAAATCCCGGAATGATGGCCGCAACGCCCAGAATGGCTTTGGCAATGCTGGATGCACTGGTGATCGCCCAGTTTTTCAGCCCGGCAAAAACGCCCTGAATCTGGACGACCGTTTCGGCGGGCAAAGTGGCGTAGTAGCTTTCCCAACTCAGCAAATACGATTCCACCAGTTCAAACAAATGTTGGGAAAAGGCGGGCAGCCGCTGTGCCAGGTCGATGCCCTGAATGACGATCTGGGTCGTGATCCAGTACAATAGGACGCCGAACGTAACGAGGAAGAGCAGAAACGAAACGCTGACCGCGCTCATACGGTTCATTTTGACCTTGCCGATGAGGAACAGGACAAGCGGCTCCAGCAAAATGGCGGTCAAAAGCGCAAGCAAAAACGGAACCGAGTATGGCAAGAGAAAGAGGGCAATGGCAATCAACAAGCCCAGGAGCAACATTTTCCGGATTGTCATGAGAGTACCCCATTCTAACTGAAAAATGAGACCGCAAGTGATGATAGGTTCATTTTATCATTTTTCGAGAATCCAACACAATGCGTCCGCCCGTTTCCGGCAAAAAGCGCCGTTTGTCAAAAAATAAAGAGAAATAAAAAGACTAAAAAGAATAGAAAAAAGGGGATTAGCCAAAAAATCATGATATGATTCTCATCTATATAGCACTTCACTCAAGCGAGTGTGTCTATAGCGTGTCAAAACCATATTCCATACTTTTACTAGCGAGGTGTCAGAATGAAGCGATTTGGGTTAGCAATTCAAATTGTCATCGGACTCATTCTGGGTATCCTGGTGGGTGCGATTTTTTATGGCAATCCAGCAGTGGCTACCTATTTACAGCCTATTGGCGATGTATTCCTCCGCTTGATTAAGATGATTGTCGTTCCGATCGTCGTTGCCACCCTGATTGTCGGGGTAGCGGGTGTGGGCGATATGAAAAAGCTTGGCAAAATCGGCGGAAAAACCATCCTCTATTTTGAAATCGTTACCACGATTGCGATTGTCGTCGGGCTGTTGGCCGCGAACCTGTTCAAGCCAGGTGTGGGCGTCGACATGTCCAGTCTGGCGAAAACGGATATCCATACGTATGTAGAGACTGCGGAATCAACGCAAAGTCACAGCATGATTGACACGTTCGTGAATATCGTTCCGAAAAACGTGTTTGATGCCATCGTCCGCGGGGACATGCTGGCGATCATTTTCTTCTCCGTCCTGTTCGGACTGGGGGTTGCAGCCGCCGGAGAAAAAGGAAAGCCGGTGCTTGCCTTCTTCCAGGGTGTGGCAGACGCGATGTTCTGGGTCGTAAACACGATCATGCGTTTTGCGCCATTCGGCGTTTTCGCCCTGATCGGGGTGACTGTCTCCAAGTTTGGTCTGTCTTCGCTCATTCCGTTGGGCAAGCTGGTTATTCTGGTGCACGTGGCAATGCTGTTCTTCATTCTCGTCGTGCTGGGAACTGTTGCACGCATCAGCGGCGTGAAAATTACAGCCATTCTGCGCATTCTGAAGGACGAGCTGCTCTTGGCCTACTCCACTTCCAGCTCTGAGACGGTACTGCCGAAGATCATGGAAAAAATGGAGAAAATGGGCTGTCCAAAGGCGATTACTTCCTTTGTCATCCCGACAGGGTATTCGTTCAACCTGGATGGTTCTACTCTGTACCAGGCTCTGGCTGCCCTGTTCATTGCACAAATGTACGGGATTGACATGCCGATCAGCGCCCAGATTACCTTGATGCTCGTGCTCATGGTAACATCCAAAGGGATCGCTGGCGTGCCGGGCGTATCGTTTGTCGTACTGCTCGCGACACTTGGTTCCGTAGGGATCCCGCTGGAAGGACTCGCTTTCATCGCCGGGGTAGACCGTCTGCTCGATATGGCCCGCACGGTAGTAAACGTAGTGGGCAACGCGTTGGCTGCTGTCGTCATCTCCCGTTGGGAAGGACAGTTTGACCAAAAGAAAGCTGAACAGTACATTCAGGAAGTGAAAGCGCAAACGCGCGCTGCGTAACTTTTCCAAAGCCTCTTGTCAGGGTATTCATCTGGCAAGAGGCTTTTTTGCGTTGGCGTGACCAAAAGCGATCGGCTCCTTTTGTCCGCGTGAAAAGACGAGCTAGCGTATTTTGTTGCTTGACACCAAAAACAGGAAGCAGTAATATGATGTAAATAAAGTGATAATAACAATTTGTTAATAACAAAAAATCCATAACATAGCCGAATAAGCAAACGAGGTGGTTCCATGACCAAAAAACCGGTTGTCAATAAGCAGGGGCAAAGCGAAGAGGAGTATTTGCGGACGTATGACGCGAGCCAGTTTGAGCGGCCTTCTGTGACTGTCGACATGCTCGTTTTTACCGTGATGGATGAAGTGGAGGAAAATTACCGCAAGCTTTCGCCCAAGTCTTTGAAAATATTGCTCGTAAAGCGCGGCGAGCATCCGTATTTGGGCCAATGGGCGCTGCCGGGCGGGTTTGTCTCGCCGCACGAGAGTCTGGAAGAAGCGGCCACGCGCGAGCTGTTTACAGAAACGAACCTCGACAATATTTACCTTGAGCAATTGTACACATGGGGAGAGGTCGGCCGGGACCCGCGGACGCGCGTTATTAGCACCTCGTACATGGCGTTGGTGGACAGCTCGGCGCTGCGTTTGCAGGCGGGGGACGATGCGGACGAGGCCGAGTGGTTTCGCCTCGAAGACAAATGGCTCAAGGAGACGAAAACAAAGACACCGGACGGTACTGTAACCGAAAAATGGGTCGAGCTGCGCCTCACTAACGAGCGGGAGGAATTGTCGGCGACGATCAAGCTGACGAAAACCGTTTCGGGCAAGATCGTGCGAGAGACGCGGGAGATCGTGGAGACGAACAGGATCGCATTCGATCACGCCAAGATGATTCAGTACGCGCTGGAGCGGCTGCGCGGCAAGATCGAATACACGGATATTGCGTTTGCCCTCATGCCGGAACTGTTTACACTCGGCGAGCTGCAGCAGGTGTACGAAGTCATTTTGGGCAAGGAGCTGCTCGCCGCGGCATTCCGCCGCAAAGTGGCAGACAAGGTGCTGGAAACGAATCAGTACAGAAAGCACGCAGGACATCGGCCATCCAAATACTACCGTTTCAACCCGGAGTGGATGGATCGGAGATAGTGCCTGCAAGGAGGAAAAAATCATGAATCCACAAAACAATCGCGACCGTCGCTCCAAAATCGCGCATGAGACGCTGGCCATATTGGAGCAAGGCTTTTACGTGAATCGCAGAGGGGAAAAAGTCAGCTTCGGGGCGGAGCTGTCTGCCGCCATCCGCCAATCGCGTCTGTATCGGCCGGACGATCTCGGCGCCGAGTCGCTGGCGATTCCAGCGCATGCCGGGCGGGCCGCCATCCAGGTGACAGCCGAATCGAGCCTGGGCGCAGCCGAACGGCTTATCGTGCGTGAACAGCGCAAAAACACAGTATGCCTGAACTTCGCTTCGGCCAAAAATCCCGGCGGCGGGTTTCTGGGCGGAAGCCAGGCACAGGAAGAGAGCCTGGCGCGCGCTTCTGGGCTGTATCCGTGCATCGCCCAGATGGAGGAAATGTACCTGCACAACCGCCAGCAGAGAACGTGCTTTTACTCCGACTACATGATTTACTCGCCGCTTGTTCCTGTGATCCGCGACCAGACAGACGGGCTATTGGAGCAGCCGTACCTGCTGTCGTTCGTCACTGCTCCGGCCGTGAATGCGGGAGTCGTCCGCGAGCGCGAGCCGGAAAACGTTTGGCAGATCGAACCTGTCATGAAGGAGCGCATTCGCAAGGTGCTGCGCGTCTCCGCGATTCACGGGAACAGGACGCTCATCCTGGGCGCGTACGGCTGCGGCGTTTTTCGCAACCAGGCAACAGACGTGGCCGACTACTTTGCGCAAGTGCTGCTCGACGAAGGGTACGCGAAGCTGTTTGACGAAATTGTATTTGCCATTTACGACAAGACGACGCGACAGGAAAATCTGCGGGCGTTCAAGGAGCGATTTGCATGATGGCACTGCTGCGGGGCTTTTTTGCTGACTGGAACTGGTTTGAGCGGATTTGGCTCACTTCATGTGGCGCAAAAACAGGCTGTCGGAAAAGCAGCAAAACGACGTCAAGATTGCCGTGCTGAGCCAGACCGCGCGCATCGGGTGGGGCGTTCTGTGCGTGATCGCCACGCTCAGCTGCGGGTTCATTTTGCAGCAGATGGGCGGAGCCTTGCCGTTCATTGATTCGCTCACCGCCGTACTCTCGATTGTCGCCATGATTTTCATGGTGAAGCGGTTGATCGAACAATGGATCGTCTGGATCATTATCGACTTGTTCACGATCTACATGTGGGTGGTCGCCTTTTTGGCGGGAGGCAACGACATTTCGGTTCTCGTCATGTGGTCGGCGTATTTGGTCAACGCCATCTACGGCCTGGTGAACTGGATCCGGCAGTACCGCGCACAGAAGGAGGGGCATGTATGGGGACCGTAGGCTTTCTTGGCGGCAAGTTTTTGCCGCTGCACCAGGGACACGTGTACGCGATCACACAGGCAGCCTGCCGCTGCGACGAGCTGTACGTCGTCCTCTCGCACAGCCCCGTTCGCAGCGGCTGACGACCGCCATGCAGCATGTGAACCAACTGTTGTAAATGTCTTTCCAACAGGTCGGAATTCAGCTAGACTAAAGTCACCAACCGATTCTGACAAAAGAAGGGAGCTGTACTGTATGCAGACGATCGCACAGCCGCTGTCCCCCTTGAGCCTGAAGGAATGGGCGGTCGCCGTCAAAGCGCTCGGGGAAGGCGAGCAGATGATTACGATCCGCAAGGGCGGGCTATACGAAGAAACAAGAGAATTCCGATTGGAAAACAATTTATTTTACCTGTATCCGACTTACGAGCACCAAAAACGCGATATGGTAAAGCCGGAATATCATCACCTGCTGGACGCGACGCTTGCCGGCTGGTCGAGCGAGCAAAAGACGGTCGCCATCGAGTATTTTGCGGAAGTGACAGACGATGTGGAGCTGATGGACGAAGCCAGGCTGCGCGCGCTGTCGCCGCATCACATCTGGACGGACAACTTTGCTGACGTGCGGCTGCACTGGAAGAAAAAGCAGCCGCTGCACATTTTGTTCGTGCGCACGTATCGGCTGGCGCAGCCCGCGATCATTCCGATTGAGGCCGCATACCAAGGCTGCAAATCGTGGCACGACCTGCTCGTGGAAGTGCCGAGAAGCGCGTTTGCGCCAGTGTTGACCGATGAGGAATACGCGCAGAAAAAAGCTGCCGTCATGGCGATCTTGCAAGCATAACCTTGGCAAGAAAACCGTTCACGGGATGAACGGTTTTTCGCGCGGAGAAGACACAACCGGGAGGGATTTTTCATGAAAGCTGTTTTGGTAACAGAATGGGGCGGGCCGGAAAAGATGATCTATACGGATGTCGAGCTGCCTGAAATTTCGCCTACACAGGTGCTCATTCGCGTAGACATGACGAGCGTCAATTTCGCCGACATCAAATCGCGCTACGGCAAAAAAGGAGCGGCCAAGCTGCCGTTTGTTCCCGGACTGGATGCGACAGGAGTCATTGAAGCGGTCGGTTCCGAGGTAAAAGGCTTGCGAGCAGGGCAGCGCGTCATCGCTTTTCCGGCAAACGGCTCGTACGCTGAGTACGTGGCTGCCGAAGAGGCGCTGACCTTCGCGATTCCCGATGAGATCAGCACGGAGACAGCGGCAGCCTGTCCGGTGGTGTCGTTTACGTCTTATCAACTGCTGGCAAAAGTCGGCCGGCTCGCCAAAGGGGAAACGGTGCTGATTCACGCGGCGGCAGGCGGAATCGGGACGACCGCAATTCAACTGGCGAAGCTGTTGGGAGCAGGGCGCGTGATCGGGACGGTCGGCAGCTCGGCCAAGGCAGAGGCGGCTTTGCAGGCGGGGGCGGATTACGTCATTTGCCACGACAAGGAAGATTTCGTGGAAAAAGTGCGAGAGCTGACGGATGGAGCGGGCGCCGACGTCATTTTGGACTCGATCTCCGGACAAGTGAGCGAACGCAGCCTGGAGTGTCTCGCCTGGTACGGCCGACTCGTGCATTTCGGCAATGCGAGCGGGGAGATCGGACAGATTCGCACGCTCGATCTGCACGCGAGTTGCCGCTCGGTGCTCGGCTTTAGCTTCGGCACGACGCGCAAGCTGCGCCCCCATCTTTTGCAAGATACCGCCCGGCAGGTCATTGGCTATTTGGCAGAAGGCAAGCTCGACATCAAGATCGGCAAAGTGTTTTCGCTAAAAGAGGCTGCGAACGCCCACGCCTTGGTGGAGAGCAGACAGAGCACGGGAAAAGTATTGCTGAAGGTGCGCCCGTAAGCTTTCAAAGCGGAGCAAAACGACTGACTGCGCCGACAGCAGGTTTTTTTCCCACTCATGACTGTGTACGAGGTGACAACGATGAAAATCGTAGCAGCAAGCGAGCTGCCGAAAAGTGTGATTACCGATTTTTTTACCGAAAACTGGGGCAGCCCGCAAATGGTTATATCAAGCGGCGTCTTTCGCTGTGACGAGCTGGACGGGTATGCTGTCCTTGGCGAAGACGGCGCGATTTGCGGGTACGTCAGCTATGTGCTGGAAGAAAAGGAGTGCGAAATTATTTCTTTGGACAGCCTGGTGGAGAACAAAGGGATTGGCTCCAGGCTGCTGGCAAAAGCGGAGCAGACAGCGCGGGAACTCGGCTGCCTGCGCATGAAGTTGGTGACGACCAACGACAACCTGCACGCGTTGGGCTTTTACCAGCGCC
The DNA here is from genome assembly GCF_050920745.1 of Brevibacillus gelatini. Taxonomy (NCBI): domain Bacteria; kingdom Bacillati; phylum Bacillota; class Bacilli; order Caryophanales; family Paenibacillaceae; genus Brevibacillus; species Brevibacillus gelatini. The sequence goes on from NZ_CP154342.1 coordinate 1,259,990, forward strand.
GGGGCTATCAGTTGTCCGAGCTGTATGTGAATGCCGTGGAAAAAGCGCGGGCGATCAAGCCGGAAATCCCGCTCGTCGCGGACAACGGGATTCCGATTCGCGACGAGATTTTGCTGGTAAAGCCGCTTTAAACAAAAGAAAACCCCGCAAAGCTGGCACGAAAAACAAGCAAGCCGGGTTCGGGTGCTCGGGAGGACAGGAGGCGATTTTTCCGCCTCTTTTTCTTGTGCTTGTTGGCACTCGGCATCCCGGCAAAGGCAGCGCCAGTGAAAACAGCAGCGAACAGCCAAGTGTGCAGTTACGACGACAGCGATACACTTTCAAAAACAGTTACACTTCCAACCGTTATTGACATTCCGAACTGTTAGAATTAAGATTACAGTACTCTTGCGAAAGGAGCCTTCTCAGACGTGAATAGTGAGTTTACGATAGCTGTTCACAGCTTGGCTTTGTTGGCTCATTTACCGGGACATATGGCAAGCAGTGAGCTTATTGCACAAAATGTATGCACCCATCCCGCGAGAATTCGCAAAATCATGGGGATTCTGCGTAAAAACGGATTCGTGAGGACAAAAGAAGGCGTAGGGGGCGGCTATATGCTGGCGTGCAACCCCGGCGAGGTGACTTTGGCCGCGATTTACCGTTCGATGTCGACAGGAACGCTGAAGCCGCACTGGTGCCCCGGTGACCCGAAGGAAGCATGCCTCGTGTCCGCCAATATGCACGACGTCATGGATCAGATTTTTACGGAAGCGGAGTTGTACTATACGAAGTATTTGGAGCAGCATACGATTCAGACGGTTCTGGATAAAATTCGCCAAGGGAAGTGCCGCGAACAGGACAGCCAGTAGACAGGCAACATTTTTAACTGGAAACTGTAACTTTTTTAACTACAATTGAAGGTGGTGCGTTCGTATGAATCGGAATGCCAAGCTGGAAATCAGCGATTGGGTAATGGGCAAGACCAGGCACGACGAGTTGGTGCAAGGCTTCGTGGAAACCGTCGATACGTGGCGGGGCATTGCTCGTGTTTTTGTCGTCAAATCCGACAATGAAGAGACGATTGGCAAGCTTGTGGCCATTCCGCTGCCATGGCTGGAACGCATGTCGACAGGCACCTTTGACGACGTGGAGCAACTGCATGACCTGATTGACCTGGCGCTGGTGACAAAAGACGAAGCGTGGTTCAAGGAGCTTACTGCCAAGCTGCAGGAAAAACAACAAATAGCGTCAGAAAGCCAAAGCCGCAAGCCGAGAAGTTTTTCCGCGCAAAACCGTCTGGGAACTTCGGCCATCTGGGAGCAGTAATTTTTTTTCAAATAGAGGAGGAGTATCAATAATGTCTACCGTGAATCAAAGCACGTGGTTCGAAAAAGGAATGAGCTTTGCCAAGTATCGCGCGAGCATGAGCGTCAATCAGGAGGAACTGGGCCGTGTCTACGAGCAGCTCACGTTTACCGAAGACGATCTGGCGTTTTGGAAGGAGCTGTCCGGGCGCAACTGGAAAGGCGTCGTGCTGACTGCCGACTGGTGCGGGGATGCGGCCTTGTGCGTTCCGGTCATCCAGCGTATCGCCGAGGAAAGCAACATCGAGCTGCGCTTTCTCATCCGCGACGAAAATCTGGAGTTGATGGACCAATATCTCACCAACGGTACGGCGCGGGCGATCCCGATTTTCATTTTCCTCGACCAGGACGGAAACGAAGCCTGTGTCTGGGGACCGCGTTCGCCGGAGGTGCAGGAGATGATTACGGCGGCTCGCGCAACGCTCCCTGCAGCGGATGCGCCTGATTTTGAAGAAAAGCAAAAGCAGTTGTACCGCACCTTCAAGGAGAAGATTACGACTGATCCTGCGATCTGGCGCACGGTGATCGAAAGCGTGAAGGCGAAGCTTACAGCCTAAAAAAATACAACAAGGATAGGAATGGATAAATGAATACGAGTAACACAGAGAGGAACGGGCGACCGATTCTTTTTCTCATGATAAACATGTTTATTGCCATGCTGGGAATTGGCTTGATTATTCCGATCTTGCCCGAGTTTTTGAAGGAATTCGGCGCGGGTGGAAAAACAGCAGGTTATTTGGTGGCGGCCTTTGGTTTGACGCAGTTTTTGTTCTCGCCCATCGCGGGAGAATGGTCGGATAAATACGGCCGCAAAATCATGATCGTATCCGGGCTGGCGCTGTTTACGATCTCCAATCTGGTTTTTGCGCTGGCAGAGCAGACATGGGTGCTCTACCTCTCCCGCTTGATCGGGGGAATCGGGGCAGCTTCGATGATTCCTTCCATGCTCGCCTATGTGGCGGACATTACGACCGAGGACAAGCGGGGAAAAGGGCTGGGACTGCTTGGTGCCGCGATGTCGCTCGGATTTGTGATCGGGCCGGGTATCGGCGGTTTTCTCGCCGAGCTTGGGCTGCGGATGCCGTTTTATATTTCGGCGGCGGTCGGTGCTGTGGCGGCAATCGGCTCCTTGCTGTTTCTGTCTGAGTCGTTGCCAAAAGAAAAGCAGCTGGCAGCCCGCGAGGCGGAGGAAAAGAAAGAAAACATTTTCCTGCAACTCGGCAAATCGTTTCACTCGTCGTATTTCATCATGCTGGTGCTGATTTTCACGATGACCTTTGGACTGGCGAACTTTGAAGTGATCTTCCCGCTGTTTGTCGACGCGAAGTTCGGCTACACGCCGCGCGACATTTCCATCATCATCACCGTGGGTGCCCTGGCCGGAACGATTGTGCAGGCGCTGCTGATCGGCAAGCTGATTACCCGCTTCGGGGAAAAGAAGCTTATCAACTGGACGTTTTTCAGCTCGGCCGTGACGATGGTGCTGATGCTGTTGTCGGGGAACTTCTGGTATATGCTCGTCTTGACCGTGCTGTTTTTCACGCTGACATCGATCATGCGCCCGGCGATCAACACGCTGATCTCCAAGCGGGCCGGGGATGAGCAAGGGTTTGTGGCCGGGATGAACAACGCCTACATGAGCCTGGGCAATATTTTCGGCCCGGCGGTAGCGGGGACGCTGTACGGCGTGCATGTAAACGCACCGTATTTGTTCGGGGCAATCGTTCTCCTGCTCAGCCTGTTCCTGTCGCGCATGGAGAGCCGACGTAGCCTGAAGCGGGTTGCGGCGTAAAAAGGATGGTAAAGCGTTTATTGGTTTCCGGATACAAGGCTCACGAGCTGGGCATATTCCACGACAAACATCCGGGACTAGCCATTATCAAGACAGCACTGAAGCGGCAGCTCACAAGATTTCTTGCGGAAGGTCTGGAATGGGTCATCATATCGGGGCAGCTCGGAGTAGAAATGTGGGCAGCCGAAACGGTTCTCGAATTAAAAAAGGAGCATCCCCGGCTAAAGCTTGCGGTGATTACTCCGTTTTTGAACCAAGAGGAAAAGTGGAAAGAAGAAACACAGGATTACTACCGACAAATTGTCATGCAGGCAGACTATGTGAACAGCGTCTATCAAACACCTTACCAGGGTGTTTGGCAGCTTCAGGAGAAAGACAAATTTTTGCTGGCTCATTCAGACGGTCTTTTGCTGGTTTACGATGAAGAAAACGAAGGCTCCCCGAAGTATTTGAACAAGCTTGCCGCGACAAAAGTGGCTCAAGGGGACTACCTGTTTTTTCGCATCAACGCCTACGACTTGCAAAGCATCGCAGAGGAACAGCAGCAACAATTTTATCATGACGACTTCTGAACCGGTTGCGATTGTTTCAGCAAAAAGGATAGGAAAGCGCGGCACGAATGCTGCGCTCCCTATCCTTTTTTACTGCTTTGTCCTGCTTCTCGTTCAACCAGACTCGGCCCGGCAGGTTGACTCTCCGCCTGATGCTCGCTCTCCACCAACCGCTTCAAGGCGTTCAGCTTGTTGTCCCAGAAGCGCTCGTAGTAGGCCAGCCAGCTTCTCAGCTCCTCCAGCGGCTCGGGCTGCATCCGATACCTCGTCTCGCGTCCTACCCGCTGTTCCTTGACCAGTCCGGCCTCGGACAAAATGCGCAAATGCTTGGAAACGGCTGTGCGGCTGATCGGAAAGTGCCGACTGATCGCCGTCACGGGCATTTCCTGCTCGCTCAGCAATTGCAGCAGTTTGCGGCGCGTCGGATCGGCGATGGCTTGAAAAACGTCGTGCTTGGCCGTAGAGCTGCTCATTTACGCTTCCACATACGCTTTCAGTTTAGGCAAGACAGACGAATCCCAGCCCTGGTTCATTCTGTCGCGCACGACAGCATGGCTTTCGCCGAACTCGGTTACAGTATCTGGCGACCAGCCGGAATGAATCAGCGTAAATTCAGTCTTGTCGCCCAAATCCTTTAAAGCGAAGGTGATAACCCAGTCTTTTCCCCACTTGAACACAAGGCGGTTGGGCGGGTCAATCTCCTGCACGACGCACGGCGAATCGCCGTATGGGGAATGAATGGTAAAGGCATGTCCCGCTACAGGCTGAAAATCGTTGGGCATGAACCAGGCTGCAATCCCGTCTGCTGTCGCGACTGCTTCCCAAACCTTTTGCAGCGGAGCGTGAAAAATTTGTGTCTGAACAATATCAGGAATCGTGTTGGACATGAATGCGCCTCCGTTATCAGAGAAGATAAGTTCTTTTGACGCTCGGAAACGAAACCAAATCGTTTCACTTTTTGCAGTATACGAAACCAAAAGGTTGCATGTCAACGGTTTGATTTTTGCAGGAAAAAAAATCATCTGACAGCTTGCTGCTCTGTGCTTTTTCAATGCACACGCAGGGCAGGGTACACAAACGTTTTCACCGTCACCCCTGTAAACGAGCAGCCCGCCGCCTTGGGATGTCCGCCACCTCCGTAGTGGGCCGCGATTACGGACAGATCCACGTCGTCGCGGATCGTGCGAAAGCTGATTCTGCCTTTTCCGGGATCGAGCATCGCCACAAAATCGAGCGTCTCATCGCTTTTGCACAAAAAGTTTCCCGTCGTCGATTGGTACTGCTCCAAAAAGACGACACCGACGTTGTACGTTTTCGGCTCATCCAGATCAATTTCGACGCTCAACCGCTTCATCTGCTTTGCCTTTTTCTGCTCAAACTCCGCGATTCTTCGCTCCTCTGTGTAAATCAAAAGCGCCTCCCAATCCTCGAACGCGAACTGCTCCAGGTCCTCGCTGCGCAGCCGTCCGATCACCTGGTCGGCAAACGTGCCGCGCTCCGCCAAATAAAACAACAGGTTCAACTGGTTCGCTTGCACATTTCCGGTCGCTTCCCAGTCCCACGTATCAAACGCCCGCACCAGCTCCACGTAGTCGGTGATGACGTCTGTTGGCGTCAAAAGCCCTTTCTTTTGCAAGTAATCGTAATAAAGGCTGGTAGCCGAAGTTTTCTGTCCCGCTGCTTCGACGATGACCTTTGCCCAGTCGTACTGCTCGGACAGGGGCAGCGATGTCGGGTGATGGTCGATCAGGACAAACGAATGCCCTTGCTCGACTTTTTTCTGAATCAGGGACGCCACTTCTTCATTGACGCCCACATCTGTAATCACCACGGACATTTCCGGCGAAAACTCTTCGGCAAGAAACGTCTGGATTTCCCGGTTGACGGTATAGGGCGATACGCCGCGGGGAAAGACTTCCCGGTCGCCATAGGCGATCCGGCTCAAGATCGCACACGATTCGCCGTCCAGGTCCTGGTCGGTGAAATGCATCAGTTTGTGCTGCGCCATAAAAAACCTCCTTGCCTTGACAGGATGACAGCCATACGGATTAGGATTTCCCTCCAGCGGATACTTTTAGTTGCCAAAGCGAGGATTTTTCCAGGGGATCGCTTTTCAAAATCCATTCCCGTAAAATGAAGGAATCAGGTGGAGTTCGCCAACAGAAAACGATAGCGAGGATGGAGGAAGCAAATGGCGGGAATGCCGATTATTGATTTGCATTGTGATGCGCTTTGGAAAATATGGGAGCAAAAGGGGAATCTCTCCTTTACCGATTCGGAAAAGCTGGACGTGAACCGGAAGCGGCTGCACGAGGGCGGAGTGAAGGTGCAAAGCTACGCCATTTACACACCGACCGATCTGCCGTCGGACAGCCGGTTTCAATGCGCCTTGGAGCAAATTCATTACTTTTATGCAGAAGTGCTCGGCAAACATCCGGAAATGAAGCAGATTCGCGACTGGAGCGACCTGGACAGGCTGCAGGACGGCGAGATCGGGGCGCTTTTGACGCTCGAAGGGGTAGAGCCAATCGGCAACGATTTGAAAAAGCTGCACATCCTCTACCAGCTCGGCGTACGCTCCGTCGGCCTGACCTGGAATTTTGCAAACCTGGCAGCAGACGGGGCGCTGGAGGAAAGAAACGGCGGGCTGACCGCGTTTGGCAAAGAGATTATCCAGTTCCTCAATGAACGGAAAATGTTGACGGATGTCTCCCATCTGGGCGAGCGCAGCTTCTGGGAGACGCTGGAGCTGGCGAAGTACCCGATTGCCAGCCATTCCAACGCACGCGCTGTTTGCGACAATCCCCGCAACCTGACGGACGAGCAGGCGAAGGCGATGTTCGCCAAAGGGGCGAATGTCCACGTTGTTTATTGCACGATGTTCATTAACGATACGACGCCGACGACGATTGACGATCTGCTCCGGCATATCGATCATTTTTGCTCGCTCGGCGGCGTGCGCCACATCGGGCTTGGCTCCGATTTTGACGGCATCACGACAAAAGTCGTCGGGCTTGAGCATGCCGGGATGAGCCAAAATCTGATAAACGAACTGCTCAAACGCTACAAGGAAGAAGAGGTGCGCGGTTTTGCCTACGAAAACTTTTTGCGCAACCGTCCGGTGTAGGCGAGCCGAAAGGGAAAGGAGGAAGCTGTCATGAAGCGTACCGGAAAAGGGAAAATCCGCGAGTTGGGGGTAGTGGTCGGCAAGCTGCCCACAGGCGCGAAAAACGATCTGACCGATGTGCCTGGAGTACGTGTGGGCCATGTGACGATTCAGCATGAGCTGGAAGACGGGGAGTATGCGTGTACAGGGGTGACTGCGATTTTGCCGCACGGCGGCAGCCTGTTCCGCGAAAAGGTGACGGCAGCCAGCTACGTCATCAACGGCTTTGGCAAGTCGACAGGACTTGTCCAGGTAAACGAGCTGGGCGTGCTGGAGTCGCCGATCATGCTGACGAATACGTTCTCCGTTCCGGCCGTCACACAGGGCACGTTGCAATACATGCTGGCGACGAACGAGGAGATTGGCGATACGACCGGGACGGTCAACATCGTGGTCGGGGAGTGCAACGACGGCCACCTCAATTCGATTCGCCGCTGTGTCGTGCGGCCGGAAGATGCGGTGGCGGCGATTGAAAACGCAACGGAGCATGCCGTGGAAGAAGGCGCGGTCGGAGCGGGAACAGGCATGGTCGCATTCGGCTACAAGGGCGGAATCGGTTCATCCTCTCGCGTCGTGTCCGCAGCCGGGCAAACGTACACGCTTGGCGCACTGGTGCTGTCCAACTTCGGCAGCAAGGACGACTTTTTGGGCGACAGGCTGTTTGCCTGTGCCACGCGTGAGCCTGTGGCCGCAGAGGCAGTCGAGAAGGAGGAGGACGGCTCGATTATGATCGTGCTCGCCACAGACGCGCCGCTGTCCGACCGCCAGCTGCTGCGCGTCGCCAAGCGAGCCGGGATCGGTCTCGGCCGCACCGGAAGCCACTTCGGGCACGGCAGCGGCGACATCGTGATCGCCTTTTCCACCGCGCAGAAGATTCCGCACCGGACGGAGTCGGTTACGGAGACGCGCATTCAGCTTCGCGAGGATCATCCGGTGATGAACGAACTGTTTGCGGCCGCCGCAGAGGCGACCGAAGAAGCGATCTACAACTCTCTCTCCCAGGCAGTGACGACGACTGGCCGAAAAGGGCGGACGGTTTATGCCATGCCGCTTTCGCTGCGATGAGGAGCGGGGAAGCAGTTTCAACGCAAAAATCCGCCTTCCGAATGAATGATTTGCCCTGTGATCCATCCCGCTTCCTCACTCGCCAAAAACGCAACCAGGCGGGCGGCATCCTCCGGTTGACCGAGTCGGCCCATCGGACTGCGGGCCAGGATGTGGGACGCAAGCTCTGCCGACATCCACCCGGAATCAGTCGGCCCCGGATTGACAGCATTGACGGTAATTCCGAGAGGGGCGACTTCCGCAGCAAAAGTGACCGTAAACGCATCCAGGGCCCCTTTTGTTGCAGCATACGCGATTTCGCCTGGCATGGGGCCTATGGACTGTCCAGAAGTCATGTGAATAATCCGGCCGTGGGCTCCTGGCGGGAATCTGCGGGCAAATTCGGTGCTGAGCATGATCGGTGCCCGGACATTGAGGGCGTAGTGAGCATCCAGACTGGCCGCATCCAGCGACTGGTAGCCATCCGTAGTCGAGTGACAGGCGTTGTTGACGAGAATACAGGGCGCACCAAGCTGTGCGGTTGCTTCGTCCAGGACGTGCAGCCAGGAATCAGGCTGGGACAGGTCAATCTCCATGCTGGCACACCTCACCCCAAGGCGCGATAGCTCCTCGCGCAATTGAAGCGGCTCATTGTCTTCCACTCCCCATTCCATCGTTTTGTCGTAAGCTGTCCAGTAGGTGAAAAACAGATCAATCCCTTGCGAAGCCAATTTTCTGCAAATCGCAGCGCCGATGCCTCTTCGGCGGCTGGCTCCTGTTACAATGGCGATTTTTTTGTGCGGCGTTTTTTCTTGCAGAGTGCTCATTCGCGTAACAACTCCTTATGACGTGCTGGAAAAGCGTCTTGCCACTTCAGAACAAAAGCAGGGCAACAGCCGGAGCCATGTAAATATAGCCGACGATAAGATACGCAAACAACAGGAAAAAACAGATGCCGGAAATGGTGAGGTTGCGGCGAACCTGTTTGGGATGGAACCCGAACAAACCAAGGAGCAGGCAAACAAAACCAACAATCCCCAACAATAGTGGAATCGCAACAATCATGAACTCACTCATGACAAATTCACTCCGCTCGGTTTCATCATGTGCGCTTCCGGCGCGGATCACGGCTGAAACGACAAGTGTGTCCCGGGCTTGGAAGCTGTTTTTACCAAAAATTGTATTTTTCAAGCGTAGATCACTTTCACCAACTGCTCACTTGCAAACTGTCAGGAGCATACCTGCTGACCTATTCCCGGCTGTCCTCCTCAGATATTGCAGAAGCCGAACAGGTCGCTGGAGGAAACGATCCTTTTTGTAAAATTAAGGATATTATCTATCATATCATCTTTGCAGTATGAAGCGGAAGCAGAGAAGAAAGAGAATGTACAAGAAAGAGAAAGGCACGCGCTGCCCGGTAGGTCGTCGTCAAGATGGAGCAATCGTTTTGGCCCCCATCCCGCAGCCGCTTCCCGGAAAAGGAAAGTTACGCTGGCAATTGTTCGAAATAGTTGTTATTTTTAATATATAAGTTCCGTTTCAAAAAAGTAGAATTTCATAAACCAAGGGAGATGTAGAGGATGGAGTGTCAGTTAACGATAACCCGAACAACACACCAAAAAGAAAAGCCAGCACTCGATAAGCTGGGGTTCGGCGTACATTTTACCGATCACATGTTCATCATGGATTACACGGAAGGCAAAGGATGGCATGATCCGCAAATCGTTCCGTATGCTCCCTTGTCGCTCGATCCGGCCGCGATGGTATTCCACTATGGACAAGCGATTTTTGAAGGATTGAAGGCGTACCGCAACAAGCAAGGCAAGGTGCTTTTGTTCCGTCCGGATCAAAACTTCAAACGGATGAACCGCTCTCTGGAGCGGATGAGCATGCCGCAGGTTGATGAGGAGTTCATGGTCGCTGCGTTGAAGCAGCTGGTGGCGCTTGAAAAAGAGTGGATTCCGGCAGAAAACGGCATGTCGCTCTATATTCGTCCTTTTGTAATCGCGACAGAGCCATGTTTCGGCGTGCGTCCCTCGAAAACGTACAAGCTGATTATCGCCCTGTCTCCCGTTGGCGCTTACTATGCAAATGGCATGGAGCCAGTCAAAATTTACGTGGAAAACAAATACGTCCGCGCGGTCCGAGGCGGAACAGGCAATGCCAAAGTAGCGGGGAACTACGCAGGCGCCTTGAAAGCACAGGAAGAAGCCAAGGAAAAAGGCTACGAGCAAGTGCTTTGGCTGGATGGCGTTGAAAACAAATACATTGAAGAAGTCGGCAGCATGAACGTATTTTTCAAAGTAGGGGAGGAAGTGTGGACTCCGGCTTTGAACGGCAGCATTTTGGAGGGAATCACCCGCGCTTCGACCATCCAGTTGCTCCAGGACTGGGGCATCCCGGTTGTCGAAAAGCGCATTTCCGTGGAAGACTTGTATGAGGCGCACAAGAACGGGCAACTGGAAGAAGCGTTCGGCACCGGAACGGCGGCCGTCATCTCTCCCATTGGCGATCTGAACTGGAACGGCCATCAAATGATTATCAACGGCGGGAAAACAGGCCCGTTGACAAGCAGAGTGTACGACACGATGACCGGAATCCAGTACGGAGAGCGGGAAGACAAGTTTGGCTGGTCTGTAGAAGTAACGGAATAACGACAGGCAACACACGAAGAGGCACGGCTCTCTCGCTTGGGCGAAGAGGGGCGATGCCTCTTTTGCTTTGTGTTGAAAGTACTTCTCAATTCAGCGATTAAAAAATTGTGAATGAATAACTAGATTCACTGGCCCCGCTCTCAACTGGTGTGGGAGCAGGTCCTTTCAAATAGGGGAAGAGGGTTGAGAAGATAATAAAAAAGAGTAGCAGCAAGATGAATTTTATAAAATCCGGGAACCTTTGCATTTAGTTATTCCTCCTTTAGAGGTAGCCTTAACAAAGAGAAAACACTATTTTCAACCATTTGGAGATCAACTTCATTCGAATGGTTAGTATTTATATTATACATTTGAGGGATTATTGCGAAACTTCAAAAACTAATAATACTCCCAATTGCTGCAGCTATTTTGTTAGCACCAGCTCTTTCCTTTGCAAAAGAGGATAAACATCCCAAGATCTCATACACCAAAGAACAACTGGATTATATTGAAAAAATCAAGAAAAACGATGCATTCACACTAGCAAATTGGAACAAGATTAAGAAGTTTGACGCAAGAAAAGTCGAGAAAATTGAAAAGTTGAAAGGTATCAACAAGAATAGTGACCAAAAAAAAGCTATGCTATCGACTTCCGGATCGGTGGGAACCTATGGCGACATCTTAGTAAGTCCTGCAGTAAATAAGGTTGACCACTTATATGTAGGCCACGCTGCCATCGTTTATGATGAAAGCTATACCATAGAAGCCTGGCCAGATGGTGGAGTGAAAAAAATGCCAAATAACTGGGCGAATCGGTATAGTAAATTGAAGGGCCTATACGTAAGCGGCGCTGAAGGAACTCACTATAAAGCAGCCAGAAGCTATGCCAATTACCAAATTGGCGATGAGTATAACTGGGCCTTTTTCGACAAGAGAAAAGAAAACCAATTTTATTGCTCTCAGCTTGTATGGCGCGCATGGTATAACCAAGGATTTAAAATAGGAAATGGCACTGACGAGTTAAATTTCCCGGTTACCCCCAATGATTTGATTAATGACTCAGACACTGTAGAATTCTACTCAAAAGGATAAAGCTGTGGGAACTCCCTTCACATATTGTCGGGAGTTCCTGAGTTTTTTAGTGGAGGTCGAAATTTATGAACAAACTCATCTATAAAATTTTAATACCTTGCCTTTTACTTCTAGTTTCTGCTTGCAATCAACAAGAGAAAGTCAACCCACCATTTTTATATGTTATTTTTACTGATTCCACATATCCTGATAGCGAATTAATTGCCCTAGATAAAAACGGTCTTATCACTGAGCGTAAGCAAATTGAACGCAAAAACAATTGCTTGGCAAAGGCAGAGGTCGGTTACAACCAAGCCTTTTGCAACAGCCCCACACCCTGGCGCACTTCCTCCCAGGTCAAATTGTTGAAACCAAGTTTCACAATCGGTTTGTCGGGCTTGTTTTTCACGAAAAAGAGCGAAGTCGGATAAACTTTTACCCCCTGCTGGAGCGCTTGCTGAATCAGCCACTCTTCTGAACGCTCCACGTGTACCTTGACTAGCACGTACAGCCCAGACTGCTCGCCAATAATTGTGATCTGCTGCTTAAAATGCTGCCTTAATTCCGACACAAGATGTTGCATTTTTCGTTTGTAAACAAGCCGCATCCGTTTAATATGCCGATTCCATTCCCCTTCTTCCATGAATTTTGCCATGGCCAGTTGGCTCAGGAGCGATGTGGTGCTCTCGAAATGGGCAAAGCGGCTTTTATAGCTGTCAAGAAGCGGCTGCGGCAGCACCATGTAGCTGATCCGGATGCCGGGGAGAAAGCACTTGGAGAAATTCCCAAGGTAAATCACCCGCGCGGAATCAATCGAGGCGAGCGCGGGAAAAGGCTGCTGCGTATAGCGAAACTCGCTGTCGTAATCGTCTTCGATAATATAGCCTTGTACGGTGTTTGCCCAATGGATCAGGGCATGCCGCTGTTGAATGGGCATGCTTACCCCGTACGGACTGTGATGGGACGGCGCGACGTAAATCAGGCGGGATTGCAACTGTTCCAGGTGCGAAAAGTCAGCGCCTGTCTCGTAAACGGGCAACGTTTCAAGCGTAAAGCCGTTTAGTTGAAACGCTTTCCTGGCGCCGTCGTAGCCAGGGTCCTCCACGATTATGCCGGAAAAGTCGCGTTTCAGGACGTGGCCGAGATACACCAGCATTTGCTGGGTGCTGCTCCCGACAATAATCGCATCCGGGTCTGTTCTCACCCCGCGAGACTGGATGATGTAGGCGGCGATTTGCTCGCGCAGGCAGTGTTCGCCAAACGGCTCTCCGTAGCGAAAGCTTTCCTTCGCCGTCAATACTTGATTGGCGATCCTCCGCCACGGTTTTAAAGGAAAGTGAGCCTGATCGACAACGTCTGAGCGAAAATCAATGCGAACAGGCGGGACTTGCACGGATTGCCCGCGATACGTGGAAGGGGGAGCCGCTTGAAACAAGACAGGCTCTACTTCATTGACAAAATAACCTTTCCGCCCCTCGCCGCGAATATAACCTTCCGCCACAAGCTGTTCGTAGGCCATCAATGTCGTATTGCGGCTTACGTGCAAGGAGTCGGCAAGCTGGCGGATGGAAGGCAACTGCTCATCGGCTTTTAGGTCGCCCTGCTCGATGAACGATTTGAATTTCTCGTAGATTTGTTTGTATTTCGGAGAGTTGTCTTTGAAAGTGAAAATCGTGTTTTTCATGTGCGACCCCTCTGACATGTGTATTTGCTTATTATTGTATCTTTTCTCATGTCAGTTTGTATCCTATTGTTTTCAGTGACGGACACCCCGGAGAAAGGATGATAACGATGTACATTCCGAAGCTATACCGCATGGAGCGTGCGGAGGCCGTGCAAATGATGAAGGCAAACCCGTTTGCCTTGTTGGTTACTGTCGATGGACAACGCCCGTTGGCAACGCACATTCCGCTGGAAATTCGCGAGGAGGACGGGAAAATTTTTGCGACCGGGCATATCGCCTATGGAAACATGCAAAAGAAAACGCTGGCGGGCAATCGCGACGTGCTGCTTGTTTTTCAAGGGTCACACGCTTACATTTCATCGAGCTGGTACAAGAGCGAATCGGTTCCCACCTGGGACTATCTCGCTGTACACGCGTACGGTACGGCGCGTATTCTCACGGGGGATGAGCTGAAAACGGCTTTGGCTTCCATGCTCGAACGTTATGAAGCGCACCGGGAGAACGGCCGGCTATGGGAGACGTTTGACCCAGAGATGTTGGCGCGGGAAATGAAAGGAATCGTCGGGTTTGAGGTGGAAATCACCTCGCTTGAAGCGGCGGCGAAAATGAGCCAAAATCGCGACAATGCCGACTACCAATCCATTGTGACCGAGCTTGAAAAATCCGAGGAACAAGGAGACATCCAGGTCGCCAATTGGTTGCGCGAAAAGCGAAAAGAGCTGTTTTAAGCATCTGCTGCATGATGACCGCTTGCGGCCCGCGCTAAACCGATGTATGCAAAAAGGAGTTGCCGTAGATGGAATTTTCGACAATCTGGCTGTTTGTCATGACGGTCGCCGCCCTGCTGATAATACCCGGGCCAGCCGTGCTTTACATTATGGGCAGAAGCATCAATCAAGGGAAGAAGGCGGGGCTGGTATCCGTGCTTGGCGTATCGCTTGGCGGCGCTGTTCACGTCCTGGCAGGCGCGGTTGGCATTTCTGCGATTTTGCTGACATCCGCGACAGCCTTTACAATCGTGAAATATTTGGGTGCAGCTTATCTGATCTACCTTGGGTGCAAGACTTTGTTTTCCGCATCAGACAGCAAGACTTCGGAAATCGCGCAAGCCCCGCAGAAAAAATGGTTCAAGATTTTATGCGAATCTGCGCTCATCGAAGTCATGAATCCGAAGACAGCCCTGTTCTTTTTGGCATTTTTTCCGCAGTTCATCTCGCCTTCTGCCGGATCGGTCAGCGGACAGTTTTTGCTGTTGGGCGCGATTTTTCTTGCGCTTGCCTTTGTTAGCGACAGCCTGTACGCCATGCTTGCGGCGGGCATCAGCAAGCGGATGAAAGGGAGTGCGAAGCTGCAGAACCGGGTGACGGGCTATGTCTATATTGCACTCGGCGTATTTTCCGCCTTTGCCAGCCCCGAGAAAACGTAGTATTTTTTGGACACGAAAAGAAAAAGCGTGATTTTTGCTGGAAACGATCAGTACATGGAAACGGAGAGAGCGATTATGCCGAAATTTATTGTGGAAGATGATTTTTGGACGTTATTCCCGCATGCCAAAATCGGCACCGTGATTTGCGAGGGAATCGACAATGCCGTAAGAGACGTTGCCTTTTACGAGCAGCTGCTGCGGGAGGCAGAGAAAGAAGCCCGTACATTTCTCGACCAGGAGGAGTTCAGCAGCCATCCGGTCATCCGCGTCTGGCGTGAAGCTTTTCAGAAATTCAAGACGAAAAAAGGGGCTCGCTGTTCCATTGAAGCTTTATTGAAAAGAGTGAAAAACGGCCATTCCATCGGAACGATCAACCCGCTTGTTGACATTTACAATTCCATTTCGCTGCGCTATGGGCTTCCATGCGGGGGAGAAGATATTGACACGTTTGCAGGCGATCTTCGGCTGACGCTGGCAAATGGCAGCGAGCCGTTCGTCCCGTTGGGCAGCGACGAAAATGCCCCGCCGTATGCAGGGGAGGTCGTGTACAAAGATGAGGCCGGAGCCGTCTGCAGATGCTGGAACTGGCGCGAAGCCCAGCGGACGATGCTCACGGAAAAGACGAAAAATGCCTTTCTCTGTATCGAATTGGTGGATGAAACAAGAACCGACGTGTTTCATCGGGCGCTGAACGAACTGGCTGATTCCGTGTCGCGCAATCTGGGCGGCGCGGTGAAGGTGGAAGTGCTGGACATTCAGCATAGAGAGATGACGCTGTTGGGGTAAGGGCAGAGCACAGACGCGATGCGAAATAATAGTCGCGGCCTTGTGGGAAAGTCGCCCAACCAGAACAAACAGAACCGAAAAGAGGCACGACTCACTCGCGGCGGCGATGATGAGGCGTGCTTCATTCTTTGTCAGGCAGTTTTAGCAAGATAAACATCAAAGCCCAAAATATGCCGGCTAGCAGAATATTGCTGCCTCCCCCAAAAAATAATCCTGTGAAAAAGCCCAAGCCGATTACGAAACATAGTTCCCATATCTTTCGCATGTTTGATCCAACTTCCTTTTTGCTTTTCTCGTACTTTTCTTAAGACACAGAAGAAAGTTTGGTCAGGAAGTGACAAGTTGCCAAATCGAATGGACAAACAAGATCGCGACGATGACGGTGAATCCGAGCAGCGCGTAGGCTTTTTTCCGATTTTGGTTCCAGGTTAAAAAGGTTTTGGCTGCGATGTAAACGAGCATGCATATCAGCGCCAGAATGGGAAAAAATGCCGTAAAGCCAATCAGCGACAAGATTAGAAAGATAGCAAATGCCCACTCCAGGACTTTCATCGAGGTAGGGAGTTCCTGCACGAGCTTCACTCCTTGTTTTTGTATCCATTTTCCAATTCTACTACACGATAGGGAAAATGTGAAAAAAAAGAGATGCGTCTGTACCCTGGTAGCCAGCGAGGCATCGCCTCCTTTTCCTGTTGCCTGTCGGTACACATGTACATTTGCACGCTGTCCTGCGCAAAGTGTATTCGCGCATTTTTTGTTTCGTAGGTAAGCAACGTTTTGTGGTATACTATGACAACGCTTTTGGGCGAATCGAGCGCGTGTATACATAGAGAGAGGAGATCGAAATGAGAGGAAAGATTATGGCCGCGCTGATGCTCTCGACCTTCCTGGCCGCCATGGAAGGGACGATTGTGAGTACAGCCGTGCCGCGCATTACCAGTGATTTGTCGGGATTCGAGCTGGTGAGCTGGGTATACGCCATCTACATGCTGGCGACAGCCGTGTCTGCACCTATTTACGGAAAACTCGCTGACTTGTTTGGACGCAAAAATGTGCTGTTGATCGGGATCGGCCTCTTTTTGCTCGGCTCCACACTATGCGGTGTGGCGATGACGATGAGCCAACTGATTGTCTTCCGGGCGATCCAGGGCTTGGGTGCTGGCGCCGTCATGCCGATTACGATGACGATTATCGGCGACTTGTACACGGAACAGACGGCGAGAGCGAAGGCTCAGGGCTGGATCAGCGCGGTCTGGGGGCTGTCGGGCGTCGCAGGGCCGCTGATCGGTGGCTTTTTGGTCGATACGCTTTCCTGGCGTTATATCTTTTTTCTGAATTTGCCGTTTGGACTCGTGTCCTTTTTCATGCTGGTCTGGTTTTACTGCGAGAAGTTGCTGGCTAAAGCAAAGCGCCATATCGACTACCCTGGGGCGCTGATCTTCACCGTGGGCACGATTGCGCTTTTGTACGCGCTGTTGACGGGCAGCCAGCATCAGTCCTGGACGAGTCCGGTGACGATTTCCCTGATTGTCTTCGCGGCAGCGACCTACCTGGTGTTCGTTTCGGTGGAAAGAAAATCGCCGGAACCGCTGATTCCGCTCTCGCTGTTGACGAACCGCAACGTCACGATGATTAACATGCTCACCTTCCTCACCAACGGCATCGTCATCTGCATGGTCGTCTACTTGCCGATCTGGAGCCAGGGCGTGCTGGGCGAAAGCGCGACAATGGCCGGCTTCGTCCTGACGCCGATGCCAGTCTGCTGGACGATTGGCTCGGTGCTCTCCGGCAATTTGCTGGGCAAGCTGCGCGCCGAGCAGTTGATTACGGGCGGGACCGCCGTTTTGACGATTGCCGCCACACTGTTGACGATCCTGTCCTCGCACTCGGCGGGCTATTTGATTTATGTGGCGGTGGGCTTGATTGGTCTTGGTATGGGACTGATTAGCCCGATCGTCATGGTCAAAATCCAGTCGTCGGTCGCCGTGGACAAACGCGGCACAGCCGTTGCGCTCAACACGTTCACGGGTACTTTCAGCCAAACGTTTGGCGCGGCCGTTTTCGGCATGCTGTTCAACCTGGTGACGGTAGCAGAGGGGCATGCAAACCTGGGAGCTTCCTTTGAGACAGGCTCCATCCCTGCCGGAGAGCTGGCAGCAATCCGCGACGTGCTTGCCTCCGGTGTTCACGTCGTCTTCACAGGCGCCCTTGTGATTGCCGCCTGCTGCTTCCTGCTGTCGCTGTTGATTGCGAAAAGCCAAAAGCAGCAGGCACAGAGTCAATAGTCATATAACGGATAAAGCCGGTTTTCACCAAAACGTATGGTGTAACCGGCTTTATGCCTAACGGCAGGAGTGATTTTAATGGAGCAGGACTTTTCCGGGCAAAGTGAGTAGAGGGTCAAACAATTACATGTTGGATAAATGATGCTAAGAAGTAAGAAAATAATTGAAAAAACCGATCAATACGATAAAGCTTAAAATAATCAGTCCTGAAAATCCAACATACAGTAATAATTTTTGGAGAGTTTTGTTCATTATCACTAACCCCTTTTCTGTATTTTTCCAGTTACTTACTTGTATACCACGATGTGTGTTTTTTCAAGTGAAAGAGCAAAATTCGCTTAGGTATTTCTGAAGATGAAGTTTTCCAAAATGTCAAAAAATATATTGCCATGCTCCACTGCAATTCTATAAAATTTTTTTAGATGAATGTTATTCGCGCGTGTACAGACAGGAGTGTGTGACGATGGACGAAATTCGCCCCGTTTCTTTAAGCGATATTGATGAGGTAGTCAGAATAGCTGCCATGGCCTATCCGGGAAGCAACCTCCTGGGGACGGAAGAAAGGCAGAAGTTCGCAGAACGCGTCAAAAGCACGCTGGAAAATGACCCGATTGCCAGCTATCACGGCTGCTATCGGGATGGTCGTCTCGTTGGGATCATGAAATGGTACGATTTTTCCATGTATGTGTACGGTATCCCGATGTTGACGGGAGGAATCGGCACGGTTGCCGTAGACCTGTTGCACAAAAAAGAAAAGGTAGCAAAAGCGATGCTGCATGGATTCCTTACCGCTTATCGGGAGCGGGGGATTCCGCTCGTTTCGCTCTATCCGTTTCGCGTCGATTTTTACAAGCAGATGGGCTTTGGCGCAGGCAGCAAAATTCATCAGTATAATTTCAAGCCGGCGAGCCTGCCCTTTACAGGCAAGGAGCAGATCGTGTACCTGGAAAAAGAAGACAAGGAGCAGGTGCTTGCCTGCTACCAGCGCGTTGCCCAGAAGACGCACGGGATGATCCTGCGGACGGAGCGGGATATTGACAGCCTCTTCAATGTGCCGGAAAAAATCGTGGTCGGCGTGCGGCAAGAAGGCAAGCTGACAGGCTATCTCGCCTTCCAATTTGAAAGCGCTCACGAGGAAAACAAAATGTTCAACAACCTCGTGGTCAAGGAGCTTCTGTACGAGTCGCGTGAATCGCTGGCCCAGCTTCTTTCGTTTTTGCACAGTCAGGCAGATCAAATCCAGCGCATCGTCTTGACGACGCCTGACGAAGATTTCCATCTGCTCTTGTCTGACCCGGGAAATGGCACCAACAGGCTTTTGCCCAGTGTCTACCACGAGAGTCACGTCTCGGGAGTTGGGCTGATGTACCGGGTGATTGACGTGCCAGGCTTTTTCCGCCAGCTGGCCGAACATCGCTTTGGCGCAGAGACCATTTGCCTGCAGCTTACGGTGCGCGATTCGTTCCTGCAAGAAAACGAAGGGACGTGGCTGGTGCAGTTCCAAAACGGACAGGCCCAGATCGTCGAGAACGGGCAAGCCGACGTGGCAATCGAGCTGGATATTTCCGATTTCTCCTCGCTCGTAATGGGGGTTGTCCGTTTCAGCAAGCTGTACGAATACGGGTTGGCCGAACTGGACGATACGGCTTTCCTGCCGCAGCTGGATCGACTCTTTTCCGCCGCGCAGAAGCCACAGAGCATGACAGCTTTTTGAGTGAAAATGGTCACGATTTTGTCATACATGGTTATCTTGTTTTGCCCTTCCCCATATCTTGTTAACAAAAGGGAAGGGGGCAAAGCGTATGATTTTTCTCACAATGGTCATCTTTTTTGCTTTTTTGCTGGTCGTCTGGCTTTTAGTAAAGCTCCTTTTCCGATTGGAAAAGCATGACACCATCGAGTATGACAAAAGAGAGCTTTGGGGACATTTTCACAAGAGCTTGCAGGACAAACGGTTCAGGAAGCAGAAATGATGTAAGAAGAGCGCCAACGGAAACGGCGCTGTTTCTTTGTCGATACAAGCGCTATGGACAATCGACGACGCTTGCCGAAACAAAAAGTGGAAGCAGGTGTCGGCTGGAGAAAAAACTTCGTCTGACTTTTCGCCACAACAAGTAGGAACAAAACAAAGGAAGGTGAGAGCAGTGGCAGGGGGATCAGGGGGTCACAAACGCGAATATTTCCGGCTGAAAATGGATCATCCCCTCTGTGCAGACATGACCATTGTTTTGGTAAAAGGGAAACAGCTGGAAATTGGCAGTACGAAAGTGTTGGTTGAGGACATAAGCGGAGGTGGACTGCGTTTTCTGTCTCATCTCAAAATGCCGGCCAGCGACCAACTCGTCCTGCAGTTTGAGACGGAGCTGTGTGAGGTGCCGCTAAAAATGCACGGACATGTGGTGCGCTCCCAGGCATGGGGAGAGAGGTTTTATGAATATGCCGTTCGTTTCACCATGGAGGAAGCCCAGCATCAGGAGATCAATCGCTTGGTCAACCAACTGGCCATTCGCTTTCGGAGCAATCGAGGGATAACATCGGGCCCCTACTGGAGAGGCGATCGGCAAGCCTTCCTGCAAGACCTGGCTCAAGCCGATAAGACGTTGAAGATGTCAAAAACATAGCTGAAACGATAGACAAAAAGCTCTGTTGTTTGCGCAAAAGTGCAAGCACGGAGCTTTTTTTTTTTGACATTAAATAAACAAAATGATAAATTGTCTATAATAAAATAAACGAATTAAGGGTGTGTTTGTGTTGGGTGTAATTGAACAGTTCTGGAACGCTTCATTGGAGGAAGCCAAGCAAGGGTATGTGGAGCGGCCGCATGATTACTTGTGCCTGCTGTGTGGAGCGGAAGTTGAAAAAGGAATCATCTATCCGGTTGACGGCGTCTTGTTTGAAGCATCTCGCTACATGCGCCACCATATCGAACAGGAGCATGGCTCGGTGTTTGCCCATCTGAGCGGGCTGGACAAACGGCTGACCGGGCTTTCCGACCATCAGGCAAGCTTGCTGCGCCTGTTTTTTGCCGGCAAGACAGACGCCGAGGTGCAGGCGGAGCTGGGCATTGGCAGTGCGTCTACGATCCGCAACCACCGTTTCGCGCTAAAGGAAAAGGAGCGGCAGGCAAAAGTGTTTTTGACGCTGATGGAGCTGCTGCGTCAGAAAGACAAGGAAGGCGCATTCGCTTCAGCGGGCAAGGCAAGGCCGCGCAAGCAAGAGGAAATCCAGGTGGAGTCAGACTCTCCCGAGTATGAAGCGATTTTGCAAAAATATTTTCCACAGGGGAAAAGTCATGCGCTGGACCGGATTCCGCGCAAGCACAAGCACAGGCTCGTCGTTTGCCGCGAAGTCGCCAAACGCTTTGCGCTGGACAGGATTTACACCGAGCGGGAGATCAACAGTATTTTGGAGGCGGTCTACAGCGATTACGTCACCCTGCGGCGGTATTTGATTGATTACGGTTTTTTGGACAGAGAGGCTGACGGCAGTGCCTATTGGCGCACGGGCCAGGACAGCGGGGAAAAGGAACAGGAGGAGATGGCCGTGAATCGCAAGCAAGAGCTGAAACAGTTGTACAAAGAAGTCAAGACGGAAGCTGGCGTCTACCAGATTCGCAACAAGGTGAATGGAAAAGTTTTGGTGGCGAGCAGCATGAACTTAAAAACGATCAACGGGAAAAAATTCATGCTGCAGCACGGCTCTCATCCGAACCGGGAGCTGCAAAAGGACTGGAATGAGCTTGGGGCGGACGCGTTTGAATTCGAGGTGCTGGAAGTGTTGAAGCCAAAAGACGAACCTTATTTCGATGCCACGGATGCGTTGGAAAAGCTGGAGGAAAAGTGGGTGGAGAAGCTGGCTCCGTACAACGAGCGCGGCTATCATCAGGCAAAACGTGTATAAGTCCAGTCAATCAGCAACAGGCTGCCTTTGGGGTGGCCTGTCTCATTTTTTATTCGAGCAGATGAAAACGCTCCAGATGGTCGCGGAGCCCTTCCTGCTGCAAAATCTCGATTTGTCTTGGCCCGATCAGGTCAAAGTGGGGAAACGGCTGGCGATGATGGATATAGGCGGGGTTCAGCCCGTTGGCGACGCACCAGTCCGTCAGCTTTTGCGTGTCGGCACAGCCTACCTTCGTCACCGTCTTGATCCCCGGAAAGCGCGGGTCCAGCCAGTAATGAGTCAAAAAAGCGATTTCCCCGCGCTGTACGGCTTGCTTCCACTGGTTCAGCTCTGCTCGCGAAATGCCAAATGCCACGAAGTCTCATCCTCTTCCTTTTTCAAGCTGGCTCGCACGCTTGCGAGCTTGGTCGTTCCCCCAATTATAACAAAAATAACAAAAAGACAGCTTCCGTCCGGCGTGTAGACACAAAGCTGTCCTTTTGGGCTTGAGACAAAGCTTAGCGAATCCCTTGCGGAAGAGAAGGAGGAATGTAGTTCAGTTCTTCATCCGCCGTGATGTAGTCGGTATTGACCATGAGCAGCAGGTAGCGTTTTCCAGTTTGCGGGTCGCTGAGAATGATGTGGTCGCGTCCGGCTGTCTCCAGCACGCCGCGGAAAATTTTGGCGTTCCACTGGCTGTTGTTTTCAAACGTCTGGTAAACGGTAATCACTTTGCCGCGATTCATGCGCAAAATGTTTTCGATGTACGATTCTTCCATGACTTGCCCAGGTGTGAGAGGCGTTCCAGGGATCAGCGCACCGCTTGGCTGCATAGGAACCATTTGCGGCTGCTGTTGCTGCATCCCGAAAGGAAACTGGGCGGAAGGATACATTTCATACCCGTACGGATATGGTTGGTATGGCATTTGTTGACTCATGATGAACTCGCTCCTTTATCTATCTGTTGATCTAATAAACGCGTGGACAATCTTCCGGGGATGGAATGAAGAAGCAGTGCGCCTTGTAACGTCCCGAGTTCGTCTGATTCCACCATGTTGGGGGGCAGTTTCCGGCGGGGCGGTAAAACCAAAGCGCATTGGTTGCGGGACGTGTACGCTCGCCGTTAACGGCGCGCTTGGCCAGACGTCTTTCCCGGTCGCGGGCGCGCTGGTAAAAGTACGGTTTTTGGACGGCTTCATACCCGCCCGGAGATTGATAAACCATATCCCGCATGCTCCGTATATTCCTAAAGTCGAGGCAGTTGGCGAGAATGCGGTTCACGCCGACGTTGGCGACCATGAGCATGCCCAGTTCGCCTTCTCCTTCGGCTTCAGCGCGGATCAAGCGGGCAAGCATATCGACGTCGTTACTGTTCGCTTTGATGACGGCCATTGCTTCACCTCCTCCTAAACTCACAATGACAATATATGGGCGTATACCAGATCGGTGAATGCTCCAACGAATTTTTTCGCAGCAAGCCAGCAAAAAAACGCCCGGGCAGCCGCACATGGCACGCTCGGGCGTTTTGCATTTCCAGGGACACTCAGGCATAACGTTTTCGACGCTTGCTCCAGATGAACCAGCCGATCGCCACGAGCGCGGCGACGCCCAGGAGACTGATCTCCAGGTATTCATCCAGCAGCACTTTGGCATGCTTGCCGTACAGGTGAAACAAGGTTCCGATCAGAAAAAATTTCAAGCCTCGGCCGACGATGGCAAAGAACATGAGCTTTGTCAGCGAGTAGTTGAACACGCCGCTCAGCAACGTAAACACCTTGAAGGGAATGGGAGTAAAAGCGCCGATCAGCACGGCAGCATCCCCGTTTTTGGCGAATTTCTCGGTGGCGGCCACAACCCATTTTTCCGGAAGCAGCTTTTGCAAAAGCGGCTTGCCCAGCCATTTACCCAGCAAAAAGCCGATTGGCGCACCGAGAATCGAGGCGGTAAAGGCTACGGTCGCATAGCGGAGCGCTGAACCGGGGTCGAGCAGACTCATCGCAATTTGCATAAAAAAAGGAGGAACCGGACTGATGAACGAATCCAAAAAGGCCATGCCAAAGAGTCCCCATATTCCATATTGCATGAACAGTTGTGTGATTTGATCGAGCATTGAGCATCTCCTTAGGACGTTTCCTCTCGGGTTTCCATTATACAGGAAAAATGCGGTCTACAGTAGTTAGCATATGCCGCTTTGTCCAACCACAGACCGCCAATTGGCTGAGCCAACAGTAGGAAATACGTTTTACAACACCGGGGGTTACGCTTTTCAGGTGCCAGGCCCGTTATGGAGAAATTCGACCTGCGCGATTCGACCCGGAAGAAGC
The DNA here is from genome assembly GCF_050920745.1 of Brevibacillus gelatini. Lineage (NCBI taxonomy): Bacteria > Bacillati > Bacillota > Bacilli > Caryophanales > Paenibacillaceae > Brevibacillus > Brevibacillus gelatini. The sequence goes on from NZ_CP154342.1 coordinate 1,283,977, forward strand.
AGGAATCACTAGGAAAGAAGTCCTCTTATTTTTCGTTGACGATAGGAAAGAATGTCCATTAGTATAAAAAAAAGGACATACAATATTGGAGGAACGGATGAAGACATTGGGATCGGGGAAAGTCGTTTTTTATGCGCCAGATGGAACCAAACTGGAGTTGACAGGAGAAATTGACGTGCGTGGAGATCGGGTAGCCGTGACGGAAATCATTTATTTTAACGGCCGGCCGAATGGCGCGCGTGAAACCAATCTGCCGCTTTCGCAAACCGTCATTTATTGGGAACCGGAAGTGTATGAGCAGATCGGATATGAATAAGACCCATGGCGACAGAAACGGACAGCTCTGCTTTTGGCAGGGCTGTTTTTCGTCAGTGCCCGGTTTGTGCCAGCACCCCGAACTATAGCCGTTATGTCCCGAGTGTGTTATCATGTGGGATGGAATTTACGTATGGTACGAGGAGTGATCCTTTTGATCGATGCTATATTGGAACGTGCCCTTGCCGGAGAACGACTGGGACTGGAAGACGGCCTCGCTCTGTTTGCCAGCAATGAAATTGAAAAGATCGGACACTACGCCAATCTGGTGATGCAAAAGCACCATCCAGACCCGATTGCCACGTTTGTTATCAGCCGAAATGTGAACTATACGAACGTTTGCGATACGTATTGCCGCTTTTGCGCCTTTTACCGACGTCCCGGTTCAAGCGAAGGCTATGTATTGCCCAGAGAGACTATTTTCCAAAAGATTCAGGAGACAGTTGATGTCGGCGGCACGGAAATCTTGATGCAGGGCGGAACCAATCCGGATCTGGGGATCGACTATTTCACCGACCTGCTGCGTGCGATCAAGCAGCGTTTCCCGCAAATTACGATGCACTCCTTGTCGGTAGCGGAAGTGTTGAAAATCGCGGAAGTTTCCAACATGACGGTCGAAGACGTGCTCAAGGAGCTGAAGGCCGCTGGGCTGGATTCCTTGCCGGGAGCGGGTGCCGAAATTCTCGACGACCGTACCCGCCGCAAAATTTCCCGCCTGAAAGGCTCGTGGAAAGAGTGGATCGAAACACAAAAAGCTGCCCACCGCATTGGCTTGCCAGGGACGGCGACGATGGTGATCGGCTTCGGCGAGGAAATGGAAGAGCGCGTGCTGTCCTTGATGCGCATTCGGGAAGCACAAGACGAGACGCACGGCTTCAAGGCGTTTATCGTCTGGACGTTCCAGCCGGACAACACGAACATGAAAGCGGTGAACAACACGCCGGAGGAATACCTCAAGACGCTGGCGATCAGCCGACTGATGCTGGACAACTTCGAAAATCTCCAGGCTTCCTGGGTGACGATGGGTCCGAAGTACGGCCAGCTTTCCCTCTCCTACGGAGCAAACGATTTCGGTCAGACGATGATGGAAGAAAACGTCGTCTCGGCTGCCGCATGTACCTACAAGGTGAACACCAACCAGATTCTCGAACTGATCCGCGGCGCGGGCAAAATTCCGGCGCAGCGCAACACCCAGTACGAGATCCTGCGCGTGTTCAAGGACGGCGAGATGGCGGAGCGGGATTTTGTGATGCAAAACTAATTGAAAAACATTCAGCAGCACGCTGCCGGATCGTCTTTTCGCAAAAGCGGAATAGACGCGCAGGCAGCGTGTTTTTCTATCCCAAAAGGGCAGATGCCAATCCCCGGTTTCCAATCGTTTAAAAGTATATCGCCTATCTCGGGACATATACTGTAACTACAATTGCGGTTGGGGGGATGAAAATGCAAACGTTTCGCGTCTTGCTGGAGAATGTCCCTGAGCATAGCGGCACGTATCGTGTTATCGTCAATGAGATGATGGAGCGGGTCAATACTGCCCCGGTGCGCATTACATACAAGGAGCAGGAACAGGAAGACTACTGCACCTTCCTTTTTCAAAGCTGGTGTGAAGAGGAATACGATGCGCAGACAATCGATTGGGCAAGAGCTTTTGTGGCATTGACATTGGCCGAGTGGGTGACACAGGTCAAGGAGCCTGAGATCATGCAGGAAATGGCTGCCGATCTGTTGGCAGCAGAGCAGCTGGAAGAAGAGTGGACAGACATTTATCCATACATCGAGCGCATGTGCCGGGAGATCGAGCAGGACGGACGCGAACTCCTGACCGCCACGACCCGAAAGGCTAACGTGTACCGCAAGGCATTTTCCTATCTGGAGCATGAGCGAACCATCAACGTGCTCGGGTTTGTCCGGTTTCGGCTGCAGGAACATTGGAATGAGCTGTTCGAGCTGGTGGAATCCGGGATCGACGAATATTTGGAAGACAAGCAATATCAGGAATTTGTCGAGCTTTTGCGGTATTTTATCGCCGTGCAGGAAGTGAAGCAGGAAGTGGTTCATGTTGTTCCTAGTGTGGACAAACCTTTCCACCTTTATGACAAAAACGGAAATCGTCTTTGGCTGGAGCAGCTGGATTCGGTGCTGAGCATGGACGAACAAAAATGCCGGGACGAGGATTACCTCGTCAGCGCGCTGGTTACACTGGCTCCTGAGAACATTGTTTTGCACATGGCCGGGGAAAAGCCGGGGCTGGTGCAAACCATCCGCAGCATTTTTGACAGCAGGCTCGTCACCTGCCATTCCTGTTCGCTCTGCCTTGGGCAAAGACGCGTACTTGACGGGAACAATCCGACTAAACTATAATTAGCACCAACAGTTGTATATCGCTTGCAAATACGATGAGAAGGACATGGACAATATCGGGATCGCGATAGAGAGGCGGGCCTTGGCTGGAAGCTTGCTGCGAGATGATATGGTCTACCCCCTTCGAGTAGCAGCCGGGAACGAAGCGTACGCTTTTACTAACGGCTTGCCGGTTCTATACCGTTACCATGTCAACGAGGAGTCTGTTCGGGCAGTTTTGCACGGCCCTTTTTGCCAAAACAGACTTGAATTAGGGTGGTACCGCGAGAATACACTCGTCCCTTTTGGGATGGGTGTTTTTTATTTTCTCATCATCAACAAATGGAAAGGAAGAATCCAAGGTGGCACAAATTAACGTAACGTTCCCGGATGGAGCTGTCCGTCAGTACGAAGCTGGGATTACCATCGAAGAGATCGCAGGCTCCATCAGTTCAAGCCTGAAGAAAAAAGCAGTAGCTGGCAAAATTGACGGCAAAGTGGTGGATCTGTACACAGCGCTTGAGAATGACGCAGCCATTGAAATCGTGACGCTCGATTCGCCGGAAGGGCTGGAAGTATATCGCCACAGTACCGCTCACTTGCTTGCCCAGGCGGTAAAACGCCTGTACGGCAGCGATGTCAAACTCGGCATCGGTCCTGTGATCGAGGATGGCTTCTACTACGATATGGACATTCCGGTTTCTCTCTCTCCGGAGGACCTTGGCAAGATTGAGGCGGAAATGGAAAAAATCGTGAAGGAAGACCTGCCAATCCGCCGCAGAGTTGTCAGCCGCGACGAGGCGACAAGAATTTTTCAAAACCTCAACGACCATCTGAAGCTGGAGTTGATCCGCGACCTGCCGGCAGATGCGACGATCACGCTGTACGAGCAGGGCGAGTTTTTCGACCTCTGTCGCGGGCCGCACCTGCCGTCCACTGGCTACATCAAAGCGTTCAAGCTGATGAGCGTGGCAGGTGCATACTGGCGCGGAAAAGCGGAAAACCAGGTGCTGCAGCGCGTCTACGGTACCGCCTGGCCGAAAAAAGCGGATATGGACGAATACCTGCACTTCATCGAAGAGGCGAAAAAGCGCGATCACCGCAAACTGGGCAAAGAGCTGGAGCTGTTCATGTTCTCCGAGGAAGCGCCTGGCATGCCGTTCTACCTGCCAAACGGATTTACGGTCCGCAACGAGCTGGAGCAATTCTCCCGCCGTCTGCAACAGCTGGCTCAATACACAGAGGTGCGCACTCCGTTCCTCATGAACGAGCGCCTCTGGAAAGAATCCGGTCACTGGGACCACTACAAGGAAAACATGTACTTCTCTGAGGTAGACAACGCGACTTACGCCTTGAAGCCGATGAACTGCCCAGGCCACATGCTCATTTACAAAAACACCATGCATTCCTACCGCGACTTGCCGATTCGCTATTCCGAGTTCGGCCAGGTTCACCGCCACGAATACTCCGGTGCGCTGAACGGCATGCTGCGGGTTCGCACCTTCTGCCAGGACGACGCGCACGTATTCGTCCGTCCTGACCAGATCGAGAGCGAGATCAAAAACATGATTAAGCTGATCGACAAAATCTACAAAGTGTTCGGCTTTGAATACAGCGTAGCGCTCTCCACTCGTCCGGAAGATTCCATGGGCTCCGACGAACTGTGGGAAACAGCGGAAAGCGCTCTGAAAAAAGTGCTGGAGCAGCTGGAGATGCCGTACGAAATCAAGGAAGGCGATGGCGCGTTCTACGGACCAAAGATCGACTTCCAGATTACCGACGCGTTGAAACGCCGTCACCAATGCGGTACCATCCAGCTCGACTTCCAGATGCCGGAGAAGTTCGATCTGACTTACGTGGGCCAAGACAACGAGAAGCATCGTCCGGTTGTATTGCACCGTGCGATGTACGGCTCCATGGAGCGTTTCATCGGCATCCTGATCGAGCACTACGCAGGCGCATTCCCTGTATGGCTGACGCCAATCCAGGCACGTCTGATGAACATCAGCGAGGTGCACATTCCGTACGCCGAGCAAGTCAAGGAAAAGCTGCAGCAAGCTGGCATCCGCGTAGAGCTGGATGCGCGCAACGAAAAAATCGGCTACAAAATCCGTGAAGCGCAAGTGCAAAAAATCCCGTACATGCTGGTCATCGGGGAAAAAGAAGTGACAGACGGCACTCTGTCTGTACGCAAACGCGGAGTAGGCGATGAAGGTTCCATGACCGTTGATGCGTTCGTGGAAAAAATTCGCGCAGAAATCAACGAAATGAAGTAACGCAAAAAAGGGCAGTTCTCCCTCGAACGGCGGGAAACTGCCCTTTTACATTATGGTGCTTTCCCCTTTTTCCCCCTCCACCTGCTCGCGATGTTGCGAAGCGGTGAAAAGTGCAGGGAAAGCGAGCCATTTCCCTAATGAATGTGGTACGCTAGTAAAAAAGCCTGCACCGCTTGTAGCATGCCATGCTCAGCCAGGAAAAGGGGAGTGACCAGCAGTGCCAGAGCAGTTGCAAGTACGTGACACACGAAACCGCCCTCTCCGTGATCTGCGCATTTCCGTGACAGACAGATGCAATTTTCGGTGCCGGTACTGTATGCCGGCTGAAATTTTTGGATCGGACTTTGAATTTTTACCGCAGCACAAACTGCTGTCGTTTGAAGAAATTGCCCGGTTGACCAGTATATTTACGTCGCTTGGCGTGCGGAAAATCCGGATTACCGGCGGAGAACCGCTGATGCGCAGGGATTTGCCAACACTCATTCAAATGATCCGGAAAATAGACAGCGTCCAGGATATTGCCATGACCACGAATGGCTCGCTGCTCGTCCGCCATGCCCAGGCATTGAAGGAAGCCGGACTGGATCGCGTCACCGTCAGTCTCGACAGCCTGGACAACGAGCGATTTGGCATGTTGAACGGCAGAGGCTATCCCGTGGATGCCGTGCTCGACGGGATTCGCGCGGCGGCAGAGGCGGGACTCGGAGTGAAAATCAACATGGTCGTTCAGCGCGGCGTCAATGACCAGGACATTTTGCCGATGGCCCGTTACTTCCGCGAGCAGGGGCATACCTTGCGCTTTATCGAGTTCATGGATGTTGGCAACAGCAACGGCTGGAGACTCGATCAGGTCTTGCCTTCCAGCGAAATCGTCCGGCTGATCCACGCAGAAATGCCGCTCGCGCCAGTCGAGCCGAACTACTTCGGCGAGGTCGCTTCGCGCTACCGCTACGAGGGAAGCGATCAGGAGATAGGGCTGATCTCGTCGGTGACACAAGCCTTTTGTTCTACCTGCACGCGCGCGCGGCTGTCTGCTGAGGGGAAAATGTACAACTGCCTGTTCGCCTCCGCCGGACATGACTTGCGCGAGCCGCTGCGCAGCGGGCGAAGCGACGACGAAATCCGGGAGCTGATTCGCGCGATCTGGGAAAAGCGCGACGAGCGCTATTCGGAGGAACGGCTGGACGAAACGCCGGGACTGCAAAAGCGTCCGAAGGTGGAAATGTCCCACATTGGAGGATAAAGAGCATAAAGCCTTGACAAAGACAACTCTACCTTGTATGATAAGTTGCGTGTATAAACACTTCATAATTCGAGAACAAGCAGAGGCGCCCAGCTTCTCACCTGGGTCGACGTCTTCACGACTGTTGACAGGTAACTCTTATGCAAGGAGATCCTTGGATCTATTGAAATTGCTTAGGTGAGATATGTGCGGGCGCAGTTGCGTTCGCACATTTTTGTTCCTTCTCGAAATTGACGGAGGTGGCAAGTATTAGCAAGGATCAAATGTTAGTTAACGAAGCGATCCGTGCCCGTGAAGTCCGTTTGATCGGCGCTGACGGGAGCCAATTGGGAGTCGTACCCTTCAGGGAAGCGTTGCGCATTGCCCAGGAAGCCGATTTGGATCTGGTAAACGTTGCTCCGACAGCCAAACCGCCTGTATGCCGTATCATGGACTACGGAAAGTTCAAGTACGAGCAGGCGAAAAAGGAGAAAGAAGCACGGAAAAACCAGAAGATCATCGAGCTGAAAGAAGTGCGTTTTTCTTCTAACATCGAAGAACACGATTTTCAAACCAAGCTTCGCAACGTCCGCAAGTTCTTGGAGGATCACCACAAGGTGAAGTGTACGATCCGTTTCCGTGGACGTGAAATCACCCACTCCGAAATCGGGCTTGGCGTTATGGAACGTGTAGCTGCTCAGTGTGAAGATCTCGCTACGCCTGAGCGTAAACCGAAGATCGAGGGCCGCAGCATGATCATGATTCTGGCTCCGAAAGCGGAAAAGTAAGATAGTCGTTTAGACAGGAGGATTTTTCAGATGCCTAAAATGAAAACCAACAAGGCTGCTGCAAAACGTTTCAAAAAGACTGGAAGCGGCCAATTGAAGCGCGACCGCGCATTTGGTAGCCACTTGTTCGCCAACAAAACAACCAAGCAAAAGCGCCACCTGCGCAAAGCTGCACTTGTTTCCAAAGGTGACCAAAAACGCATTGAGCAAATGCTCACTTACCTGTAAGGTTCCGCATCATCAAACACATTACGCAGCATGAGCTCCCTAAGTGCCTGGAAGCAGGCCGCCATGCTGGAAAGACCAGGAGGAGTTTAGTATGCCAAGAGTAAAAGGTGGCATTGTTACACGCCGTCGTCATAAAAAAATCCTGAAGCTGGCGAAAGGATACTTCGGTTCCAAACATCGCCTGTTTAAATCTGCAAATGCGCAGGTTATGAAATCCCTGCTCTATGCATACCGTGACCGTCGTCAAAAGAAACGCGACTTCCGCAAACTGTGGATCACTCGTATCAACGCGCAAGCTCGCCTGAACGGTCTGTCCTACAGCCGTCTGATGCACGGCCTGAAAGTGGCTGGCATCGAAGTAAACCGCAAAATGCTGGCTGACCTGGCTGTGAACGACAAAGCTGCGTTCAACGAACTGGCAGCAGTAGCAAAAGGCAAACTGAACGCGTAATCACTTTCTTGCGCGAAAAAGCAAAAGCCGATCTTTTCCATTGGGGAAGGTCGGCTTTTTTTGGTTAGGCCGAGAGAAAGCTCCGTCTCAGGTCGCAGACAAAAACAATCTTCCGCCCGTGTCGAGAAGACCGCCTCCTGCCATACAATAAAAATCGTCGATGGAAAACAATGGATAGGAGAGGGTAGAGATGAAAAAACAAAAGTGGATGATGATGGGTGCTGCTGCGGTGATCTGTTCGGCGCTGTTCGTTCCGGGAGCGTTTGCCAAAGAAAAGGATGATGCCTACGTGGCACCTGTTGTCTTCATCACAGGGGCACCGACTGCCCAACAAGTAGACCAGGTGAAACCCAACACGATTCCGACAGGCAGCGCGTTTATTTTCCCGGCTGATAACAGTGACTCTGACAAAAAATAAGAGGCGAGCCATCCCAAAAAGAGCGATCGGGCCAACAGACCTGGTCGCTTTTTTCATTTCTTGCGGGGCTGTCCCGGCAGTTTTGTCGGCAGGACGAATCTCCACTTGCTGCTTCCAGACATATGATGGTGGGGGAATCCTAGCAGGAAAGGAGTTTCGCTGATGAGCAATCGCCAGAGGATGGCGGACGAAGAACTGCAAGTATGGGCGTACCGGATGGAAGCAAAATCCCCGCAGGATGTGCTTGTTCTGGCGGTCGAACACTTCGCGGGCAGTCTCGTCCTCGCCTCAAGCTTCGGTGCCGAGGATGTCGTGCTGATCGACATGCTGCACAAACTGGCACCGACGATCCCTGTTTTTTATCTCGATACGAGCAAACATTTTCCGGAGACGTACGAGACGCGCGACAAGCTGGAGGAGCGGTACCAAACGAAATTTATCCAGGTGCTGCCCGAGATGACTCTGGCTGAGCAGGAAAAGCTTCACGGAGAAAAATTGTGGGAAAAAGACCCGAATCTGTGCTGCCAAATTCGCAAGGTAGAGCCTTTGAAGCGGGTGCTGTCCGGCTACGACGCCTGGATTACAGGCATTCGCCGCGACCAGGCGCCAACTCGCGCCAACGCGAAAAAGGTGGAGTGGGATGAAAAATTCCAGCTGGTGAAGTTCAATCCGCTCGCAGACTGGACGATGGACCAGGTGTGGGCATATATACATGCCAACGATGTCCCCTACAATCCTTTGCACGACCGCAACTACCCAAGCATTGGCTGCAGTGTTTGCACCAGGCCTGTCCAGCCGGGACAGGACCCGCGCGCAGGCCGCTGGGCTGGCTTTGACAAGACCGAATGCGGTCTGCACAAGTAAGGGAACATAAGGGAGGACACGTTATGCAAACGATCTCGCCACACGGTGGGACGCTGATTGATCGGCTGGAGAATCAGCCGCAAGCAGTATCCCGAGCCGGTATCAAAAAAGCGATCACGGTAGATAAGTGGACATTGTCTGACCTCGATTGTCTCGCCATTGGCGCTTTCTCTCCGCTGACAGGCTTTCTCGGGGAGGACGACTACCATTCTGTCGTGGAGCGGATGCGGCTCGCAGACGGGACGGTTTGGCCGCTGCCAGTGACGCTCGCAGTCGATCCGGCGGAGCACGCGGACCTCAAGCCGGGGGATGCGGTATGGCTGCGCGGAGAAGACGGCGAAGACTACGCCATCCTCCATGTGCAAAGCCTCTACCGGCCAGACAAGGTGCGGGAAGCCAGACAAGTGTTTCGCACCGAAGACCGGGCGCATCCGGGCGTGAAAAAGCTGCTGGAAAAACCGGAACTGTACGTAGGCGGGCCCGTGCATGTACGCAAGCGGCCGCGGCCCGAACGTTTTGCCGAATATTATTTGACGCCGCGCGAGACGAGAGAACTTTTTGCGCAAAAAGGCTGGAAAACCGTCGTCGGCTTCCAGACGCGCAATCCCGTTCACCGGGCGCACGAATACATCCAGAAAGCGGCACTGGAAATCGTCGACGGGCTTTTCCTCAACCCGCTGATGGGAGAGACGAAGGCCGATGACATTCCGGCGCAGGTGCGGATGAAAAGCTACCTCGCCCTCCTGGAAAACTACTACCCGAAAGAGCGCGTGCTGCTTGCGGCATTCCCGGCGGCCATGCGCTACGCGGGGCCGAGAGAAGCAGTGTTTCACGCGCTCGTCCGCAAAAACTACGGCTGCACGCATTTCATCGTCGGCCGCGATCATGCGGGCGTGGGCGACTATTACGGGACGTACGATGCGCAGCGCATCTTTTCCGCCTTCGCGCCGGATGAGTTGGGGATTCAACTGCTGTTTTTCGAGCACAGCTTTTACTGCACGGCCTGCCAGGGAATGGCGACTGCCAAGACGTGCCCGCACGCTGCCAGTGAGCATCTGACGCTGTCCGGGACAAAAGTGCGCGCGCTTTTGCGCAGCGGCCAGACCCCGCCGCCGGAATTTACCCGGCCCGAAGTGGCAAAAATTTTAATCGAGGGACTTCGCGACCATCCGTAAAACGGTTCACCAGAAGAAGGGAAGGGCGGGTTTTGCCGTCCGTTTCCCTGTCTGCAAAAGGGGACAAGCCGAAGAAAAAATGTATCCGCTTTCACTCAAAAACCGCGCCGTTTCGCGATTTTTCACTGAGCATTCGTTCGGACGAAAGTACGGGGAAATCTTTTTGTTTTCGTTGACACCCCCATAGTGCCTAGCTATAATCAGACGTAACACTTTAGTTTTCTGACAACAACAATATTAAAAATATTGTTATAATAGGCTATGACGAGGATGGTGCGCGTCTCCCCTTTTACAGAGAGCCCCTGGTTGCTGAGAAGCGGGTATAGGGTACGCAAGCACTGCTCACCTCTGAGCTGTTTTGCTGAAATTTGCCTCGTGCAAAAAGTAGGGAAAACCGATTGACACCCGTTAGCGTGTTACAGTCCCATTTATTGTGACTGACTGAGATCGGCGACCGTGAGGCGCTGATGAAGTTGGGTGGTACCGCGAACCCTTTCGCCCCAAAAGACATGGAAACCGAACCGTGTCGGGGCGAAAGGGTTTTTCTATGTGTCCATAGGTTTTGTTTATAGCTGCTCAAGAAGTGGGAGGAGGAGAGGAAAATGAGTGTAGAAATGGCCGAATTGCAGAAAAAAAGCGGCATTCCACCGATTCAGTTCGGAGAGGAAGTGACTGGAGCAGAAGCGCTTCTGCGCTGTCTGATCCTGGAGGAAGTCGAATACATTTTCGGCTACCCCGGCGGAGCTGTTCTCCCGATCTACGATTCCTTGTACGGGAGCTACTTCAAGCACATTCTGACGCGCCATGAACAGGGTGCGATCCACGCAGCAGACGGATACGCTCGCGCCACTGGCAAACCGGGCGTATGTATCGCCACTTCCGGTCCGGGAGCGACCAACCTCGTTACCGGGATTGCAACAGCCCAGATGGACTCCGTTCCACTGGTTTGTATCACCGGAAACGTAGCCCAGTCGCTGATCGGAACCGACGCGTTCCAGGAAGCGAACATTACGGGAATCACCATCCCGATCACGAAGCACAGCTACTTCGTTCGCGATGTCCGCGAATTGCCGCGCATCGTGAAGGAAGCGTTCTACATCGCGACCACAGGCCGTCCGGGTCCGGTCCTCATCGACATTCCAAAAGATGTGGCCAATGCGAAGGCGCCGTTCACCTACCCGGACAAGGTCGAAATTCGCGGCTATCGCGCCACGCTCGTTCCGACAGACGAAGAGGTGCAGGCATTTGTTGACGCGATTGGCGAAGCGAAGCGTCCGGTTATCCTGGCAGGCGGCGGCATCATCGCCTCCCATGCCGAAAAAGAGCTGCTCGCTTTTGCAGAGAAGGCGCGCATCCCGGTTATCAACACCTTTATGGGGCTGGGCGGGTTCCCCGGCACGCACGAATTGGCGCTCGCCATGTCGGGCATGCACGGCAGCTACACAGCCAACCAGGCGCTGCTCAATGCGGACTGTGTCATCGGCCTCGGCGCGCGTTTCGATGACCGGATCACGATGGGACGCACCAAAGAGTTTGCTCCGAAAGCACGCATCGTCCACGTCGACATCGACCCTGCCGAGCTGGGGAAAAACGTCGAGACAGCCGTAACCGTAGCGGGCGATGTGAAAAGCACGCTGGCCAAAGCGCTTTCGATTGTCCGCAAATGCGACTCCGAGGCGTGGATCAAACAGCTCAAGGAATGGCAGGTACAGTATCCGTACAAGTACAAAAAAGACGGTAACGTACTGAAGCCGCAAGCGGTGATTGAGCTTTTGTACAGCTCCACGAACGGGGAGGCGATCGTCGTAACAGACGTCGGGCAGCATCAGATGTGGACAGCGCAATACTACAAGTTCAAGCACCCGCGCTCTTTCATCTCTTCCGGCGGTCTCGGCACGATGGGCTTCGGCTTCCCGGCAGCAATTGGCGCACAGATCGGACACCCGGATCGCACGGTCATCGCAGTTGTAGGCGACGGCGGCTTCCAGATGACGAACCAGGAGCTGGCGATCGTCTCCCAGTACAACATTCCGGTGAAGGTCGCGATTCTGAACAACCAGTGCCTGGGCATGGTTCGCCAGTGGCAGGAGCTGTTCTACGACAATCGCTACAGCCAGATCGACCTGACGTGCAGCCCGGATTTCGTCAAGCTGGCGGAAGCTTACGGCGTCAAAGGCTTGCGGGCCACCACTCCGCAAGAGGCAGCAGCCGTTTGGGCCGAAGCGCTGCGCCATGATGGACCAGTCGTGGTAGACTTCCGTGTAGCGCAGGAAGAAAACGTGTATCCGATGGTAGCATCAGGCGACACATTAGATCAGATGCAATTGGGGGACGATTAGGATGCAAACACATACACTTGCCGTACTCGTCAACGATCACCCCGGCGTACTGACCCGAGTTGCGACCTTGTTCGGGCAACGCGGCTTCAACATCGACAGCATCACGGTGGGAGGAACAGAGGAGCAAGGGCTGTCCCGAATGATTATTACCACCGGAGCGGACGACCGCCAGATTCAACAGCTCATGAAGCAACTGCAAAAGCTGATCGATGTCATCTCGGTGACGAATCTCAGCGAAAACCCGTACGTTTCCCGGGAGCTGGCGCTAATCAAGGTGAGCGCCACACCGAGCCAACTGGCCGAGCTGAACGGGATTGTCGAGCCGTTCCGCGCCGCGATCGTCGATGTGGGTCCTACCTCGCTGATCGTGCAAGTGACGGGTGATACCGAAAAAATCGACGCGCTGCTTGTTCTTTTGCAAAGCTATGGAGTTCTCGAACTGACGAGAACGGGATCAGTAGCGATGGCGCGCAGTATTGTTCCAGCAACAGCCGCAGCAACGGTTTAAATTGCAAAATTCAGAATAGAAATTCAAACTGAACATAATTTTAAGGAGGCTATACAAATGGTAAAAATGTACTATGAAGCAGACGTAAACAAAGAGGTACTGCGCGGGAAAACAATCGCGATCATCGGCTACGGTAGCCAAGGCCATGCGCAAGCACAAAACCTGCGCGACAGCGGCTATAAAGTAGTAGTCGGTCTGCGTCCAGGGAAGTCTTGGGACGCAGCGGCAAAAGACGGCTTTGAAGTGCTGACGGTAGCAGAAGCAACCAAACGTGCGGATGTCGTGCAAATCCTCATGCCAGACGAGCGCCAGGCGCAAGTTTACCGTGACGAGATCGCACCAAACCTGAAATCCGGCGCAGCGCTCTGCTTCTCCCACGGTTTCAACATCCATTACGGACAAATCGTGCCGCCGGCTGACGTAGACGTTATCATGTCCGCTCCAAAAAGCCCTGGCCACCTCGTTCGCCGCGTCTATCAGGAAGGCTTTGGCGTACCTGGTCTGATCGCAGTCTACCAGGATGCGACCGGCAAAGCGAAAGACCTCGCCCTCGCTTACTCCAGCGGAATCGGCTGCACAAAAGCAGGTGTAATCGAAACGACCTTCCGCGAAGAGACAGAAACAGACCTGTTCGGGGAGCAAGCGGTATTGTGCGGCGGAGCAAGCGAACTGGTAAAAGCAGGCTTCGATACGCTCGTGGAAGCAGGATACGCGCCAGAGATCGCCTACTTCGAGTGCTTGCACGAACTGAAGCTGATCGTTGACCTCATGTACGAAGGCGGTCTGGCTCGCATGCGCTACTCCATCAGCGACACGGCTGAGTACGGTGACTACAGCACAGGCCGCCGCATCATCACCGAGGAAACGCGCAAAGAAATGAAAAAAGTGCTGGCTGAAATCCAGGACGGTACATTCGCTCGCAACTGGATCCTGGAAAACCAGGCAAACCGCCCAGCCTTTACTTCCCGCCGCCGACTGGAAGCTGAACACGGCATCGAGGTAGTCGGAAAACAACTGCGCGGCATGATGTCCTGGCTGAACAAGGAAACGAAAAAAGAAGAAGCGAAAATCGGTCAATAAAGACCGACGGATCGTGACATATATAATGTAGGGAAAATAGTGGAGGTGACAAGTTCATGCGGACCATTGAGATTTTTGATACGACATTACGCGATGGGGAGCAGTCTCCGGGCGTCAACATCAGCACGAACGAAAAGGTGGAGATCGCCCTTCAACTGGAAAAGTTGGGTGTAAACAGAATCGAGGCTGGCTTTGCAGCAGCTTCCCCAGGCGACCAAAAGTCTGTGGCCGAAGTGGCGAAGCGGGTGAAAAACTCCACCATCGTAAGTCTCGCGCGTGCCGTCAAAGACGACATGGATAAGGCGTACGAAGCGCTGCGCAACGCGCAAAACGCATCCCTCCACGTCTTTCTTGCTACGTCTCCCATCCATCGCCAGTACAAACTGAACATGAGCAAGGAGCAAGTCCTTGCTCGGGCGGTGGAGGCAGTTACCTATGCGAAAAAATACTTCACGGAAGTACAGTTTTCCGCAGAGGATGCGGCACGGACAGAGATCGACTTTTTGGCAGAGGTAGTGGCAGCGGTCATCAAGGCAGGGGCGACAACCGTGAACATTCCGGACACGGTCGGCTACATGACGCCGTACCAGTACGGCAACATTTTCCGCGAACTGAAAAAGCGCGTGCCAGAGACAGAAGGCATCCGCCTGAGCTGTCATTGCCACGATGACCTGGGCATGGCCGTGGCGAACAGCCTGGCTGCGGTGGAAGCCGGAGCTACACAGGTAGAGGGCACCATCAACGGGATCGGCGAACGCGCAGGCAACGCCGCGCTGGAAGAAGTGGCGCTCGCCCTGGAGACACGCAAAGACTACTACCAGGCGACAACGAGGCTGAATCTGAAAGAAATCGCGCGGACCAGCCAGCTCGTGAGCCGCTTGACAGGGATGATCGTGCCGGGCAACAAAGCGATTGTAGGCGCAAACGCTTTTGCCCACGAATCCGGTATTCACCAGGATGGCGTCTTGAAGGAAGTCACCACCTACGAAATCATTCGTCCGGAATCGGTCGGCTTCAAGTCGAACAAACTGGTTCTCGGCAAGCACTCTGGCCGCCACGCGTTCAAGGAAAAGCTGGTGGAACTGGGCTACCACCTCGACCAGGACGAAGTCAACACAGCCTTTGCCGCATTCAAGGCACTGTGCGACAAGAAAAAAGAAATTACGGACGACGACATTCTTGCCCTGATCGATACCAAAATGGTTCGCGGCGCAGAAGCGTTCCAGCTCGAATCGGTGCAGCTCGCCTACGGCAACATTTCCGTGCCGACAGCAAGCGTCCGGTTGAAGCGCGCTGACGGCTCAGTCGTCGAGGAAGCAGCGATTGGTAACGGTTCTGTCGATGCGATCTACAAGGCGATTGACCGCGCGACAGGGGAAGAAGTAACCTTGATCGACTACAAAATTCTCTCGGTCACGCACGGACAGGACGCGCTTGGCGAAGTGTTCGTCCGCCTGCAGCAAGGTGAGCTGAACGTTACGGGTCGCGGTGTCAGCACAGAC
The DNA here is from genome assembly GCF_050920745.1 of Brevibacillus gelatini. Classification (NCBI taxonomy): domain Bacteria; kingdom Bacillati; phylum Bacillota; class Bacilli; order Caryophanales; family Paenibacillaceae; genus Brevibacillus; species Brevibacillus gelatini. Next base: position 1,299,486 of record NZ_CP154342.1, read on the forward strand.
GTGCTGGAAGCGAGCGCGATTGCCTATGTGCGCGCCGTCAACAAAATTTTGGAGCGTCGCGGGGAATCCGTGCCAGTCGCCGTAAACTAGCGTCAAGTCATATTGGATAGGAAAAAAGGAACCGATAAGGAACGAAAACCATTACAGTAAAGAAAAGCGGGATAAACAATGAAGAAAAACTATCGCATCGCTGTTCTTCCTGGTGACGGTATCGGACCGGAGATCATGCAGGAAGCAGTCAAAGTTCTTCAGCTTGTCGGAGAACGCGAAGGCGTCACCTTTACGTGCGAGGAAGGCCGGATCGGCGGAATCGCCATCGACACAGACGGAACTCCGCTGCCGGAGGCAACCGTCAAACTGGCAAAGCAAGCCGACGCGGTGCTGCTTGGTGCAGTCGGCGGGCCGAAGTGGGATCAAAATCCGGGGCATCTTCGCCCGGAGACAGGTCTTTTGGGGATTCGCAAGGAGCTTGGGCTGTTTGCCAACATCCGCCCGGCGACGATGCACAGCTCGCTCGTCGAAGCTTCCACGCTCAAGCCGGAAGTGGTTTCCGGCGTAGATTTGATCGTAGTGCGCGAGCTGACCGGAGGCATTTACTTCGGGGAGAAAAAGCGCTACGACGGTCCAAACGGCGAAGTAGCCGAAGACCTGTGCATTTACAATGAAGCAGAAATCGAGCGGATTATTCGCGTAGGCTTTGAGATCGCTCGCAAACGCAAGAAGCGTCTCGTATCGGTCGACAAGGCGAACGTGCTGGAAAGCTCTCGCCTCTGGCGCAAGGTAGCAGAGCGGGTAGCCGCCGACTATCCGGATGTCGAGTTGTCCCACCAACTGGTCGACTCGTGCGCGATGCAACTGGTGCGCGCTCCGAAGCAGTTTGACGTCATCGTGACGGAAAACATGTTCGGCGACATTTTGAGCGACCAGGCCGCCATGCTGACAGGCTCCATCGGCATGCTTGCCTCGGCAAGTCTGGCAGCGGGAAGCTTCGGACTGTACGAACCGGTACACGGCTCCGCTCCTGACATCGCTGGAAAAGGCATTGCCAATCCGCTCGCAACCATCCTCTCGGTTGCGATGATGCTCCGCCTCTCGCTCGACATGGATGAAGCTGCCGCAGCAGTAGAAAACGCCGTCTGGTCCGTCCTCGAAGCGGGACACCGCACAGGTGATATTGCAGCAGATCCGAGTAAAGCGATTGGCACAGTAGAAATGGGCCAACTTGTGCGCGACGAGCTGTCCAAACAATGGCAGCCTAAGTAAAAAACGCAAAAAAGACCCTGCCGCAGCGTCCAGATGGACAGTGGCAGGGTCTTTGCGCGTTCAGCCGATGGTGGCTGGTGGCGGTCCCATTTTACCGAGCGAAAATACGCCCGCTACTTTCACGTGGCATACGGGCGTATTGTCTGTTTCCCGAAAATATTACCGCAAGAGCGCAGCTCCCAAGCGATGCAGCCAATGCTTCAACTCCCGTTCCTCCATCGGGGCGAGTGGGAAGCGCACAGCGGGACGCCGCTTCGTGTCGGCAGGCTCGTCGGCGACGCGGAACGCATGGCCGCAGGTCAGCTCCAGCCCTTCTTCGCGCAGGATGGTGACGACCCGTTCTTCCAGTTCGGTCGCGTTGGCTGTCGGTGTGCCCCACTCGATCCACGTATTGAGCCCGCCCGTGATCGGATACATGCGGGCGTGGGCGGGAAGAGCCTGTTGCTTTTCCTTCCACAGCCGCAAAAAACGGGATTGGAACAAGGTGCGGCGGTCTGCCAAATACACCTCGGAAAACCACGGATCGTCGAGCAGCCGCACCGCAGCTTCGACGACCAGCAAGGATGGCTCTGCGCCTGTCATCGAGACAATCTGGCGGTAGCGCTCCAGCTCCTCTTCGGTAAAATCGGAAGGCAGCATCAGCACGCCTAGCTGCAGATCGCGGGCCAACGTTTTCGACAGCGAGTGCAGGTAGTACACTTCGACACGGCTTTTTTGCTGCAAAGCCATCTCGTAGAGCGGCTTGCTCGGCTCCTCGAACCAGAGGTCGCCGTAATGGTCGTTTTCCACGATGCGCACGCTGTGGCGTTCGGCCCAGGCGAGCAGCTCTTCCTTGCGCTTCAGCGAGTAGCTGATGCCTGTCGGGAAGTGGTAGTGCGGATTGATTAGCAGCCAGTTGGCCGGGTAGTGCTCCTGTTCGGTATCGAGCGCTTCGATGCTGACCCCTTCTTCGTCCAGGCGGATCGGGCGGACAGTGATTCCACACTGGCTGAGCAGGCGCAAAAAGACGGGGTAGCTGTATTCTTCCACGTAAACAACATCGCGAGGATTCATGACGCGCTGAGCGAGAAAGGCGAAGCCGCTGGTGCTGCGGTTGAACAGCAGCACGCGCTCAGGCGAATGCGGCAAGCCGCGTCGATGCAGGTGATCGGCGAATACTTTGGCGGCCTGTGTCCGTCTGACTTTTTTTTGCGCGGAAGGTTCATCCAGAACAGTCAGGCTCTCGTAAAAAGCGCCGCGCAGCCGCTTGACCAGCTCTTCGCCAGGACGGGGCGAGGAGTCAGCCAGCGAGGCAATCGGGATGTCGGTCAAAGGCAGGCGGCTTTCCAGACGCGCTTCCTTTGCCAGCGTCGTCAGGTAGTAGCCTTTGCCGTGTACGGCTTCCAGCCAGCCTTCCAGCGCGAGATGATCGTACGCTTTTTTTACGGTTTCCAGCGAACAGCCGCTGACGGTTTTCATGTCCCGCAGCGAGATCAATTGTTGTCCGTCTACAAGAAAGGCCCCGCGTAGAATAGCCGTTTTCAGTTGGTCGGCTAGCTGCACATAAATCGGCGTGTGGGATTGCTTGTGAAAATGAAACGAAAAAAATGGGCGTTCTGCCATCCGGGTACGCCTCCTTGTCTGTCAAAAATAACTGTCACCAGCATTATATCGAAAACAGCGTCGCATGGGGTAGAAGAAGTGAAGAAATCGTTGCAAAAGGGCGGTTGGCAAGACCTGTGCCGAGAGAAAATGGTAGAATGAGAGAAACAAGCGAGCAGAAAAAGAGGGAGATCACGCTATGAGCACACAGGAGCACAAGGCGCTGTCGCCAAAGCAGGTGACGTGCATGGTCATTACCGTTTCCGATACGCGAACCGAAGAGACGGACAAGAGCGGACAATTAATGAAGCAACTGTTAACCGAGGCAGGGCATTGCGTCGCCCTCTACCAGATCGTCAAGGACGAGCCTGCCGAAGTGACGGCCGCGATTGAAGCGGGAATCGCACACCCAGAGGTGCAAGTCATCCTGCTCAACGGCGGAACGGGCATTTCGCCGCGTGACAACACCTTCGAAGCAGTCTCCGGTTTATTGGAAAAGGAACTGCCCGGCTTCGGCGAGCTGTTTCGGATGCTGAGCTATACAGAGGATATCGGCTCGGCTGCCATGCTCAGCCGTGCTGTCGCGGGCACAAGAGGGGGAAAAATGATTTTTTCCACGCCTGGCTCGACAGGGGCGGTCAAGCTGGCGATGAATCGGCTGATCGTACCGGAGCTGGGTCATGTCGTGCGCGAACTGAATCGCTGAGCCTGGGCGAGGACGGATTTGCCGTGCTCCGGCTTCGTATGGTACTGTTACGAAAGGAAATCGCCCGGCTGGGCGTCCAACCATCGCCTGCCTGATGTTTTTTCGCCGCCGGAATTGTGCAAGGAGAGTAGACCCATCCATGAAGATTGTACTATCGACTTTAAATGCCAAGTTCATCCACTCCTCGCTGGCCTTGCGTTATTTGCGCAGCTACGCCCAGGAAGCTTTTCCGGGCATCGAGCTGGTGGAGTATACGATTAACGATGTGACGCTGAACATCGTGGCAGACATCTACAAGCGACAGCCCGACATCGTCGCTTTTTCCTGTTATATCTGGAACATTCGCGAGACGCTCGATGTGATCCGCAATCTGAAAAAAGTATGCCCGGACGTCGCGGTCATTCTCGGCGGGCCGGAAGTGACCTACGACGCGGACGAGTGGATGAAAAAGCATCCGGAGATTGACGTGATCGCCATCGGAGAAGGGGAGCAGACTTTTCTGGAATTGCTGCAAGCCTATCAGGAGGCGAAAGCGGCGGGCACGCCTCCTCGCCTGCGGGATGTTGCGGGAATCGCCTATCGCGACGACGGGCACGTCCGCTTTTCGGCGCCGCGAGCCCAGATTGAAGACCTGGATACGATTCCGTCGCCCTATGCGGATCATCTCGACGAGCTGAACAACCGCGTCGTCTATTTCGAGGCATCCCGGGGATGTCCGTTCAAATGTCAATACTGTCTGTCTTCGATTGAAGACGGGGTGCGCTATTTCAGCCTGGAGCGGGTCAAGGAAGACTTGCTGCGGCTGATCCGGCACGGGATCAAAACGATTAAATTTGTGGACCGCACGTTCAATATCAATAAAAAGTATGCGATGGAAATATTCCAGTTCCTCATCGACAACCACAACGGAACGGTGTTTCAATTCGAGATTACGGCTGATATTTTGCGGGCGGACGTACTGGACTTTTTGACCGAAAACGCACCGCCAGGTATTTTCCGCTTCGAAATCGGCGTCCAGTCGACCAACGATGAGACGAACCGCCTCGTGCAGCGGATTCAACGCTTCGACCGCCTGGCCCGGACCGTGACGCAGATCAAGGAGTCGGGCAAAATCGACCAGCATCTGGACTTGATTGCAGGCTTGCCGGAGGAAGACTACCAGTCGTTCCGCAAGACATTCAACGACGTATTCGCCCTGCGCCCGGAGGAATTGCAGCTCGGCTTTTTGAAAATGCTGCGCGGAACCGGCGTGCGTGCGCGTGCGGCCAACCACGGCTACGTGTTCATGGATGAAGCGCCGTACGAGATTTTGGGCAACAACGTCCTCTCGTTTGCGGACATGCAAAAAATCAAGCGGGTGGAAGACGTTCTGGAAAAATATTGGAACGCGCACCGGATGGACTATACGCTGGAGTGGCTCTTGGCGAACCAGTTTGCGACGCCGTTTGATTTTTTCCAGGCGTTTGGCGACTATTGGGAAGAGCAGGGCTGGAGCCGCATCGGCCATCAGCTGGAAGATTTGTTTTTGCGCCTGCAAGCCTTTTTGCAGCACGAAAACGTGGCAGGGCTTGGGCATGTGCAGAGCCTGATGAAGTTCGATTACTTGCGCAACCAGAAGCATCGCCCGCGCAAGCTGTGGTGGGAGGACGTCCTGGACAAGGAGACGATGCAGAAGACGTACGCCGCCATCTACGAACAGCGCGACCGGTTGCGCGAAGACTTTGCCGCGCATGCCGCGCTGGAAAAAGACTACTTCAAGCACACGGTAACGGCCAAGGTGACGTTTGACATTGAGACGTGGCTGAAAACTGGGGAAGTCGTCGAGGGCGATTTTACGCTGGTCGTGTACTATCCGTACAAGAAGGAAGACAGGAACGATTTTGCCGTCGTGAATCAAAAGGCCCATGCTGTCGGCTGATCGCGGGGGAAGCGAAGCAGCATGAGTTTTCACAGGGAAGGAGGGAGCCTGATGACGTGTGCCTTTACGACAGCGGCTGTCCGCTTGCTTGCGAGCCATGCGGATGCGAAGAACGCCGGGCCGATGGAACGGTACATGAAAAATCAGTTCCCTTTTTTGGGGATCAAGGCTCCGCTGCGCCGCGAGCTGTCCAGGCAGTTGTTTTCGTGGTGGGATACGGTCGACTATCTCGCCGCGCATACAATCGGTGCACTTTTTTCCCGCTCCCCCGAGTTGATCCGCCCGAACACGACAGCCTGGGTCAAAGGCGACAACATCTGGCTCGCGCGGACAGCGCTCCTGTTTCAGCTTTCCTACAAGTCCAGGACAGATCGGGAGCTGCTTTTCGCCTTGATTGAGTCTTGTGCGGCTTCCAGGGAGTTTTTTATCGCAAAAGCAATCGGCTGGGCTTTGCGGGAGTATGCCAAGACAGAACCGGAAGCAGTGCGTGACTTTGTGGAGACTGCGCTCGCGAACCTGAGCAGGCGGGAAGCGCTTAAACATCTTGGTTGATGGCGTACTGTTTTTGTCCGTGATTTCTTCGCTTGATAAAAACGGTTCATCTATTGCAAAATAGACAAGTAGCTTTTTACAGGGGAGTACGTATTAACCAAGGGATATATATTGTACGAGAGCCGCTGCCAGCCTGTGCAAGGTGTTGCCGCCAGTGGCGAAGATAGGGGATTTTGCCTCATGGAAATCAACCTGCTGATGTCAATCATAGAGCAATACGGCTACGCCGCGATTTTTTTCCTGCTCTGGCTGGGGATCGTCGGCTTGCCCATTCCCGATGAGCTGGTCGTGGCGACCGGAGGCTTTCTCGCCTCGATTGGCCTTATGGATCCGTTCTGCTCGTTTTTGGCGGGGTACATGGGCGTTGCGTCTGGATTGACCATCGGTTTTTTGTTGGGAAAATATTTCGGAAGGCCGATTCTGCAATGGCTGTCCAAAAGCGAAAAGATGCGGCATGCCGTCGAGCGGTCCACGGGACTTTTGGAAAAATACGGGACGACTGCTTTGTGCATCAGCTATCTTTTCCCCGTTGTCCGCCACATCGTTCCGTATTTGGTGGCGCTTGGGGGGATGACGTACCGCCGCTATGCGCTGCTTTCGTATCCGATCGGGCTTGTCTGGACCATCGTTTTTTACTGTCTGGGCTATGTTTTCGGAAACAACGTAGAGGCGATTATCAAGCTGATTCGCCATTACGGATTATACGCCCTGTTGGTCGTCGTGGCCGCGCTGGCTGTCTGGCTGATCGTGCGCAGGTTCATCACCAATAACCGGGCGTTTCGGACAAAAGGAGAGTAAGCTTGTGAGAAATGAGCACGTGGCAATCCACAGGCGCAATCGCAATCTGGTGCTTTCGGCAGGATGGCTCTTCGTCCTTGCAGGGTATTTCAGCTCCGAGATGTTCGTCATGGCTGCGGGCGCCCTCGTTTTGAACGGCTATGCCTGGTTTTTGATGCAGGCGGACAAGCGTCTGGCGAAGAGGAAAAGCTGGCGGATTCCCGAGGCCAGTCTTCTTTTGACCGCTTTTCTCGGCGGCGGAGCGGGGGCATTGGCAGGGATGCTGATCCATCGCCACAAGACTCGGCATGCCTCCTTTTTGTTTTTGGTCCCACTGTTTTGTCTATTGCAAATGGCGCTAGTCATTTGGCTCGGCCGACAATAAAGGAAGAATCTCGTGAGCAGCGACGGCGCGAGATTCTTTTTTTGTTTGGCTTGCAGGCAAATCGTAATTATTATCAGAAAAGTCTAAAATGTGTGTTGGATCGTGATGGAATCAGGCCTATAATGAATGAAGAAAAGGAATCACCATTACTGAATGCCGTTCGATTTTCGCAAATCAATCAACGGAAAGTTCAAGGAGGTAACGATGGCCCAATCATCCATCCCACTCACCCAAAACTACGCGCAACAGCTTGATGCCACAGACGAGTTGGCGAAATACCGCGAAGAGTTTTACTTGCTGCCGTCGATCTACATGGACGGCAATTCGTTAGGGCTGTTGTCCAGACGGGCGGAAAAAAGCTTGCTGGACATTTTGCAATCGTGGAAAGAGCTTGGTATTGACGGTTGGACAGCCGGCGAGCATCCGTGGTTTTTCCTGTCCGAAAAACTGGGCGAAATGAGCGCGGCTCTCGTCGGCGCTGAGCCGGAGGAAGTGATCGTAACAGGTTCGACTACGGTTAACTTGCACCAACTGGCGGCTACTTTTTACCAGCCGAAAGGAAAGCGAACGAAAATCATCGCGACAGAGCTGGACTTTCCTACAGACATTTACGCCTTGCAAAGCCAGATCAAGCTGCACGGTCTGGACGCGGAGGAACAGCTCATTCGCATTGCGTCGCGGGATGGCCGTCTGATCGAGGAGGAGGACATCATCGCCGCCATGACAGAGGAAGTCGCGCTCGTCATCTTGCCGACCGTGTTTTATCGCAGCGGACAGTTGCTTGATATGGAACGGTTGACCAAAGCGGCGCATGAAAAAGGCATTGTCATCGGCTTTGACGGCTGCCACTCTGTAGGAGCGATTCCGCACGAGTTCAGCAAATGGGGAGTGGATTTCGCCTACTGGTGCAACTACAAATACGTAAACGGCGGGCCAGGCTGCGTAGGAAGCCTCTATGTCAACCGCAAGCATTTTGGCAGAGTGCCTGGCCTGACTGGCTGGTTCAGCTCCAAAAAAGACAAACAGTTCGCCATGGAGCACACGCTGGATGTATGTGAGACGGCAGGCGCCTATCAATTGGGCACACCGCACATGCTGAGCGTTGCCCCATTGATCGGCTCGCTAACCATGTTCCAGGAAGTGCCGATCGAAAAGCTGCGGGAAAAGTCGTTGAAGCTGACCCGTTACATGATGGATCTGATCGAGGTGGAGCTGGCAGGCATGGGCTTTTCCATCGCCAATCCGCAAGAAGACGAGCGCCGCGGCGGCCATGTCAGCCTGGAGCACGCCGAAGCCGTCCGGATTTGCAAGGCGTTGAAGGAGAGCGGAATCATCCCTGACTTCCGGGCGCCGAATATCATCCGCCTGGCTCCGGTCGCTTTTTACAATACGTACACCGACGTATGGGAATGCGTGCAGGTGCTCAAAGCGATCATGCAGGAAAAACGCTACGAGAAATTCGAAAACAAGCGAGGGGTTGTCGCCTAGCCCGACCGTGGTGTACGCGTACTGCAACACGGGGGCAGCGGCAAACAGAAAACAGAACCATTCAAAAAATGGCAACGGTCCGACATCTGTCGGGCCTTTTTGGTTTCTTCCGGCCAGGATGGGTTTTCATTTCCTTTCTTGGGCACACTAACCTTGCTCGATCTCACATGTCCACGGTCTAGGAGGGGATAAGCGTTGAGCCAGTTTTGGAAAGCGTGGCAAAAGCGGAAGAAAACCCTTCAAGAGAAGGCGTTACACCATCATGCCGACAGAAGCATGGAAAGGGTTGCGGATAAAGAGCTTTCGCTGGAAGTGGACGAAAACATTATCATGATCGAACAAGAGCTGGGCAGGTGCGACGATCTGGTCGTCCGCCGCTTCCGGGACAAGCGGGGGACAGATTGCGCGATTGTGTTTCTCGACGGGATGGTTGATCGCAACGTCATCAGCGAATACATCATCTCGTACTTGAGCAACCCGCAAATCCCCGATATTCTTCCTGCCTCCAATGAACTGGAATCGACGGACGGGCTGAGACAGGTCATTCGCAATATCCTGTCAGGCAGCGCAGTGCTCATGCGCGATGGCGACAACAAAGCGTATTTGAACAACACGCGGGGCTGGGACCGCAGAGGCGTAGACGAGCCGCAGACTGAGTCTGTCGTGCGCGGGCCGCGGGACGGCTTTTGCGAGACGCTTTGTGTCAATTCCGCCCTGGTACGGTTTCGCCTGAAGGACCCGAACCTCAGAGTACGCCATATGGTGATCGGTCGGCGTACGCAGACTGATGTTTACGTCATGTACATTGAGGGCCTGGCCTACCCGCCGATGGTGCGGGAAGTGTTGGCGAGATTGGAGAAAATCAACGTCGATTCGATTCTGGAGAGCGGCTATATCGAACAACTGATTCAAGATCGCAGATGGTCGCCCTTTCCGCAGCTTCAAAATACGGAGAGGCCGGACAAGGTCGTGGCAAACCTGTTGGAGGGCAAGGTGGCTATCCTGGTGGACGGGACGCCTGCTGCCTTGATTGCCCCGGCAGTTTTTACCCAGTTTTACCAAAGCCCGGAGGACTATTACGAGCGGTTTTACATCGCGACGTTGCTGCGGTTTATCCGCGCGATCAGTATTACGATTGCGCTGCTGTTACCGTCGCTTTATATCGCCTTCAGCTCGTTTCATCCGGAGATGATTCCATCCCGGCTCGTCATCGCGATGGCGGCGGGGAGATCGACGGTGCCTTTTCCTTCACTGGTGGAGGCGCTCATCATGGAGGTGGCCATCGAAATTTTGCGGGAAGCGAGCGTCCGGCTGCCTGGGCCAATCGGGCCGACCATCGGGATTGTCGGGGCATTGGTGGTCGGGGAGGCCGCTGTAACCGCCGGTCTTGTCAGCCCTGTCATGGTTATCATCGTAGCATTGACGACGATCGGCTCTTTTGTTTCCCCGAGCTACAGTGCGGCTATTTCCATTCGCATGCTCCGTTTCCTGGTCATGCTTCTCGCGGGAATGTTTGGGCTGTACGGAATCATGCTGTTCCTGATTGTCCTCCTGATTAATTTGTCGTCGCTCAAGTCGTTCGGAGTGCCTTACATGTCGCCGTTTAGCCCGTTGAATTTGAAGGGGATGAAGGATGTGTTCATTCGTGCGCCGCATCATTTGCTAAGAACTCGCCCGACCATGTTTCACATCCAGGATGAAATCCGCATGAGAGAGGAAGAAAACCGTGAACAGGCAGGGCGTTAGCAGCCGACAACAGACGTTTTCCATGTGGCAGCAGACGTCCTTGATTACCAGTACGCTGATCGGTGTAGGTATCCTGACATTGCCGCGCACCACCTCGGCTGTCTTGTATGAAGCGGGCTGGATGTCACCCGTAATCGGTTCCGTTGTTGCTTTACTATCCATCTGGATGATTGCCAGGCTCAGCCAACGTTTCCCGGGAATGACCTTTGTCGAGTACAGTGCGATTGTCTGGGGGAGCGCAAAATATTTGCGCATGGGCAAATGGCTCAGTCTTCCCTGGATTCTCGCCTATCTCAGCTGCATGTACCTTGCAACCGGCATCGTCTCCCGCGTCTTTGGAGAAGTCGTAGTGACTTCTGTTTTGCTCGACACACCGCTGGAAGTCATCATTATCACCATGTTTGTGCTGGTGTTTATCCTCTCTCTGCACGATCTGGATGTCGTGGCCCGGATTAATGAGCTGCTGCTGCCGCTCATTTTGCTCCCTGTGCTCATAATTGCGCTTGCCTCCTTTCAAAAAGCGGAGTGGAGCAATCTGTTGCCGCTTTATCGAGCGAGCCTCCCTTCACTTTTCAAGGGAGCTTTTGAAGCGATTTACGCTTTTTCCGGCTATGAGATCATGCTCATTTTTTTCGCCTACGCGCACGAAAACGAGAGCAAAATCAAGGCCGGCGTTTACGGCATCACGATCACGATGGTCATCTACACCTTGATTGTCGTGGCCGGCATCGCCGGATTCGGCTACGAGGAGCTGCAGCGTGTTGCCTGGCCGACTCTGGAGCTGGTAAAGACCACAAAGGTGCCGGGATTGATTCTGGAACGGCTGGAATCCGCGTTCCTGGCTGTGTGGGTGACCGCTGTTTTTACAACGGTGGCCAATGCCTACTACGCTTTTATTTACGGCTTGCGCCAGTTGTTCAACAGAGGGATAGGCTTTCAGCGAATCATTTCGGCCATCATGTTCGTTCCCCTCTACTTTATCACGCTGTGGCCGCAAAACGTCGTAGACATATTTCGGTTCACCTCCTATTTTGGCGTATTTAGCCTCGTCATCAATTTGGGGATTCCTTTTCTCTATCTGACGTTGCTCTTTATCCGGGACTTGGGACGTAAACAAAAGGAGAGGAATGCCGATGGCTAAAGGATGGGTCAGGCTGGCAGTTCTGTGCGTATGCGTCTTTCTTTTGACAGGTTGTTGGGACAGAAGAGAACTGGAGGAGCGGACCTCCGTACTGGCCATTGCGGTCGATATGGTGGAGGGGCACGAAGGGTTGTACCGATTGACTGTGCAAATTCCGATCCCCCTCAAGATCGCCGGAAGCAGCGGACAAGGCGGCGGGGGAAATGCTGATGCCGTCAAAATCATGAGCGTGACAGGCCGGACGATACTCGATGCCAACAAGAATCTGCAAATTCGGCTGAACCAAAAGCTGTTTTTGGGCCATACCCGCGTGCTTGCCGTCAGTGAAGAAGTAGCGAGAAAAGGCATCCACGATATTATGGACACCTTTCGCCGGGAGCCGCAAATCCGCCGCCTGCTGTGGCCGATCGTCGTCAAGGGAGAAGCGGCCACCTTGCTCAAATTCAAGCCGCAACTTGGACAAATCCCCGTTGTGTTTCTGATGGACCTGATCGAAAACGGGGCCAAAATGGGAACCATCCCCGATCAGACGCTGGGAGATTATTTCAGCCAAACTTCCAACAAAGCGATGCAGCCTTTTCTCAACTACGTGGAGGCGAGCGCGACCGAGGTGCGCTGGAGAGGCGTGGCTGTCTTTTCCAATCACAAAATGGTAGGGGCGCTCAACGATGTGCAGTCCTGGTCGTTCTTGCAACTGAGAAATGAGGAGCGCGGAGGAGATGTCATCATTCCGCTGCCAGGGACGAACAATGGATATGTGACATTCAGGCCCCATTTTGTCAAAACGAGACTGGATCTGAAAAGAAGCAAAAACAAAGGGGTACATGCTGCGATGTTTTCCTGTCAGCTGGAGGGGGATATTGTAGAAGTGACTGCCGTGATGAAAATGCCCCCGAAAGAGTTCATTCGGCAAATGCAGCGCCTGATTAAAAAAGAAATGGATAGACGTGCAAAAAAGCTGATTCACCAGCTGCAAAAAGAGTACAACAGCGACATATTGAAGCTTGGACTCGCACTCCGGGCGCACCACTACCGGGATTACTGGAAAAAGCATGACTGGGAGAAGGATTTTAAAAACTTTCCAATCGACGTTGACTATACGATCAAAATTCGCCGTTTAGGAATGGAAATGCAATAGGAGCTGATGGAGATGGGAGATCAAAGGGGCAGCATCAGTACATGGCAACTAATCGCGATTCTCATTAGCTCGATAATCGGAGGGGCGATCCTGACCTTGCCGCGTACGGCCAGCGCTGAGCTGCAGGAAGTAGGCTGGCTTGGGCCAATCGCAAGCGGAGTGATTGCGTTTTTTCCTCTTATGGCGATGGTCTACCTGAGCAAGCAGTATCCAGGGCTAACCTTTGTGGAATACGGTCCGCTCGTCTTTGGCGGGCGTCGTTATCCGCGATTGGGGAATATTCTCAACATCCCCTGGATGCTCATGTTCCTCCTGTTTCAATTTTTGAATACGGCGATGGTTGCCCGCGGGTTTGGTGAGATCATTGTGACTTCCATCCTGCTGGATACGCCCCTTGAAGCGATTTTATTGACTTTGTTCTTGATGGTTTTGTATTTGTGCATGCACGAGTTAGAGGTGCTGGTCAGGGTCAACGAGCTGTTGTTTCCGATCATGTTCGTGCCCATCATCATTATTCCGTATGTAACGATCAACAGTGCGAACTGGGAAAATCTGCTGCCTTTGCACATTGATTCATGGCAGAGCCTGGCCAGCACCGCGTTCGGAACATTTATGCTGTATACGGGATTTGAGCTGATGATGATCTACTTCGGCCTGGCGATGCCGGGAGCGCGGATTTCGCTTGTGGCCTGGAGCGGGCTTTCTTTCGCCGCCGTGTCGTATGTGCTGACCACGATTGCGGGCATTGTGGTGTTTGGCTACGAGGAGCTGCAGCATCTGATCTGGCCGACGTTGGAGATGGTCAAGACAGCACGTCGAACCGGCTGGATTCTGGAACGGCTGGAGGCCGCCTTTCTTACCATCTGGATGGCCTCGATTTTTACGACGTTTGGGAACATGTACTACTCCATGATTTACGCCATACGACTGTGGCTGAAAAAAGGCATCCGGTTTCAGCGCATCCTCGCCCTAATCTTCTTCATCCCGATGTTTTACGTCTCGCTGTGGCCGCAAAACATCGTCGAATTTTTTGCTTTCAACGAAAAGCTGACGTATTTCTGCTACTTGCCCACCGTATTTTTTCCGATTTTACTGGCTGTGATCCAGGGAATTCGTTCGCGCTTCTCGCAGCAGGCGACAGAAAACAAAAAGGGAGGGACGTAGCGACGTCGCTCCCTTTTGCTCGTGTTCGGTTGGGACTTCCATTAAATCGGTTTTTCTGCTTGTGCGGGCAGATGGGACGCAATCGTCTTGACCATCTCCTGGCGGGAGGAAGCATCGCTGTTCTGCCACAGCACTTCAAACAGGACACCGAGACCAGGCAAGGTTTTTTCCTGGCCGCTTGCGATTGCATCACTGATCGTCTCTTCTACTGCTCCGGAATCCGAGCCTTGCATTTTGTACATGATCGCTTGCCGCAAATTGAGCGAGGCAATGTTCATACGTAAGCCAGCACCTCTCTTGTGAGAATGAATTCATGGGTTAGTATTTGTCTTCGCAGGATTGCTCATACCTCTTTGTCGCAAGTGGACACGGGCATCTTTTGGTTTCACCTGTGCAAAGCTGCGCTGTCTAATGCTATAATGCAAGTTATTGGATACAGGATCGAAGGAGAAGATCACCATGTCAAAACAGTTTGCCATCATCGGGATGGGCCGCTTTGGTTCCAGTGTGGCCCGGACGTTGTACGAGATGGATTACGAAGTGATGGGCATCGACGAAAGCGAAGAGCGCATCAATGAAAACATTCAGCATGTCACTCACGCAGTCGTGGCTGATTCAACAGATGAACGGGCTTTGAAGGAAATCGGCATTCGCAACTTCGACGTGGTTGTCGTGGCGATCGGGGTAGACATACAGGCGAGCATTCTCACGGTCTTGACGCTGAAGGAGCTCGGCGTGAAAAAAATTGTCGCCAAGGCGCAAAATGAGCGGCACGGACAGGTTTTGTACAAAGTAGGGGCAGACCGCGTCGTTTTCCCGGAGCGGGACATGGGCGTGCGGGTGGCGCACAATCTCATTTCGGCAAACGTCCTCGACTTTATCGAGCTGGCGGAGGACTACAGCGTGGCAGAGGTTGTCGTATCGTCCAGGATGGTCGGGCAAAACTTGAGACAGCTCGACATCCGCAGAAAATACGGGGTCAACGTCATCGCGATCAAAAGCGGAGACAAATTCAACATCGCTCCGAACCCTGATGAAGTGATCCAGTACGGAGACGTTCTTGTCGTGATCGGAAACAACAAAGACTTAAAAGCATTTGAGGAGCGGGCATAACAATGGCACATGAAATCATTACCTCTGTTCAAAATCCGCTGGTGAAAAGACTGCACCAGCTACTCGATAAAAAAGGCCGGGAGGAGCAGGGACGCTACCTCGTTGAAGGCGCACATCTGGTGGAGGAGGCACTCAAAAGCGGGGCGGAAGTGACGACGATCCTCTACGACCAGGAGCGAAGCCTCGATCCCGCCTGCCAGCGGGCATTGGCCAACCATTCCCAGGCTGCCCAAGTGATCGCGGCGTCCGCTGCTGTTTTGGCGAAGCTCTCGGAAACCAAATCGCCGCAAGGGATTGTCGCGGAAGTGAAAAAGACGACAAGCGATTGGGACGAATGGGTAGACAAGCTGGCCGAAAAAGAAAATGCCCTGCTCCTGTTCCTCGATGAGATTCAGGACCCGGGCAATCTGGGCACCATTTTGCGCACGGCGGAGGCCGCAGGTGTGGATGGAGTGGTGCTGGGCAAGGGCAGCGTCGACATCTACAACGGAAAAGTCGTGCGGGCTACGATGGGCGCCATGTTCCGCCTGCCTGTCTTTGCGCGGGAGCTGGCTGCCACGGCAGGCGAGTGGAAGCAGCAAGGCGGGCGTGTCCTCGTCTCTTCCCTGTCACAAGACAGCGTGTCCTACGATCAGGCGGACTACAGCGGCAAGATTGCGCTCGTCATCGGCAACGAGGGCCGAGGTGTGTCCAAAGGGATGCTTTCGTGCGCAGACCAGTTCGTGCACATTCCGCTGTACGGCAAAGCGGAGTCACTGAATGCCGCAGTCGCGGCGGGCATTTTCGTGTATGAAGCACAGCGCAACAGAAGACGGTGACAACAAAACAGGGATACCGGGGGAATCAGCCAGTATCCCTTGCTGTTCATACCCGTAAAACCCGGACCCGCGCGTTTGCAGACAACTGACGGCAAATAAAAAAGGCATTCCCGCAAACGGGAAATGCCGCTATGCTACGCATCATCAACCGATCTTTTGCTCGCTTTTCTTCTCCTTGAATTCCTCGCGAGTCAATTGCCACTGGTCATGCGCCATGCGGATGATACCGCTCTCAATTGTATGGTTGCGGAAAGAGAGTGCCTTGCCGAAATATTTGATGGCCAGATCGAATTTTTGCAGGCGGCGGTACAGCTCGCCGATCAGGTACAGCAGCTTGACCTCGGACATTTCTTTATCGCCGCGCCTGTAATCGGAGTGAATGTACGATTCTTCGTACTCCTCGACGGCCAGCGCGATGAAGCGCAGTTCTTGTGCGAGGTCGGCCTGGCTGCGGTACAGCCAGGCGAGCCGCAAGTACAGACCTGCTTTGACCGAGTGCGGCTGATTGGTCAGTTCGGCGGCGTAGATCGCCAGCTTGTAGCTGACAATTGCTTCGGGAACCCTGCGGATGGAGTCGAAGTTTTTTGGCTTCCACTTCGAGGAAATATGCTCCTCGACGATCTGTTTTTGCCACGGAGCGAGCTTGCTTGTGAACTGATCGGTGAAAGCAAAGCCACAAACCGGGCATACGTTAACCGTATATAAAATCGGATTCAGCGACTGTTCTTTGAACGTGGTATAGAAGTCGCTGTCGCGGTGAATCATGGTAAGAGCGCCGGATCTGATCCGTTTGGTGGAAAAGGTTGCTTGGCAGTGCCGACAGACGCATGACTTGTCATAAAGAGCTGTAATTTTGTCAATCATGCTAAAGTCCCCTTTCAGATTCGCGAAAATCGAACTAGGGCGAACGAGTGATATGGAACATTTGTAGAATTGAAAGTTCTCTCTTGTTGCGCTATAATTTTCCTACATCTCTATTATAACGCAAAGCGATGACGGAGACTAGTACGCAGGTCCTATCTGTTTTTCAGGGAGAAGGTGCCACAGACTGCAAGCATCTTTAGCATGATAGCTGCCGAATTCACTCCGAAGCCGCACTCTGAACCGCTTTTGCGCAGTAGGAGCAGCCGGGTCATTCCCGTTACCAATGAGCTGAAGTGAGTCAGAAGCCTTGCTCGTTTGTAGTGATATTTTCACATCTCTGTAGCGAAAACGAGCCGTCTGACTAACAAGGGTGGTACCGCGAGAAAAAAGTAACTCGTCCCTTTTGGGGGCGGGTTTTTCTTTTTATCAACACAAAAAGGAGCGATACAAAGTGCAAACGCGGTTGCAAGAAATGAAGGAGTCCGCACTGGGGCAAATCAGCCAGGTGACGGAAGCTGCACAACTTCAGGATTTGCGTGTCAAATATCTGGGGAAAAAGGGCGAACTGACAGAACTGCTGCGGGGAATGGGCAGCTTGTCTCCCGAAGAGCGTCCCGTCGTAGGCCAACTGGTCAACGAAGTGCGGGGAGCGCTGGAGACGGCTTTTGCCAGCAAGCAGCAGGCGATTGAAGAAGCGGCGCTGAACGCGAAGCTGTCGTCCCAGACGGTAGACGTAACCTTGCCGGGACGTCCTGTGCCTGTCGGAACGATGCATCCGCTCTCCCGCATCATCGAGGAGATCGAAGACATTTTCGTCGGCCTGGGCTTCGAGGTGGCAGAAGGGCCAGAGGTGGAGATGGACCACTTCAACTTCGAAATGCTCAACCTGCCAAAAGACCATCCCGCGCGCGACATGCAGGATACGTTTTACGTGACAGACGAAATTTTGCTGCGTACCCATACGTCTCCGGTGCAGGCGCGGACGATGCTGAAAAAAGAAGGCAAGACGCCTGTGAAGATCATCTGTCCGGGAAAAGTGTATCGCCGGGATGACGACGACGCGACCCACTCGCACCAGTTCACGCAGATCGAGGGTCTCGTGATCGACAAAGGCATCGGCATGAGCGACCTGAAAGGCATCTTGCTGACTTTTGCCCGCCAAATGTTCGGCGCGAACCAGCAAATTCGCCTGCGTCCGAGCTTCTTCCCGTTCACGGAGCCTAGCGCAGAGGTCGATCTGCAATGCTTCAACTGCGGTGGTCACGGCTGCCGTGTGTGCAAGCAAACGGGCTGGATCGAGATTTTGGGCTCCGGCATGGTGCATCCGCGCGTGCTGGAAATGGCCGGCTACAATCCGCAGGAAGTCAGCGGCTTCGCTTTCGGGATGGGGGTAGAGCGAATCGCCATGCTCAAATACGGGGTGGAGGACATCCGCCATTTTTATACCAACGACGTTCGTTTCCTGCGTCAGTTCAACCAAGGCTAGAGAGGAGAGGCAAAGATGAAGGTATCGTATCAATGGTTATCCGAATACGTCGATCTGAGTGGAACGACACCGCAGGAGCTGGCTGAAAAGCTGACTCGCAGCGGGATCGAGGTAGACGCAGTAGAATCGCGCAACGCAGGTGTTTCCGGCGTGGTGATCGGCTATGTAAAAGAGCGCAGCAAGCACCCGGACGCTGACCGTCTGAGCGTGTGCGTGGTCGATGCAGGACAAGGCGAAGACCTGCAAATCGTCTGCGGTGCGCCAAACGTAGACAAAGGGCAAAAGGTGCCAGTTGCGCTGATCGGTGCCAAACTGCCTGGAGGTCTTACCATCAAGCGCTCGAAGCTGCGCGGGGTGGAATCCCAGGGCATGATCTGCTCGGCAAAAGAGCTGGGTCTAAACGACAAGCTGCTGGCAAAAGACCAGCAGGAAGGCATCATGGTATTGCCGGAGGACGCGGAAATCGGGATGGATGCGGTCTCCTACCTTGGTCTGGACGACTACGTGCTGGAGCTTGGCCTGACGCCAAACCGCTCTGACTGCCTGAGCATGCTCGGCGTTGCCTACGAGGTGGCCGCCATTTTGGGCAAAGAAGTGGTGCTGCCAGAGATCGAGCTGACCGAAAACGGCGAGGAAAACCCGCTGCAAGTCACGATTGCAGCCGAAAACGAATGCTACCAGTACCACGGACGCCATTTTACCAATGCGAAAATCGCGTCTTCCCCGCAATGGATGAAAAATCGCCTGATGGCAGCGGGCATTCGTCCGATCAACAACGTGGTGGACGTAACCAACTACGTTTTGCTGGAGTACGGGCAGCCGCTGCACGCTTTTGATGCCGAACAGGTTCAGGAGCGCAAAATTGTCGTCCGCCTGGCAAACGCAGGGGAAAAGCTCGTGACCTTGGACGACCAGGAGCGCGAACTGGATGAGCAGACGCTTCTGATCGCCGACCCGGCAAAAGGCTTGGCAATTGCCGGCGTGATGGGTGGAGCCAACTCCGAGATTACGAACGAGACGAAAGAAATTATTCTGGAAGCAGCCTGGTTCACGCCAAAAACCGTACGCCGCACGGCACGCACACTCGGCATGCGCACAGAAGGCTGTGTCCGCTGGGAAAAAGGTGTCGATCAGGCGCGCGTGCAGGAAGCGGGAGAGCGCGCTGCGGCCTTGATTCAGCAACTGTCCGGGGCGACCGTGTCCAAAGGCATCCGCTCTGCAGTCGTAAGCGAAGCGAAGCCGGCCGTCGTAACAGTGACATTGGCCAAAATCAACCAGCATCTGGGAACAAACCTGACTGCGGCAGACGTTTCCCCGATTTTTACCCGTTTGCAATTCCCGTTCACACAGGAAGGCGACAGCTGGACCGTTACCGTGCCGACCAGACGCGGCGACATTACGCTGCCGGAGGATTTGGTGGAGGAAGTAGCGCGTCTGTACGGCTACGATAACATCCCGACCAGCCTGCCGTCAGGCACGACTACGCAAGGTCAGCTGACGCGCGAGCAAAAGCTGCGCCGTACGATTCGCCACCACCTGATCGGCACAGGCTTGCACGAAGCGATTTCCTACGCGCTGGTGCATCCGGATCGCGTAGAGGCAGTAGCAGGTTTGCACCAGGAAAAAGTAAACCCGGTGTCCCTCATGATGCCGATGAGCGAGGAGCACAGGACACTGCGCACCAGCCTCATCCCAAGTCTGTTGGAAACGGTCGCGTACAACAAAAACCGGCAAAACCACGACGTCGCCATTTTTGAGCTGGGCCGCGTGTTTTTGACTCGCGAGGAGTCGCTGACACAGCTTCCGGAAGAGCGTCTGTACGTGGCAGGTGCGCTGACAGGACAGCTTTTGCCGCAAAACTGGATGGGCGCAAAACAGCCTGTAGACTTTTATCAGGTAAAAGGGATTGCCGATTCGCTCCTGGACCGTCTTGGCATCCATACAGCCCAGTACAAAGCGAAAGCGGACATTGCCGGCATGCACCCTGGCCGTACAGCGGAAGTATGGGTAGGCGACAAACGGTTGGGTTATCTGGGGCAAGTACACCCCGTTACCGAAAAAGCGTACGATCTGTCTGAAACGTACGTGTTCCAGTTCGATGTGGCGTTGCTGATCGAAGCGGCTGCCGAGGTTGGATACTACAACCCGTTGCCGAAGTTCCCGGCGGTAACGCGCGATCTGGCGCTGGTCGTTGATCGCAGCGTGCCTGCGGGTGCGCTGGAAGCGACGATTCGCGAAGCGGCAGGCGAGCTTTTGGAATCGTTGACCCTGTTCGATGTGTACACAGGCGATCGGATCGCACAGGACAAGAAGAGCATGGCGTTTGCTCTCGTGTTCCGCCATGCGGAGCGTACCTTGCAGGATGAAGAAATTCAGCAGGTGACAACGGCTGTTGTCGAAGCGCTGAAAAACAAGACGGGTGCCGAACTGCGAATGTAAGACGGCTTGACGAACTCTGACATTTTCAGTAACCTAAAAAGGATACAGTAGAGCAAAGGTCGCAGTAGGGAGGAACCCCTCGTGCAAGGTGATGGGAAAAATCGTTTGACGGTGGAGATCTTCGGCCAACAATACCGGCTCAGTGGGAAGGCAAGTGTCAATCACATACGCATGGTGGCCGGTTTCGTTGATGACAAGATGAACGAAATCGCGAACGGCAACCATCGACTGGACACCGCTAAAATTGCTGTACTCTCCGCAGTAAACATCGCGGATGAATACTTCCGCTTGCGGCAGGAGTACGAAGAACTGCTGAAGATCCTTCAGGAAGACGCAAATGAAAAGCCGATAGATTAAAGAAGAAAAGAGCCAGCCCGCGTGTGACGGGTTGGCTCTTTTCGCTTGAACCAAGCTTAGGTTTCCTGCTTGTTTCCGGCATCTCCATTGCGCATGTCCATATGGGTCTTGATCGGAATGAACAGGTCGATAATCCCGATGACCAAAGACGCGAGAAGCGCTCCGATGACCGTGACTTCGAAGCCGGAGACGATAAACTGTGTCAGGTAGATCACGACAGCGCTGACGAGGAAACCGATGATTCCACGATTGTATGGGGAAATACGATCTCCGAACATGGCTTCCACGACCCAGCCCAAAAGGGCGATTACGACAGCGGCAAGAAAGGCAGTCCAGAAGCTGTTTACCGAAAAACCGGGTACCAGAAAGCCGACGAACATCAGGACGACGGCAGCGACGACGAAACGGACGAGATGACGCATGATCGTCATGGAAACTCCTCCTTTTGAATTGGTTCATTTTCATTCTGGCTATTTCTGCGCTGAACTATGCCAAAGCAGGTGCGTGTAAAATTATCCTTGAAACGGCTGACATGATATAATGAGAAAATCGCAGTGATTGAAGTTATGACCGTTGTACTTATCCGCTTAAGTCCGACGGTCGCCGATGAGCAAATAAGGAGGATACAGTGGAACAACGGGTATTAAAAACTTTGGAATACGATAAAATTATCGCCCTGTTAGTCGACAAGGCATCTTGCACATATGGAAAAGAAAAAGCAGCGGAACTGACCCCCTTCGTACGGCTGGACGAAGTGAAAATCGCCCAGCAGGGCACCGAAGAGGCGGCCACTGTCCTTCGTCTGAAAGGCAGCGCTCCGCTCGGCGGCATTCGCGACATCCGCAGTTCTGTGCAGCGAGCCAGGCTGAATGCGATGCTATCGCCGATGGAGCTGTTGGACATCGCCAGCACCGTCATGGCGGGACGCCGTTTGAAAACGTTTTTGCTGGACATGTGCGAGGACCACGAAATGCCGCTCTTAAAGCAGCAAGCCGAGCGCATCGAAGGCTTGCGCGAGCTGGAAATGGAAATTCGCCGCTGTATTGACGAAAGCGGAGAGGTCATGGACAGCGCCAGCATGGAGCTGCGCCAGGTACGCCAGGAAATCAGGCAGGTGGAGTCGCGCATCCGGGAAAAGCTGGAACAGATGACGCGCTCCTCCTCTTACCAAAAAATGCTGATGGAAAGCATCGTCACCATTCGCGGCGATCGCTTTGTCATTCCCGTGAAGCAGGAATACCGCCATGTGTTCGGCGGAATCGTCCACGACCAGTCCGCTTCCGGTGCTACGCTGTTCATCGAGCCGGAAGTGATCGTGTCGATGAACAACAAGCTGCGTGAACTGCGGCTGCGGGAAGAACGCGAGGTAGAGCGGATTTTGTACCTGCTCACTGAGCAAGTCGCTTTTGCCGTGGAAGCGCTCGTCGAAAATGTCGATGCGCTGACCGAGCTTGACTTCATGTTCGCCAAGGCCCAGCTTGCCTGGAGCATGAAAGCCGTCTGTCCCAAGCTGAACGACCGCGGCTATTTGAATTTGAAAAAAGCACGCCACCCGCTGATCCCGCGAGAGGTCGTCGTTCCTGTCGACGTCGAACTGGGCGGCGATTACCAGGCCATCGTCGTGACAGGGCCGAACACAGGCGGGAAGACGGTCTCGCTGAAAACGATCGGGCTGTTGTCACTGATGGCAATGGCAGGACTGCACATCCCGGCAGAAGAGGAAAGCGAGATGACCGTGTTCTCTTCTGTATTTGCCGACATTGGCGATGAACAGTCCATCGAGCAAAGCCTGTCCACCTTTTCCAGCCATATGAAAAACATCATTTCGATCCTGGAAAAAATGGACGAAAAAAGCCTCGTGCTGTTCGACGAGCTGGGAGCGGGTACAGACCCGACAGAAGGAGCGGCACTCGCCATGTCGATCATCGACCACGTGATAGACTCCGGAGCGAGACTGGTTGCGACTACGCACTACAGCGAGCTGAAGGCGTATGCGTACGACAGGCCGGAGGTCATCAATGCCAGCGTGGAATTTGACGTGCAGACCTTGCGCCCGACATACCGTCTGCTCGTCGGCGTGCCGGGACGCTCCAACGCCTTTGCCATCGCCAGACGGCTTGGACTGCCGGAGGCAATCATCGAGGTGGCGCGCGGCTCCATCAGTGAGGAAGACAACCAGGTGGAGAGCATGATCGCTTCCCTGGAGCGCAACCGCAAATCCGCCGAGGCGGACAGACAGGCAGCCGCGGCGGCGAGAAAAGAAGCAGAGGAATTGCGCCGTCAGCTGGAGGAAGAACGCGCCCGGTTTGCCGAAGAGAAAAACAAGCTGATGGAACGGGCGGAAGACGAAGCGCGGATCGCCGTTCAGTTGGCAAAAGAAGAGGCGGAAGCGATCATTCGCGAGCTGCGCGAGATGAGAGACGAAGGCGTAGAGATCAAGGAGCATCGGCTGATCGATGCGAAAAAACGGCTGGGCAATGCCGTGCTGGAGCTGGAAAAGGAAAAAGTGAAAAAGCCGGCCAAGGCCGTTCGTGCCACCCAGATCAAGGTAGGCGATGAAGTCATGGTCACCACCTTCGGCCAAAAAGGCACGGTGCTGGAAAAGGTGAACAACGACGAGTTCCTCGTTCAGATCGGGATTATGAAAATGAAGGTCAGACGCGAAGACATGAACGTGCAAAACTCGATTACACAAAAGCCGCAAGCCGCACCATACACCTCTGTCAAACGCAGGACGGCCAGCATCAAAATGGACCTCGACTTGCGCGGATACAACGTGGAGGATGCCATTCGGGAAATGGACCAGTTTCTCGACGATGCGCTTCTGGCAGGACTGCACACGGTTTCCATTATTCACGGACACGGAACAGGCGTTTTGCGCAAAGGTGTGCATGAATATTTGAGAAGCCACCGCAACGTCAAATCCTTCCGCCTGGGCGGACAGGGTGAAGGCGGCGTTGGCGCGACCATTGCCGAACTGAAATAGAGATGTCGGGAGGAGATTCCATGGAGAGCCTTCTGCATAATCCATATTTTGCAACGGCCGCTTACGTTACCGTCACCGGACTTGCGATGATTTTGTTTTTGGCGATTTTCGAACTGGTGACGCGCTATCGGGTCTGGGCAGAGCTGAAACGCGGAAACATGGCCGTCGCGATGGCAACAGGCGGGAAAATTTTTGGCATCGCCAATGTTTTCCGCTATTCGATTCAGGCGAATCTTTCTTTAGGGCAGGCTTTGATCTGGGGTTCATTCGGTTTTTGCTTGCTTCTGATCGCTTACTTTATTTTTGAATTCATGACCCCCTCGTTCAAGGTCGATGAGGAAATAGCCAATGACAACAGGGCGATCGGCTTCATTGCGATGGTCCTGTCCATCGGCTTTTCTTATATTATCGGGGCGAGTCTGTTCAAGTAAGGGGCTGTCATTTTCGAGCAGGAGCGGGGAGGGAATCGTGTGGGAAGCAATCGTCCGGAGCAATTCGCAGTAACGGTATGGGCAAACGGCAAGGAGCACAGTATCTTGCTGACGCAGGGGGAAAACTTGCTGATGGCCTTGGTGCGCTCGCAGCTGCCCATTGATTTTTTCTGCACGACGGGAAAGTGCCGAACTTGCATGGTCAGGATGAATATACCAGCAGGCTCGGCTCCTCCGCCGTCTGATACCGAGCAATACCGTCTCGGTGAGGACATGCAGCAAGGGTATCGGCTTGCCTGTCAGGTTTACGTGACCGGGCCGCTGACTGTTTTTTTGGATACTTCCGGCTCGGCATGAAAACAAACCCTTGTTGAACGATATTTCAATCGAGAGTATAATTAGGATTTGGCAGAGAGCCCAGACGGGTGCGGTCCTATGCCCTTTTGGACAGGGCCGAAGCCGACAATATGAATCATGGGGAGGAGCAGCCTTGGAAACGTTGTACAAGGTCCTCATAGGATTGTGCGTAGTTTTTATCGCTGCGGGCATTTACTATCTGTCATAAGCAATATGCTAGTTGGCCGCGTGACCGAATGGTTGCCCGGACCTTACCTTAGAGAACGTGAAAGAGGAGATACGCAATGACTCAGCCTGTGCGCGTAGCTGTAGTGGGATTAGGGTTTGTTGGCTTGCCGCTTGCTCTTACCTATGCCATGAAGGGAGCAAACGTCGTCGGCGTTGACGCCTTGCCTCACGTCGTGGATGAAATTAATGCGGCCCATTCCCACCATTTGGAGTCCTATCAGGGGAAAACCTTGCCGGAGATTCTCAAGGAACAAATTGAAGCAAAGCGTTTTCGTGCGACAACCTCCTACGAGGAAGCAGCTGCGGAAGTCGATCATTATATTGTGACGGTCGGTTTGCCGGTGCATAACGGCGACCCGGATCTCGGACCATTGAAAAGCTGTGCCCAATCGCTCGGCAGCGTGCTGAAAAAGGGTGATACGGTCATGATTCGCAGTACCGTGATTCCAGGAACTACAGAAGAAGTGCTGAAGCCGATTCTCGAAGAAGTGAGCGGCCTTGTCGCAGGCGTTGATTTTTATTTGACGTACTGCTCCGAACGGATTGCCGAAGGACGAGCTTTTGAAGAGTTCATCCACATGCCACTCGTGCTTGGCGGCATCAATGAGCAAAGCGCTGCGAAAGGAAAAGAGCTGCTTTCCTTCATCAGCGAAACAGACATTACCATCTCGGACATCCGCGTTGTCGAAACCGCCAAAGTTATCGAAAACATTCAGCGCGACGTCAATATCGCAATGGTGCAAGAGTTTGCCCGCTTCTCCGAGGCGTTCGGAATCGACACGTTCGAGCTGATTAAAGTTGCCAACACGCACAAGCGCGTGAACCTGTTGACGCCTGGTCCTGGCGTTGGCGGCTTCTGCCTGCCGAACGCCCTGTATTACCTGCAGCCAAAAGCACGCGAGTTGGGCGTGTCGTTGCCGATCTTGCAGCAGGCGCGCATGACCAACGACGCTGTGCCGGAAGTGCTGATCGGCATGCTGGAAAAAGCGTTGCAGGAAAAAGGCAAGACGCTCGCAGACAGCCGTGTAGCCGTATTGGGTCTTGCGATGAAGGACTTCTCCAACGACGACCGCGTCAGCCCTGTGCACGACATCATCAGGCTGCTGCTCGCCAAGGGCGTCGAGGTACGTTCGTATGACCCGGCAGTACCGACTGCTTACGAACACAAAAAAGACAGCCTGGAGGCAGCCGTTCGCGGTGCCGACGCCCTGATTTTGACGGCAGTGCAAAAACAGTTCGCAGACGTAAACTGGGATGAAGTAGCCGCGCAAATGGCGGACTCCGCGATTTTGTTTGATACGAAAAACCGCATCCCGCGCGACTCGGTCAGCAACGCTACTGTCGTGCGCATTTGATGAAGTCCGGCCTTTTGTTCGTCTGACAGCGCCATTTTTACCGCAACCTGTTTTTGGATGTATAACCCGTTTCGTTTCTGGCAATAGTAACCGGGTAAGGATCATCACATTTCAATGTCATGTAAGGGATACATGCTAGGAGGCAAAAATGGAACGTGGTAGAGTAAAATGGTTCAACAGCGAAAAAGGTTTCGGTTTTATCGAGCGGGATGGTGCGGATGATGTGTTCGTCCACTTTTCCGCGATTCAGGAAGAAGGGTACAAATCCCTGGAGGAAGGCCAAGAGGTCGAGTTTGAAGTGGAAAACGGCCAACGCGGCCCACAGGCGACGAACGTTCGCAAACTGTAAAAGCCAAAAACGACGGACAGGCCCATTTGATGGGTCTGTTTTTTCATTTTGCGCATTCGCCTTTTTGCGCGAGGTGGCACCATTTGTCCAACACGCTTTGTCCGTTCGCTGCATTCCTATTATAGTAGACTTTATGATGCAAAAAGGAATGAACAGCTCATGCGTCGTTCAAAAGACAAATTGACCGTGATTTATCAGAAAGGCAAAAAACGAATGGTTGTAAGAACCACTCTTCACGACAGCAGAAGAGTTGTCGTTGTGCTCAATGCCCAGTTTACGAATGCGCCCAATACAACGCAAATTGCAAGTGGGGCAGGACGAAGCAGTGCAGCAGGAAATAACGCTGCCATCGCTTCTGCCGACACGAAGCAGCAGCAAAGCGTAGGGGCAGGGGGAAAAGCAAAAAACAGCGGAATAACTGGAGGGCAACGGGAGTGGCGAGGGAAACTCAGAGAGGCAAAAAATGGACGAGAAGCCGTAGTGGTTATCAATGACCAGATTGTCAAGCTGGGCAGGCGCCATGCGGATGCATCGGCGACACAGGTAGCGGGCGGCGGCGGAACCTACAGCACAGGTGGCACCAATGCCGCGATTGAGAGCACCAATACGAAGCAGCAGCACGCAGTTGGCGGCGGGCCGGGCTCCCGGGCGTCAAACAGCGGCATGAGCAACAGGCAAAAGAAGCGGGCGAAAGCAAAAGAAAAGCTGCGGGTTGCGGCGAAACGAAAACGGCGGTTGCGGACGCGAAAAGGAAAAAAGAGAAAAAGCTCCTAAAAGAGCGAAAAAGGCACGGCGCTTGGCCATGCCTTTTTCTATTTGGAGAACCTTGTGCGCGTCCTAGAAAAACTCCGCCCCGGAAGCGAGGTTCAGCATCGCCCGCATCGTTTTGTACATGTCCTTGGGATCGGCGGTGTTGTAAGAAACGGTGTTTGTCGCCGTTTCATAGCGGGTGCCAGGGACGATTGCCGCCATTTCGGCCTGCCCGGCGTGGGAAAATTCCATCGCCACTTCAAGCGGGCTACCATTTTGAAACGGAGCGATGGCAGATACGTTGCCAAGAGCGAGCTTCGTCTGTTCCTGCAAGGTCGCGGTCGCTTCCTCGCGCGACAGGCAGATGGCGGCTGTGCGCGACACGGCTTCCTTGACAATCGCTGTGTGGATGCCAGGAATCAGCTCGCGGGCTTCCTGGGCAATAAGGTTGTCGCCGGAAACCATGATGACCGGAACGTTGTACAAGCCGGCGATTGCCGCGTTAAAGCCGAATTCTCCCACGACCCGGCCGTTGATGTACATGTTGCGGACGACACCGGACATGGTGTGGCTGAGCACGCCAGGAACTCCTTGGCGGGTATGGTAGCCGATAAACATGGCGGCATCGAAGCTCTCATCCAGCCCCTGCATCATCGAGCAATCGCGAGGCGAGCCAGCGAGCAGCCGCGCTTTCGGATGCAGCTTTTCCCACAAAATATTGTTCATCGTATTGTGACTGTCCGCGACGACGATCTCTGTCGCACCGCTGGCAAGCGCTGCTTCGATCACAGCGTTGGCGTCGTCGGTCATGAACTGTCGGCCGCGCTGGTAGTTCACACCCGAATCAGGATTGATGTAGCTGGTGTCGACGATGCCGGAGATTCCCTCCATGTCTACCGAGAGAAAAAGTTTCATGTGTCGTGTCATCCTTTCACGTGCGATTCATAATCGTTCCAGTTCTATGTAACCAGATTGTCTCTTTCGTGGCAACCGCGAATTAACAGATTCTTCAAACAGTTTATCGCGTGACAAGGGTAGCGAAAAAAGCACGAGCAGCGTCTTTCCGGACAGCCAATCGTGCTTCGCTCACTGCAACAGCTTGCGATACAGACTCAAAATTTGAGCGGTCATTTGCCGGATCGTGAAAGTGGCTTCCACTTTTTCCAGGGCGTTTTGCACCAACGTCTCCCGCAGCTGCGGGGAAGCCCAGAGCTGTTCCATGGCCTGAGCCAGTGCCGCCGGATCGTTCGGTTCGACAAGCAGCCCGGTGCGTCCATGGTAGACGAATTCCTTCACACCGCCCACGTTGCTAGCGATGACAGGCACCTTGGAAGACATGGCTTCGATCAGCGTGTAGCCCAGCCCTTCGTACAGGGAAGAGTGAACAAAGCCGTCAATGGCATGCAGGCAGGCGGGGATGTCCTGGCGAAACCCGGCAAAACGGACGCGATCTGCCAGTCCCAGCTCCTGTACTTTTGCCTCCAGCGCCTGACGTTCCGAACCGTCGCCGACCAGGACGAGATAAGGTGCGTCTTTTTTGCCCTGCACCAGCGCGTGAAAGGCATCGAGCAGGATCGGCAAGCCTTTGACCGGAACGAATCGTGCTACGGTTCCGAACAAAAAGGCGTCCTGCGGCACGTTCCACTCTGCACGAAAACGGCTGCGGTCGCTCTCGCGAAGCTGCTCCTGCTGGTAGCAGGACAAATCCATTCCGTTGTATATCACGCTGATCGCAGAAGGTTTCACGCCCTGCTCGCGCAAGACGTCGGCAATGGCGCCGCTGATGGCGACGTAGTGCCGATTCCAGTGGCGGGTGCTCCGCTCCATCAAGCTGACGATTGCGTAGGCCAGTGCGCCTGCGTAATCGTAGCGCAGCGAGCTGTGTACGGTCGTTACAAGAGGCACCTTCATGCCGAGCGCGGCCAGCCGGGAAAAAAAGTTGGCCTTGATCCCGTGCGTATGGATGATCGTTGGCCCAAAAGCGAGGAACGTGCGCCGCAAAGCTTGCAGCAGCCGAATGTCGAATCGGCCGAACTGGTTCAACGCCATCACCTTGATGCCGGCAGCCCGGAGCTTCTCGGCAAAGAGCGAATCGTAGAAGCAGACGACCGCGACATCCACTTCTTCCTCGGGAAAAGTCGTAACCAGATTGAGAATATGTTGTTCCGCACCGCCAAATTCCCCCCCGCCAATCACGTGGAGGACGCGTAGTTTGCTCATGTAAATTCACCCGGATCTTATTCAAGAAAACCTCTGTTGAGGCTTGTTCATGGAGGAGCGATTGTATTTCAAAAAGAAAAAAAGGATGCCGCAGCATGGTGAGTGCTGCAAGCCTTCCATGCGTAAACAAAGCCATTCTCACTATAGCAGATGGCCGATAGATTCGCAATAAGACAGCACTTGTGGTATCGTGTAGAATGGAAAACGTTAAAACGAGAAGGACGGTAACAAGATGAAAGCGCACAACGTGTTAATCATATGCTACATATTTCCGCCCATCGGCGGCGGCGGTGTTCCCCGACCGTTGAAAATGGCCAAATATTTGGGGGAGTTCGGTTGGAACGTCCACGTGCTGACTGTCGATCCGACCTACCACGCCACGCTCGATCCTTCGCTTCTGGCGCAGCTTCCAGGCGAGGTGAAGATTCATCGGGCAAAAGAGTGGCAACTGCTGCCGGGGAGAGGACAAGCCGCAGCTTCTGGCACAGGCTCGACAGCTCAAGCGAGCGCAGCCCCGCGTGTCTCGTGGAAGCAGCGGGTGAAAAAGCAGGTCGTGAACGTCTTGAAAAAGGTCAAGCCGTACTTGTTGATTCCGGACGACCAAATCCTGTGGTTGCCCAATGCGCTCAAGCTCGGGCGGGAAATCATGCGCCAGGAAAAGATCGACGTGATTTTTTCCACCTCGGGACCTGTTACCAACCATTTGATTGCCGAAAAGCTCGCAGACGAGTTCGGCTGCAAATGGGTGGCGGATTTCCGCGATCCGTGGACGCAAAACATGCACACCTCAGGCATTGCCTGGCGCGAACGGCTGGAAGAGCGGATGGAAGCGCGGGTGATGGCCAAAGCCGATGCGATTACGACCGTCACCGCCACGTTTGCGAAAAACTTCCGCGAAAAGCATCAGGAGCGGATCAAGCGGCTGGAGCTGATTTACAACGGCTTCGACCAGGCTGACTTTCAGCAGCTTGTGCCGAGTCATGCGGCGCCGGGAAAATTCCATGCAGTCTACGCGGGCATTTTGTATCAAAAGCGCAATCCGCGGCTGTTGCTGCGAGCAATCCGCGAGCTGATCGACGAGGGGCAGGTGGACAGGCAAGACGTGCTGCTCAGTTTCGCAGGTGTGTTTGACTATCCCGGCTATTCGGAAAACCGGGACTGCGTGGAAGCGCTGGGGCTTGCGGACATCGTTCGCGTATTGGGCAACCTGCCGCACAAGGAAGCGCTCGGCTTGATGAAAGCAGCCGATGCCCTGTTGCTCATCGGGGACGTGTCCGCTGACGCGGGGGCGTACATTCCAGGCAAGCTGTACGAATACATGGGGATCGGCAACCCGATTCTCGCCCTGAACAAAGCCGGGGAAGCGACAGAGATTATCGAAAACTTCCGGCTGGGCCAGGTGGCTGATCCGGAAAATAAGGATGCGATCAAGCAGGCGTACTTGCAGCTGTATCGCGAATGGAAAGAGAGCAGCGGGAAGGCGGGCAGCGGCGAGACGCGCGGGGCCGATTTTGCGGAGCGCGTGAAGCCATACGAGCGCCGCGAGCAGGCGAGACAGCTTGCCGAACTGATGAACGAGCTGGTAAGCCGCTAAAAAAAGTGTACCAAAGCCTCGAAGCGAAAAAAGCTGCGAGGCTATCTTTTATTCTTAGCAAAAAGATGGGGTGGAACGTGAATACGGCCATACTGAGCTTGCGGGCGTACAATTTCTTTTATTTTTCCTTGCTGTCCATTTTTATTTCGTTTTTGCCCGTCTATTTGACCTATCGCGGTGTCACGCCTGCGCAAATCGGTGTGCTGATCGGCGCAGGCTCGTTTATCGGCATTTTGTCCCAGCCGTTTTGGGGGATGGTGAGCGACCGCTACAAGACGCTCAAGCGAATCATCCTGTTGACCTTGGGCTTGTCCATCGCAGCAGGCATCCTGCTGTTTACCTCGACGTCGTTGCTCGTGCTGTTTCTTCTGGTCGGCGCCATGTATTTTTTCCTGTTGCCGACTGACCCGTTGACCGAGAGTCTCAACTACCGGATTGCCGAGCTGCACAGCACAAGCTTCGGCTCGATCCGCACGTTTGGCGCAGTCGGCTACGCGACGGCGTCGCTGTTCATCGGCTGGACGCTTGATCGGCTGGGGATGGGGCAGCTCGTCTGGCTGTTTGTCGGTTACGGCGTGTTTGCCTACGCGTGCGCGCTCGTGATGAAGGACGCGCCTGCCAGTAGCAAGTCGTTGTCCTGGCGGGAACTGAAGCAGTTTATCCTCTATCCGAAAACGCAGCGTTTCTTTTTGCTCGTACTGATTGCGGCGACTCCGCACCGGACGAACGACAGCTTTCTCGGCGTCTATGTGCAGAGTCTGGGCGGCACGACGGGAGATGTCGGGCAAGCGTGGTTTTTGGCAGCGGTGAGCGAGGTTGCGTTTTTCGCAGTCAGTGCCAAGCTGCTCGCCCGCTGGAGCGAACTCAGGCTGATTATGCTCGCTTCGGCGCTGTATGCAATCCGCTATGTGCTTTGTGCAATCGCTCCTTCGGCGGAGTGGGTTGTCTATCTGCAATTGACGCAAGGCATCACGTTCGTCCTGTTTTACACAGCAACCATTCAGTATTTGTACAAAATCATCCCGGAAGAGTGGCAGGCGACAGGGCAAACAGTGCTGGCTGTGTTGTTTTTCGGCATTTCCGGCATTATTGGTTCGCTCGTCGGCGGCTGGCTGTTCCAGCAAGGCGGAGGGGCGGCGCTCTACTGGGCGATGGGGATATGCTCCGCAGCCGCTTTCGTCTACTGCCTGATCCTGGCAAGACCCGGCAAAGCAGCAGGCGGTCTTGGGCTGTAAGAAATAAGAGAGCGATACTTTGACGAAGCGCAGAAAATAACAGAGCCTACCGCGATATTACTCGCAGCAGGCTCATTTTTATGGCCAGCGGCTGTAGCGAAACCAGCCTCTAGTACAGCAAATATTTTTCCACTTCTTCCGGCTCTTTGATGTTGATGCCGCCTGTGTCGCCGTACTTGTACAGGTTGAACTTCACCTGCTGGTCCATCGTCCCGGCTTCCGGCAGCGGCAAGATGATCCATGTTTCGTACTGGTGGATCAGGCGATCTTCCTTGCCGTACCAAAACGTCGCCTTGATCGTCGATTCTTTCAAAATATATTCGAGGTCGGGGCGGTCGCCGACCAGCTTTTTCAAAGGTTCAAACAGTGGACTTTGGCTGTCTTTCAGCCATTCTGCGCCGGTCATCTTCACCTGGAAAGGCACGCAGACGACGCCGATCACTTTTTCATCCGGCAATTGCACGGCCCGGTCCATGAACGGCAGCCAGTCCTCGAAGCCTTTCAGCACGTCAAATTCGAGCGGCTCGTCCGGGGCTGTCACCCAGTAATCATTCGAACGGATGTAGCGCTTGTCGCCGATGCGGTAGTACGTATAAGGCTGTGCGGCGATGCGTGTGCCGACGTTGTACCCTTTGTCAGTGAGGACGGCTCCGTCGAACATGCTGGTCGTCGTCCGGGCGAGGATGCGGTTAAGCACGTGGCCTCTGTACCAGAATGCCTGTGCTTCTTCTGCCGTTTTTCCTTTTTCCAGAGCGGTTTTCAGCCAATCGGCAGCCGATTCGGTTTGGGCCGTAGTCGGCGGCGCGGGCTGCGTATCAAAGTTGGTGGTGGCAAATGCCTTCGTGCCGGACTCATACGTGCAGCCGCCGAGCAGGGAGGCTGTGCAGACGGCAGCGAGCAGTGCCCATGCCTTTGTCAGTTTACGCATGGCGAACCCTCCTTACGACTCCGTAAACGAGCAGTCCCGCAAACAGAACGATGGTCAGCCAGAAAACAGGGATGCTGTGCTGTTTGAACACGAGAATGCGGTGCGAATTTTCCATGGAGGCGACGATTTCGTTTTCCTTGTCGCCGTCGATGTCTCCAATCTGGACGTTAATGAGCGGCAAGTAAATGCGCCAGTTTTGCTTCAAACCTTCCGGCGTGTAGTCGAAGCCGGACAGGTAAGGCGCGTCTGTTGTGCTGACCCAGCTTCTCGCCTTGGCGACGATCTCCGGTGTCTGGTCGCTGCCAACTGCTGCGAAGCTGGTGAAGCGGAAGCTTTTGTCGGAAGCATTGCTCGCCCAGAGAATGTCCCAGGTGCCGTCTGGCTTTGGCTTCAAGATGTACGAAGGGCGGCCTGCTACGAGCAGTTCGTCTGTTTTGTCATGATCGATGTCGGCAGGGATGAACTCGCCTGTGGCAAGCTCAGCCTGCTTGCGAGTCAATTGGTACGCTTCTGTCAGCGTGCCGTCTGGTTCGACAGCCAGCACACTCAAATGCTCGCCGATGACAATCAGACCTTCGCGGCCATCCGGCAGCATCATCGTCGAAAGCAGCTTGGTTGCTTTCGTCGCGCCGCCGAACGGTTTGCCGTCATACGTACCCGTCAGCATGCCGTTTGTGATGTGCAAGTTTTTGTATTTGCTGCCTAGCTCCTGGCGCACATCCATGCTGCCCTGATTTTGTTCCAGCATGTTGGCGATGTTGTTCAGATCGAGCACAAAGGCGCGGTGAGCCGTCGTACCTGCCTGCATCATCGCTTCTGAATACGCTTGTCGCTGCACGTTTGGCACGAGCTGTCCGTCCTTCATGGTGTAATACGGGAAGCCCGGATAGTCGGTCGGCAGCTTTTCCTTGATCCGTGTCATGGCTTCGGCCGGAATTTGCTCGTTTGGCATCCGGACCATTTGGCCGTCCTTCCAGGTCAATACATAGAGGGAAAGAGGCTCAGCCTGCAAATGACGCAGCTTTTCTGCCAGCGCTTTTTTCTCTTCCTCTGTTTCCGGTTTTTCTGTCTTTTCGGGCAACGGCAGTTCCTCGGCATTGCCGTAGGTGACGATTTCCATCTTGCCGTCGCCATCGACGTCGTACAGCGTCATCGGGAAGTAGTTTACCCAGTCGCCGTTGTACAGACGGCCGGACTCATACTGCACGGTGAAATGGCTCAAAGCCGTCAATGTATAGCGGTTGAATGTGACATTGGCCAGCACGGCAATCAGCACGAGCGAGCCGACAGCACGCCAGTTCAGGCGGCCATACCATTTGGCGAGCAGGGCAACGACAATGATGGCAACAGCGCCACCGATCAGAAGAGCCGCTGTCGTTTTCACGTCCACGCGGGTCAGGGCGCGATCCAGCAGCAAAAATCCGATGGTAAACACGGCCACCTGACGCCGCTCGGACGGATGAATCACGTAGTAGCAAAACGCGAGCAACGGCAGGAAAATCAGCAAAGCTATCCACGTCAGGTCAAGAAACGCGGGCTTGACGAGCAAATGGTAGATCAAAAACAGGGCAATGGCGTACAGCGCCCAGCTTATCGTAGAGAAAACAGGATTGCGGCGCATGGGTTCACCACCTTTTATCTTGTGTTTGGTCGACGTACAAAGCGCAGAGGAAGCCGCCAAACAGCCAGAAATAGAGGGCCATGAACGGCACCTCGAAAATATTTTCCACGAGGTTGTGCGTCGCAACGGCAATCAACCCGCCAAACAGTCCGAGCACCGAGAAAAAGTGCGGCGAGCCTTGCAGTTTGGAAACAAGCCCCGCTCCGTATTTGAGCATGGAGACGACCAGGGAAATCAGCAGGATAATCCCGATCAGGCCGTACTCGGCGAGACTTTTGAAGAAGTAGCTGTCCGAGTAGATCGTGCCGAAATGTCTCGACGCTACGGCTCCCCCGTGATGACCGAGCCCGACGCCAAACAGCGGCTCGATGCGCATTTTGTCATACGCCTCGCCCCAGCGGCCTACACGTCCGCCCTGGCTGCTCGACTCGAAGTATTCAGGGGTAAACAGGGTGAAAATGCGGTTTTTCACCGTACCTACCATCGGAACTGATTCCGGTACGAAGAACAGGGCTACAAGCCCAATGATGCCCGCGAGCACCAAATACCCCGCGATCCGCTTGTTCCATATGTAGAAGCAGATAAACAGTGCGAAAGCGAGCGCAAACCAGGCTCCGCGAGATCCGGTCAAAAGCAGGGCGAGCAAAGTCGTCAGGGTGACGAGTACCCACACCCATTTTTCCTTGCGGCTGGTCGCTTTCATGAACAGTCCGGCGGCCACTGGCGCGATCAAGGCCATGTAGCTTCCGAGCACGTTCGGGCTGGTGACGAACGAAAAGGCGCGTGTCGTGATCGCTTCGCCTTCCTGCACCCACGATTCGGGGGTTTTGACTCCGATTACGACTTGCAGCACCCCGACGACCGCCGCAAAAAAGCCGATCAGGGTGAGTCCTTTCAGAAACTTGTCCAGATCATCAACGGACTTCAGCAAATAAAAGCCCATCAAAAAAGCGATGATGTACTGGTAGACGGAACGGAAGCCTTCCACGCTCGCCTCCCAGTTGGCCATGTCCGTAACCATCAGGGCAAGTCCGAGGACGAAAAACGCACTGAGCAAATGCTTGATTCCAGGCATGGTCCGGTTCGTTTGCAAAAAGGCACCGAACGTAAACGCCATCAGGATGATGAGCAACGCTTCATCCCAAAAAGACGAAACGACGGGAATCGGTAGAATCTTTCGCAACACATAGTCGATTACCGGATAGGCCAACAGCAGATACAACCACGTGGTTGATTGGCTTCCCCACTTCAACACGGTTTCTCTCATTTTGTTTGTAGTCCTCCTACAGGCAGGGATTAACCTACCCATTATAATGAATCCGGCAACCTGCAAGCAAGTTGGGGCGGAAAGAGGTTGGTAGGAACGCGGGAAATAAGATATGATAACAGGTGTGTTTGAGACGGAACAGGCTGTGCCCGATTGCTGTCGATGCGACGGACACCATAGTTTTGAACGAGAGAATAGGAGAATTGGGTCATGAGTTTGTTGAGGGTTGCTTCCATGATTGTCGTGCTGACTCTCGTGGGAAGATTGCTGGGCTTTTTTCGCAGTGTGTACGTGTCCAGCCTGTACGGCACAGGGATGGAGGCGGATGCGTTCAACATCGCTGCGACGATTCCGCTGACGCTGTTTCTGGTCGTGCCCGGCGCGATCAACGCGGTGCTGATCCCGACCATGCGCGGGTTGATCGAAAAAAGGGAACCGACTGTTGAGCTTTATCACAAAATGCTGGCGATCATTCTGGGAATATTCGCACTGCTGTCTGTGCTGGGCATTGTCTTTTCCCACCAGCTTGCCGCGATGTTCGGCCTGTCCGGGGAAAAGCTGGCACTGACCGCCGAGATGCTGCAATGGATGTGGCCTTCTGCCGTGTTCATCGGGCTGACTGGCTTGTGGTCGAGTCTGTGCAATGCGCACCAGCATTTTTTTACCCCGACATTGGGGACGGTCGCAAACGGAGCGCTCGTGATTGTCGGCATGTACGTGCTCGTGCCGCTGTACGGAGCAGTGGGTCTGGCGATTGCGACGAGCATCGGCTATCTGGCGGCGATGCTTGTAATGCTGCCGACCTTGCGCGGCTTCGGCTATCGGCACCGCCTGTCGTTTGCCTGGCGTGACGACGCTTCCTTAAAAGGAATGGGCGAGCGCGTCATTCCGATCTTGATCGGTGCTGTCGTGGCACAAGCGACGACCTTTATGGAAAGAGGCTTTGCAGAAGGGGTTGGAACCGGAGTCGTCTCGGCGCTTGCCAACGCGAACCAGATCGTGCAAATGCCCATGGCGATTTTCGTCGGAGCGTTTACGCTGCCGCTGTTTCCGCTGTTGGCCAGCCACGTGAAACGGGGAGAGATGGCTGAGATGAAGCAAATTTTGCAAAAGGGACTTGCTTATTTGTTCATTCTGCTCGTCCCCGTCACGGTTGGACTTGCCCTGTATGCGGAGCCAGTCGTGCGGCTCGCCTTTGAACGAGGCGCCTTCGATGAACACTCGGTTGCCTTGACGGCCTGGGCGTTGCCGTTTTACGGCCTGGGGCTGTACTTTTTGGCAGCGCGCGATTTGCTTACCCGCGCTTTTTACGCGCTGGAAAACACCAAGACGCCCGTTATCATCGGGGCAGTCGGCATTGGCGTGTACGTGCTGGCCAACTGGCTGTTGATCCCGCTCTTGGGGCACGGCGGCATCGCACTCGCGAATGCAGTATCCGCCATTTTCCAGGCGCTCTTGCTGTTCATTCTGCTTTGGAGGGCGGTTGGCAGCCCTGTCCGGGCGAGCTTTCTCAAAACGGCAGGGAAGACGCTTTTGGCCTGCGCAATCATGGGCGCGGTGATTGTGCTCGTCGACCCGTGGCTGTCGCTTCTGTCCCTCTGGCTGTATTTGCCAATTTGTATTGCGGGCGGAGCCCTGATCTATGTAGCGGTGATGGCGCTTTTGCGCGAGCCGCTCGTCTCCGAGCTGTTGCAAAAAGTCAGGAAGCGCTCTACTCCGGCGGCTGGACGCTCGTAAGCGGACATTCGCGGATCGCGTAGCGAGTTTTTCCCGAGCTGGTAGGCGGGATGTGGTCGACGTATGACACCTGCACGCTCACCTCGCCAAGCGCGGAGCGGATTCCTGCCAAAAGCGTCGCTTCATCGGCTGGCAAAAAGCGATCCGGCTCCTTCACGAGTCTAAGGCTGAGCCGCTGCGGCTCGTGCTGGACGATCTGGAAGGTGCGAAAGCTCTCCAGATTGCGGACGATGTGGTTGAAGTAGTGGCCGTGTACGAAATGGCCGTGCTGGGAGAGGAACATGTCGTCCTCCCTGCCGTCGATTGTTTCTAGCAGTGGAAACGAAATGCCGCATGGGCACGTTTTTGCAGACAGCGCGACGATGTCACCCAACTGATAGCGCAGACGCGGCATCGCTTTGTTGTGCAAATCCGTGACGAGCAAGGCGCCGGGAACACCGGGAAACACGGGAATGTGCGTGAGCGGATCGACTACTTCCAAATAGCTGTTCTCGGAAAAGGCATGCATGTTTCCGGCCGGGCATTGGTAGGCGATAATCCCGCCGTCGCGTGCGCCGTACTCGTTGACGACGGGCGCTTCAAAGGCGGCTGCAATCGCCTGGCGCTGATACTCGTGCAAGCTTTCCGCCGTGGAGACGACCGCTTTGAGCGGGATGCCGAGCGTGATCCTTCTGCGCAGTATCATTTGCGCGAGTGTGTACAGAGCCGAGGCGTAGCCGTACAAATAGGCGGGGCGGAACCGTCTGATGCGCTGCAACTGCGTGTCCAGACGGCGTTCGTCCAGTTCGTAGGCGGAGAGCAGCAAGCGGTTTTTCAGCCAGCGCTCCTTCCAGCGGTATTTCCTGGCCTGTTGCTGGTTCAGCTCCAGCGGCGAGCCCCAGAGCATGACACACGGGTCGCCGATCCGGATGCCATGCCAGGAGAGGCCCAGCCAGCGGGCTGCCTCATAATGTTCGACAGCCGGGCGGTCGAGGTAGAAGCGGGTCGGCTCTCCGGTGGAGCCGCCCGTGCGGTTTGGGATCAGCTTGTCGGTGCGAATCCCGCGGCTCAAGTACGCGTCGGGATTGCGGCGAAAACGCGTCTTGTCGAGGGGCGGCAGCTTTTGCAAAAAGCGTTCGGGCGCGTCCCGATACTCGAGCCAGACGTCAGCATAGTCCATGTAGGCTGGCACGTGCGAGACAGCGTGATCGAGCAGACTGCGCAGCTTTTCGCGCTGGCGGCTTGCCAACTCCTCCCTGGACAAATGCTGGGCGGCTTGCAGCTCCCGCATGTACGGGCGCGTGCGGTTTTCCTTCAGTACCTCCATCAAGGGCCACTGTACCTGGCGAATCCAAAAACCCGTTAGGGCCATCCTTATTCCTCCTACATTTCCCATCAGACGATTCGAAGAAGTCAATGGAATCTGTTTTTCACCAGTATTCCAGTCGAATTCCATCCATATACCTGTTTGCCGGAAGCAGGAATTGATAGTAGGATAGAGGGTGGGTTTATGGCACATGCCAGTCCCCAAGTCTAAGCGACGCATAAAGGAGTTACCCCATGTTGAAAAAAAGTCACTTTCTCGCAGGGGCGCTGATTTTGGCCATCGCGGGAATTTTGTCAAAAGTAATCGGGATGTTTTACCGCATCCCTCTTCAGGAAATTGTCGGGGACAACGGTCTTGGACTGTATCAGGAGGTGTACCCGCTCTACCTGACCTTCCTTATTTTGGCGACGGCAGGT
This sequence comes from Brevibacillus gelatini, assembly GCF_050920745.1. Classification (NCBI taxonomy): domain Bacteria; kingdom Bacillati; phylum Bacillota; class Bacilli; order Caryophanales; family Paenibacillaceae; genus Brevibacillus; species Brevibacillus gelatini. The sequence continues at coordinate 1,339,202 of NZ_CP154342.1, forward strand.
GTGCCGGTCGCGCTGTCGCGGGTCATTGCCGAGGCACTCGCTGAGGGCAAGCAAGGCTCTGTCGGGCAGATTTTGGCGCGGAGCATGGTGATGATGGGCGGGATCGGGATTGTGCTGTTCGCAATTTTGTACGCAAGCTCGCCGCTGATTGCCAGGCTGATGGGCAACCCGCATCTGATCGAGCCGATTCGGGCGATTTCTTTGTCCTTGCTGTTCGTGCCGCTGATCGCGGTCCTTCGCGGCTTCTTTTACGGCCATCAAAAAATGCTGTACGTCGGTCTGTCGCAGATCGTGGAGCAGACGTTGCGCGTGCTGTTCATTCTGGTTGCGTCGCTCTACCTGGTCAGGTTGGGAGAGGACACCGACACGGTCATTACAGGCGTCAACTTCGGGACGATGATTAGTACGCTGCTCAGCCTCGGCTTCCTCGCGCTGCTCATGTGGCTGCACAACCGGAAAAACTCGGTGTTTACGAACGCGGAGTGGGGACGGCTGGAGTGGTGGTATGATCGCGCGTTTTTCCGGTCCATGTGGAAAATCGCCTGGCCGATCTGCGTCAGCGCGCTCGTGATTCCGATTTTTAGCCTGACCGATTCGTTTCTGGCGATCAATATTTTCCGCTACATCTGGAATGTAGACGGCCTTACGGCGGATACGTGGTTTGGCATTTACAGCCGGGGTGGCCCGCTTTTGCAAATGGCGAGTCTGTTCGGTTCGTCCATTGCGCTCTCGATCGTTCCGGCGATTGCAGAAGCGAAACGGCAAAAAGACGAGGAACGCGTCACAACTTTGACCAAGCTGTCGCTGCGTTTCGCCTGGTTGATCGGCCTGCCGGCAGGGCTTGGACTCACAGCCGTAGCAGAAGGAGCGAACCTCGCGCTCTACGGCGACATGGAAGGGACGCGCGCCATGGCGATTCTGGGCATCAGCGCGATTCCGCTCTCGCTGCTCCTTGCGACCAACGGCATTTTGCAAGGGATCGGCAAAGAAAAAATTCCGGCGCTTCATCTGCTGTACGGCGTCATTGTCAAGATCGCGGCCACATTCGTGTTCACCTCCATGTTTGGCATGGACGGGCTGTCCCTGTCGTGGCTGTGCGCGACTGCGTTTGTTTGCATGCTCAACATGCGGGTCATCAGCAAGCTCGTACAGGTGCCGATCCACTGGCGTTTTGATACGATTTATCCGCTGCTCGTCGCCAATCTGATGCTGCTGCTCGCCTGGGGCGCGACGGAGACGGTCGGCCTGCTGCTCGCGGGCAAGGAAAAAGTTCGCCTGCTTGGCGCCATCGAAACGGTTTCGGGTGTCGGCGTGGGACTGGTCGTTTATTTGGGCCTGCTGCTGTTGATCCCGCTGATCGAGGACAAGGAGTTGGACTGGCTGCCTGGCGGGGCCAAGCTTCGCGTCGTTATCAACCTGATCCGCAAGAAACAGGCGTCGTCGAAGGCGCAATAAGAAAATCCCCTTTCTCCACATCAGGAGGAAGGGGATTTTTGATAGACGCAGACGACCATTTTGACGAAAAACTCGCGGAAGCCAGGCATCGTTGCCAAAAACTTGAGCTGGTTGCGCAGCGGAATCTCGCGCTCGTAGACGGCAGGATGCTTCACGCCTTTTTGAATGTTGCGGAAGCGCTTGATCGTCATCCGGTTGATGTAGGAGATCGTCTCGCTGCCATCCGGCCGCTTGTCGAAGCGGAACGCGATGCGGTCAGAGCCGTCCGGCAAATCGCGCACCAGCTTTTTGTAGGCGTCGATCAACGCTTGCTCGGAAAAGAGGGCATGCACCCAAGGAATGCCGATCGCGTCCGACAAATGCGCACCATACGGGTGATAGTACGGCGGGAAGTTGATGTACAGATGTCCGCCGGGCTTTAGGATGCGGAAGCACTCTTCCAGCGTCTTTTCCGGCTCGCCCACGTGCTCCATCGCGTCGTTCATGATGATCGTGTCAAACGTGTTGTCGGGAAAATCCGTGCGGGCAGCGTCGCCTGTCATAAAGGAAACGACGTCATCGAGCCCCTTTTCCCGGGCAAAGGCATTGCCTTCCTCCGCGTAGTGCGGAACGATGTCAATCCCGATCATCTTTTTCGGGCCGAAGGTGGCGTAGTAACAGGTTTTGCCGCCCCCGCCACAGCCGATGTCCAGCACCGTTTTGCCGCTGAACATTTGCTCCTGGGAGTGGAAGGGGAGGAAAAACTGAATCGTCTGGTCCCCTTTTTGAAACTGCCATTCGGTATAGCTCATCTCCCCGTTGTTCGCCAGGTTGAACGGATGAACGGGAAGAGGGAAAAGGCGGTTTAGTCCAAGCAATACTTGTGAAGAAAAGGACACAAGTACGTCCTCCTTTCCTGAAAAGCCTTATTTTCGCAGCGCCTGAAGCACCAGCTCGCTGCTTTTGGCCGCTTCTTCCGCCAGCGTGCGGGAATGCTCGGTTACGATCTCAATCTCGACATCGAGCTTGTCGATTTTCTCGGCCAAAAGCGCGAGAAGCCGAGTCTCGTCCAGCTTTGTGATGTGGCCTGCGTTTGGCATCCCGGCACGCTCGACAAAGCGGTCGATTTTCGGATCGTACGAAATGCCGATAAACGGAATGCGCAGCATGCAAGCGAGAATGAGCGAGTGCAGACGCATGCCGACGACGTAATCGCACTGTTTCAAAACGGACATGATGTCGTGAAAAGTGACGGGCGCATCGAGCAGACGTGCTCCTGTCTGGGTCATCTGGGCCATGATTTCTTTGGATGGCGCCAAGTCACTGGGAACGTGCATCGGGAGAAACAGGACATTCCAGCCGCGCAAGACAAACCAGTCCGCTGCTTTGGCGATTGATTGCTTGAACGCCTGCTCCTGCTTCCAGTCCCGCACGGAGATCGCTACCAAAGGCTTGGCAGGATCGGCGAACATGCCGTGAAGCAGTTCTTTTCCGCGCGCATCCGCTATATCGTCAGGGGAGATCGTCAGGGCAGGGTCTGCTGTGACATGGATCGGCGCTTTTTTGACGCCGCACGCCTTGAAGTCTTCTCCCGATTCATAGTCTCGCACGGTAATGACATCGACCCGGTTCACTACGCGTTTGATGACCTGGCGGCTGAGTGATTTGAGAATCGGGCCAAACCCTTGCGCGTAAAAGACCACAGGCTTGCGGAGAAGCTTGGCGATGGTGACGATGCCCAAATAGTAGAGAACACTGCGCGGACTGGTCACGTCCTGCATCAGCGTTCCGCCGCCCATCACTAGCATGTCGCTGCGCGAAAGCTCACGGACGATGGTTCCAAAGCTCCAGCGGTCATAAGCTTCAATCCCGAACAATTCCGCAGTCCGCTCAGGCTGATTGGACAGAACGGCGAGAGAGATATTTGGTTGTTCCCGCTTAAGAGAGCTGATGATACCGTACAGGACCACATCGTCTCCGGCATTGTTAAAGCCGTAGTACCCGGAGATGAGAATTCGCGACATGGAGTGAACCTTCTTTCTATATCAAACGTACAGGAAAAATACATTCTCAAGTATAATCGAGTAAACAAGAGGAAGTAAAGCGAACCCGGCACAAAACTTGGCGTCCCGGCTTTTCGCGATAGACCTTGGGCTAGCCGGTTTTCATAGGGTATAATGTAAGCACTCGAAAAAGCGGTCTCGCAAAAATTACGCGAACAAATACAAGAACCCCATGGCAAACATGCCGATGCCAAGCAGGATCAAGCCGATCATTACGACGAGCATCCCTTTGTTTTTCCGGCGACGGTAAAAAAATTCGTCAAACATGGCAAGCCTCCCTGCAGTAAAATAGTCCATTCTACTATCATACCATGTTCCCTGGCAAACTTGCCAACAGCAGATGCAAGAGCGGCACGGCGCTGCCGGGAACGAGCAAGTCAACGGCCATGTGGCGGAAGCAACCTGGAAGGAGCAAGATTCATCATGGAAAGCATGTGGTTGAAATACACCTTGTTGGTAGAGCAAATGACAGAAGATTTATTTGTGGCGGAAGTGTTGGGCAGCCCGTACACGCTCGGCTGGGTCGAGCCGCAAATCGAGATTTTGACGACGGAAAACGGCTATGATTACGCGGAAAACACGGAGGGGCCTGTCGTGGCGTACTTGTTTGAGCCAAAGCAGGATAGCGAAGAGGAACACGTCGCCCGGCTACAGGCGTACATTTCCCGCTGGGAGGGCCAGGTTCGTGTCAAGGAAGTCGAGCAGGTAGCCGAAGAAAACGATTCGTGGAAGGACGAGTTTCGCGAGGTGCGGGTCGGCAACTGGTGGGTGGCACCCAGCTGGACGGACCCGCAGTTGCTGGGCGACGCCGAGCATGTGCTGTGGATTGATCCGGGGGCGGCGTTTGGCACCGGCTATCACGGAACGACACAAGACATTCTTTTGCTATTGCAAGAGATGGATCTTGCGGGCAAAGTCGTTTTCGACATCGGGGCAGGCTCGGGCATCCTCTCCCTGTTCAGTGCGCGCAACGGTGCTAAGCATCCGGTCTGGGCCGTTGACATCAACCCGCAGAGCGAGTATCAGGTGCAGGTCAACGCGGCGAACAACGATCTGCCGGAGGACGCGGTGCGCATCGTGATCGGCGACGCTTCCGACGCAAAGGTAGCGGCGCAGCTTCCCCCGCAGGCTGATCTGATTTTGGTCAACATTGGCGGGGACGAGAACGTCTCCATGCTTCCGCTGATTCGCGAAAGGATTGCACCGGGCGGGCAAATTATTCTCTCCGGAATCGTAGAATGGAATCGGGAGGCCGTGCTCGCCGCATTCGAGGAGGCAGGCTTTCAGAAGGAAACCGAGCGTCAATCGGACGAGTGGGTGACGGTGCTGATGAAGAATACGGCTGTGAACCATTTTGCAACTACTGTGTGAGAACATAAAAACCAATCTTGACAGTGGAGGGGAACACAAATGGAGCATGTCGTCATTGCTGCTGCCGGACGTACGCCAATTGGCACGTTTGGTGGTGTTCTGAAAGATGTAAGCGCTCGCAAGCTGGCGGAGGTAGTCATTCGCGGCGTCATGGCGAGAGCGGGCCTGGAAGCTTCCCAGATCGACGAGGTGATTTTGGGCAACTGCATCCAGCGCACAGATGAACCGAACATCGCCAGAGTCGCGGCCATTGACGCAGGGCTGGGCAAAGAAGTGACAGGCTTTACGGTCCAGCGCCAGTGCGCGTCCGGTATGCAGGCGATTGCCAACGGCGCGTCGCAAATTTTGCTCGGCGAAAACGAAGTGGTGATCGCAGGCGGCACAGAAAGCATGAGCAATGCTCCTTACGTGCTGAAAAACGCCAGATGGGGACGCAGGCTCATGCACGGGGAAATGACCGATGCGATGTGGGAGCTTTTGACGGACCCGCATCACCAGATTTTGATGGGCGAAACAGCTGAGCGTCTGGCCGACCTGTACAACATCAGCCGCGAGGAACAGGACGAAATTGCCATGCGCAGCCAGCACAACGCGATCCGGGCAATCGACAACGGACTGTTTGCGGAGGAAATCATCGGCGTGCCGATCCAAAAACGCAGCGGAGAGGTCGTCGTCACGGAAGACGAGTTTCCAAGGCGCGGCGTGACGATGGAGAGTCTCGCCAAACTCAAGCCCGGCTTTCGCGAGAATGGCACCGTGACGGCGGGCAACGCTTCCGGACTGAACGATGGAGCTTCCGCTGTCGTGCTCATGCGGGAAGCAAAGGCGAGAGAGCTTGGCATCGAGCCGCTCGGCAGAATCGTCTCGTGGGCGACAGCCGGAGTAGAACCGGACCTGATGGGCTACGGCCCGGTGCCCGCTGTGAAAAAGGCGTTGGCGAAGGCAGGCATGACACTGGCCGACATGGAGCTGATCGAGGTGAACGAGGCGTTCGCCGCCCAATACCTCGCTGTCGAAAAGCTACTGCAGTTGCCGCGCGAGATCACCAACGTAAACGGCAGCGGAATCTCACTCGGCCACCCCGTCGGCTCCACCGGCTGCCGGATCGTCGTGACCTTGCTACACGAGCTGAAGCGTCGCCAGCTCAAGCGCGGATTGGCAACACTGTGTGTGGGCGGCGGCATGGGCATGGCGATGGTCGTCGAGCGGGCGTAGCCGCAATAGCGTTTTCTGCATGCACGAAGCACGTTTAAATCAAGTCTCCCCTGTTAAAAATGGAAGCAAGCCCTGCCTCTTGAAGCAGTAGAAAAAGGCAGCGGCAGTGCTTGCAAAGGGGGAGGCTTTTTTCATGGCATTTTTTTCATTTTTGAAGCAATACAAAAAACAGATCGCGTTTCACCTGTTTTCCTGTCTGCTCGCCGGAGCGCTCGCTGTGATCGGCTACAGCGTTTTTCAATACAAGCAGATGACGGAAAAATGGTACGCGCCTCTCGACGGCCAGGCAAAGGGCGGTGCGCAGCAGGCGGCTGCCGCTTTGCCGCCGCCGCGTGACCTGTTGACGGGAAGCGAGCCACTGAAGCCGTTCGTTGTCATGCTGCTCGGCGTAGACAGCCGGGACGGGGAAAAAGCGCGCTCCGACACGCTGATGCTCGCCGCCGTCCATCCCGCGAAGCAGTCCGCCTACCTCCTCTCGATTCCGCGGGACAGCTACATGGAGCTGCCCGGCAAAGGCTATGACAAGGTGAATCACGCCATGGCTTTTGGCGGACCGAAGCTGGTCAAGGAGACGCTGGAAACATTTCTCAATGTCAAGATTGACCGCTACGTCTCTGTGGACTTCGAAGGCTTCCGCCAAATCGTCGACGAACTGGGCGGCGTCCTGATCGACGTCAAAAAGCGGATGAAGTACAGCGACCCGAGCGACGACACGTACATTGACCTGATGCCAGGCTTGCAGGTGCTGTCCGGTGAACAGGCGCTGGATTACGCGCGCTACCGCAAAAGCGACCTGGGCAAAGAAGACAGCGACTACCAGCGGATCAACCGCCAGCAGGAGATATTGACCGCCCTGGCGCAAAAGGGCACCTCGGCGCACATGTACACGAGAGCATTCAAGCTGATGGAGATTTTGGGCCAGCACGTCAAAACCGATTTGACCGATCTGGAAATCGCCTCGCTGCTGTTGAGCTACGGCGACGGGACGCGGAACAAAATCAAGACAGATACGCTGGTCGGGCAGGACGAGCGGATATGGCACAACGGCATCGTAGGCTGGTATCATCTGGTGCCGACAGCAGAACGGGAGCGGGTTCGCCAGCAGATTCTGAAAGAGCTGCAACAGTGACGCAAGCTGGAAGACATTGAAAAAGAGTTGTGTCGAACAAATGGGCAGGCTTCGTCTCAAAAAGGCGAAGCCACTTTATTTTTACAAAAACAAGTGCAAACTCTCCATTTCATAAAAAAACCATATGCTGTAGGTCGGCGACTCATTTTTGAGAGGGAGTCAGTAAACGTTTTCTTATCCAGAAACGTTTTTAATTGGAAAATTAACGTTCTTTCGAATACAATAGCGATAAGGAAGAGATTATGAATGTCGATCATAGGGGTGGGGCAAGGCCATTTAAGGGATGGAGGGAATGACCATGTCAAATGCCAAGCCTTGGATTGCCAATTACCCGTCCGAAACTGCACCGTCACTGGATTACCCCCGCATTCCGCTGACGCAATTTCTCGTGCAGTCGGCTGCATCGTACCCGGACAACAACGCGATTTACTTCATGGGCAAGACGATTTCGTACCGGGAGCTTTTGGAGCTGTCTTACCGCTTTGCCAACGCACTGGTCAAACGGGGCGTGCAAAAAGGCGACCGTGTGGCGATCATGCTGCCGAATACCCCGCAAGCTGTCATCTGTTATTACGGCGCGCTGTTTGCAGGTGCCATCGTCGTGATGACGAACCCTCTCTACACGGAGCGCGAGCTGATTCATCAGTTGGAGGACTCCGGCGCTGAGACGATCATTACGCTGGATTTCCTGTACAGACGCGTAGCGAAAATCCGCTCATCCACACCACTCAAACGTATTTTTGTAACAAGTGTTGGCGATTTTCTTCCCTTGTGGAAAAAATGGCTGTACCCGTTCGTCCAGAAAAAACAGGGGCAAACTCGGCAGGTTGCCTACAGCGCAGATGTTGAACCGTTTCTTTCCGTCATGAAAGAAAGCGCTGCCAATCCTGTCCATGTGCCAATCGACCCGGAAAAGGACATCGCCCTGCTCCAGTACACGGGCGGCACGACGGGGTTAGCCAAAGGCGTCATGCTGACGCATGCCAATCTGATCGCCAATGCGATGCAGTGTCAGGCTATTCTCTACAAGCTGCGCAGAGGCGGCGAGCGAATACTGGGCGCGCTTCCGCTCTTTCACGTCTACGGCCTGACGACAGTGATGAACAAAGGCATTTGCATTGCCGCAGAAATCATTCTCGTGCCGAAGTTCGAGGTCAAACAAATTTTCGAGTTGATCGAAAAGCGCAAGCCGACCTTGTTCCCCGGCGCGCCGACGATGTACATTGCCCTGATTAATCACCCCGACCTGAAAAAGCACGATCTGTCTTCGATTGAGGCGTGTGTCAGCGGTTCTGCGCCGCTTCCTGTCGAGGTCAAGACCAAGTTTGAGGAACTGACGGGGGGCAAGCTCGTCGAAGGCTACGGCCTGACGGAAGCATCGCCCGTTACCCATTCGAACCCGATATGGGGAAAAAGCATCACCGGCAGCATCGGCATGCCTTGGCCGGACACGGACTGCCGCATCCTCGACACCGTCACGGGAGAGGAGCTGCCGCAGGGCGAGGTCGGCGAGCTCGCGGTCAAAGGGCCGCAGGTCATGCTCGGCTACTGGAACCGCCCGGAGGAAACAGCTGCGGTCTTGAAGGACGGCTGGCTTTTGACGGGTGACATAGGGTACATGGACGAAAACGGCTATTTTTACATCGTCGACCGCAAAAAGGACATGATAATCGCAGGCGGCTTCAACATTTATCCGCGCGAGGTGGAGGAAGTGCTGTTCGAGCATCCGGCCATCAAGGAAGCGGCTGTCATCGGCGTCCCGGACCCGTACCGCGGCGAGACGGTAAAGGCGTTCATCGTCTTCAAGGACGGCAAACAGGCGAGCGAGGAAGAGCTCGAAGCGCATTGCCGCAAGAAGCTTGCTGCCTACAAGATTCCGCGCAAGTACGAGGTGCGCACGGAACTGCCGAAGACAATGGTGGGAAAAGTGCTGCGCAGACAGTTGCAAGAAGAAGACAAGGCGCAGCGGGAAGCACAGGACGAGATCAAAACAAGCTGACGCACAGACGCTGCCGTTAGGCTCGCATCCGTTGGGGAAGCGGCCACTTTTTGCGCTTGCACGGGACAGGCTGTCGCCGTCATTCAGGTGCACGCCAGGCAATTGACAGCGCCGGGTTCCTGTATTACACTCATTTTATGAATGAATAATCATTCATTTAAAAAATTGTCTTATCATCATTGCGAGTAAAGATGGAGGTTGTTATGGCAAAAAAGACGGGGGAAAAATATCAAGCCATTATTGATGCTGCTGTACGCGTCATCGCCAGACAAGGTTATTACAGCGCCCAGGTATCCAAAATTGCAAAAGAGGCGAAGGTAGCAGACGGCACCATATACCTCTATTTTGAAAACAAGGATGATATCCTGATTTCGTTGTTCAACGAGAAGATGGGTCAGTTCGTGGACGAAAACCGCAAGCGGATTTCGGAAGCGACATCCATCGAGCAAAAATTGTACGTCCTCGTGCACGCTCACTTGAGCCAACTGGCCAAAGACCACGATTTGGCAAAAGTCACGCAGATTGAGCTGCGCCAGGCCAATCCGGTCATCAGCGAAGGCATCGGCAACGTGATGAAGCAATATTTCAACCTGATCGAAGAAGTCATCCGGGAAGGAATGGAGCAAAAAGTGTTCCGGCCGGACCTGGACGTCAGGATGACGAGGAAAATGATTTTTGGCACGCTGGATGAAGTGACGACATCTTGGGTCATGAAGCAGTGCAAGTACGACCTTGTCTCTCACGTTGATTCCATTCATAACCTCTTCCTGTTCGGTATGAAGGGAAAAGAATGAAAAGAAAAGCTTTTTTTGTAGGAAAACGTCTGCTACAATGGAAACAGAAAGACTGAGCGTTCGCTCAGTTGTGTAAATAGCCTGTTTGTTCATAGGGATTCGTTTGGGGGGAGAGGCATGGATTCGCACTGGAATGTGGAGATCGCTGATCGCGTCGCTGTTGTGACGATCAGCAACCCGCCCGCTAACGCACTGAGTAGAGCGGTGCTCGATGAATTGAGTGAACTTTTGAACCAGTTGGAAAACAACGCGGAAGTCAAAGCGATTGTCTTGACGGGAGAAGGCCGGTTTTTCATTGCGGGAGCCGACATCAAGGAATTTACCCAACTGGCTCCTGCCGAAGCAGAAGCGATGTCAAGAAGTGGTCAAGCGTTGTTCGACCGCCTGGAGTCATTCCCGAAGCCGATTATTGCAGCCATTAACGGCGCTTGCCTGGGTGGGGGACTGGAGCTTGCGATGGCTTGCCATATACGCTTTGCCGCAGTGGAAGCGAAGCTGGGATTGCCGGAGCTGAATCTGGGACTCATCCCTGGCTACGGCGGAACACAGCGATTGCCGCGGCTGGTTGGCAGAGGAAAAGCGACCCAGTTGATTCTCACCTCCGAGATGATCGGCGGGGAGGAAGCTTTGCGTATCGGACTCGTGGAAGCGGTATATCCAGCCGAACAGTTGCTTGCGGAAGCGAAGAAGCTGGCCTACGCCATCACCCAAAAAAGCGCGGTCACGCTCAGACTCGCCCTGGAATCTGTCCACAACTCCGTTCAGCTTGGCTTGGCGGAAGGACAGGAGCAGGAAGCAAAAAAATTCGGCGAGGCGTTTGCGACAGAAGATATGAAGGAAGGCGTCGCAGCCTTTTTGGAGAAGCGCGCGCCGCAGTTTGCGGACAAGTAACCCGCTTTTTTGCAGCATCACCAGTACGAGGAACCATTAAGGAGGAGGCATCCTGATGAATATCTTGGTTGTGTTGAAGCAGACGTTTGACACAGAAGAAAAAATCGTCATCCAAAACGGGCAAATTTCCGAGGACGGCGTGGAGTTCATCATCAATCCATACGATGAGTACGCGGTAGAAGAAGCAATCAAGCTCAAGGAGGAGCATGGCGGCGAAGTGACAGTGGTCAGCGTGGGGCCGGACCGCGCGGAAAGCGCTTTGCGCACGGCGCTCGCAATGGGTGCAGACAAAGCTGTGCTCGTGGATGACGAGTCTTTGTTTGGCGATGAATACACAACGGCAAAAGTGCTTGCTGCAGTAGCGAAAAAAGTCGGGTTTGACATCATCATCGGCGGACAGATGGCGGTAGACTCCGGTGCAGGCCAGGGCGGTCCACGTCTCGCGGAAGAGCTGGGCATCAACCACGTTTCTACCGCTGTGAAGCTGGAAGTAGACGGCAACACGGTTCGCGTAGAGCGCGATGTGGAAGGCGACCTCGAAGTCGTGGAAACAAGCCTGCCGGTGCTGATTACTGCCCAGCAAGGGCTGAACGAGCCGCGCTATCCTTCTCTTCCCGGCATCATGAAAGCGAAGAAAAAGCCGCTGGAGCGACTGAGCGCAGACGATTTGGGTCTGACTGCAGACGCAGTGAAGGCAAAAACGGAGATTGTCGACCAGACCTTGCCAGCGAAAAAGCAGGCGGGCCGCATTCTCACTGGCGATTTGGCAGCCCAGGCGTCGGAATTGGTGCAACTGTTGCGCAATGAAGCGAAAGTGATCTAAGCGAGAGGGAGAGGATATCCATGAAAAAAGTACTTGTACTCACGGAAGTACGTGACGGACAACTTCGCAACGTGTCGCTGGAAGCGTTGGCCGCAGCACAAGCATTGGCCGAGGGTGGCGAAATCGTCGCGGGAGTATTCGGGGCAGACGCGGCAGCGCATGCGCCAGTATTGGCACAGCATGGAGCAAGCACAGTTTACACGGCGGATCACCAGGCACTCGCCCAGTACACGCCTGACGCCTATACACAAGCACTTGTGCAGTTGATCGAGCTTGCCTCTCCTGATGCCGTCGTATTGGGGCATACGGCAATCGGTCGCGACGTCGCACCGCGCGTAGCGGCGAAGCTCGGCTTTGGCTTGGTTTCCGATGTAACGGGTATCGAAGCGGGACCGGTGTTTGTTCGTCCGATTTATGCGGGCAAAGCGTTCCAGAAACGCAAATTTGTTGACGGGAAAATTTTTATCACCATCCGTCCAAACAACATCGCCATCGGTACGCCGGACGCTTCGAAAACAGCGACCGTCGTTCCGGTTGATCTGGACATCAAAGATTTGCGCACCATTGTCAAGGAAGTCGTGCGCAAGACGAGCGGAAAAGTGGACTTGTCCGAAGCGAAAGTCGTCATCTCCGGCGGTCGCGGCGTGAAGAGCGCGGACGGCTTCAAACCGCTGTATGAGCTGGCAGACGTGCTCGGTGCGGCTGTTGGCGCATCTCGTGGCGCGTGCGACGCCGACTACTGCGACTACTCGATGCAAATCGGGCAAACCGGAAAAGTCGTCACGCCTGACCTGTACATTGCGTGCGGCATTTCCGGAGCGATCCAGCACTTGGCGGGTATGTCCAGCTCCAAGGTGATCGTTGCAATCAACAAAGACCCGGAAGCGCCGATCTTCCAGGTGGCAGATTTCGGCATCGTTGGCGACCTGTTCGAAGTGGTGCCGCTGCTTACTGCCGAGTTCAAAAAAGTTTTGGTGTAAGGCTGAAAAAACAGCAGCAAACGCCAGTAAAAAGCGTCCCACACGCCGGGGCGCTTTTTTTGTCTCAAGCCCTTACGTTATTCTGTTTCTGCTTGTTATAATAAGTCCAAGGAGAGGTGAGCGGCATGAGTGAGGAGCTGCTGCAACAGCTGATTCACATGGTGGGGGAAAACAACCGGATTGTCAAAGAGGTCCAGCAGGAACTGCGGGAATTCAAGGCAGAGATGTACGAGTTCAAGGCAGAGATGTACGAGTTCAAGGCAGAGATGTACGAGTTCAGGGCGGAAATGTACAGATTCCGGGACGAGATGTACGAGTTCCGCGACGACGCGATTTCCCGGCTGGAGCGTTTGGAGAGGCAAGACAAGCTGATCGAGGCCGATCTGGACCTGCTGCACAAAAAGGTGAGCGATCACGAGCGGGAGATCAATCGCATCAAGCAAGTCGGACAGTAGAACAAAAAAGCAACCGATAAGGGAAGAAGCGACTGGATAGACTATAGCGTGAAGTGCGCACAAAGTGCGGGGCGCCATAGTCATTTTTGTTTTGGGATGATATACTGAAGGAGCATTTGAGCCTTATTTTAGCAATTGACTTTTCGAGGAGGTAACTTTCCATGGCGATTGTAAATGCAACTGACCAAAACTTTTCCCAGGAAGTAGAGCAAGGCGGTACGGTCCTGGTTGACTTCTGGGCTCCTTGGTGCGGCCCTTGCAAAATGATCGCTCCTGTTCTGGAGCAAATCGACAGCGAAGTGGGTTCCAAGCTGAAAATTGTCAAAGTCAACGTTGACGACAACCCGGATTCTGCTGGTCGTTTTGGCGTAATGTCCATCCCGACCTTGATCGTGTTCAAGGATGGTCAGCCAGTCGATAAAGTAATCGGCTTCCAGCCAAAAGAAGCTCTGATGGCAACGGTAGGCAAACACCTGTAATCTGTAAGCAGCCAAACCGACAGCATGAAAAAGCGGCGAGAACGATGCCGCTTTTTTTTCATACCTAAAATGCCGACGGTTTGACCGGGCGCAAGCATAAATAGCGATCTACCGTACGAAAACTGTCGCTTTCCGATCGAAGCGGCAGTTTTTTTGCTGCCCGATCCGTGATACTATGAAGGGTAGAACGTACATTCCTATGACAGGAAGAACAAGGAAGGAAGTCAGATGCGGATGCCAGGCAAACTGACGAGAGAGCAAACGAACTATCTCGTGTTGCAGGTGCAACGTTATTTTCAGTCAGAACGCGGCGAGGAACTGGGCAATCTGGAGACGGAAGAGCTGATTGCCTTTTTTTCCAGAGAGCTGGGGCCGTTTTTCTATAACCAGGGCGTAGAGGACAGCCGCAAGCTTGTGGTGGAGCGGATGAACGCGCTGGAGGATGAACTGTACGTCCTTGAGCAGCCTGTCATGAAAAAACGATAAGGTGAGAAGGCCGTGAGAAGAAAATGGAGGGAGCAGCCATGAACCGTACGTTGAAAGACAAACTGGCTGTGCTGCCGGAAAAGCCCGGCTGCTACCTGATGAAAAATGCAAGCGGGGAAATTATTTACGTCGGAAAGGCCAAGGTGCTGAAAAACCGCGTGCGCTCGTACTTTACGGGAAGCCACAACGGGAAGACACAGCTTTTGGTCAGCGAGATCGCGGACTTTGAGTATATCGTGGTGTCGTCTGCCATCGAGGCGCTGCTTCTGGAATGCAACCTCATTAAAAAGTACGATCCGCGCTATAACGTCATGCTTCGCGACGACAAAACATATCCGTACATCAAAATTACAAACGAAGCGCAGCCGCGGCTGGAAATTACCCGAAAAGTGCTAAAAGACAAGGCGAAGTATTTCGGTCCGTACCCGAATGCCGGCGACGCGTCCGAGGTGAAAAAGCTGCTCGATCGGCTCTATCCTTTGCGAAAATGCCGCAACATGCCCAAGCAGGTATGCTTGTACTACCATTTGGGCCAATGTCTCGCCCCCTGTGTGTACGAGGTTCCGGCTGAGGAAAACCAGCGTTTGGTGGATGAGATCAGCCGCTTCCTCGACGGCGGACATGAGCAGATGAAGCAGCAGTTGACGGAAAAAATGCTCCAGGCCGCAGAGGCGATGGAGTTTGAGCGGGCCAAGGAATACCGCGATCAGATCAGGAGCATCGAAGCGGTGATGGAAAAGCAGAAAATTACGTTCACCGACACGGTCGACCGCGACATTATCGGCTTTGCTGTGGAAAAAGGCTGGATGTGCATTCAAATTTTTTACATGCGCCAGGGCAAGATGATCGAGCGCCAGACGACCTCCTTTCCGTACTACGGAAGCGAGAGCGAGGACTTCATGTCGTACGTCACCCAGTTTTACTACGACAAGCAAAACGCGCTGCCCAAAGAAATTTTGCTGCCGGAGGAAAGCGAGCCGGAACTGCTCAGTGAATGGCTGGGAGTCAAGGTGTTGACGCCCAAGCGCAGCAAAAAGCGCGAGCTGGTGCAGATGGCTTGTGAAAATGCGCGGATTGCCCTGCAGGAAAAGTTCGCCCTGATGTCCAAGGACGACGCGCGGACGATTCAGGCGGTGCACAACCTGGGGCACATCCTGGGGATCGGTGTCCCTCACCGGATCGAGGCGTTTGACAACTCGAACATTCAGGGGACAGAGCCGGTGTCGGCGATGGTGGTGTTTACAGACGGACGACCGGACAAAAAGGAATACCGCAAATTCAAAATCAAGACAGTGGAAGGGCCGGACGACTACGGGTCCATGCGCGAAGTGATCCGCAGACGCTACTCGCGGCTGTTGCGGGAAAACCAGCCGATGCCCGACCTGATCGTCATCGACGGGGGCAGAGGACAGATCGGAGCCGCCATGGACGTGCTGGAAAACGAGCTGGGCCTGTACATCCCGGTCTGCGGCCTGGCCAAGGACGAAAAGCACAAAACCGCGCAACTGATGTACGGCGATCCGCCGGAGCCGATCAATCTGAAGCGGGACAGCTACGAGTTTTATTTGCTGCAGCGCATTCAGGACGAGGTGCACCGTTTTGCGATTACGTTTCACAGGCAATCCCGGTCGAAGACGATGCTCTCTTCCCAGTTGGACGAAATTCCCGGCATCGGCGAGAAGCGGCGCAAGCTGTTGTTTACCCATTTTGGCTCGCTGAAAAAAATGCGCGAGGCGACGGTCGAAGATTTCCGGCAGATCGGGATCGGCGACAAGCTGGCAAAGCAGATTATCGCCCATTTGCGCAAGCTGGAGACATGACTTTTTTGCAAAAAAGCAATTGAACCGCTCGGATTCCCATGATATAATGCCTTTCAAACAGAATAGTTAGCCTCACTTCCCTGATGAAGTGAGGTAGAGGCGCGAAAACCAAGAGTACCACCCTGAGATCGGGTATCTGTGAAGGGAGCGGGAAAGGGGAATTCGCCGAAGTGTGGAGGAAAACCCGTGCTTCTCCATGCTGGGTCTGCATTGAACAAGTGCAGGACTGTCATCTGGCTCTTAAACCGGCGTCAGATGGAGTGCTATCTCACGGTGTCAATGTGAGCGTTGATAGGTGTTGTCCTGTCATGTGCTGCATTGTTCGCGTGTATTGGGAAGGAGGAACCGGTATGTCGATACAGTAGGCAGCGGCAGGTACTTATTCCTTGTCGGTGCCTTTTTTTACTGAATCGGAACGTATCAAACGGCAAGAGCAAACAAGCCCGATTCAGCAAGAACAACCATCCGCTTAAAGGGAGATCGCTAGGCGTCGATGGTAGTCTCTTATAAAGTGCAAAGTGACAGGTAAAATTTTTCGGAAACAAACGGCGAAAACAAGCTAATAAAACGAGAAAAAACGATACATTCTACAAACATTGGAAATGGAAAAGGGAGAGAAGCCGCATGGGGTTGATCGTGCAAAAATACGGAGGCACCTCTGTAGGGACCATTGAGCGAATTTTACGAGTTGCGGACCGAATTATCAGCTACAAAGAGGAAGGGCATGACATGGTAGTCGTCGTGTCTGCGATGGGCAAATCTACGGACGTTCTGGTAGATATGGCCAAACAGATCAGCGCCTACCCTTCCGAGCGTGAGCTGGATATGCTGCTGACCACGGGGGAGCAGGTATCGATCGCTCTGCTCGCGATGGCCTTGCATTCCAAAGGCTACGATGCCATCTCTTTGACTGGCTGGCAAGCCGGAGTGACGACGGAAGCCATTCACGGCCGGGCGCGGATCAAACAAATCGATCCAAAGCGCATTCAGGCAGAGCTTGCGCGAGGCCGCGTCGTGATCGTGGCAGGTTTTCAGGGTCTTAGCGACGAAGGAGAAATTACGACGCTCGGCCGCGGTGGATCGGATACATCGGCGGTTACGCTGGCAGCCAGCCTGAATGCCGACAAATGCGAGATTTTTACAGACGTTTCCGGCGTTTATACGGCAGACCCGCGGGTGGTGCCGAAAGCAAGCAAGCTGGATACGATCTCGTATGACGAAATGCTGGAGCTTGCCAATCTCGGCGCAGGCGTCCTGCATCCGCGTTCGGTAGAGGCTGCGAAAAAATACAAGGTACGGCTGGTGGTCCGCTCCAGCTTTACTGCTGAAGAGGGTACGTACGTTGAGGAGGTTGCCAACATGGAAACAGGAAGAGTAGTAAGTGGAGTCGCGCATGACGAGGATGTCGCCAAAGTTACGGTTGTCGGGATGCCGGCAAAGGTGGGGACTCTTTCCCGCCTGTTCAACACACTCGCAGACAACCAGGTGAACGTCGACATCATCATTCAAAGCTCCTACGAAGCCGCTGTCACGAATATTTCGTTTACAGTCGCGGGAGATGACTTGAAAAAGGCACTGGATACGCTGGAAAACAACAAAGCAGAGCTGGGCTTCGACAAAGTCGACTTCGAGCAAAACCTGACCAAAGTGTCTATCGTCGGCTCCGGCATGGTGAACAATCCGGGTGTCGCCGCAGAAATGTTCCGCGTTTTGGCTGAACAAGAAATTTCCATTAAAATGGTTTCAACGTCCGACATCAAAGTGTCCTGCGTCATTCCTGCCGGGCAAACCGAGCTTGCCGTCCGCAGCCTGCATACGGCATACGGGCTTGACGTGGAACAGACAGCAGTCGTGCACGGCCTGTAAGAAGCGAATGCTCCCTCGCCCACTGGCAGAGGGGGCATCTTTTTAACGCAAGTATTTCAAGGGGCGTCAGAAGCAGAGGGGCATCCCGAACCCGAGGGGGCATCGCGTTTACTTTTGCGTCCACACCTTGATGAGAATGCGGGACAAGCTTTCGATCTCCAGCTGTGAGGACGTGTCCTTGCCCTTCCATCGCTCAATGCTGCCGGCAATGATTCCGGCTTCCAGGGACAAGGTGCGGCTGAGCCGCTCGGGCGTCTGATAGGCATGGATGGTGTGTGAGAGCTTGTACACGATTTCTTCTTCCGACTCTTCCAGAAGATCGAGCTGTCCCAGCCCAAGGCGGATAAACGGCAGAATCGGGCCGGTGGAAGACTGGATCGGAATTTTCCGGCCGATGTCTTTTCCCAGCCAGTACAAAATCGGGCTTTCGCTCTCTCCGAGCAGCGTATTCGTCAATGTTTCGCGGAGCAGATGGTAGCCGAGATAGGGCATGTGCATACGTTCGGTTACCGGAATCGTTTGGGGCGGCAACAGGGCTGCCAGCTGATCGGTATCTTTCATCATGCTTCCCTCCTGTCTGTACCAGATTATGAGAGGGAGGCTTTCTTCATGACCGATTGAGAGAAGATTGCGAGAAAAAATAGTGTAACTAAACACAGTTATTCTATCAATGTATTTAGTCTACTGATTGTCTTGACGCTCTCTGTAGACAAGAGTACAATTGATTTGGTCAAAGTTTTGCCCATCTTTTTTCCGTATTTTGACACATTCTGACTAGGTTAGGCGTGAGAGGTCCAGAGGCTTTTTTGCATGTCTAACGAGTCAGGCAATGGGTTAGGATATGGGGGAAAGATCTATCATGAGCGCTATATACACTGAAAGGGGGACCATTGTATGGCGAAAGGCCATAGCTTTCTCAGTCACAAGCTGCACTCACTTCTTGGTTTGTTTCCGATCGGGCTCTTCCTGCTGTTCCACTTGACAGCCAACTACCAGGCGACCCGTGGAGCCGAAGCATTCAACCAGACAGTTGGTCTGATTGAAAACGTTCCGCTTCTGCTGGTAGTTGAATTCGTTTTCATCTACATCCCGATCCTGTTTCACGCTGTTTACGGTCTGTACATCGCGTTCCAAGCGAAGCACAACGTAGGGAACTTCGGTTACTTCAGAAACCACATGTTTCTGTGGCAACGGGTAACAGGTATCATTACCCTTATTTTCATTGTCTGGCACGTATGGGAAACTCGCATTCAGAAGGCATTGGGTGCATCTGTTGACTTCGACATGATGGCAAACATTTTCAGCAGTCCAGCAATGATCGTATTCTACACAATCGGGATTATCAGCACGGTTTTCCACTTCTCCAACGGACTATGGTCTTTTTTGGTTCACTGGGGAATTACGGTTGGACCGCGTTCCCAACGAGTTGCAACATATTTAACTATGGTCGTCTTCGTGGTTGTAACCTTCATCGGATTGCGTGCGATGTCGGCTTTCATTCTGTAGGGATAGGGGGACTAAATCATGGCAAAAGGTAAACTTATCATTGTCGGTGGTGGATTGGCCGGCTTGATGGCTACTATCAAAGCTGCAGAAAAAGGCGTTCCCGTTCAGTTGTTCTCCCTGGTTCCGGTAAAACGTTCCCACTCTGTATGTGCACAGGGCGGTATCAACGGTGCGGTAAATACCAAAGGGGAAGGCGACTCCACATGGGAGCACTTCGACGATACAGTTTACGGTGGAGACTTCTTGGCTAACCAGCCACCTGTAAAAGCAATGTGCGATGCAGCACCTGGAATCATCTATATGCTGGACCGGATGGGCGTCATGTTCAACCGTACACCAGAAGGTCTGCTTGACTTCCGCCGTTTTGGTGGTACCAAACACCACCGTACTGCGTTTGCAGGCGCAACAACCGGACAACAGCTGCTGTACGCGCTGGACGAGCAAGTACGCCGCTATGAAGCAGAGGGTCTTGTAACCAAGTACGAATACTGGGATTTCCTCGGAGCCGTTCTGGACGAAAAAGGAACCTGTCGCGGGATTACCGCGCAAAACCTGCGTTCCGGTGAAATTCAATCGTTCCGCGCAGATGCCGTTATTTTGGCAACAGGCGGCCCTGGTATCATCTTCGGTAAATCGACCAACTCGATCATCAACACAGGTACAGCAGCGTCTGCCGCTTACCAGCAAGGCGTAATCTACGCCAACGGTGAGATGATCCAGATTCACCCGACTGCGATTCCTGGCGACGACAAGCTGCGCCTGATGTCTGAATCCGCGCGCGGTGAGGGCGGTCGTGTATGGACGTACAAAGACGGTAAGCCTTGGTATTTCCTGGAGGAAAAATATCCTGCCTACGGAAACCTGGTACCGCGTGACATTGCGACTCGCGAAATCTTCTCTGTCTGCGTAGACATGAAACTGGGTATCAACGGCGAAAACATGGTATACCTCGACCTGTCCCACAAAGATCCAAAAGAGCTGGATGTAAAACTGGGCGGTATTATCGAGATTTACGAAAAATTCGTAGGGGACGACCCGCGCAAAGTACCGATGAAGATTTTCCCTGCCGTTCACTACTCCATGGGCGGAATGTGGGTAGACTACAACCAAATGACCAACATCCCTGGTCTGTTCGCAGCGGGTGAGTGCGATTACTCCCAGCACGGCGCAAACCGTTTGGGTGCAAACTCCCTGTTGTCCGCGATCTACGGCGGTATGGTTGCCGGTCCAAAAGCGATCGAGTACATCAACGGTTTGAACCAATCTTCGGATGACCTGTCTTCCACTCTCTTTGACAGCTACACCAGCAAAGAGCAGGCGAAATACGACAACATCCTGAAAATGGACGGAACGGAAAATGCTTACCTGATCCACAAGGAGCTGGGTGAGTGGATGACCGATAACGTAACGGTAGTTCGTTACAACGACCGTCTGCAAAAAACAGATGAGAAAATTCAAGAGTTGATGGAGCGCTACAAAAAAATCAACATCAACGATACGAGCAAATGGAGCAACTCCGGAGCTTCCTTCACCCGTCATCTGTGGAACATGCTCGTTCTCTCCCGTGCGATTACAATCGGTGCGCTCATGCGGAACGAGAGCCGCGGCGCTCACTACAAGCCGGAATTCCCAGAGCGTGATGACGAGAACTTCATGAAGACAACGATGGCGAAGTTCAATCCGGAAACAACGGCGCCAGAAATCTACTACGAAGACATCGATGTTTCGTTGATCCCGCCACGGAAACGCGACTATACATCTGACAAGAAGAAGTAAGAGAGGAGGAAACGGACATGGCAGAAAAATTGATTCACCTGATTATTACTCGCCAAGACAGCCCTGACAGCACTCCATACAAGGAAGAGTTCAAAATCCCGTACCGTCCTGGCATGAACGTGATTGGTGCGCTGATGGAGATCCAACGAAATCCAATCAACGCGCAAGGCCAAAAAACCTCTCCGGTCAACTGGGAATCGAACTGCTTGGAAGAAGTATGTGGCGCTTGCTCGATGGTCATCAACGGAAAACCACGCCAGGCTTGCTCCGCACTGATTGACAAACTGGAGCAGCCAATTCGCCTGGAGCCAATGAGCACGTTCCCTGTACAGCGCGACCTGTCGATTGACCGCAGCCGCATGTTCGATGCGCTGAAACGGGTAAAAGCATGGATTCCAATCGACGGTACGCATGATCTGGGACCAGGTCCGCGCATGCCGGAAGTGGAACGCCAATGGGCGTACGAACTGTCCAAATGCATGACGTGCGGGGTTTGCCTGGAGGCTTGCCCGAACGTGAACGCGAAGTCCGAGTTCATTGGACCGTTTGCCATCTCGCAGGTTCGCCTGTTCAACCAGCATCCAACTGGTCAAATGAACAAACATGAGCGTCTGGAAGCCTTGATGGGAGACGGCGGTATCGGTGATTGCGGTAACTCGCAAAACTGCGTGCAAGCTTGTCCAAAAGGCATCCCGCTCACTACCTCGATTGCGCATATGAACAAAGAAACAACCAAACATGCCGTGAAGAAGTTCTTCTTCTCCTAATCGGTTGGAAAAAGAAAAAGGCGTGCACCGGTTATCCGGAATGCACGTCTTTTTTTCTTGCGTCAGCGACAGCGGCGGCTGCCAGTTTTTCAAACAGGTGCACGAACTGCTCACACTCTTCTTCGCTGAGATGGGAAAACAATTGCCGAAGTGTTTCCAGCCGTGCCTGCTTCGCCTGGGCCAAAATTTTTTTCCCGGGTTCCAACAGGCTAATGTGGACGACGCGGCGGTCTTCCTCATTGCGATCCCGGCTGACGTAGCCGTGCTTGTCCAGCCGATCGATCATCGCGGTAATCGCACTCGGCTTGACCATCATGGAATCGGCCAATTCTCCGACGGTACATCTTTGCCGTTGTTCCAACTGATAGAGAATGTAAAATTGCGCGCCTGTCAATCCGGGAACCGGCTCTGCCATTTGCGGTCCCAGGGTGCGCATAATAGTGCGAAAAGCTTCTTGCAGGCGGTCAATGGATTCGGTGGAAGGAGAAGACATGCTGATTTCAGCTCCTTGCAGCGTAGTTGCATAAAATTTCGGATGAAAAATATTTAACGCATTTAAATATAGGCGGATTCACCTGTTTTGTCAACCTTCGGCAAAAGACGGGAATACCCAGGCGGCTCCCAGTGAAAACTGATACATAATGGGTGTACTTCCAACAAGGGGGCAAACGATGAAAAAACAGGTGATGAGCTTAGGGTTAGTGTTGGTTTTGCTTCCCGTAACGACAGTGGGCCATACAAGGGCGGATGTTTCCGCATACGGCGACGCCATCAGCTTGCACAATGTGGTCATGCGCGATTTGGCGGAAATGAAGGAGCAATCACATACAAGTCATGCGACGGGCGAGGCTGAAAATCGTGTTCGGGCCGAATGGGCCAACGAGTGGCAGCGTTCCGAGCATGTCGTCATGGGCGAAAAGGCGGCAACTGCCCCATCGTCAACATTGGAGATGATCGAAGCAAAGCGCGCCTGGCAGGAAGCAGGGGTCAAAGGGGAAGGAATGCTCATCTCGGTCATAGATACCGGGGTGAATCCGCAGCACCCTGATTTGCCGCCGCCGCGCGACAAACGACTGGCTGTGCAAAAGTCAGGCTCAGCGCAAAAAGTGATTCCGGGCTTCAACTGGGCAGACCGCAATCAGACCACCGAGGACGTAGCTGAATCACAGCACGGCATCCATGTCGCGGGCATCATCGCCGCCAACGGCAAAGTCAAGGGCGTCGCGCCGGAATCGCAAATCTTGAGCCAAAAAGTGTTTTCCAACTACCAAGGGGAAGTACCGGGCTTGAGTGAGTCGATCTTGTTTGCCATTAACGATTCGATCGCCAAAAAAGCCGATGTCATCAACCTCAGCCTTGGTTCCGCCGCCGGATATGTAGACGAGTCGAACATCGAGCAAATGGCCGTGAAAAAGGCGGTGGACAACGGTGTCATTGTCGTGGCGGCAGCGGGGAACGACTCGTACTTCGGCAGCGACAAAGTAAGGGCGCAAAATCCGGATGTCGCGATGATCGGTTCTCCTGGCCTTAGCCCGGATGCGTTTTCTGTCGCTTCCGTCAACGCGACGACACTTGCCGGCCACAGCTTCAGCGTTCAGGGAGTGCCAGGGCTGGAACGCGTCGTCTACTTGCCTGGCCACGTGGAAGGCGGGTCTGCGCTCAATCCGATTGCGTCTTTGGTGAAGCCGTATCCGCTTGTTTACATGGGAAAAGGAAAAAAAGAAGACTACAACGTATCGGTCAAGGAAAAAATCGTGCTGCTGGAGCGCGGAGATACTACCTTTGATGAAAAGCTCCGCCTTGCCAAAGAAGCGGGAGCCGTCGGCGCGATTATTTACAACAACGAGCCAGGGCCGCTCATCATTAGCGCGGAGCATTTGAAGCAAATTCCGGCGGTGGCGGTGCTGAAGCAGATGGGCGAGCAGTTGGCCCAAGCGGTGAAAAAGGGGAAAAAAGTGACAGTCACCTTCGATGGCGAATACGCGCAAAACCCGATGCCCTACCCGGACGGAGGAACGATTTCCGGCTTTTCCTCCTGGGGGCCGACTCCGGACCTGCAGTTCAAGCCGGAGATTGCGGCACCGGGCGGAGGGATTTTGTCGCTCGTCCGCGATTCGGAGTACGCCGTGAAAAGCGGTACCTCCATGGCGACACCGCACGTAGCAGGCGGGATGGCGCTGCTTAAGCAGGCTTACCAAAAGCAGGGGCGCAACCTGCAAGGCAGAGCGCTCGTCGAGACGCTGAAGGCAGCGGCGATGAACACAGCCGAACCGATCCTGGACCCACGTGTGAGCGAGGCTGCTTCCGACAAGGCCAAAGGGAAAAAATACCCGTACAGCCCGCGCGTTCAAGGGGCAGGCTTGCTGCAAATCGCCAAAGCGATCCAGACACCGGCGGTCGTAGTCGATGGCAAAGGCAAGGCAGGTGTCTCGCTGGGCGAGATCGGGAACACGACGACGTTTTCCCTGTTTGTCGATAACAAGTTCGGGAAAAAGCCGATCACGTACCAGCTCCAGGACGAATTTGGCGTCATGACCGACTTGCGCAAGGACGGCTTGAACATGCTCACAGCAACCGCGCTCACAGGAGCGCAGCTGCGCTTTTCCGCACCGAAGGTAACGGTGGCGCCTGGCAAGCGTGCCGAGGTAAAGGTAACGCTCACCATCCCGCAGGGAGCAACCCGCAATCAGTTTGCCGAAGGGTTTATCTCGTTTGCACCAGAAGATAAATCGTTGCCGGTTTTGCGCGTGCCTTACTTCGGCTTTTTCGGCGACTGGGACGAGCCGCGGATCATGGATCAGCCTTTGTGGGAGGCGGGCAGCCAGGAAAAACGAACCGGCGTCAAAACGACCTGGTATCACGACAAGCGCAACGACAAATGGCGCTACCGCGATTATTTGGGCGTGACCGGGGTAAAAGAAGACGGAACCGTGCAGATCGATCCAGGCCAGATTGCCTTTTCCCCGAACGGAGACGGACACTACGATGTCGCAGCTCCGTCGATTACGTTTTTGCGCAACGCCCGGCAAGTAGTCGTGGAGGTAACGGATCAGTCCGGCAAGCCTGTACGGACATTGGTGCGGGACGAGAAGGTCAGCAAGTACGATCAGTCCAAGCTGGGCACGCCTTACTACTACACCGAGCGGGAGGCGTGGAGCTGGGATGGCAAAATTTTTTCGCCGCAAAAAGGCAGCTATGTGCAGGCGCCGGATGGAGCCTATCAGTTTGTCATCAAGGCGAAAATCGACGGGCGCGATGCCAATTGGCAAACGATGACGCTGCCGATCCGGGTCGACACGAAACCGCCTGTCATCACCGTTTCGCTGTCCGGCAACAAGGTGCAGTGGAGCAGCCGCGATAAAGACGTGCAAGGCTATCTGCTTTACGTAAATGGAAAAAAAGCAGGTGGCCCGTACTCGCCGAAAATTACCAGCACCATCATCAATCAGCCGGAGAAAAAAATGAGCGTAGTCGCCTTCGATTACGCCGGGAACATCAGCGTGGCGAACATCAACGGGAAAAGCGATACCATCCCGCCGTTCGTGGAATTCCCCGACGATCTGTTCAGCTACCTGAAAATATCCAGACAGCCGGATGTCGCTTTGCGCGGGAAGGTAACGGGCGAGGAACTGCTTGATCGGGTGCGGCTGTCAATCAACAAGACACCTGTGAAGCTGGAGACAGACGGCTCGTTTGAAACGATTCTCCGGCTGCAGGAAGGGCTGAACTACGTGGTGTACAGCGCTTCTGACATGTACGGCAATACGCGGCAGTTCACGCAACGAATCATCGTCGACACGACTCCCCCGATGCTCCAGCTGCAAAACGACGGGACAGAGGACATTCAGTATGACCCGGCAACGAAAACGATGCTCGTTCCGATTCGCTTCCAGTACCGCGATCAGACGTACAAAGGACAGGCGAGCGTCAACGGCCAGATTGTCACCAATTTTGAGGAAGACCAACTGGAAATCCCGGTTCTTAAAAATTTGACACATATTTTGCCAATGAAGCAAGGAGAAAACCGCGTCCTGATCGAAGGAAAAGATGGAGCAGGCAACCAGAGCACACTGCTGTTGTACGCGTACGTGGATGCGAGCGCAGGTACGGTCGTACTCAGCCAGGGTGAGCAGCGGCTGAACTACCGGGCGAGGCCAATCGCTGCTCCCACAATCAAGCTGGTGAACAAACAGGTGGAAGGCCGGGAAGGCGAGGCCCTGCCGATTGAGGGCAAGGTGACGGGAGCCGGTCCAATCAGCTTGCGAATCACGTACGGAGAGAAAATGGTGCCTGCCGACGTCAACGACCGGGGTGGGTTCCGACTGGTACTGGACCGGATTGAGGAAGGCAAGCAAAAATTGACCGTAGTTGCGACGGATTCGCTGGGACGGGAAGCGCGTGCCGAGGTGAACGTAATCGGGAAAAAGAGGCAGTAGGGATGGCCCGGTACAGCGGATGAACGCTTGTGCCGGGCCTGCTCTTTTGGAGGGAAACACATTTCGATGTTTTATCACGGAATTAAGTGGGAATATGTAATGAGAGAGTTTCCGCTGCTGTCGCCGAGAAGACGTACCGGGAAACGCGGCAAGGAACAGAGGATGGATCGGCTGCACCTGCTGCAGCAGTTTGGCCTGGAGCCTGTCCACCTGCTCGAAGCTGATGAGAGCTACCCGGACGAGCGATGCATCAGGGAGTGCCTGGCGTTTGGCGATACGGTATTTGCGTTTGAGCGGCTCGGCTTGCCCATGTGGCAGCTAAGCAGGCATGAGGTCGGGGTAGAAGTGCTTGATTTGCGCACCTGCTCAGCTATTTATACCAAAAGGCATGATGCGAAAGTAGAGGATTTGTTTCCTGGAGTTTGTGGAGATAGTGACCTTTTGCCTATTAACTTTTTGTGAGAGTCTTGCATCTGCCAAATGTCGACATTATGATAGTCCTATAGCAGAGATAATTGCCCGGGAAAGGAAGAGATCGCAAATGATAGTCCAATACCTAGATCCGTTTCTTGAATCAGCCTCCTCTGTGATTCAACAAGTGTGCAACGTGGGGATTTCTCGGGGGGAACCAGCTGAAAAAGAATGGAGCAATTCGGAAGGTCACACCTGGCTTCGTATCGGGATGACAGGTCAATTGCAAGGTGACGTGTTGTTTGGTCTGCAAGAGGAGTTGGCTTTGCGTATTGTCTCTGCCATGATGGGTGGTTATCCTGTGCAGGAGATGGATGAGCTCGGAAAAAGTGCGATTTCCGAGTTGGGGAACATGATCTCAGGCAACGCAAGCACGCTTTTGTCCAATCGCGGAGTGTTCGTTGACATTACGCCGCCATCGTTTTTGCAGCATCATGATTTGCAGGACGTGTCAGGGACAGCGCTGACAGCTCCGCTCGAACTGCACGACATGGGGCGAATGGAAATTCAAATGATCGTTATTCGGTAGAGGCGGCTAAAGGCCGTCTTTTTTTGTATAGGAAGGAGTTTTTGTTTTCGGATCCAGCAGAAGGGCAGCATAGCGAGGCATCGAGACTTCGGACAAAGCAAAAAAGCAAGACTTGTGCCTTTTAAGAAGGAGAGAGTCGTTGACGATTGTTGTGTGCAACCAGGCTGGTTCATGCCTATCCCCTTCATTTTGCATGCGCTTGCATGATCTATTATCTGAAATATAAAAAAACATAAAATATTTTTGGTTGTGTAGATGATTTTTTATAGATGGTGTATTGTTGGAATTAGTAAGGGGGTAGGAGTGCTTGTCGTATGTGAAACAACTGCTTGGGATGTTCTTCCTGGTGATCGTCGTCTGTGGCGGGCCGTTTATGCTATATACGGTGAAAGAAGAAATTGTCTTCGAGCCGGGGGCGATCGTCGTTCACACCGTCTATTTGATCCAGCAGTTGGCGAGTGGTTCTCTCGGGACGTACTATTTGGGCGAGAATGAGAGAAGCATTGCAGAAGATATTGTTCCGTTTGCCTTGAATACGTTCAAGCTGCTGTTTTCCAGTGTCAGCATCGCGGTTGTGGCCAGTCTCGTATTCGGCTTGTTTTTGCAGCGCTTCCGTGCGGTTCGTCAACTGCAAAAGATATTGAATCTCGTATCCACGATTCCTGATTTTATTCTGATTTTTATGTCTATTTTGGCAGCTGTTGCGTTTTACAAGTGGACGAACATTCGGGTTATCACGTTGTCGCCTACCAGCGATTCTACCAACGACTGGTTTCCGATGACGCTTCTCGCCATCGGGCCCACCATTTTTTTGATGAAGGTAGTCAGTCTCAAGTACGCGCAAATCGGCGGCGAGGACTACATCAAGACAGTGCTCGCCAAAGGGATGGGCATCTGGCACGTGCTCATCCATCACGTCTACAAAAATATCAAGCCGTTTCTCATCGCGGATTTGAAAAAGACAATCGCCATTACCGTAGCGAATCTGTTCATCGTGGAGTATTTGCTCAACGTGGTCGGGTTGACCCGCTTTATTTTCAGCAAAGGCGGCGGCTACCAGTTTAACGCGGCGGTGATGGGGCTGCTCGGGATTATTTTGCTCTCGCTTCTGGTCTACGTGCTCATCCGCGCGGCTTTGTACTTGTTTGAACGGGTGGTTGTTTACAAATAACGCAATTTTTATTCGGAACGAGTGAGGTTTGTCTTCTATGCAAAAACGATTCAACTGGTCTTTGTGGACAGGCAGCATCCTGGTGACCCTGCTCGTCATCATCGGTCTGATCGGGCCTTATATCGCGCCGTATGATCTGGACTTTCAAGAAAAGCTTCGCAACGAGGTCGTAGATGGCAAAACGGTCATTATCGCACCGCCGCTGCCTCCATCTGCAGAGCATTGGCTGGGGACGGATAAATGGGGGTATGACCTGCTGACCATGCTGCTTCACGGTGCGCCCTACACCGTGTTCGTCACGCTGGCGGTGGCCGCCGTGCGCCTGTCGATCGGAACCATTCTCGGTCTGTACATTGGCGTGCAGGACAAGCCGCAGCGGTGGTGGCTGGCGATTGAAAATGCCTGGAGCTACATGCCCATTTTCATTCCGGTCTACTTTTTGCTGATGGGAATCAGCATCAATTCACAGCTGCCGACGTCAACCCTTGTTTTGTTTTTCGTCCTGGTCGTCGGCATACTGGGGGCGCCATCTGTCGTTTCTTCCATCCGGCAAAAGACGGAGCAGATCAAGGAATCGCAGTACGTTCTTGCCGCCGTCTCACTCGGAGCGGGCCGCGAGCAAATCATTTTCCGGCATATTCTCCCGCATTTGAAGGAGCAGATCATCATTATTTTGGTGACGGAAATGGTTGCGATCATGACCTTGATGGGGCTTCTGGGGATGTTCGACCTGTTCGTGGGCGGGACGAAAATGACGACGGACCCTGTCCTGTTTCACTCGATTACGCACGAGTGGGCAGGGTTGCTCGGATCGTACCGAGGATTTGTGTACAGCAATTACACCTGGATTTTCCTCACACCGCTCGCTGCCTTCGTCTTTGCGGTCGGCTCGTTTACCCTGCTGGCAAAGGGATTGCGTGAAAAGTATGAGCAGACGTATCACCGGACGCCGTTTATTTAAAACTGGACGGTAACGCATGAAAGCCCCGATCAGGAATGGATCGGGGCTTTTGGCTGTGATTTGTCCCAAGGCAAGCATGCCCGCAAAGCAGCCGAAAAAGGAGCGGGTAGGAAGGGAGCAGCAAGCACGCTACTTGAATAGGCTGAAGTGTTGGGGGCGGTGTTGGCCTAGGGTTCCGACGCCAGCCTTCCCAAGCCGTCGGGACGGAGTCTGTTTGAAAAAGAGTCGACTCGCCTCCCGTCGATACGAAACAAATTTCCGGATGGCGAGATAGCAAACACGTTTCTTTGGTGGTGTTTCGGAACCCATTGCCCATTTTCTGAATAGGATGTAAGGCAAAAGCCTAAAACCTTGAAATTCCGGCACCATCACCCACCCCCCATCATAGGATAAGGTGACTCTGTAATCCCTCAACCTTGTTCCTGTAGAGCCCACAAGGAGGGGTGGCACGATTGAAGGGTAGCGACCAAACCAAGCCGTTGTTAACGAATCGCGAAAGAGAAGTGTTTGAACTCTTGGTCCAAGATAAGACAACAAAAGAGATTGCCGGACAACTCTTCATCAGCGAAAAGACTGTGCGCAATCACATCAGCAATGTCATGCAAAAATTAGGTGTCAAAGGTCGATCTCAGGCAGTAGTCGAACTCGTTCGACTTGGTGAACTAGAGATTTGAACCCAGTCCACCCAGCCTCCCTTTTCTTCCCATGGTCGGAAGGGAGGGTTTTTTTATTTTGGTGCACGGTGCACAGAATCTGAGTAGAAAGGTGGGGGAAAAAGGAAAAGTGAAACTATTTTTGTGAATGCAAATCAAAAAGTTGCCCTTTTTTGGGGGCAAACGCTCATCATCGAGTTAACCACCTACGATGCTTTATTTCACACAATGTAGCATTTTATTTCCTAGCCTGGATTGTCAACACTAAATCAGACAATTTTTATAAGGGCTTCTTGGCGATACTGAACAGGCGTCATATAGCCTAAGGTGCCATGAATACGATGCTTGTTAAACCAGTTCACGTAATCGGATAATTCCAGCTCCAGATGACGAAGACTCTGGAAGTTCATCTGGAGAGCGTAAAAAGTTTTGTGTAAATGGTTAAACTTCCCATTAAGGAGATGATCATTTATGCAAGACAAAAGAGACATGACGATCAAGGAGTTAGCGAAGGATTGCCGTACCATCGAAGACGTGCACACCATGCTGAAAGATTTGTTCCGTGACACCATCCAGCAGTTGTTTGAAGCTGAAATGGATGCCCATTTGGGCTATACCAAACATAGTACCGATGGGGATCATTCAGGAAATAGTCGGAATGGGTATAGTAAAAAGACGCTAAAGACAAAGTTCGGGAACACAGAAATTCGTGTGCCTCGTGACCGTAACGGCGAATTTGAACCTCACATTGTGAAGAAGCATGAAACTACCACAAATGGCTTGGAGGAGCAAATTATCGCACTCTATGCTAAAGGAATGTCTACACGAGACATTGAGGAACACATGAAGGATCTGTACGGAATCGATGTATCTCCTGCGATGGTTAGCAAGGTGACCGACAAGATTATGCCAATGGTGGCAGAATGGCAATGCAGACCGCTGGATCGGGTTTACCCCATCGTGTTTCTGGATGCCATCCATTTTAAAGTCCGTCAAGAAAATCGAATCGTCAACAAAGCAGCTTACAGCGTTCTCGGCATTTCGATGTCTGGTCATAAGGACATTTTGGGCATCTGGATCGGCGAGCACGAAAGTGCGAGCTTCTGGCTCAATGTGTGCACAGATCTGAAAAGTCGTGGTGTAGAAGACATCTTGATCGCCTGCAAGGATGGACTGGCGGGCTTCTCCGAAGCAATCAACGCAGCGTTCCCAAGAACACAGATTCAATTGTGCGTCATTCACCAGATTCGCAACTCGATGAAATATGTACCGTTCAAGGAAGAAAAGGCCGTTTTGGCAGATTAAAAAAAAGTCTATCAAGCTCTTACGTTGGAAGAGGCCGAATCAGCATTTGCCATGTTCAAAGACAAGTGGGGGAAGAAGTATCCCATCATTATTCGCTCCTGGGAAAGCAACTGGCTTGAATTGACCGCCTATTTCAGCTATCCCCCCGAAATCCGTAAGATGATTTATACAACGAATATTATTGAGGGGTATCATCGGCAACTTCGTAAGGTCACCAAAACAAAAACGGCGTATCCAACCGACGATGCCTTACGGAAAATCATCTATCTGGCAACCATGGAGGCTTCAAAGAAATGGACCATGCCCCTTCGAAGCTGGAAAGAATGTATATCGCAACTGGCCATCCATTTCGGAGACCGCTTGCAAGGGGAACTATCTGCATAAAGGGGCTGTTGGGGCGGCTTGACATGGAGCCTCTGCGGGCATGATTCTTTGCGATTGGGCGATGCCTGTAAATCACTGCATCGCATGGCTAGCGAGCCTATCATGCCCGCCCCTCCATGTAAAGCCGTTGAAGTAGCCATTCACCTGTTAAAAACCCATTTACACAAAAAAATTTACATTCCCTTCATCTGATTCACAAACTCTGTTTTCATGATCTTGTAGGTGGCTTCTGCCACAGCGTTGTCGTACGGACAGCCCTTCATACTTAGTGATCGGCCGATTCCAAACGTCTCCAAAAGCTCATCCATCTTTTGATTGTTGAACTCGCTACCACGGTCAGTATGAAACCACTGAATTTGGCGTAAATCACCTTGTACCGTCGCAAAAGCGCGGGAAATCAGTGCAGCGTCCTTGTTCGGACCTGCACTATGCCCAATAATTTCTCGATTGAATAAATCGACCAACACACAAATGTAATGCCATCGGTTCTGGACCTTCACATACGTTAGATCGCTGACGACGAAGCGTTTTGCCTCCTCCTGATCGAATTCTCGATCCAGAACATTTCCCGTCGTTGCTTCATTACAAGCGGTTTTATGGGGCTTATATTGAGCCACGGTATAGGTGGAAACGAGTCCTTGCTCTTTCATGATCCGACCAATCCGTCGTCTGGAGACGACGAGTCCGCGTTCCTGGAGCTTAACTTTGATCTTTCGTGTCCCGTAGGCCTTACGATTCTTTTGGAAAATCTCCACAATCGCTTCGGTTACTTCCTCTTCCTTTGCTCGTTCTTTCGCTTCATAGTAGAACGTACTTCTTGCGATTTGCAGGACGTCGCACATTGCTGATACCGAGTATTTATCACGATTATTCTTTATGATAGCTACTTTCGTCCCATGATCAGCGCGGCTTGCTTTAAAATATCTACCTCCATTTTCAGACGTTGGTTCTCTTTTCGCAAAGCAATCCATTCCTCTTCTTCTGATGAACGATTGTCCTTTTCCTTGAAAGAACCGGTTGTCTGTGCTTGCTTGATCCAGCGGTCCAGGGCAGAAGCTGTGAGGTCATATTCCTCCACAATTGCCGCTCTTGTTTTTCCGTTTTCATACAGCTTCACCATTTGAGTTTTAAACTCGGTTGTGAACGTGCGACGTTGTTTTTTAGGCATTGTAGAGATCCGCTCCTTAACATGATAGGTTTATTCTACAAGCCCTTATTTTTTCTGTCCAACTTAGTGTAGCCGATCCAGCCCAAGGCTCATCAAGGATAAAGGGTAAACCCCTTGCTACACAAGCCCTTGACGAGCTTCGGCTCCTCAAAAATCTTTGCAAATAGGTGAGAACTTGATGAGTTTGTTTAATCTGTCATGTGGGTAACTTTATGTTGAGCAAAGTGTCAACATTTTGACGAACGTTCACAACCCGTCGCTCATGACGCATTTTCGCAAACGTCTGGGTGAGCAAGTTCTCCGCGAAATCAACGAGATCATCGCCGTCGAGGCCGCCAAATCGACATCAGATTCCGACCGTGACGATGAACCGAAATCCGGTAGAAACTCCAAAGGGAAACGTACGACCAAGCGTCACGCAACATCCCAGGAAGATCCGAACCAGGGTGTCTTGTTGCTGGATGCCACATGTGCCCCGGCGGATGTGGCGTACCCAACCGATTTGAACTTGCTGAATGAGGCGCGTGAGAAACTGGAGGAGATCATCGACACGTTACATGCTCCGCAGATTGGTCGTGCCCGCAAACCACGGACTTATCGGGGGAAAGCACGAAAGGAGTACCTGGCCGTGGCCAAACAGCGTCGTGCAAACGGCAAGGTGATTCGTCGAGCGATCAGCAAGCAACTTCGGTATGTAGCACGTAACCTTCAAATTATCCGCAACATGGCCTCACGGCAGCCGTTGACACTTTTGAGCCGGAAACCATATCGCGACTTGCTTGTGATTCAGGAACTGTATCGACAGCAACGCATGATGTTTGAACGCAAAACGCATCAGATCGAAGATCGAATCGTGAGCATCCATCAACCGCATGTCCGCCCGGTCGTACGCGGCAAAGCGAAAGCGCGAGTAGAGTTTGGCGCCAAAGTATCGGTCAGCATGGTGAACGGCTATGCTTTTCTGGAGCGTCTGTCATGGGACAACTTCAACGAAGGGGTGACGCTGATCGAATCTGTAGAAGCGTACAAGAGACGCTTTGGTTGTTACCCGAAGGCGGGTACTCGCTGATCAAATTTATCGCACCCGGGAAAACAGGGCATTTTGCAAAACGCACGGAATTCGTTTGAGCGGTCCTGCGCTTGGCCGTCCGGTACAAGGCGAAGAAGCGACGGAACAACGGCGAGACGCAAGACAAGATGCACGTAAACGCAACGCCATTGAAGGCAAATTTGGTGAGGGTAAGCGCACGTATGGGCTTTGCCGTATTCGAACATGCCTTGCGAAGACAAGCGAAACCGTCATCGCGCTACAACTCCTGGTGATGAATCTCGAGCGCAGGCTGCGGGATCTTTTTGCCTTCTGGTTAAACCGCCTTCTTTCGTATAAAATTCCTGGTTTCGGAAACGTTTTTGTGGTTTGAAAACCGTTCAGCAGACTCTAATTACGTAAGGAGGTTTTTTTTGTTTATTCGACAAAATGTTACAAATTTTTTAAGTTTCATTTGATATTTTTGATTCAAAAGCACTGTATATATGCCTTTTTGTTAGTTATTTAGTTATAAAGGTGGGGTTAGCTTGAGTGTCAAAGTAAACGAAAAACTGATTAATTCAATCGTAGATACCGTTAAAGATTATCAAGGTGGAGGGATTATCACACCGGAACGTGTCCATAATTGGATTAACCAATTCGATGATATATATCGTGAAACAATCCTATCCGAATTAGATTTAATACTGAAGAAATATTATGTTTCGAGGGATGCAGCTAAAACTTACTTGGAAAGTCTATTGGAAAAAGAAGAAATATTCGGCCATGACTTTGAGAATAATTATGATAAAGTAAGATTCTTAAATATTCAACTTAAGGGAAATAGTCAAAAGGAACTTTTGGAGCTTTTTGACGAGCTTCTAGTAGAGAAGTTTGGTATCTATACAGAAGAATGTGGCAATAGCCCAGACTCTGATGTATACATATATTTAGATGACTGTTTTTTTACTGGAAACAGGGTTCACAGAGATATTGAGGCTTGGGCTAACGAAGCAAAAGAAAATTCAACACTTCATCTGATTTTTTTTGGTTTATATAACGGGAATTTCGACTACGTTTACAAACAACTTCAAAAGATTCTAGGGAGTCTTTCAAGATTTTTGTGTAAACGTGAAAACGATGCTTCATATGTCGGGCTTGACATGGAGCCACTGGCGGGCATGAGTTCTTGCGATTGGGCGATGGAGAAGATCACACCATCGCAAGGCAAAGTAGCCTATCATGCCCGCCCCCTCCATGTAAAGCCCTTCATCGAATCTGTACCCGTTCTGGGAAATGTACAGTCAACTGGAGAAGGATTTGCCCCCAATTTTGGACCCGCCCTGTCCACTTCCGAATGACATCCATCGTCGCCAAATATAGCATTTTGAGTAGCGATTCATCCGTCGGAAAGATACTTTTTCCCTTTGTCACCTTCCTAAGTTGTCGATGGTAGCTTTCGATCATATTCGTTGTATAGATGAGCTTGCGCAACTCAGGGGAGTACTTGAAAAAGGTCGCCAGTTCATCCCAGTTACTCCGCCACGACCGGACAATCAGGGGATACTGTTTTCCCCAGGTCTCCTCAAATTGATCCAATTCCAGGAGAGCCGCCTCTTCCGTTGGGGCCGTATAGATCGGACGCAAGGCCGTAGTAATCTTCTTCAAATCCTTGTACGACACATATTTGATGGAATTGCGGATCTGGTGGATGATACATTTTTGAACCTCCGTTTGCGGATAGCTGGCTGCAATGGCTTCGCTGAAGCCTTTTAAATTGTCTACACAGATAATCAAAATGTCCTGAACGCCACGATTTCTCAGATCCGTCAACACATGTAGCCAGAACTTGGCTGACTCGTTTTCTCCGATCCAGATGCCAAGAACGTCCTTATAGCCTTCCAAATCAATGCCAATGACCATATAGGCGGCTTTGCTGATAATTTGCCCGTCCTGTTTTACCTTAAAATGAATGGCATCCATGAAAACAACGGAATACACACTTTGCAGCGGGCGATTTTGCCATTCCTTGATAAGAGGTAACAGTTTAGCTGTTACGTTGGAGATAAGGGTCGGGGATACCTCAAGTCCATACAGATTGTGCAAATGATCCTGAATATCCCGTGTGCTCATGCCTTTGGCGTACATAGAGACGATTTGATCTTCAATACCCGTTACATGTCTCTGGTGTTTCTTGACAATCGCAGGTTCAAATTCTCCAAGACGATCACGGGGAATCGTGAGATCCAACTCCCCATACTCAGACGTAACCGTTTTTTTGCTATAGCCGTTCCGACTGTTTTTCGTCTGCTTCTGCTTGCTGTCATGCT
Organism: Brevibacillus gelatini; assembly: GCF_050920745.1. Taxonomy (NCBI): domain Bacteria; kingdom Bacillati; phylum Bacillota; class Bacilli; order Caryophanales; family Paenibacillaceae; genus Brevibacillus; species Brevibacillus gelatini. Next base: position 1,375,491 of record NZ_CP154342.1, read on the forward strand.
TGGCATAGCCCAATTCGGTATCCAATTCGGCCTCCAACATTTCTTGCAGTGTTTCTGCAAAAATGTCCTTCAGGGCTTTTTGAACATCCTCCATGGTTTGCAAGTTGTGTTCTTTGATAAGTTGGCGCAGCTGGTCTTTTGGAATGAGTCCCAAGTGTTCTCTCAACCTCACTTTGTTTCATTGTAATGGAATGTGGAATGAGAGTTTACACAAAATATTTTACAGTCCCATTCTAGGTCCTAAAAATATTAAGTTTACTTTTTGGCGTTTTCATGAGTTTCATTTAGATAGGTGGGCAAAAGGGAAATTTGAATGCTGTTGGCCGACAAAGATCGAAAACAATTCGTTAATCGATGATTTTATTAGCTTCTTGGAAGAGGAAAGACGTAAGAAAAACTGGAAGCCTTTTAATTTTTTTAGGGACCCAGATAAACCAACGAATGAAACTCTTTTTAGCTCACTTGAAGCAAGGTATCTGGTTGAAAAGGCATTTTTGGAGAAGGGGATAGAAATATTTAATCTCTCTGAGAATCCAAACCATTCAATGATGCCAATGGGTTATAATTTTAATTGTACCTTGGGATTTGGTTCGCTTTTTATTACATACAGAAATATCCCTAATAATTGTCCGTTAGTCTTATGGTGGGGTGATCTGGATAAAGAATATCCACTCAACCAATGGTTACCACTATTTCCACGTAGGACTAATTGGTGACGAACGGAGGTTTTCTAAGATTGAAAACCGAGATGGAAAAAAGAGTCTATAAACGTAGTGAAGCAATAGTATTTAGAAAAACAAAAGAGGAATTTGGTGGATTATCTAATATGGCTTCAGGATTTCCAATTAAAATTGGGAAAATCAGTATTTACTCCTCTGAAGCATTGTATCAGGCATGTAGATACCCAGATAACCCTGAAATACAAAGAAAAATAATTTCTGAAAAGAGTCCAATGACAGCAAAGATGAAAAGTAAGGCATTTAGGGAGTATTCAAGAAAAGATTGGGACGACATTCGGATACAAGTGATGAGATGGTGCATAAGAGTGAAATTACTACAAAATTGGCAAAGCTTTTCTATATTGCTTTTATCAACGAAGAACCTACCGATTGTTGAGGAATCTAAACGAGATGCATTTTGGGGAGCGATTCCTCATAGTAATGAACTGTTGGTAGGTACTAATGCACTTGGCAGACTTTTAATGGAACTTCGTTCAGAGATGATTAGTTATTGGGAAGAAGGTTTATATACATTAAAACCACCGAAAATAGATAACTTTAAACTGTTAGATGAGTATGTACCTGGCATTTCTGTTGAGATTACTCAAATTAGCAGTCGGGATAAAAGAGAAGTGAATATTCAGCAGACGTTGTTTGACCTTTGTTAATTCGAGCCATTTTTGAAATCTGTGTGTGTTTCAAAACACATCACGAATGTCATGCAAAAATCAGGTGTCAAAGGTCGATCTCAGGGAGTAGTCGAACTCGTTCGACTTGGTGAACTAGAGATTTGAACCCAGTCCACCCAGCCTCCCTTTTCTTCCTATGGTCGGAAGGGAGGGTTTTTTTATTTGGGGAAGTGGGGTGTGAATGTTCGGCAGATTTCCGCCTTGGCAGAAGCGAGAGATTTTTTTGCCTAATCCTTCCGTATAATCAAATACACAATCAACCCGATCACCGGGAAAAAAAGCAGCGCAATCAGCACAATAACGGAAAATTCCTTGCTGTTGCCTCTGCGCCGTGAATCGCGGTAGGCCCAGATGCTGATGAGGATGTTTATCACGTTAAAGAGCAAAAACAACAGCAAAGGCAGTAGCATCACGAGCGTTGGGGAATCGAGCAAAAAATTCATCAATCGAATCACCTGCTTTGTCGGATAAGTCCTGTATCTTTTAATCATACCAAAATTTGGTTGATTCTGCATGTCCAGGCACTTTTTCTACAAGTAGCGGCTCTCGCGCCATTTTGTCTCGTATTCTTTTTTTCCTTCAATCCAGCAAAAGCCTTGCAACGTCAGCCTTGAAAGGAAACAAAAAAACAGATAGGGCAGCAAGCAGCTTCTGATTTCCCGATGGAGCAGATGATGAAACCCCATAGACGGCAACACCTTTTGTTTAGTTGCCAATCATTCGTGCCTGCTGGTGCTGAAAACATTCAAATGCCTCCGAGCCATATGTTTCAGGAATTGGCCTTTCGACTCATATAGTTTCGGCAGGCGGTTCATGTATGATGAAACTATGGCGTGTTTTGGCAAAAAACAGGCCAAAGGAAACAGAAAACAGCGGATGAGGGGTCGCAAGATGCAGGGGAAAAACAAACGTCTATTACAGGGGATCGCACTACTGCTTGTCATTGTGTTGGGCTTTTGGGGCTATCGTTTGCTGGGGCCTGTTGCGCTGGCCGAAGGATACCTGTACGAAGACAACAGCCGAATGGTGTACGCGAAGGCAACAGCGGAAAATGGCCAGGTCAATGTTGAAGTGACGTTGTCCAAGCTGCTCGTCGAGGATACGATTCCGCGCTTGCAAACCGAGACAAGCGTCTGGACGGGGACGATGGAAAACAATACGCTCACTCTTCAAGAAAAGAAGACGGGCCAAAAGCTCCAGGCCAAGCTGAGTGCAGACGGACTGCTGTTCCAGGGGCCGCTTGCGCAAGGCGAGCCGGCAGAAACCATGCTCACAGCCAGCGACAAGCAGACGTATGACGACAACCTGGCGGCGTGGACGAAGAGCGTCGAGCAGGAAGCCGCACAGAAGAAAAAAGAACTGGAGGAGCAGCAGGCCAAGGAAGCAGCGCGCGTCGCGTTCGCCAAAAAGGTCGAGCAGACAGGAAGGCTTACGGCCGATATGCTGGAGAGCGCCCAATATTTGCAGGAAATCCAGTTCACAGAGGAGCTGCAGTTTTCCAAAGACCAGGTTGTCGAACTGCAAGGTCTTTTGGACGAGCTGACTACATACGCGAAACAGCCTGGTCTGAGCAAAATGGAATACGACGTGATGGCCGAGACGTTTGGTAGCATGAAGGTGCTGGTCGACGGGATGAACGCCATGGACAGCACAATTGCGCAAAAGAAAAAGCGGATGCAGGACATTATCGCTGTGCTGGAGACGGATATGAAAGACGCGCAGACGGTGTGGGAGGAAATCAAGGCGAGCGTGACAGATGCAGAGAAGCGGGAAAAGGCGTTGACGGAAGCGGTCAAGACAGGCTCTGATGCAATCGCGCAGGCAAATGAGCGGCTCGGCATGCTGGAAAAAGAGCAGGCGAGCGTCAAAGCTTCCGCAAACAAGCTCTACCAGCAGGCAGCAGCCGTGCTCGAACAGACGAGGGCCAAGTACGGCTACTAGCACAAATAGAAGACTCGTGAAAAAAATCAGGCTCAGCTTTCGGACGGCTCGATGCGGCGGAAGGCTGGGCTTTTTTTGCCAAAAAGAATGAACCAGACGTGTATCCGGTAAAAAGCCTACGTGGCACGACGTCAGATGAAGCGGGAAAGCTGGCCGGGGCCGTTTTACAGAGCAAGCTCTCCGCAAATGACTCGATGCAGCAGCGAAGTATCCGGAGCGAATCGGATTTTGTTATTTTCAGATCGGTATTCTTGTATTATCCTTAAACGTATACATCAGCCTTTGTGGCTTGGATCGGGAGGTTTTTTTATGAGCGTCTATGAAAGTATTACAGAGCTGATCGGAAATACGCCTCTCGTTCGCCTGAACCGGATCGTCCCCGAAGGAGCAGCAGAGGTTTGGGTGAAGCTGGAAAAATTCAATCCGTCGGGAAGCGTCAAGGACCGGGCTGCTTACAACCTGATCGCGGAAGCCGAGCGGGAGGGGCTGATTCAGCCGGGTGATACGATCATCGAGCCGACGAGCGGAAACACCGGGATTGGTCTTGCAATGAACGCCGCGGCCAAAGGATACCGGGCGATCCTGGTCATGCCGGACAACATGTCCAAAGAGCGGATCAATATCTTGAAAGCGTACGGGGCTGAGGTCGTGCTGACGCCAAGCGAATTGCGGATGCCGGGAGCGATTGCCAAGGCGAAGGAGCTTGCGCAGGAGATTCCGCGCAGCTTCATCCCGCAACAGTTTGAAAACAAGGCGAACCCCAATATCCACCGGGTCACGACTGCCCGCGAAATTTTGGCGCAGACGAACGGACAGCTCGACGCTTTTGTCGCAACTGCGGGTACTGGTGGAACGATTACGGGGACAGGCGAAGCGTTGCGCGAGCAGCTCCCGGAGCTGTACATCGCCGTTGTCGAGCCAAAAGGCTCCCCCGTCCTGTCCGGCGGCAAGCCTGGACCGCACAAGCTGGTCGGCACCAGTCCGGGCTTCATTCCGCGTATTTTGAATACGGGCATTTACGACGAGATCATTCAGATTGCAGACGAGGACGCGCTGGACAGCATGCGCAAGCTCGCGGCGCTGGAAGGGATTTTGGTCGGCCCGTCGTCAGGAGCATCGGTGTACGCCGCCATTACGATTGCCAAACGGCTTGGCGCAGGCAAGCGGGTCGTCTGCATCGCGCCGGATACGGGCGAGCGGTACTTGAGCATGAATCTTTTTTGACGAAAAAAGCCGCCTTTTTCCCAAGGGAGAAAGCGGCTTTTTCATGTGCGCTGGTCCGCTTGCGGTCGGCCATTTCGGGCCAGCGCCGTTACTTGCCTCTGGACTTAGCCTTGATGACGCGCCTGGTAAGCGAGCAAGGCTCCGATGAACAACTGCCCCGTCTGGAGCATGGAGCGCTCATCGACATCGAATTTCGGGTGGTGGTGCGGATAGGTCGCCTGGATCTTTGGATTGCGGCCCCCTGTCATGAAAAAAGTGGCGGGCCGCTCCTGCGCGAAGTAGGCAAAGTCTTCTCCGCCCATGATCGGCGGTATCTTCAAGACGTTTTCGTCGCCAAAAAGACGCTTGGCTACGGCTTCGACATGCGCAGTTTCCACTTCGTCGTTCCAGGTGGCAGGGTAGCCGCGTTCGTACGTGATTTCGCACGTCGCGCCGACAGCCTGGCAGCTCGCCTCTACGATGCGGCGCATGGATTGCTCCACTGCGACGCGTACTTCCTCGTCGTACGTGCGCACGGTTCCTTTGAGGCGCACTTGGTCGGGAATGACGTTGTAGGCTTCGCCGCCTCCAAGGAATGAGCAGACGGACAGAACGACCTGCTTGAGCGGATCGATCTGACGGCTTGCGATTTGCTGCAAGTTCATCACGATCTGGCTGCCGAGCACGATCGGGTCGATCGAGTGGTGCGGGGAAGCGCCATGGCCGCCTTTTCCGTACAAAATGATTTCGAAGCTGTCCGCAGCTGCCGTTACATAGCCCGGCGTAATCCCGACCTTGCCGACTGGCAGGTCAGAAGCGACGTGCGCACCGAACACCACATCGACGCCTTCCAGGCAGCCTGCTTCGATCATGGCTTTGGCGCCGCCCGGTGGCAGCTCTTCGGCAAATTGATGCAGGAACACGACCGTTCCGGGAATCTCGTCACGGTACTCGCTCAACACTTGCGCCACACCCAACAGCCCTGCTGTGTGAATGTCGTGGCCGCAGGCGTGCATGACGCCCGGAATGCGCGATTTATACTCGACGTCTTTTTCATCCTGAATCGGCAGGGCGTCAAAGTCGGCGCGCAGGGCGACGGTTTTTCCGGGCTTGCCGCCCTTGAGATAGCCGACGACGCCCATGCCGCCGACCCCTGTTTTGACTTCCATGCCAAAGGAAGCGAGCCTGTCCGCTACCTTTTTGGCTGTATTCTCCTCTTTGAAGGAAAGCTCTGGGTACATATGCAGATCACGCCGGAATGAAACAAGTTCAGGGTAAATTTCCTGTAAACGGGCAAACATTTTGTCTTGCATTGGACCCACTCCTTTTTCCTGTGGAAAGAGATTGATAATGCGTAGCAACCTCATTATAAAAATATTGCGAAATATTCTGCAATCTATGCTGAACCGAAGTATGCCCGGCGTGACGGGGGCGGTGGACAGTTTGTCGTCGTGCGGATCGGCCTTGCACGACGGCTTTTTTATGATGCGCAAATGAAAATGGAAAAGAACCGGATCGAACCGTTTGATGAAAAAGTATTTTTCGTGTTTGATCGACAAATTTCTACAATGGATCGATAGGACTTTTGGCAGGCTTAGCGAAGTCTTTCTTCTCCTGCAATCTGAGAAAAATAGCACAAAAAATGGAAAATCAAACAGTTTGTCCTTTTAGGTCAGATGTCTCAAGAGAAAAATCGTTTTGCGAAGGGATAATTTTCTGTCGAAAGAAATTTTTAGGCTGTTATCAAGATGTATGTAATAATTGTGAATAGTCGGAACTACAGGGGGCGAAATGATAGTCCGGCCAAACCAAACAGACAGAAAGAGAGGGTGAACGGCAGTGAAGAAAGGCAAGAAGTTCTTATCTATTTTATTTTCGTCATCACTCGTGCTGAGTGCATTTGCGGCTGCACCTGCAGCGGGATTGGCCAAGTCGAAGGAGGACAAGCATACCCTGGAGGTGGACTTGTCCACAGTCAATATCGACCGACTGGTAAAAGGGTTGATGGAGCAAGGCGTTATTGATGAGGACGCCGATCAGGAAGAAATCAATGAAGCTTTGCTCGAATATCTCAAGGACAAAAAAGTGCCGCATGGTATCGACAACTCCACCTCCTTCGGGAAAAAAGCGGAGAAGTCCCAAATGGCAGCCTTGTCGGAGGCAGCAAAGCGGGTGGCAGAGGTCGAGGACCAGGATGAAAGCGAACTGCGCGCCTCCAAACGAGTACATACCGATAACATTGTGGTTGCGCTCATTGAATTCCCGGATCGGGAGCACAACCAGTTGCCGAAAGCAAACGACACGCTCTGGACGAAGGACTTCAATGAAAAGCACTACCGCGAAATGCTTTTCAACCAAAAGGGCTATACGACGCCAGAAGGCACCAGCATGACGACAATGGCAGAGTACTACTATTTACAGTCCGGCAGAAGCTGGACGGTAGATGGAGTAGTCACTCCCTGGCAGATGGCTGAAAAGAGCTACAAGTATTACGGCGGAAACAATTCGAGCGGCAACGACGCAGCACCGCGCGATCTGGTCGAAGAAACGCTGGAAGCTGTAGGCAAGGCAATTGCAGGCAGGGAGGAAGAATTCGACCAGCGCGACCCGTACGACCTGGATGGCGACGGCGATCTGATGGAGCCGGACGGCATGCTGGACAACCTGATGCTCGTACATGCGGGTATCGGTGAAGAGACAGGAAAGGATGCAGATGCAATCTGGTCGCACCGTTGGACACTGAAAAAGCCGGTAGAAATCCCAGGCACAAGCCTGAAAGCTTTCGACTATATGATTCAGCCGGAAGACGGCGCACCTGGCGTTTTCGCCCACGAATACGGACACAACCTTGGACTGCCGGATTTGTATGATACGACGAGACAAGGACACGATTCGCCAGTAGGGGCATGGTCCCTGATGTCTTCTGGTAGCCATACAGGTAAAATTTTCCAAACACAACCAACCGGACTGGATCCGTGGTCCAAGATGATGCTGCAGGAAATGTACGGCGGCAAATGGATTGCTCCGCGCGTCCTCGATTATAAGGATCTGGAAAAGAAAAAGAAGACGTTTGGCCTGATTGACGCTTCCAGCACCGAAATGGGTGGAAAAGTTATCAAGCTCAACATGCCGCAGGTCGAAAAAGAACCGCCGACTCAGCCGAAAGACGGGGATTACGCCTACTTCTCCGATGAAGGCGACAACCTGAATACGAAAATGATTTCGGACGTAATCGATCTGACCGGGGCAAGCACGGCGTCCATGAGCTTCGACTCGTGGAGAGCGATTGAAACCGACTACGACTACCTGTATGTCAACGTGATTGATGAGGATACAGGCGAAAGCAAAACGGTAGAGCAATACGACGATGTCACCAAAGGCTGGGAAAAGGAAACAATCAGCCTGAATGATTTTACTGGCAAGAAAATTCGCGTGGAGTTCAACTACGTGACAGATGGCGGCTTGGCACTGCCTGGCTTCTACCTCGACAACTTTGAAGTGGAAGCGGACGGCGAAGTCATTTTTGCCGACGACGCTGAGGGCGACCTGAAGTTCGAACTGGATGGCTTCGTTCACTTCGATGGCAAAGGAAAATTGTACGACGCGTACTACCTGATCGAGCTGCGCTCTCATGAAGGCGTGGACGAAGGTCTGAAATACTTCCGCCGCGGCGACTCGTTCTTCTCTTACGACCCAGGCATGGTGATCTGGTACTATGACGGCCGCTACGGCAAAACAGAAGACAACAACACAAGCCAGCATCCAGGCTACGGCATGCTCGGCGTAGTCGATGCGCATCAGGAAGTGCGCTACTGGAACAACGACGAAGGAAACAAAGACGCGATTGCCGATTCCCGCTACCAGGTGAACGACGCGGCGTTTAGCCCGAACAAAACGTCTGGTATGAATCTCAATTATATTTTCGGCACCATGAAATACCCGTCGCTCAAGGGAGTGACCACCTTTGACGACAGCAACGACTACTCGATGCCGGAAGTGCCGGAGGTCGGAAAAATCCTTCCGCAAATCGGGCTGCAAATCAAGTTGAAGCGAGTAACGAAGAAGTTCACCGACGCGTCGGTTGAGCTGTCCTTGAAAAAATAAGCAAAACGAAAGACGCCTGTCAGCGCTTGGCCGATGCCAGGCGTCTTTTTTTGTGAAAAAAGGAAATGGCCTGCAAATGTTCCCTGACAGTCCGTTCGTTTCAGGTCTAAGCCCGCCCTCCTTGCAATAGGTTAGTAACAACGAACGACAAGCTGCCCGAAATGATTTGCGCGAAAGAAAGACAACCTTTGAGCTGGAAAAAGCGAACCCGCGCGCCCGGCAGCAAGGGGGGATTGTTCATGCTGCACATCGTAGCTTGCATCAAGCAGGTGCCGGACACGAAGGTCATCAAGATGAATCCGAAAACAAACACGATGGATCGTGCCAGCGCACCCGCGATTCTCAACCCGTATGACGCACACGCGGTAGAGGAAGCAGTCCGGTTGAAAAAGCGTTATGGAGGCGTAGTTTCCGTGGTGACGATGGGGCCGCCGCCAGCCGTAAAAGCGATTCGCAAATGTGTGGAGATCGGCGCAGACGCAGGCTATCTGGTGACGGATCGCGCGTTTGCCGGGGCGGATACGCTGGCGACGAGCTATGCCATTACCAAGGCAATCGAGAAAATCGCCGAAACACAGCCTGTTGATCTGGTTATCTGCGGGAAGATGACGATTGACGGCGATACGGGCCAGGTCGGTCCGGGAGTGGCGAGAAGACTTGATATACCTCCGCTCACCAACGTCAAAAAAGTGGTAGAGGTAAACAAGGAGAAAGGCTATGCCATCGTGCACCGCAAGCTGGAAGACGGCTATGAGGTCGTCCAGTCTACCTTGCCCTGCCTTTTTTCTGTCGAAAAGGAGATCAATGAGGTGCCGTACTCGCCGTTGCCGAACATGCTGCGCGCGGCCCGGTACAATCCGGTTGTCTGGTCGGTAAACGACCTTGGAGACATCGACCGGAATCTGCTCGGTCTGAAAGGTTCGCCGACGATTGTGGCGAAGGTATGGCCGCCGGAAAAGCCAAAGGGAGGGGAAATGCTGGAGGGCACCCCCAAGGAGCAGGTCGAGCGCTTGATGGAAATCCTGAAAGAAAAACAGGCGTTGTTTCGCGTGAAGGAGGGGCAAGCATGAATCTGGACGATTATCGGGGCATCTGGGTCTATCTGGAGGTACGGGAAGGACGTATTGCACCCGTGTCGCTCGAATTGCTTGGGGCTGGCCGGCAAATGGCCGACAAACGCGGCGTGCCGCTCGCAGGTCTTTTGATCGGAGATGGCGTGACGGAGCTGGCACAAACCGTGTTTCCGTACGGGGCGGACCAGGTGTACGTCTACGACGACCGTATTTTTGCCGATTACCGCACGGAGTCGTACATGCGCGCCGTGATCGAGTGTGTACAGAAGCACAAACCGGAAATTTTGTTGTACGGAGCGACCTCCACAGGCAAGGACTTGGCGAGTGCTGTTGCGACCGACCTGGAGACAGGGCTGACGGCCGATACGACGATGCTTGACGTCAATGCGGAGACAGGGCTGCTCGAAGCCAGCCGTCCGGCGTTTGGCGGAAACATTATGGCGACGATTTTGTGCAAGAAGCATCGTCCGCAAATGGCGACGGTCCGCCCGAAGGTCATGAAGGCGATGGAGCCTGACTTCACGCGCACGGGCGAGGTGATCCGCGAGAGCATCCAGCTTGCAGAAGAGGACATTCGCACAAAAGTATTGAAAGTCGTGCGGGAAACGAGGGAAAAGGTCAGGCTGGACGAAGCGGACGTCATCGTGGCGGGAGGAAAAGGGCTGGGGAGCAAGGAAGGCTTTGCGCTCATCCACCGTTTCGCGGAAGCCATCGGAGCGACAGTTGGAGCGAGCAGGGATGCCGTCGAGGCGGGATGGATCGATCATGCCCATCAGGTCGGGCAGACAGGTGTGACGGTGACGCCGAAAATTTATTTTGCCATCGGAATATCCGGCGCAATCCAGCATCTGGTCGGCATGCGCAACGCCGGACTGATTGTTGCGATCAACAAAGACCCGAACGCGCCGATTTTTCAGGCGTGCCACTACGGGATTGTGGGAGATGCCTTTGAGATTGTGCCGTTACTAATGGAGGCGTTCCAGAAGGAGCCGGACAGGGAGGTTACGTATGGCTGAGAAGTTTGATGTGATTGTCGTTGGTGCAGGTCCGGCCGGAACTGCATGCGCCTACACATTGGCGAAGGCGGGTGTCAATGTGCTTTTGCTGGAGCGCGGCGAATACCCAGGGTCGAAAAACGTGATGGGGGGAGTGCTCTACTGCAAGACAATGGAAGACATCATCCCCGGATTTTACAAGGAGGCGCCGGTTGAGCGTCCCATCGTCGAGCAGCGCTTCATGATGCTGGATAAGGAATCCGCCGTAAGCTTCAGCTACAAAGGTCTGGAGTGGGCACAGGAGCCTTACAACAACTTTACGGTGCTGCGGGCCAAATTCGACCAGTGGTTTGCGGAAAAAGCGGTGCAGCAAGGGGCGCTTTTGCTTAACGAGACGGTCGCGTTGTCTTGTATCGTCGAGGATGGCAAAGTGGTCGGGATCAAGACAGACCGCCCGGATGGAGACGTCTACGCCGATGTGGTCGTCCTCGCAGACGGGGTCAATTCGCTTTTGGCCAAATCACTTGGCTTTCACAAGGAGTTTCGCCCGGACGAAGTCGCGCTGGCCGTCATGGAAGTGCTCAAGCTGGACCGCAAAATCATCGAGGAGCGCTTCAATCTGGAAGGTGACAACGGCTGCACAATCGAGATTTTCGGCGACTCGACCAAAGGGATTCTCGGCACAGCCTGGCTGTACACGAACAAGGACAGTTTGAACATCGGCGTGGGCACGATGCTGTCCGGACTGATTAAGCACAAGATCAAGCCGTATGAGCTATTGGATTACGTCAAGAACCACCCGATGATTCGCCCGTACCTGCAAGGCTGCGAGCAGCAGGAGTACCTGGCTCACCTCATCCCGGAAGGCGGCTACCGCTCCATGCCCAAAATCGTCGGCAACGGTGTGCTCGTCGTTGGCGACGCTGCGCAGCTCGTCAATGCCATTCATCGCGAAGGCTCGAACATGGCGATGGCTTCGGGGGTCATGGCGGCCGAAGCGATTTTGGCCGCCAGAAAAGCGGGGGATTACTCGGAAAAAATGCTGGAATCGTACCGCACCAATCTGTTGAACAGCTTCGTCGGCCAGGATTTGAAAAAGTACAAGGACGCCACGCATCATTTTGAAAAGTCGCCGCACTACTTCGAGCAGTACATCCCGATGATGAATCGGGTGGCCAGTCAAATGTTCACGGTGGATGGAAGCTCGAAGTGGAGCAAGCAGAAAAAAATATGGAGCGACCTGGGCAGCGCCAGGGACAAGTGGAAAATGGCGCGCGATCTGATGAATGCATGGAGGGTGATGAAGTGATGACGCAAATACCCAAAGGGCAATCGATCGAGGAAAAGCAGTACCTGGTTCGCTTCAAGGCAGACACGCAGTCGCATCTGCACGTGTTGAACGCGGATGTGTGCGCGACGCAGTGCCCGGATAAGCTCTGTACGATCTTTTGTCCCGCTGAGGTGTACAAGTGGGAAGAAGTGCGCATGCACGTAGGGTACGAAGGCTGTCACGAATGCGGAAGCTGCCGTATCGGCTGTCCACACGAGAACATCAAGTGGGAATACCCGAAGGGCGGCCACGGGATCATTTTCAGACTGGGATAATGGGCGGCGATACGGGTGATACAAGTAGGGGATTTGGTCGTATTCGCGAAGGATGGTGCCAGAGGTGTCGTCATCAGCATCGACGAGGAACGGTGTCAGGTGCTGTGGGAGGATGATTTCGTCAGTTGGGAACAGCGTGAATGGCTGATCGTCACCAAAATGGAACAGACAGAACAGCGGGAGCGATGACCCGCCGTTCTGTCTGTTTTTTTTTTGACTGAATCGGATAGATGGACTCTATTCAAGCTGGAGAGGGCACGAAAAGGCGGTTGCCCCCCAAATGCGGTAACATCCGAGTGCAGGTTTTGGCGAAGCAAGGGAGACGATGAGATAGGCGGCTTCGGGATAGTTGGCGTAGGCGATGTCTTCGATGGATGGAACAGGCGGTGCAGTTGGATGGGAATGGTAAATTCCGACCAGCTTTTCCCCCCGGAAAGCGATTTTTTGCAGCACCTTCTGGATTTGCCGCGTGTTCATGGCAAAAGCGTCGGGGCGCTTCAAAATGTTTTCCATCCGCCAGATCGTTTGCGCGCTGCCGTTCCTTCCCGAAAGCAGGCCGCATGCCTCATACGGTTTTTCTTCCTGGCAATGCCGGATCATTTCATCCCACACAGAACGGGTCATGGAAAAGGGGACTTTTATTGCATTAGCCCCGCCAACGCCTGCCGCAGCATCCCCCGGTTGTTTTGGTTTGGACATGGGGTTTGACGTTGTGCACAGGCCCGGATTTTGGCAGTGGCGATGGCGGCATTCCCAACGGCCGCATGCCTTGGCGAACAGGGCGTTGCTGGCGTTGATTGTAAAGTGCGCGGAGTTGATCTGGTGTCATGGATATCCCTCCCTTTCTGTACTGTACTATGTTTTATTCAGCAAGGCTGCGAGTGGTAACGGCTATCGCACATTGGAGCAGGTCACTTGAACGGGTTGAATGTGTTCCCCTGCTGGGTGTACGGCGGCATCTGGAACGGCATGGGGGTGGATGAAGAGACGATCCCCGTCGATTGACTGCTGCTTGGCAACTGGCTCAACGCCTTGTTCGCCCGCGCTTCCTTTTGGCTGAAGTCTTTTATGGCTTGTCTGTATTTCTCCTCTTTTTCTTGATATTCCTTGACAAGCTGTTTCAGTCCGGCGACTGTCTTTTTCAAGACAAGCTCCTGGGTGGTGATTTGCTCAAGCTGCTTTTCTTTTTCCAGCAGTTGTTGTTTAAACGACTGGATGGTGTCTTCGAGGCGTTTGTTCCAACTGCTCTCATCCGTCTGCTGCTGGGCCAGCTTTCTTTCGGCGTCGCGCAACTGCTGCAGCGTCTGGTCATGCTTGTCGCGCAGTTCCTGATAGGTCTGGTGAGTGGCTTGCAGTTCGGCGTCTTTTTGCGCAAGGGTCTGTTTCCATGAATGCTCCTGCTGTTCCCAGTGGGAGAGGCTAGCCTTGAATTGTTGCTGCTGTGCCAAAAGCTGTGCTTCGTGGTTGCGGGCGGCTTCGAGTTGTTGGGTAGTGGATTCGAGTTGGGTTGAAGTGGCTTCGAGTTGTTGGGTAGTGTTTTCGAGTTGCTGGAAAGTATCTTCGAGCTGCTTTGTTGTCGTCTCCAGTTGGCGGGTCGTAGCATCGAGTTGCGAAGAGGTGCTTTGCCATTGTGTGGTTGTTTCTTCCAATTTTTTGCTCATTTCGTCGAGCTGCTGCGAAGCGGTGTTCAACTGTTGCAGTGTTTGGTCGTGCTTGTCGTTCAGTTCCTGATAGGCCTGCTGAGCAGTTTGGAGTTCGGCGTCTTTTTGTTCCAAGATCATTTTCCAAGTTTGCTCTTGCTGTTCCCAGTGCGCGATACTCGCTTCGAGTTGTTGTTGCTGTGCCAAAAGCTGTGCTTCGTGTTCGTGGGCTTCTTCCAGTTGTTTGCTCAATTCATCGAGTTGCTGCGAAGCTGTGTTCAGTTGCTGCAGCGTCTGGTCGTGCTGGTCGCGCAGTTCCAGATAGGCTTGTTGAGCAGTTTGCAGCTCGGTGTCTTTTTGTTCCAGGGTCAATTTCCAGTCTTGCTCCTGTTGTTCCCAGTGCGCGATACTTGCTTCGAGCTGTTGCTGCTGTGTCAAAAGCTGTGCTTCGTGTTCGCGTGCGGCTTCCAGTTGTTGGGAAGTGGCTTTGAGTTGCTCGGTTGTTGCCTCCAGTTGGCGGGTTGTAGCATCGAGCTGGGAAGAGGTGCTTTGCCATTGCAAGGAGGCGTCTTCCAGTTGTTTGCCCATTTCATCGAGTTGCTGCGAAGCGGTGTTCAATTGCTGCAACGTCTGGTCGTGCTGGTCGCTCAGTTCTTGATAAGCCTGTTGAGCAGTTTGCAGCTCGGCGTTTTTTTGTTCCAGGGTCAGATTCCAAGAGTGCGCCTGTTGTTCCCAGTGCGCGATATTCGCTTGGAGTTGTTGCTGCTGTGCCAAAAGCTGTGCTTCGTGGTCGCGGGCGGCTTCAAGTTGTTGGGAAACAGCTTCGAGTTGCTCGGTTACTGCCTCCAGTTGGCGGGTTGTAGCATCGAGCTGGGAAGAGGTGCTTTGCCATTGCAAGGTGGCGTCTTCCAGTTGTTTGCCCATTTCATCGAGTTGCTGGGAAGCGGTGTTCAATTGCTGCAACGTCTGGTCGTGCTGGTCGCTCAGTTCTTGATAAGCCTGTTGAGCAGTTTGCAGCTCGGCGTCTTTTTGTTCCAGGGTCAGATTCCAAGAGTGCGCCTGTTGTTCCCAGTGCGCGATATTCGCTTGGAGTTGTTGCTGCTGTGCCAAAAGCTGTGCTTCGTGGTCGCGGGCGGCTTCAAGTTGTTGGGAAACAGCTTCGAGTTGCTCGGTTACTGCCTCCAGTTGGCGGGTTGTAGCATCGAGCTGGGAAGAGGTGCTTTGCCATTGCAAGGTGGCGTCTTCCAGTTGTTTGCCCATTTCATCGAGTTGCTGGGAAGCGGTGTTCAATTGCTGCAACGTCTGGTCGTGCTGGTCGCTCAGTTCTTGATAAGCCTGTTGAGCAGTTTGCAGCTCGGCGTCTTTTTGTTCCAGGGTCAGATTCCAAGAGTGCGCCTGTTGTTCCCAGTGCGCGATACTCGCTTGGAGTTGTTGCTGCTGCGCCAAAAGCTGTGCCTCGTGATCGCGTGCCGCTTGGAGTTGTTGGGAGGTATCTTCCAATTGCCCGGTTACTGCCTCCAGTTGGCGGGTCGTAGCATCGAGCTGGGAAGAGGTGTTTTGCCATTGAGTAGTTACTTCTTCCAGTTGTTTGCTCATTTCATCGAGTTGCTGCGAAGCGGTGTTCAGTTGTTGAAGTGTCTGGTCGTGCTTGTCGCTCAGTTCCAGATAGGCCTGGTGAGTGGCTTGCAACTCGGCGTCTTTTTGCGCAAGGGTATGTTTCCATGAATGCTCCTGCTGTTCCCAGTGGGAGATGCTCGCTTCGAGCTGTTGCTGCTGCGCCAAAAGCTGTGCTTCGTGGTCGCGGGCCGCTTCGAGTTGGTGAGAAGTATCTGCGAGTTGTTGGGAAGTGGCTTCGAGTTGTTGAGAAGTATCTGTGAGTTGTCGGGAAGTGGCTTCGAGCTGTTGGGAAGTATCTTCAAGCTGCCCGGTTACTGCCTCCAGTTGGTGGTTTGTAGCATCGAGATGGGAAGAGGTGTTTTGCCATTGCGTGGTTACGTCTTCCAGTTGTTTGCTCATTTCATCGAGCTGCTGCGAAGCAGTGTTCAGTTGCTGGAGCGTCTGGTCGTGCTGGTCGCTCAGTTCCTGAAAGCTTTGGCGAGTGGCTTGCAACTCGGCATCCTTTTGTTGCAGTTGCTCTTGCAAGTACTCCAGTTGGCTAAGGTGCTCCTGCTCGATTTGCTGCGCGCTCTCGTATTCGGTGTGCATGTGGTCAAACGCTTTTTTCCAGGATTGTTCCTGCTGCTCCAGCCGGGTAATCGTCGCAAGCAATTGCTGGCGTTCCGCAAGTAGTTCTTCCATATTCATGCGCTGCTGTTGCTGCTCTTCTTGCAGTTTTGCATGGATTTGCTCCTGGGAGGCGATCTGTTGCATCAGTTCTGCTTCTTTTTGCCGTGCGCTTTCCAGTTGCTTTAGCGCCTGCTCGTTCGCAGACTCGATTGCTTTCAACTCAGACAGCCGCTGCTCCCATTGCGCTTCTTTTTTCTCGAAGCTCTCGACCTTGCGCTGCAGCAGTTCGATATGCTCCCGCAAGTGGGCTTCCTGGGCCTCATGCTTGGCGAGCGCCTCTGCCAGACTCGGGGACTGTTCCAGGTTGTGTATTTCTTGTTGCAACTCTTCGATCGTTTGTTTCAGTTTGCCTTCCCGGTCTTTATAGACAGCAATGGCCTTTTCGCGTTGCTGCAGCAGGTTCTGGTAATGGTCGAGCTTCGTCTCCAACTCGGTGAGCAGCTTTTGCGACTGTTCGGTGTACTGTTGCCATTCCATCGCTTTCTCGTCCAGCGTGGAAAGTGTCTGCTGCAATTCCTCCAGTTGGATTCGGTATTCCTGGTTTTCCTGGCTGAGCGCTTCTATCTGTTCTTCAAGCTCCGCGACGCGCTGGCCTAGCTGGATTGCTTTGTCTTCGTAGTAGTAGGCCTGTTTTTTCAGCAAAAGGAGCTTCTCGTTTCCGGCTTTTGGCTTTTTTGTGCTGGAGGTTCTCTTTTTAAGCACCGTGTTGTCCTCCTTTTTTGCGTAAGATGATCCTCTATAGACATATGTAAGGCATGCCAAATGGTGCATGTATCCTGGTAGAGCAGGCAAAAACGCAAAAAAGGGAGAAGCCATGGTCTTCTCCCGGTAAAACACAGTTTTTGAGCGAAGCGTCTTTATGGTGAGGTGATAACGATATCCTGGAAGGTGATGCAGTCGCGTACCAGCAGTTGCTCGTCTGGAACGACAGTGATGTTGGCAGTGAAGACCAGGACACCGTTGGAATCGGTCAGTGTAAAGATGATGACGTCTGGCAGGCCGAGGCCGGTTTCGGCGAGAGTCAGCGAGTAGGTCATGACCTCCTGGACGCCGGTTGCGGTAAATGTTCTTACCCCGGTACCAGTTACGACGAGACCACTCAACAGCTCGATGCCTGGCAGGACGGTAATGCATGTCGGCGAACTGATCGAAGTTGGCGAGAAGCTGAAGCTTTGGTCGCCCAACAGTTCAGTAATGACAGTGTCAAAGAAGTTAAAGGTGAACGAGCTGCTGGATGGATCGCAGCTTGGGCAGATGTCGGCGATCAGTTGAATTGTACCGACGGCGACTTCGAGCGGGATACCGATACTGATCGAAATGTTCGGAATCAGTGCGTTCACGGATGCCTGGCAATCGCAGTTGCGAACTGGGAAGATTGGCGGGCATTGCGGCGGGAACGAGATCGGCGGGCAACGGAAGGAAGGTGTTGGCGATGGTACAGGAATGTTGTTAGGACGTGGCGAGCAGAATTTGGCCAGCACTTCCAGTTTGACTTCCGCTTCGACCTGGATTTCCACGCAGACAATGACATCGAGTTGAACCATGCCGCCAAGGAGAACGTTTCCGGTTGGGCTGCACTCCAGGGCGCTGATGCGGCAAACGATGTTGTCCTCGTTAAGCGGTTCAGGCAGGCAGAGCACGACTTCCTGATCGAACTGGACGGTTGTCGTAAATTCGCAGAGTGGCGTTCCGTCTGCGAAAACACGTACGATAACAGTCGCACTGAACACGAATCGGACGACACCTACGCGAACGGTGGTTCCGTTGACGGTGATGTTTTCACGGCGAATGCTGACGACATTGCAGGTAGGTCCGGGAGATACAGGCTCCACGCACGAAATGGTAATATCTTGCCCTGCACGAATAGCTGCGTCCACAAGAGCTCGACAATCGTCGGGAAGGGCAATCTTGTTTCGGTAGCTGTTAGCAAGAACGACCCAGTCATACACCTTTTGGACGCGAATGCACTCTTCCTGAAGGTTGTTCGGAGTAGGAGGAGTGGCGGTCGGCGTCGGTGTAGGGAGCTGGCGACCCATAATGGGCTTCACAGGATGTTTCACCGTATGAATCCTTCCTTTCCTGAGGGATTTGCTTTGCAGTTACATACTATGTGGGCAAGGGGAAATTTGCTTGTCAACGAATGCCTATTTTTTAGGTGAAAGGACAGGTTAGAACGGGATCTGGAACTGTTGGAAAAACCAGTTGTCATCCCGTTTTCTCTGGGCGAGGTAACGGATGCGCTGGGCTGCCGCGCCACTGGTCAGGACATCGTCTTCGATCTCGTTTGCATCTGCGTACACAATGAGCTTTTTCGTCGCCTCGATCCGCTGTTCGTTAAAATGACTGTACGCCATCCGCAGCATATTGTAGTAGATGTGCTCATGAGCCACCGTGTACGGATGGGTTTGCCGGAACAAATGAAGAATTTTCACGGAAGGATGTACCAGGCAGGTGAACCCGAACAGCCACATTTTGATGGAAAACTCGATGTCTTCAAAGCCCCAGACGCGAAAGCCGCGATCAAAGCCGCCCACCTTCAAAAAAGCTTCCCGTGTGACGAGGAAGCAGCCCCCTGGCAGGATTGCGACCGGAGAAGGGCGATGCGGATTCGGATTCCAGACGACGCCGAGCTTCTGATCGAGCTTTTGCCCGTAGCCGATTTTGTGCGGCTCTGTCATGGAGGCGATGGCGGGGGCGACACCGTCCGCCTTTTTCGTGAGGACCAGCTCCAGCAGGCGGTCGATCCAAAAGTTTTCAAAAGTGAGGTGAGCATCGCAAAAGATCAAATATTTTCCACGTGACTGCTCCACGCCCAGATTTCTCGCGGCTGCGGCCCCGATGCCTTCTGTCGTAATCAGCTTGATGTTCGGGTTTTCCTGTTGGCGTAAAAAATGACAGCCGTTATCTGTAGAAGCATCATCGACCACGATGACTTCATAGCTCATATTCGTTCTTGTATTGACGAGGGAAGTAATCGTGGAGCGCACATTGTCTCCTTCATTTTTGACAGGGATGATAATAGAGATCAGCGGCGGGTGCTCGACGGACATATGACCACTCCTTTCTAGTTGCCATGGTATGCCGTACAGCCCGAGAAGGAACGCCCAGTGCCAAAATTGCTCACTTTTGGCACTGGGCGTTCATACAATATGGCGGAGCGAGTTTAGGAAGTGTCGTAAGGGAGTGAACGGAAATGGACGTCGAGGTATATTACAGCGGGCAGCGTGGCGGGACTATGCCGTATGCGGCACTGCCTGCTTTTCGATTATTTTGCAAGCAAAACGGATTTCAATTGAAGTGGGATCCGAAGCAGAAGCGCATCGATCTGGACTCGGGATTGAAGGGCAAGGTTTGCGCTCTCTTCACGGGAAGCTCTGCCACAGAAACAGCTTATGAATGGGAGGTGCTGGGCAAGGTACAGCGGTTTGTTTCCGATTATGGCATGGAGGTCGTGCTGGCCAAAAACAACCTCGCCCTCGCCAAAAATACCGACATCGCGATCCGATTCAGCATGAAGGAACTGCGGCAGCTGGAAAAAACGCGGCTGGTTCTGTACCCGCCTGAAAGCGAGCGGCAAAGAGAGCTCATCAGATGCCTGCAGGCAGAGTTGAAGCAGACGGGAATCCCTTGCCAGCAAAAGGTGAGCAAAGGCGCGAAGCAAAATAGCGGAATCGTGCATGTTCAGTTGCAAATTCCGCTGCATACCGAAGTATTCCGTCGCAGGGCGTATAGCGAAAAGATTGCGTTTTACCTCGCCTCGGGCATTTTGGAGTATATGCAAAGCGGCTTGCGCATTCAGCCGCTGGCCTATCTGCCGCCGAACATTTTGAAGCTGTTTTATTCCAGTGTATGGCCATCCCAACCAAGCCGTGTTGAGGCATGGCCGGGCACAGATGACAAAGTGGAACTGCTCCATGAAGTGGAGATGCTGCTTGATCGGGGAGCAGTGCATGCCGATGAGCGTGGGGCAAAAGAAGAAAGCGCAGGGCAGGCGGACGTAGTGGAGTCGGCAGAGGCGGCGGCGCAAGCGGAAGCAGTGGAACAGGCAGAGGCAACTTTGCAAGAGGGAACTGTAGAGCA
Source organism: Brevibacillus gelatini (assembly GCF_050920745.1). Taxonomy (NCBI): domain Bacteria; kingdom Bacillati; phylum Bacillota; class Bacilli; order Caryophanales; family Paenibacillaceae; genus Brevibacillus; species Brevibacillus gelatini. The sequence continues at coordinate 1,395,826 of NZ_CP154342.1, forward strand.
GGCAAAGGCAGCTTTGCAAGAGGGAACTGTGGAGCAGGCAAAGGCAGCTTTGCAAGAGGGAACTGTGGAGCAGGCAAAGGCAGCTTTGCAAGAGGAAACTGTGGAGCAGGCAGAGCCAGCGGTGCAAGCAGGAGCAGTGGAGCAGGCAGAAGCGGCGATGCAAACGGGAGCAGTGGAGCAGGTGGAGGCAGTGATGCAAGCAGAAGCCGTGGAGCCACCAAACGCAACAGCGCAAGCAAATGCCCCCGTTCCAATCGTAGCAAAGCCGACTGTCCAGACACAGGGACGGATCGCGGCTGAAGTATTTTTCGACTACACGCTGATCCATTCGGACTCAGCCGAGAAGCCGTACCTGCTCATCGGCACGCTGCAGGTCAAAAACACAGGGACAGAGGTGCTGTACAATCCGATTGTGTGCCTGCGGGTGACTCCTGCCGATTCGATCAAGATGGGCGGACAGATTTTGCCGCCAAAACTCGTGGAGACGTTGGCGGTGCAAGGAAGCAACGGCTTGAAGGGCTGGAGATACCTTGACGACGACTGGTTCACGCAGGCGATGGAGCGGGGCGAATACTGGATTGCGCCGATTCAGCCGGTGGTAATCCCGCCGCAGTCGGCAGAAGCGTTTCAAAACTTTCAGGTTTCCTTCCTGAAGCAGGAGTCAGGAAAAGCAATCGTTGTAGAAGGAATCGTCCTCTGCAACGATCAATCGGTGCATTTTTCCGCCAACAACCGGATCGCTGTGTCGTTCTGAGCAAAAAAAGCCACCATTTCGCAAGCGAAATGATGGCTTTTGCATTCGATGAGCATTACTTTTTCAAAAACATTTGCACAAACGTTTTTCCGTGCGGACCGCCGTCCACGACAGCAATCCCGACGTAGTCGTAGGTAGGGCTGACGATGTTCGCCTTGTGACCCGAAGAGTTCATGAACATTTGATGGGCACCGCTGACAGACGGATTTTGGGCAATGTTTTCAGCGGCGGCAATATAATGAATACCAAAGGTGTCCATCATCTGGAAAGGCGAGCCGTACGTCGGAGAGGTGTGGCTGAAGTAGCCCTTGGCTACCATTTCCTGCGCCTTGACGCGCGCTACCTTGACCAGCTGCATGTCTACCTGATACGGAGCGAGTCCACGGCTTGTACGTTCCTGGTTCACCAACTGCACCATTTGTTTCTCATCTGCCGTAAGCTCGGCAGGCAACGGTACTTGTGTGCCTGTGTCCGGCTTTTGCGGTGTTTCCGGCTGGCTTGGGGTCGGAGCCGGAGTGACTGGCGGCTTCGGCGTTGGTGCTGGTGTTGGTTCTGGAGTTGGCTTCGGTTGGTTCTTGTTGTTCTTGTGCTGAGTTTCGATTGCTTTGTACGTCTTCGCATCGGCTTCACCCGTCAGGGTTTGCTTGTTGCGGGACTGGAACAACATGACGGCAAAACGGGTCGATTCGTCGTATTTGCCTGTCGCAGTTACCTTGTAGCCCAGATCAGCGAGCATCTTTTGCAAATCCTTGACCCGTTCGCCAGTGGAACCAAGCTTGAGCGTCACCGCCTGATCGGCTGGTTGGGCAGGCTTGGCAGGTGCTTGCGGCTTTGGTGCCGGCTTTTTCTTGAGGGCATTGTACGTCTTTTTCAGCTTGTCGTAGGTCGCCTTGTTGACGATTCCTGTTTGCTTGAGCTTGTATTTCTTTTGAAATTGCTTGACGTTGTACACGGTATCAGCGGTATAAAGCTTGTCTACTTTCAGCTTGCGGTCGAAGTTCAGGGCATCGAGCATTTTTTCCACTTCGAGCACCCGCGCATTATTCATCCCTTTTTTCAGAGGGGTAAAAGTCGTTTTTGCAAAAGCGGGTTGTCCGATCATGGTGAAGGTGACGGACAGGGAAAGGATAGCTGCAATCTTCGAAATGTTGCGATTCATGTCATCACGCCTTTCTCTGGGTTGTCGCCTTCTCATGGTACTCGAGATTCAACGGCGAAGAAAACCACAAAATATTGGAAAGAGGGAAAAGTCGATGTTTGGCATCTCGTGGATTGACCTGGTCATTCTCGTGCTGGCCAGCTTTCGTCTCACCCATTTGATCGTGTATGACGAAATCACTTCTTTTTTGCGCAAGCCATTTTTCACCATCGTGTATGAAACCGACGACACCGGGCAAATGAACCGCCAGTATCGGTTCAAAGGGGGAAAAGTGCGCCGCTGGATTGGCGAGCTGCTCAGTTGCCACTGGTGCGTAGGAATCTGGACGGCAGTCTTGACCGTTGCGGTGTACGCGTATGTACCAGCCGCCTATCCCATTCTGCTCCTGCTGGCAATTGCAGGAGCGGCGGCCGTGATTGAAACGAGACTGTACATGTGAAGTCTGTCACGCTCTGGAAAACGTATGGTACACGATGAATTCATCGTGGGTGAGCGGAATCACTTCTTCGGCCAGATAGCCGCCGACCAGCTTGTTTTGCAAGGACGGGACAGATGCCGGCGTGATGAGCGAAGAAGCGATGTCTACGCTATGAACGTTCGTGCGTGGATCAAGCGGAATTTCCAGGGCGAACTGCGATTTTTCCACGGTAAACGTCTTGGCGCGTGCCCCGTTGACGAGCGCAGTCAGGTGAAAAGGTTTTTCCAGCTTGGTACGGGCTGTGGGAACCTTGCCTTTGATGAGCAGGATGTGAGCGGGATTGGCACGATCCGACTGGACGATAATGCGCAGGACAGGGGGAGCCCATGAGCCGGGAAAACGGTTGATGCTTGTGACATGTGCCGAGTTGGAAGGGAACGACTTGTATATTTTCAACAGGTCAATGACGCCCATCCCGCGATATTGCGAGACGTGTGACACCCAACCGCTGGGAATGCTCGAATAATGCTTGGCAAGCGACTTGAACACTTCCGGAATTCCGACCGAGTGCCATTGGGTCGTCGACTTGCAAGTGGAGTGGATACGTGCGTTGGCAAAAAACTCCGGAACGAAGCCGATCTGATGAAACTTGGCGATCCGCATCCACAGTTCGTAGTCCATGCAAAAATGCAGCTTTTCGTCCACGCCCCCCATCTGCGCGATGACATTGCGGCGGATAAAAGCAGCAGGCTGGCAGATGCAGCAGGAGTAGTACAGTTGCTTGGCATCGGCGTGCGAGGACGGAAATGTATGGACGGCCTGGCCTTGTTCGTTGATGACCCGGCATTTCCCATGAACCATTCCCCAAGCCGGGTGCTGCAAAAGGGCGGTGACAGCCTTGCGAATCGCTCCGGGAAGATAGGTGTCGTCCGAGTTGAGCCAGCCGATGATCGTTCCTTGTGACATGGTAAAGCCTTTGTTGAGCGCATGAGATTGCCCGTTGTCCGGCTCGGAAATATATCGGAAGCGGCTGTCCGCACTGGCGTATTCCTGCAGGATGGCGAGTGTACCGTCTGTCGACCCGCCGTCGATTACGATCATCTCCAGATTCGGGTAGTCTTGGAGAAGCACGCTGTTGATTGTTTCGCGAATAAATTTTGCCTGGTTGAAGGAAGGGGTTACGATACTGACGAGAGGCAACTGCCCACTAGACACTTCTGTCACTCCTTTCCAAGAAGTCAGCGCAGCAAAAAACAGCACGCCTGCAATAGAATATGTACAAGAATCGTCTTTTGCGTCGGGATACATTTCTTAATTTTTGGGGGGCAGCAAAAAGCAACAAGGTGTGCCGCCCCCTGCGAGGAAGTGGGAGCGCACACCCGGTTGTCTGTCCAACAACAATGCAGCCATTACAGGTAGTCAGGCACCAGGCCCGGATTGCGGTAAATGCGCAAAAGCTCCGCGTACGAATCGGCGGCGGTTTCTCGCCCGCTGATCGCTCTTGCGACCATGCTGACGCGGCCGATCGGATAGTTGTTTTTGATTCCGGAGCTGATCGTCGAAATGCTTTGCGGCAAGACTTCAAAAAGCGTGCTGGCGAGCATTTCCCGCAAGCAGCGGATGGAAGGCACCCAGTAGGTGGTGATGTCGTGGTAGATTCGGGTCATGTTGCCGGGAGGGCCGTTGTAGATCATTTTTGATTCGTTGTCGTCCAGGATGCAGGCGGTCTCCAAAAGCAGATGTCCGCCTGTCTTGATGACGCTGCGCGCTTGCGACAGTGTCCACAGCGGATCGCGCACATGATAGAGAAGACCCGTATGCTGGACAATATCGAACAGGTTGTGGCGGATTTGCTGCGGGAACGGCAGCGGAACGGTGAAATCGTCCATGAGCAGCACTTTCAGGCCATCCCACAGGTTGTACGGCGAAACGTTGTACATCGGAATGACCTTGCTGCCGAGAATGTCTTTGCACAACTCAAAGTTGGAGTACAAGGGCTGCATGCAATCAGTAGCGACGACAAGCGACGCGCCGAGCTGCTCCGCCTCGAAGGCCCACATCCCGTCAAAGCTGGCAATGTCCAGCACGCGTTTACCGGCGTAGTTGATATGCGCCCTGGACTTGCGCGTGCTCTCCCAGAGCGGCTCCAAAATTTTCAGGCCGGGAGTGGCGATGCCGGGTCGCAGTTGAATCTTGTGATATCATGTGCGCTTGCTGATCTCGGCCAAAATCTCATCGTCTGTCCATCTTCCTCCCACTCATGTCCCTCCTTCGAGAAAATCGGCAGTCCATGCAAAAATGCGATCATGCTACATTACGATATGAACGCGGCAGATAGCGGGAAACAGGTGTAATCCCCCAATCTCTCGTACAGGAAGGGGGATTTAGGCAGCAGGCACAAGCAGTGGCCGTTTCCGCCGCAGCAGAAGGCGCATAAAGTGAAGGAAAATGACTGAACAGGAGGGGTGCACCGATGTCCTTGCCTATCATTTTCATGCACAGGGGCGATGACGACTATTTAGCTTACAGCTTGCGGCAAGCAAAGCTCAGCAACCCCCAATCTCCCGTCTACCTGCTCGGCAAAGAGGCGAACCGCAAACACGCTGCTCCAGGCATCATCCATGTTCCGCTGGATTCGTACATGCAGGCGGCGCAAATGTTTGCGAAGGTGTATCGACACATGCATGTCATGAGCTACGGATATAATCTGTTCTGTTTTCAGCGCTGGTTTATTCTCCGCGACTTCATGCGCAAAAACGGGCTGCAAAGCTGTTTTTACCTCGACTCGGACGTGATGCTCTACGCCAACGTCAATCAGCCTGAGTTTCAATCGTTTTCCATGGAGTTCGCGTGGACAAGTTTCATAGACTTGAATACGCTGGATCGCTTCTGCAACATGACGATGCAATATTTTGTGAACCCGCAAATGTTTCCGGTGCTCGTGCAAAAGACGCTCGAATTCGACCAGGTGATCGAAGGGGTGCCGCTTGTGTCGGATATGGTGCTTTTCCTGCTTTACTTCCGCTCTTACTCCGGCAGGCAGCATACGCACGGGTCGTTTGGCGATGCCTTTTTTGACGAAAATGTGAATCGCCCGCTCTGGGCCGAGAGTCTGGCAGGCAAGAAAAAAGTGTATGCGATCGACGGGAAGCTTTTCTGCAAGGATTTGGCCAGCGGTGCATTCAAGCGGCTGTATTCGCTGCATTTTCAAGGGCTGACGGCCAAAAGCTACATGAAAGACTTCTGGTTCCCGCACATTCCGCATGAGCCGGGAATCTACTTTTACGACTACGCCGCACGCAGGTGGACCGAGCAGACGTGAGGCGTTGCCATCCGCTAGAGGCCATGCCCCGACCGATCGCGTCGGGGCGTTTGTCTTGCAGGCGCGGTTTGCGTGAAAAAGCGGGAGAACAGACCATTTTCACTCGCAAAACGGTCATCCTCTATCATCGTTTCATATGATGATGCATGCATGAAGTATAACGGACAGAGGTGGCCTGGATGAAACTGGTGTTGCTGTCGGGCGGTTCGGGCAAAAGACTGTGGCCGCTCTCCAACGATGTTCGTTCCAAGCAGTTTTTGAAGCTGATTCGCAATGGGGAAAGCGAGCCGGAGTCCATGGTTCAGCGGGTGTGGAGGCAGCTTGCTGCCAATCAATGCATGGATATGGCCTATATTTCGACGAGTCAATCGCAGGTGGATCTCATCTACAACCAGCTGGGGCCGAATGTGCCCTTGATTTTGGAGCCACAAAAAAGGGATACGTTTCCCGCGATTGCCTTGATTGCAAGCTATTTGCACAGTGTCGAGCACCTGGGGCCAGACGAGGTTGTCACCGTCATGCCCGTCGATTCGTTTGTGGAGGAGCATTTTTTTCAAAAGCTCAAAAGTCTGGAGCGCGTCATCATGGAATCGAAAGCAGAGCTTGCGTTGATGGGAGTCGCGCCGACGTATCCTTCCACCAAGTACGGCTATATCGTTCCGGTCCAGAAAAAAAGCGGCCCGCAAAGCTCTCTGCAGGTCGAGCGTTTTACCGAGAAGCCTTCTGTGGAGGCGGCAAACAGGCTGCTTGCGCAGGGCGCGCTGTGGAATTGCGGCGTCTTTGCGTTTCGCCTGGGCTATTTGCTGGGCGAATTGCAGAAGAGAAAGCTGCCCGTCGACTACGACGAGCTGGCTGCGCGCTATCTGGAACTGCCGAAAATCAGCTTTGATTACGAGATTGTCGAGAAAGCCAGGCATGTCGTGGTCGTGCCATACGAAGGCCACTGGAAGGACCTTGGGACGTGGAACACATTGACAGAAGAGATGAGCGACAGCTCGGTTGGGCAAGTGCACCTGGTAGAGAGTACCAACACGCACGTCATCAATGAGTTGGACTTGCCGATTGTCACGATTGGCGTCTCTGATGTCGTGGTAGCTGCCAGCCCGGACGGGATTCTGGTCGCGGCAAAAGACAAAAGCCATGTCGTCAAAGACATCGCCAACGACTGGTCGCGGCGGCCGATGTTCGAAGAGCGCAGATGGGGCTGGTACCACGTCTTGCAGTTTCAGAAAATGAACGACAAGGTCGAGGTGTTGACCAAGCAGCTTCACCTGCACGCGGGAAAAAATTTGAGCTACCAATACCATCACTTTCGCAGCGAAGTCTGGATGATCGTGGAGGGCGAGGGCGATTTTGTCCTGAATGACCGTCTGCGTCGCGTCAAGCCGGGCGATGTGGTCGAAATCCCGGTAGGTGCCAAGCATGCGATCAAGGCGGTCAGCGACCTGGATATTATCGAGGTGCAAATGGGCAGCAAGCTGGTCGAGGACGACATTGTGCGGCTGGGCATGAGCTGGCACGACATTATGGAAATGGTCAGTGAAGCATGATGCGGCCAGACGCGACCTTTTGGCAAGGAAAAAAAGTGTTTCTGACAGGGCATACCGGCTTCAAAGGCGCGTGGATGTGCCTTTTGCTGCATACGCTCGGCGCACAGGTGACTGGATACGCGCTGCCGGCGCCGACAAAGCCCAGTTTATATGAGCTATGCCGCATCGACTCGTTGATTCATTCCGTGACAGGCGACATCCGCGAACGCAAAAAGCTGACGGATACGCTGCTGTCAGCCCGTCCCGACATCGTCATCCACATGGCTGCCCAGCCGCTGGTCGGGGTGTCGTACGTCGAGCCTGTCGCCACATACGAGACGAATGTGATGGGCACGGTCTATTTGCTGGAAGCGGTTCGTGCTGCGCGAGAGACAGGTATTCCGATCAGGGCGCTCGTCAACGTCACTACCGACAAATGCTACGAAAACAAGGAGTGGACGTGGGGGTATCGGGAGGTGGACACGCTGGGCGGGCACGATCCGTACTCGAACAGCAAGGCGTGCGCGGAACTGGTGACCGCCTGCTACCGGGCTTCCTTTTTTCAGGGGGGAGAAGCGCAGGAAAAGGTGCCGCCCATCGGGATTGCAACGGCACGGGCAGGAAATGTCATCGGCGGTGGCGACTTTACGCCTGGCCGACTGGTTCCCGATTTGCTGGACAGTCTGCTAGGCGGCAAGCCGATCCAGCTTCGTCAGCCACAGGCGATCCGACCCTGGCAGCATGTACTGGAATCGCTGCACGGCTATTTGCTGCTCGCACAAAAGCTGTACGAAGATGCCCCGCGCTACTCGTCGAGCTGGAATTTCGGGCCGAATGCAGACGATGCCAAAACCGTCGAATGGCTGGCTGCGCGGCTGTGTGCAAAATGGGGAGCACAGGCAACCTATCACATCGCAGAGCGCGTCGCCTACCATGAGGCGACATTCCTGAAGCTGGACAGCACCAAGGCGAGAGAGCTGCTGCGCTGGCGGCCGCACTGGACGGTCGAGCAGGCGCTGGATCGCATCGTGGAATGGACAAGAGCCTACCAGCGAAACGAAGACACGCGGCAAGTGTGCCTGGCGCACATTGAGCAATACAGGAAGGAGGGGGGGCCGTGAAGGTCGTCATACTGGCCGGCGGGTATGGCACGCGAATCGGCGAAGAATCACAGCTTCGGCCGAAACCCCTGATTGAAATCGGGGAAAAGCCGATCATTTGCCATATCATGTCCATCTACTCCAGGTACGGGTACAACGACTTCGTGATTTGCCTTGGCTACAAAGGCTATATGATGAAAGAGTATTTCGCCCATTATTTTTTGCACCAGTCGGATGTGACGTTTGATTTTCGCCAGGGAAATGAAGTCATCTTGCACAATCGCTGTCGCGACCCGTGGCGGGTGACTTTGATCGATACAGGCAAGGATACGATGACGGGTGGCCGGATCAAGCGCATTCAGCCGTTCATTGGCGACGAGCCGTTTATGCTCACGTACGGCGATGGAGTAGGCAACATTGACATCTCCGCACTCGTTGCCTTTCATCAGTCCCATGGCAAGCTGGCGACGATTACCGCTGTGCAACCTCCTGGAAGATTTGGGGCGCTCGATCTTTCTGCCGACGGACAGGTCAATGGTTTCCGGGAAAAGCCGAATGGCGACGGAGGCTGGATCAATGCCGGATTTTTCGTTTTGCAGCCAGAGGTTTTTGACTATCTTGCTGACGACACGACGGTATTTGAGCAGGGACCGCTGGAGCAGTTGGCGCAGGAAGGAAATCTGGCCGCGTATCGGCATACGGGCTTTTGGCATCCGATGGACACGATGCGCGACAAAAATTACCTGGAGTCTCTATGGAGAAGTGGAAAAGCGGAGTGGAAGTAGCAGACGAGGACAAAGCAAAGGGGGCCGAGCATGAAAGTATTGCTCACCGGAGCGACAGGCTTTTTGGGCAGCCATCTGGCGCGCGCGCTGCTTGCGGAAGGGCATCAGGTGACGATCTTGAAGCGGAGCACCTCGGATTGCTCCAGGTTGGCAGATATTGCTAGTGAGCTTGCCGCTTGCGATGTGGACGCGGCGGACCTGCTTTCGGCTTTTTCCCGGCACGGTCCTTTTGACGCCGTCATGCATGCTGCAACCGCTTACGGACGCAGGGGCGAGTCGGAAGCGGCGCTGGTGGAAGCCAATGTGCTGTTTCCGCTGCGCCTGCTTCGTGCTTGCTGCGAGTATGGAACCGGGCTGTTTGTGAACACGGATACGTTTTCCCGTGCATCCCTGGCCTTTGGCGCGACGCATCTGGCGGGCTATCATCTGACGAAAAAGCAGTTTGCGGAATGGGGAGCGCATGCAGCCGTCCAGTACGGGCTGACGTTTGCCAATATGCGCCTGGAGCACGTGTACGGGCCGGACGACCAGCCTGACAAATTCATCCCGTACGTCATCCGCCAATGCTTGCAGGACGGAGCCAGACTTGCCCTTACTTCCGGCGAGCAGAAGCGCGATTTTGTGTATGTGACGGACGTGGTGGAGGCGTATTTGCTTCTGCTGCGGCAAAAAGACTCGCTCCCCAAAGGAGCGTATCTGGAATATCAGGTGGGAACGGGCAGAGCGACTGCTGTCCGCGAGCTGGTGGAAAAAATCCATTCGCTGACCTGCTCGACGGCACAGTTGCAATTCGGAGCGCTGCCGCAGCGGCCGGGGGAGCTTATGTGCTCACAGGCCGACACGCGCAAGCTCCGTGAGCTTGGCTGGAAGGAACGGGTATCACTGGAGCAAGGACTGACGATGCTTCTGCAAAAAGAGACAGCGAAAAATGGAAAATAACCCGGTTGCCCCCACGTCGTGGGTACGCAGCCGGGTATTTTTTGTCCCAAAATCATCAAAGCAGGAACGTTTTGTTTGTGCAAAACAGGTCGCCATGAAGCGGCTTGATGGCATCGATCAGTTGGGGGTACGAGGTGATATTCATCAGTTCGCCGTCCCGCTTTATCAGGTACAGATGCGAGTAGAGAGCAAACAAGCGGAGGAACAGCTCGTTCGGGTCCTTGCCGAAATACCCGCGCAAATTGTCAGGATTGAACTCGATGACCAGATCGGGGTCAAACTTTTGGAAAGTCTCTATTCCCCCCTGCAATACCTGAATTTCGGCGCCTTCCACATCGAGCTTAATCAGATCAATGCGCGACAGGCCGCGGTCAGAAACCCAGTCATCCAGGCGCGTGCAAGTGATCGTGTTGGTGGCAGCAGAGGTCGCTTCGCTGGCGATAAACGACCAGCCTCCCCCGCGATCCACCTCGCAAAACTCGATGATGCCGTTCCGGTCAAATACGCCGAGCGGAACAGGCTCTACGTTGCTTGCGCCATTGTCGTTGAGCGTTTGCTTCAAAAAGGCGAGGTTGACGGCAGAAGGCTCGAACGCGTACACCTTGCCGCGCGGCGCCAGATAGCTGAGCGCAAGCGAGATCGTGCCGAGATTGGCCCCGATGTCCAGGCACGTGTAATCCGGCTGGACGACGCGCTTCAGGACGTTGAGAACGTAATCTTCGTAGAGACCGTCCGCTATTTCGATGTAATGCAAGACGCTCTGGTCGGACGAGCTGCCATGCACGAGAAACGATTTTTCGTCAAAAGGCAGGCGGAAGGTGACGGTTTTTTGCGCATCTTGCGGGATGGGCGCGTAGATGCGGATAATGTCGTCCTTGACCTCGAAGTGCAGATCGGGGCGCAGGTCCAAAACGTACTGCTTCAACTCGGCGATGGTCGGATAGTCGTTTAGCAGTGGGTTTGAGCCGATGAAGCAGCGCGCGTCGTCGATCAGAATGACGTGATTGCGCACAGGATGGGACAGGATGGCCGCCAGTTCTTCCAAAATCGGTGTATCCAGATCGCCTTTGGCGGAATCGGTCGACAGCGGGATGTAATGTCCGTCCAGCCAGAACAGGCAAGGCTCCGTAATGGAAGCGAGCAACTCGGGGAGCACCTTGGCGCTGTCTCCGTGCAGGATGGAGATGTGCTGGTCGGCGGCAAAATGGGTTCTGGCGGCGAGGTACAGGTCAGGGTCCAGTTCAATGGAATAAATGCGCGAGAACACGTCCTTTTGCGCGGCCACCATGTAACCGCGATACGTGCCTGTCTCAATGAAGGTGCGAATCTGATGGCGTTTTCCATACTCGGTGACGGCTGCGGTTTTGACCTCGTACGGCGGGCATTCCAGCAGCCAGAAATCCCACGTCTCCTGAGCGGTGAGGGGAAAAGGGATGCGCAACTCCTGTTGCCACACCCGGCGGATTTCTTCCATACGTGACATGAGCATGCTCCTTTCGTGAATCCGTTATTTTCCTGCGATCTGGTGCAAGATAGCGAGGGTTTGCTGCGCGCATTTGGACCAGGAAAACTTGCTCGCCTGCTGCAAGCCTTTGGCGATGAGCGCAGCGCGTACATGCTCGTTTTGCACTTCGACCATTTTTTGCGCGATGTCTTCAGGAGAATTCGGGTCGAATGTCAAGGCTGCGTCTCCGACGATTTCGGGAATGCTGCCGCTGCTGGAGCAGATGATCGGCAGCTCGCTTCGCATCGCCTCAACCAGCGGGATTCCGAAGCCTTCAAACAGGGAGGGGAAGCAGAGGAAGTTCGCGTTGCGGAACAAATACGGCATTTCCTCCTGCGGAATGTAATTCAGCCACGTAATCTGGTCGGACAACTGGTGCTGTTTGATCGTCGCCATGACCTGCCTGTGCGCTTCCTGCGGCGCTCCGGTGAACACCATGTGAATTTTCAGCTTGTGCTCGTCGCGCAAATAGGCGAGTGCCTGCAACAGCGAGACGTGGTTTTTGTGCCACCACGTGTTGGCCGGATAAAAGCCGTAATGCGCAGGCAGGTTGTATTTTTGCCGGACAAGCTGATTTTGCGTCTCGTCAAACGGCAAGGTGAACTCATGCGCTGAGTCGAGATGGATGGCGTGTATGCGATGCGGCGGCACCCCGAACTTGGCGATCATGCTCTCCCGCGAGTATTCCGACAAGGTCAGGACGGCATTGGCCTTGAGTGCGGAGGACTGGTAGGTCGCCTTGCGCCACTGCAAGGACTTCTCGTCGAAAAACTGCGGGTAAAATTCGTGCTGGATATCGGGAATGTTGATGACGCTCGGTATGGTGACATCGTACGGGTTCAGCACCAAAAGCGGGCAAAACCACAGATCGAGGCGGAGGCTGCGAATCCAGCTGTGGAACTGCTTGTGCGCATCGATGTGGTCGTGCATCATCACCTTCATTATTTTCGGGTGATTGGGAAAGGTGTGGTAGTTGGTTTTGCTCAAAAACAGGAACCATTGGTTTTGATCGCCGCTTTGTATGGAGTACGCCAGCAGATTGCGCACGTACTGCTCCATCCCGCCGATTTTTCCGGGAATGCAGGCAAGCAGGTTCACTCCGATTTTCACGGTGTTTTCACCCCTTCATCGCGCCTGTGCTGGCGGTACCAGTCGATTGTTTGCTGCAGGCCCGCGATCAGCGGTGTCGTAGCGGTAAAACCGAACGCGGCTCTGGCCTTATCTGTTGCGAGCTTTCGCCGCGGCTGTCCGTCGGGCTTGCTGGCATCCCAGACGATCCGCCCCTCGTACCCGCACAGCTTTTGAATCGTCTCAGCCAGCTCGCGAATCGTCATTTCCTCGCCAGAGCCGATGTTGACCGGATCAGAGGAGTTGTAGTGCTGGGTGGCAAGCACGATCGCACGCGCAGCATCCTCTACGTAGATGAACTCGCGGGTGACGTTGCCTGTGCCCCAGAGAACGATCTCGTCCTTGTGCTGTTCCTTGGCTTCCAGACATTTGCGGATGATGGCGGGAATGACGTGGGATGTCTCCAGATCAAAATTGTCGTGGGGACCGTACAAATTCACGGGCAGCAAGAAAATGGAGTTGAAGCCGTACTGCTCGCGATACGCCTGGGATTGCACCAGCATCATTTTTTTCGCCAGGCCGTACGGGGCATTTGTCTCCTCCGGATAGCCGTTCCACAGGTCTTCCTCCTGAAAAGGAACAGGGGCAAACTTCGGATAGGAGCAAATCGTCCCGATGGCAACAAACTTTTCCACGCCAAACAATCTCGCCTGCTCCATGAGCTGTGTGCCCATCATCAGGTTGTCGTAAAAAAATTTGCCGGGGTTTTTTTGATTGGCGCCGATCCCTCCTACGACAGCAGCGAGATGGATGATGATGTCCGGGGCAAACGTCTGCAGCATGTGGACGATGTCGGCTTCTTTGCGCAAATCAAAGTCGCGGCTTCGCGGCACGAACAGGTGCTTGCAGTGCAGGGCTTCAAGCTTTTTTAGCACATGCTTTCCGAGAAAGCCTGCTCCGCCGGTTACGACGATTCGTTGGTCCGACAGATTCATGAAAGCAACACCTTCCTTTCGCGGATGTGGTCACAGCGAAGGGACTGGATTCCTGTTTTTCAACAGCCAGTCAGCTACCTTTTGGGGATTTGTTTTGTAGTGCACATAAAACTGGTACTCTTGCGCGGAGAGTGGAAACACGTTCTGAACCTGAAAGCTGACAGTGCCGTTGTTTTCTGCCGCTTCGCTGTCCGGGAGTGCTTGCTGGCGGCTGCAAACAAGCTCGACAAACGAGTTGGCTTCACTGACAGGAACCGGAATGCTCGTTTCAAACGGCCCGGCCGGAATGACATGATGGGCAACAGGAGCATGGTTGACCATGACATGCACGTGAACGGGCTGATCGAACAGCGGATTCACGCCTTTGATGAGCAGGGCGTGCAGCGGCTGGGCCGGATCGACATGCAGGTGCAGCCGGTAGCGCGGCGGAACCCAGGAAGACGGGTAGCGGTTGCTGTCCACGAGAATCGGCGTGTTGCCAAAAACCCGGTAGCTTTTGAACAGGTCGAGGTACCAGAACACCCCTTTGCCTGGGTAGTGCGTCAAAAAATGGTACAGCCAATGATTGGCAACAGTGCCAAAGTGGCGGACGCTGGCCAGCAAAATCTCAGGCAGACCGAGATCGACCTCCAGCGCAATGGATTTACAGGCAGGATGCAGGCGGGAGGCGGCGAGAAAGTCTTGGATGTGACCGACTGCATACGATTTGGAGATGCGCATCCATAAATCGTAGTCCATGCAATAGTGCAAGTTTTCATCGACGCCTCCGACCGCCTGGAACACCTCTTTGCGGATAAAGGCAGCCGGCTGGCAGATAATGCAAAACAGAAACAGCGCCTGGCGGGAAAACGGCTTCGTCGGGTAGACACTGGTGATCTTGTCCTCGGCGTTGATGTGCAGGGCGTTGCCGTACACCATGGCCCAGTGCGGATTGGCTGTCAGGGCGTTCACTGCTTTTGTGACGGCTCCAGGCATGTATTTGTCGTCGGAGTTCAACCAGCCGATGATTTGTCCGTTCACAAACGCCAGGCCTTTGTTGATCGCATGCGACTGGCCGCGATCCGGCTCGGAAATATAGCGGAAACGGTCCCCCAGATGCGTGTACTCCCGCAAAATATCCACCGTACCATCGGTAGAGCCGCCGTCGACGACGATGTGCTCGATGTTCGGATAGTCCTGGCTCAAAACACTCTCGATTGTTTGGCGGATATAAGCGGACTGATTGAACGAAGGCGTGATGATACTGACCAGCGGCAAGTCATGATGTCCCATTAGCCTCCCCCCTTTGTTCGCGCTTGGGCTTGCAACGTGTCCCGCCAGTATTGCAGCAGGTCGCGCATGGTCTGGTGGAAGGGAATTTCCGGCTTCCAGCCCGTTTGCTCGCAAAAAGCGGTGGCGTCGCCGAGCAAAACCTCTACGTCAGAAGGGCGCAGTCGTTTTGGATCGACCAAAATCTGGACGGGTGCAGAGGTAAAAGAAAGCAGCGTATCCAACACTTCCTGGATGGTGCGCGTGCTTCCCGAAGAAATGTTGTAGACACTCCCGGGCACGCCCCGTTCCAGTGCGAGCCAGTACGCTTTGACGACATCGCGCACATCGGTAAAGTCGCGCCTTGCTTGCAAGTTTCCGACGTACACATGCGGGGGCTGCAAGCCAAGCTCGATCTGGGCAATTTGCTTGGCGAAGTTCGAGGTGACAAACCGCTCGCCCCGCCGCGGCCCCGTATGGTTGAAGGTGCGGGTGCGGACAATCGACAATCCGTAGCTTTGATAATATTGGTAGCCGAGAAAGTCCTGCGCGATCTTGCTGACGGCGTATGGACTTTGCGGACGCAGCGGGTTCGTTTCTTGCACAGGCAATTCATCCGGATAAACAAGGCCGTATTCCTCACTGGAGCAAGCCACCTGGATTTTGCACGGAATACCTGCCATTCGGACGGCTTCAAAAATATGCAGCTGGCTGACGATATTGTTCATCAATGTTTCGGCGGGAAAACTCCAGGAGGCGGGGACGAAGCTTTGGGCAGCGAGGTGGTAAATGTGTTCCGGCTTGATCTGGGCAATCATCTTCTCGACAGCTTCGCGGTCCTGCAGTTCGCATTCTACAAGCCGGATGCGGTCTGCAATATGTGCGATATGGTCCATCCGGCTGCGTGCCCGGTAGGTTCCGTAGATTTCGACGTCGCCGCGCGCGAGCAGGTACTCTGCCAAATGGCTGCCGGCAAAACCGGTAATGCCGGTAATCAAAGCTTTCAAGAGGCGTCCCCCCTTGTTCGTGATGGTTTGGCGAAAGCAGGCGAACCGCCTGAAAAGCGAGAAAGCAGATGCTTTATATATAGTAAAAACATGCACAGACTGGCACGGCGAATGTCTTTTGCGCACACGACCGTTTGCAGGGCGCATGCAAGTAGAACGGGCAGTTGCTGTCCGCCTTTTTCGCCTTTTTATGGAACAAGGGGAGCAAGTGACCAAGTCTTTTGGCTGCATCGCAAATACGATGAAGAGAAGACTAGACGGGCAGCAGTTGCTGCAAATAGGCAAGTACGGCTTTTTTTATGTCCGAGAGTGCTTGCAGGGCAGCCGCCTCTGAGGTGTTCTTGACGCCAAAATACAGCTTCATTTTCGGTTCCGTGCCGGATGGGCGGATGCAAAACCAGCCCTGCTCGCCCAGCGTGTACTTCAAGCCGTCGCTTGCAGGCAGCGATAAAGGCTCCGTCCCGTTCGTTTCTTTATGCCAGCGCTTGCCGTGCAAGTAGTCGTCAATCGAGGTCACATGGCGGCCTGCGACAGATGCCAACGGCTTGCTGCGCAAAGCGGCGAGGATGGCGGTCATGGTTTCCATTCCGTCTTTGCCCGGATACGTGATGGAGACGAGATCCTCCCGGTAGTGCCCGTACTTTTCGTACAGCTCCTGCAAGCGTTGGTACAGGCTGGATCCTTTCGCGAGCAGGCAGGCACAGGCGTCAGCAAGCAGAAAGGCCGCCTGCACCGCGTCTTTGTCCCGGACAAAATCGCCGCGCAAATAGCCGCAGCTTTCCTCCAGACCAAACAAAAACGCATGCGTGCCGCTTTGCGCGAACTCGTGAATTTTTTCCCCGATGTATTTGAAGCCGGTCAACGTATCAATTGTGGCAACGCCGTAGTCGGAGGCGATTGCCCGCACCATTTCCGAGGTGACGACGGTTTTCACGACGGCTGCCCGGGCTGGAAGTGTCCCCGCCTTTTTTTCCTGTGTCAAAATATAGTCGAGCAGCAAGACGCCTGTCTGATTTCCGTTCAGGATGACGTGCTGGTTCGGCCCTGTCCGGACGGCCACTCCGAGCCTGTCTCCGTCCGGATCGGTGCAGATAATGAGGTCTGCGCCTTTTTTACGCGCCTGCTTCAGCGCCATCCGGAAGCTTTCCGGCTCCTCCGGATTGGGTGTCGCGACTGTTGGAAACAGCGGATCAGGTTCAGCCTGCCGGGAGACGACATGTACCTGTGTAAAGCCAAGCGCTTGCAGCCCTTGCGTGATCGGTGCAAGGGTCGTACCGTGCAAGGGGGAGAAAATGATTCGCGGCTGATGCGTGCAAAGGGCGAGCTCGGCGGCGGGAAGGCGCAGTTGTTTTTGACAGGTCATGTAGGCGGCAAACACTTCGTCGCCGATCATGTGTAATAGTCCGCGGTCCATTAGCTCAGTCACTTCGCTCGTGCCGATTCGCAGTTCATCGCCTGCCTGCTCGATTTTGGCAAAAATTCGCGCGGCTGCTTCCGGCGGAATTTGTCCTCCGTCTGCGCCGTAAATTTTGTAGCCGTTGTATTCGGGCGGATTGTGGCTCGCCGTGATGACAACTCCTGCACTCGCACCCAAATGGCGGACGGCAAAAGAGAGCAGCGGCGTCGGGCAGAGCTGCTCGAACAGACAGGCTGTGATGCCGTAGTGGCCAAGCACTTTGGCCGTTTCCAGCGCGAACGTGTGCGAATGGGCGCGCGAGTCGTAGGCGATCGCCACCTTCAGCGCGGCCAGGTCCGTCTCCTGTTCAAGCAAGTGCAGGGCCAGGCCAGCCGTGGCTTTGCGGATCGTGTACAGGTTGATCCGGTTGATTCCCGGCCCCATCACCCCGCGCATTCCTCCCGTCCCGAAGGCAATCGGCTTGTAAAAGCAGTCCTCCCGTTTTTTTTCGTCGCCTTCCAACTGTTCGAGCTGGCGGCGAAGCTCCGGTTCCAAGTCCGGGTATTCCTTCCAGCGTGTATAATGTACCTGCCAATCTGTTGTCATGGTTGTCTTCACTCCCACCGATAAATGCAGATCGTTGCTTTAGGATATTACCGGGCGCGGAGGGGAGTGAAGGCTCCGGGCAAAATTGCTGCCGGCTGTGGCCGTCCACCGGGGCGGATTCGAACCGGGCAGCAGGAAGGTACGCAAAACATTTGCCAGTCGGCTTGCATATAAATAAAACAGTGCGAAATGAGCCGTGCCGGACAGTGTGCAGGAGCCAGCAAGGCAAGCCGCACACATTTTGGATGGCGGAGGGCAGTTGGCTTGCTGCAATGGCAACGAGGGGGAGAGGTGGCCGATGAAAACAGCTTTCCTTACAGGAATCACCGGACAGGACGGCGCGTATTTGGCAAAATTTTTGCTGGAAAAGGGCTATCGTGTGGTAGGACTGGTGCCGCGTCGCAGCACCGTGGACCGCTGGCGGCTGGAGTATTTGGGCATCGCCGATGAGGTGGAGTACAGGGACGGAGACATTTTGGACCTGGCGTCCCTGATGAGGGCGCTGAAGGCAACGCAGCCGGATGAAGTGTATCATTTGGCGGCGCAAAGCTTTGTCGGCTCCTCGTGGGAGCAGCCGATTTTGACCGCACAGTCTACCGGGATGGGGGTCTTGCACGTACTGGAAGCGATCCGCGAGACGAATCCGGCTATCAAGATGTATCAAGCTTCCTCCAGCGAACTGTACGGGCTCATCCAGGAGCCGCAGCAATCCGAGAAAACGCCTTTTTACCCGCGCAGTCCGTACGCTGTATCCAAGCTGTTCGGGTACTGGATGACGAAAAACTATCGCGAGAGCTTCCAAATGTACTGCTGCAACGGCATTTTGTTCAATCATGAATCCCCTTTGCGCGGGCTCGAATTTGTGACCCGAAAAGTGACACACGCCGTCGCCCGCATCGTCGCCAAAAAGCAAAACGAGCTGCGGCTGGGCAATATCCACGCGAAGCGCGACTGGGGCTTTGCGGGCGATTTTGTAGAGGCAATGTGGCTCATGCTGCAACAGGAGAAGCCGGACGACTATGTCATTGCCACCGGAAAAACATCAACGGTCGAGGACATGTGCAAAATCGCCTTTGATTACGTCGGGCTGAACTACAAGGATTATTTGGTGATCGACCCGGACCTGTACCGCCCGGCAGAAGTCGATGTCCTTTTGGGCAACCCGGAAAAAGCAAAGCGGGAGCTGGGCTGGGCGCCAAAGACAAATCTGGTTGAGTTGATTCACATGATGGTCGAGGCTGATTTGCGGCGAGTGGCGAAGGGGTAGAGGAGCCGGAGGGGAGAGGGACGGTCGCTATCACCTGCATGGTTGTTTTTTTGTGCAAAAACGGAGCGGTTGGTGTTGCCCGTGTTCATGATCGCAAGCAACACTTCCGTTTCAAACTGGCGTTATCAAGGTGTGGTAAAAGAGAGTAGAGAAAGACGTTCCTGGAGACAGGGGCGTTTTTTTTGTTGCAGCTGAGCGGATTTTAAAAAAAGGGAAAATGACAAATAAAATGTTGTTGAACCAATTTTAGTAATTCATTATAATTCAATCTGTGCGTTTTTAGGAATATTTTACTATTTTTGTTCTGTTGTTGAAGTTATGCCAGAAAGAAAGGGGGTCTTTTGAACGAGACAAGCTGGCTGAATAGCGGGCATACAAGCAGGCAAATGAAAACTAGGAAAGATGAGGAGTTACCGGAATGAACCAGAAATTCATCCGTCTTGTCAGTGTTTGGCAAGCATTCTTGTTCGTTTCGCTCTTGCTTCTGCAACTGGTTCCCGAGCATGCAGGGGCGAGCGCAAACAGCAAGACGTACTTGATTGGCTTTAAAAACAGCGAGAAGGCTACGGTGAGGGCGATCCAGCGCTCGTCCGTGCAACAGCTCAGTCCAAAGGTGATGGTAGCCAAACTGACGGAAGGCGAGAAGCAGGCGATGGAGCAAGACCGCAACGTCGTCTACATCGAGGAGGACAGCGCCACTGAGCTTGCGGCAACAGACCTGTCACAACACCAGCAAGTACCGTGGGGCATCGCGCATATCGGTGCGAATGCAGCTCGCAACAAGCAGTACATGGGGGAAAACATCAGGATCGGGATTTTGGATACCGGAATTTCCAGCCATCCTGACCTGGAAGTCAAAGGCGGCGTTTCCTATATCGAGGAAGAGCCTGGGTACAGCGATAACCATGGACACGGAACGGCAGTAGCTGGCGTGATCGCTGCCAAGGACAACGATTTCGGCATTGTCGGGGTCGCGCCAGAGGCGGAAATTTATGCGATCAAGGTGTTGGACCAAAAAGGACATGGCACCTACTCCAGCATGATTCAAGGGATTGAATGGGCGATTCAAAACAAGATGAACATTATCTCGATCAGCGCAGGCGGCTCTATCGACAGTCGGGCGTTGCACGACCAGATCAAAAGGGCCAATGACCACGGGCTTTTGGTCATTGCTGCGGCCGGGAACCGGGGAATTGGCGAAGAAACGGAGCTGTTCCCTGCCCAATATGCAGAGGTGTTGTCGGTTGGCGCAATCGACCAGGAAAACCAGCGCGCCGATTTTTCCAGCGTCGGAAAAGGACTCGACCTGATGGCACCTGGCGTGGACATCATGAGCACGGGGCTTGCCGGGGGCTATCAGACGAGCTCGGGCACATCTTTGGCTGCACCGCACGTAGCCGGGGCGGCGGCAGTGATCTGGTCTGAGAAGGAAAAGACGACGAATCATGAAGTGCGCAAACTATTGACTGAGAGCGCTACCCCGCTCGGAGAGTCCCGTTTTTACGGAAAAGGGCTGCTCAACCTGGAAGCGGCTTTGGGAGAAGAGGAAGAGGGGAATACTGAGATCGAATCGTTGCACTCTTCTGTCAGCGAGCTTCAGTTGGAACAAGGGGAAAACCGCCAGTTGAAAGTGACAGCGGAGCGAACAGACGGCACGGTTCAGGACGTGACCGGGCAAGCCAGCTATACGAGCGAGAATGAACAAATCGCCAAGGTCAATCGCTCTGGTCTGGTCAGCGGTATCGGAATCGGCGAAACAAAAGTGATCGCACAGTTTGCAGGCAAGGCAATCGAGATTGCTGTCAAGGTGCGTGAGGCTGCTCCCTTAACGCCGATTGGCGGGCTGGATCGACCGGAAAACGGCGAACTGGTCAGCGGACTGTACGAGGGAAAAGGCTGGTATCTTGACCCTTCCGGCGTAGCGCAAATCCGCATCTTGGTGGATGGAGTCCCGGTCGGTGAAGCGCAGTACGGCGACCCGCGGCCAGACCTGGAGGCAAAATATCCGGCCTACCGCAATGCGCATGCTGGCTTTCATTTTTCACTGGATACTCGTGACATGACACCTGGAGCGCATACGCTTGCAGTCGCCATCGAAAATACGCGGGGAGAGCAAACGCTTATCGAAGGGACGACGTTTTACATTGGCGACAGCCCCATGGCGGAGGGCTTGCAGGCAGATGTCAAGCGGTTGGAGCTTGCTCCCCGAAAAACGCATCAGCTGCTGATTTCCAACATTTTGCCTGATGATACGGTAACAGACGTGACGGAACTTTCGACTTATGTTTCGTCGGATGAAGGGGTTGCTACGGTCAGCGATACCGGCCTGGTGCAAGCCATCGGGGAGGGAACGGCGACTGTAACAGTCTCCTACGAGGACAAAACGCTGTCCATCCCCGTCCACGTAGTAACGGAAGCTACACTCACACCGCGCTGGGAAGTGGAAAAACCAGCAGATCAGGCGACAGTACGAGGCATGGCTTTTATCGAGGGCTGGTATCTCGATCCGACGGGGGTGGCGAGAATCGCGATTGATCTGGACGGCGAGCGATGGGGAGAGGCCCAAACCGGACTGGCTCGACCTGACGTCGTAGCTGCACATCCCGAGTATAGAGATCTGTATGCTGGGTTTCGATATGCTTTGGATACGACAACACTCCTGGAAGGGGCACATGTGCTGAAAGTAGCGGCGGTCAGCAACGACGGCACGGAGCGCGTGCTGGCTGAGCGAACGGTGCTGGTCGAACGGGAAGAAGCGGCGACAGGCATTGTGTCGAGCATGAGCAAAATCGAGGTCATCCAGGGAAAGACGCAGCAGTTGGGCATTTCCGCGCTGCTTCCAGACCAGCGAGTAAAGGACATCACGAAAGAAGCTAGCTATAACGTAGAAAATCCAGCCTTGGCGAGCGTATCGCCTGCCGGACTTGTAACGGGGCTGGAACCAGGGCAAACAACGATTACTGTTCATTATCAAACACATACACTGGCGATCCCCGTCCAGGTGAAAGCTGCAGCAGAGTTGGCGCATGGCGGGATCGACAGCCCGCAAGACAACGCCACGATCAGCGGCGTTTACCCGGTGACTGGCTGGTTTTTTGCCTCTGGCGGAGTGGCGAGTGTTGAGGTGCTGGTGGATGGAGCAGTGGCAGGAGAAGCCACGTACGGCATTGCTCGTCCAGAAGTCGAGATTACGGATGTCTCCACGTCGGCAAGAGACATCGGCTTCCATTACAGCCTTGATACCGGGCGATTGCTGGAAGGAACACATACGCTTGCGGTCAGAGGAACAGGCAAGGACGGCAAGCAGACGATCATTGGCACGAGAAGTGTTCAAGTCGTCCAGTTGCTGCCTGCGACAGCGCTCAGTGTGAACAATACGGAGTTGCGGCTTCCGCAGGGAAAAAAACATCAGCTTGCGGTCATGGCAGTCCTTGAAGATCAGAGCAAGCACGATGTCACGAAGCTGGCTTTGTACACAGTGGACAACGCAGCAGTGGCGAAGGTCAGTCCAGAGGGTCTGGTAACGGCAGTCGCCCAGGGAACGACAAGCGTAACGATCCGATACGGAGAGCTGAGCGTCCAGATTCCTGTTACGGTCACGGAATCAGAGCCGTTGCAAGCGACAGGAGAAATCGAGACGCCCGTTAACGGTGCGACTGTGCAAGGCTCCACGACGGTAGCCGGCTGGTTTTTATCATCTGCTTCCATCTCCCGCTTGGACGTTTTGCTCGATGGAGCCGTCATCGGAACAGCAACCCAAGGGATCTCTCGGCCAGACATCGCATTGCTGCATCCCGATTATAAAAACAGCCATGCCGGGTTCAGCTATGCGCTTGACCTGTCCGGGTTGCCAACGGGCGAGCATACGGTTGCCGTAATCGCCATCGATCAGGAAGGTGTGCAGCATCCTTTGCCGGAAAAACGCTTCGTGATCGGGCAGACACCAGCAGTACAGCGCTTGCAGTACGGGGATCAGCCTGTCGTCTTGCCGAAGGCTTCGAGCAAGAGCTTGACGATCACGGCCATCCTGGAGGATCAAAGCGCAAGGGACGTCACAGGTGAAGCGAAGTATGCGCATGAGCATGCTGACGTCATTCACGTCAGTCCATTGGGAGTCGTGACAGGACTGAAAGTCGGCATGGCCAACGTCGTTGCCAGCTACGGTGGGCAAACGGTAACGATTCCTGTCGTGGTAACCGAGACAGAAGTCGAGTCTCAGCAGGCAAAAGGCCAGTTGGAGCATCCGTTCGAGCACGCTGTCATTGGCGGCACGACCACGCTGCAAGGCTGGATCCTGGACCAGGCGGGAATCGACAAAGTGGAAGTTTTTGTAGATGGACAACTCCAGGGCACGGCCGAATACGGAGAGCCGCGTCCTGACATTAACGCGCTATATCCGCACTACCGTCAGGCTAACGCAGGATTTCGCTATCCGTTGGACACGCTGAAATTTTCCGAAGGGGCGCACAAAATTACCGTGCGAGCGACCAACAAAGAGGGCATCGAGAGCGTTGTTCTGGGAAGGGAAGTGACGATTGGTCCCGTTGCCACGCTGACAGCCAACCTGACCGGGATCGAACTGGAAAAGGACAAGTCAGTCGCCTTGCAACTAACGGCAACGCACCGCGACGGTAGCACGAAGGACGTAACTGCGGAAGCGGCGTACGTCATCCAGGATGCGCTGGTTGCCAAAGTCGATGCGTCAGGCGTTGTGACTGCCCTTGCTTCGGGCCATACGACGATGACGGTTACTTATGCGGGTATCGTACTGACCATCCCCGTCCAGGTGCAGGGCGAGGGCGCAAGCACGGGCGGAGCCATCGACACCCCGGCGGACCAAGAAGTGGTGAGCGGACAGTATAACGTCACCGGCTGGTTCGTGCCGGCGGGCGAAATGGAAAAAGTGGAAGTGCTGCTGGATGGGCAGCTCCTTGGCGAAGCCACCTACGGGCTGGACAGACCTGACGTGCTGCGCACGCATCCGGAGAGCAAGGTGCAAAAGCCAGGCTTTGCCTATTTGCTGCAAGCGGACCAGCAGCCAACAGGCGAGCACAAGCTGACCGTGCAAGTCACGGAAAAAGACGGGAAGCAAACGAGTATGGAGAAGGCGATCACCATTGTCGAGTCCATTCCCGAGGTGTACACGTATTGGTTGCAATTTTCCAATCAGCAGGGGAAAAACAACTGGTCTTATCTGGAAGCAAACGGAGAGAGCTACACCGAGCTTGTCTGGGATGCCCAGGCGGAGGAATGGAAAAGCGAGCAAGGGGATACGGCAATCGGAAATACATGGCTGAAAATAGGCGGTTCGGAGCCGATCATTCGCTGGGAGGCGCCGCGCTCCGGGAAAATTCACGTCAGCGGCTGGGTTTCGATGGTTGACCTGACCGAAGGAGATGGCGTCAACGTTCGCATTCTGAAAAACGACGAGCAAATCTGGCCTGCGTCTGGTTGGCAGTCCATCGAGCACGACGATGAGGTCGGCGTGGAGTTCTCGGAGGAGTTGCAGGTTGAGGCAGGAGACAAGCTTTCGTTTCAAGTGAACGCCAAGGAAACCGACACGGGCGACCTGCTCAAGTGGACGCCGGAAATTCGCTACTTGTCCACCGAGATTCAGGATAACGCTGCTCCCCAAGTGTATTTGACCACCCCGGTAGCCGGAAAAGTCATCAGTGAGGTAAACGGGGAGGATGTCATTATTTTGTCCGGGCAGGTGCTGGACCCGAACATAAGGGATCAGGTCAGCGTCTGGTATCAAATTGACGACCAGGAAGCTCGCCAGATTGCGCTGTTCACGGCTTCCGAGCAGGCGCACTCCTTCTTGTATCATGTGCCCGTGCAAAATTTGAACCCGGACGATTTGTACTCCTTAAAAGTTTGGGCCGTCGACCAGAAAGCACAAAAATCGCAGGTAGAGAAGCTCGACTTCCGTCTGGATATGCGGGCGCAAGCGAAGGAAAAAGACCCGATTTTTATAGATGCCACCTGGAAGACTCCCCGAGCTAACGAGGAATTTAGCAAGGGACAAAAAGTGATGCTCACCTGGGAGTATCCAAGTGTGCCCCGCTATAGCCAATACTACGAAAAGATTACCGGACAGGAACTGACGATTTACATCACGCAGAGTGGCATGGTTACTCCTTCGATCAAGAAAAAATTGTCCGCGCAAGCTCGGTCGTATGAATTTGACACTTCTTCGCTCGTGAAAAATGCCAAGGTGGAAGCGCGGCTTCGGACGATCTTGGGTGATGTGCCGTCGTTCGTGGCAGGCTCCACGTCCAAAGTGAATTTCACTGTATTGGCCACGAATCAGCCGCCGATGTTGGAGGAGACGGAGCTCGTTACGATCGATGGTGGGCTGACTGGAATCGTCAAATACAGCATCAAGGAAAACGATGCGACCGACTTGATTGTCGCGAAAAAAATACGCGTCGGATTTACACCGGGCGGAAATGAGCTGGGCGAAAAAATGGAAGTCATTCCGGAGAAGGACCAGCAACGTCGCATCGTAGAGCGTTATCGTTTTCCGATCACGCAAGACATGTTGTTCAAGACGATTTATTGGACAGCGCAGGCTCAGGATAACCGCGGGGCGTGGACGGAGCCGGAGGTCAAATCTGCCCGCATGGTAGATGTGCTCCCCAAGCTGGCCATTTTTACGCCTGCCGTCAAGAAAACAATCGACGTGAGCGAGACATTTACGCTGGAAGGGACCTATGCGCGGCTGAACCCGGGAGAGATTATCTCTGGTAAAGTCAATTGGATCCAAGGAGCCAAAAAAATGACGGCAACGAGCACAGCCGGACATTGGCTGTTCAGCTGGACAGGAGCCGAACTGGGGGAAGACACGTATAAAGCGATTGAAGTGAGAAGCAGCGGCGGAAGTGTCGCGTTATATAACGGCGTCCTCACAGTGGAAAAGAAGCCGGGTGCTCCAACTATCGTGAACGTGGAAGCAGACGCAACTTCCATTAAAGTGTATTGGAACCCGGTC
This sequence comes from Brevibacillus gelatini, assembly GCF_050920745.1. Taxonomy (NCBI): domain Bacteria; kingdom Bacillati; phylum Bacillota; class Bacilli; order Caryophanales; family Paenibacillaceae; genus Brevibacillus; species Brevibacillus gelatini. The sequence goes on from NZ_CP154342.1 coordinate 1,421,917, forward strand.
GCAGGGGCGACAAACTATGAGATCAGACTGGATAACAATGCGAGCAGGATGGTGAGTGGAACCAGCTACACGTTCTCCGGTCTTCAACCAGGCAGAGTTTACACCATTACGCTTTGGGCGATTAGCCAGTCCGGTATCAGCAGCTACAAAAGCTCGATCACTGTGGAGACGAAGCCTGCGGAAGGCAATTTCGTGCTGGTGCAGGAGAACAGCCCGATTCGCATGTACTTCCCTGCCAATCAGGCGAAGTACTTCAAGATCGTGGCGAAGACGAGCGGGACTTACCAATTTACGCTCAATAACGACTCCGGTGCCCCGGCCAATGCCAAAATTTCCATTTACCGAAGCGCGGCCTTGCTGGCCTCGGACCAAATTGCTGCGGGAGAGAACGGAATTGTCAGTGCGGCTTTTGTCGCGGGGAAAACGTATTATCTGCAAGTGGTTTCCAGAACCTCCCTGTATGCCACGCTTCTGGCCAAGGCAAATGCGGAAACCATCACGTTGAACCAGGCCAAGGAGATCACGATTCCGGCGGGTCAATCTGTCGAGTTTTCCATGAATGCGGTCGTTCCCGGCAAATATCGCATGGTGACTCAATTGAAAAATTCGAATGGCAAGTACCCGACAGTTACCTTGCTCGCCAACGGAACCATCGTGACTCCCAAGGAAAAGCCAAACGCAGCAGAAGTGGTGTACGAACTGGCGACGGGCACGTATACGATCAGACTCACCAACACAGAAAATACTCCCGCAAGCATCGTATTTACCGTCTATGCTCCGCTCGCTGGAGGGACGTTGTACGAATACGTCTACGATCAAAACAACCGCATTACCGCGATCAAGGAAAATGGCGCGATCAGTGTAAGCTTTACGCACGACGAGAATGGAAACCTTTTAAAAAGTGTAAAACAAACCGTTTCTCCGCCACCGGCGGCGACTGCCTTGAAGATTGATTTTGACAAAGTGGATTTGCCATCCGGCGGTTCCAAGTCGATCAAGGTGATGGCAACATTGGCAAACGGCAGCCAGGTGGATGTAACAGCCCAAGCCGTTTACGTCGTGGAGAATCCTTCTGTGGCGTACGTCAGCAATGGCCTTGTTTACGCAGTCAATGGCGGTACGACAAAGGTACAGTTGTACTACGGCGGCCAAACGAAAACAATGACGGTCACTGTGCAAGCGCCTGTTGTCCAGTTGTCGTCCATCAGCCTGAGCCCCAAGCAAACGACATTGACGGCAGGGCAAATCCAGCGCGTTTACGCGACAGCTTATTACACGGACGGAAGCAGCAAAGACGTGAACAGCGTTGCCAGCTTCCAGACCTCGAATCCGTCTGTCGCACAAGTGAGCAGTCAGGGTGTCATCACTGGAATCGCACCCGGCACAGCGACCATAACCGCTTCCTACAACGGAAAAAGCGCCACGGCTCAAGTCATTGTACAAGGCGCGTACCTTCAGGCGTTGAGAGCAACTCCCGCGCAACTGTCGCTTACGGCAGGAAACAAGGGGCAACTCAACATCGTCGCCACTTATTCCAATGGTGTCGAGGAAAATGTGACGCAGCAAGCAGAGTACACAAGTAATAACCCTGCGGTTGCCTCTGTCGAGAGCGGCGGAATCGTTACAGCGCGAGCAGCAGGTACGACGCAAGTAACGATCAGGTATGGCGGAAAGAGCACTACGGTTTCGGTCACGGTCTCGGGCAGCTTGGTCACCCTCGTGTCTGTGGGAGTCCAGCCGGAAGCGGTCAGCATCAAAAAAGGGGCCACCCAGCAGTTGGAGGTAAAAGCGACCTACAGCGACAACAGCGTGACCAATGTTACCAACAAAGCGGTGTATCAAAGCGCACATCCTGCGATTGCGACAGTTGCGGCCAACGGGGTTATTACGGGCGTCGCAGTCGGGTCAACGACGGTCACGATCACATTTGAAGGCAAGACAGTCGCGGTGCCAGTGCAAATCACCGAGGCCCAGGAGCCGGTGCAGAGCCTGACCGCAACTCCTGCCAGCCTGAATCTTTTGGCAGGAAAAACAGAGGGTTTGCAAGTGACAGCCACCTACCAAAACGGAAAGATCGCCGATGTGACCAAACAAGCGGTCTATGTAGCGCAAGATCCGACCGTCGCAACTGTTCAGGCAGACGGGCTCGTCACAGCCATCAAGGCAGGCAGCACAAGCATCCAGATTTCGTTTGGAGGAGTGAGCACCAGCGTTCCGGTAGCTGTCACAGTCGAAAACGCGCTTGTGGACATCAAGCTCGCACCAGAAGACATTGCGCTGCTGGAAAAAGAGACAAAACAGCTCGTCGTCAAGGCAGTGTATGCAGATGGAACCGAGACGGACATCACCGACAAAGCGCAATATACGGTAGACGACACAGCGGTTGCCACTGTTAGCGCGAGCGGACAGCTCACGGCAGGCAAAGCGGGTAGCGCTACGCTTGTGGTGGAGTATTCAGGGAAGCAGCGTAGTGTGGTGGTGAACGTGACGAAGAAAGTAGAGCCAGGCAGCCGAGTGCGTTCACTGTCGGCGGGCATGGGCTACACACTGGTGATAAAAGAGGATGGAAGCGTCTGGGCGACCGGGCGAAACGAAAGCGGACAACTCGGGGATGGAACCACACAGAATCGGGCGACCCCGGTTCCGAGCATGTTGGATATGACTGTCAAGCAACTGGAAGCCATCCCGAACGATGTAGATCTCCGGCCTATGCAAACGAAGACGTTACAGGTGATCGCAACATATGCAAATGGCAGCACGCAAGATGTAACCAAGCAAGTCAGCTATGAGATCAGTCAGCCGGAGCTAGTCCATATGTTCGTGCCAGGGGAAATTACTGCAGGAGCAAAAGAAGGGACTGTCATTATCACAATCCGGTATTACGATCAGCAACTGACAGTTCCGGTATACATCAGAGGAGCTGGCAAAAGAGCCGGGCAAATTGCAGCGGGCATGGGCTACACGCTTCTAGTGACAGAGGATGGAGGAAGCGTGTGGGCGACGGGGAGAAACGAGAGCGGACAACTTGGGGACGGAACTACGCAAAACCGGACATCTCTGGTGAAAAGCATGCTGGATGTTGCCATCAAGCAACTGGAAGCCATCCCGAATGCTGTGGAAATAGCCCCTCTGCAAACCAAGACGTTACAGGTGATGGCAACATATGCAAACGGCAGCACGCAAGATGTAACCAAGCAAGTCAGCTATGAGATCAGTCAGCCGGAGCTAGTCCATATGTTCGTGACAGGGGAAATCACTGCAGGAGCAGAAGAAGGGACCGTTACGATCACGATCCGGTATTACGATCAGCAACTGACAGTTCCGGTGCAAATAAAGGGTGCCATTCCGGTGCAGCCAATTGTACAGGAACAGGGGAGGGCAGCAAAATGACAGGACGTCGGTCATACGTCAAAAGATTAATGGGTTCTTTCATCATGGTAGTCACATTCTTTTTCCTGCTGCAAGAGATTGCTTATGCAGAAAGTAAAGTCCTCATGAGCGCTGCAGGACAGACTCACAGTCTCATCTTAAAAGAGGATGGAACCGTCTGGGCTTGGGGTGAGAACAGTAATGGACAATTGGGCGACGGGACAACCAGTTCCAAAAACACGCCTGTTCAGGTAAAAGGGCTCACAGAAATTATAAGCATTGCCGCCGGAAAAAGTTTTAGCTTGGCCTTGAAAGCAGATGGAACTGTTTGGGGGTGGGGATTCAATCGGAACGGCGAAGCGGGCGACGATACCCGAAAAGATAAAACCGTGCCCGTTCAAATAGCAGGTCTTGCGGACATTGTGGAGATTGCTGCCGGAGATGGGCACGCGCTGGTATTGTCGCGAGATGGCACGGTCATGGCTTGGGGAATCAATCATGCCGCTTTCTCGGTAAGCAGGAAACCAGTCAAGGTAGAAGGATTATCCGAAATCAAAAGTATCAAGGCTGGTGCGGCACATAGCATGGCGCTTAAACAAGACGGTACGGTTTATACGTGGGGAAGCAATTATTTTGGACAGCTTGGTTTGAACCATCTGAATCCGAGTGCTGCTCCAAAAAAAGTAGAGTCGCTCACCAATATACGCTCCATTGAAGCGGGTGCTAGCAGGAGCTTTGCGCTTACTATGGATGGACAAGTTTACGCATGGGGAGATAATTTGAACGGTGAATTGGGAGATGGCACTACTTTGGAGCGAAATACCCCTACTCTGATCCCGGAGTTAACCAATATCGAGCACATCTACGCGGGCCCTTTTGCGTCACACATTTTTGCTCAGGCAAAAGACGGAACGCTCTACGGTTGGGGAGCCAACGAGAACGGACAACTAGGCAACGGGACGACCACGTCTGGCAACAAGCCAGTAAAAATGATCTTGTTTCCCTAACCACCCAAAATCCCCCCTTCTCACCAAGGGGGGACAACTAACCATTATGGAGGCATTATGAAACACCTTTCCATAAAATCACTCATCTACCTGCTATGCCTTTCCTTATGCGTCACACTCCTGCCCCCAGGAGCTGTGCTGGCAAACGAACCTTTCGAGTTGCCGCAGCAGCAGGACACACCTGTTGCCACCTCGACTCCGGAAGCAGCCGCAGAGGAACTCAAGCAGTCCATCGAAGACCAGCAGCTAGCCCCGCTAGAGGAACAAGCCGCAACAAGCGATCCAACCAAGTTTACCGAAGCGGATATCGCCGCGCTCACCTGGACACAGCTCGACGTCCAGACGGCAATTGAAATTCATCGGACTTATGACAGAGAACTACTGAAATTCGCAGCCTACTTCTACTCCGATCTTCTGCAACTCCTTTCTCTGCAAGAACAAGAGGAAGTAAAAGCACTCTCCGAAGACGAGCTTTTTGCCCGTTTCCGTGCTTTCGGACCGGATGAGTTGCAGCTTTTAACCAGACTGACTCCACTCGTCCAGGCGAAAATGCAGGAGCTTAATCAACTGGAAGAAAGAATGGAAGCCCAGTCGACTCCGACACTCCCAGAGGTGCAATTTACTGAAAAAGAACAGGAGTTTCGCTTCGCCCGTTCCAAAACAGAAAGTTCTGTAGACGAAATGTACCGGGCAGCCAACATCGTCGAGCAGGATGTTTACCTGGAAGGCAAGCACGGCCTTGACGTCGTGCTGCAGCGCAGGTACCACTCCTTAAGCAGCAAAATCAGCGTGCCTACCTGGAACGAAGCAGAGTCGAAAAACGAGCCATATACGTCTGACGAGAAGTTCGCGATCGGATGGGATTTCAATGTGCCGCGGATGGAGATCGTCACCAGGGGGCACAGGGTATCCGTCAGCGACGCTAATCGCAATCCAGGACAAGAAACCTATTCGCCCCACATTGAGAAGTACCCGGCAAGCTATTTGTATTATATTACGCTGGAAGACGGGACTTCTTTTGAATTTCAGCACACGAATGTCGTCAATTATCCTTACAACGATGTCAAGCTGTCCATTGAATACGTGGGCCACAATTACACCTTGTACTATCGCGACGTGAAATACGAATTCGATATTACCCGTGGAACTGTTGTAAAATCCAATATTTACGGCGATACAATCAAATACCAACTGAGCAGTGACGGCGAGCTGATAAGCATTGAGGACAGCGTCGGGCGCTACATCGTCCTTAAAGACAGAGATCGCAATGCTCTGACACAAGACCTGTACGTCTACAAGGATAAGTCCCAGACGACCGTGCTCAAGCATATCCGCTACCATCTCGAACATAAATCAGCTCTGAGTGTTTACACGCAGTTGAACCGTGTAGAAGTGCTCCCGGTACCGGGAAGCGGAACACAAGCATACACGGTTGCACGGTATACGTATCATAATCCGAAAACCAAAGGAATCGCGTACTTCAATCTGAACAAAAAATACACACTGGATAAGCTGGTAACTGACCAGACGCTCCAGGAGTCTCCTGCTTTCTGGGAATCGGACAAAAAGAATCGGAAGCAAATGGACTACCTGCTCATGCAAGAAGCTACCTATCCGTTGCAAGGGCTGTCCATCCAGTACGAGTATCGCCCGTATCAACTGGAGCAAACGTCTTTCAAGGACGGGCTGGTGCGAATGTTCCAGGACAAATACGCGCTGAGCTACATTGCCTACCATCCTGTCAACAAAGTGACGTACAGCTACAGCTTGAAAACACCGAAAGGCACGAATACGTACAAGCTGGAAAAAAGCTATGCAGACAACGACCAGTTTTACGAGATATGGAAAGTGCCCAAGGATCGGTTGACTCGGTTGAAAAACATGGCGGACAGACACGGCGATACGATTCAGGTCACCGAAACGGTGCCTTCCCGCTACACCCGTACGCTCCTGTTCCGCAGCAACGCAGAAGGAAACATGCTCTTGAGAAGCGAGAAAACAACGGGAATCAGCAAAGGCGGAACCTCGGTTTCCGGAGCCAAGTATCAGGTATCGTATAACCCGACGACGTACACGACGTACGCCTATTCGGGCAACCATACCAAACCGACTTACAAGTACGTGTTTCTGGAGCCATCTTCTGGCGTGACAGACAAGGATATTTTTAACCAATACTTGAAAGAGCCAGTCTTGTCCAGACGCGCCACGTATGCCGCGAAAATCAACAACTACGCGCAAGAAACGTACTTCGAATACGACGACTACGGCCACCTCGTCAAGCAATTGACGCCAGACGGCATCTTGACGACCTGGACGTACGATCTGGAGAGCAAAAAAGGCTTCCGTGCGTATTCCCAGTTGAAAACTGTGCGCACGCAAGCGACTTCCGCGTCCGGCGAGCCGTACTATTCGAACATTTCCTACGAGTACAACGACCAGTATTTGCTGCGAAAAGAAACGGAAATTCATTCGTTCCCGGTGAACATGTCCGGCTACAAAAGCCAGACTACGGAGCGAACCTATGAATACACGAATGCGCAGCTTTATTCGGTCACGGAAAACTTTGGCGGCAAGACAAGAACGCAGACGTTTACCGCCTATGATGCATACGGCGTGCAGCCGACGCAAATCTCGTTGGCAGGTATTGAACTGGAAAGCGGCAAAACAGACGTCCTCCACTTCGCACTGGAGTTCGACAACCAAAGCCAGCTAAAAAGCCAGACATACCCAGACGGCAGCAAAGTCACCTACGAATATGACACGTTGGGAAGAGTTCTCACGGAAACCTACCGCCACCAGGGCGCGAGCCGTATCTATGCGTATGTATATCGGGACGGCGAAGCATCCGGCACAGGCGCAGAGGGGCCGGGAATCGTCGAGAGAGTCTTGCCTGATGCATCCCGGATCATCACCTACTACACGCCATACGGGGACATCGCCTACCAGGAGCAGCGCGGGACGAGCGGAGGCAAACGCCCGCTGGTAGAAAACGAGTTTACCGCCGACGGCATGCAAATCAGCCGCACCATCCCATACGGCAACCAGGCGAAGAGTACGACATACACCTACGACTGGGACGGCTTCGTCTACCAGACTACGAACGCCTTGGGTACGACCCGCTCCCATCGGGCTAATGCGTATTCAGACGGCACCAGCTATTTGCCGCGCCTGACCGAACAAACATTGTCACCAAACGGCTACATCGTCACCACCTACCGCGACCTGTACGGCCGGGTAGAGAGCGTGGAAGAAACGACCCAACGAGGCAGCCACCACCGCGTGACCAACTACCAGACAGACCGCTTCGGAAAAGTTACAGACAAGGAAGTCGCGGACGGCAACATCACCCAACGCTGGACGATGCGCTACGATCATAACGACCAGTTGGTCTATTTGCGCGACCCGGAAAACAATGTGAACGAATACAGCTACGACGGACTCGGCAACCTGACCACCGTGATCGAAAACGGCACCCCTACTGCCGTGTACACGTATAACGCGCTGTCCTGGAAGTTGTCCGAAAAGAACCCGGAAACCAAGGCCGAGCAGTACACGTACGAGAAAAACGGCGCCGTCAAAACTTTCAAAGACAAAAACGGCGTCCTGTTCAGCTACCAGTATTCGCCGTTCAACGAAATGACGAAACTGTCTGCGGGCAGCAGCTTCTATGAAGAACGCAGCTACGATCCACTTTCCGGCTTGCTTTTGATGGAAACAAACAACTACGGCCAAACTGTCCGCTATGGCTACGACGAATACCGCCGCCTGAACCGGCAAACGATGATGGGAAAAGACTACCAACTCGTCTACTCCGACTACGATGAGAGCGTCGACGCCCTCATCTACCCATCCCGCAACGCTGTTTCCGGTTCGGCCCCTTCTATGCGCGTTGATTATACCTACGACAATGCCGACCGCCTCAGCACCGTGACGATCCCCGGCGTAGGAACGACGAGCTACAGCTATACGATAAACAACAACGGCGAGACCAACACCGTCTCCTACCCCGGCCAGTCGTCGGCGATGCAAAAAACGTTCAGTTCCTTTTCCGAGATCACGGGGATCAACCATGCGGATGGCTGGAACGAGACCAACAGCTACGATCTGTTCGGCAACATCATAAGCCAAAAACGCGGGGGAACGACTTATGGAACGTTTGCCTACGACAAACTGTCCCGGATCAAAGCAGAAACCATCCAGGGCAACACCCGCCAATACGCCTACGACCTTCGCGGCAACCGACAAATCTATGCCAACGCACCGACTGATTCGACGCGCAGCTACGAGTTGAAGCACGACTTGCTGAATCGCCTGATCGAATACAAAGACGCCAAAGGCACAACAAAGTACACCTACTACCCAGGCGGCCTGCGCGCGACGAAACAGCAAACGGGAAGCGTCACGGACACGACTCATTATGTGTACCTCAACGGGCAAGTGATCGAGGAACTGACCCAGGACGGTAGGGTCAAAGCCCGCAACGTCTTTGGCAACCAGCTGATCTGGCGCAAGGACTACACGACGAACCAGGAAGGCACGTATTACTACAACACCCACGGGGATGTCGTGAAGATTAAAGCTCCGAACGGCAATGTGTTGAACACGTATGAGTACGACATCTGGGGCAACTTGCTTGCCGATAAAGTCAAGGAAACGATGCCGAACCCGTTTGCGTATGCGGGGGAGATGTACGACAAGGAGAGCGGTTTTTACTACCTGCGTGCCCGGTATTATGATCCGAAGATGGGGCGGTTTGTGTCGGAGGATACGTATAAGGGGCAGGTGGATAATCCGCTTAGCTTGAATCGGTATGTGTATGTGAGTAATAATCCGTTAAAGTTTGTGGATCCGAGTGGACACTTACAGGAGATGACGGCAGGAGTAGGTGGCTATTCCTCGCCGGAAGCAGAGTATATACATTGGGCCAAGGTCGCAGCACAGAAGGCATACCAAGAGGGGATAGAACCCGAAGATGCAGTAAGCAAGTATGTACCAACGCCGCTACAAAAGGAAGTTCTTTCAACCGCTATTGTCACATTCAATACTACGGTTGGCATGAATCATGGAGATGTTCCCAATTTTAGTTCTGCAAGGACCGTTCAACCTGTTAAATCTGTTAAGCTTGTTGCTAAGGCAAACACAATAAAGGCAGCTGGTTGCAATTGTTTTACAGCGGGTACTAAAGTGCTGACAGATGAAGGGGAGAAGAATATTGAGGATATTCAAGTCGGAGACATGGTTCTCGCTAAGGATGAGTTTAACCCAGATGGAGAACTAGGCTACAAGGAAGTCACCGCTTTATATCGTAACCAACGTGATGATATTATTAAATTGTATGTTGGGGAGCAAATCATTGAGACGACAGACAACCATCCGTTCTGGGCTGAAGGCAAAGGTTGGGTCTTCGCCAATGAACTTCAGGTGGGAGATAAACTTCTAAAGGCTAATGGAAGTAACTTAACGATTGACAAGGTAGAGTTCGTTAAACTGGATAAGCCAGTTACGGTTTACAACTTTACGGTTGAGGACTATCACACGTATTATGTAACAGATTTGGGAATCTGGGTGCATAATACAAAATGCACTAGCAGCATTAAAAAACTTTCTAGTTCTAATCCTCTGCCCAAAAAAATTCGGGAACAATACGAAGAAATTATTTTAGGCAGGGGAACGCCAAGGATTAACCCGGCCACAGGTCAACAAAAGGTATTTAATGCGAACGAGTTGAAGAATAAATCAGGTGGTGGAGCAAATGTATGGGCCGGGTCGTTAGAATATGACGTTCCTGGAACTAACCATAGAATATTAAAAAGACCAGACGGAAAACTTGGGTATGTACTAAATCATGACTATTCACAACCTAGATTATTTCCGGGACCATGGTATCCTGAAGGTGGAAAATAGACTTGGAGGTACAATGGTTAAGTATAAAATATTTGATGATGACAGCCAATTAATTGTAGGAACTTGCAAAGACATTTTGGGACTTTCAGGAGAATGCACTACAATCGTTGAAAACGAATCTTTCCAAAAGATCATCCTAGAAGACTTTACAATAACCAGAGAATTTATGGGATACTGCACGGAAACAAAAGCCAGTGTTTCAAATATTCATCTAAGTATCCTAGATGTAAATGGGAATACCATTGGTTCGTTTTATTTCTCGCTAAAAGTTCCATTATACTTTCATAAAAATGTGCCTGAAATTAAACAAAGATATCTTGAACTAATTGGAACACTATTAACAAAGACCTCAAAAGAAGCTTTAGCGATTTGGGAAAAATGGAGACATTCTCCTCCTACATCCACTAACTTATGGTCTAGTCTCACAGAGCAACAAAGAGTAGGATGGTTAGAAGTTGCACGTTTATATTTTAAGAGAAGTCCAAATCAACAAGATGAAAGACATGGAGTATATGTTTTGGATGCAACTTACGTAAAGGATTCAACTTCTTTCTTTTGTGCTTTAGGAGAGGCAATTAATGGTCCAGGTGGATATTTTGGTTTTGATTTATTAAGTCTTGAGGATTGTCTTTGTGGTGGATATGGTGTAGCCCCCCCATTTACCCTTACTTTGCAAAATGATAGTGATTATTTTGAAACAAATAGCGTTTTTCTAACACAAATAAATCAGATCTTTACAGAAAAACAAGTAAGAATAGTTAGATCCTAATGTAGTGGGGCCGTCCGAAAAGTGGTATTTCTGCCCGATAACTAAAAAAGATCGAATAGGAGGGGGCGGCTAACTCCCGTCCTCTCACACCACCGTACGTACCGTCCGGTATACGGCGGTTCATTAAGCTTGACGAATGACAGAATATCGTTGTACTAAGCTTTTCAGCCCTTGCTTTTAAGCCCCAAAATTGGATTTGAGTCATCCCCCCTTATCTTGTTAAGCTGATATCAGAAGAACAGAGGGGGATATTTTTATGCAACGGAGACGCTATTCCATCGAGTTCAAACAACAACTGATCCAGGAAGCCCACGAAGTAGGAAACGCTAGCCAAGTAGCCAGACGGCATGGGATCGACCCGAAGATGCTGTATCGATGGATACGTGACTCCAAACACGCCGATTGGCAGCATACATCTTCCGAAGCAAAAGCCGTAACAAGCTATACACCAAGTCCAGGAGAGTTTCGGGAACTGGAAACGGAGAACGATAAACTAAAGAAACTACTGGGAGAAAAGGACTTGGAAATCGCGATCCTTCGTGATCTTGTAAAAAAGGTGAACCCAGCTTATCGGACAAAATGGAAATAGCCGACAAGTGGATACAGCTGGGGTACACAGCCAAACTGGTGCTACGTATTGTCGGCATCCTGGAAGCAACCTACTATTACCGAAAAAACAAAGCCTCCCAAAAACCTCGCGTTTATCACGGAGGAAGACCTATACCCGGTTATTCGTTGGCAAAGGACGGACAACCTGTCAGTGACGAACAAATCAAAGAATGGCTATCCGAGCTGATTGCCGATGAAGAATCTGCTTATGGCTATCGAAAGCTTACCGTCTGCCTACGGCGAGACCACCAACTGGTCATCAACAAGAAAAAGGTTTACCGCTTGCTGAAAGAAGAAGAACTCCTGCAACCCCAACGCCAAAAGAAAAGGAACCATCCTCGAAAGTTGGCAAACAACCAAGAGATTACCGCTCCGAATCAATTGTGGGAAATGGACGTAAAATAAGGATTGATCGTAGGAGAACAGCGTTTCTTTTTCCTGATGAGTCTCATTGATGTCTATGATCGAGCGATCGTGGACTACCATTTCGGACTGACCTGCGAAGGAAAACATGCGGCTCAGATTCTCCAACGTGCTTTGTGGAAACGGCAGCAATTCCATCATGATGGTCGCCCTGTTATCCGTACGGATAATGGTCCACAGTTTATGAGCCATGCCTTTGAAGAAGCCTGTCAGCATTTCCAAACGGTGCATGAGCCAATTCCTCCAAAGACACCCAATAAAAACGCTCACATTGAATCCTTTCACAGTGTTTTGGAGAAAGAATGTTTGCAACGAAATGAATTTCAGAACTACCCCCTGATTGTCCGGTCGTGGCGGAGTAACTGGGATGAACTGGCGACCTTTTTCAAGTACTCCCCTGAGTTGCGCAAGCTCATCTATACAACGAATATGATCGAAAGCTACCATCGACTCAGAGGGTTCAAAAAGAAGCAGATGATTTGGTTGCACGATTGCAACAAGGAAACACCAATCCTGGTAAAGGGAATAATTCATTAGGCTTCGGCGGTATACATGAACTTCGAGGTGATAACGGAGCACGAATATACTTTAGAAATACCAGTGATGGTGTAGAGATTGTTGCTAAGTCGTCAAAAGCGAATCAGGATGAAGTGATACGAGTATTGCGTGATTTATATGGTAACTAATATGATTGGAGGTCTGCTATGAAAATTATAAGTATTGAGTATCCTTCGTATTACGACAGCTTAGATAAAGAGAATGGGAATATGGATGTTTTCGTTAAACTTGATGATGGAATGACATATACCATGGTCGTTACTACTCCTAGTAATTATTATTGGTATATGGACAAGGAAGGTCTTGATTTTATTCCGGCTTCACCACCTGATATTATTGTAAGAAGTTTGGAAAAGGAAATAGTGGAGAAGGCACTTCAAACTTATATTCAAGACAATGCTTATTGGCTGAAACTATACTTCCTTGCAGGTGAAAGTACAGGCGTATTCGACGAAAAGCAAATGGAAGAAATGATACAAGACATCAGAAAATCTAAGGAAGAGATATTTGGTACTGAATAAGCGTTGTCAGTATTAAGACCTTGGGGGCGGCAATCCTCAAGGTCATCTTTTTACCCCCACCCAGTGCCGAATGAATCGGGCGGCTATGTTAAAAAGAACTTAACCCTCATCACCCCCGTATAATAATCCTCTAATATGCCTGTACGTACATGCAATGCTTGAATTTATACCCTAAATAACAGTGTTCCGTTACGTTGGACAGGTCGATTATGGTCAGATACCACCATGATTGACCTGTGTTTTGTTATCTTCACTTTCTCACGGTTTTTTCAAAATTGAATCGCAACTGTCCCTTTTAAGCCCCAAAATTGGATTTGAGTCATCCCCCCTTATCTTGTTAAGCTGATATCAGAAGAACAGAGGGGGATTTTTTTATGCAACGGAGACGCTATTCCATCGAGTTCAAACAACAACTGATCCAGGAAGCCCGCGATGTAGGAAACGCTAGCCAAGTAGCCAGACGGCATGGGATCGACCCTAAAATGCTGTATCGATGGATACGTGACTCCAAACACGCAGATTGGCAGAATACGTCTTCCGAAGCAAAAGCCGTAACAAGCTATACACCAAGTCCAGGAGAGTTTCGGGAACTGGAAACGGAGAACGATAAACTAAAGAAACTACTGGGAGAAAAGGACTTGGAAATCGCGATCCTTCGTGATCTTGTAAAAAAGGTGAACCCAGCTTATCGGACAAAATGGAAATAGCCGACAAGTGGATACAGCTGGGGTACACAGCCAAACTGGTGCTACGTATTGTCGGCATCCTGGAAGCAACCTACTATTACCGAAAAAACAAAGCCTCCCAAAAACCTCGCGTTTATCACGGAGGAAGACCTATACCCGGTTATTCGTTGGCAAAGGACGGACAACCTGTCAGTGACGAACAAATCAAAGAATGGCTATCCGAGCTGATTGCCGATGAAGAATCTGCTTATGGCTATCGAAAGCTTACCGTCTGCCTACGGCGAGACCACCAACTGGTCATCAACAAGAAAAAGGTTTACCGCTTGCTGAAAGAAGAAGAACTCCTGCAACCCCAACGCCAAAAGAAAAGGAACCATCCTCGAAAGTTGGCAAACAACCGAGAGATTACCGCTCCGAATCAATTGTGGGAGATGGACGTAAAATACGGATTTATCGAAGGAGAACAGCGTTTCTTTTTCCTGATGAGTCTCATTGACGTCTATGATCGAGCGATCGTGGACTACCATTTCGGACTGACCTGCGAAGGAAAACATGCGGCTCAGATTCTCCAACGTGCTTTGTGGAAACGGCAGCAATTCCATCGTGATGATCGCCCTGTTATCCGTACGGATAACGGTCCACAGTTTATGAGCCATGCCTTTGAAGAAGCCTGTCAGCATTTCCAAACGGTGCATGAGCGAATTCCTCCAAAGACACCCAATAAAAACGCTCACATTGAAACCTTTCACAGTGTTTTGGAGAAAGAATGTTTGCAACGAAATGAATTTCAGAACTACCAAGAAGCCTATGAAACGGTGACAAACTACCTCCTGTTTTACAACCAACGCCGGATTCATGGTAGTTTGTACGACTTATCACCTGAAGAATTTGGCAAGTCGCTTGCCCTGCAGCGTGTAAAGCCATTTGTCGTAAAAGTATAGCGAGGCAATCGGTCGCACAACTCGTCTTTCTTCAACCTAACGGCCAAGCAGGAAGGAAAAAATCTGGGGTCAAGCGTCCCCCTTGACGCTAGATTTTTTCCTTCCTACACTCCCAGGTGGTTGAAAAAGAAGAAAATCCTATGAAATTGCGAGAATAAGGGAGAAAGACTCTAAATTTAAGGGGTTAAACCGGCTGTGGAGTGGTTTCACGGGTACATTTGAAGTGAAAAATAATAAATAAAAAGGAGAGTAATTAAGTGTATAACTTTAAGTTTAAAATTGATGAAAAAGGCAGGGGGTTTTGTAATGATATTGTAAATGTGATGGTAGACAACTTTCAAATTACAAAAGAAGAAGCTGTTGGCAGAATTAATGAGCATTGGAGTAATACAGAAATAGTGGGTGAATATTGCATGGTTTATCATGAATTACCAGAATTTTGGGGGTACGAAATATACTTCGGCTCTAATTCACGTTGGTGGGCAAGAAAAGATGATCCAGAGTTAAAGCCTAAACCATTCTCATTATAATTACGGTACTGAGAAAGGGATTTAAGGGCCAGTCAAGGTTTTTGTGTAAACTCAATCAACCAACACATGAAAAGGTTTCATCCCCTAATTGAGACGTCTTTTTCTAATCCAATCTAGTCAAGGGCACAAGGCGAAACGAACTCTTGACGCATTGGAGGGGAAAAAGAGAATCCTTTTGGGGGACTGACCCCATAAGATGAGACAAATCAAAATGGATCGGCTACACTGAATTGGACAATTTTTTTAAGGTCTAGCAGATGTGTGAACGCTCACCAAAATGTTGACCACTATCATAAAGTTACCCACCTGACAGTTTGAGCACACGTCATCATTTTCACACCTAATTGCAAATGTTTTTCTGAGCCAAGGATCGTCAAGGGCTTGCGTAGCAAGGGGTTTACCCTTTATCCTTGACGATCCTTGGTGCAGGAAATAAAATGCTGCTTTGTGTGAAAAAAAGCATCGCAGGTGGTCAACTCGAAGATGATCGTTTGCTCCAAAAATGGTCAACTTTTTGATTAGCATTCACACTAATCTTGGTATTTGGACGCATAATGCTTGCAGTACACCTAATACAACTACGAAATGGGATATAAAATCAAATGCGAAAGCAGAACTAACCTACAATTTCCATGGGCAAAAAGTAAAAGCCTATCAAGACAGTAATGGCTACTGGTGGGCGAAAGACACTACTGGTCATGGCGGCTCAGCTTACAAAGTATTTGAAAAGAAAGGTAAAGAACTCCATTGGGTGGCGGACGCAGATGAGTACGGAAACAGGATTACAGATAAGCACAAGAGTCAGACTGGTACTGTAATTAAACTGAATTAATGTATTTGGTGGAGGGAGTATTTGGTGGAGGGAGGGGAATGTCCCCCCCCTCTGTCATACACATATCATGGGCGGTGTATAAATGGGCTATAATAAACAGTTAGATGAGTTTTTATCCAGTACATTTCCAGGACTTCAATTAAAAAGCCCCCTTTTTTACAGTTCTGAAATTGCAATTAGATTTGAACTAGGGGGCAATCTTAATGAGCGAAGTAGGGTCGAAAGAGTAGTTCACAGGGCATTGTCAATATTTAATGAATTTAATCAGCCAACTGATGACGTATATCTAACAGTTTTTGTTGATAGTTGGGATGAAAATCCGGTCGCTTCTTTTGAGAATGATGTTTATGAACTATTTCTCTCGTATTCGTCTGGAGTCAGAAATGAAGATATTGACAAGCTAGAGCAAGAGTTTCGCTATAAAGACCCGGATGAAAATGGCGACGACGATACTATTACGTTGCGATATTGCACAAAGGTTAAAGTGAAAGATTTGAAGGTGGAAGAATTACTGGGTGCAATTGCAAGCCGAGAAATGGGATTTGAGACGCGCATTGTTGGAGATATCTTTTTGGTCAATGAAACGAAAAAATCCATATTTTATGTCTACGATGACAGAGGTATGGATGTTGTAGCAGATGATATAAAGACGTTAAGAGCAGTTTATGAGAAATATAATAACTGGATATTAGATTATGATCGAAGTCGAATAGACAAAATATTTTCTTGATAAGACCTTGGGGATAAGTCCCTCCAAGGTCTTTCTTTGGATCGGTTACACTAAGTTGGACAGAAAAAATAAGGGCTTGTAGAATAAACCCATTATGTTAAGGAGCGGATCTCTACAATGCCAAAACAGCAACGACGTACCTTTCCCTTAGAATTCAAAAAACAAATGGTGGAACTCTATGAAAACGGTAAATCCAGAGCAGCGATTGTCGAGGAATATGACCTCACAGCTTCCGCTTTAGACCGCTGGATCAAGCAGGCTCAGACGACGGGCTCCTTTAAGGAGAAGGACAATCGCTCATCAGAAGAAAATGAACTAATTGCTTTACGAAAAGAGAACCAGCGTCTGAAAATGGAGGTCGATATTTTAAAGCAAGCCGCGCTGATCATGGGACGAAAGTAGCTATCATAAAGAACAATCGTGATAAATACTCGGTATCAGCCATGTGCGACGTCCTGCAAATCGCAAGAAGTACGTTTTATTACGAAGCGAATGAACCAGCCAAAGAAGATGACATTACCGAAGCGATTGTGGACATCTTCCACAAGAATCGAAAAGCCTATGGCACTCGAAAAATCAAAGTCAAGCTTCAGGAACGCGGAATGGTTGTCTTCAGGCGCCGAATCGGTCGAATCATGAAGGAGCAGGGGCTCGTATCCACGTACACCGTAGCACAATATAAGCCTCATAAAGCCACTTGTAATGAAGCAGCTACGGCGAATGTCCTGAATCGAGAGTTTGAGCAGGCGGAAGCCAAACGCTTCGTTGTCAGCGATCTGACGTATGTAAAGGTTCAAAATCGTTGGCATTACATTTGTGTGCTGGTCGATTTGTTCAATCGAGAGATTATCGGTCATAGTGCAGGTCCAAATAAGGACGCTGCTCTAATTTCCCGTGCTTTTGCGACGGTACAGGGCGACTTACGCCAAATTCAGTGGTTTCATACTGACCGTGGCAGCGAATTTAAAAATCAAAAGATGGACGAGCTTTTGGAGACATTTGAGATCGGCCGATCTCTGAGTATGAAAGGCTGTCCTTACGACAACGCTGTGGCCGAAGCCACCTAGAAAATCATGAAAACAGAGTTCGTGAACCGGGTGAAATTTCAGAATCTTCGTCATCTGGAATTGGAATTATACAATCACGTCAACTGGTTTAACAAGCATCGCATTCATGGAACATTAGGCTATATGACGCCTGTTCAGTATCGCCATACAGCCCTTAAAAAAGTTGTCTGATTTACTGTTGACAATCCACAGTCGAAAAATTGCCCTGCAAAAAAAACAGATAAAACGCCAAAAGGTGGCCACTACCCATTCCGGCAAAAAATACAGAATCTCCATTCCACCATCTCCACCCCGTAACCAACCAGAAAACAGAAACAAAAAACAGAAACCATTTACCCCCTTTTCACCCCAAAATACCTCCGGGAGAACAGGGGGCTTTTCACGAAAAAAACTCTCAAAACGGCTCCCAGCGCAGCTTCCGCGCTTGCTGGAAACGCTCCTGCACATAGGGCCAATTCACGATATTCCACCAGTTTTCCACGTATTTGTCCCGCTGGTTTTGATACTGGAGAAAATAAGCGTGCTCCCAGACGTCCAGCACGAGGAGCGGGACCGCATCCCATTGCGCCAGGTTTTGATGCTTTTCCGCCGTCAGGATTTCCAGGTGCTGGGCGCGCGGCGACCAGACGAGGATCGCCCAGCCGGGGCCCTCCACTTTTCCGGCTGCCTGGGAAAACTGCTGACGGAATGCGTCAAAAGACCCGAAGTACCGCTGGATCGCCTCCGCCAGCTCGCCTGTTGGCGTGCCACCTCCGTGCGGGCTCATGGACGGCCAGAAAATGGAATGCAAATAATGGCCAGCCCCGTGAAAAGCCAGCTCGCGCTCCCAGTGGCGAATCAGGTCGTAGTTGCCGCTTTGACGGGCTTCGACCAGCTTTCGCTCTGCTGTATTCAAGTCGTCTACATATTTTTGATGCAGCTTCTCGTGATGAATGCGCATCGTCTGCTCGTCGATATACGGTTCAAGCGCGTTGTACGCATACGGCAACGGCGGGAGGGTATGACGGCCAGGGGCGACGGGGCGCGCGACGCGTATGGGCTCGCGTGCGGTTTCACGTACAGCCTGGTACGGAGCGGAAATGGCCATCTCCATCATCTGGGCAGGTGTTGCTTCGCAGGCTTCTGTCGCTCCCTGCACCGCTTCTGCTTCCAAAAGCTCCTCGTGCGACTCATCCTTAGCCACTGTCTGCTCCACAAACCGCTCATCCTCCGCCAGTTGGGTCAGCCGCAAAAAATGGTGGAATTGCTTCTGAACCTCCTCAGCCCGTGCGATGAGTATCGGGAGTGCCTCTGCTGCTTCTTGCTTGTGTATCTGCGTAGCCTGTCTTCCTATTTTGATAAAAGATTCTTCAAATTTGTGCAGATGCCGCTCCAACTCCCGGTTCAGTGTTTTTTTTCGCCGCAAATGGTCGATCCATTGGCGGCCCCACTGACTCCAATCCAGCAATTTTCTGGTTTTCTCTTCCAAAAAAATTCCTCCTCACTTGGGCGCATCTCACCCTCAGATTATGAACGCAGCCCAGAGAAGGTGCGACATTCGCGGAGTACAAGAAAATTAAATGCCGCATATGGTAGTAGCACAAATGTTTGAGTGGTATGCTGTACTATATTCATTACAACAGGGGAGACACATTGCATGAGTAGAGATGAAGCGATTGCCGTCATTGATTCAGGAGTGGGAGGATTGACCGTAGCAAAAGAAGTCATGCGTCAGCTACCCGAAGAAAAAATCATCTACGTAGGAGACAACGCGCGGTGCCCGTACGGCTCCAAGTCCCCGGAAGAGATTCGGACATACAGTTTTCAAATGATTGATTACGTCATGAATACGCCGCTCAAGGCGCTGGTGATTGCCTGCAATACGGCAACAGCAGTTGTTCTGGAGGAAGCGATGGCTCATTTGCCGCTACCGGTGATCGGGGTGATTGAGCCGGGAGCGCGTGCGGCCGTTTCAGTGACGAAAAATGGACGCGTCGGGGTGATCGGGACAGAGATGACAATCCGCACGAAAGCGTACGAGCGTGCCCTGCTGCGTGCCGAGCCGAATTTATATGTGGTGGGAAAAGCTTGTCCGGCGTTCGTGCCGCTTGTGGAGAATCATCTGGCAAACTCGGACCAGGCGCGAATGGTCGTCGAAGAAGCATTGGCGCCTTTGCGTGCGAAAGACCTGGACACCTTGATTCTCGGCTGTACCCACTATCCGCTCTTGGCCCCGGTTATTCAGGAGGTCATGGGGGAGGGGGTCAGATTAATCAGCTCCGCCGAGGAAACTGCGCGCGAGCTGGCCGTACAGATTGCGCCCTTGGCGGCACGCAGACAAGAGGAACCGCCGCAGCATCTGTTTGTCACGAGCGGAGACGCGGAGCGCTTCCGGACGATTGCCGAAGAGTGGCTTGCGGACAAGGTGAACGTCCTGCATCATTCTCTGGAAAAATCTGTGCAGCCGTAAAAGCGCGGCTGGCTGTCCTTTTTGCCAGACAACTTTCAACGCATAAACCCAAGCCCTGCTCGTATACATGGTAGTACAAAGTGTCTGGAGGAGGCTGGGGAAATGAAGATGGGACACATAGGCAAAATGACGGCCGTTTTGGGGGTAAGCGCCGTGCTTTTGTCGGGCTGCGGTCTCTATGGCCCGGAAACGGAAACGAGCAGCATTGACGCACCGCCACAGGTGTCGGTCGATCAGCCGAACGGAGCAGTGTCACCGGATGTCGCCGTCCAGGGCAGCGAGCAAGCGGTTCAACAGACAAGCGAAAGAACCGTCTATTTGCTCGACGCAAACGGCTACGTCGTACCGGTGTCGCTGACGCTTCCGAAAACAGAAGGCCCTGCCAAGCAAGTTTTGAGCTACATGGTCAAGGGCGGGCCGGTAGAAAGCATGCTGCGGGGCGGTTTTTCAGCCGTGCTGCCGCAAGGGACGGAAGTGAAAGGACTGGTTATCAAAGACGGTGTGGCCACGGTTGATTTTTCCAAAGAATTCAAAACGTATGAGGAAAAAGACGAGAAGAAAATTCTCGACGCCGTGACCAGGGCGCTGACCGAGTTTTCCAACGTCAAGACCGTGCAAATCTGGGTGAACGGAACTCCGCTAACCGAAATGCCGGTTGCCAGCACGCCGATTACGCAGTTGGACCGCAACCACGGGGTCAATCTGGAGCTGGCGGAAGGGGCCATGCCGGGAAAAACGTCAGCGGTGACGGTATATTTCCAGGGGCAACTGGATGACCAGCGCACGTACTACGTTCCAGTTACCCGTCTCGTCCCGGAAACGGCTGACATCGCCAAGGCGACCGTGGAGGAGCTTATCAAAGGGCCGAAGCAAGGTTCGCAGCTGTTCAGCTCCCTATTGCGGACGACCCGCGTGCTGGACGTAAAACAGGAGAAAGACCTGATTACGGTCGATCTGAGCAGCGACATTCTCAAGTACGACGAAGGCAAGGAGGCAAGCCCGGAAGCTTTGCAATCCCTCGTGCTCTCCTTGACCGAATCGACGGGAGCCAAACAGGTGCAGCTTCTCGTTGAAGGCAAGCCGCTTGCCAACGGCGCATTCACAAAGCCTGTGAGCCGTCCGCTGCAGCTCAACCCGATCGCGTTCTAATCAACCGAAAGCCTGCCCACCCACGCCCGAATGCTGCGAGCGTGGCTTTTTCTTTGCAAAAAGAAGCAAAGTCATACGAAAATTTGCAATTGGTGTAAATAAGGGAGAGCGGTTTGGGCAGTGGCAGAGCGTTTCCTGCCTCTGGTATAATGAGCGGAGTGTATCAAAGCAATTTAGGAGGAACTTGGAATGAGAGTGGATGGCCGTGCCCATGACCAGTTGCGCCCAGTAACCATTACGCGCAATTACATTAAACACGCGGAAGGATCGTGCCTGATCGAAGTTGGAGATACCAAGGTAATTTGTACGGCAACTCTGGAGGATCGGGTACCGCCTTTCATGCGTGGCGGCGGGAAGGGCTGGATCACAGCCGAGTACTCCATGCTTCCCCGCGCGACTGCGACCCGCAACGCGCGTGAGTCTTCCAAAGGCAAGGTCGGAGGACGGACGATGGAAATCCAGCGATTGATCGGACGCGCGCTGCGTTCGGTGGTGAATCTGGAGGCGATGGGAGAGCGCACGATCTGGCTGGATTGCGACGTGATCCAGGCGGATGGCGGTACGCGCACAGCTTCCATTACAGGAGCGTACGTGGCGATGGTCGACGCGATGCAAAAGCTGGTGGAGAGCGGCGTATGGAAGCAACTGCCGCTGAACGATTTTCTGGCGGCGACATCCGTAGGCGTGATTGGCGATGAGACCGTGCTGGACTTAAACTACAAGGAAGATTCGACAGCGACGGTGGACATGAATGTCGTCATGACGGGCAAAGGCAAGTTCGTCGAGCTGCAGGGCACCGGCGAAGACGCTCCGTTTTCCCCGGAACAGCTGCAGGAAATGATCGCCCTTGCGAAAATCGGGATCGGCAATCTGATTCAGAGTCAGAAGCAGGCGCTCTCTGATGTTCCCCTGACGTTTGCTGAAAACGTAGTGGAGGAAAGTCATGTCTGATCGAAAAAAAGTCGTTCTGGCGACACGCAACCAGGGAAAAGTGAAAGAGTTCAACCGACTGTTTGCCGATTACGGCTGGGAAGGCATCAGCCTTGCGCAGTTCGAGGGCGTGCCGGAAGTGGTGGAGGACGGTGACACGTTTGAAGCCAATGCGCTGAAAAAAGCAATCGAAATTTCTACATACTTGCAACTGCCGGCTCTTGGCGACGATTCCGGACTGGAGGTAGACGCACTGGACGGACGCCCGGGCGTCTACTCCGCCAGATACGCCGGAGAGGAAGCGACAGACGAACAAAACTGGCGCAAGCTGCTGCAAGAGCTGGAAGCCGTGCCGATGGAGCAGCGTACCGCGCGCTTCCGCTGCACGTTGGCGCTGGTCATTCCAGGCGAGGAACCGATTATCGCAAACGGCGCCTGTGAAGGGCTGATCGCCCGGGAGCCAAAAGGGACCAACGGCTTCGGCTACGATCCCGTCTTCTACATTCCCGAGCTGGGAAAAAGGATGGCGGAGCTTTTGCCGGAGGAAAAGAACCGGATCAGCCATCGCGCCAAAGCGATGCAGAAGCTCTTGGAAATGCTGAAATAACGGGCAAATAGCCTGACTGAAGAGAACACGGGAGAGTGAGGCTCGATGGCAATTCTCGTCATGAGTGACAGCCATGGTCTGGTTCGGGAAGTAACTCAGGTGGCAAACAGACATTCCGTTGACAAAATTTTGCATTGTGGCGATTTTTGCGTCGATCACAAGCGCGATCCGTTTTCCCGGATGACGCTGGTGAGAGGAAACTGCGATGTCCCTTCTGAGGTTCCGACCGAGCAGCAGACAAAATGGCGGGACCTTCACATCCTGCAAACGCACGGGCATCTGTTCGGGGTCAAAAGCTCGCTGCTTCGCCTGCATTACCGGGCGGAGGAGGTCGGAGCGAACGTAGTCGTCTTCGGCCATTCGCACGTCCCCGCCTGTGGCGTCGAGCGGGATATCCTGTTTGTGAACCCGGGGAGCCTGCAACTGCCGAGAGGCTTTGACGTGCCGACTTACGCGATGATCGAGGAGGCGGGCGTCAAGCCAAAAACGGTCCAGGTGGCCGTCACCTTTTACGACTACCAAGGCAACCTGGTGCGGGAGTTGGGCGGAAGCTATTCGATTCGACGCTGAATCGGGTAGCTTCTTGTCAAATAAAAGATTTGTGCTATACTAGAATGGTTATAATGGCTAGAATATTATCGTCCGAGCCTGCGAAGATACCACGGCGCGGCTGGCGATGTTCTGTTATTCGATTTAGGAGGGGAAGTTTACGTGACAGCAAAATGGGAAAAGGTAGAGAATAACCAGGGAGTCCTGACGGTTGAAGTAGATGCTGCGCAAGTAGACGAAGCATTGGATCAAGCGTTTAAAAAAGTTGTGAAAAAGGTGCAAGTTCCAGGATTCCGCAAAGGAAAAGTACCTCGCAAAATGTTCGAATCCCGTTTTGGTGTAGAGTCTCTGTACCAAGACGCGCTCGATATTCTGCTGCCAACTGCTTACGGACAAGCTGTTCGTGAAACTGGCATCGAGCCGGTAGATCGTCCAGAGGTGGACGTAGAGCAAATGGAAAAAGGGAAAAACCTGATCTTCAAAGCTACTGTAACGGTGAAGCCTGAAGTGAAGCTCGGCGAGTACAAAGGTCTGGAAGTCGAAGAAAAAGACTTCACCGTGACTGACGAGAGCGTGGATGCTGAACTGAAGCGCATGCAAGAGCGTCACGCTGAACTGGTAACAGTAGAAGAAGGTACTGCGCAAAATGGCGACATCGTTGTCATCGATTTCGAAGGCTTCCAGGATGGCGTTGCATTCGAAGGCGGAAAAGCAGAAGACTACTCTCTGGAACTCGGTTCCGGCACTTTCATCGCCGGCTTCGAAGAGCAACTCGTAGGTCTTGCCATCGGCGAAGAGAAAGAAATCAATGTTACCTTCCCGGAAGAGTACCATTCTCCTAACCTCGCTGGCAAGGAAGCCGTATTCAAAGTGAAACTGAACAGCCTGAAGCGCAAAAACCTGCCAGCATTGGACGACGAGTTCGCAAAAGATGTGAGCGAGTTCGATACGCTGGAAGAGCTGAAAGCTGACACCAAGAAAAAACTCGAAGAAAAAGCTGCGCAAGAAAAAGAACAGTATGTTCGTGAACAACTGGTTCTGAAAGCAGCAGAAAACGCGGAAATCGATCTGCCAGCCGTTATGGTTGAGCACGAGCTGGACCAAATGGTGAACGAGTTTGGCCAACGCCTCCAGTTCCAAGGCATGACACTGGATCTGTACTACCAGTTCTCCGGCATGGATGAAAGCCAGCTGCGTGACCAACTGCGTGCAGATGCGACCTCCCGCGTGCGCACTTCCTTGACATTGGAAGCAATCAGCAAAGCGGAAAAAATTGAAGCGACAGAGGAAGATGTAACCGAAGAGCTGAACAAGCTGGCTGGCGTTTACGGCCGTCCTGCTGACGAGCTGCGCAAAATCTTCACTGCACAAGACAACATGATGGCACTTTACCGTGATGTGCAAATTCGCAAAACGGTTGATTTCCTGGTTGCACAAAGCAAAGCAAGCGCATAAGCTTAGGAAGAACGCATGATGATTGGCCGGTGGTCAGGCATTCTGGACCGCTGGCTGTACCAACTACAAGGCACGATGCACTCGTGCCTTGTTTTTCCACCATCGACTTTTTGGTAAAATCCTTCCCAACTAAAGGGTGACACCTTTTACCTTAAAGGAGGAAAGATACATAATGCTGATCCCTATGGTCATCGAGCAAACCAGCAGAGGCGAGCGCTCCTACGATATTTACTCGCGTCTCCTGAAAGACCGGATCATTCTGCTCGGCACCGAGATTGACGATCAGGTAGCCAATCTGGTAGTGGCCCAGCTGCTCTTTTTGCAGGCAGAAGACCCGGACAAAGACATTTCGCTATACATAAACTCTCCAGGCGGTTCTGTAACAGCAGGGATGGCTATCTATGACACGATGCAGTACATCAAGCCGGACGTGTCCACCATTTGCGTGGGCATGGCTGCCAGCATGGGGGCATTCCTCCTCGCTGCTGGTGCCAAAGGCAAGCGCTTTGCCTTGCCAAACAGCGAAGTGATGATTCACCAGCCACTCGGAGGCGTACGTGGGCAGGCGGAAGACATCCGGATTCATGCGGATTGGATTCTGAAAACGAAGCGCCAACTGAACCAGATTTTGTCCGAGCGTACAGGTCAACCATATGAAAAGGTCGAACTGGATACAGATCGCGACAACTTCATGAGTGCAGAAGAAGCCAAGGCCTATGGATTGATTGACTCGATTATTGAACGCAAAAACTGACCCGTTGTGAGGTGAAGCGCATGTTTAAGTTTAACGACGACAAGGGCCAACTGAAGTGCTCCTTCTGCGGCAAGTCCCAGGAACAGGTGCGCAAGCTGGTAGCCGGTCCTGGCGTTTACATTTGTGACGAGTGTATCGAACTGTGCAACGAGATTGTACAGGAAGAGCTGGGGACGGAAGAAGAAATCGACATGAAGGAAATTCCGAAGCCTGTGGAGATCCGCAAAATCCTGGACGACTATGTCATCGGTCAGGATCTGGCGAAAAAATCGCTGTCTGTAGCGGTGTACAACCACTACAAACGGATCAACTCCGGGGCGAAGATCGAGGATGTGGAGCTGCAAAAATCCAATATCCTGCTGATCGGGCCGACAGGTAGCGGGAAGACGCTGCTCGCGCAAACGCTGGCGCGCATCCTGAACGTGCCGTTTGCGATTGCGGACGCCACCTCCTTGACAGAGGCAGGCTACGTGGGCGAAGACGTGGAAAACATTTTGCTCAAGCTGATCCAGGCTGCTGACTACGATGTAGAAAAAGCCGAAAAAGGCATCATCTACATTGATGAAATTGATAAAGTCGCGCGCAAGTCGGAAAATCCTTCGATTACACGCGATGTTTCCGGGGAAGGCGTGCAGCAGGCTCTCCTGAAAATTTTGGAGGGAACGGTTGCCAGCGTTCCGCCACAAGGCGGGCGCAAGCATCCTCATCAGGAGTTCATCCAGATCGACACCTCGAACATTTTGTTCATTTGCGGCGGTGCATTCGACGGGATCGAACAAATCATCAAGCGTCGTCTGGGTAAAAAAGTAATCGGCTTCGGTGCTGATTTTTCTGATGGGGTCAAAGGCGATCTGAAAGCGGGCGAATACCTCAAGTACGTCCTGCCGGAAGACCTGCTGAAATTCGGTTTGATTCCGGAGTTCGTCGGTCGTTTGCCTGTTCTGGCTACATTGGAGCCGTTGGACGAGGAGACGCTCGTGCGCATCCTGACCGAACCAAAAAACTCTTTGGTGAAGCAGTATCAAAAGCTGCTTAGCCTGGACGGTGTTGAGCTGGAGTTTGACGCTGGCGCCCTCCTGCAAATTGCCAAGGAAGCGATCAAGCGCAATACCGGTGCACGCGGACTGCGTGCGATCATCGAGCAAATCATGCTCGACATGATGTATGAGCTGCCTTCCCGCGACGACGTGACCAAATGCGTCATTACGGAAGAGACCGTGCGCGACAAGGTGAAGCCGCGCCTCATGACCAAAGAAGGCGTCGAAGTGCACGGTGAAACTGCATAAGCTTGTGTTACGCTAACCATCCCGTTTTTGCGGGGTGGTTTTTGTTTTGTCGAAAAAAGGGGGCCTATTTTCTAAAATCATCCAGATTGCTTTGCGGGTTTATGGTTTACGCATAAGGATGCGAGGCAATACTACTTGATAATCGCTGAAGAGACACTTTTACATATGTGTACAAAAGCTGCAAGGACGCATGGGAGGGACTGCATATGGACTATACGACGTTGGTCATTGCTGTCATTGAAGTGGTTGTCGGCATTGTCATTGGCACCTACTTCTGGAATTTGCTGCGAGCGCAGAGAAACTCAAAGACTTCCACGGAAAAAGAATCGCGAAAAGACCTGGACACGATTCGCAAAATGAGAATGATTGCTCTGACCGAGCCTTTGTCGGAAAAAACACGGCCAGCTACCCTGGAAGAAATCGTCGGGCAAGAAGACGGGCTGCGGGCACTGCGGGCTGCGCTGTGCGGACCGAATCCGCAGCACGTCATCATCTACGGACCGCCGGGCGTAGGCAAGACGGCTGCTGCCCGTGTCGTGCTGGAAGAAGCGAAGAAAAACCAGCTGTCCCCTTTTAATGCGGACGCCAAATTTATTGAGATTGACGCGACGATTGCCCGGTTTGACGAGCGGGGGATTGCCGACCCGCTGATCGGTTCTGTTCACGATCCGATTTACCAAGGGGCGGGCTCGCTCGGTCAGGCGGGCATTCCCCAGCCGAAGCCGGGTGCTGTGACAAAAGCGCACGGAGGGGTCCTTTTCCTCGATGAAATCGGAGAGCTTCACCCTGTCCAAATGAACAAGCTGCTAAAAGTTCTCGAAGACCGCAAAGTCATGCTGGAGAGCGCCTACTACAGCGAGGAAAACAGCCAGATTCCGTCGCACATTCACGATGTGTTCAAATACGGGCTGCCAGCCGACTTTCGACTTGTCGGTGCGACGACGCGGCTTCCCGAAGAGCTTCCCGCTGCCTTGCGCTCCCGTTGTCTGGAAATTTTCTTCCGTCCGTTGAAGGGGCCGGAAATTGGCAGCATTGTGCGCACTGCCGTTGCCAAGATGCAGATGAGCATGGAGGACGATGCGGTAGCAGTTATCGAACGCTACGCCACCAATGGCCGGGAAGCGATCAACACGCTGCAAATCGCCGCGGGAATCGCACTTACCGAGGAACGCAAAACGATCATGGCCAAGGACGTGGAGTGGGTCGTACACAGCAGCCAGAAGTCGCCTCGTCCCGAAAAGCAGGTGCACGATACGCCGCAGGTAGGGCTGGTAAACGGACTTGCCGTTTACGGACCGAACATGGGCAGTGTCATGGAACTGGAAGTGACGGCAACGCCTGCCGCAGTGCCTGGTCAGGGCAGATTGACGATGACAGGCATGGCGGAGGAAGAGGAAATGGGAAGCCGCAGCCGGACGATTCGTCGCAAGTCCATGGCCAAAGGATCGATTGAAAACGTCTTGACGGTGTTGCACAGAATGGGCGTTCGTCCGTACGATTACGATCTTCATATCAATTTTCCCGGCGGGGTCCCGGTCGATGGCCCTTCGGCGGGCATTGCCATTGCGACCGCCATCTACTCGGCGATCATGGAAGTGCCAGTCGACAACCTGATTGCCATGACAGGCGAAGTAAGCATTCACGGAAAAGTGAAGCCGGTAGGCGGCGTGGTAGCCAAGGTCGAGGCGGCCCGTCAGGCGGGAGCGACGCGCGTGCTGATTCCGCAGGAAAACTGGCAGAGCATTTTCGCCGACATGAAGGGCATCGAGGTCATTCCGGTTTCAACCGTCTCGCAGGTCATGGAACTGGCCATGCCGAAGGTCGCTGTGCAGGATGAGGAGGCGTCCGGATTTACCCTGCAAATTCCGGCAAAGGATCTGGCATCCTCGCCGATGACACTCTGACAGTCGCAAGCGCCCGTGGATTAGACATCGGATTGTGTTTGCGCTACAATGGTAAAAAGCTTCTGCTTGCAAAGAGCCCGGGGCCCTACCCGGCCTGTAACGGGCTCCCCAAATGAGGGGATGGACCGTCAGAACGACTGTCTTTTCTGTGTGTCGTTTGGGGTGATTCGGATATGCCGGGTGGGCAAAAAACGGCTTTGGGAGCCGTTTTTGTCTGTTATCAGGCTCTTTGTTAAGAAGGGATAGATCAACAAGGAGAGGTGCATCCGCTTGGGCGAACGTTCCGGTAAACGAGAATTACCGCTTCTCCCGTTGCGAGGATTGCTTGTGTATCCGACTATGGTACTCCACCTGGACGTTGGACGGGAAAAGTCCATCCGCGCACTGGAGCAAGCCATGGTGGACGACAACAAGATTTTGCTTGCGACACAGGAAGAGGTACACATAGAGGAGCCAGATGCAGAGCAAATCTACAGCATCGGTACCGTTGCGCGTGTGAAACAAATGTTGAAGCTGCCAAACGGCACAATCCGTGTGCTGGTGGAGGGACTGCAACGCGCAAAAATTGAGGAATATCTTCAACAGGAAGATTATTTCGTCGTGTCCATTACATACTTGGAAGAGGAAAAAGCGGAGGAAAACGAAGTAGAAGCGCTGATGCGCTCGCTGCTGAGCCATTTCGAGCAATACATCAAGCTGTCGAAAAAGGTTTCCCCCGAGACGCTTACATCCGTGACAGACATCGAAGAGCCAGGGCGACTGGCTGACGTGATTGCCTCCCACCTGCCGCTGAAAATGAAGGACAAACAGGAGATTTTGGAGACGGTCAACATCAAGGAGCGGCTCGAAATTCTGTTGGAAATCCTGAACAACGAGCGCGAGGTGCTGGAGCTGGAGCGCAAGATCAGCAATCGCGTGAAAAAGCAGATGGAGCGCACGCAAAAAGAATACTACCTGCGCGAGCAGATGAAGGCCATTCAAAAAGAGCTCGGCGACAAGGACGGCCGTCAGGGCGAAGTGGATGAACTGCGCGCTCAGCTGGAAAAATCGGACGCTCCGGAAAGAATCAAGACCAAGATCGAAAAAGAGCTGGATCGTCTGGAGAAGATGCCGACCACTTCTGCGGAAGGGTCTGTCATCCGCACGTATATCGACACGCTGCTCGCCCTGCCGTGGACGAAGAAGACAGAGGACAATCTGGACATTCACCACGCGCAAGAAGTGCTCGACGAGGATCACTACGGACTGGAAAAGCCGAAAGAACGCGTCCTGGAATATTTGGCGGTGCAAAAGCTCGTTAACTCCATGCGCGGGCCGATTCTTTGTCTGGTTGGACCTCCCGGCGTCGGGAAAACCTCGCTCGCCCGCTCGATCGCACGCGCGCTGGAGCGCAAGTTCGTGCGCATTTCGCTCGGGGGTGTGCGTGACGAAGCAGAGATTCGCGGACATCGCCGCACTTATGTGGGTGCTCTGCCGGGCCGTATCATCCAGGGGATGAAGCAGGCGGGCACGATCAATCCGGTCTTTTTGCTGGATGAGATCGACAAGCTGGCATCCGATTTCCGGGGCGATCCTGCATCGGCGCTCCTGGAAGTGCTGGACCCGAATCAAAACGACAAGTTCAGCGACCACTATATCGAAGAGACGTACGACTTGACCAATGTCATGTTCATCACTACAGCGAACAGCCTCGACACGATTCCACGTCCGCTGCTCGACCGGATGGAGGTCATTTCGATCTCGGGCTACACCGAGCTGGAGAAGCTCAACATCATGCGCGGATACTTGCTGCCGAAGCAGATGGAAGAGCACGGACTCGGCAAGGATAAGCTGCAAGTGCACGAAGACGCCATGCTGAAGCTCATCCGTCTGTACACGCGCGAAGCCGGGGTGCGCAACCTGAACCGGGAAGCGGCCAACATTTGCCGCAAAGCCGCCAAGCTGATTGTCAGCGGGGAGAAAAAGCGCGTCGTCGTCACCGCGAAGACACTGGAGGGGCTGCTTGGCAAACCGCGCTACCGCTATGGCCTGGCAGAGAAAAAAGACCAGATCGGCTCCGTGACGGGTCTTGCCTGGACACAGGCAGGCGGCGATACGCTGAACGTAGAGGTCAGCATCCTGCCGGGAAAAGGCAAGCTCACCTTGACTGGAAAGCTGGGCGACGTCATGAAGGAATCTGCGCAGGCGGCCTTCAGCTACATTCGCTCCCGTGCCGACCAGTGGGGAATTGACCCGGCTTTCCACGAGAAAAACGACATCCACATCCACGTTCCGGAGGGCGCGATACCAAAAGACGGTCCGTCTGCGGGGATTACGATGGCTACCGCGCTTGTATCGGCGCTCACCCATATCCCTGTGAAAAAAGAAGTGGGGATGACGGGCGAAATCACACTGCGCGGAAGAGTTTTGCCGATTGGCGGCCTGAAGGAAAAGTGCATGTCCGCCCATCGTGCTGGCTTGACGACGATTATTTTGCCAAAAGACAACGAGAAAGACATCGAAGATATTCCGGAGAGCGTGCGTAATGAACTGACCTTCTATCCGGTCGAGCACCTGGATGAAGTGTTGCGCCACGCCCTGACCAGACAGCCGACAGCAGGTGAAAAAGCATGAAAATAACTTCTGCGGAGTTCGTTATCAGCGCTGTCGGACCTAAGCAATACCCGCAGGACGGCCTGCACGAGATCGCTCTCGTCGGCCGCTCCAATGTGGGCAAATCTTCCCTGCTCAACAAAATGATGAACCGCAAAGGGCTCGCGCGCACCAGCTCGCGGCCAGGGAAGACCCAGACGCTGAACTACTTCCGCGTCAACCAGATGCTCTATTTCGTCGACTTTCCCGGCTACGGATACGCCAAGGTCGCGAAGACGATCAAGGAACAGTGGGGAAAGATGATCGAGGGCTATTTGAAAAACCGGGAACAGTTGCGGTTCGTCATCCAACTGGTCGACATCCGTCATGCTCCATCCAAGGACGACGTGGCGATGTACGATTGGTGCAAGCAAATCGGCATCCCGACCGTAGTGGTTGCGACCAAGGGCGACAAAATTGCGCGCGGCCGCTGGCTGCAGCACACCAAGATCATCCGCCAGACCTTGAACATGCGCGGCGACGATACGCTCATCGTGTTTTCTTCGGAAACAGGACAAGGCAAGGATGAGCTGTGGGGAGAAATCCTTCGCCGTCTGCGCGAAAAAGACCAGCCTGCGGCAGAGGAAGGAAGAGAGGCGGCGGACGCTTCTGTTCCTGCTGCGGCAAGCGAGACGGAACAGTAAAACAGATACAGTCAAAGACCCAATCCGCAAGTGGGAAGGGGAGGCAGCTTTGTGAGCAAACTGGCTTGCTTTGCCGTACGCGGTGTGATCGAAGGCTTCTACGGAACGCCCTGGACGCATGCAGAGCGGCTGGACATGATTGACTTTTTGCATCGCCACGACTACAATGCGTATTTCTACGCGCCCAAGGACGATGTGTTTCTGCGGGAGCGATGGATGGAGCCGCATCCGGAAGCGGCGATGCGCCAACTGGACGAATTGATTGCCAGCACGGCGGGGCGGGGTATGCAGTTTGTGTATGGTGTAAGTCCTGGCCTCAGCATGGAATATGCAAATCCGGCTCACACAGAGTTGCTTGTCAAAAAATATCGGACGATGTACGACAAAGGCGTCCGGTATTTTTCCTTGTTGTTCGACGACATCCCGATGCAGCTGCTGCATGAACGGGATGTCGCGCAGTTTGCCCATCTCGCAGATGCTCACGTGCAGACAGCCCGGCGCGTGTATGAGCTGATGCAGGAGTGGGGAGAACCCGTCAAGCTGGTCGTCTGCCCGACGCAGTACAACGGCATTGGCAAAGAGCCGTACATCCGGTACCTTGGCCAGCATTTGCCCGAAGCGATTGACGTGTTCTGGACGGGGCGGTTTGTCTGCTCGCCGTATCTCACGGACGGGGATGCCGTTCGCTTCGCGGAGTACACGGGGCACAAGCCGTTTTACTGGGATAACTACCCGGTCAACGACCTCGCGATGGCAAATGAGCTGCACATCGGTCCCTTGCGCCATCGCGATCCGGACTTGTGGCAGCACGCCGCAGGCTACGTGGCCAATGCGATGTCGCTTGCGGAATGCTCGAAAATTCCGTTGGCGACAACGGCGGCCTATTTGCGCGATCCGCAAGGCTATGATCCGACCGTGGCCTGGAAGCAGGCGGTGGAGGAGGTGGCAGGCAAGGACGATGCCGCAGCCTTTTTTGCGTTTGCAGATAATGTGCAAGGCTCGTTTTTGTGCGAAGTCGAGTCGCCGCGCCTGCTCGAAGCGTTCCTTTCCTTTCGCTTCCAGTTTTTGCAGGGAGATCGGAACAAGGCGGTGTCCGAGCTGACTTTGCTGTTCCGTGAAATGGAGCAAACCGCCCAGCAACTGCTCGGCGGGATGCGCAACCGCAAGCTCGCGCAGGAAGCGCGGCCCTGGATCGAAAAATACCGCCACTGGGCAAAAGTCGGCCAGGCCGCCGTCGCCCTGATCGACCACGGTACTAGCGGCAAAATCCCGCAAGCCGCCTATCACCTGCTGCGGCTCAAACAGTGGATCAGGCGCACGGAGCGCTTGCCGCAAAAAGTATGCGGCCAGGTCATGCAACTGTTTGTTGACGCGATTTTGCAGGAACTACGAAAAAGCAACTGACCAGTGACTGACTGCTGGATCAGGGCTTTTTTCGCTTGCACAAAAAAGGTTCCTTTCCGGTTAGGGAGAAGGAACCTTCTTTGTCATTTCAGGCAGACTCTCGGCCTTCTTTTGCCTTGCCTTTGCGCGCGCGTGACTGTGCGAGCCATTGTCCAATCGGTAGCTCTGCCAAAATCATGCCGGTAAAAATCATCAGACAGCCGGTCAACTGTCTGCCGCTTAATACCTCGTGGATAAAGACGTACGAAGTCAGTGCAGCGAACACAGGTTCAAGGGCGAAAATGAGCGCCACCCGCGTTGAACTCGTTTGCTTTTGCAAAGCCGTCTGGGCCAAAAAGGCGAGGGCGGTTGCAAAAATCGAAGTAACGATCAGCCCCATGGCCACTTCCGGGGCGAGCAGGATCGCCGGATCAAACGCACGGCCCCAGTCCTCGAAGAAAAAGGCGTAGACCCAGCTCATGACGGCAACAGTCCCGAGCTGAACGATTGCCAGCGGCAATGCCGCAAAGTGCGGCGCGTATTTTCCGGTAAAAACGATCTGCAAGGCGAAGCAAATCGCGCAGCCGAAAACGAGAACATCCCCCAAGTTGAAGGAGAAGCTATGGTTCTGTGTCAGCAGATACAAGCCTGCTGCTGCGAGGATGACGCCGATCACCGCCACAGGCTTGATCTTGTCTCGCAATAGCAAAAAGGAGAACAGCGGAACAAGTACGACAGACAGGCCCGTAATGAATCCGGCTTTGGATGGCGTCGTGTACAAGAGGCCGACCGTTTGCAGCGCGTAGCCGAGACAGAGCCAAAAGCCGAGAATGATGCCGGAGCGAATGAGCGGGCCGCGAAAGGTTGCAAGCTGGTGGCGCGAGCGTATCAGCAAGATGACGAGCAAAAACAGGGCGGCCACCGTGAAGCGCACCGCGTTGAACGTATTGGGAGGCAGGGAGGCGATTGCCTGCTGCACAACCAAAAACGTCGTGCCCCAGATAAAAGCGATGAAAAGCAGCGTTATATCCGCCATCCATGGTTTTCTCAATGTCTGTTTTCTCTCCTCTCCGTCGGACTGTTTATAAAATTTCATATTTGAGACGTATAGCCAGCATCATACGTGATTCAAAGCCGGATTTCAAGCCGATTCATTCGCGATTTTGTCGCTTTTTGCAGCCGGTTGAAAGCTGTTTTTTCGACAAGGGAAGCGCCCAAAAGTGCGTTCAGTTAAAAAACTTTTCACAATTACTCGTGGCTGACTCGGGACATAATGATATAATAATAGTGCATTTTACACATGGCGTATGCACGATTGTCATTCTGGGAGGACACTATGGATATTCTTTTGCTGGGCTTAAACTACAAAACAGCGCCTGTCGAAGTTCGCGAAAAGTTTACATTCAGCGATGATGGGACTGCACGCGCTCTTCATCTTCTCTCCCAGACGAAGAGTATTGCAGAATGTGTCATCCTCGGGACATGTAACCGTACCGAACTGTATGTCGTCTGCGATCAGGCCAATATCGGCCGTGACTATACCCTTCGCTTTTTGGCAGAATGGTTCGGTGTCGAAAAAGAGAAATTCAAAGCTCACCTTTATATAAAAGAAAATGAACAGGCAATTGAACATTTGTTCAGAGTGTCTGCCGGTCTCGATTCCATGGTGATGGGCGAGACGCAAATTCTCGGACAAGTCCGCGATGCGTTCCTGATGGCACAGGAGCTGAAAACGACGGGGACGGTGTTCAACACGCTGTTCAAGCAAGCGATTACATTTGCCAAGCGCGCGCATACGGAGACCGCAATCGGACAAAATGCCGTATCGGTCAGCTATGCTGCCGTCGAACTGGGGAAAAAGATTTTCGGCTCTTTTGCCGGGAAGTCTGTCCTGATTGTCGGAGCGGGCAAGATGAGCGAGCTGACGGCCAAACATTTGCACGCCAATGGTTCCGAGCGCGTCATGGTGGCAAACCGCACATTGGAGCGGGCACAGCTTTTGGCGGAAAAATTCAAGGGAGATTCCTGTACGATGGAGCAGTTGCCGGAGGCGCTGCTCACTGCCGACATCGTCATCAGCTCTACGGGAGCGACCGGATACATCCTGGGCAAAAAGGATCTGGCACCGATCATGAAGCAAAGAAAACACCGTCCGCTGTTCATGGTGGACATTGCGGTTCCCCGTGACCTGAATCCTGACCTGCACGAGCTGGATAACGTCTTTTTGTACGACATCGATGATCTGGAAGGAATTGTCGCAAGCAATATCGCAGAACGTTCGCGGGAAGCAGAACGGCTCGATGCGATGATTGAAGAAGAGATTGTGGCCTTTACGACCTGGTATCAGACGCTGGGTGTAGCGCCCCTGATTGCCGCGCTGCGTGAAAAGACGCTCAGTATTCATGGCGAAGCGATGCGCAAGATTGAAAACAAGCTGCCGAATTTGACCGAGCGGGAAATGCACATCATCCGCAAGACGACGAAAGGCATCGTCAACCAGCTCATGCATGATCCGGTCGTGCGCCTGAAGGAAATGGCAGCAACCAAATCCGGCGAGGAAGTGCTGGATATTTTCACCAAGATGTTTGCCCTGGAAGAAATTTTGGAGCGCAAAGAGCAAGAAGCGCTCTGGGCAGACGACAAAAGCAAGCAGCCGGCAGCTCGCGAGCAGGTTCTGGCTTCCCGCGTGCCGAAATAAGAGCTTCTCTTCTTTGAAAAGAAAGATAGATTGCCATCGATAGAAACCGATAGGGGAAAGAGGGGAGAGAGTGCATGGCCGAGGTGAGATGGATCTACGACCTGACGATCTTTCTCTACGCTGCAAGTGTTCTCTTCTA
This sequence comes from Brevibacillus gelatini, assembly GCF_050920745.1. Lineage (NCBI taxonomy): Bacteria > Bacillati > Bacillota > Bacilli > Caryophanales > Paenibacillaceae > Brevibacillus > Brevibacillus gelatini. The sequence continues at coordinate 1,458,441 of NZ_CP154342.1, forward strand.
TTTTAACGACTTCTTGCAAAGCAACCGGAAAGTCAATCGTCTGGCTTTCGGGTTGCTTATTGTCGTTTGGGCCTTGCAAACAGCTTTTTTTGTGTCGCAGACCGTGATGAAAGCTTACTTTCCTGTCATTACGCTGTTCGAGACGCTCTTTTTTTACTCGTGGGTGCTGGTAAGTTTGTCACTTGTCTTACACTATTTTTTTCGCATCGATTTACTGGTTTTTTTTACAAATATCATCGGGTTTGTCGTCCTGGTCATGTCGATGTTCTTGCCAGAGACGCCCATCGTCGCCGTATCTGACGTCTTGACCTCGGAGCTGCTCTTGACGCACGTGACGCTGGCGATGTTCAGCTACGGTGCATTTTCGCTGTCGATGATCTTTTCCGCCATGTACCTGTTGCAGCATAAGATGCTCAAGGGGCGTCGCTGGAATCCGCTTCTGCGCAGGCTGCCCAGCCTCGACCAGTTGGAGGGCTACGCCTATCGGATGAATATGCTCGGCGTGCCGATGCTGCTTCTTTCGATTGTACTGGGGATTATTTGGGGAAAAATGGTACTGCCGGAAAAGTTTTGGCTGGACTCCAAGGTGGTTACTTCCATGCTTGTTTTGGCCAGCTATTCGTTCTGGCTGTACAAACGCTATCGGGATACGCTGCAAATGCGCAGACTGGCCCAGTGGAACGTCCTCGCGTTTTTGCTTTTGCTCATCAACTTTTTAGGCATTACGACTTCTACATTTCACAGCTGGTGGTAGTGGCTGTTCATCAAGGAGGCTGTCATGGGAAAATGGAAAGTAGGGACGCGTCGCAGCAAGCTGGCGCTCACCCAGACGAATTGGGTTGTGCAAAAACTGAAGGAGATCGCGCCGCAAGCTGAATTTGAGCTGCACGAAATCGTGACGAAGGGCGACCGCATTCTCGATGTGACGCTGTCCAAGGTTGGCGGAAAAGGGCTTTTTGTCAAAGAAATCGAACAGTCCCTGTACGATAAGGAAACGGATTTTGCGGTGCACAGCTTGAAGGACATGCCGGCTGAATTGCCGGAGGGCCTTGTGATCGGTGCGATTCCGAAGCGGGTTGACCCACGAGACGTTCTCTTGTCCCTGGATGGCAAGACGTTGGATGAACTGAAAGAGGGAGCTTTGGTTGGCACGAGCAGCCTGCGCCGCAGCGCACAACTTCTCGCCTATCGCCCGGATATTCAGATCGAATCGCTGCGCGGCAACATTGATACGCGCATCCGCAAGCTGGAAGAAGGCAACTTTGATGCGATCATCCTGGCGGCAGCGGGTCTTGAGCGCGTCAACTACGAAGGAAACATCTCGCAGTATTTGCCTGTGGAAATCAGCCTGCCCGCAGTAGGTCAGGGAGCGCTCGCCATCGAATGCCGCGCTGACGACGAAGAGACGCTGGCCTTGTTGAAGCAGCTCGACGACGAACCGACGCGACTGGCGGTGACAGCCGAGCGCAGCTTCCTGCACAAGCTGCAAGGCGGCTGCCAGGTTCCAATCGGGGCATACGCAACGGTTGGCGAAGACAAGCAGATCACCTTGACCGGAATGGTCGGCTCGCCAGACGGAAAACAAATGTTCAAAAACACGGCGACTGGCCGCGATCCACTGGCGCTCGGCGTGCAGGTAGCGGAAGCGCTTCTGGCGCAAGGAGCTGGCGAGGTGCTCGCACAGTTGCTGCGGGAGAACGAGCAATGACAACCGATGGATCGCGCGGGCCGCTTGCGGGCAAGCGCATCATGGTGACGCGGGCGAAAAGCCAGGTGCAGGAGCTGGTGGATAAAATCGAGCGGCTGGGCGGAGAGGCGTATGCCTTTCCGCTCTTGAAAATGATTCCGCCCGCAGACAAGACCAAGCTCGACGAAGCCATCCGGGAGCTTGCGAGCTACGACTGGGTGATGTTTACCAGTGTCAATGGCGTGCGGTTTTTTCTGGAGCGAATGGAGCAGGTGGGAGCCAGCTTCGCGTCGTTTTCCGGGAAGCTCGCCGCAGTCGGGCCAAAAACCGCACAGGCTCTGACAAAGCACGGGCTTGCGGTTGCAGTCATTCCCTCCGATTATGTCGCGGAAGGGTTGCTTGCCAGCTTGCATGACCAGCTGCAACCAGGGCAGCGTGTACTGCTGCCGCGAGCCGATATTGCGCGCAAGGCTTTGCCGGCAGAGCTGAAGGAGCTGGGGCTTGTCGTGACAGAGGTAGACGTCTATCACACGGTGATCGACGGGACATTGGCGCCGGAAGCGGCGCAACAGCTGCAAGAAGGCCGGATTGATGTCATTTTGTTTACCAGTTCATCTACCGTGACTCATTTCATCCAGGCGCTGGCGCCGTTTGCCTCGCCAGGCTGGTTGGATCAGGTGCGGATTGCCTGCATCGGTCCGATCACGGCCGAGACAGCCAGAAAAAACGGACTAGCCGTCGATGTGGTCGCAAGCGAGTACACCGTGGATGGACTGCTGGAAGCTTTACGAGAGAATCTGGGAGGGAATTGACATGGCACTTACATTTGATCGTCATCGCCGCCTGCGCAAAAGCGCGGCAATGCGCAATCTGGTACGGGAAAATCACGTTCGCGTGGAGGATCTGATTTATCCTCTGTTTGTGGTGGAAGGGACCGGGATTAAAAACGAGATTGCTTCCATGCCAGGCGTGTATCAGCTCTCCCTGGATATGTTGGCGGAAGAAATGAAGGAAATCGCGGAGCTGGGCATTCAGTCGGTACTGATGTTTGGCGTGCCATCGCACAAGGACGCTTGCGGAACAGAAGCCTACAATGACGAGGCGATTACACAGCAAGCCATTCGGCAGATCAAAAAAGACCATCCGGAAATGATTGTGATTGCCGATACGTGCCTGTGTGAATACACCGATCACGGACATTGCGGCGTCATTCACGAGGGCGAAGTCGTCAATGACGAGACGCTCGAGCTGTTGGGCAAGACTGCTGTGTCCCAGGCAAAAGCCGGGGCGGACATCATTGCGCCTTCCAACATGATGGACGGCTTCGTGATCGCCATCCGCGAAGCGTTGGACGAAGCGGGCTTCCAGCACATTCCGATCATGTCCTACGCAGTGAAATACGCATCCTCCTTCTACGGACCATTCCGCGATGCGGCTGGATCGACACCGCAGTTTGGCGACCGCAAGAGCTATCAGATGGACCCGGCAAACGCACGCGAAGGCTTGCGCGAAGCGGCTTCCGATGTGAAGGAAGGGGCAGACTTCTTGATCGTGAAGCCAGGACTGGCCTTCATGGACATGGTGCTGCGTCTGCGTGAAAACTTCAACCTGCCGATCGTCGCCTACAATGTGAGCGCCGAGTATTCCATGGTCAAAGCCGCTGCGCAAAACGGCTGGATCGACGAAGAACGGATCGTGATGGAAACGTTGGTTGGCTTCAAACGGGCTGGTGCGGACCTGATTATTACGTACCATGCCAAAGATGTTGCAAAATGGCTGGCGAGGTGAGGAAGCGATGACAAGAGAAAAATCGACGCAGTTGTTTGCAGAAGCACAGAAATACATACCAGGCGGAGTGAACAGCCCGGTGCGGGCGTTCAAGAGCGTGGGCGGCAATCCGGTCTACATTGCCAAAGGGGAAGGCTCCCGGATTTTTGATGTGGACGGCAACAGCTACATTGACTACATCGGCTCCTGGGGACCGCTCATTCTCGGACATGCGCATCCGCGCGTACTGGCCGCGATTACGGAAGTGGCGGCGCTGGGCACGAGCTTCGGTGCGCCGACAGAGCGCGAAACCGAAATGGCCAAGCTCGTATGCGAGCTGGTGCCGTCCGTAGAAGTCGTGCGCATGGTCAACTCCGGGACAGAGGCGACAATGAGCGCCCTGCGCCTCGCACGCGGCTATACGAAGCGCAACAAAATCATGAAGTTCGAAGGCTGCTACCACGGCCATGCGGACAGCTTGCTGATTAAGGCAGGCTCCGGTGTCGCCACGCTCGGTCTGCCGGATAGCCCTGGCGTGCCGGAAGGGACAGCTTTGAATACGATCACGGTTCCTTACAACGATTTGGACAGTGTGAAGCTCGCCTTCGAAACGTTCGGCGACGACCTGGCGGCTGTCATCGTGGAGCCGATTGGCGGCAATATGGGTGTCGTACCGCCACTGCCCGGCTTTTTGGAAGGGTTGCGCGAGATTACGGCGAAATACGGCACGCTGCTCATTTTCGATGAAGTCATGACGGGCTTCCGCGTAGCGCTTGGCGGTGCCCAACAGCTGTACGGCATCACGCCAGACCTGACCACGATGGGCAAAGTCATCGGCGGCGGTCTTCCGGTAGGAGCCTACGGCGGCAAACGGGAGATCATGCAGCAGATTGCTCCGGCAGGGCCGATCTACCAGGCGGGAACGCTCTCCGGCAACCCGCTGGCGATGGCGGCAGGCCTGACCACGCTGCAAGAGCTGAGCAAGCCGGGGGTATATGAATATCTGGAAAAAATGTCGGCACGTCTCGGGGAAGGTCTTGCGGAAAACGCCCGCAAGCTGGGGATTCCGCACACGATGAACCGGATCGGCTCCATGGTTTGCCTGTTCTTTACCGATACGCCTGTCATCAACTACGAAACAGCGAAAACGGCTGATCTGGAACGTTTTTCCGCTTACTTCAGCAACATGCTGGACGAAGGCGTCATGCTTCCGCCGTCCCAGTTCGAAGGGATGTTCGTCTCGCTGGCGCATACCGAGGAAGATATTGAGCACACGATTGAAGCAAGCTACCGCGCGATGCAAAAAACGCTGAAAGCCTAAAGCGGGCGCCCAAAACATAAGCAAGCACCTCCTGACTGATTTGCGGGAGGTGTTTTTTCTGTTAAGAAACATGATGCACAGCAGGAATTTGCCATCCTGTCTGAGAATAGGAGGGGAGCAAAGAGGGATCATGCGGCAGAGAGCAGAGAACGCGTACGAAAAAGTCATCCCACTCCGTTAAGCAACGGGTCTAAGTATCTTGTAAAAAACAGGGACGAGATGTACAAGTGGTACGGAATCGATCATGGGATTTTCGCGTTTGGTAATCCTACTAAATGGAAAGCTCCGGCGGGCCAGGAAAAAGTTTTCCTGCCAAAAGGGCCTGCAAGTTTTTCCTGGATGCAAGCGACAAGAAAGAGCAGTTCATCTCCAAAGGAATGAAGCGGTTTACGCGCAGATAGCAGAAAGGAGCAGATGCAGATGAGAAAAAAAGCACAACTGACAAACGGCGTCAAACTGGCGTATGTGGAGGAAGGAACAGGCGAGCCGATCGTCTTGCTGCACGGCTTTTGCGGCAGCCTGAACTACTGGGACAAGCTCGTGCCGTTGTTGAAGCGCTCGCACCGCGTGATCGCCGTCGATTTGCGTGGCCACGGACACAGCTCTGCGCCGGATGAAGCGTATTCGATGGAGCGGTTCGCCGAAGACATTGCGCTTTTTGCGGCGGCAGTCGGCCTGGACAAGTTCCACCTGTTCGGGCACTCGCTCGGCGGCTACATTACGCTCGCTTTTGCCGAAAACTACCCGGACAAGCTGCTCGGCTTCGGATTGGTCCATTCCACGCCATATCCCGATGACGAGGCGGCCAAGGCCAACCGCAACAAAGGAGCCGACAGCATTCGCGAAAACGGCATGGAGCCGTTTATCAAGGCGCTCGTCCCCAAACTGTTCGCCCCGCAGCATGTAGCGTCGATGCCAGCAGAAGTACAGGCTGCCAAGGAAATCGGCCTGGCTACCAGCCCGATTGGAGCGATTCAGACGCTGTACGCCATGCGCGATCGCAAGGACCGCAACCACGTCTTGCGGGAGACGACGCTGCCTGTGCTGTTGGTCGCAGGCGCAGAGGACCAGATCATTCCCGTGTCCAAAACGTTCACGGTGCAAAAAAACAACGTCGTCGAAGCATTGCTGCCCGAAGCGGGACATATGGGCATGCTCGAAACACCGGAACAGTTGGCAGAAGCAATTGGCGGGTTTATCGAAAAGAACAGGAAAAGAGAACCATTGTCCTAGAAAACTTTGTTATAATGGAAGAGCTATCCTATCCAAATTACATAGATGAGAGGGGAATTTGAGCATGAAAAAATCACGTCGCGTGATGATGACAGCGTTTGCATCTGTCGTATTTGCATCGCTGATGTCAACCTCCGCACTCGCAGCTCCACTGCATCCTGTCAAACACGTTGACTGGATGGAGAAAAAAGCGATCGTCACTGCCGGACAAAATGGCGACCTGGCGCTGGATCGCGCTGTTACGCTTGCGGAGGCAACGGTTGTTTTCGCCAAGCTCAAAGGTGCACAAATCGGGACAGCAGCAAAAGGCGCACACTGGGCGACTCCTTATCTGGACTGGGCAAAAGGGCAAGGTGCAGTAACCCAGGATGACTTCAAAAATCCGGGCCAGGTGCTGACGTCCGCGAAGCTGGCGCAACTGGCGGACAAACTCGGCTACAAAATCGCGCTCGACAGTAAAGCGACCGTGACGCGCGGCGAATTTTTCCAGGCTCTCGGTGATGCGGCAACGACCCACATTACAATCGCGCATACAAACGATACACACGGACACATTCAGGAAGACAAAAGCCAAAAGGAATACGGCTTTGCCAAAATTGCGACCTTGCTGAAAGAATGGCGCGCGGAAAACGACAACTTCCTCTTGCTCGACGCGGGTGATACGTTCCAAGGCACGATTTTCGTGAACCAGTTCAAAGGTGAGTCTGTCGTTCCGATCCTCAACAGCCTCGATTACAACGTGATGGCTGCGGGCAACCACGAGTTTGACTTTGGCTACGAGCAACTGCTCAAGCTGCGTGACATGCTGGAGCATCCGGTCATCTCCGCGAACGTGTTCAAGGCGGATGGCAAAGAGCTGTTGCTGCCAACCTTCAAGGCTGAGATCGGCGGCAAGAAGTTCGGGTTCGTCGGCTTTGTCGCGGAAGACACGCCAGTGCTGACTCACCCTGACAACGTCAAGGGCCTGACCTTCAAAAATCCGGTGGAGGTAGCGAAAGTCGTTGTCCCTGAGCTGAAAAAAGAAGTGGATCACGTCGTTGTCGTTTCCCACGTCGGGGTGGACGTAGACCGCGAGATCGCGAAAAACGTGCCTGGCATCGACTTGATCGTCGGCGGCCACTCCCATACCCCATTGACAACGCCTGAACTCGTAAACGGCACCTACATTGTACAAGACTGGGAGTACGGCAAATCGCTCGGACGCGCTGACCTGTACTACCTGGGCAAAGAGCTGGTAGCGTTCAGCGGCGGTCTGAAAGAATACGATGAAACCGTCGTGGCTGACCCGGAAATTGACAAAATGGTTCAGGAAATTGTGAAAAAAATTGATACCGTAATGAATGTAGTGATTGCGAAATCCGAGGTTCCGCTCGACGGCGATCGCGCACTGATCCGGACAAAGGAAACAAACGTAGGCAACCTGATTGCCGACATCATGCTGGAGCGCACCAAGTCCATCAAAGGATACGAGGCAGATGTAGCGCTGGCAAACGGCGGCGGTATCCGCACGCAACTTCCGGCAGGCGACATTACGAAGAAAGACTTGTACACGCTGCTGCCGTTCGAAAACAATACGCTGGCGATTGTGGAAGTGACAGGCGAGGAACTGAAGCAGGCACTGGAGAACGGTGTCAGCCAGGTGGAAACAGGCGCAGGACGCTTCCCGCAAATTAGCGGCATGAGCTTTACGTACAACCCGACCAAGCCTGCAGGCGAGCGTGTTCTGGAAGTGAAGGTAGGCGACAAGCCGCTTGATCTGACCAAAACGTACAAAGTAGCGACCATCGACTTCCTGGCAGCAGGCGGAGACGGCTATGAATCGCTCAAAAAGCCGTTCTTCAACACAGGCTTGTCCATGTACAGCATCGTGGAAGAAAGTCTGATGAAACGCAAAGTGGTCAATCCGAAAGTGGAAGGCCGCATCGTCGAAGTGAAATAAGCTTGCACACGAAAGCAAGGACAGGGAGGGCAATCCACTCCCTGTCCTTTTATATCATAAAGTACCTTGCAATATGCAATACCTCTTTGGTAAGCTTTGACATGGGTGATGTACATTGAACGTACAGTTTAAAAAAGGTGTCCTGGAGCTGTGTGTTCTCGTTTTGACAGCAAAGCGGGACAGATACGGATACGAACTGGTCGCAAGCATCTCGGAGCGGTTTCATATCGCCGAAGGAACGGTATACCCTTTGCTGCGGCGCTTGACCCAGGAAGGCTTTTTCATAACCTATTTGGCAGAGTCGCAAGAGGGGCCGCCGCGAAAATATTATCACCTGACGGAGCGAGGGAGACAGTACATGAACGATCTCGTGCTGGAATGGCGAATATTCAATAGCGGCGTCAACGAAATGATCGAGGAGGGACTGGGCTATGACAAGGCGTGAGTTTATGGACGAGCTGGGCGCATTGCTTGGCGAATTGCCGGACAAGGAGCGTCTGGACATTCTCGCTGATTATACGGAGCATTTTTTGATCGGGATCAAGCAGGGAAAAAGCGAACACGAAATTGCCGAAAGCCTGGGCAGTCCAAAAGCAGTAGCGAGAGAACTGCTTGCGGGCTACCGGATCGATCAGGCGCAGTCGAATGCGTCCGTTGGCAACATGTCCAGGGCGATCATTGCCACAATCAGTTTGGGCTTTTTTAATCTCGTGTTTGTGCTGGGGCCGTTTTTCGGACTGATTGGCGTGCTGGTCGCCTGTTACGCCGTTTCCTTGTCGCTTTTGGTGGCACCGCTCGGCATTTTGATGGAATACGGAGTTCCCGCGCCGTCGCCGGAACGGCTGTTGCTTTTGTTCGGAAGTCTGGTTTCCATCGGACTGGGGGGAATGTTGGCGGTAGGCTTGCTGCGGTTGACCAAATGGCTGTACCGTCTGTTCCTGAAGTATCTGCAGTTTAACGTGCAGATGATTAGGGGGAAATAAGATGAAGAATTGGGGAAGAAAACTGTTCGGACTAAGCTTGCTGTTGTTTGTCGTGGGCGTGTGCGGACTCATCTGGCTGTTTGCGAGACAGGAGCACTTCGTGTTTTCCTTAAAAAAATTAGAGGATGTGCGCGTCATCGAGCAGCCGTTCAAGGCGGTCTCCATAGAGACGGAAACAGCGGATCTCGTCATTACGCCGACGAAAACGGCACAAGCGACTGTGCGCCTGACAGGGGAAATCTCGGAGCAACACAAGGAACGGCTGCAATTGACGAGCGAAGTCACAGAAGACGGAACCTTGCGCGTCCAGTTGCAGGAAAAGCTGTTCGTCAGTCTGTTTTACCCAGGCAGCGAGGATTTGAGACTGGAAATCATGCTGCCGGAAAAAGAGTACGAGAGCATTCGGCTGGAAACGGCTACGGGAGACATCAAAAGCGGAGTGCTCACGGCGAAAACGGGGAAAGTATCGTCCGGCGCAGGTGATGTCGATTTGACCGGGTATGCGGGAGAGCGCCTGGACGTGCGGACGGATACGGGCGATCTGAAGCTGGCTGGAATTCGCGCCACCTTGAACGTCTACAGCTCTACAGGTGAAATCGACAAACTCGTCTTGCCTGAGTTGACGCAAGATGTAACCGTGCGCACGGATACGGGTGATGTGCGGATTGAGGTGGAAAAGCTGCCGGAAGCAGCGCAGTTGGAGCTGGCATCCGACGTGGGAGACATCGAGGTCCAGTGGGCCAACCTCTCCTTTGCCAAAAGAGAAGAGCAAAACATCAAGGCATCTGTCGGGACAGGCGGTCCAAAACTGGCTGTGAAAAGTTCTACCGGAGATATTCGCATTCAATAGTAAAAGTCTGGAAACAATAATGGATAGGATTGGAAGAGGCGCGAAACGAAAAGATTTTGACACAAAAGAGTCATTACTTGTCGAATACCCAATGGTATCATATTGATGGGATAGATTATTGTGCAAAGAGAGGTTTATTCATGACTTCCAAACCATTTAACGATACGTTTTTGAAAGCATGTCGCGGGGAGGCGACAGAGCGTGTCCCTGTCTGGTACATGCGCCAGGCGGGACGCTATCAGCCCGAATACCGCGCCATCCGCGCGAAGTATAGCTTTTTTGAAATGAACTACATACCGGAAGTATGTGCGGAAGTGACGCGTTTGCCTGTCGAACAGTTGGGCGTGGATGCTGCCATTTTGTTTGCCGACATCATGACGCCGTTAAAGCCGATTGGGGTCGATGTGAACATCGAGTCGGGAGTTGGGCCTGTGATCGGCAATCCGATTACCTCGCTCGCGGATGTAGAGCGCCTGCAAGACCTGGAGCCGGAAACGCACGTGCCGTATATTATGGAATCGATCAAGCTGTTGCGCGAGCAGCTGTCCGTCCCGCTGATCGGCTTTGCGGGAGCGCCATTCACGCTCGCCAGCTACATGATTGAGGGCGGTCCTTCCAAGCATTACCACAAGACAAAGGCGTTCATGTACACCGAACCGGCTGCCTGGCAGGCATTGATGGACAAGCTCGGCGACATGACCATCACCTACCTGAAGGCACAGATCAAGGCCGGGGCGCAAGCGGTTCAGGTGTTTGACTCCTGGGTAGGCGCGTTGAATGACGAAGATTACCGCGAGTACATTACGCCTGTGATGACGCGAATTTTCCAGGCGCTGAAAGAAACCGGAGTACCGACGATCTATTTCGGGATCGGGGCGGGTCATCTTCTGCTGGATTGGAACCGCTTGCCTGTCGATGTTGTCGGTCTGGACTGGCGCACTTCGATTACAACCGCACGAAACATGGGCGTTACCAAAACGCTTCAGGGCAATCTCGACCCGACACTGCTGCTCGCTCCGTGGGAGAAGCTCGAAGCCAAAGCAAAAGAAATTCTCGACGAAGGAACAAAGCAGCCGGGATTCATTTTCAATCTGGGGCACGGTGTTTTCCCTGACGCCAAAGTAGAAACGCTGCAAAAATTGACCGCGTTCATCCATAGCTACAAAAGGGACGTGTGACCAGGAGGGGTATGAGATGGCAAAGCCAAAAACAGGGCTTTTGTTGATGGCGTATGGAACGCCGCGCAGCCCGGAAGAGATTGAGCCGTACTACACGCACATTCGGCGCGGCCGCAAGCCGCCGCAGGAACTGCTGGACGATCTGAGGGCGCGTTATGAGGCAGTCGACGGCCTGAATCGGTTTGCCGACATCACAGACGAGCAGGTGCGCGCGCTGGAGCGGGAGATGAATGAGCGCTATCCGGACCGGGAGTTTGTCGGCTATCTGGGGCTCAAGCACATCGCGCCGTTCGTGGAGGACGCCGTTGAACAAATGAAGCGCGACGGGATTACCGAGGCGATCAGCCTGGTGCTCGCTCCGCATTACTCCAGCTACAGCGTCAAGGAATACAACGGCAGAGCTTGTGAGCATTCCGCAGCAATCGGCGGTCCGAAAATCACCTGTATCGACAGTTGGTACAAGGAGCCGGGCTTCATTGCGTACTGGGCAAAAGCGATTGAGGACACGTTTGCTGCGATGCCAGCCGAAGAACGCGAACAAGCCGTGGTCATTTTCTCCGCGCACAGCCTGCCGGAAAAAATTCTGAAATCCGGGGACCCGTATCCGCAGCAACTGGAGGAGACCGCCAGACTGATCGCCGAGCAGGCAGGGATTGAACGGTACGCAATCGGCTGGCAGAGCGCCGGGAATACACCGGAGCCGTGGCTTGGCCCGGACGTCCAGGATTTGACGAGAGAGCTGTATTCGACGCACGGCTACCGCTCCTTTGTCTATTGTCCGATCGGATTTGTCGCGGAGCATCTGGAAGTTTTGTACGATAACGATATGGAATGCAAGGCAGTCACGGAAGAGCTGGGTGTACATTACCATCGTCCTCCGATGCCGAACGCCAGACCTGCGTTTATCTCCTGTCTGGCTGATGCCATCGAGAAAAAGCTGGCGAACTAGGAGATGGATCACATGAGTGAGAAATCATGTCATGTCACGATTGTTGGCGGCGGCATCACCGGATTGACCGCTGCTTTTTACTTGCAAAAAGAGATCGAAACCAAGCGGCTGCCGATCCGCTTTCAGCTGATCGAGGAACAAGACCGTCTTGGCGGCAAAATCAAGACATGGCGGCACGAAGGCTTCGTCATCGAGCTGGGGCCGGATTCCTTTTTGGAGCGGAAAACAAGTGCAGGCGAGCTGGCGGCAGACCTGGGGCTTGCCGATGAGCTGGTTCGCAACAGTACCGGACAGGCGTACATTTGGCACAAGGATCGGCTGATGGCGATTCCGGAAGGGGCCGTGATGGGCGTGCCGACCCGGCTGATGCCTTTTGTCACGACAGACCTGATCTCCTGGCCGGGCAAAATTCGCGCAGCACTCGACCTGATCCTGCCCGCTTCCAAAGGGAACGAAGACATTTCCGTAGGAGAGTTTTTCCGGCGCAGGCTTGGTGATGAGGTCATTGACAACCTGATTCAGCCGCTTTTGTCCGGCGTCTACTCCGGCGATCTCGACAACCTCAGCCTGCTCGCGAGCTTCCCGCAGTTTGCGCAAATGGAAAAACAGCACCGCAGCCTGATTTTGGCGATGAAGCATTCCCGTCCGCAGGCGAAGACGCAGGGCAAACCAAAAGGCATTTTCCTGACGCTCGCAAACGGCTTGCAATCGCTTGTGGAAGGCATCGAAAAAAGCTTGCCCAGTGAAGTGTTGCAAAAAAACAGCGGGGTAGCCAAGCTGGAAAAGCAGGCGAACGGCAAGTACACCCTTGTTTTGAAAAACGGCCAGGTGATCGAAACGGACGCTGTCTTGTTCACGGTGCCGCACGCCGTGACGGAGCCTTTGCTCAGACCGTATGCCAGTGTGCCCGCTCTGCCTGCTGCCAAGCCGCACATGGTGGCGACGATTGCGATGGCATTTCCCGAGAGCGGCATTGAGCTGGGGATGGAAGGGACAGGCTTCATCGTGCCGCGAAACTCGGGTGCGACGATCACGGCCTGTACGTGGGCGCATCGCAAATGGCCGCACATGGCCCCGAAAAACAAGGCGCTTTTGCGCAGCTTTGTCGGAAGAGCGACAGAACAATCGTTCATGCAGATGACGGATGAAGAGATTTTGGAGGTCGTGTTGCGCGATCTGCGCAAAATCATGACGATTCGCCAGCCGCCTGAGTTTTACAGTGTAACGCGCCTGCAAAATGCGATTCCGTACGTAGTCGGCCATCAGGCGTGGGTAAAAGACGTAAGGCAGAAGCTGCAAACGAACCTGCCGGGTATATTGGTGGCAGGCGCCTCCTATGACGGAGTGGGCGTGCCTGATTGTATTGCGCAAGGAAAAAAAGCGGTTTCGGAATTGATTGCATCTGTGCAACCGGGGAGATAACCCCGGTTTTTCCTTTTTTCGGTGCTAAACGGCTCGTCCTGTCCATATAGTATAGGGAAATGTCCTGCACTTGGTCGATTACAGGCTGCCTGCATCTGTATCGGCCTTGGCGCAACAAGGCATCGACCAAAATAAGCTTGGCGAAGCCAGGTTTCGAAAAAGGAGGAGCACGAATGGCGTTACAGGATGGGCTGCTTTCGTTTGCCATCAAGGAGACCATTTTCCTCTCATCCGATAGAGCCGGGATCGGCGAGTTGCAAGAGCTGGAATTGGTACCCGATGTAGAGGTTCTGGAAAACGACTCCTACGTCTCCATCACCGGATGCCTGCAGTTGGTAGGAAAATACGAGCCGATCAGAGAGGCCGCAGAAGCGAACAGCGGCGGGACGGAAACTCTGGTTGAGGCAGTCACTTTTCCGCCATTTCGCAAGGAAGTGTCGGGGGAGGGACAATATGGCTGGGAGGAACAGATCAGCCATCGCATACCGTTGAATATTACCATTCCGTTGGATCGAATCGCGGAAATCGGCGACATTTATGCGATCGTGGACAGTTTTGACTACAAGCTGGAATCGCCGCATCAAATGCTGATTGACGCCGACCTGAAAATCATGGGGATCCGTCTTGGCGAAAATCAGGTTGACGAAAATCAGGCGCAGCCGACTGCCGCCGACAAGGAGCCTGTGGAGGTAGCACAGACATGGGAGTACGCCCACGTGGCGGACGAGACGCCGCAAGCACACGTTGTACCTTCTTCCCTTGAAGAGATTGAGGAAAAGCTGAGCGCTCTGGAAGCGGAGCTGGATCGGCAAGCCTTGCCGGCGTCGTACGACTCGGCTGAGTCGCCCTCCGTGTTTGACACTCCTGCGATTGCCTACAACCAGCAAGAAGAGTACCAGCAGCAGTACGGCGAAGTGCAGGAGCAGTACAGCGAAGTGCAAGAGGTGGCCGGAAACGAAGCGCTGGAAGCTTGGAGAGCTGATCCTGCCTCCTACGGAACAGAGCGGCAGTCAGAGGCGCAGTATGATTCCCCGGCGTACGACGTGCCTGCCATACGCGATGTGCAGACACCGGAGCCTGTCAGGGGGCAGTCTGAAAAAGAGGAGCCAATTCTGGTCGTTCACGAGGGGGATCATCAGGAGCATGTAGATTACGCACGGGACGACGCAGAAGCAGCAGAGTCCGCACACGCAGCAGAGCATGTGCGGGAAGTGCATGCGGACGCCGAGGAGGAAGTGGCAGAGCCGGTTGTCGCGCAGCCGGAAGTGGTGGAAGAAACAGAGCTCAAGGTAGCGATCTCCGGCAAGGCATCTCGGGAAGAGTCCAACAACGTCAATCTCACGTCGATTTTCTCGCAGGCGTCTCGCGCCAGACAGGAGGCGCAGGAGATGGAGGCGGAATCCTCATCCAGTTCGTCCCGGCAAAGTGCAGCAGTCAGCACCAATTCGGCGACGATGGAAGCGATGCAAAATCTCACTTCTTTTGTACGGCGCAAGGAAGAGACGACCAGTCAGCTCAAGCTGTGCATCATCCAGCGCGACGAGACGCTGGAACAAATTTCCCAGAGATACCAGCTGCCCGTTTCCCGAATCGTGGAAGTGAACAGGCTGACTTCCGAGCATGTTGTCGCGGGACAAATTTTGTACATCCCACAATAAAGGAGTGGGGGACCGTGGATAAGATTGATCTCTCCGAAGTGTGCCAGCATTATCGAGCGCGCGTGATCCGCATCACGCCGCTCGATGACTGCTATTTACTGGAGACGAACCGGGGCCCCAAGGAACTCCACGTCTGGCCGCGTGTGGATGTGATGCGCTGGTCGTTTGCCTGGCGCGAGCGATTGGCGCGTCAGGGGTTTCGCGCAGTGGAACGATTTATACGGACGCGAGACACCAAGCCGTTTCTGGTTGTGGGCAAGCGCGGTGTAACGATGACCGATCACGTCAGGCACATCGAAGCCTGTGAGCCTCGCGCCGAACTTGCCCGAAGCTGCGGCAGAGTCATCGGGATGATGCATCTGTCCCAGCAGGAAAGTCCGCTTCTTTCCGGCGCAGATTACTTGAAGCAGGAGCAGATCAGCGCCGATGCCAAATGGACGCGGGCCAAGGCTTTCGCAGAAGCGTTCCGCAGCAAGTACGGACGCGAATCGGGTGAAAAAAGGTGGGTAGCCGAGCTGATGCAGCCGATGCTGCAGCGGATGGAGCGCTCCTTGGCCATGCTGTCGCATGAGAGTGTAACGCCGGATGCAGTCAGTGTGTCGCACCGGGATTTGCAACGGGACAATTGGGGCATGGTGCAGGGCGAGCTTTACTTGCGAGGCTTTTTCCGACCGGCCTTGTCCGTGCAGCAGCGGGATGTGGCGGGCTTTTTGCGGGAGCATTACTTGACGCACAAAGACCTCGCCCAGATTGACGCCTTTTTGGACGGATATGAAGAGATCAAGCCGCTCCATTACGGTGATTATACCTTGCTGCTCGCCTTCATGGCTCGTCCCCGCGAGGTGTACAAAAGCATCGAAGCCTATACGAAGCGGGTTGCCGGCAAGGAAGAGCCTTCTGTCAAAGCGATTGAGCAGGCGCTGCGCATCCAGCAGTCCGTAGACGAGCTCTTGCAACACATCGCCTACCGGGCAGAGCAATCGAGGAGGGAGGGAGTACATGAGCCGCTATGACGACATCTACCCGCTGTTTCATGAGTACGACATGTACGCGCAAAGCATCGAGATTTTGAAAGAGCCGAATGTGTACAAGGCGGCCACTCCCTATGGCTCCTACGTCTGCAAGCGGTGCCAGATGCCTGCCAAGCGGCTGATTTTCGTAAGCGACATGCTGCGCCAGTTGCAGCAGCGAGGCTGGGACGGGGCGGTACCGTTCACCTACACAAAATTCGACGATCCGTTTGTGGTGCGCGGAGACTCCCTGTACTATGTGACACCCTGGCAGCCTGGGAACGAGGAGTGGACAGAGCAGCCGTTGGCCTGGGCTACCCCGGCGATCGAGCGGCTCGCGGAGCTTCACCACCTCACGCAAAATTACCGCTATGACGACCCGCGACAAGTGGAGCCACTGATTGATTCGCTGCTGAATCGCTGGCAGTATTGGCAAAACCAGATGGAAAAAGCGGCAGAGGTAGTGGGAGGGCGGAAGTACCAGTCCCCGTTTGACCTGGTGTTTTTGGCCAACAAAGAGTTTATTGCGGAAATGAGCCAGACGGCGACCGAACTGTTGACGGACTGGAAGGAGCGGCACGAGACGCATGCGCATTTTCGCTTGTCGCTCATTCACGGCTATCCGCACCCGGCCCATATCGTGCCGGATCGCTTTGGCAGAGGCAAGCTGCTCAATTTTGACCGGGCCAGCTTCGATACGCCTGTGCGCGATCTCACGTTGTTTTATCGGACGTATTTTCAACTGGCGGGAGATGAAGCAGGTGCCTCCCAACTTTACCATCGCTATGCAGCCATCTTCCCGTTGCGGCCGGAAGAAATCGAGCTGTTGGCGTCGTTTCTCTCGTATCCGGAACGAATCATGAGAGACATCGACATCTATTACCACAACCGCCGGGATTGGAGCGAACTGTACGCGGTAAAGCGCCTGGAAAAAGATATGGATCGTCTGATGCGGCTGCATCGCTGGGTCCAGCAAGCCTTTTAACGAGCAACGTCTCACGAGGTGGGGCGTTGCTTTTCGCAGTTACAGCCACTCCAGGACGATGGCGACGTACAGCACGGCGAGCAGACCGAGCAAAATCACGTCGAACGAGGTGGGAAGCAGGACGGTGCGAATGAACTGAAAAATCATCAAGGGAATCAGCATCTGTTTGCACCCGAACTTGATGCGCAGGTAGGTAGGATTGTATTTCCAGCGAAAATTCATCATCGTTATCACCTCATTTCAGCATATGCGAGGCCTCTTGGGACAGTGCCTATATTTCCCGCGGGCACATGTTGGTTTTCGCGGGCGGCGGACTTGCGGCCACAGGTTTGAGTATGGGAGGAAAAGGGAACGTATAGGGCAGGAAGACCAGGACGAATTTGCAAAGGTGAACAGATGATCTGGAAAATAGCGCTCTACTTGTCAGGAATAGGTGCAGGCGTGTACGTGATTCTCTTTTCCTGCGACTTGCTTCGGCAGAGGATGACGAGACGGCATGCAGGGTTGGTGCAGGTCATTCTTCTGGTCATAGCCGCTTTCTTGCTTGCGCTGCCCGAGATGCCGTTTTATGCTAGAGTAGGATTGGTAATTACCATTTCTTGCATAAGTATTCGGGCATACATGAATAATCAGAACAATGACGATTGGATGACGGAGACGCTGTCGGCGGTGAGTACGCCCGAATCCAGGCCGATCCAGCAGCTTGCCCATACGGAATGGATGAATCATCAACTGTCGCGTGTCGGAGAGTTGAAGCATAGCTACGAGGGACTGTTGATTGCCAGCAACAAAATCTGCGTGAGCAACGTCCATTATGATAACATCCATCAACTGACCAGCGAGCTTGTTGATGTCTCGTTTGGCAAAATCCATTCGCTCGTCTATCTGGGCATCAGTTGGGAATCCGAGCAGGGGGATGTCTATTTTCAAGCCGAGCGAGGCAAAAGAGACGAGCAAGGCGCGGTGCCGTTTTTCGAGGAGCGCATCGTCGTCTTGGAGCAATGGGACACGGCCAAAACGCCGCGCTACGTCCGGCTGGTGGCGCAAACTGCCGTCGAGCAGAGCGATAGAGAGATAGCAGAGTTGGAGCAATCTTTTTTTCAGCTTTTGCTGGTGAATGCGAGAGGACTGATTTTGCGGTGTTTTTATGAGCATCAGTCGACAGAGCTGAAGGAGCTTGAACTGGAGATGGGCCTGGCCCGAAGAATTCAGTCCATGCTGATTCCAAAAGAGGAATGGCAGATGAACGGTCTGCGCGCCAGGACGGTCTACGTGCCCGTCACGTACGTCGGGGGAGACTACATTGATTTCGTGCGGATCAATGAGCGCTATACCTGCTTTGTCGTGGCGGACGTATCGGGACACGGTTTGCCGGCGAGCATTTGGGCGTCGGTGATTCGAATTGCGGTTCGCGCCATTTTGCAGACGAGCTGGTCCCCGGATGAATTTTTACAGCGGCTAAACCAGCTCCTGTATGCCGATTTGGTGAAAACGCGCTCGTATATTACGATGCTGGTCGCCGTCCATGACGCAGCGCGCCACCGACTGCTGATTGCCAGAGCGGGCCACCCGCAACCCATCTATTTGTCCAGCACGCAAAAAAGCATCCTTCGCTGCAGGAACGGAGTAGGGCTTGGGCTTTTGCCTGACAGCACCTATGAGCTGGAGGAAGTCCCCTTGACAGAAGAAGGGATCTTGTTGCTATACACAGACGGATTGCTGGATACAGGAAGAAAAGACGGGCAGCGCAGCTCTCACCAACTGCTTGAAGCTCTCGCCGCCCTGCTGGACGAGCCAGGCAAGGAAGAGATGATGGAGCGCGTCGAATCGTACCTGTGGGCAATGACGCGCCAAGGCCCGCAAACAGATGACATCTCCGTTTTGATTTTGCAGTTTCAAACCGGCTCTCATGCGGGACAACAAGGAAGTGAAACTCCTGCACGGACGGGAGTGCCCGAACTGAAGCGCCTGTGAATAGGAGGATGAACGGTGATTGTGTGTGAACAGTGTCCGGACAATCCCGATTGTTGCAACTGTCTTCTTGAGCTCCGTTCAGGAGGTTCTGCCCAAAAAGTGCTGCCGCCACGCAAGGTGAAGGTGACGGAGCTTGCGACAATGGAGACAAGTCAAGCGCAATTGGTAGCGGTTAGCCGGACAGCCATCGGCCTGTTAAGTTCGACCAGGCAGTTGCTTGGTCGTCTGGAGGTCGAACTCGCTTTCGATTTTCGCATTATCGGCAGCGGGCTGCAAGGAATCAACGGTGTTCCTTACTATGTTGTTGACATCGAAAAAGTTTTGCGCAAGGAAGAAGTATTGGAACGGCTGCTTCTGGAAGAATTTCATACGTGGCATATGAGTAGCGAGCTGGACCCTACTGACGTATTGCATAATTGGAAGGATCGGGATGACGAGCGGGGACGTCTCATCAAGCAGGAGCTGCAAAAGCTGTCTATCCTGCGTCAAATCGAGACGATTTTCCTCTACCTGTTTGACGCCGGCCATTTGCGTCCGCTTGGCTCAAACCGGGCTGAGCCCGATGTCGAGAGAGAAATGCGTCGCCTGGTTGGCGAAGCGATCATCCATGGCAGCTCGCTGCGCGAGCAGATTGTCAGTCAGGACGGGAAAAAAGTGTTTGATATGTACGCGTCCATTTTGCCGGATCAGACCTGTGGGATCGCGCTGATTGACGTGACGGCTGTCATCGCGGAGGAACGCAAAAGAAAAAGGCGCGAATGGGAAAATTACCGGGATATTCTTGGCGTGGTCACGTCGGGCAAGCTGTTGCTTTTAAGTGACGAGGAACTGTTTTGTCTGTTGCGGGAAGGTCACAGGTCGCTTGCGATGGACATCCAGGCACCGGGAGACCTGGCGTTGCTCAGAAGGTCGTTCAAGAGCACACTGGAGCCGCTCGGATTTGCAGCCACCCGTCTTTTGCACTTTTTGGTAGCTGTCAACGAGGCGGCATCGAACACGCTCAAGCACGGCAGCGGGGGAACGATCATGCTGTATATTGTCCCCGATCAGCAGCTTTGCCGGGTGGTCATTCACGACCAGGGCCAGGGAATTTTGCTGGAGGACTTGCCGCGAGCGACACTGCAGCAAGGATTTTCGACGCAAAATTCGCTGGGAGCGGGCTTTCACGTCATGCTGCAATACTGTGATCGAATCTATTTGAGTAGCTCGGCGGCAGGAACGAAGCTGATCCTGGAATGTGCGCTGACAAGCTGACAAAACAATCAGAGAAAATTCCAAATGTTTGCAATCCGGATGAAACGGGTAACATGAGTGAGAAAGGACAAAATCAGCTACACCGATACCTTTTGAGAGGAGTTTGAGAATGGACTACCGAGCAACCGAGACGAACGGACAGGCTACGCTGTTTTTCGCCGGAGAGTTGGACATGGCGGTGGGAGAGCGAGTGGGTGAATTGCTCCAGCAATACGGGGGTCGCAATCATTCCGTTACCGTCGATTTTCAGGGAGTATCCTTTGTGGATTCTTCTGGTATTGGAAGTCTGTATTTTACTACGAAAGAATTGCTTGCTTCCGGAAAACAGGTCGAGATTGTCAATGTCCGCGAAGAAATTTTGGATATTTTAAGCGTGCTCGGTTTTACCAAGGCGCTGGGGATCACAGTAGGAAAAGTGGGCGAAACCGGGTTTGACGCGAAACAGCGTGATTGTATATAATAAGCAAAGCAACGATACCACAACTACATATCGGATCAACGATGATCGGGAAGAGTAGGTCAGGAGCCCTTTGCAGAGAGGAGAATCAGTTGGTGGAAGATTCTCTAAGGAGAGCAGGACTGAAGGTCGCCCGGGAGTTGTTTTTGGTGAACACGATGTGTCTAGCCAAAAGCGGTTCGCAGCCGTTATCTTGTTTGAGGGAACATACGCCGGACTTTTCCTGCCGTATGTTAACAAAGGTGGTACCGCGAAATAATCCTTTCGTCCTTTGGATGAAGGGTTTTTTTATTTTCCCAGAGGAGGAAGCATATCCATGTCAACTCAGCCAACAACCGACATCGACCAATTGCTGCCGAAGAACTACGATCCGAAGGCAGCCGAGAGCAAATGGTATCCGTACTGGATCGAAAAGCAGTTTTTCAAGGCGGAACGCGACCCGGCGAAGCGTCCGTTCACGATCGTCATCCCGCCTCCGAACGTGACAGGCAAGCTGCACCTCGGCCACGCGCTCGATACGACACTGCAGGACATCATCACCCGCGCAAAGCGGATGCAAGGCTACAGCACGCTGTTTTTGCCTGGGATGGACCACGCCGGGATCGCTACGCAAGCCCGCGTAGAAGCGACGCTGCGCGAAGAAGGCATCTCCCGTCATGACCTTGGCCGTGAGAAGTTCATCGAAAAAGTATGGGAATGGAAGCACATTTACGCTGCGCACATCCGCGAGCAGTGGGAAAAGCTCGGTCTTGCGCTGGACTACTCCCGCGAGCGTTTTACGATGGATGAGGGCTTGTCCAAAGCCGTGCGCGAAGTATTCGTCCGTCTGTACGAAAAAGGCTTGATTTACCGTGGCAATCGCATCATCAACTGGGACCCGGTTGCCCGTACTGCCCTGTCTGACATCGAAGTCATTTACAAGGAAGTAAAAGGTGCGCTGCACCATATGCGCTATCCGCTCGCTGACGGCACAGGCTACATCGAAGTGGCAACGACCCGCCCGGAAACGATGCTGGGCGATACCGCTGTCGCTGTCCATCCGGAAGACGAGCGCTACAAGCACCTGATCGGAAAAACCGTTATTTTGCCGATTGTCGGCCGTGAAATCCCGATTGTAGCCGATACGTACGTCGATCCGGAGTTTGGCTCCGGCGCGGTAAAAATCACGCCTGCACACGACCCGAACGACTTCGAGCTGGGTCTTCGTCACCAACTGCCGCAAATCGTCGTCATGGATGAAACGGGCACGATGAACGAGCAGGCAGGCATCTACAAAGGGCTAGACCGTTTTGCCTGCCGCAAGCAAATCATCAAAGACCTGACCGAACAAGGCGTCATGTTCAAGATCGAGGAGCACATCCACCAGGTAGGTCACAGCGAGCGCAGCGACGCCGTTGTCGAGCCGTATTTGTCCACCCAGTGGTTTGTGAAAATGCAGCCACTTGCTGACCTCGCACTGGCCAATGCTAACAGCGAAGAAAGCGTCAAATTCGTTCCGGAGCGTTTCAAAACCAACTACCTGCGCTGGATCGAAAACATCCGCGATTGGTGCATTTCCCGCCAGCTTTGGTGGGGCCATCGCATTCCTGCCTGGTACTGCCAGGAGTGCGGCGAGACTGTCGTATCGCGCGAAGATGTCACCGAATGTCCGAGCTGCCACAGCCACAAGCTGGAGCAGGACAGCGACGTGCTCGATACCTGGTTCTCCTCTGGTCTGTGGCCGTTCTCTACGCTCGGCTGGCCGGAAGAAACCGAGGACATGAAGTATTTCTATCCGACCAATGTACTTGTAACCGGATACGACATCATTTTCTTCTGGGTAGCGCGCATGATGTTCTCCGGTCTTGAGTTCACTGGAAAAAGCCCGTTTGAATCCGTGCTGATTCACGGTATTATCCGCGACTCCGAAGGCCGCAAAATGTCCAAGTCGCTCGGAAACGGCGTCGATCCGATGGAAGTGATCGAAAAATACGGTGCCGATGCCCTGCGTTTCACGCTGGCAACAGGCAACTCGCCGGGGAACGACCAACGTTTTTACTGGGAAAAGGTGGAGGCAAACCGCAACTTCGCCAACAAGATTTGGAACGCCTCCCGCTTTGCACTGATGAACCTGAGCGGATTTACGTACGACGACATTGATCTTAGCGGTGAGCTGTCGACGCCAGACAAGTGGATTCTCTCCCGTCTGCAAGCGACGATCGCAGACGTGACGCGCCTGACCGACGCCTTTGAGTTTGGCGAAGCGGGCCGCGTACTGTACAACTTCATCTGGGATGACCTGTGCGACTGGTACATCGAGATGGCGAAGCTGCCGCTCTACGGCAGTGACGAAGCAGCGAAAAAGACCACGCAATCCGTGCTCGTGACTGTACTCGACCAAACGCTCAAGTTGCTCCATCCGTTCATGCCGTTCATCACCGAGGAAATTTGGCAGGCGCTGCCGCACCAAGGCGAGAGCATTACGGTAGCCCCTTGGCCAACGGTGAACGAGCAATGGATTTTCACCGAGGCAGAGAGCGAGATGACCATGCTGATGGACATTATCCGCAGCGTGCGCAATATCCGCGCGGAAGTAAACGTGCCGATGTCCAAAAAAATCGAGCTGCTGATTAAGCCAAGCGATGCCACCTCAGCCGAGCGTCTGGCGCGCGGCGAAGAGTACATCGCCCGTTTCTGCAATCCGGAGAAGCTTGCGATCAGCATGGAACTGGCTACCCCGGAAAAAGCGATGTCTGCCGTGGTGACAGGAGCAGAGCTGTTCTTGCCGCTGGCTGGCCTGATCGACATCGAGCAAGAGCTGAAGCGACTGGAAAAAGAACTGGCTACTTTGCACAGCGAAGTGGAGCGGATCGAGAAAAAGCTGAACAACCCAGGCTTTATGGCCAAGGCACCGGAAAAAGTCGTGGAAGAAGAAAAAGCGAAAATGGCGGACTACATGGAAAAACGGGATAAGGTCATCGCTCGCCTGGCCGAACTGAAGGGTGAATGATCCGTCGTGCAAACGCATAATTTTGAGAATGGAGCATTTTGGTATGCATGCTGAAGGACAATTTGTTGAATACAAAGAAGCGCTCGACTGGCTGCATGGGCTGCTTCGCTTCGGTCAGCGGCCCGGGCTTGAGAGAATGCAATGGGTACTTGAGCAACTGGACCATCCGGAACGGAGAATCCCGTTCATCCATGTGGCAGGCACCAATGGAAAAGGGTCGACGTGCGCGTTCCTGACGCAAATGCTGATGGAGGCCGGTTACAGTGTCGGCACGTTCACCTCGCCTTATCTGGTTGATTTTCGCGAGCGCATTCGCTACAACGGGAGCATGATCGAGGAAGCCGATCTGCTCCAGCTGGTGAATGAAGTCAAGGTACTGATCGAGCGCTGCGAGCGCGAGACGGAATTTGGCTCTCCTACCGAGTTTGAAGTCGTTACACTGATCGCGATTCTCTATTTTTCGAGCGTGAAGAGACCGGCTGTCGTCGTCTGGGAGACAGGGCTGGGAGGGCGGCTGGACTCGACCAATGTCGTGCTGCCGCTCGTCTCCGTTATCACAAATGTCGGGATGGACCATACGCAGGTGTTGGGCAATACCCTGGAGGAGATTGCCCGCGAAAAAGCTGGCATCATCAAGCCGGGCGTACCTGTCGTGACGGGCGAGACCCGGCCGGAAATACTTGCGGTGCTCAAGGAGCGGGCTCTTCAGACGAAAAGCACCGTCTACAGCTTGCAGGAGCACTTCTTTGTCGAACAGGCAGAAGAAGAACTGGGACAGCAGTGGATTCGCTACAACAGTATCCATCGGCGCCATGAAGCTGCCTATCGCTTGACCATGAACGGCATTCATCAAGCGACAAATGCAGCGGTCGCGTTGATGACCATTGATGTCTTGCGCAACTATTTCTCTTTCTTGCTGGAGGAAGAAGAAATTTCCCGTGGTTTGCAACAAACACGCTGGCCTGGTCGTCTGGAAGTCGTATCGCCAAGACCGCTTGTGATCTTGGACGGGGCACACAACCAGGAGGGAATGGAAGCACTCGCCAATAGTCTTGAGCGGCTTTTGCCAAACGATGCAGGGCTGCACCTGCTGTTCTCCGGCTTGGCTGATAAGCCGCTTCCCGAGATGGCAAAGGCGCTTTCGCCCTTGAAGGCGAAAATCAAGTCACTGAACGTGACGGAATTTGACTTTCCGCGTGCAGCAGCGGCAAGCACGCTGCGCGATGCGTTTTTGCAAGGCGGATGGGCGGAGGAAAAGCTTGAAGCCGTCCCGGACTGGCGGGCGTTCCTCCTTTCCTGGATGCGGGAGAAGCAATCGGCGAAAGCGGATGACTGGTTGGTCGTCTGCGGTTCGCTCTACTTCATCGCCCAAGTACGCGCATTCTTTCCCACTACAGTAGAAGAGGCAGGTGAATAGGGTGGATCAGGCTAGGCACGTCCACTTTGTGGGCATCGGCGGATATGGCATGAGTGCCATTGCCCGCGTCTTGATCGACCTTGGATACAAGGTAACTGGCTCCGATGTCGCCATGAATGAATTGGCGAAGAAGCTGGAAGCGAGAGGGGCGGTCGTTCATATCGGCCATCATGCTGCCCACGTGGAGGGAGCAGACATCATTGTTTACTCGACCAGCATCCCCAAGGACAATCCGGAGGTAGTCGCAGCGGAAGCGAAGGGCATCCCGGTCATGCACCGCTCCCAAATGCTCGCCCGCATCTTGAATGAACGAACAGGTGTAGCCGTAGCGGGAGCGCACGGCAAGACGACCACGACCTCCATGATTTCCCATGTAATGGAAGAGTGCGGAGTTGACCCGACCTTCATCATCGGCGGAGAACTGATGAATGCGGGCACAAACGCCAAAGCGGGGACAAGTGATTTTGTCATTGCCGAAGCGGACGAGAGCGATGGTTCTTTTTTGGAATACAGACCGATGTACGAGATTGTTACCAGCATCGAGCCGGATCACCTGGAGCATTTCGATGGCGACTTCAACAATTTGAAGCAGGCGTACGTCAAGTTTTTGAGCCATCTGAAGCCGGGCGGCAAAGCGATCTTGTGCATCGATGATCCGCACGTTCGCGAAGTGATGCCGTCTGTCGCCGGCACGGTAGTCACCTATGCGATCAATCCGGATTTTGTGTCGCAGGCCGAGTTTCGCGCGGTGTCGATCGAGTGCGGAGATCGCCGTAGCACATGCCAGGTGTATCATCAGGAAAAGCTGCTCGGGACACTCTCGCTCACTGTGCCGGGCAAGCACAATATCGCGAACGCACTGGCAGCGATCATCGTCTGCCTGAACGCCGGGCTTTCGTTTGAACAGATTGCCAATGCCCTGACTTCGTTTCGGGGCGCAAAGCGCAGATTCCAGATCATCGGAGAGGTGCGCGACATTCTCGTGGTGGACGATTACGCACACCACCCGACAGAGATCATGGCGACGTTGAACGGAGCCAAGGCGTCCGGCCGACGGGTCATCGCCGTTTTCCAGCCGCAGCGCTACACGCGCACGTATTTCCTGATGGATGAGTTCAGCCGCGCTTTTTCCCAGGCCGATGAAGTCATCATTACGGATATTTACTCTCCGGCTGGCGAGGCGAAAATCGAAGGCGTAAGCTCCGAGGTGCTGGTCCAAAAAATCCGCACCAACAGCCACCCGCGTGCAAAGTACATTCCGACCAAGGAGCAAGTGCAGGAACAGTTGGTCAAGGAATTGAAAGCTGGCGACCTGGTGCTGACCATGGGCGCGGGAGACATCTGGAAGTCCGCTTACTGGCTGGCAGAAAATCTGGAAAAATAAAAGCAGCACGTATCGTTGCAAGCAAAGAAGACTTGGTTCTGAATCGGAGCCAAGTCTTTTTTTTGTGCGTCGAAACAGAAAAATTAGTACCAGGTATTAATATCTGATGTTATAATGAAGTCACAAACATGCAGAGGTGATAATTGTAATGATGAGCGCAAATGCTTTTCCATCCCGCATAACCGCGATAGGTACTTACGTGCCGAGCCGCGTGCTTCGCAATGCCGATCTGGAAAAGATGGTGGAGACCTCAGACGAATGGATTTTGCAGCGAACAGGTATTCACGAGCGGCGAATTGCTGCGGAGGATGAGTTTACAAGCGACTTGGCGATTGCCGCTGTGAAAAACATGGCCGACACTTATCAGAAAGAGCTGGCAGACGTCGATTTGATTCTTGTGGCGACGAGCACCCCGGATTTTGCTTTTCCCAGTGTGGCGAGCCAAATCCAGGCTCATTTTGGGATTTTACAGGCAGGGGCCATGGACCTTTCCGCCACTTGTGCCGGCTTTACCTACGCACTGCACACAGCGAATGCGATGATCGCCTCCGGGCTGCATCGCAAAGTGTTGGTGGTGGCCGCCGAAACCCTTTCCAAAGTGACCGACTACACCGACCGGACGACTTGCATCCTGTTCGGAGACGGAGCTGGCGCGGTACTGGTGGAAGCCGATCCGGGCGCGCCTTGTTTTCACTCCGCCTATTTGGGGTCGAAGGGGGACGGCGGCATTCATGTTTACCGCTCCGGGCTGTCGACGAGCATGAACGGCAGAGAGCTTGCGGGTAACGGCTGCATCGTCCAAAATGGCCGGGAAGTGTACAAGTGGGCGGTTACGACGGTGCCAAAAGGGATGCAGGAGGTCGCAAGCCGCGCGGGCATGACGCTTGAAGAAATCGACTGGTTCATCCCGCACAGCGCCAATTTGCGCATGATCGAATCGATTTGTGAGCGGAGCGGCTTTCCGATGGAAAAGACCTTGTACAGCCTGGCCTACTACGGCAATACATCGGCGGCTACCATCCCGCTTGCGCTCGGAATGGGCATTGAAGAAGGAAAGGTAAACGCGGGAGACAAGATTCTCATGTACGGCTTTGGCGGAGGACTCGTCCACGCCGGACTGCTTTTGACCTGGCAACCGTAAGCTTTTGCGAAAAAGTTTCCCCGACTTGCTGCTTTGCTAGACGATTTGCTAGATTTGTAGATCGCAGTCATAACCCGTCCCGGCCAGACGTAAGCTAGTACAAATAGCCTGCAAGCTGGGAGGGCATGAGCGTGAACGGAGAAAAGAAAAATCAGGTAACAGTCAGGATGAACGGCAGGTATTGGGACGAAAAGCGCGAGACAGTCAGGCAGGAGGCGAGGGCGAAACGTACCCCGAAAGACGACGCGCCACGGGTGCATGTTCAAGGGCCGTCGATTCCTTTTCACGGTGCACTTCCGCCGACGAAGGAAAATGAAGCCTGGGAACGGATGATGCAACTGAGAAGCGCCGCACGGACGGAGCCAAGCAGAGAGGCGGGACTTCTTCCGGGTGATGTGCCGGAAAACGAAGAGTCGATCCGGCAGGAGGATTTTTTAGGAGGCTACAGCACCCCCGCTAAAGGTTCAGCAAAGCACTTCCTCGCTTTCTGGCCGAAAACTCCCATCTGGCGCACAGCGCTGACGACAGGAGGGGCGGTAGCCATCGGGCTGTTGTTCGGCTTTTTGGTGCTGTCCGTATTCACGCAGAAAGAATTTTCGCAATCCTACGGATCCGTTTTGAGCGATACCGTGCAGACGCTGACGGCACAAGAGGCCAAAAACGGGCAGACAGGCGGGCAGGAAACGGTTGCTGGCAAAGGTACGTCCGCGACAGGAGCTGGCGCAGAGGCAGCAGCCGGAAACGCTTTTTCTGGCGAGCAGCATAATGTGTCCCTGCAAGTTCCGCAGATCAGCATGTTCGTCGCCCAGACAGGCGTGTTTCAGCCGGACGCTTCTCCGGAGTCGGCCGCGGAGCCGCTTGCAAAAGCCGGTATCCCGCACCTTTTTTACAAGGATGGCGGCAAGCAGTACATGTTCGCAGCCGCAGCTCCTACGAGAGACGCCGTATTGGGCTTTGCCGCCAGCCTGAAAAACAAGGGGATGGATGTGTACGTCAAGGAGTTTGCATTCCCGGCCTTCCAGGGAGCGGTTCCGGTGAGCAAACCAGCTGCCGCCACAGAGGGCCCGAACGTGCAGGAGTTTTTTGACAATGGCGTGAAGCTGGCTCGGGCGCTCTCTGCCCAATCCGGACTGATTATTACATCGGGACAGCTTTCGTCTTCTATGCAGGAGACGGCCGATTTGAAGGAATGGCATCGCCAATTGCTGGAGGAAAGCCGACTGATACAGGTGCAGGAAGCATGGAAGCCGCTGTTTGAAGGAATGGTCAACGGGATCAATCAGGCGATGGCAGCCCGCGATAAAATGGCGGAAGCGAGCGCGGGGAAAAAAGGGGACAGCGCCGAATCTTACGCGTGGCAAGTCCAGGCAGGCGTTCTTCGCTATTTGGAGAACTACGCAAGCTGGGTGCAGATGGCGCGCTGAAACGAATAAGCAGGCAATGAGAAGGCTTTGTGCAAGTTTTCTTGCAGGAGGGCCTTTTCTTTTTATACAGTAACTACCAAGAGTAATCAGGGATTGTTTCACCCCCTTCCATTTGCTAAACTTATGGTTGGCAAAAAGAGAATCCCTTCTTAAAAGGGAGTTGGGAACAAGTAATGGGGAAAGAAACGCTTACACTCGTGTTTCTATTGGTGAGTGGGCTTTTGTTCGGAAGCATCGTCGGGGAAATTCTCGGTCCCTGGGTGCCTTTTTTGACCAAGAGCAAAATCATTACATGGTCACCTGCGGCGGATTTAGAAATTTTGAAGTACGACCTTACCTTTCAGGTAAAACTAAATCTGGCCAGTATCGGGGGGCTTGCCCTCGCGTTTTGGATACATCGACGGATAAAGTAGGTTGAAAAATGACGACAGAAAAACATGACACGCTCATTCTCGCTTCCTCATCGCCTCGCCGGAGAGAACTGCTGCAGGCGCTGGGCATTCCGTTTACCGTCATGACCAGCGATGTGGACGAGATGACGGCTCCTGATTTATCTGCCAAGCAAGTGGTAGAGGAGCTGGCCTTGCGCAAGGCAAGGGCAGTGGCAGATCGGCTGACAGAAGGCATCGTACTCGGTTCCGATACGATTGTCGTGCTCGATGGACAAATATTGGGCAAGCCGATCGACGAAGCGGACGCGTTTCGCATGCTGTTCATGCTCCAGGGGCGAGAGCATACTGTATACAGCGGCGTGGCCCTGGTTGATGCAGCGACCGGGCGCTCAGAGGTGGCACACAGTCATACCGCTGTGAAAATTCGCCCATTGAGCGAAGCAGAAATCAAGTCTTACATTGCAACGAGAGAGCCGATGGACAAAGCGGGCTCTTATGCGATTCAAGGGATTGGAGCGACGATTGTGGAGGGGATCACCGGGGATTACTTTACGGTTGTCGGGCTTCCGCTGTGCTTGACCTCCAAGCTCCTTGCGCGCTTCGGGATGCCGATTTTGTAGGAAAAGCTGTGTTTGTGTGCTAGTGACAACGGCCAACCGCTTCATGACCTTCTTCATGTCAGCCGTTAACGATAACGAGATAGGTGGGAGGCGGCGAAAAATGGCAGTAAATACCTGTAACAAAACAGACGGCAAAAACGTCCCTTACTATGACCGTCCACGTGAACGACTGCTTCGCGAAGGAGCGGTCCATCTGTCTGATACAGAGCTTCTTGCCATTTTACTGAGGACAGGCAGTGAGCAGGAGTCAGTCTATCAGTTGGCTCAGCGCTTGTTAGCCAGATTTGGCGACCTGCGTGGCTTGGCCCAAGCCTCTCATGCTGAGCTGACGGAACTGAAAGGGATCGGCCCGGCAAAAGCAGTGGAACTGCACGCTGCCTTTGAACTCGGGCGCAGAATGGTTGGCATCCCGCGGAAAAAACGCGCTTCCATCCGACTGCCCCGCGATGTGGCTGACTTGATGGCCCCTGAGCTTGCTCATCTGACACAGGAGCATTTCGTCTGCCTCTTTCTGAATACCAAGAACCACGTGATTGGCAAGCAGACTATTTTTGTAGGCAGTCTGGACGCTTCCATCGTGCACCCTAGAGAAGTCTTTAAAGAAGCGATCCGTCGTAGCAGCGCATCGGTAATTTGCCTACATAACCATCCAAGTGGTGATCCGACACCTAGCAGGGAAGACATCGCGATCACGCATACGCTGCGTGAGGCGGGAGAACTGGTAGGGATTTCACTGTTGGATCATGTGATTATCGGGGATGGCAGGTACGTGAGCTTGAAAGAGCAAGGGTACTTGTAGGACGTAAAATCGCTTGTCATTTGTATATTATTGGAAGGAGTTTTTTTATGTTTGGTGGATTTACACGTGACCTGGGGATTGACCTCGGCACTGCCAATACACTTGTTTTTGTAAAAGGAAAAGGAATTGTCGTGCGCGAACCTTCTGTCGTAGCGATTCGTACCAACAACAATTCCATTGAAGCCGTGGGGAATGCGGCAAAAAGCATGATCGGCCGCACACCTGGCAACATCGTAGCCGTACGTCCGATGAAGGACGGGGTTATCGCGGATTTTGACACGACGGCAACCATGATGCGCTATTTCATCAATCAGGCCCAGAAAAACCAGGGGCTGTTCAGCCGTCGCCCAAACGTGATGGTTTGTGTGCCATCGGGAATTACTGCTGTAGAAAAGCGCGCCGTTGAAGACGCGACAAAGCAGGCTGGCGCACGCGAGGCTTACACGATTGAGGAGCCGTTTGCGGCAGCGATTGGAGCAGACTTGCCTGTGTGGGAGCCAACCGGAAGCATGGTGGTCGACATCGGCGGCGGTACGACAGAAGTGGCGATCATTTCCCTGGGCGGGATCGTTACCTCCCGTTCCATTCGTGTGGCCGGTGATGAGATGGATCAGGCGATTATCCAGTACATCAAGCGCCGCTACAATCTGATGATCGGGGAACGCACAGCGGAAACATTGAAACTGGAGATCGGTTCCGCCATCGCGCCAGACGAACCGGAAAACGTGGATATTCGCGGCCGCGACCTCGTGACTGGCCTGCCCAAGACACTCTCGGTCAGCAGCACGGAAATCGCAGAAGCCTTGGCTGAAACCGTTGCTGCGATCATTGAAGCTGTGAAAGTGACCTTGGAGAAGAGTCCGCCGGAGCTTGCGGCAGACATTATGGACCGCGGGATTGTACTGACTGGCGGGGGAGCGCTGCTGCGCAATCTCGACCGCCTGCTCAGCAAGGAAACAGGTATGCCCGTGCATGTTGCGGAAAATGCGCTGGATTGCGTAGCGATCGGGACAGGCCGCGCTTTGGAGAATATCCACCTGTTCAAATCGAAACAAGGCATCACCTCTTCCCGACAAAAACGGGGTAAATAAACGGAGGGTAGGGCATGTCGTTTTTCGGGAATAAGCGGCTTATTATCGTACTTGTAGGCTTGGTCCTGCTAATCTCCGTTGTGGGTTTCACTTCCCGTGAACGGGTTAACCTGACCTGGCCAGAAATGTTTTTCAAAGATACGTTCAGCGTGGTGCAGGGCTTGTTTTATCGCCCTGCCCAAGCTGTTTCTGGCTTTTTTCAGGAAATAGAAGACGCGTACAGCGTCTACGAAGAAAACAAGGCTCTCAAGGCAGGGCTGGATCAGTATGCCCGGCTGACAGCAGAGCTTCACGACCTCAAGGCGGAGAACGAACGACTGAGAAAAGAGCTGGATGCAAAAAACAAACTCAAGTCGTCGTACAATCTCCGCTTTGCAGAAGTCGTGGCGCGCAATCCCGATACGTGGAACAACGTCATTACGATTGATCTGGGGCTGAAGAGCGGAATTAAAAAAGATATGGCAGTCATTACGTCAAAAGGGATGATCGGACGTGTACAGAGTGTTGCCAACTTTTCAGCTACTGTTGAATTGTTGACCAGTTACGAACGGCGCAACCACATTTCCGCCGATATACAGGCTTCGCAGATCGTTGACGGCAAGACGGTCTATGAGCCAATCAGCGGTGTCATCGAGGAATACGACCCGCAGGAGCGGTTGCTCGTCATGCGCAAAATTCCGTGGGGCAAAAAAATTGAACCGAAGCAACAGGTCATTACCTCCGGCCGGGGCGGAGTCGTTCCGCGAAATCTGCCAATCGGCTACATTGTCCGGGTCGTGCCGGACGACTACGGGTTGACGCAAACGGCTTACATACAGCCGAGCGCAGACTTTTCGCAATTGAGCGAAGTGATGGTCGTAGAGCGCGACTTTACGATTACGCCAAACGGTGAACTGATCCCCAATCAGTCGGCTGGTCAGGGTCAGCAACCTGTGACGGGAGGCAAGGCGGCAACTCCCCATTCGACGGGGACTTCCTCCGCAGCTAACGGCGGAGGTGGTCAATAGATGGCGCGTTTTTTATTGACGCTTGGTGTCGTGGTCTTGTTTGTTCTGGAAGGGACAGTCATGCAGGTCCTGTCACCTGATTTATGGGGACTGTCATGGATGACAGTCCCTCGCTTCGCACTCGTATGCTGTATCCTCATTTCCATGTATCTCGGGAGACGGGAGGGACTGTACTACGGTTTTGCATTCGGCTTTTTGCAGGATGTCCTGTTCGGGCAAGTGATCGGGATTTACACGATGTCCATGATGGTAGCCAGCTATTTTGCCGGACTAATCGTTCTGTTGTTTCAGCGCGGGATTGGCATGGTATTTGTGACGAGCTTTTTGATTCTGTTCGGTCACGAGTGGCTCTTGTACTCCGTGTACCGTCTGTTCTCGGTCGCTCCCTATGATGTGCAATGGATTCTCACCCATCAAATTTTGCCCACTGTATTGATGAACCTCGTCTTCGGCCTGATTGTGTACATTCCGATCAAAAAAGGCTGCAAAAAGGTGCTCGCGAAAAAGGAAATGCACGTGGAGTAAAAAGGGGATAAGGGATGACCCGGAAAGGAGAGGATCACGCGTGGAAGAGACCAAAAAACCCAAATCGCACATACCCGTGCGGCTTAACATATTGTTTCTGATCGTCTTTCTGTTCTTTGCCGCCATCATTTTACGGCTCGCCTTTGTCCAACTGGTGGAAGGGGAGCAGTATCGGCACGAGCTGGAAAAGTTCAGTATCCGCGAGTTGCCGATCCCTGCGCCACGCGGCCGGATTTTGGACAAAAACGGCGAAGTGCTCGTCTCCAACAAACCTGTTTACACGGTTCAATACGTAGAAGAGCAAGGGCAGGACATCGACGAGGAAAAAGTGGCGGATCGTCTGGCGAAAATTTTGCTGCCTGACGGGGAAAAAATCGGCACAGACAATGAACTGCTCAAAAAGACGATCGAGCTGCGCTCCACGTTGCCAATCGCTTTCAACAACGAGGAAACGAATGCGCTGAAAAGCCGGGTAGCGAGCAAGCTGCAAGCTGTTCCCAGACAGGAAGCCGTCGACAGCATGTCTGACTTCGAGCTGGTCAAAACGGCGTTGTATGTCGGCTTGCGTGTCCGCTCGCCTTTTGACGACAAACAGCGCAATGATGTCATCAAAAAGCTCAATGCCAACGCAAAAGGAAAAGGGAAACTCCTGACAGAAGACAACACCTCCGATCTGGAACTGCTCAAAATGGCGATCAGCGCAAACATGAACCTCGTGCTCACGCTGGACAAGGAAGACCGTGACGCCCTGATAAAAGAAGTGAAGGCACAAATCCGCAAGCTTCCGGCTCCAAACGAGTTGTCCGACAAATCGGACATGGATTTGCTGCGCTACGCCTCTTTGTTTGAGCTGGATGTAAAACTGCCGCTAACCGAGGCGCAACGCCAATTCCAATGGCACAAGCTCTCGCTCTTGCAGGAAATGCGCTCACCGCAGATGGCGAGCTACATCCCTCGCCGGGTGAAGGTGAACATCAGCGAGGAGGAAATGTTTCAAATCGAAGAGCGCCGTACAGAGCTGCCAGGGATTAGCGTCGTGCTGGAGCCTGTCCGGCAAATTTTCCAGGACCCTGACGGCTCTGCGTTCGGGACTCATTTTCTCGGATACATCAACGCGATTCGCCCGGAAAGTCTGAAAGAGTATCAGGCACAAGGCTACAACGCGATTGACCGCGTCGGTGTGACAGGTCTGGAAAGCTACTATGAGAGATATTTGCGCGGCAAAGACGGCATCATGGATGTCTATGTCAACCAAAAATCGGAGACGATCAAAAAAGAAATGCGGCCGGGAAGGGAACCGGAGCCAGGCAACGACCTCGTGCTGGCGATGGACTGGCGCTATCAGAGCAAAGTGGAAGCGATTTTGAAGGAAGAGGTAGAAGCGTTTAAAAAACGGCCTACGACGCCAAAAGAGTTCAAGGATGCGCACGTCTTGGTGATGAATCCGAATACGGGCGAAATTTTGGCGATGGCCAGCTACCCGGATTACGATCTGAATCTGTACTACGATCGCAAGGCGTTCAACGAAAATTACACCTCGCTCATTTTGCCAAACGAGTCCAACCGGTTCATCTATACGCAGTACCCGCCTGCTTCCACCTATAAGCCGCTGTCGGTCATGATTGCCCTGCAGGAAGGGCTGACAACGCCTAACGAAACGATTATCGACCGCGGCGGCTTGAATGTCGGTAACACCTTCAAGCGCAACTGGAAGGCTGGCGGTCACGGGATTGTCAACGCCCGCCGTGCATTGCAAGTTTCGAACAACACGTATATGTACGAAATGGCGATCCGCTTGGCGAGAAAAGGCAAGGGAGGCTGGGAAAAACAATTTTCCGTGCTCGATTACTACAATGCCCAGTTCGGACTTGGCGTCAAAACAGGGGTGGATCTGCCGGGCGAAAAGACCGGATGGGAAAACACGAACTTGTACTACGGGAACCTGGCTGACGCGCTGATCGGTCAGTACGACCTGTTTACCCCGATGCAGATCGGCCAGTACGTCTCTGCGATTGCCAATGGCGGATACCGGGTTCGCCCGCATCTCGTCAAGGAAATACGCAAAGGCACTACCGATCCGAAGCAGAAGGGCCAGACGCTTGCGCAAATCGAGCCGCAAGTGTTGAACCGGGTCAACATCGATCCGAAGTACATCCAGGTCGTCAAGGAAGGGATGCGCATGGTTACGCAGCCGGGCGGTACGGTGCAGCGCTTCAACGGCTTGCCGTTTACGGTTGCTGCAAAATCCGGAACAGCGCAGACAGGCAAAAGCGCAGAAAACGCCCTGGTTGTAGGCTTTGCCCCCTATGAAAATCCGCAAGTAGTGTTTGTCGTGATCGCGCCAAACAGCTTGCGGGACGGAACCTCCAGTTCGGATGCGACGGGTCCGATTGCGCGTCGCCTGCTGGAAGCTTACAACGAATTGAATCCGGGAGTGCTTACAAACGGCGTTCCGATTCCAAATCCGCCTTCTTCCAAGAAATAACCGGGCGAGACCCTTTGGCGGCAGCATGTGACCCGATTCGGCAATTTTTTCATGCAGAGCAGGAGAAATCTTTCTGTATGGCGAATGGTAACGGTCGAGGTGAAACCGGGTGACAACTGTGAAAAGCAAGGTCACAATCAAAGGGACTAAAGACGGTCTCGTCTTCTTTATGGATGATACCTGTTCCTTCGACGAACTGCTGGAAGATGTGCGTGAAAAAATAGAGCACAGTCACCAGCAAATATTGTCGGGGCCACTCATACGGGTATCCATCAAATTGGGAAAACGCTACTGCTCGCCTGAACAGCAGGAGCAGTTGACACAAATTATCCGGCAAAAGGGAAACCTCGTGATTCATACGATTGAAGCGGATGTAATCACACGGGAGGAAGCTTTTGCTGAACGCTTGAAAAGCCAGTTTTCCATACAGGTAAACACTGTGCGCTCCGGTCAAGTGCTGGAGTTTGACGGAGATTTGCTCTTGTTGGGGGATGTCAATCCAGGGGGAACTGTTCGCAGTACAGGCAGCATATATGTGCTGGGAAATCTGCGCGGATACGCTCATGCAGGTATTTCCGGCGATACACAAGTCATCATTGCTGCTGCGGTAATGAGCCCGACCCAGCTTCGGATTGCCGATGTCATCAGCAAGCCAGGGGAGGAATGGACGAATCAGTCCGGAGGAACAGAGTTTGCCTATCTGGAAAATGAGACCATGCTCGTGGCAAAAATGAACTACCTGTCGCGAATACGCCCGGATCTTGGCACGAAAAAGCGTGAGGGTTGAAGGGAAGAGGAGGAACGGACGTGGGTATTGGAATAGTCATCACTTCAGGAAAGGGCGGCGTGGGCAAGACGACCACATCCGCGAATTTGGGAACTGCGCTTGCATTGCTGGGCCAAAAGGTGTGCATGGTAGATACTGATATCGGCTTGCGCAATCTCGATGTAGTGATGGGACTTGAGAACCGGATCATTTACGATCTGGTAGACGTGGCGGAAGGTGCCTGCCGCCTGCCGCAAGCGCTGATTAAGGACAAGCGGTTTGAAAATCTGTCGCTTTTGCCAGCGGCGCAAACAAAAGACAAATCGGCAGTCTCTCCCGAACAGATGGAGGAAATCGTCACGCAGTTGAAGCGCGAGTTTGATTACGTCATCATCGACTGCCCGGCCGGGATCGAGCAAGGGTTCCGCAATGCCGTAGCAGGAGCCGATCAGGCTATCGTCGTCACGACTCCCGAAAAAGCGGCCGTGCGCGATGCCGATCGCATCATCGGTCTTTTGGAGCGGGAAAGAGTCGGGATGCCCAAGCTCGTTATCAACCGCGTGCGCTCCCATATGATGAAAAATGGCGACATGCTCGATGTGGAAGACATTTTGGATTTGCTTGCCATTGACTTGATCGGTGTCGTGCCTGATGATGATTATGTGATCAAGTCCGCCAATCAAGGCGAGCCTGCGGTCATGAATCATGAATCGAGGGCATCGATTGCCTATCGCAATGTCGCGCGCCGTCTGCTCGGAGAAGCGGTTCCTCTGCAGCCGCTTGAGCAAAAGGGAGGCGTGCTTCACAAAATGCGTAAATTTTTTGGGCTAAAATAGGCTATACATGGCTCCCCTTCTGGTAAAGAGGGGAGTCACGTTTTCTAGGAGGAAAAACATGGACCTGGAAAAACGGCACGTAAAATCGATTGACTGGACCATCATCCTGATCCTGATTGGACTGTGCGCTTTCAGCTATCTGGGTATTTCGGGATCGGCCTCTGGACTGGAAATGGCGCAGCGGCAGGTGATATGGTATGTCTTCGGGTTTATCATCCTCATCGGAACCTTGCTGTTTGACTATCGAATTTTTTACAACCTATCCTACGTCTTGTACGTGTTTGGGCTGATTTTGCTGATCGGGGTGTTTCAGACAGAGGCGCGGAACAACGCGACAAGCTGGTATAATCTGGGACCGATTTTGTTTCAGCCATCTGAACCGATGAAGCTGTTTACGATACTGGCTGTCGCCCGCTTCATGGCGAAAAAAGCGGAAGACCCGGATCGCTTCTACTATTTTTACCAGCTGATTCCGGTAGCGGCATTCGTGGGCGTGCCTTTGCTGCTCATTTTGCTTCAGCCTGACCTGGGAACGGCAATGGTTTATACGGGAATGCTCGCCACGATGCTGATCGTTGGCGGTATCCGCATGAAGCACGTTTTGTACCTGGGCGGGATTATCGGCAGCTTTTTTGCTGGGATGACGCTGTTGTACGAATACAAGCAAGACATTTTTTTCAAGATCATCAAGCCGTACCAGTGGGACCGCATCGTCTTCTGGATGGACCCGGATCTGGAGCCGATGGGACGCGGCTTCCAGTTGAAGCAGGCATTGATTTCCATCGGCTCGGGGCAATTGTTCGGCAAGGGCATCAACACGCCGACGCAGGCGAGCTTTGGCTGGGTGCCTGTCGGGGAGAGTGACTTCATTTTCACGGTGATCGCGGAAAGGCTCGGCTTCGTCGGAGCCGGCGTGCTGATGATTCTGTTCTTCACCATGATCTACCGCATGATCCGCATCGCGATGGAAGCGAAAGACCCGTTCGGCTCGTACGTGGTTGCGGGTGTGGTCGGGATGCTCACCTTCCAGATATTCGAAAACATCGGCATGACGATTCAACTGATGCCGATCACCGGGATTCCGTTGCCGTTTATCAGCTATGGGGGCAGCTCGCTGATTACCAACTTTTTAATTATCGGCGTCGTCCTCAATATCGGCATGCGCAAAGACAAATTGCGGTTTGATTAAATGCGTGACAAATCGGAAATTATGTGATAAAATCATCCTAAGTTAACCATTTTTACAAGTTATAGTGGTTTGGATGATTGGTTATGGAGTCGTACGGTTGTGAGTGACGTCACCATTGTCAATCGCAAGGGTTCGGCTTTTTTCCTTGACGCAAAAGGCTTATCTGTAAAGGGGTTAACGCTACACTCTTTCGCCTCATGGGGCGTAATGTTCAGGGAGGTTTTGTTTCATGCAACAAGGTATCGTAAAATGGTTTAACGCGGAAAAAGGATACGGATTCATCCAAGTTGAAGGTGGAGACGATGTATTCGTACACTACAGCGCGATCCAGTCTGAAGGTTTCAAATCTCTGGACGAAGGTCAAAAAGTTGAGTTCGAAATCGTTCAAGGTAGCCGTGGACCACAAGCCGCTAGCGTAATCAAACTGTAAACTTCGACTGATTCAAAGGCAGTCTCTCAACGGGGAGACTGTCTTTTTTGCGTATTGGGGCGGTTTTTGCAAGGGGAGGAACGTTGGGAGCGGCGGCATAAAGCAGGAAGACAAGTCATAAAATGGAACAAAGGCTTGGCCTGCGGAGGGATGGACATGTTCGGTGGAACAAATCGTGTAAAAGAACGAAGACGGGAGCGACTGGAGCGAATCCGTACCCAATCACGAGACAGTTTCTCTCCCTACGTGGACGACTGGAAGGACCCGATCGAAGTGGAGCCTGAGCCGTTCGGGTTTTCCTTGAAGGAAAACAACGAAGGGATGCAGCCGCCGTCTCATGAAAAATGGGGGCTGCAAGTTTTCGCTTCCGTGCTTTTGCTGGGAGTGGCGTACTTGTTGTTCCAAACGTCTCTGATTCCAGCAAGTTGGAAAGATTCTGCGCGCGAGGTCATGACGCGGGATTTTAACTTCGCGGGTGTGGCAGTCTGGTACGAAGCCCGGTTCGGCCCGATTCCGACGCTGTTGCCCCAGGTTCCGGGGCCAAGTGCCGTACCGGCGACCAGCACGGCAAAGGATGCAGCTGTCTGGCGGCTGCCTGCCAACTGGAAAGTGGTGAAAGCCTATGAAGCGTCAGATACGAAAGTTGTGCTGGATACAGGAGTCGGTGAGCAGGTGAAAATCGGGGAGATGGGCTGGGTTTCCTACGTCGGGGAGCAGCCTGGCTTTGGGACGACCGTCATTGTGCGGCTGACAAAAGGACGGGAAGTGTGGCTTGGCAATCTGGACAGTGTCGGCGTGGCAAAAGATGAGGTGCTGTCTCCTGGACAGGTGATTGGAACGGCACGGGTGGTGAACGGAACAGAGCGGCATTTGTACTTCGCGGCGAAAACAGATGACCAGTTTGTCGATCCGCTGGAAGTGATTCCGTTTGAATAACGGCAGATGGCTGGACATACGCTTTCGCATTCATCTGCTCTTCTGGGCGGTAATCGGTGTGTCGGTATTCACCGGGCACTTTTTGGAAGTGATTACCCTGTTCGTAATTGTCCTCATTCACGAGATGGGACATGTGGCGATGGCCCGCGAGCTGGGCTGGAGGGTGCAGGAGATCCAACTGCTCCCTTTTGGCGGGGTGGCGACCGTGGAAAACAGCTACGCCACAGACCCGCTGGATGAGATGGCAGTGGCGCTTGCCGGGCCGTTTATGAACATGGTGATGATGGCAGCCTCGTACCTGTTTTGGTATACAGGGGTCTGGACGGAAGACTGGTCCCGGTTTTTTCTCGTCAGCAACGCGACGATCGCGCTTTTCAACCTGTTGCCGATTTGGCCGCTGGACGGCGGGCGGATCGTGCTGGCGATGCTTTGCTGCTTCCTGTCCTATCGCCAGGCAGCTCTCGCCTCGCTTGCGGGCAGCACTTTGCTTGCGGGCGTCCTCGTCGGAGTGTCTGGTCTTGATCTGAAGCTCAATTTGCTCATTATCGGGCTATATTTGCTCGTGCTGAATATCCAGTCATTTTTGCGCTTTCCGTATCAGTTTTTTCGCTTTCTGGTGGAAAAGTACGGGCGCAGGCAGGAAGAATCGTCCGTCCATGCGATCCGCGTCCACCCGGAGGAGACGGTACTGGCCGTGTCCCATAAGCTGCGACGCGGCCGATCCCATCTTTTTTACGTGCAGGGAGCGGGACTTTTGGCAGAGGAACAGCTTCTGCACGCCTTGTTGTTTGAGCAAAAACACGATGCCGCAGTGGGCAAGCTCCTTTGACGTTTTTTCGGGAAGCGGCTATTCCACAAGCGAGCAGATGTGCCAGCTTCCTTTGTGCCACTTGTGTCGGGGAAGCTTTTTCTTTTGGCGAAATCCGCATTGTTCGTAGCAGACGATTCCTGCCGACATCGCGCCTTTCTTTTTCCGGTAGCCTATGATAGATTACTTGCTGGGAGTCCGGCCATTTTTTCAGGTGGCGGAAAAGGACGGGAATACGGAGTGTGAGTGCGATGAGACAATTGGCAATGAGCGGCAAGGGCGGGGTGCGGATCGCTTATCTTGCGGACGGGCAGTTGATCGAGTGGCGGACGCAGGAGACAGGCGGTCAC
Organism: Brevibacillus gelatini; assembly: GCF_050920745.1. Taxonomy (NCBI): domain Bacteria; kingdom Bacillati; phylum Bacillota; class Bacilli; order Caryophanales; family Paenibacillaceae; genus Brevibacillus; species Brevibacillus gelatini. Next base: position 1,499,697 of record NZ_CP154342.1, read on the forward strand.
GTCAGCGCCGGAGACCTGTACTATGGACGTATCGCGGATGTAAAGCCGGGAATTCAATCCGCTTTTGTTGATATTGGGTGCGGGCAAAACGCTTACTTGTATGTAGATGACACGCTGCCAGTCACCTCAGGGGGCAAGGACAAAGCAAGCATTTCCGAACGCGTGCAGGCGGGCCAGTATGTCATCTGTCAGGTCATCAAGGAAGGGTCAGAACTCAAGGCGCCAAAAATTTCGCTGAAAATCAGCCTGCAAGGACGCTACCTCGTGTACCTGCCCTTGGAGGAAGGCTTGTCGCTGTCGCGAAAAATTGACGAGCCAAAGGAGCGGCAGCGGCTGGAGCAGATCATCTCGCCGCTCTTCGGAAGCAAGGAAGGAGCGATTGTGCGGACGGAAGCAGCTGGCGTGGACGGCGAGGATCTTGCGCGCGAGCTTGCCTATTTGCGCAAGCGCTGGGAGGGTGTGTGCCAGCAGGCGGAGGCAAAAAAGTCGCCCGGGCGGCTCGGCAGCGATCTGGACGTGGTCGAAGCGGCGCTGCGCGAGGCGTTGGCAGAAGGGCTCGACGAAGTGGTAGTGGAGGATGCCGCTACCTATCAGCAAGTAAAGGCAGCGCTGGCGGTGTTCGCTTCGGATGCGCAAAATCTGCTGCGAAAATATACGGGCAAAGAGCCGCTGTTCGACGCGCTGGGCGTGGAGGCCAAGCTGAAACGGGCTCTCCAGCGCGAGGTGCCGCTGGCAAACGGCGGCTATCTCGTGATCGACAGGACAGAGGCCATGACCGTGATCGATGTGAATACCGGGTCGTTTACCGGAGGGGGCGGCCAGCAAAGGGAGCAGGCCGTCACCGCAACCAATCTGGAAGCGGCAAAGGAAATCGCCAGACAACTGCGGCTGCGCGACATCGGAGGTATTATCATCGTTGATTTTATCGACATGAAGGAGCCGGCCAATAAAGAAAAGGTGCTGGCGATGCTGAAAAAAGAGCTGGCCAGGGATCGAGTCCCGGCAACGGTGCATGGCATGACGGCGCTGGGACTGGTCGAACTGACGCGAAAACGGGTGAGGGCAAGTCTGGCCGAGCGGCTGACGGAGCCTTGTGCTGCGTGCGAGGGACGGGGACGAGTTTTGCGTGCAGACGAAAGTATTCACCGTTTGCAAAACGAGCTTGCCGCGCTTGCCCGTTCGCAACAGGCAGAGGCGGCTGTCGTGGAGCTTTCTGCCAGACTTTTTCCGCTCGTGGACGACGGGGCAGCAGCGGAAAACAACTGGCCGCTCCGCGTTTTCAAGCGCGAGGAGCCACGGTTGGCCCCGGACAGTTACCGGATCACCTATGCGGGAAGCGCAGCGGAAGCCAAGCGCTTGTCCGAAAACAATCGGAATATGACTTGACTGGGCGATTGGGGCTATGATAAGCTAATGTTTGTCATGCAGCTATGTCTTGTGCATACTGTAACCGCACGAATCGGGTACATAAGTCGCCGCCAGACGGCGCACCTGTAGAGGCGAGTCTGAGTATAGGAGGTGCACACAGTGTACGCAATTATCGAAACCGGTGGAAAGCAATACAAAGTAGAAGAGGGTTCCGTTCTCTTCATCGAGAAATTGGCTGGCAACGAAGGAGAAGTTGTTACTTTTGACAAAGTTCTCTTCGTAAGCAAAGACGGCAAAATTACTGCAGGAACTCCTACAGTAGCTGGTGCTACGGTAACTGGTAAAGTAGAAAAACACGGTAAAGGCGCAAAAATTATCGTGTACAAATACAAAGCCAAGAAAAACTACCGTCGCAAACAAGGTCACCGTCAACCGTTCACCAAAGTTGTGATCGAAAAGATCAACGCTTAATTTTGGTGATCTGCTATGATCGAAGTGATCGTGAGCCGTGCGCAGCACGGTATCCATGAAATTAGTATTTCCGGACATGCCAATGCGGGTGCCTATGGGGAGGATATCGTTTGTTCTGCCGTATCAGGCATCAGCTTTGGCATATTAAACAGCGTGCAGCCGCTGACGGGACTGACACCGCAAGTTTCAGTCGCCCAGGAAGGCGGCGGTTTTCTGAAGTGGACGCTCGCTTCCTCGGAAGCGGCGGACATACAGGAAAAGCAGCAGCTTTTGGCTGAAAGCATGGTAATCGCCCTGCTATCGGTTGCAGCGCAGTACGGAAAATACGTAAAAGTGAATGACCATAAATGGCAGGGAGGTGTCTGATATGAACATGCTGTTTAATTTGGACCTTCAGTTTTTCGCATCGAAAAAAGGGGTAGGTTCCACAAAGAACGGACGCGATTCCATTTCCAAGCGTCTGGGCGTGAAACGCGGTGACGGTCAATTCGTTACTGCCGGAAACATCCTCGTTCGCCAACGCGGAACGAAGATTTACCCAGGTGCGAACGTAATGAGAGGCGGAGACGACACTCTGTTTGCAACTGCAGATGGTATTGTTCGTTTCAAACGTCTGGGTCGTGATCGCAAGCAAGTTGTGATCGAGCCAGTTGCTTCCGAAGCGTAAATATTTGATGAAGGAAAGCCTAGCATCCTAGAATCGATGCTGGGTTTTCTTTTGCTTTTCGGGCAATCGGAGTGCAAGGGAGCAGGCTGCTTTCAAAATAGTTGGACATAGCCAAGTTTTCTCATTGTCCCGGCTTCTTTTATGGTACAATAGTTAGGAAAGAAATTCTTATTGACTTGGGTGAAAGTGATGGGGGACGAGCGGAGACTGCTTACGCATCAGACAGACCAGCTGTTGGCAGTGCTGAACCGACAGCGGCATGACTGGTTGAACCACGTTCAGGTTCTGCTCGGCTATTTGCATATGAACCGTACTGAGCAGGGAGAGGCGCACTTGAAGCGTATCGCGCAGATGGCGATGCAGGAATCCATGGTCGCACGTTTGAACAACTCCCTGTTGTCCGTCTTCTTCTTGACATTCAATGCGCTGAACAAGGAAATGCTTTTGGAAGTAGACGTGTGCAATGATGTGGATCTCACGCGAATAGCATTGGGTGAGCAGGACTTGTTTCAGTTGGTGTCGGGGATATTGTGCACAGTGAACGATCATGTCGACCAAAATGGCTATGAGCCAGCCAGCATGCAGGTAAGCTTGCGGGCGGATCAACGAGGTGTTCATTTCCGTTTTGACCTGGCCGGAGAGCTGAATGCATCCGGAATGGAGAAATTGGAAAAGCTGATACGGGATAGCGAACAAAGTACGGTGGAGGTCACCGAGTGGATACAGACGGAAGACGAATGGGTGCTGGACTTGCTGGTTCCATTCGCGGAATGAAAGAGGTGACACCATGTTTGTCGATCAGGTAAAAGTGTATGTAAAAGGCGGAGACGGTGGGAACGGAGCCGTTTCCTTTCGCAGAGAGAAGTACGTGCCGCTTGGCGGTCCTGCAGGCGGCGATGGCGGAAAAGGCGGCGATGTCGTGTTTGAGGTTGACGAAGGATTGCGCACGCTCGTAGACTTCCGCTATCAACGACATTTCAAGGCGCCGCGCGGAGAGCACGGACGCAACAAGTCGCAGCACGGAGCCGGGGCGGAAGATTTGATCGTCCGCGTACCGCCGGGCACGACTGTCATTGATGACGACACAAAAGAAGTCATCGCCGATCTTGTGGAGCACGGCCAGCGCGCCGTAATTGCCAAAGGCGGACGTGGCGGACGGGGGAATATCCGTTTTGCCAATGCGTCCAATCCGGCGCCACATATCTCGGAGAACGGAGAACCGGGCCAGGAGCGTTACATCGTTCTGGAGCTGAAGCTGATTGCCGATGTCGGGCTGGTTGGTTATCCGAGTGTTGGAAAATCGACGCTGCTCTCCAGTGTGACAGGGGCGAAGCCAAAAATCGCGGCGTACCATTTTACGACGCTCACGCCAAATCTCGGTGTCGTGGATTTGGGCGAGCAGAGCTTTGTCATGGCTGACTTGCCGGGACTGATTGAAGGCGCGCACGAAGGTGTAGGGCTTGGACACCAGTTTCTGCGCCACGTAGAGCGCACCCGCCTGATTATTCACGTCATTGACATGGCAGGGGTGGATGGACGCGATCCGTACGAGGATTACTTGCAGATCAACCGCGAGTTGAAGCTGTACAACCTGAAGCTGGAGGAGCGTCCGCAAATTATCGCAGCGAACAAGATGGACCTGCCGGAAGCGGCGGAAAACTTGCGGCGCTTCAAAGAAAAAGTGCCGGATGCAAAAGTGTTCGAGATTTCGGCAGCGACCAGACAAGGCGTACAGGAGCTGATGTACGCAGTGGGTGAAATGCTCTCGACCATTCCGGACAAGCCGACAGTCGAGGAAGTTGAGGCAGTGGAAGAACGCGTGGTGTTCCGGGCGGAAAAAGAGCCGGAGCCATTTGAGATCAGCCGCGAAAACGATGTGTTCGTGGTCAGCGGTGAGAAAATTGAAAAGCTGGTGCGTATGACAAACCTCAACAGCTACGACGCGGCTCAGCGCTTCGCGAGACAGATGCGCAGCATGGGTGTGGACGAGGCATTGCGCAAGCACGGTGCAAAAGACGGGGATACCGTTCGGATTGGCAATTTAGAGTTTGATTTTGTGGAGTGACAAACAAAATGACTGATACCCCATCCCTTACCCCTTTTATGGCGGACAAACGCCTCCAACGCGGTGCTTCTTTGCCGATGATGGTCTCAAGACAGGTCAAAACACCCATTCAAGCAATGGTAGAGTACGTCAAAAACAATTATCTCGTTGTCTCTCTTGAGATGAAGGCAGAAGCGAAAGCCGAATTGCTCGGATCAACGGTACGTGTTCGGTGGGAATCGGATGCGGCTATTAACACGATTGATCTGGAAGTCATTACAGAAAAAATAGTATGGCCAATCAAGATGTTGGCGATGGTTCCGATTAGTGTCGGCGTCGAGATTGCGCCAGGCCACAAGCAGGAGCCCATCTCCCCGGGAGTCAACATCCGGGTTCCGTACAAGGTGATGGGAGCAAGACCGATCGAGGAAAAAGGAGAGGCTGTGCTGCTGAAGATTTCACCTACACGGCTGATCCTTGGTACAGAAGGCTACGTGGCCAAGGGAGAGTTTCTCCACCTCTCGTTCACGGTGCCTTCAACCGGCCAGGAAGTCGTCATGATGGCAAAAATTGTAGAGAAAGCCTTCGATGACAAACAGACCGTGATCGAGTTGATTTTTACGGACATCAATGAAAAACATCATCAAGCCATCAAAGATTATTATAAAAAGCTCACGTCTTCCGCTTCTTCTTAAGAAGCGGTTTTTTTCCTTTGCTGTTCCTGTGAAGAAAGTATATAGTAGAGTACATAGAGTTCTGAATCGAGCCTGTTCACCTGGTGAATTTTTGTGTACGCTTTCCTGAATATCTCTTTGTGAAATTCTGCACTTTTTTATCATTTCGTGCTGTTGTACACTTCACTTTGTGAAAAATATTACAAGCACACATGCTTTTCGGTATTTTGGGAGAATAGCGGCCGTTACTTGTATGAACAGGCATCGAGAAGGAAGGCCTCTATTCCAAAGCAAAGGAGGACGTTTTTCTATGTCTCAAACAACCACGCAACAAGCTCATGCGGAAGTAGCAAGCACAGCTACCCTGGCGCCTGAGCAGCCAATGGATGTACTCGATCAGTTGATGAAACCGGAAATTCAAGAATCCCTGAATGTATTGGTGGCAAACCTGCCAAAACTGGCCGAGATGACAACCATCCTCACCAAAACGTACGATCTGGTACAAACCGTAGCCAACGACCAGGTGCTCATCAATGACATCAAGGGCGGCATGGAAGAGTTCGTAAAACCGATCTCTGACAAGGCAAAAGGCATCGCACAAGCGGCAATCGAGGCAAACGACCGCGCGCACGCGGAGGTATCCACTGTCGGTTTGTTCGGCATTCTCAAAATGCTGAAAGACCCGCAAGTGCAAAAAACATTGCGTTTCGCACAGGCATTCCTGGAAGTTTTGGCAGAGCGCGAGCAGCAAAAACGCTAATTACGATAACCTACGAGAGACAAGGACGGAGGATTGGGCATGGCGAAGCATATTCTCATTTTGGGCGGCGGCTACGGCGGATTGCTGTCCGCTTTGACTGCACGTAAATACATGACGGCTGAAGAAGCGACAATCACGCTTGTGAACCGTTTCCCTACTCACCAGATCATCACGGAGCTGCACCGTTTGGCAGTAGGAAACCTGTCCGAGCAAAACGTGGCACTGCCGCTGGAAAGACTGCTGCGCGGCAAAGAGATTAACCTCGTGATTGATACTGTGGAAAAAATCGGCCTCGAATCGCAGCGTGTGACGCTGGCAAGCGGCGAGTCCATCAAATACGATGCGCTTGTTATCGCATTGGGCAGCGAGACGGCATTCTTCGGCATTCCTGGCCTGCAAGAGTACAGCTTCACTCTGAAATCCGTGGAGGAAGCAAACCGTCTGCGTGCGCACCTCGAAGAGCGCGTGGCAGAATACAGCAAGAGCAAAAACAAGGCGGATGCTACCTTTGTGGTTGGCGGTGGGGGTCTGACCGGGATCGAGCTGGTTGGCGAGTTCGCCGACATGCTGCCGGACCTGTGCCGCAAATACGGCGTAGACTTTGCAGACCTGTCCATCTACTGCGTGGAGGCAGGGCCATCCATCCTCGCAGGCTTTGCTTCTGACCTGGTAGAGCGTGCGAAAACAAGTCTGGAAAAACGCGGCGTTCAGTTCCTGACCGGCGTTCCGGTAACGGAAATGAAAGAAACGACGGTATGCCTGAAAGACGGCAGCACCATCGAAACCAAAACCATGGTTTGGACTGGCGGTGTGCAAGGCAACCGCGTAGTTGCGGAGTGCGGTATTGAAGTAAACCGTGGCCGTGCAACTGTTAACGAATTCCTGCAATCCACTTCTCATCCGGAAGTATTCCTCGCTGGCGACAGCGCGGTTGTGATGGGGCCAGAAGGCCGTCCATACCCGCCGACTGCCCAACTGGCATGGCAAATGGGCGAACTGGTGGGCTACAATCTGTTCGCGCACTTCAACGGCACCAAAATGGATACGTTCAAGCCGGTATTCTCCGGTACGCTGGGCAGCCTGGGCCGCAAAGACGCCATCGGAACCATCGGCGCAAGCCAGTTGAAGCTGAAAGGCTTGCCAGCAACCTTGATGAAGGAAGCGAGCAATATCCGCTACCTGACTCATATCAACGGTCTGTCCTCGCTGGCCTACTAATTCATACGAGTAACACGCACAAACCCGGGATCTCCATCCCGGGTTTTTTCACGTGCTCGCGCGATTATTTGTTGCCGCTCGGATCTTCAACGATGTTCGGGGATTGTGCCATTTTTTTGCCGCGCAGATCAGCGCCAAACTGATCCAGGCTGCTCGGCTTCCCGGCCGGGTGATTGTTGCGGCGCTCAGATTTGTCGGACTTTCCGCGTCCTGCCATCTGTCTTTCACCTCCTCTTCCTCCAACCGCTTTTAGTGTGCGCGAAGGGGGGCAAGCTCATGTAACGAGAGTGAACCGAACAGGGTTCGTTGAAAAAAAGTTGGCCACGAAGGATTGTCACAGCGAACGGTATCCGTTATAATGTCCTCTATGTAGAAACAACTGTTTTTCTCAGGAGGACATGAAGGTGAAACGGGAAGAGAAGTTCTACTTGATACGATCAGACATCTTACCAGAATCCATCGTCAAGACGATCGAAGCGAAAAAGCTGCTGGAGTCCGGCGAAGTGGACACCGTGAATGAAGCTGTGGAGCGGGTAGGACTGAGCCGAAGTGCTTTTTACAAATACAAGGACGGTATCTTTCCCTTCAATGCCATGATGAGCGAGAAGATCATGACGATCACGTTTTCGCTGGAGCACATGTCCGGCTACTTGTCCAAGGTGCTCACGTATGTGGCCGAACAAGGCGGCAACGTGCTTACGATCAATCAGACGATTCCGCTGCAAGGGATTGCCAACATTTCCATGTCTGTCGATATGGCCAACCTGCGCGTATCCAGCACGGAATTTCTGGAAAGTCTGCAAGAAATACCCGGCGTTCGCAAAGCGATGATCGTCGGCAGAGGGTAAAAGATTGGGTAGGAGGAGAGAAAAAATGGAGAAGCAAAGCATCAAGCTGGGATTAATGGGGTTTGGCACGGTAGGGACAGGGGTTGTCCGCATCATCCAGGCGCATCAGGACGATTTGCAAAAGCAGACGGGTCTGGGAATTGAGATTGCGAAAATTCTCGTACAGGACGCAGAAAAATCGCGCCATATCAGCTCCATGAACAGTCTTTTGACGACAGACCCTGCTGAGCTTCTGGATAATCCGGACATTGAAGTGATCGTCGAGGTGATCGGCGGCATCCATCCGGCCAAGGAGTACATTCTCGCGGCACTGGAGCGCGGCAAGCACGTGGTGACAGCCAACAAAGACCTGATGGCGCTGCACGGGGCAGAAATTTTGAACAAGGCACAGGAAAAAGGCTGTGACGTCTTTTACGAAGCGAGCGTGGCAGGCGGCATTCCGATCCTGCGCGCGCTGGTGGAAGGCTTTTCCTCCGACCGCATCACCAAAATGATGGGCATCGTCAACGGGACGACCAACTACATCCTGAGCAAAATGAGTCAGGAGGGAGCCGACTACAGCGACGTTTTGAAAGAGGCGCAAGCATTGGGATATGCGGAAGCGAATCCGACCTCCGATGTCGAAGGCTTCGATGCGGCCCGCAAAATGGCGATTCTGGCTACACTCGGCTTCCGCGTACCGATGAAGCTCGAAGACGTGGACGTCAAAGGAATCAGCTCTGTCAGCAAGGAGGACATCGCCTACGGCAAGCAGTTGGGCTACGAAATCAAGCTTTTGGGCCTGGCAAGACGCGATGGAGAAGCGATCGAGGTAAGCGTGCAGCCGACCATGGTGCCAAAATCGCATCCGCTGGCTTCTGTCAACGGCGTGTTCAACGCGGTGTACGTTCACGGCGAAGCGGTTGGTGAGACGATGTTCTACGGGCCGGGGGCAGGCGAGCTTCCGACAGCAACGGCAGTTGTGTCTGACCTTGTGACCGTCGTGAAAAACAGAAAGCTGGGGGTAAACGGACGCGGCATGGTTGCTCCATACAAGGAAAAAATTCTCAAGGACGACAGCGAAAAGCTGTCCAAGTATTTCCTGCGAATCGTCGTGACAGACAAGCGCGGCGTTTTGGCACAGATCACCCAGCTTTTGGCTGACAAAAACATTTCCCTGGAGCAAGTCATCCAGCAGCCGTACAATAATGGCGAGGCGGAAATCATCATGGTGACACACCTGTCCGCAAAGAGCGACATGGATGGAGTCATTGCCTACATGGAACAAATGGACATCGTGTCCAAAATTGAAAGCTGCTACCGGGTAGAAGGGGGAGACAAATAATGAGTTCGGATCGACAATCTGGCATTATCGCACGCTATCGGGAGTTTCTTCCGGTAACGGACAAGACACCGCTTATCAGTCTGCACGAAGGGAACACACCGTTGATTCACGCGCCAAACCTGTCCAGACAGCTTGGCGTTGAGCTATACGTGAAATACGAGGGACTGAACCCGACAGGCTCGTTCAAGGACAGGGGCATGGTGATGGCTGTCGCCAAGGCAGTAGAGGAAGGCAGCAAAACGATCATGTGCGCTTCCACCGGCAACACGTCGGCTGCTGCCGCTGCTTATGCTGCACGCTCCGGCCTGCGCTGCATCGTGCTGATTCCGAGCGGCAACATCGCTCTCGGCAAGCTGGCGCAAGCGATCGCGTACGGCGCGGAAGTGATCGCCATCGACGGAAACTTCGACGAGGCGCTGAACATCGTGCGCGAAATTACGGCGAAAGAGCCGATTACGCTCGTCAATTCCGTCAATCCGTACCGGATCGAAGGGCAAAAGACAGGAGCGTTCGAGATATGCGACGCCTTGGCTGACGCACCGGACATTTTGGCGATTCCCGTGGGCAACGCCGGAAACATCACCGCTTACTGGAAAGGCTTCAAAGAGTACAAGGAAGCGGGCAAATCCAGCCGCCTGCCGCACATGTACGGTTTCCAGGCAGCGGGAGCCGCGCCTCTCGTGCTCGGACAACCAGTTCCCAATCCGGAGACGATTGCAACGGCAATCCGCATCGGCAATCCTGCGAGCAAGGATGGCGCTCTGAATGCCATCGCCGAATCGAACGGACTTGTCGACAGCGTGACCGATGAAGAGATCATGCAGGCGTACCAGCTTTTGGCGAAAAACGAGGGCGTCTTCTGCGAGCCGGCATCTGCTGCGTCGCTGGCGGGCATCATCAAGCTGCATCAGGCAGGAAAACTTCCGCAAGGCGTCAAGGTAGCTTGCGTCTTGACCGGAAATGGCCTGAAAGACCCGAACATCGCGCTGAAGCTCGTAGGCGAAGAGCCGAGAACGGTGCCAGCGACACGCGAAGCGGTCATGCAACTGGTTCGCCAAAGCGGGAGCGAAGTCGTATCATGAGCGGGCAGCGCGTAAAAGTGACGATTCCCGCAAGCACAGCCAATCTGGGGCCGGGCTTCGATGCTTTGGGAATGGCTTTTCAACTGTATTCGGTCGTGGAAATGGAAATCAGTGAGCGGACAACCGTCGAGCTGGTGGGAAAAGAGCTGGAAGGGATCCCGAAAGACAAAAGCAATCTGTTGTATCAAGTAGCTGCGGATCTGTTTGCAGAAGCCGGGCTGGCCGTTCCGGAGCTGGCGATACGGGCTTCCAGCGACGCTCCTTTGACGCGCGGGCTGGGCAGCAGTGCCGCGGCGATTGTCGGAGCGCTGGTGGCAGCGAATCAGCTTGCCGGGGAGCCGTTTACCCGCGATGAACTGTTCGCGAAGGCAACTGCAATGGAGGGACACCCTGACAATGTAGGAGCTTCGATGTTTGGCGGCATCATCGTGGCAACCATGCCGGAAAAAGCGGGAGAGCCTGTCCCGTATGTTCGGTTCTCTCCTCCCGCCGGGCTGCAAACGCTCGTCGTCATCCCGGATTTCATGCTGGAAACGCAAAAAGCGCGCAACGTCCTGCCGCAGGTGTACAGCAAAGAAGATGTTGTATATAATGTGGGACATAGCAGTTTGCTCGTAGCCGCATTGGCACAAGGCAGACTCGATCTGATGGGACGGGCGATGTCCGATCGGCTGCACCAGCCGTATCGCGCTAAACTTGTACCTGGCTTGAACGAAATCCTGGACAACGCGACTGAGCACGGTGCCGTAGGCGCTGCATTGAGCGGTGCGGGTCCGACGATTCTTTGCTTCTTTTCTGGCGCAGAAGAGGAGAGACAACTGCGCGCATTCGTGGACAGCGTGATGAAACGGCATGGCATTACATACCGTGTCATGATTTTGCAGCCGGACGAAAATGGCGTACAAGTAGAGATCCATCAGAGATAGAAAATAGTGGATAGGAGAACGCCATGGAGAAGAAACTTGCTTTTCTTGGACCTCGCGGAACGTTTACGGAAGAGGCGGCTCGGTCTTTGACGCAAGGCCAGCCGATCTCGCTCGTTCCGTACCCGAGCATTATTGATGTGCTGAACGCCGTTTCCAACAAGGAAGTGGCATTCGGGGTTGTGCCGATGGAAAATTCCATCGAGGGAACCGTCAATTCCACCCTGGATTGGCTCATTCACGAAGTCGACTTGCCGATCATGGCCGAGCTGGCACTGCCGATTACGCAAAACTTGCTGGTGGCAAAAAGAGAGCAGCCATTGCCTTTGTCTGCCATTACGAAGGTTTTGTCGCATCCGCAAGCGATTGCGCAAAGCCACAACTTTTTGCGGGAAAACTTGCCGCATGCCCAGATTGAGAATGTGAACAGCACGGCGCTGGCAGCAAAAATCGTGAGTGAGCATCCCGAAGAACCGTGGGCTGCTGTCGGCACCAGACTGAACGTGGAAATTTATCCGCTGGAATTCGCCCGCGAGCAAATTCAAGATTATTCGAATAACTACACCCGCTTTGTGCTCGTCGGCCAGGAGCCGATTGCGCTGCAGCCGTCCGCGCGTGAAAAGACAACGATTCTCGTCACGCTGCCGGAAGACTTCCCGGGGGCGCTGTACCAGGTGCTGGCGGCGTTTGCCTGGAGAAAAGTCAACCTGTCGCGGATCGAATCCCGCCCGACGAAAAAAGCATTGGGAAGCTACTATTTTGTCATTGATATTGAGCAAAAGATGGATGATGTCCTGCTGCCGGGAGCCTTTGCCGAGATTGAAGCAATCGGCTGTCAGGTGCGCCAGCTGGGAACGTATCCGTTTTATATGCAAGGAGCCAATTGTTAAAAATTGGCTTTTTTCTTTTTCTCCCCCTGTCAAGAAGGCCAAGGCGTAAAGGAGCAAAACGCCCATGGGTGCATACCATGGTAGGGAGTTTTTACGCAAGGGAGGAGAACCATTGAGGATTCACATCGTACAAAAAGGCGAGAGCATGTGGAAAATCGCCAGAAAATACGGCGTCGATTACAAGGAATTGCTGCTTTTGAACAGCCAAATCAAAACTCCCGATACGCTCTATCCCGGAGCGAGAATCAAAATCCCGGCAAAGCGCGTGCCTGTCAGGCCTCAACCGCGGACAACGCCTCACCCGATGAGCGAGGCGGCTCCATTTGTAAAAGAACGGCCAATGACCGAGCCGGAGTTGGATGACGTGCCGCTGCAGATTGAGCGGCGTCCGATTGAGCCAGAAGAACAAGAGGAAGAGGTGCGGATTGAATCGGAAACCAAGCCAACAGTGAGTCCGGAGGTTCCGCAAACGCCGAAAGCGAAGGAAATGCCCCCGGCTTCGCCAGCTCCGTCTGTGTCGCCAGAGATGCTCCAGCCAACGCCAACACCAGTTCCAACACTAACCCCATCACAGACTCCCGAACCAATGCCGGAGGAGGAGGAGGACGACGTTTCCCCAACGCCATCTGGACCGAATATCAACCTGGGGCCGCAGAGGCCGCCAGTGCCAACGACGCCAGCCCGGCCTACGCTGCCGCCTGTGCAGCCAACACAGGTAAGCCCGTACATGTACCAGCCTCCCAGCCCGCCAAACATCACGATGCCGAACATACCGCCGCTGCCGCCACAGCAGGTACGCCCCATGCCGATGCCAACGCGACCACCGCAGCAGCAAGTGCGTCCGCTGACACCTGCGCCACAGCTTCGCCCGTGCCCGCCTGTTCGGCCATGCCCGCCATGCGCCGCTCCGCGCATGCCTGTGCCGCAGCAGCCGGGAAGGCAGTTGGTCAGTCCGCAGCAGATGGGACCGCAACAAAAGGGACCGGAGCAAAGGCGTAGACCGTTTACAGGGCAAGAGCAGCCGATGTTTCCTTACAGGCCGTTTACAAGTGCGGGACAGATGATGGCGCCGTTTCCAGGGATGATGCCGTACGGTATGCCGCCGATGCGTCCAATGCCGTTGCCGATGCCGCTGTATCCGATGCCGCCGATGTATCCATCCATGCTCATGCCGTATCCGCCAAGACCGCCGCGTCTGAAAATGCCTGTCTGCCCTGAACCAGTGGAGTCATCCTCATCATGTGAGTGTTCCTCGGCCAGCCCCGTGTTCAGAAAGCGCAGACGCGTGAAAAGCAGCCGTTGTCCGCAGCCGTTTCATCACAACAAGAAATTTCCGCCTACCCAGTGCGTCGTTTCCATGCCCGAACAAGGCGCATGGCCAAACTGGGGAGACGGGCTTGATGAATCGTCTTCGTACTGAGAGGGACGGTTATGAACAAAGGACTCATACCAGCGATTGAAAAAGCTTTTCGTTGTGAGGTGTACGGGGTAAAGCCGAAGAGGAACGTCAATCTGCTCAAAACAGACCGGGGACACTGGATCATCAAAGGGTATAAGCATTTGGAAAAAGCAGTATGGGTCACGGAGTTAGCCGATGCCTTAAGGCAAAAGGGCTTTGTCCGCACGGTGCACTACGTCTCCGATGCGGAGGGCGGCAAAATTTTGCCTTACGAAGATCGTTACTACACGATCATGAAGCTGATCGACGGTGTGGAAGCCGACAACGCTTCCCTATATGATGTGAAAAAGACAGCGGAGACATTGGCTCGTTTTCATGTCGCGGCGCAAGGCTTCCCGGTCCCGCATTCGTTTGCGTACGAAGAAAAGCCGAATTTGCTGGATAAGTGGGAGAGCCGCCTGGAATACTTCGAGCGCCTGACATGGATGATCGAGCAAAACGGCCCGCAAAACAAGCTGGAGCAAATCATTGCGCATTCGGCCGAAGAGGTGCTGCGCGACGGTCAGCAACTGCTGCAGTCTGCCTACAAGCTGCCGTTGATGCCGGAAATGTACATGGCCATGGAGAGGGGCACGCTGGCGCATCGAGACGTCGCGAGCCACAACTTTTTGCTCACCCAGCGAGGGAACTGCTATCTCATCGACCTGGATACGGTCGGGCACGACATCCAGCTCGTCGATCTCGTCCAGCTGATGTCGCGCATGCTGCTGATGCAGGACTATCGCATGGAATCGTTCGTGGAAGCCATGGAAGCGTACAGCAACATCAATTATTTGAGCGACACGCAAATATGGACCGTTCATCAACTGCTCCGTTACCCCGACAATTTTTTGCGCGAGGTGACAGGACTGTACAGCAGACGACCAGGCTACCATATGCGCGGCGTCCTGCAGCTTGTGATGCTAGAGGGAAAACTTGCGCAAAACCGGCAAAAGTTTTTGGACGACGGGGAGCGCATCTTCCAGCGCTCGCCGTGGGGAGAATATCATTTTGTCGGGTAAACGATACGAAGAAAAAACATCCCTCAAAAAATGAGGGATGTTTGTCTTGGAGAGGTCAGGCTTACTTGGAAGCTGGCTTGGACAGGTCGATGGCGAACTTGGCAAAGCCGGATTCCAGTTGGCTGATGAATTTCAGGTTTGGCATTTTTTCGGCAAAAGGCTTCGCGTCAGGCGAAGAAGTGAAGGTTACGTTCACTTTCGCGTCAATCGGTGCAAACGTCCAGTTGTTGTCTGCTGCCGGGTTGATGTCTTTTTGGCTCAGGATGTAGTCGATCACGACTTGGCGGTTTTCATCCGGAGAGTCAATGACGATGTTTTTGCCGTCCAAACCAGGGAAGTTGCCGCCGCCGCCTGCGCGGTAGTTGTTGGTTACGACGAGGAACTTGTCTTCCGGTTTGACTGGCTTGCCGTTGTAGGACAGATTTTTGATCCGGTTTGCGTCTTTGTTTTCCAGTTTACCGTCGATAGCGTATCTGGATGGCTGTGTAACGTCGATTTGGTAGGTTACTCCATCAATGACGTCAAAGTTATAGGTCGGGAAGGCTTCGTTAATGAGCGGTTGCTCTTCCGTTTTCTTCACATCGATCTGGTTGAATTGACCCGCAGAGCGCTCCAGCCATTCTTTCAACTGGGAACCGTCAATCAGGACAGCCTTCAGCGTGTTTGGATAGATATACAGGTCAGACACGTTTTTGATCGCGATAGTGCCTGCAGGGATGTTGGTGTAGTACGATGCGCCGTTGCGGCCGCCTGCCTTGAATGGAGCTCCTGCGGACAGAACCGGAATGCCTTCGTATTCTGTACCTTTAATGTTTTTCTCGACGAACCATTTTTGTGCGTTGGTTACGATCTGGATGGATGGGTCATCTTGCACCAGCGCGAAGTAGCTGAAGATCGGGGAAGAGGTTTTCCCTACAGCGGAGCGTACCCATTCCACGGTGTGATCGTGCTCTTCCTTGACGGCATCGAGAACGGCCTGGTCTGCATCTACCAGGGGAGCTTTCTTTGTGCTGTCGTAGATCGGAATCGTTTTGGTAACTGACTCAACCACTTTCCATTTGCCGTTTTCCTGCTTCAAGGTCAGGTCGATCACGCCAAGGTTGTTGCCCCAGTAGCCAGGCATGACAGCCGGTTTGCCGTTGATCGTTCCTTTTTCGCTGTCAACGCCAGGGATGTTCTCGAAGCCAGGTCCAGGGAATACGAGGTGGGAGTGGCCGAACAGGATGGCGTCAATGCCCTCTACCTTGCTCAGTTGGTAGCTCGCGTTTTCCAGGTTTGCTGCCGGTTCAACCGGACCGATGCCGGAGTGCGGAACCGCAACGATGATGTCGGCACCTTTTTGCTTCATTTCAGGGATGAACTTTTTGGCGCTTTCCACGATGTCTTTTGCGATGACTTTGCCTTCCAGATTCGTTTTGTCCCACTGCATGATTTGCGGAGGAACGAAGCCGATCACGCCGACTTTCAGGGTTACTTCTTTTCCGCTCTCGTCCTTGAACTTGCGCTCCAGGATTTGATATGGAGTGAACATGTTTTTGTCGTTGTCCGGATTGTTGTCTTTGTCATCAATGTAGACGTTGGAGTTGATGTAAGGGAATTTTGCACCTTTCAGGCTGCGATTCAGATGCTCCAGGCCGAAGTTGAACTCGTGGTTCCCGATGTTGCCAAGGTCGTAGTTCAACAGGTTCATTGCTTTGTAAACCGGGTGGGTTTCACCGTCTTGCAGCGGATCGATTTTCGCTACGTAGTCGCCCAGCGGGTTTCCTTGGATCAGGTCGCCGTTGTCGATGAGAATGCTGTTTTTCGCTTCTTCTCTCGCTTTTTTAATCAGGGTAGCGGTTTTGGCGAAGCCGAATTCATCGGTGGATTTGTCTTGATAGTAGTCGTAGTTTACGATGTTGGTGTGGATATCGGTTGTCTCAAGCAAGCGGAGCTTCAAGGTAGAACCGGTTTCGGCGCTCACGGGGGTAAGCGGGAAAGCAAGGGCGCTGACAATCAGGGACGTGCTGAGAAGAAAAGCAGCCAGCGTCTGTTTGTTTGACTTTTTCATTTCAGATTAACCTCCAATAAGTTCGCATAGAAGTACAAGCAAAAATATTTTATCACTAGAATGTGTAGATTGGTAGATAAATGCAGGTTAAGATTATTAAATTTTATCTATTGACAAAAAAGAAAGAATGGTATAAATATTCATCCGTTTGCTCGCGATAAATTTCTCGCCAATTACGAATCCTTGCGAGATTCACGTATGTCCCTCTTCAAACATGGCAAAACTAGGAAAAAAGGCTTGAGAAGGGGTTCATCAAACCATGCAAAAAAAATGGATGGTGTACGCATCGTGGAGTGCGGCACTTCTCACAGGGATCGTATTGGGTATCCTGCTGACAGGCAGTGGGAGCCAGGAAAACGGTCTGCTCCGACTGCTGCATACAGACTTCGGCAAGTCGGCAATGGTGGCAGGAAAGCCGTATGAGCTGGTGCTCACGCGCAGCTATTTGTGCGGCGTCCGGGATGAAGAACGGCAACCGATCGCTGCAGGGCATTTGCAGGAAGCGATGGGAGATTACAAAGGCTGGGAGATTGTGTCAGCCGATCCGAGCAAAATGATTTTACTGAAAAGGGAGCAGGACATTTCTCCTGCATGCAAGGAGAACGGACATTTTGGCTTGTCGGCGAACGGGATGCTGACATTGTTTCACGGGCTGCCTGCCGAGCAGGACGTCATCCAGACGTTTTACCGGATCAACACGGTGAAAATGGAAGCGAGCCTGCCAAAAGAGCAGTTGGAAAGCTTGAAGCGGGGCATCCGCATTCGCAATCTGGCAGAGTACAACAGCGTGCTGTCGACGTACGGAGAGTTTCAACTGGATGATGAATAAAAAAAGAGTGAGGCAAAAAGCCGGCGATCCTGCAAGGAGGATGGTCGGCTTTTTCTCTGCTGTCGTGCTTCCGTACCTTCGTTACAAGTCGATGGCGATAACCCGCCACCTGTCCCACGGCGTGGAGCGGCGCAGCACAAACGTCCACTCTTCATTCCTTTCGCGGTTGTCATGAGTGAAATAGGCGAGGTGGACATGGACTTCGGAAAGCAACGGTCCCCGTTCGTCAGAGGGAATGATGATCTCACTCTTGCGGACGGATGCCACGTTGGAAAGCCGGGCAGGCAGCGTGAAGCCGTCTGTCGTCATTTGTACAACATGGTTGTCCTGTTCGTGCAGGGCCGTGAGAAAATACCCTACCAGCTCCTCCGCGGTAGCTCCGATCATCGCCGTTGCCAGCGAGCCGGACGCTTTTTGGATCATCAGGCTGTGGCTGGGGTCGGGTTCCTTGCGTCTGTGAGTCGAGCTTCCGAAAAAGTGGATGCAAAAATGGCCGGGAAAATCATTGCCCGCAATCGCTCCCGCACCGTGCGGCATGCCGTGCATGGAAGCTGCAAAATAAACGCCGTTGACCTCGACGAGAATCGCCCTGCGCTTCCAGCTCCATTTGCCCTGGTAAATCTTTTTCATCGTCTGCGTATCAGTGCGCGTCAGCGGCTGCACATCGGCGTGTCTGCTGCCTGCACGGCGCTGGACGTGGAACCGCTCGCCTGTCTCCAGGTCAATGACGGTGGCGTACTCCATGCGGCCGAAAATGTTTTTGACCTGCTCCCACGGAATCGCTTTTGCGTAATGAACGCTCTCCACATGCGCGACAAATTCCTCGATTCGTTGCTGTACATCCGCCGGCAAAAGGTATTGCAGCGGCTTGTCGCTCGCAAACAATTTCCCGTCGTGATCGTACACAAACTGGTGCTGTTTAACGGTCAATGTGGCCCGAACCCAGTGAGGGTGCACGAACGCTGCCACCTTTTTTGCGGCAAACAGCCGTTTGACGAACGAAGGCTGGGTATAAAAGCTCAGCGTAGAGTGAAAAGCCGAGGCTGGCGAAACCGAGACAGAGACGGTGACGGTTTCTTTGCCCTTCGCCTGGGCGGACTGCTCCGGGCAGAAGGTGGCGAGAAGAAGAATGGCAAGCAGGAAAGCGGTCAGCAAGCGTCTCACCAGATCAGCACCTCCCTCTATATGGTTTGTCGGCAAAGTTGCGAAAAATGAGCTGTAAATGTTGGCATCATAAGGCCAGAGGCGTGACGCCATACTGTACTCATACGGCGAGCGAAGGAGGAATCTTCTCTTATGTCTACCATGCCCAGAGGTAGCTACAAGGACCAGTTCCACCAGCGTTTGTACGTTCAGCTGAACCAGGGACACAACAAGCTCAATTACCAGCAGATCAACCGGATCAGGGAGCAGATGCAGAGCGGCGTAGATGAATACGCGCACATGCAGCATGATGTGTCGGATTCGCTTGGAATGAACAAACACTAAATGCGACGCCGTATGATTGCCCGTTCCTTTTGGCAGGAGCGGGTCTTTTATATGGAAATACACGTTCGCTTTTTTTGCGCTTTGTGATACAGTAGAGAGTAGAGACTTGGCAAACGGAGAGTGGACCATGCGCATATTAGGAATCGACCCTGGCATTGCGATCGTTGGGTTTGGGGTTCTGGATAAACAGGGTAGCCAATTGCGTCCCGTCCAGTATGGAAGCATTCAGACAGAGGCAGGCTTGCCTGTTCCGCTTCGCTTGAAGCAGATTTTTGAAGCGATGCAAAGCCTGCTGGAAACGTATCGACCGGATGAAATGTCAGTAGAAAAACTGTTTTTCAATAAAAACGTGACCACGGCCTTCACGGTGGGGCAGGCGCGCGGCGTCATCCTGCTTGCGGCGGAGATGGCCGGAGTGCCCGTCTATGAATACACGCCCATGCAGGTCAAGCAGGCGGTGACAGGCTACGGTGGGGCGGAAAAGAAGCAGATTCAGGAAATGACCAGGCTGCTGCTCAGGCTCAAGGAAGTGCCAAAGCCTGACGACGTGGCGGATGCCTTGGGCATCGCGATTACGCACGCACAGTTTCGGACGTTCATCTCCATCTCGGAAGGAGTTCAAAAATGATTGATTTTGTGGAAGGGACACTTTGTTACCTCGATTCAGAATACATAGTGGTAGAAGCGGGAGGGATCGGGTATCGCCTGTTTTGTCCCAATCCGTACCAGTTTGTGCGCTACGAAGGCAAAAAAACGAAGCTGTACACGCACCATCACGTCCGCGAAGACGCGATTTTGCTCTACGGCTTCGCTACCCGTGACGAACGCGACCTGTTTCGCAAGCTGCTCGACGTGAGCGGCATCGGGCCAAAGGGCGGCCTGGCGATTCTCGCGGCGGCAACTCCCGAGCAATTGGTCATGGCGGTGCAACAGGAAAACGTGACCTATTTGACGAAGTTTCCTGGGATCGGCAAAAAGACTGCGCAACGCATCATACTCGATCTCAAGGACAAACTGGTCGGATACACGCCATCAGCGATTCTCACGGTCGCGGCAGGCGATCTGACAGCAGGCGAGCAGGCGGTTTCTGCGCTGAACGAGGCGCTGGAAGCGTTGACCGCACTCGGTTACTCGGACGGCGAGCTGCAAAAGATCAGAAACGCGCTGGCGGAGAAATCAAAAGAGGGCGAAAGTGTGGAAAAGCTCATCAAACAAGGGCTTGCCCTGCTTATGAGGGGGTAGGATTTTGGATCAGCGAATCATTACGACGCATATGAACTGGGAAGAAGATGCGGCGGAGCTGAGCCTCCGTCCTCGCTATTTGAATGAGTACATCGGACAGCAGCATGTGAAGGAAAACCTGAAAATTTTCATTGAAGCGGCGAAAATGCGCAAGGAATCCCTGGACCACGTCCTGCTGTACGGACCGCCGGGGCTGGGCAAGACGACGCTGTCGCAAATTATCGCCAACGAGCTTGGAGTCAACATTCGCACGACGTCCGGCCCTGCGATTGAGCGGCCTGGCGATCTGGCGGCGATTTTGACCAACCTGCAGGAAGGCGACGTGCTGTTTATCGACGAGATCCACAGGCTGAACCGAAGCGTCGAGGAAGTGCTTTATCCGGCGATGGAGGATTTTGCGCTCGATATTATCATCGGCAAAGGGCCGAGCGCGCGCAGTGTGCGCCTCGATTTGCCGCGGTTTACGCTCGTGGGAGCAACGACGCGGGCAGGGATGCTCTCTGCGCCGCTGCGCGACCGGTTCGGAGTGGTGAATCGTCTGGAGTTTTACACCGTTCCCGAGTTGACCTTTATCGTCTCGCGGGCAGCGGATATTCTCCAGGTGATAATTCGCGAAGGCGGCGCGGAAGAAATCGCGCGTCGCTCACGGGGAACTCCGCGTGTGGCGAATCGTCTGTTAAAACGGGTGCGCGACTTCGCCCAGGTAAAAGGGGAAGGCGTCATCACGACGGAGATTGCCAGGGAAGCGCTGGAACGGCTGCAGGTAGACGCCTGCGGTCTGGACCATATCGACCATAAGCTGCTGCTCGCCATCATCGACCGCTTTGACGGCGGTCCGGTCGGCCTCGATACGATTGCCGCCACGATTGGCGAAGAGGCGCAAACGGTTGAAGACGTGTGCGAGCCGTATTTGATGCAGATTGGCTTTATGCAGCGGACGCCGCGGGGACGTGTGCTGACCCCGAGCGCGTACCAGCACTTTGGGCGGGAGATGAAATCGTGAATCCAGTAGCCAAGCTTCTCATTATCGGCGGTGCCGTACTGATCGTCATCGGCCTGTTGTGGCAGGTGGGCGGCCGCTTTTTGCCGCTGGGACGCCTGCCAGGAGATATTGTGGTGGAAAAGGAAAACGTCAAATTTTACTTTCCGGTCGTGACGTGCATTGTCATCAGCATCGTGCTGTCTCTTGGGATGTATTTGTTTCGTCTTTTCAAATGAAGGCTTTTGTCTAGCACACATAGCTTGTCTGGACGCCATCGGAGCTGTTTAGCCCGGTGGCTTTTTGTTTGCCGGGACTGGTCCTATTTTGCAGGCAAGGGCAGGAAAATCGCCTGGGATTGTCGAAAAGATTGGGAGTACATGCCAAATTTCGACGAGAAGAGATCAGGAGAAAGGAAGGACGTTGGACGACATGAAAAAGAAGTGGATGGGGAGAGTCCTTTCGGCGGGCCTGATAACAGTTGCTCTCCTGGGGGGACAAGCGCCGACAGAAGCAGCATCTGACCATATTCGGGTTGCTCTGTTTATAGATACGGGCCAAGGCTACAGGGGAGTTGTTCCTTCCGTTACACTGACAGCGGAAAAAGGAATGGAAGTGACGTTGGCAGGCCCAGACGGGGAGAGCGAACTGCCTGATTTGAAAGCAAAAGCTGCCCGTTACCGGGTAGATGAATATCATCTGGTCGTGGCGCAGACGCCGGACTGGAACCAGGCGCAGCAAGTCGCCCAGCTTTTGAGCCAGCGCAAATACGAGGGCTCGATTCAGGTGGCGAAACGAGGCGGACAGACCGTTTATCAGGTTGTCAGCGGTACATACGACACGTATCAGGCAGCAGCCAATCAAGCAGCGGCTGTGGCCCAGGCGACAGGACAAAAGCCGGTTGTGCAAGGTCCGCTCCGGCTGGAAGCGGGGCAGTTCAAAAGCTTGAGCGAAGCCCAGAAGTGGCAGGAGGCGTTTGAGCAAAAAGGTATCCCGGCGTACCCTGTACTGTTGTCAGACGGCAAAAAAGTCAAATACGCCGTCTGGATCGGCGACGAGGTCAGCCAGGAAGCGCTCGCTGCCTTGGCGCGCAAAGCGAGCAGCGCTGTTCCGGGCTTTTCCTACAAGACGCCTGACAGCAAGTCTTACGTCGTACTGAAGCAAGATGTTTACGGCTCTCCTGATGAGCCGATCTGGAAGTACGTGTTCTCTCCGCAGGCCAAGCTGACGGTTGAAGCGAAAAAAGCGGAGCCGGAAGCGTTGATCGGCGTCGTCGAGCGTGACCAGCGGACGTACCGCGGCGAGATGGAGCTGTCGGAATACAACGGTCACTTGACGGTTGTCAATGAACTGCCGCTGGAGGAATATCTGTACGGGGTTGTCGGTTCGGAAATGGCTCCGGGCTGGCCGCTGGAAGCGTTGAAAACGCAGGCGGTGCTGTCGAGAACAAGAGCCCTGTGGCAAGGAAACAAGTACGGGATCGCCAACGTGTCGGATACAGTGGTAGAGCAGGCGTACTACGGCTATGGCAAGGAGTCGGAAGATGTCCGCGTGGCCGTTGACGAAACCGCCGGGGAAGCCATCTATTACCAGGGCAAACTCGTCGAGTCCCTGTTTTACTCGAATGCAGGCGGGATGACTGCGGATGGCACGGAAGTATGGGGAAATCCCGTTCCGTATTTGCGGCCAGTCGAGAGTGATGATACGTATCCGATGGTAACGGCGAACCTGTGGTATCGGGTACAGCTTGCAGATGGGACGATCGGATATGTGCGCAGCGACCTGGTGCAGCAGACAGGGGATGCCAAAGGCGCAAGAACAGGCGTCATCACGACGGAAAACACGAATTTGCGCACAGGCCCAAGCACCACGACGCACAAGGTTTTGTCTACACTCCCAAGCGGCGCCCAGGTGACAATCCTCTCCGAAGAGCCCGAGGAAAATGCCTATGCGTGGACACGCGGTCCCTTTACCTCTGCGGAACTGACCGCGCTGCTGAATGCGAACCAGGACAAACAAAAGGCACCGCGCATCCCTGGGAACGTCACCAGCCTGAAAGTGACGAAGCGAGGACCGTCCGGACGGGTGATCGCGATGGAGGCGAATGGTGTTCCGATTGCCGTTTCGTCCCCGGATGCTTTCCGCTCGCTGTTCCAGCAAGGCGGCAACTCGCTTCGCAGCACGAAGTTCGATGTCGAGGTCATTCAGGGTGACAAGCAGGCGGGGCCACAGTTTTTGTTCCGCGGCTACGGCTTTGGACACGGCCTTGGTGTGTCGCAATACGGGGCTCGCGCAATGGCGGAGAAAGGGTATGACTACCTGCAAATTTTGCAACACTATTACCAGGATGTGACAATTGACAAGTGATCCTTTTGCCACATGTACTGTCATCAAAGGAGTTAACGATTCGTGGACGTGCAACAATTTGATTTTGAACTTCCGGAGCATCTGATTGCCCAGCATCCTTTGGAGGACCGGACAGCTTCGCGGCTGCTCGTTCTGGACAAACAGACCGGAAGCATTTCCCATCAGCGCTTTACCGACCTGATCGACCATTTGCAGCCGGGAGACGTGCTGGTCATGAATGACAGCCGCGTGCTGCCCGCAAGGCTGATCGGCGAAAAGGCCGGGACGGGAGCGAAGATCGAGATCCTTTTACTGAAATCGCTCGGGGACGACCGCTGGGAGACGCTGGTGAAGCCAGGCAAACGGATGAAGCCGGGAACGGAAGTGGTCTTTGGCAACGGACTGCTGCGCTGTGTATGCGAAGAAGTGACAGAGACAGGCGGGCGGATTGTGCGCTTTTTGTACGAAGGCATTTTTTACGAGATTCTCGACCAGTTAGGCTCGATGCCGCTGCCTCCTTACATTCATGCGCAGCTTGAAGACAGCGAACGGTACCAGACGGTGTATGCGCGCGAGCGAGGCTCAGCGGCAGCGCCGACAGCAGGGCTGCACTTCACCAAGCCTTACCTGGAGCAAATCGCTGCAAAAGGCGTACAGCTCGCGTACGTGACGCTGCACGTAGGACTTGGAACGTTCCGGCCTGTATCTGCTGACACGGTAGAGGAGCATGTCATGCATGCCGAGTATTACGAGATTCCGGAAAAGACCGCCGAACTGGTGAACAAGGCGAAGGCGGAGGGGAGAAGAGTCATTGCGGTCGGGACGACTTCGTGCCGGACACTGGAGACGGTCGGACGCGCGAACGGCGGCAGGCTGGTGGCGACAGCGGGCTGGACGGACATCTTCATTTATCCGGGATATACGTTCTCGATTCTCGACGGGCTTTTGACGAATTTTCATCTGCCCAAGTCGACACTCGTGATGCTGGTCAGCGCGCTGGCTGGCAAGGAGCATGTCATGAATGCGTACAGAGCGGCGATCCAGGAGGAATATCGCTTCTTCAGTTTTGGCGACGCGATGCTGATCGTGTAAAAAATGTACAAATCCCACCCGCATAAGTGTATACTTATAAGTCGGGTGGGTTTACTTCACTCTCAAGTTTTCTTATAATAGGAAAGACTTACATACATAGCTTGAGGAGTGCGACAATTTGGCTGTACGCTACGAATTAATCAAAACATGCAAGCAAACCGGCGCTCGTCTCGGAAAGCTGCACACTCCCCATGGGACGATTGACACGCCTGTCTTCATGCCAGTCGGCACGCAGGCAACGGTCAAGACGATGAGTCCCGAGGAGTTGAAAGCGATCGGGGCGGGCATTATCCTCAGTAATACCTACCATCTGTTTCTGCGTCCAGGTCATGAAATTGTCCGCGAAGCAGGCGGATTGCACGGCTTCATGAACTGGGACCGCGCCATTCTGACAGACTCCGGCGGATTCCAGGTGTTTAGCCTGAGCAACCTCCGCAAAATCACGGAGGAAGGGGTTTCCTTCCGCTCTCATCTGAACGGGGAAAAACTGTTTATCGGCCCGGAGGAGGCCACCCAGATCCAAAACGCGCTCGGCGCCGATATTTTCATGGCGTTTGACGAGTGTGCACCCTATCCTGCGGAGTACGATTACGTGAAAAAGTCGATGGAGCGCACGACCAGATGGGCGGAGCGCTGCCTGAAGGCACACGCCCGTCCAAACGAGCAGGCACTGTTCGGGATCGTACAGGGCGGGATGTTCAAGGACCTGCGCGAGCAAAGCGCCAAAGACCTCATCTCCATGGACTTTCCGGGATATGCGATTGGGGGCTTAAGCGTGGGCGAACCGTTTTCCTTGATGTACGAAGTGCTGGAACACACCGTTCCGCTACTTCCGACAAACAAGCCTCGCTACCTGATGGGAGTAGGCTCGCCTGATGCTCTCATCGACGGCGCAATCCGCGGCATTGACATGTTTGACTGCGTCTTGCCGACGAGGATCGCTCGCAACGGGACATGCATGACGAGCCAGGGACGACTGGTTATCCGCAATGCCAAGTATGCGCGCGACTTCACACCGCTCGACCCGAATTGCGACTGCTACACATGCAAAAACTACACCCGCGCTTACATCCGCCATCTCATCAAGGCGGAGGAGACCTTTGGCATCCGTTTGACCACCTACCACAATCTGCATTTCCTCGTGAAGCTGATGGAGCAGGTGCGTCAGGCGATTGCCGAAGACCGCTTGCAAGATTTTCGGGACCAGTTTTTCGCTCAGTATGGATTGAGTGAAGATAGATCTTTTTAATCGAGGGGGATATTCATGGAGGGCTTGACTCAGTTTTTACCGATTATCATCATGTTTGCGATTTTCTACTTCTTGCTGATTCGTCCGCAACAGAAGAAAGCCAAACAGCGCAACGCCATGCTCGCTGCTCTGAAAAAGGGCGACAGGATCGTTACCATCGGCGGCATGCACGGTACCATCCAGGAGTTGACCGACGACACGGTGACTCTGCGCATTGCGCACAACGTCAACGTAACGTTTGATCGCGGTGCCATCAACAACGTTGTGTCTTCCAGCAACGAGCCGGCAAAAGCGGAAAAAGAAGAGTCCAAATAAAGCAAGGAAAAGCAGGTGGGAGCATCCGCCTGCTTTTTTTGATGGCCAGAACCGCCTTGATCGTTTGGGATGGGAGCAAAAATTTTTACCGTCATTTTTACCGTCTCGGCTTGAAGCTTTTGGGCTTGCTGCCGGTATTGGCCGAGTTGACGCCGAGAATGCCGCCCAGTGCAGCGATGCCGAACGCACCGAGCAAAAAGAGGAACGTCCCCCATTGCAGCGGAGCGTCGAAGCCGAGAAAGCCGATTAAAAGGATCAGGAGAAAATAGGAGAACCCGGTCAAGCCGCCGTAGTACCAGCCTTTGCCGCCACAGCGCTTTCCGGTGACGAAACCGCCGACGAGCAAGGCAATTGCGTTGATGATGTACGTAAAATAAGGCAAAGATCCTTCGCGCATGCTGGTAAAGCTGAGAAGCAAGGTAGCGAGCAATGCCCCGAACAAGACGAGACCTGTCGTGTACAAAAGACCTGTCAGTACAGAGGTGGACGCACTCCGCACGATAGTAACCCCCTCACTGGTCAACTGTTTGTACCATCTATATGAATGGCCTGGCCCTTGTATTCATCTTCGCGTTGAACATTGGAAGGAATTTTCGTATGATGGATGGGGAACGAGACGGGGGTGAGGAAGATTGATTAAAACGTACTTTTACAACCATTCAGAGCAGAAGATGTTTCACGATGTTGATCTGTCCACGAAGGATCAATGGCTGAAATCTCCCGAGGATTTGCTCTGGATCGATCTGTATGATGTGGGGAACAATGAACTGCCCTATATTGCCAAGATTTTCGACTTTCACCCGCTGGCCATCGAGGACTGCCTGCACGTCAGTCCGCGTGCCAAGGTTGACAAGTACGATGATTATTATTTCTTCGTTTTTCACGCCCTGCGTTACAATGAAGAAAGCGACGACGAGATTACCACGGTAGAACTGAACGTTTTTCTCGGCCCCAACTACATCGTTACGATCCATAAATCGCCGATGAACACCATCGGGCGGATCGCTGCCATGTGTCACCGCAACAACTCCTATCTGAACCGGGGGCCCGACTACTTGCTCTACGCGATTGTCGACGGGATCACGGATGAATATTTCCCGATCATCGACCGGATCAGCGTGCGGATTGACGAACTGGAGGACGAGATTTACGAACACCAGATGGAGGAAATTACGGAAGAGTTCCTGGCGCTGAAGCGGACGATTATTTTGATAAGGCGTGTCATCATGCCGCAAAAGCGAATTTTTGCCAACGTCAATGGTCGCTACTCTTTCGACATTTCCGAGGAAAACGTTCCGTTCTACAGTGACCTGACCGACCACCTGGAGCGCATATCGGACTCCACCGAGACGTTCCGCGACCTGGTGAACGGTGCGCTTGATACGTACTACACGATTATCAGCGCGAAGACGACAGAGACGATGCGCGTCCTCACGATTATTTCCACGATCATTCTGCCGCTTACCTTCATTACCGGGCTGTTCGGGATGAATACGTTCGCCTGGCTGGGAGAAGAGGCAGAGCCTTACATGCTGATCGTGGCACTCGTTATCATGCTGGCGATGACCTTTTTCATGCTGCACATTTTCCGCAAACGAAAGTGGTTGTAATTGGAGCTAATAGTTGCAAGCCCCCTGCCGAACACTACTAGCAAAAATGTTCGATAGGGGGCAGCGGGAGTGGAAGAAATTTCAATGGTATTGTTGCGCACCCTTTTCTCGTATTTTTTCCTCCTGATCTTGCTCCGCATGATGGGCAAGCGAGAACTGGGGAAGTTGTCGGTTTTTGATGTTGTGATCTCCATCATGCTGGCGGAAATGGCCGCAATGGCTATCGAGGACGTGGAAAAGCCGGGGCTTCAGTTTTATTTGCCGATGCTGTTGATCGCGCTGTTGGAAATCGTTATGGCGTACATTTCCCTCAAAAGCAAAAAATTTCGCGATGTCGTCGATGGTTCCGCTGACATGATTATCGAAAACGGGGAAATCCGCGAGCAAGCGATGCGCCGAAATCGGTTGAACATGGATGATCTGCTGGTTCACCTGCGACAAAAAAACGTGAAAAACATTGCGGATGTCGAGTACGCCATGATGGAGCCTACAGGGCAAATGAGCGTCTTTTTGAAGCAGGACAAAGAACCCCTTACGCGCGGAGATTTAGGGCTGCCCAAAGAAAAACCGGTAAGCCCTGTTTCGTATAAAGGTTTGCCGATTCCGTTGATCCTCGACGGCAAGGTGAGGCAGGAGGCATTGCAAAAGATCGGGCAAAATCAGCTTTGGCTGAAACGGGAAATCCGCAAGTACGGGATCAAGGACATTCGCGAGGTGTCCTTTTGCAGCATTGACGAACAAGGCATCATCTACATCGACAAAAAAGACAAACCGCTACACTAGGTGTTAGCGGCGGGGGAAAAACATGGCGAGCTGCTCGCCGATCCACGGAATGCGACGGACGTCCTGCTTGCCCAGGACGCGCATGGCCACGAGCAGCACCAGGTACAGCAAGGTGCTGATGCAGGTGCTGGCCAAAAGCAGCTTGCCCGTCGAAGAATGCAGGAACCAGTGCTCGGCCATGTACGTGCCAAGGTAGCCCATGGCCAGCATGGCGATCCCTATTTTTCCAAATTCCCATACGTCAATGGTAAAGCCGATTTTTTTGGTGAGACTGGCAAAATGGAGCAGCGTTCCCAATGTGATGCCGATGTTGGTGGCAATCACAGCGCCGTGGATGCCAAAAGCCGGCTGGGCGGTGAACACGAACATCGCCCCTGTTTTTACGATGGCACTAATCAGTGTATTGCGAAAGACGACCTGGGCGTAGTCGAGACCTTGCAAGGCAGCGGCCAGCGGGGCCTGGAAAAAGAGAAAGACGGAAAAGGGAGCAAGCTCCTTCAACAGGACGCCGACCTCGCGATACTCGCTGCCGTAGAGCAGCACGCACAACGGCTCGGCAAAAATAGTAAGCAGAACGGTACAAGGTGCTCCGATGACGAGTGTGATGCGCATTGCCTGGTAGATGCGCCGATGCACGAGAGGAGCATTTTTTTGATAGGCCGCCTCGGCAACGGCAGGAACGAGCGAAACGGACAAGGAATAGGTTAAAAAAGTGGGAAAGAGCAGCAGCGGAACCGCCATCCCGGCAAACTGTCCGTACAGTCCGGTTGCGGCTGCCGTCGTGTACCCGGCGATGACGAGCGCAAACGGAACGAGCATTGGCTCCAGCACGTAGGCGATGGAACCGATGATGCGACTTAAGGTAACAGGCAGGGCGACGTGGATCAGCTGCGCGAGGTTTGCTCTGCTTGCGGAAATGGCTTTGCGAAATGACGTTTCCAGAAGCTGTGTGGCCGCTTTTTTACTTCCTTTTCGGTATTGCCAGAGAATGTAGAGAAGTCCGGCAGCTTCCCCGAAAATAATGCTGCCGACCGCACCGGCTGTGGCGTACTCGACGCCCGCAGGTAAAAACGACACGGTCATGACGACGACCAGCGCCATGCGCGCTACCTGCTCCAGCAGTTGGGAGACGGCTGTCGGAATCATGTTTTGCTTGCCCTGGAAGTATCCGCGCAGAACGAGCGAAATGCTGGAGATCGGAATGACAGGGATGGCGGCGAGCATGACGATATGGGCGCGCGGGTCGGCGAACAGGGCACCTGCGATCCGGTGGGAAAACAAAAGGAGCAGTGTGCAGATGAACAGGCTGATGCCGCCTGCCACAGACAAGGCCAACAGCAGGTAGCGGCGGGTCAGCCGCGGATTGTTCGCCGCTTCCGTCTCTGCTACCTGCTTGGCGATGGCGACAGGCAGACCGAATGTCGTCACCGTAATCAGAAAGTACAACAGGGGCACAACCATTTGATACAGCCCCATTCCTTCCGCTCCAATGATGCGTGATAGCACGATCCTGTGAGCAAAGCCGAATACTTTGGTGATGCCGCCGGCAATGATGAGGATAACCGTTCCGAAAAAGAATGACTGTCTCATGGAAGGCTCCTTTGCAATGAAAAATTCATTCAGTAAAGAATATGGACGTGCCGCTGTCGGCATGACTACTTTGAGGGGGAAACGGGGATGGACCAAGCGCAAAAGCAGGAATGGTATGGGCGAGTAGCAAGTCTTTGCCAGAGCAAGGCCGAGGAATTTGCCATGCTGGGCTATGAAAATGTGGAGCCCGCAGACATCTGGGAATGTGTCACGAGCGGGTACAAGGAAATCCCCCCGATGCACCGTCTTGTCAACGATATTCTGTCGCTCAAGCCGAACAAGTACATGAATTACCTCATGATGCAAATGTATAAAAACAGTCAGTGAAACTTCCTGTCTCTTCGTTCGTATAAGTAGCATGCTTTTAGTAGAGAAGGGGTTGGTTACCATGGTTCGCTCTTCCAGCATTCGTTGACACGTTTTTTCTCACTTCGCTATAATGGGCATATTGGTTTCTCGCCTTGGCGCGGGACCCTGTTTATGAAAGAGGGGTATCACAAAAATGATAAAATGGGGAAGATTTCTCCTGTTCCTGGTTGTTGTCGGCCTTTTGGCGACACTGGTGTCTACTACGACCAAGCAGGTAGCAGGAAACATCACGCTCGGTCTTGACCTGCAGGGCGGGTTTGAGATTTTGTACGAGGTTGAGCCTCTCGAGGCTGGACACAAGGTTGATCTTGAGCTTTTGAAATCAACCGCACACATGATTGAGAAACGGATTAACATCGGTGGCGTGGCAGAGCCTGTGATCTCAACCGAGCTGCCAAACCGGATTCGCGTGCAAATCGCTTCGCAGTCCGCGGATCAGGACAAGCTGCGCGAGCTGATCGGCAAACCGGCTGTACTGACGTTCCGCGACGAGTCGGGCAAGATTATCCTGCAAGGAAGCGACCTGGCGCCGAACGGGGCATATGTTGATTATGATGAATTAAAGAGACCTTTGGTCATTGTGAAATTTTCAGATTCAAAAAAATTAGAAGACGTCACGCGAGCTAATTTGCATAAGCGTATGGCAATTTATTTGGATGAAAATTTGCAAACCAACCCAACAATCCAGGAGGTAATTACTGGTGGTAGCGCAAGGATCTCCGGAGAATATACCCAGGAGTCCGCACAGGAACTGGCTGACCTGCTCAATTCCGGTGCGATGCCTGCGAAGCTGACCGAGAAGCAGGTGACATCGGTAGGAGCTTCCCTCGGTGCGCTGGCCCTGGAGAAAACGCTCTATGCCGGCTATATCGGGGCTGCATTGATCTTCGTGTTCATGCTGCTCGTCTACCGCATGCCAGGGATGATCGCCAATATTACGCTGGCTGGGTTTACTTATTTTTGTATGCTCGTACTCGACTGGATGGATGCTACCCTGACGCTGCCGGGTATCGCCGGTTTTATTTTGGCAGTAGGGATGGCAGTCGATGCGAACATCATTACGTATGAGCGTATCCAAGAAGAAATTCGCTCGGGCAAAACCATTTTGTCAGCTTTCCGTGCCGGTGAGCGCCGCTCCCTGATTACCATTATCGACGCGCACGTGACGACACTGATTGCGACAGGCGTGTTGTTCTACTTCGGGACAAGCTCCGTGCAAGGGTTTGCTGTCGTTTTGGCCATGACAATCATCGTGAGTGTGATTACCAACGTGTTTGGGTCTCGCTTCCTCCTCTGGCTGGTGGTCCGTTCCAACATGTTTAAAAAGCCGTTCTGGTTCGGGGTAAAGGAGAGTGAGATCGGTGAGCTTTGATCGTGAACACACTGTCATTCGATTTGACATCGTAAAGAATCGCCGGAAGTACTTCATTTTCTCTTCCGCGATTATCATCATCGGTTTTTTGTTTATGCTGTTCCAGGGGCTGCACCTTGGTGTTGACTTCAAGGCAGGGACCCGTCTGGACATTTTCGTTGGAAAAGAGTTCAACCCGGCTGATGTCGAAGCGGTGTTGAAGCAGGAAATTCCGGACGTAACCTTTTCCAAGGTGACACCGTACGGAACGAATCAGGCTTATACCCGCTTCGATCAAACGATTTCCTCTGACACGCTGATGAAGGTGGAAGAGGCGCTGAAGAAAAAATTCGGCGATCAGGTCACGAAGCAAGTATCATCTGTCGACCCGATTATCGCCCAGGAAATGGTGAAAAAGGCAGCGATTGCAGTAGCGATCGCCTCGCTCGGGATCGTTGTCTACATCGCGATTCGTTTCCAGTTGCTGTTCGGGATTGCCTGCATCGTCGGGCTTTTGCATGACGTAATCATTCCGATTGCGCTGTTCTCCGTGTTCGATCTGGAGGTAGACATTACCTTCATTGCCGCGCTGTTGACGATTCTCGGTTACTCCATCAACGACAAAATCGTTATTTTTGACCGTATCCGGGAAAACCTGCGCACCATGAAGTCCAAAACGATTCCGGATCTGGAGCATCTGGTGAACGTATCGCTCTGGCAAACAATGCGCCGCTCTGTGTACACCGTAGCGACTGTGTTCTTTACCGCGCTTGCGATTGCGGTGCTGGGCAGCGAGAGCATTCGCAACTTCTCGCTGGCGCTGTTGTTCGGTCTGGTGAGCGGTACGTACTCCTCGATCTTTATTGCTGCTCAAGTTTGGGTAAACTTGAAAGAGCGGAATATGAAAAAGAAAAAAGAAGCGTAATGGGCAGACCGCAGGGAATTTCCCCCTGCGGTTTTCTACACTTGTTCGTCCAAACGTTGTTTACGAAAAAAGGGCGCGGATCGTGC
Source organism: Brevibacillus gelatini (assembly GCF_050920745.1). Classification (NCBI taxonomy): domain Bacteria; kingdom Bacillati; phylum Bacillota; class Bacilli; order Caryophanales; family Paenibacillaceae; genus Brevibacillus; species Brevibacillus gelatini. The sequence goes on from NZ_CP154342.1 coordinate 1,532,730, forward strand.
AGGAGGAGAACGATGGCGGATGATCGGCTGGCCAAAGCACAGCTTGGTGGCCCAGCTTGCGGCATTTTCGGTTCTAGCTCGCAACCGCCATGTTTATGCAGTTGTCAGTCTGTTGCTCCATCCTCTATAATGAATGAGGATTGGAGGAGAGCCTATGCTGAAAGCGAAAACACGCTGGAAACTGGCCACCTACGATGAACAGATTGCGGCCGCGATAGCTGAGGAGTGCCAGCTAACTCCGCTCGTGTCCAAGCTGCTTGTCATTCGCGGCATCGACACAGCGCAGAAGGCCCGTGATTTTTTGCAAGCTGGCCCGGAATTGTTTCATGACCCTTTTTTGCTGGATGGAATGGAACAGAGCGTGCATCGCATTCAACAAGCGATAGAGAGGCAAGAGCCGATCTGCATTTACGGCGACTATGACGCGGACGGGGTCAGTTCGACATCGTTAATGGTACATCTGCTGCGCCAACTGGGCGCTGTTTTTGACTACTACATTCCCAACCGTTTTACCGAAGGGTACGGGTTACATAAAGAAGCTTTGGCGCATTTGCATAAAAGCGGTTACAAACTGATTATTACCGTAGACACGGGGATCAGTGCAGTAGAGCAGGTAGCGTATGCGACACAGCTGGGGCTTGACGTCATTGTAACCGACCACCACGAACCTCCGGCAGTCATTCCGGAGGCATTTGCTGTGATTAACCCGAAAAAGCCGGGATGTCCGTACCCGTTTGACATGCTCGCGGGAGTCGGGGTCGCCTTCAAGCTGGGGCATGCTTTGCTAAAGGAGCCTCCTTTGCATTTGGCTGACCTGGCTGCACTCGGGACGATCGCCGATCTGGTGCCACTGGTGGATGAAAACCGGATTCTCGCCAGGGTGGGACTGAAACGGCTGAACCAGACGCGCAATATCGGTTTGCAAGCGCTTATCCGCGTGTGCGGGCTGGCTGACAGCGAGCTGTCGGCAGGACATGTCGGCTTTGCTCTTGGACCGCGGCTGAATGCGAGCGGACGACTGGAGACGGCAGAGGCCGCTGTCAAGCTGCTGACGACCAAGGATCAGGACGAGGCCGAGCAGTGTGCGCAGGCGCTGGACGATTTGAATCGCGATCGCCAGGAGCTGGTGGCGCAGATCACGGAAGAAGCCGTACAGATGGTCAGAGAGCTGTACCCACCGGAAAAAAACAACGTCCTCGTGCTGGCCAGGGAAGGCTGGAACGTCGGCGTTGTGGGAATTGTGGCGTCTCGGCTGGTTGAGCTGTTTTACCGTCCGACCATCGTGCTCGGCATCGACCCGGAAAAAGGTACGGCCAAAGGCTCGGCGCGGAGCATCGCCGGCTTTGACATGTACGAGGCACTGACTGCGTGCAAGGAATGGCTCCCGCATTATGGCGGGCACACCATGGCGGCAGGAATGACCTTGCCCGTGGAAAATCTCGATCTGTTGCGCAACAGACTGAACGAGCTGGCAGGCGAATGGCTGACGGCAGAAGACTTTATCCCGCTGACCAAGGTCGATGTGGCGATGAGCATGGACGAGATCAGCCTGGAAGCCGCGGAGCAGCTGGAACGGCTCGCTCCGTACGGAATGGGCAACCCGACTCCGCTCGTCTTGCTGGAGGAAGTGGAAACACAGGGAATGCGCACGATCGGGCGTGATGACAATCACTTGAAATGCACACTCGTCAAGTCTGGCCAATCGTTGGATGCCATCGGCTTCAACTGGGCGCACGTGACCAAACAAGTGACCCCAAAAGCGCGCTTTCATGTGCTGGGAGAGCTGTCGGTAAATGAATGGAATGGCAACCGCAAGCCACAGTTGACCATCCGCGACTTGTCGGTCAATCACCAGCAAGTTTTTGATTGGCGGGGTAGTCGTGATAAAGTAGAGAAATGGCAGCAGCTTGTAACTGAATCAGTGACGACGACGGTCGTGTTTCGCAGGGAAAGCTATGAGTTGCTGGTGCAAAAGGCGGCGGAAGCGCAGCGATCTTCCGTGGTGTTGCTCGCGTCATCCGTACAGCCTGAACACGAGGGACCCAAGCAGACAATCATCCTCTACGATTTGCCAAAACGCCGCGCGGATTTGCATGCAATCAGCGCGATGCTGCAGCAGGCCGAGCGCATTTACTGCCTGTTCGGCGACCCGGATCTGGGGATGGAACGGCTTTCCTGTCCAAGCCGGGAGCACTTCAAGCAGCTGTACCAGTTTTTTGTACAGGTGCCGACCGTAAAGCGCATTCATCTCGATGCGCTGGCCCGCAAGCTGCAATGGAAAAGGAGCTTGCTGGACGGGATGCTCGCGATTTTTGTCGAGCTGCAGTTTGTAAGCGAGGATAGAGAACAGTACCGATTGCAAGAGGTGGCAGAAAAAAGGCCGCTGGAAAGCTCGGTTCTATATTCAGAGTGGAAGGAAGAGGCGCAGCTTGCAACGGACTTGCTGCTTTCCTCTTCGGAAACATTGATTCAAACGTTTCATCAGTTGGTGACACCTGTCACCGTATAGGAGGAATTTTTCATGGATTACAAACAATACATTCGCGTCATTCCGGACTTTCCGCAACCGGGGATTCGCTTCAAGGATATTACGACGCTTTTGAAAGACGGCGCTGCCTACCGCGCGGCGATTCAGGAGCTCGCTGAGTTCGCCCGCGAAGTGCAGGCAGATGTCATCGCGGGTCCGGAAGCACGCGGATTTGTTGTAGGGGCTCCTTTGTCATACGAGCTCGGGATCGGTTTCGTGCCAGTCCGCAAGTCCGGCAAGCTGCCTTACGAGTCGATCAAGGCGGACTACGATCTTGAGTACGGCAAAGACGCACTCGCTGTACACGTGGATGCAGTTACCCCTGGACAGCGTGTTCTGATCGCAGACGACCTTTTGGCAACCGGGGGAACGATTGAAACCACGATCAACCTGATTGAAAAGCTGGGCGGAAAAGTGGTCGGCACCGCTTTCTTCATCGAACTGTCCTACCTGGAAGGCCGTAAAAAAATCGGCGATGTTCCGATCAAATCTTTGGTGCAGTATTAATTGAACCATCAACGAAAAACGGGTCATACGCCCGTTTTTTTCTTTTTTCCGCGCACTGTTCATACTTTACAGGGGAAACAGCTTTACAATACGAACGACATAAAAGATAATAGTATGCAATAGAGATGAGGTTCTTTTTTCATCCAGACAAACGATCGATTATTCAAGCCTGCTTCTTCGCAAGAACTTCAACCTTTAAGGCTTTTTTTTATACGCAACGAAGCCTTCGCCTGTGACATAAGGCTTGGCAAAGCCAGGTTTTCCAATGAGAGGATAAGGGAAGGGAACTATGATTACCGGCATTGATGAGGTAGTAAAAAAAGCAAGCACCTATTTATCACAATCGGATCTGGAGCTGATTACTCGCGCCTATAAGCTGGCCGAAAAAGCTCATGAGGGGCAGGTCAGAAAATCAGGCGTCCCGTACATCATGCACCCGATTGCCGTGGCAGGGATTCTCGCAAACCTGCACATGGACGCCGTGACGATTGCGGCCGGATTTTTGCATGATGTGGTGGAAGACACCGACGTTACGCTTGACGATCTACGGGAACAGTTCGGGCCTGATGTGGCTCTGCTGGTAGATGGGGTAACCAAGCTGGAAAAAATCAAGTACAAGTCCAAGGAAGAGCAGCTTGCCGAAAATCATCGCAAGATGCTGGTCGCCATGGCCCAGGACATTCGCGTCATCATGATTAAGCTGGCAGACCGACTGCACAACATGCGGACACTGCGGCACATGTCCGAAGAAAAGCAACGGGAAATTTCCGATGAGACGCTGGAAATTTTCGCTCCGCTTGCCCATCGCCTGGGGATTGCCTCGGTCAAATGGGAGCTGGAGGACACTGCGCTGCGCTATCTGAACCCGCAGCAGTATTACCGGATCGTCAACCTGATGCAGAAGAAGCGCGTAGAGCGCGAGGCATACCTGAACGAAGCGGCGGATATGATTCGGGAGAAGCTGGGCGAGCTGAACATCGAGGCGGAAATATCGGGACGTCCGAAGCACATTTACAGCATCTTTAAAAAGATGACCAAGCAAAACAAGCAGTTCAACGAGATTTACGACTTGCTGGCGCTGCGCATTATCGTGAACGACATTCGCGATTGCTACGCGGTACTGGGCATCGTCCACACCTTGTGGAAGCCGATGCCTGGCCGCTTCAAGGACTATATCGCGATGCCCAAGACGAACATGTACCAATCGCTGCACACGACAGTGATCGGGCCAAAAGGCGAGCCGCTGGAAGTGCAAATTCGCACATGGGAGATGCACCAGACGGCAGAAATCGGGATCGCGGCACACTGGGCGTACAAGGAAGGCAAAAGTGTTGTGCAAGGATCGTTTGCCGAGAAGCTGGGCAGTCTGCGCGAGATCATCGAAGGCGGGTCCAAGGAAGCGCCCAATGCGCAGGAGTTCATGGAAAGCCTCAAGCAGGATTTGTTTTCGGATACGGTCTTTGTCTTTACGCCAAAAGGCGATGTCGTGGAGCTGCCAAAAGGCTCCGTACCGCTCGACTTTTCCTATCGCATTCACTCGGCGGTTGGAAACCGGACGATTGGGGCGAAAGTAAACGGCAAGATTGTCCCGCTGGACTACGCCATGAAAACGGGCGATATTGTCGAGATTCTCACCTCCAAGCATTCGTACGGGCCGAGCCAGGACTGGCTGAAAATAGCCAAGTCCGCCCATGCACGCAACAAGATCAAGCAATGGTTCAAAAAAGAAAAGCGGGAAGAAAACGTCGCCAAAGGGCAGCAAATGGTCGAGGCCGAGATCAAGGCGCGCAACTTTGACGTGAAGGAAGCGATGACGGAGGCGAACCTGAAAGAAGCGGCGGCGCGGTTTAATTTTCAGGGGGCAGAGGACATGTTTGCGGCAGTCGGCTACGGCGGCATTACCGCCTCGCAGATTGCCACCAGGCTCGTCGACAAGCTCCGACGCGAGCGGGAAGAGCAAAACCCTGTCATCCCGGAAGTCAAGCAAAATCCGGGGCAGCGTTCGCAAAAAAGCGAATCCGGCGTCAAGGTACGCGGCGTAGAAAACCTGCTGGTGCGCATCTCACGCTGCTGTACGCCGGTTCCAGGCGACCAGATCATCGGCTTTATTACCAGAGGACGCGGGGTGTCTGTGCACAGGAAGGACTGTCCGAATGTGCTGACGGACGAGTGCTCGGAGCGTTTGATCGACGTCGAATGGGATACGGACCAGAAGCACAACTTCAACGTGGAAATCGAGATCACGGGTCACGACCGCAGCGGCCTGTTGAACGACGTGCTGCAAGTGGTGGCCGAGACGAAGACGAATATTGCTGCCGTCAGCGGCAAAGCAGATAAAAACCGGGTGGCTACGATTCATATGACCATCTCGATCAGCAATGTGGATCATCTGTTGAAGGTTGTGGAACGAATCAAGCGCATTAAAGATATTTATTCGGTTCGCCGCATTTTGAGCACCTGATCCTTCGGGGGTCGGGTGTTCTTGTTTGTGGGCAAATGGCGGCAAACAGCATGACACAAAACGAAAGGAATGGATCGACGTGCGAGTAGTTGTGCAAAGAACGAAGGAAGCGAGTGTGACCGTTTCGGGCGAGGTGGTCGGGCAAATCGAGCACGGGCTTTTGCTGCTGGTAGGCATCACCCACGAGGACAGCGAAAAAGAGGTGGAGTTCGTCGCGGACAAAATCGCCAACCTGCGAATTTTTGAAGACGAGGAAGGAAAAATGAACTTTTCGGTGCTGGATACGGGCGGTCAGATCTTGTCCGTGTCCCAGTTTACGCTGTACGGGGACTGTCGGAAGGGCAGACGGCCAAACTTCATGGCCGCCGCTCGTCCGGAGCAGGCGGAACCGCTGTACGAGCTGTTCAATGCGAAGCTGCGGGAAAAAGGTCTGGTCGTGGAGACGGGGCGTTTTGGCGCGATGATGGACGTGCGTCTGCTCAACGACGGGCCTGTCACCTTGATTGTGGAAGCGTAGCAGAAACGACGCGGGGGGCGGTCAAATGGCACGGGAAGCATTGGTAATCGGGGCGAGCGGGATGCTTGCAGAGGTGTCCCGCTGGCTCGCAAACGAAGGCTGGCAAGTAACGATAGTGGGACGGGATCGCCAAAAGCTCGAACAGGTAAGGGATGGGGCTATGAATCCCGACTCTGTTCATCTGCTTGCGCTCGATTACGGGCAGACGGAGTCGCTGCGCACCGCCATGGCAGAGCTTGTCGCGAGCCGGGGGGCGATGGAACTGGTCGTGGCCTGGATTCACCAAACGGCGCCAGATGCGCTTGCGACCGTATTGGCAGAACTGTCCCGCCCCAAGCGGCCGTTTCGGTTGTACCACGTCTGCGGCAGCCGCGCCTGGAAAAATCCTCCGGTTGTCCATGTGCCGAAAACGTGCGCGTACCATCGTGTCATTCTCGGTTTCGTGTGCGAAGGGGAAGAGGCGCGCTGGCTGACCAACAGGGAAATTGCCGATGGCGTCATCCGGGCCATACGTCAAGAAGCAGCGCAGGCGATCGTCGGCCAGGTCGAGCCGTGGGAGAGGCGTCCGACCTATTGAACATGCGAACAGATGCAAGATAAAAAGAAAAAACGGCTGCCAAGGGAGAGCACTGCAAAAGTGCTCTCTCGGTTTTTAATAATGGGTTCATGTCAATAATTGATGCCGACGGCATCAAAAAGAATGCAGCCTTACTTCTTACGAAGCTGGCTGCATTTGCTTTATTAGCTTTACCATTCGCTTTACGTTTACAACGAATGCCGTTAAGTATGCTTGTATCCGCATACCAAATAAACCACGGTATTTTGCCCTGGTCAATCCATGAAATCTTTTTAATTCAGCATTTTTGTGCTCAATGATCCGGCGACGCTTCGATCGCTCTTTGAAGGTGGTGCTTGCCTCAAACCTCATGTGCTCTTGATAGTGCTCCGCCACCATACGAATGGAATAAGTCTTTGCTTTGGCACCAGGCTTGTAGCATCCTTCGCGAAGTGGACATGTCTTGCACTTCTCCACATCAAAGTAAAAGACAAGAGAACGGCTGCGCCCGGATTTTTTCTTCCCTTGTACCGCTTTTCGTATACTGTGCTCTCCGGTTGGGCAAATGACAAAGTCGGCGTCTTTGTTGTATGTAAAGCCTTCCTGTTTCATTCCTCCGGAATGGACAATTGGGTTTAAGGGGACTATCGGTTGAATGTCTTTTGAGGCAAGGAGATTTAAATTGTCTTTTCCAGAGTAAGCAGTGTCTCCGATGACTTCCTCAATCTTCATACCTGTCTTTTCTGTTTGCTCTAATAGCTTTGGCAGTTGTTTGCCATCATCTTCACTTCCACCCGTAACTTCAATCGCAGTGATGATCTCTTCTTCTGTCATCGCTACATGCTCTTTGTAGCCAAAAAAGGAGAGGGTATTGCTTTTCCAGCCAAAACGCGCGTCTGGGTCAATCGCAGACATGATGCCTTTGTTTGCTAGTAACCGTTCATCTTCCACGATTTGCTTTGCGTGCTTGAGTTTTTCGGAGATGGCCCCTTCATGATCAGGAAGGAGATTTTCTACCGTTTCTCCCAGTTCAGCGAGGTAATGTAGCATCACTTTTGCCGCATCGACATCGCCTTGCATACACTTCGGAGGACGAGGAAGTTTCTTCTCCAGCTTTGGATGCTTTTTAAGTACGGCTCGTACGAGCCGTTTGGCGGCTTCCTGCAACACGTCCAAAGGCCGTTTCTTTTGAGTGGAAGCAACAGTATGTGTTGCATCGACAATGAGTGTTTTTGACTTAATCAAGCCTTCTTCTACGCACTGTTTTACAAGCACTTGTAAGATTTCGTTAATCTGGCTTGCACCTAAGCGATGATTCCGAAATCGGGATAATTGTGACGGATCGGGCAAAGTATCCTCAGGATTCAACCCCAAGAACCATTTATACGCGAGGTTTACTTGTGCTTCTTGAATCATTCGCTCATCGGATAAGCCATAAAGATACTGCAGAAATAAAAGACGAAACAGAAGTTCCGGTTCATTCGCTGGTCTTCCGTAATATTCACAATAAGATGGACGAACTAACTCGTAAATGAACGAAAAGTCCACAGCTTCGTTGATTTTTCGAAGAAGATGGTCTTCGGGAATTAAATTGTAAAGTTCTGAATGAAATGAGGCTTTCAATTGTCTGTCAGCAGATAGCATGGCAACATGTCCTTTGAACATTTTCTTAATATTGATTATAGCGAAAAACCAGCACCGCGAGGTGCTGGCAATCATTCAAAGCCAAAAAGCTGATGGAGTTTGGAATAGGAGGCGTTTTATTTGCGGAGCGCCTTTGCCAGCCTTCCAGCGTAGAGACGTGGACACGGGGATGAAGGGGGCGTTAGTCTCACTTCATTGTGAAACCCAGATGTTGAGCCCCCGCCCCGTGAAACGTCTCGGAACGGACAGATAAGCCCCATAGTGGGCTGGCAACGAAGCGAAGCAAAGAAACGCCTTCACTTTCCATATAAAGGAAGTGTTTTGCAGTGCTCTCCCAAGGCAACCGTTTTTTTGTGTTACGCGAAGTGCGACTCCCCAGGGCTCAACCACTCTGCGGGTTCAACGAGCTGAAATATTGGACAATCCCTTTGAACAGACCCTCTGCCGCCAGATCCTGCTGCTTCTCCGAGCGGACGCGAATCTCGTCGTTGTAGTTCGAGAGGAAGCCGATTTCCGCCAGGATGGAGGGAACGGAATTTTCCCGCAGGACGAAGTAGTCGCCGAAGCGGGACTGCAAGTCTTTGTAGTTCGTCGCCTTGACCAGCTCGTTTTGCACCAGGGATGCGAGCTTGCTGGAATTGCCCTGGTGGTAGTAAAAGACGATGGAGCCGTTCGTCGCCGAGTTTGGATGCGTATTGTGGTGAATGCTGACAAAAATGTCGGCTTTGTTTTGCACGGCGATGTCCACACGCTGCTGCAAGGTGAGCTTGCGGTCGTCCGCACGCGTCATGATGACCTTGGCTCCGGCTGCTTCCAGCTTGTTGCGCAAAAGCAGGGCGACTTGCAGGTTAACCGTTTTTTCAAGAGTGGAAAAGCTGGAGCCGGTCGCGCCGTTGTCGTTTCCTCCGTGTCCGGGATCGACGACGATCAGTTTGTTTGCGATGGCCTGGCTGTGAATGACAGCAGGCACTCCGTTCGCCGCTACGAGCCAGCCGGCCACATAGCCTGTAGTGCCATCGCTGAGCGTTACTTGGAACCAGTCGCCCTCTCTGTTCACGATGCTGTATTTCTCGCCAGTCTGTACTTGTCGCAGTACGCTGTGTCCGGTGCCGGGACCAGAGCGGACATTTGTATTGGCATTGATGATCGTGACGTATGGCCCGCTTGGCGTAGGCGTGTTCGCTCCCGAGACGGCGACGAGCCAGCCTGCGACCCAGCCCGTTTTTCCGGCAGAGGTTTGCACGCGGTACCAATCGCCTTGCTTTTCCAGTACCTTCAGTTTGCTGCCGAGGGGCAGCGTGGTGAGGATGGCGCTGGACGTATTGGGCTGGCTGCGCAAATTCAGCCCATCTGTTTGCACCGTCGCCGTCTGCTCAGCAGGTGTGGCAGGCGTGCTTGGCTGAGCGGGTGTGCTCGTATTGCCTGCACCGCCTGTATCTGTGCTTGGCGCCGTGGTGGTGTCTTGGGCAGTTGTGTTGCTGTTCGTGGAAATCCAGGCGTTTACCCCGTCGTAGGGGAACTGAATCCAGCCGTTTTGTTGCGAGAGCACCGTAATCGTCTCCCCGGCGTGCAGCTGCCCGATTGCAGGCGTGCTGGCATCCGGCGTGGGGTACACATAGGGAGCAAAATCGAGTGTCAGACTGGCTCCCTGAACGGCTGGCGGCTTTGCTGGTGCTGTAGTGCCTCCAGCAGTGCCCGGCGGATTGCCGCCTGTCGGTCCGGTTGGCTGCGCTTGGGTGGATCCAGCGCTTGACGTGGAGCCTGTCGAAGCAGACGTGCTGTCTTTGACGAGCCAGCCTGCGACCCAGCCTGTTTTGCCTCCGCTGAGCTGGATCATGATCCAGTCACCGTTTTTTTGCACGATCGGGTAACGCGTCCCCGGATTGATCGTCTGGATAACCGGGTGAGTCTGGCCGGGACCGGAGCGCACGTTGAGATTGGTCGTCGTGCTCTCCACAGTGCCTTTCGCAGCGGGCGCTGGCTGCTGCTGTGCCGAGACGAGCCAGCCCGCCACCCAGCCGCTTTGTCCATTGGGCAGCTTGACCTGCACCCAGTCGTTTTTGGTGGAGATGACAGGCAGTACCGTTTTGTTCGGCAGCGTGGTCACGACAGCGTCCTGCAGGCTCGGACCGGAGCGGACATTGAGCTTGTCCACAGTGACCTGAACAGACCCGGCAGCCCATGCTGTCGAGACGGGAAGAGAGAGGGCGCAGATGATCGTCAAAAGCGACCTCCCGATTTTTTGACGTACAGACACGGTAGACATCCTTTCCCATTCATTGAAATGCTAGAGTTGTAACGGAACGCTTCTTTCATGTTTTTGCCAACAAAATCACTTCGCGCCTGTTTCGGCTTTTTCCTGCAAAAAGCGACAAAGCTTTGCAAATCATCCCCCGATTGCACGGTCTCGCAATGGGCCATACTAGAACGGAAGAGAACCATTGCACGCAGGAGGAGTAGATTGTGAGGCAGTCCACCAAGGAAACATTTGCGCAAGGCTTGAATCGGCAATTTTTTTCCGTCGACTTTCATGACGATTTGGCCAAAGAATCGTCACGGCAAAATGTAGAAATGTCCCAAGATTTTTTTGTCGGCACGCGGGATGTGCAGCAGTTGCGCCAAAAAAGGAAATAATGGCCTGCAGTGCCGCTCCCTCGCTTTTGTTGACCGAGGGGAACTCCGTCAGCTATGATGAGGAGTGGCATTTTAAAAAAGCAGGTGAACGAACCATGATTCAAATAAAGTGCGAGGGACACGCGTTTGAACGCGAGCTATCCCTGATTCTCGCCTTGTTTTACGAAGATCCCGCGCTCGCCTTTGTCTCTTTGTGGGAAGGTGACGCCGATATGCGAATCAAGCTGGCACTGACGGTACAGGACGAGGGCGTGGTGGCTTCGGGCGAGCTTGTTGCCGGGGGCAGACAGCTCGCTCACCAAGTCAAACGCAAATACGTCTCGCACGATGAAAAAGCGAAGCGCAGAACGGCCAAGCAAGCCCTCTGCTATGCCTTGCTGCTGATGCTGGAAGAGTATACCGGAATCGAGCAAGGCTGGGGCATCCTGACGGGGATTCGCCCGACGAAACTGTTGCACCAACTGAACGCCGCAGGTGTCGGACGCGAGGAAGCGCACCGGAAGCTGCAGCAGGAGGTCATTTTGCGTCCGTACAAGCTGAAGCTTTTGCAAGAGATCGTAGACAAGCAGCTGCAGGTCGTGCCCGACTTGTACGAGATCGACCGGGAGCTGTCCGTGTACATCGGCATTCCTTTTTGTCCGACGAAATGCGCGTACTGTACGTTCCCAGCCTATGCGATCCGCAGCCATACCGCTTCGGTCAACCCGTTTCTTGAAGGGCTGCACTACGAGATCGAGAAAATGGGCGAGTGGCTGACGAGAAACAACCAGCGCATCACCTCCATCTACTTCGGGGGCGGCACGCCGACGAGCATTACGGCAGAGGACATGAATCAGCTGTTTGAGACGATGCACCGCAGCTTTCCGCATATGGACGGGGTGCGCGAGCTGACGGTTGAAGCAGGCAGGCCGGATACGATTACGGCGGAAAAGCTCGCTGTCATGAAGCGCTGGAAGGTGGACCGGATCAGCATCAATCCCCAGTCGTTCACCCAGGAGACGCTTCGCGCAATCGGCCGTCACCACACCGTCGAGGAGACGATTGAAAAGTACCATCTCGCCATGGAAATGGGCCTGACCAATATCAACATGGACCTGATTATCGGGTTGCCCAACGAAGGCGTGGCCGAGCTGGCACACAGTCTCGAACAAGTGGAGAAGCTGATGCCCGCCTCCCTGACTGTGCACACCTTGTCTTTTAAAAGAGCTTCCGAGATGACCCAGAACAAGGAGCGCTACAAGGTGGCCAGCCGCGACGAGATCAGCAGGATGATGGAGATGGCTTCCGCCTGGACAGCGGCAAACGGCTACAACCCGTATTATTTGTATCGGCAAAAAAACATTTTGGGTAATCTGGAGAATGTCGGTTACGCCAAGCCGGGGCAGGAAAGCATCTACAACATCATGATTATGGAAGAGGTTCAGACGATCATTGGTCTTGGCTGCGGAGCCGTCTCCAAGCTGATGGCGCCGGGCAGCGGCAAGCTGAAGCGTTTTCCCAATCCGAAAGACCCGAAGACGTACAACGAAACGTACAAGACGCTGGTGGAAAACAAGCTGCGTGAACTGGACGAAATTTACACAGGGGCGACTGACGCAGAAAAAGAGGCGCACGTATAGACGCTTTTGACGATCCCATTGCAAAAAAAGTTTTACGGAGTGCCTGTTGACGCCTGCTGGCTGGTTTGCTATGATTCACATTAAGCTTTTGGATAAAACAAGATCTGATGACGGGAACAAGTACCCAACGAAACGGATAACCAGAGAGGAAGCGCCGTGGCTGAGAGTGCTTTCGTATCACGACTTGGTGAATGACATCCCCGAAGACCGCAGTGAACGGGCGAGGTATTGGCCTCGATTCTTCAGTAACTGGCAGGCGTGCGCCGGCGTTAACGGCTAACAAGTGGGATAGCCTTTTTCCATAAGGCTGTTCAAACAGGGTGGCACCACGGGAGTATAACCAGTCTCTCGTCCCTGACATGTGGCGAATTGCCGAATGTCAGGAGGCGAGGGACTTTTTTATTTGTCAGCAAAATAAGTTGTCTCATCCTGGAGGTTTGGCGTAGCCCAAGTTTTTCAAAAGACATGGAGGTTCGAGAGGAATGACGAGAATCCAGATTCCCCGCGGTACGCAGGATATTATGCCCGGTACCGTAGAGCTGTGGCACTACGTGGAGGCAAAAGCCCGCGAGCTGTGCCGCCGCTTTAACTACGCGGAAATTCGCACGCCGCTGTTCGAGAGCACGGAGCTGTTCCAGCGGGGTGTAGGCGAGACGACGGACATTGTGGAAAAAGAAATGTACAGCGTGGCCAACCCGCGTAGCAACGATGCGCTCACGCTGCGTCCGGAAGGGACGGCGGGCGTCGTTCGCTCCTACGTGGAAAACAAGCTGTACGGTTCGCCAAATCAACCGACCAAGCTGTACTACCTTGGTCCGATGTTCCGGCACGAGCGTCCTCAGGCGGGTCGCTACCGCCAATTCGTGCAATTTGGGGCAGAAGCAATCGGTTCGAGCGATCCGGCGATTGACGCCGAAGTGATCGGGCTTGCCATTCGGCTGTACCAGGAGCTGGGACTGACAGGGCTGTCCGTCGAGCTGAACAGCGTCGGGACGGTAGAAGACCGGGCGCGTCACCGCGAGCATCTGCTGGCGCATCTGAACGGCGTGCGCTCCGAGCTGTGTGCAGATTGCCAGTCCCGGATTGACCGCAATCCGCTGCGCGTGCTCGATTGCAAAAACGAAAAGTGCAAAACATTGACGAATGACGCTCCGTCCATTCTGGACTACTTGAGCGAAGAGTCGGCGGCCCACTTTGAGGCGGTGAAAGAATATCTGACTGCACTCGACATTCCGTACCATGTCAACCCGCGTCTGGTTCGCGGGCTGGACTACTACACGCTGACCGCTTTTGAAATCAAGATGGCGGAGATTGGCGCGGTGGAAACGCTTTGCGGCGGCGGTCGCTACAACGGCCTGGTCGCAGAGCTGGGCGGCGACGACATGCCGGGAATCGGCTTTGCGCTCAGCATCGAGCGCTTGCTGCTTGCGCTGGAAAAGCAGGGCGTACAGTTGCCGATTACAGGCGGAATCGATTGCTTCGTCGCCGTGCAGACGCCGGAAGCGAAAAAAGGCGCGTTTATTCTCGTCGACCAACTGCGTCAGGCGGGCGTGTCTGCTGAGCTGGACTACCTCGACCGGAAAATGAAAGCGCAACTGAAGCAGGCGGATCGGCTGTCTGCCCGTTTCACCGCGATCATCGGGGAGTCCGAGCTGGCCAACGGCACAGTCGTGCTGAAGGAAATGGCAACAGGCGAACAGCAGGAGATCAAGCAGGACGAATTCGTCTCTGTTCTGGCTGCAAAAGTGCAACAAGCAAACGAATAAACCAAAAGTGGAGGAAATCAACATGTCTTGGCAATATCGCACCGTACATTGCGGTGAAGTGACAACCGAACACGTAGGACAGGAAATCGTACTGAACGGCTGGGTGCAAAAGCGCCGTGACCTTGGCGGAGTCATTTTCATCGACTTCCGCGACCGCACCGGGATCGTGCAAATCGTCTTCAATCCGGAGCACAACAAGCCAGCGTGGGAAGCCGCTGACAAAGTGCGCAGCGAGTACGTTCTGGTGGTAAAAGGCAGCGTTGTAAAACGTGCGCCGGAAGCGGTCAATCCGAAGCTGAAAACGGGAGAAGTCGAGGTTCACATTTCCGAAATCCATATTTTGAACGATGCCAAAACGCCTCCGTTCCCAATCGAGGACGACATCGACGTCGATGAGCAGGTTCGCCTGAAATACCGCTACCTCGACCTGCGCCGTCCGGAAATGCAACGCTCCCTGATGTTGCGCAGCAAAGCGGCGAAAGCATTCCGCGACTACCTGGACGAGAACGGCTTCGTGGAAGTGGAGACGCCGATGCTGACCAAGAGTACGCCAGAGGGCGCGCGCGACTACCTCGTGCCATCCCGCGTACATCCCGGCGAGTTCTACGCGCTGCCGCAATCGCCACAGCTGTTCAAGCAGCTTTTGATGGTATCCGGTCTGGAGCGCTACTACCAGATCGTGCGCTGCTTCCGCGACGAAGACTTGCGCGCTGACCGCCAGCCTGAGTTTACCCAGGTGGACATCGAAACATCCTTCCTGTCGATGGAAGAAATTTTGCCGATGATGGAAAAAATGGTCGCGCACGTGTTCAAGCAAACGATTGGCGTGGACATTCCGACTCCATTCCCGCGCCTGACTTATGCGGAAGCGATGGCTCGCTACGGCTCTGACAAACCGGACGTACGCTTCGGCATGGAACTGACAGACGTATCCGATCTGGTTGCGACAAGCGACTTCAAAGTTTTCGCAAGCGTAGTCGCTGGCGGCGGACAGGTAAAAGCGATCAACGCCAAAGGCTGCGGCCACTACTCCCGCAAGGAAGCGGATGACTTGCAAAAATTCGCGGCCCGCTACGGTGCGAAAGGACTTGCGTACATGGGCTTCAAGGACGGCGAAGTAAAAGGCCCGATTGCCAAGTTCTTTAAAGAAGAAGAGATTAACGAACTGAAAAAGCGTCTCGAAGCAGAAGAGGGCGACCTGCTCCTGTTCGTGGCCGACAAGCCAAAAGTCGTCGCAGACGCCTTGGGCGCCCTGCGCTCCAAACTGGGTGCGGAGCTTGGCCTGATCGACCACAGCAAGTTCGCGTTCCTGTGGGTGGTAGACTTCCCGCTGCTGGAGTGGGATGAGGAAGCAAAACGCTACGTGGCACTGCACCATCCGTTCACTCGTCCAAAAGACGAAGACCTGCACCTGTTCGACACCGATCCGGGGCAAATCCGTGCGCAAGCATACGACATGGTGTTGAACGGCTACGAGCTGGGCGGCGGTTCCATGCGGATTTTCAAACGCGACGTACAGGAAAAAATGTTCAAGGCACTCGGCTTTACAAAAGAAGAAGCGCATGAGCAATTCGGCTTCCTGCTCGATGCATTCGAGTACGGCACGCCTCCGCACGGCGGAATCGCGCTCGGCCTGGACCGCCTGATTATGCTGCTGGCTGGCCGCAACAACCTGCGCGAAGTCATCGCGTTCCCGAAAACAGCAAGCGCGAGCGACCTGATGGTCAATGCGCCTGATGTGGTAGCGCCGAAGCAGTTGACAGAGCTGTCGATCGCCACGCTGGCAAAAGAAGAAGAAAAGGTAGAAGCGTAATCGACTTGCGCAACTGCATGGCTGTTTGATACATTGGTAATACTACTACCAAGCCCTGCGATGTTCGTGACATCCGAAAGTTTTGAGCCACAAAGTTTGTTTCGGGAGTTTTTCGTCCGCAATTGTAAAGACACGCCTCCGTCGAGTGGACGTCTGCAACAATTGGGCAAGACACCCACCTGCGATGAGCAGGTTCAAAACCAAGGAGCTACACGGCATTCTGGGGCTCCTTTTTTCTTTGTGATTCCTACTTTTCCGATTGACTATGAATCTACTTGCGAATGAAAGGTGAAACTTACGATGCTTCATCAATTTTCCCGTTGCGAATTGGCCATCGGTCCCGAAGGTTTGGAAAAAATGAAAAATAGCCGCGTCGCCGTTCTCGGTGTGGGCGGCGTTGGTTCTTTTACAGTGGAAGCGCTTGCCCGGACAGGTGTCGGCAAGCTCGTGCTGGTGGACAAGGACGTGGTTGACATCACCAACATCAACCGGCAGATTCACGCGAACCTGAATACCATCGGACAAAAAAAGGCAGAGCTGATGAAAGAGCGGATCGCCGCGATCAATCCGGAATGCGAAGTCGTGACGCTCAACATGTTTTACAACAACGAGACGGCCGAGCAACTGTTTGCCCATGAATTGGACTACATCGTGGACGCCATGGATACGATGTCGGCCAAGCTGCATCTGATCCAGGAGGCGAAGCGCCGCCGCATTCCGATCATCTCCAGCATGGGGGCGGCGAACAAGATGGACCCGACCCGTTTTGAGGTTGCAGATATTTCCCAGACAAGCTACGACCCGATTGCCAAGGTGATCCGCCGCGAACTGCGCAAAAAAGGCATTTACAAAGGTGTCAAGGTAGTATACTCCAAAGAAATTCCGGTGACTGTGCGCACAGATGTGCGGGAAAAAATCGTGACCAACCCGGATTCTCCGATCAGCAAAGTGCGGCAGCCTCCAGCAAGCAACGCTTTTGTTCCATCTGTAGCGGGCCTGATTCTGGCCAGCGTCGTCGTGCGTGACCTGCTGGACTGGCAGCCTGTAAAAGGATAGGATAGCATGAGCGATCTGTTTTCGTATGCCTATGACCAGGAAGGGGGCCGCAAGCAAAAGCCGCTCGCTGCGCGCATGCGGCCCAGGACGATTCAGGAAGTGATCGGCCAATCGCACATTCTGGCGCCGGGCAAGCTGCTGCGCCGGGCGATTGAAGCCGATCAAGTATCGTCGCTTATTTTTTACGGCCCGCCCGGCACGGGAAAGACGACATTGGCAAAAGTGATTGCCCGCACGACCCGCACGCATTTTTCCGAGTTGAACGCAGTCACCGCAGGGGTAGCGGACATCCGCAAAGTCGTGGATGCAGCCAAAGAGCGGCTCGTCATGGACAACCAGCGGACGACGCTGTTCGTCGACGAGATTCACCGCTTCAACAAGTCCCAGCAGGACGCGCTTCTTCCCTACGTAGAGGAAGGGACGATCATTTTGATTGGCGCCACGACGGAAAATCCTTTTTTCGAGGTCAATCCGGCCTTGCTGTCCCGCTCGCAAGTGTTTGCCTTGCAGGCGCTGTCGCATGAGGAACTGCGGCAGGTGATGGAGCGGGCGCTGACCGATGAGGAAAACGGATTGGCAGAACTGGCTGTCACCGTGACGAAGGAAGCCGCCGAGCACTTGATCCAGTATGCGGAAGGAGACGCCAGACGGCTGCTGAATGCGTTGGAGCTGGCGGTGACGACGACGCCACCTGATCCGGACGGCGGCGTGACGGTGACGCTGGATGTGGCTGTAGAGTCCATCCAGCGCCGCGCCGTTCGCTACGACAAAAGCGGCGACAATCATTACGACACGATCTCGGCGTTTATCAAATCCATTCGCGGCTCCGATCCGGATGCTGCGCTTTACTGGCTGGCGAGGATGATTGATGCGGGCGAAGATCCCCGGTTTATTTCGCGCCGACTGGTGATTTCGGCTTCCGAAGACATTGGGAATGCGGACCCGCAAGCGATCTCGGTTGCGGTTGCCTGCTTTCAGGCGGTAGAATTGGTGGGGATGCCCGAAGGACGAATCCCTCTGGCCCAGGCGACGACGTATTTGGCGACAGCGCCGAAAAGCAATGCGGCCTACAACGGAATCAACTCCGCGCTGGAGCGGATTCGTACAGATGGCCACAAGCCTGTACCGATTCATTTGCGCGATTCGGCGTACAAGGGCGCAGCCAAGCTGGGACACGGTCAGGGATACCTGTACCCGCACGACTACCCGTATGGATATGTACCCCAACAGTATCTGCCTGACGGTGTGAATTATTCGTTCTACCAGCCAAAAGATTTTGGCTACGAGCGGCATATCCGGCGCTTCCAGGAAGAGCGGAAAAAGCTGGACGCTCGCGGATTGCCGAAGAAAAACTCCCCCGAATAACAGGGGGAGCAGTCCATCAGGTGCGGACGTTGCCGCCGGGTTTGTTCGGCAAATCGCCGTTTTCATTCGGCTGTTTACTCTGTTCGCTTGCCCCGAAGCGGGCTTTGTGGGCAATGGTGCCCGCAGGCTGGTCGTACAAGGTGGCGGACGGGTGGTTGCGTCCTCGTTCCGAGCGCTTGTTCGTTGCCATTTTGCTTTCACCCCCCTAAGATGCTAGTGTGTCCCGGGACGCCCAAGTCATGTAGGGTAAGGGAGTGGGTAAACACAAGAAAAAGAGGAGAGTTGTTACGTGAAAATTTCTACGAAAGGACGCTACGGACTGACGATCATGATGGAGCTGGCCAACCGGGTAGGGGAAGGGCCGACCTCCTTGCGCAGCATTGCCCAGAAGCATGAACTGTCCGAGCATTATTTGGAGCAGCTGATTGCGCCTTTGCGCAACGCAGGATTGGTAAAAAGCATTCGCGGAGCCTACGGCGGCTACGTTTTGGCAAAACAACCGGATGAAATCTCTGCCGGAGATGTCATTCGTGTACTGGAAGGGCCGATCAGCCCGGTTGAGTTTGCAGAAGAAGAGGACCCGGCGAAGCGCCAGCTTTGGCTGCGCATTCGCGACAGCATTTCCGCGGTGCTCGATTCGACCTCGCTGCAAGATTTGATTAGCTATGAAGATGACGGACATACCGATAACTATATGTTTTACATTTAAGCAATTCAAGCAAGGCTGCCAAGCCAGTAGAAGGTGACACTTTTGTCTGACATGTTGTATTTTGACCACGCTGCTACGACTCCGGTGCATCCCCGTGTACTTGCGGCGATGACTCCATACTTGACGCAAGTATTTGGCAACCCGTCCAGTGTCCACGGCGCCGGACGCGAGGCGCGCAAGGCACTGGAACAAGCGCGGGATACGATCGCGGGCTTTCTGGATGCCGATCCGCAATCGCTCATCTTTACCAGCGGCGGGACGGAAGCCGACAATATGGCGATCATTGGCGGGGCGATGGCGCAGCGCGAACGCGGCCGCCATGTCATTACGACCCGGATCGAACACCACGCGGTCCTGCACGCTTGCGAATTTTTGGAGCAGGCAGGGTTTGAAGTGACGTATTTGCCTGTAGACAGGACAGGCTCTGTCCGGCTGGAAGATGTGAAGCAGGCTGTCCGCCCGGATACCGTGCTCGTCTCGATCATGTACGGCAACAACGAGGTTGGAACGATCCAGCCTATTGAAGAAATCGGCGCTTTCCTGCGGGAAAAAGGCATTGTTTTTCACACGGATGCCGTACAGGCATTCGGCGTGTTGCCGATTCAGGCAAAACAGCTTCCGGTGGACATGCTCTCTGTGTCCGCGCACAAAATCAACGGCCCCAAAGGCGTAGGGGCCCTGTATCTCGCCCGCAAGGTCCCGATCTCGCCGATTTTGCACGGCGGGTCGCAGGAACGCAAGCGCAGGGCGGGAACGGAAAACCTGGCTGGGATCGTCGGCTTTGCCGAAGCTGTCAAAGTCGCAGCAGAAGAGATGGCTGATCGCGTTGCCAAATACGGGGAAATGAAGGCCGCCATGCTCGCCGTTTGGGAAGAGGAAGGAATTTCCTACCATGTAAATGGACACCCGACAAACGTTATGCCGCATATTCTCAACGTCAGCTTCCCTGGCGTGCACACGGAAACGATGCTGATGAACCTCGATCTGTCTCGAATCGCAGCGGCCAGCGGCTCGGCGTGCACGTCAGGCTCCCTGGAGCTGTCGCACGTGCTCGTGGCGATGCAGTTGGAAGACGAAATTGCCCGGTCCGCGATCCGCTTCAGTTTCGGCATTACGAACACCGTCGAGGAAGCAAGACAAGCCGCGCAGACCGTGGTGCAAATCGTCAACCGCCTCGTGCGCAGCAAGTAAATGGAACACACCACAAACCAACAGGAACCGCCCGGAAGCAGGAAAGTGCCTCCGGGCGGTTTTTGTTGGCTTTGTTTGAGCGAATTGTCAAATTATTTTCACTTGTGGTTAAATGTGGAAGATGATGGTAAAATGACTCTGTAGAACCATGCCGGAAGAACCAAGTTTTTCGCATCTTAATCAAGGAGAGGAAAAATGATGATGGCCAGACGATACTCGATTCGCTACAAACTGGTGCTGACAATTCTCTTTCTGACCGTCCTTCCACTGATGATCGTCGGGTATATCCAGTTTGAAAGTGCGCGGAGTGCCGTATATCGGCTGACGGTTTCCGATTTGCAATACATAACCAAATTGAAGGCGCGGGAGCTGGCCCCTTATGTCCAGACGACGACCTTAAACGAAGCAAGTAAACAGAAAATGGACGAAATCGTACGCGATGTGGCAGAGAGCTACTACAAGCCGAATGGAATGGTCGGCTATGCCTATATTGTCGATGAAAAAGGCGTGGCGCTCTTCCACCCGGAAGCAAGCGTGCAAAATACTTCGCTCGCCGGCGAAGCGTTCATGCAGGAGATGCTCGGTAAAAAGAGCGGCTGGCTGGAATACGAGTTCCAGGGGGCCACAAAGCTGGTCGTGTACGAAGCATTGCCGAACGGATGGATTCTCGCGATTGGCAGTTATCAGAACGACTTGCTTGCGACAATCGAGAGCAACCGTCCGCTCATGTTTCTCCTGAATCTGCTGAGCGCAATCGTGGCGCTCGCTACCGGGATTTTTATCGTCAGCAAGCTCGTTCGTCCGCTGAAAGAGCTGGTGGCCGCGATGAAGGCAGCAGAGGGAGGCGATCTGACCAGGCGGGTGACAGTCCGCTCGCGGGACGAGCTTGGCGAGCTGTCTGCGATGTACAACGAAATGATGGAAGTGTTCTGCCACATGTTAAGCGAGGTGCAGCGTGTCTCCCAACAGGTGGCGGCTGCCTCCGAGGAATTGACGGCCAGCGCCGCAGAAAGCGCCCGCGCCGCGGAGCAAGTCTCGCTCGCCTCCACAGAGATTGCGACTGGTTCGGAGGTGCAAAAACAGACGGTAGCGGATACGACGCGCTTTTTGACGCGAATCGGCGGCGACATCCAGCAAATCGCAACCGCCACAGAACAGGTCAATACCGATGCGACACAGGCGTTTCGCCTGGCGCAGGATGGCGGGGACAAGCTGAAAGAGCTTGTGCAGGAGATGGACGAGATTACGACCCGCGCCCGCCATACGGAGCAGGTCATTCGCGAGCTGGGCAGGCAATCGGAAAAAATTATCGGGATCATTACGATCATCCGGCAAATTTCCGAGCAAACGAACCTTCTCGCACTGAATGCGGCGATTGAAGCGGCACGCGCCGGCGAACAGGGAAGAAGCTTCGCAGTCGTCGCGCAGGAAGTGCGCAAGCTGGCAGAACAGTCAGGAAATGCGGCAGAAGAAATCGCCTCGTTGATTCATACGATCCATACCGACATTTTGGCTGCCGTCCAGGCGATGGGGACGACGACAGAAGCGGTTCAGGCAGGGCGGGGCGGTGTAGCCGTCGCGGGAGAAAGCTTCCAGCAAATTTTGGTCGCCGTCCAGGACGTCAGCCAGCAGGTGAACCGGATGAATGAGGCGGCACAGGGCATTCACCGCGATACGCTCCGGCTCGTCGAACACTCCGAAAAAATCGCCGAGCTGGCGGAGACAGCCGCGAAGGATACGCAGGAGGTAGCGGCCGCTTCCGAACAGCAGACTGCGACGACCGAGGAAATGACGGCGGCTGCAGAGACACTGGCCCAGATGGCGGAGCAGTTGTCAGAGCAAGTAAAACGCTTTACAATTTAAAACGTATGACTACGAGAAAAATCCACTTTCCTTGTCAAAGTGGATTTTTCTGTTCGTGCCACTTTGCTCGTCATGGAGCAGGCAAGAGAGGAGAAGGTGAGATGGAGGAGCAGCAATCAATCTCCCTGTTTGCGGAACCCTTTATTCGCGGATATATGATACAAGAAATTTTTTACAATGAAGAAACGTGGTACGGCGTCATTCGTCTTAAAATAGAAGAGACGACAGAAGCGGTCAAGGAATCGGAAGTCATCATTGTCGGCAACTTCCCTCGGCCTCACCCGGAGGAGCTGTATACGTTCTACGGCGAGTGGAAGACCCATGCGCGCTTCGGACAGCAGTACGCGGTCAAGCGTTACGAGCGGGAAACGCCGAAGACGCTGTCAGGCGTGGAGCGCTATTTGGCCAGCGGGCTGTTTCAGGGCATCGGCAAAAAGATGGCAAAGCGCATCGTCGAACACCTAGGCGTAGATGCCTTGACGATTATCGCCGACCATCCCGAGCGGCTTGCGGAAATCCAGGGCATTTCCGAATCGCGGGCCAAGCTGATTTACGAGTCCGTCCTGGAGCACCGCTCATTGGAGAGTGCGATGGTCTTTCTGTACGACTTCGGGATCGGCGTGAACATGGCGCTCCGAATTTACCAGACGTACAAGCTGGAGACGATGACAGTGCTCAAGGAAGAGCCGTATCGCTTGATCGAGGATGTCGTCGGGATCGGGTTCAAGCGGGCTGACGATATTGCCCGCGCGACCGGTATAGCCGCATCGTCGGAGGAACGCGTAAAAGCGGCGGCCTTGTTCGTGCTCCAGGAGGCGTCCTATTCGGAAGGACACGTCTACTTGCCTGTTGATGAGCTATGTGAGAAGACGCTCGGCCTGTTGATGGAATGCGGCGGGCACGTTTTTTCCGGGGAAGACATTTTGCACGCTGTCGAGGCTTTGTTTGTTGCAAGCAAGGTCGTTTGGGAGGATGAGCGCGTCTATTTGCCTTCCCTGTTTTTTGCGGAGCTGGGTCTGGCGAACAAGCTGCGGCAGTTTGCCAAGCGGGATTCATTCGGATCGTTTCCGGCCTCGGAATTTTACCGTGCCCTGGGAGCCGTGGAGGACGAGCTGGGAATCAGCTATGCCCAGACGCAGCGGGATGCGATTGAACAGGCGATTACGTCCGGGCTGATGCTGCTCACAGGTGGACCGGGTACGGGCAAAACGACGGTAATTCGCGGGATTTGCCGCGTCTTTTCGCAGTTGCATGGACTGTCGCTCGATCTGAAAAAATACAACGAAGAAAATCCTTTCCCGATTTTGCTCGTGGCTCCGACCGGGCGCGCTGCCAAACGGATGACGGAGACGACAGGTCTGCCTGCGATGACGATCCATCGTCTGTTGGGCTACAAAGGCGAGAGCTTCGAGCACGACGCCGAGAATCCGATTCGCGGACGGCTGCTGATCGTGGACGAAATGTCGATGGTCGATGTCTGGCTGGCAAACCAACTGTTTCGCTCCGTGCCGGACGACATGCAGGTGATTATGGTTGGCGACCCTGACCAGCTGCCGTCCGTTGGCCCAGGCAACGTGTTGCTCGACATGATCCGCTCCGGGCTGCTGCCGATGGTGCAGTTGACGGAAATTTACCGCCAGGCTGAAGAGTCCACGATCATCCGGCTGGCGCATGATGTGCGCAAAGGGCACGTCCCGGCCGATTTGCTCGATACGACGCCGGATCGGCGATTTTTCACAAGTTCGCCACAAGATGTTCCCGAAGTGGTGAAACAAATTTGTCTGGGAGCCGTAAAAAAAGGATATACGGCAAAAGATGTACAGGTTTTGGCGCCTATTTATAAAGGAAACGCCGGGGTAAACCGGCTGAATGAAGAACTGCAAGAGCTGTTCAACCCGAAAACCCCGCAAAAGCGCGAGGTGAAGTTCGGGGACACGACTTTTCGCACAGGCGACAAGGTTCTGCAGTTGGTGAATAATGCCGAAGAACAGGTGTTCAACGGCGATATGGGTGAAATTGTTGCGATATTTTTCCCGAACGAAAACGCAGAGAACCAGGAAATGCTGGTTGCTGCTTTCGACAATCGGGAGGTGGTGTACAGGCGTTCGGATTACCATCAGCTGACGCTTGCCTACTGCTGTTCCGTACACAAATCACAAGGGAGCGAATTTCCGATCGTCGTCATGCCGTTTGTCAAAAGCTACTACCGGATGCTCAGGCGCAAGCTCGTATATACGGGCATTACGCGGAGCAAATCATTCCTCATCATGTGCGGGGAGCCGGATGCGTTTCGTGCAGCCGTGGAAGCCGACGAAGAAGGAGTGCGGTACAGCTTTTTGCAGGAACGGCTGCAGCAGGAGTGAAGCTGGAACCATTTGCGCCGAATGGACATGCTGCTTTCGCCCGATACTAAAAGAGCGGAAGGGGGATGTCCCACATGCGCAAGGCAATGGATGCAGTCGGTTTGCCAGTCGTTTGCCTCCAAACCGGAGAGACGCTTGGCACCGTACGTGACATTCTTTGCGACTCCACTTGGCATGTACGAGGAGTCTTGCTGAGCGAACAGGGTTGGTTCCATTCAGGTACCTATATTCCTACCGAGCAGATTCATGCGGTAGGGGAGTCCTGCCTTACCGTAACGGGAAAAGACGCGATCACGCCCTTGCCTCATCTCGCC
Source organism: Brevibacillus gelatini (assembly GCF_050920745.1). NCBI lineage: Bacteria > Bacillati > Bacillota > Bacilli > Caryophanales > Paenibacillaceae > Brevibacillus > Brevibacillus gelatini. Next base: position 1,557,635 of record NZ_CP154342.1, read on the forward strand.
GGGATTGAACCTGTCGGCATCGTGACGGGAAAAATGAAGCTAAAAGGAAAAGCGGTGATTACCGCTTCCGGAGAACTCCTTGGCAGGCTGGAAGATGTTTACTTTTCAGCGAACTGGGAGAAACTTGTAGGGTACGAACTGTCCAACGGCTGGTTTGCAGATGTGACAGAAGGGCGCAAGCGTCTGCCTGCACCGGCTTCCGTCATCATCGGGGAGGACAACCTGATCGTGCCGGACTTTGTTCGTACCTAGGCGTGATAAGGGAGGAAAAGCGTGATGCGTGTCATTTGCCCGAACTGCAGTTCCAAAGATGTAGGGAAGATTGGAACCAATCAATACTACTGCTGGAATTGCTTTATAGAGATGAGCGTTTCCAACGAGCAGATTGCTTCTGTCTACCAGGTGGAGGAAGACGGATCCTTGCATTCGCTCAACGATCTGTTTATTGAAGATCAAACGGTTTCCGCACAACTGAACATGTAGCTACTCCTTCATGTGAAGAAAAACAACTGGAGGTGGCACGCTTGTTTACTCGAAGTTTATTGCGCGTCCTTGCCACAAGCGGAATTGTGGCTGTCATCGGATATTTGATAGCCCCGCGCCGCCGCAGCCGTTTTTCGCTGAATTGGAAGCAGTTGCCCTTCTCCATGCGCGATATGACTCGCATGATGAAGACAGGCCGCAAGCTGATGCGTGCAGTTACCCGTTAACGAGACATGATGGCAACAGGAACGTTCAAAAGCACCCGAGCATAGAATGAGTTCGGGTGCTTTTTTGTGCAGCAAAAAGCTCCGTCGCACAAAGAGGACGGAGCTTTGGTTCAAAGATGTTTAGTTTTGTTCGGCCAGTCGCTTTTGCTGCTGGCTTTTCATGCGTCCGATCAACAGCACGCCGGCGACGACAGCGACGATGAACACCCATTTGACCCATGGGTACGCGGTGAAGAACGGTGCCAGGAATTTTTCGGTTGTCACCATGCTGGCGGCGGTGTAAGCGAGGACGGCAGCCCCGATGTAGATCACAATCGGGAAACGCTCCATGATTTTCAAAATCAGCGTGCTGCCCCACACCATGATCGGTACACTGATGACCAGTCCGACGATGACGAGCAGAAAATCACCATGTGCGGCACCGGCAACAGCGATGACGTTATCGAGACCCATGACCGTATCGGCCACGATGATGGTCCAGATCGCAGCGCCAAGGCTTCCGCTAGGCTTCATGTTTTCTTCGCCGTCATCCGAGACGAGCAGCTTGAGGGCAATCCACATCAGGATCAGGCCACCGACAAGCAAAAGACCAGGGATTTTCAGCAGCCAGACAACGGCGAGTGTTGCCAAAGCACGGATGATAATTGCACCGACCGTTCCCAGGATGATTGCCTTTTTTTGCTGTTCGGCGGGCAGATTTCGCGCGGCCATCCCGATTACGATGGCGTTGTCACCGGCCAACACGAGGTCGATGACGACGATCGCGAGCAGGGCAGACCAAAATTCAGGTTGCAGCAGTAGTTCCATTTTCTCTTCCTCCTCCTCATCCTGTTTGAAGATAAAAGCGAGTTATCCTCCGGCCGTTTTCTTGATACCTCCTATAGTGTTTGTAACGGGGGCAAAAAAGAAAACGACCTTTCCCTGGACAGGCAAAGGTCGTTTGAAAACAAAAAAAGACCTTTTACCTGACAGGCAAAGGTCTTGCTTACAACATCGCAAAAAGCATGTTGCCAACATAGCCGGGGATTTCTCCCGTAATGACGACTATGTTGCGAAAAAGCTACTCCCCTTTGGAGATATCCTCTTGTAAATACATACTACTTCGGTGTTTTCCGGGTGTCAATAGGGTACATGATTTTTGTGCGAAGAACACACCCTAATGGAAATGGAGAGGAGGTGTCCTTCGTGGATGAACTGCGCCGAAGCCGCCTGTTTGCTGCTGCGCTTTGGCTGATCGCGCTGCTCGTCATCGGCAATTTGCTGTGGATGATTCGCCCGGTTCTCGCACAGCTGTTTGCTCTTTTGGAGGAAGTGCTGATTCCCATCATCCTGGGTCTGGTGATCGCGTACCTGCTTCACCCGATTGTCGTTTTGCTGGAAAAAAGGAGAGTTCCCCGGCTGATGGCTGTCCTGCTTATTTACGCTTCGTTTGTGCTGGTTATCACAATCGCCGTCATCAACGCCATTCCCGTTTTCACGAATCAGTTGGTGGAGCTGTCCGACGACTTGCCCCGGCTGATGGACTGGTACTACAAGTGGATGAGCGAGTGGGAGGCATACAAATACTTTTTGCCAGACAGCATCTCGCACGGAGTAGACCGGGTCATCATCCAGTCGCAGGAAGGAATGTCCCACTCCGTAACGAGGCTCGTCAACAACGCGCGCCATTCGCTTGGCAAGCTGTTCGCCTTTGCCATCGTGCCGTTTATCGCCTTTTATTTTCTGAAAGATATGAGGGCGCTGCATGAGACGGGCATGTCCATCGTGCCAAAAGCGTACCGCAAGCAGGTGCTTGTCGTCTTGCGGGACATCAACGAATCGCTCGGCAACTACATACATGGGCAGATGATCGTGGCCCTGATCGTCGGGGTGCTGGCTTACCTTGGCTATTGGCTGATCGGGATGCCGTACCCGTTCGTACTCGCCGCAGTCGTGTGCCTGACGAACATCATTCCCTACATCGGCCCTTTGATCGGGGCAGCGCCAGCGATGGTCGTCGCCTTGACGATTTCGACGAAAATGCTGCTTTTTGTCATTGTTGTCAACTTGGTCATTCAGGTGCTGGAAGGCAACATCCTGTCGCCAAACATCGTCGGACGCTCGCTGCAGCTGCATCCGCTGACGATCATTGTGGCGTTGCTGGTCGGGGAGACGCTCGGGGGAATTATTGGCCTGATCGTGGCGGTGCCGGTGCTTGCCGTATGCAAGGTGGTCATCAGCCGAATTGCCGTCATGATGCATGAAAGTTGACATCGATCAGGAAAAAAATTTATAATACGAACATATGAGTACAAGCGAGATCAATGAGGGAACGAGTACGTTGCAGACCTTCTACAGAGAGGGGGCTCCACGGTTGAGAGGGCGCTCAGAAGAAGGGCAACCGAAGGCTACTCCTAAGACCGGGCAAAAACCGGCGGGTCGGCACCGTTACATGCCCGTAAAGCGACAGACGATCCGTGCTTTTTTGGCATGAAGGGAAGTCTGTAAGCAGGGTGGTACCGCGAGAAAAAACAGTTCTCGTCCCTGAGGGGATGGGAGCTTTTTTATTTATTTTTGTACAGAGGAGAATGCAGATGAAAAAGCTGACAGGCAATCAGATCCGCAAAATGTTCCTTGACTTTTTTGTGGAGAAAGGGCATCGCATCGAGCCGAGCGCTCCGCTTGTTCCAATCGACGATCCATCCTTGCTGTGGATCAACAGTGGCGTGGCGACGCTCAAAAAGTATTTTGACGGCCGCATCATTCCGGACAACCCGCGCATCACCAATTCGCAAAAATCAATCCGTACCAACGATATTGAAAACGTAGGCCGCACCGCTCGCCACCATACCTTCTTCGAAATGCTAGGTAACTTTTCCATTGGCGATTACTTCAAGGCAGAGGCGATTGAGTGGGCATGGGAATTTTTGACCAGCCCGAAATGGATCGGCTTTGAACCAGAGCGCCTCTCCGTCACCATTCACCCGGAAGACGAGGAAGCGTATGAGCTGTGGAACAAAAAAATCGGCATTCCGGAAGAGCGCATCATCCGTCTGGAAGGCAACTTCTGGGACATCGGTGAAGGTCCGAGCGGTCCGAATACGGAAATTTTCTACGATCGCGGCGAAGAATTCGGCAACGATCCGAACGATCCGGAACTGTATCCAGGCGGGGAAAACGAGCGTTATCTCGAAGTGTGGAACCTGGTGTTCTCCCAGTTCAACCACAACCCGGACGGCACTTACACGCCGCTGCCCAAGAAAAACATCGACACCGGCATGGGGCTGGAGCGGATGGCTTCCATCCTCCAGGGTGTGGACAACAACTTTGAAACAGACCTGCTGTTCCCATTGATCGAGCGGACAAGCGAGATCTCCGGCGTGCAATACAAAACAAGCCCAGAGCTTGACGTGGCGCTGAAAGTGATCGCGGACCATGCCCGTACCGTCGTGTTTGCCATCGGGGACGGAGCGCTTCCTTCCAACGAAGGCCGCGGCTACGTCATCCGCCGCCTGCTGCGCCGCGCTGTGCGCATGGGCAAGAAGCTGGGTGTGGAGAAGCCGTTCCTGTACAGCCTGACAGAGACTGTCGGCAACATGATGGGCGAATTCTACCCAGAGGTTGTGCAAAAACGCGAATTCATTGAAAAAGTCATTCGCACGGAAGAAGAGCGCTTCCACGAGACGCTGAACGACGGACTGGCGATCCTGTCCGAGATGGTCAAGACGGCAAAAGAAAACGGCCAATCGCAACTGTCCGGTCAAGACGTGTTCAAAATGTACGACACATACGGCTTCCCGGTCGATCTGACAGAGGACTTCGCCAGCGAGCAAGGTCTGGCAGTGGATCGCGACGGCTTCGACAAGGCGATGGAAGAACAGCGCGAACGTGCCCGTGCTGCCCGCCAGGACGTAGACAGCATGCAAATCCAGGGCGGTCCGTTGTCTGAACTCACGGTTACAAGCCAGTTTGTTGGTTATACTGAATTGGTAGCAACAGGAAAAGTCGAAGCGATCATTTTCGACAACCAGTTGGCTGACGAAGCAGAAGAAGGGCAAACTGTACAGGTCATTCTCGATCAGACGCCGTTCTATGCAGAAAGCGGCGGTCAGATCAACGACGAAGGATACCTGCTCTCCGATTCTGTCAAAGCGCGCGTGACAGATGTGCAAAAAGGGCCAAAAGGCCAAAACGTACACTCTGTCATCATCGAAGCAGGCACACTGCGTAAAGGCGACACTGTACGCGCGGAAGTAAACCGCGAAGCTCGTCTGGCGATTACGAAAAACCATACCGCGACACACTTGCTGCATCAGGCGCTCAAAGACGTACTGGGCACGCACGTCAATCAGGCTGGTTCGCTTGTAGCCCCGGATCGCTTGCGCTTTGACTTCACGCACATCAGCGCGATTACGCCGGAAGAGCTGGAGCGCATCGAAGCGATCGTCAACGAAAAAGTGTGGGAAAACCTGAGCGTGGAAATCTCCAACAAGCCGCTGGCAGAAGCAAAAGCAATGGGGGCGATGGCGCTGTTTGGCGAAAAATACGGTGACATCGTGCGCGTGGTCAAAGTCGGCGACTACAGCCTGGAGCTGTGCGGCGGATGCCATGTCAATAACACGGCCGAAATCGGACTGTTCAAGCTGGTCAGCGAAAGCGGCATCGGGGCGGGTACGCGCCGGATCGAAGCTGTGACTGGCCGTGGGGCTTACCAGTTCCTGAATCAGCAGTTTGCGACACTGAAAGAAGTGGCACAAGCACTGAAAGCACCTGTGCTTGCTGAAGCGCCTGCACGCGTAGAAAGCCTGCAACAGCAGCTCAAGGAAGTGCAGCGTGAAAACGAATCGCTCCGCGCGAAGCTCGGCAACATCGAAGCGGCAGCATTGACCGACCAGCTCAAGCAGGTAGACGGCATGAACGTCCTCGCGGCGCGCGTCTCTGCCTCCGATATGGACAACCTGCGCGGCATGGTAGACGAACTGAAAAACAAGCTCGGCTCCGCAGTGATCGTACTCGGCTCTGTCGATGGCGAGAAGGTCAATCTCGTTGCTGGCGTGACCAAAGACCTGATGGATCAAGGCATCCACGCTGGCAAAATCATCAAGGAAGTGGCTACCCGTTGCGGCGGCGGCGGTGGCGGTCGCCCTGACATGGCGCAGGCGGGCGGAAAAGACCCTTCCAAGCTGCAAGAAGCGCTGGATGCGGTAGCAGAGCTCGTCAAAAGCCAGGCAGTAGCGAAATAGCCGATCCCGCCAAGAAATTTGCAAAATCGACAAGGAGTAGGTTCCATCCAGGTCGAATACAGTATGGTAGCAAAAAACCGAAGTTTTTAAGGAAATCGAGGTGTTGATTGTGAGTTCGTTGGATAATACCATGAAGTTTACGGTGCCCAAGGAAGCGAATTCGGCGGATGTGCAGGCAACATTGACTGAAGTGTACAAAGCCCTGCAGGAAAAAGGATACAACCCGATCACCCAGATCGTCGGTTACTTGCTTTCTGGCGACCCGGCGTTTATCCCACGCCACAACAACGCGCGTAGCCTGATTAGCAAACTGGAACGGGACAAAATCATAGAAGAGTTGGTGACTGTTTACTTGTCCGAGCGCAAGTAGACCTTGAACATGACGAGATGGATGGGATTGGATGTAGGCGAAAAGACGATTGGCATTGCGGTCAGCGATGAGCTGGGATGGACCGCCCAAGGGGTGGAAACGATCAAGCGGCAATCCAGGGAAAAAGATTTGGCCCGCATCCAGGAATTGGTGGCGCACTATCAGGTAGGTGGATTCGTAGTAGGTTTGCCGAAAAACATGAATGGCACAATCGGACCGCGCGCCGAGATGTGCCAGGCATTCGGCAAGCTTTTGGAGGAACGGACATCTCTTCCTGTCCACATGTGGGACGAGCGATTGACAACCATGGCAGCAGAGCGCATGCTGATCTCTGCGGATGTCAGCCGTCAAAAGCGCAAAACCGTAATTGACAAAATGGCGGCCACATTAATCCTGCAAGGATTTTTGGACGCAAAATCGAGGTGACCCGAAGTGAGTGAAGAGATGATGGAAGAATTCGAAGTAGGCGACGTGATTGCCCTGACGGAAGAGGGAACAGACGAGCCGCGGGATTTTCGGATCATGTACATTTTTGATATTGAAGACCGCAGCTACCTGGTGCTCGTTCCGGTCGACCAGGAGGAAGAAGAGGAGTACGAGGTTCACTTCCTGCGCTATGACGGTACGGACATGCTCCAGCCAATCGAAGATGATGAAGAGTGGGAGCAAGTAGAAGCGACCTTCGAAACATTGATTGCTGATTTGGAGAAAGACGGGATTTAAACATTTGGGGAGGGGGCGTATGCCCTCTCTTTTTTTCTTTCAAAATAACGGTTTGGTGGCCAAAGTTCTTTCTTCGCAGTCTTTTTTCGCCAATAAATCGTATACAGTGACAGCGAAAGTCACCTCTTGTATAATAGACGGGATGGAGAGAAGAGACCCTAAAGGGAGGATTTCTAGCTTGAAACCAATGTCAGCGAAGCCTGATTTCAGAGCAGACAGACCTGCCGCATCCCGGCGCAGGAGAGGCGGCAGGATTGTCATGTGGCTGTTGGCCATGTTTCTCATCGCCCTGTTGGCCGCCGGGGGAGCAGCGTGGTACGTGTACGCAGGGCTGCAACCCGTCGATGGCCCGCAAACAGCCAAAAACGTTACGATTCCCACTGGTTCCTCCGTGCGGGAAATCGGCAGACTGCTGGAAGAGCAAGGGCTGATTCGCAATGCCGAGCTGTTCCAGTACTACGTGAAGTACAAAGGGGTGGCCCCGCAGCTAAAGGCAGGGGAGTACCAGTTTACAACAGGACAAGCGATTGACGATATGCTTACGGCGATGGCAGAGGGAAAAACGGTCGTGAATGCCGTTCGCTTTACCATCCCGGAAGGCTGGAACATTGAGCAGATTGCCGAGCATTTGGACAAGGAAGGCATTGTCGGGAAAGCTGCCTTTTTGCAGGAAGTGAACGAAGGAGAGTTCCCGGAATACGAATTTGTGGCCCAGATTCCGCAAAACAAGGAACGCAAGCATCGTCTGGAAGGGTATTTGTTCCCGGAGACGTACGAGGTGAACAAGGACGCCACGGCGCATGATGTCGTCTCCAAGATGCTGGCCCAATTCGAGAAAGAATGGCAGCCGCAGTGGACAGAGCAGCTCAAACAGCGCGGGCTTACACTGGACGAGGCGGTCAGCCTCGCGTCCATCGTGGAGCGGGAAGTGACGGTAGACAAGGAGCGGCCCATCGTCGCCGGTGTGTACTACAACCGCATCCGCGATAAATGGCCGCTGCAAGCAGACGCGACGGTGCAGTTTATTTTGGGCAAGCAGCGGGATCGGCTGACGTATGAGGATTTGAAGGTGAAAAGCCCGTACAACACGTACCTGAACCCAGGCTTGCCGCCGGGACCGATTGCCAATCCGGGCAGAGCCTCGCTGGAAGCGGTCGTCAATCCCGCCCAGCACGACTACTTTTTCTACGTCACGAAAAAAGACGGAACATCGGAGCATTACTTTTCCAAAACACTTTCTGAGCACAACGCCAATGATGCAAAAAGCAGGGGAAACTAACCAGGTTCCTCTGCTTTTTTTGGCGAGTTATGCTATAATAATGCGGTTGTAACGAAAGAGGAGTGAAATCATGATAACCAATCCCGCAATCGACGACTACGTGTCGGGTCTGGTTCCGCCGCGATCGCCGCTTCTGGCGCGACTGGAAAAGGAAGCTGCCGAAGAAAATATTCCGATCGTTCAGCTTGCTTCCGCTCAGGTGATGAGAATGCTGCTCTTGCTGCATCGCCCCCGGGCGATTTTGGAGGTAGGGACAGCAATCGGCTATTCGACCATTTGGCTTGCCGAAGCAGCACCGCAGGCGCGGATTGTCACGATGGACATAGATGAAGAACGCCTGGCACGGGCACGGGCCAATGTAGCGGAGGCGGGCTGCGCAGACCGGGTTGAAATATTGTCGCGCGACGCAACGCTTGGACTGCCTGATTCCTATCAGTTCGACTGCCTGTTTATCGACGCGGCAAAAGGACAGTATCGGGCGGTTCTCGATTTGTATTTGCCTTTGCTCCGGGAGGGGGGACTTGTCATCAGCGACAACGTCCTGTTCCGCGGATTAGTGGCGACGCCAGACGAGGCGAGCAAAAGACAAAGACCGATGGTGGACAAGCTGAACGCCTTCAACGCCCATCTGGCGGAGCGGCCGGATTTGGAGACGACGTTCATCCCGGTAGGGGACGGACTGGCGGTCAGCCTGAAAAAACAGATACAGCCGTAGGGTGAAATCGTTAGAAGCAGCATGAGGAAGGGGACATGTGGCATGGGTAATAACCCCGTACTGATTGGGGTAGCAGGAGGAAGTGGTTCCGGAAAGACCACGGTGGCAAAGGAGCTGTACAACCAGTTCCGCAACGACAGCGTAACGATGATCGAACAAGATTCGTACTACAAGGATCAAAGCCATCTGAGTGTGGAAGAGCGCGCCATGACGAATTACGACCATCCATTCGCCTTTGACAACGATCTGCTCTTGCACCACTTGCAGGAGCTCCTGCAGGGCAGGGCGATCCAAAAGCCGATCTACGATTTCAAGATACACAACCGCAAAAGCGAGCAAGTTCGGGTAGACCCGAAGGACGTCATCATTCTCGAAGGGATGCTGATTTTGGAGGACGAGCGGATTCGCAACCTCATGGATATCAAGGTGTTCGTCGACACGGATGCGGACGTGCGCATCGTCCGGCGGATCGTGCGCGACATCGAGGAACGCGGTCGGTCGCTCGAATCTGTGGTCAATCAATATTTGAACGTAGTGCGTCCGATGCACCTGCAGTTCATTGAGCCGACCAAGCGCTATGCGGATGTCATCATTCCCGAGGGCGGCTACAACCGGGTGGCACTCGACCTTTTGTCGACCAAAATCAAAAATATTTTGTTGGAAAAGCGGCAGTCTGCGAAGCTGTAGCATCCCATCCGCTTTTGACCCAAAGCACACTGCGAGTTGCAGTGTGTTTTTTGTATGGAAAAGTTTCCCGCCCGGCGCTTTCGGCAATACTGGGAAAAAAGGGCGGGGAGGGAAACGCATGCAGCTTGATCGACGAATCAAACGACGGCATTTTCTCGTACTGATGGCGATGACACTGCTTTGGCTGGTGCTGATCGCCCGTCTGTGGTGGATACAGCTCGGCGCGCCCCATCGGTTTTCCCGGCGCGGAATCGATCTGGTGAAAGCTTCGGTCAAGCAGCGGCAGCAAAGCTTCGTGCTGCACAGCGGCCGTGGAGATATTTTGGATCGCGGGGGCTATGCGTTTACAGGCGTAGAGCATCTCGCCCTGATTTTGTTTCCGCTTGCCCGCGGCAGCCTGGAAGGGACAGAAGGGCTTGCCAGACTGGCGGAAATTACAGGCCAGTCCAAAGAACGGTTGTCCGAGACGATGGAAACAGCAAAGGTCCCGCTGCTCTTGCGCAGTGAAACAGGCAAGCTGATCGAGCTTACCCAAAAGCAGGCAGACGAGATCAATGCGCTGGCGATTCCCGGTGTCGTGGCATTGGCGGTGACAGAGCGCTACCGCCCCGACGAAGTAGCCAAGCACCTGATCGGCTTCATTCACAAAAATCCAGAAATGGTGGAGTCCCTCTACCCGGACGAATGGGCGAGCGGCAAAATGAATGCGGAATCTACCGTCGGCGCGTCCGGACTGGAAAGAAGCTTTGACCGCTTTTTGCAAGGAGTGGAGCCGTCTGTCCTGTCCTACTACGTCGACGGCCAGGGCAAGCCGCTCCGGGGGCTGGACATCCGCTATACGAAGCCAAGCAATCAGTATTACCCGCTGTCGCTGTTGACCACGCTCGATGCGGATATTCAACGGAGATTGGAAGCGGCAGCCGATCAGGCAGGTCTGAGGGAAGGCAGCATCATCGTCCTGGATGCACAAAACGCCGATATGCTCGCGGCTGTCAGCCGTCCAGACTACGACCAGACGAATGTGAGCGGGCAGGCAGACGCGTGGAAAAACAGAGCGTTCAAGCAGTTGCCGCCAGGTTCCGTCTTCAAGACAGTGGTAGCTGCTGCCGCATTGGCAGAAGGCGTAATTTCCCCGACAGAGCGGTTTACATGTACGGGTGAGTATGGCAAGTACCATTTTTCCTGCTGGAAAAAGGAAGGGCACGGCAGCGTCACGATGGAGGAGGCTTACGCGGAGTCGTGCAACATCGCTTTTGCCGAAATAGCGAAAAGAGTCGGGGCAAAAAAACTGGAGGAGTACGCCGCCAGATTGGGCTTGACCACGCAGGTAGGGCATGCGACTGCGCACCTGTTCAAGCTGGACGGGTTCAAACAGCTCGATGGCGAAGAGAGCGGTCGGGTGTTTGCGAAGGACGTGTCCTACGAGGACGAGGGCGTCTTGATCCAGAGCGCAATCGGCCAGCGCGATGTGCGGATTACGCCGTTGCAGGCGGCAAACATGATGGTGACGATCCTGCGCGGCGGTCAGCCCGCGCAGGTCCGTCTGGTCAAGGAAATTACCTATCGAAACGGTCAATCGTTTTACCAGTTTCCAGAGCAGAAACACGATGCAGCCGGAATCGACTATGTGACAGCGAGCAAGCTGCGGAAAATGATGCGCAAGGTCGTTACGGCTGGGACCGGCCAAATGCTGCTGGATGCTTCGTGGCAGGTAGCCGGGAAGAGCGGGACCGCCCAGACAGGGAGTACAGGCGATTCCAGAAACCACCTTTGGTTTGTCGGCTACGCTCCTTTGGAGGAGCCGCGCTATGCGATCTGTGTCGTATCAGAGAACCAGCCAAGCTGGGGGAAGAACCAGGCGATGGAGCTTTTTCGCCGAGTTGTCGATGAGCTTGCCGATTATACAGCTCGATCTTCCCAACTTCGCGCAGGGTATTCCCGAGAATAAATCCACGAGCTTGAAGCTGATTGCGCTTGCCAAGCCCGACAATCAGCATCAGCGGAGAGGAAGACATGTACATCGACTGTGATGCCTTTGTCCAGATGGTTCGTTTGTCCCCTTTGCTCGGGGACAATCGCTTGATCGTGTGGCTATGCCAATCGCCGATGTATTGCCACTGGCGTTTTCTGCTCAGCTTGCGGACGAGTCTTTTCAAATAATCATCATCGAAAAAGATCGAGTGCGGCTGATGAATCGCATTTGGCCCCGGGTCGCTGGCATACGTCACGACCCATTTTTCATTTCCGAGCGGATACCCCATCAGGACCCCTCCTGTTTCCAGCGAGGGTTTTTTTCGTACAGCCTGCTCGATCTGCTTCCATGCCTTTGGCGTGATGTACAGTGTTGTCATGAAATGCGTTCCCTCCTCCACATTACCGCCAGCATTCGTTCTATATCGTATGTGCGGCGAATGCAGAAGGTCCCGCTTGCGAAATTTTGACAAATTGTCGAAAAAAGGATTGTAACTCTCGTCCTTCCTTTCTATAATTTAGGAGAATACATGACTGGAAAGGGTGATTGTATGCCTACGGCACCCGTCAATCAAAAATTGATTGGACAAGTTCTGGCAGATGACATCTACTCTAGCAGCGGGGTTCTGCTGCTCGGTAAGAATACGACGATTACGTATGCACATGTGGATCTTCTCTGGAAACAGCGAGTGCGCGAGGTAACAATCGTGGATCCTTGGACAGAAGGAACGGGAGAGCAGGTTTCCCAGCAATTATTCCAGTTGGAAGCGGATGAGGAAACTGTCGCTTTTTACGTACAAGCCCTGGACGAGACACGGATGATTTTCGAACAGTTGCAGCAAGGCAAGGTGGCGAGTCTGGAGCATTTTTCGCGAATTTTCACAAATGTGCTCGAAAAATCGACAAAACAGTTGGGGCTGTTTCGCTCCCTGTACGTGCTGGAAGGAGCCGACAGCTATACCTATCGGCATTCCTTGAACGTAGGCATTCTCTGTTCGTTGATTGCCCGTCTGCTGAAATGGGACGAGCAGCAGGTGACGTTTATGGGAAACGCGGGCTTTTTGCATGACGTGGGCAAAATGCGCATTCCCAAGGAAATTTTGCTCAAGCCGGGCAAGCTGACGGAAGAAGAATTTGCCATTATGAAAAAGCACACGACCTACGGCTACGAAATGATTCGCAAGATGGAAGGCGGCACAGAAAAGCTGGCGCTCTGTGCGCTGCTTCACCACGAACGGCTGGACGGCTCCGGCTACCCTGAGCAGCGGAAAGGCGACGAAATCCCGCTGGAGTGCCAGGTTTTGGCGGTTGCCGACATATTTGACGCCATCTGTTCCGACCGGGTTTACAAGGGCAGGACTTCTCCCTTTGAGGCGGCGCAGCTTTTGTGGAAGGAAGCGTGCAACGGGCTGTTGAACATCGAGGTGGTCACTATTTTTGTGCGATACATCGCCTTGCTGTACGTCGGGGCGAAAGCGCGCCTGAGCAACGGAGATGAGGTAGAAGTGATCCTCATTCACCCGGATGAGCCGATGCGGCCATTGGTACGGCGCAGCGGGGAGTTTCTCGATTTGCGATACGAGCGCAAGCTGACCATTGAAAAAATGATCGGGTAGGCGCGGACAGACCGTTCTCTTCATGAGAGCGGTTTTTTTTTGTTGCTAATTTGTGACAGCTGTGAGGATAGCTCGACCTTGGGTGCAAAGTGTGCCACAATGAGACTGATGTTGGCTCTGGCCAGCAAAAAAACGTGTCGCTTTCTAAGCCGTCTTTTTCGGAGACGGCGCATGGGCACGCACACGCAAGGAGAGAGAACCATGATACGTAAAGCGGAACCGAAAGATGCAGCATTTGCGGCACCGCTGATTTATCAGGCGATCGGTGATATTGCCCATACCTTGACGGGAGCGGCTGCGGCTGGCGAGGCGATTTCGCTGATGGCACAGTTTTTCGCGCAGAAACGAAATCGGCTCAGCTACGAAAATGCGGTCATCGCCATGGAAGGAGACGAGCCTGTGGGACTTGCCCTTTTTTATCATGGCAGCCAGACTGAGGTGCTGGATCGGCCGTTTGTCGAGTTTGTGAAAGAGCGGACGGGGATTGCTCCCACGCTGGTCAAGGAAGCGCGCGACGATGAATTTTACCTCGATTCGGTAGCGGTACGCTCCGACAAACGGGGAAAAGGGATCGGCAAAAAGCTGCTGGCAGCGTTCGAGCAGGAAGCCATCCAGCGCGGTCATGACTGTATCGCCCTTTTGGTGGACAAGGAAAATCCCCGCGCGTACCAGCTCTACGAGGCATTGGGCTATCGTCAGGACGGAACGGTTATGGTGAGCGGGCATCAATTCCGCCATATGGTCAAAAGGGTATTGGTGTCGGTATAGATCGTAGCGGTGTAGGAAAAACGTTTCCGATTCGAAGGAAACGTTTTTTTGCATGCGGGTGTGCGGTGGCATGGGGAGATGGAGCGGCTGGAGTGATTGGTAAGTGGCGGTTGGGGACGACAGGTACGGTCAGCATGCGGCCAGCCAAGTTTTGAGCATGTTAGCGTGGAAAATTTGGTTGAAATTGGTTCTTTGGAAGGTTGAAAATCGACGGCTACATTCGTAACAATAAGAAAAAGCAGGTCAAGCCAAGCATGGACAAAAAAGGAGCTGCCTGAATGCGCGAGCAGATGGAAAAGTGGGTTCACGCGTGGAAAACGCTTATGACGGACATGGAAAGACAAGGGGCGCGTATTTGGCCGCTCATCATCGGGCCGCCTGCTGCGCCAGAGCAAGTCGCAGAGGCGGAAGCGCGGCTGGGGATCAGGTTGCCTGCGGCCATTCGCCGGATTTTGCTTGCGGGGACGAGTCGCGTCCAGGTTGGCTGGTCGTTGCCAGCGAGAACGGGCGAGCCTTTTTCCCTCAGCGGGGATCTCGGCTGGAGCCTGGACGGCTTCGAGTGGCCTTATTTTGGCGACGAGGAAGACCCGAGCGACGAGCAGCGGTATCTTTGCTTCCACACAGGAGGCAATGGCGACATGCTGCTGCTGGATTTGCGAACTGGCGCAGACGATCCGCCCGTGTATGCCTGGGGGCATGAGACAGGCGAGTTTCTTTTGCTGGGGCAAAGCTTCACGGCATTTGTCGACCGGGTGACAGCGCTTGGGTGTATCGGGGCAGAGAGCTGGAACTACGAGCCGTTTGCCGGAGCGGATGGCCTGGATGTGCACGGGCACAACGCAGAAAGCTGGAAGCGGTGGCTGCAGAGCGTTCGCTGGAAGAAGCGGCTACTGACTTTTCCTGGCTGATCGAATACGCCGCGATGCACGGAGCAGGGGACGAACGCGTCCGGGTGGCGTTTCGCCAGTATGCGCCGGACAGCATTTTGCAAGCATGGGTGACAAAAATCGCGCAGGAAAAGACCTTTTCCGGAAGGGAGCCATGGTGCGAGCTTTTGGCGGAAACGCAGGGAGCCAATGCTGCGGGCTGGGTTCGTTCGCTGTGGAAGCCGCAGGAAGGAGAAAAGCTCGTGTCTGGCAGCCAGCGGGCTTATTTGACCGCAGCGTGCCTGCCCTGCCGGAAGCAGAAGGGCTGCCGCTCGTTCTTGCGGAGTTGGACGAAGAGGCCGGGAGTGGAGGCAGATCATGTCGGGCAGGAGGGGAACGGGGAATGAAGCATGTCGTTGCGATTTGGGGAACGACCTTGCAGACGGACGAAGAGCTGCAGTCTTTCCTGCAGCCTGAGTACACGGAGGACGGGGACGTGATCCCGTCCGGATTTATGGCCGCCGCAGGGCTGGATTGGGTTGACGAAGATTTTTTCGAGGTGCACGCGGTGGCGCAGGTAGAGGAGCGGGCAGCGTTTTTGGCTTATTTGCAGCGCGAGTGCGTATCCGCCGGGGAGAGTTTTGCCGAAAAAATTCCGCCGAACCTGTCCGGGGAGATTGCCCGTTTTCCGACAGTTATTTTGCTCTACGGGCAAGTGACCAACTACGGGACTGTGAATGAAGCTTTGTTTGCGCTGACGGGTGAGCAGCACGTAGGCGATGGGCTTGTGGAGCTGTTGGCGACAATCGAATATGAGGAATGAGCAGGGGCGTCCGGCTGAGTGCGGGCGCTTTTTCTATTTTTCAAGCTGGGGAGAGGTTGAGTCATAAAGGGGAAGCAGAAGGCTAACGTTTGGGAACAGACGCGCTATTGCCTTTCTTCTATTGAAGAGAGGTGCCGAAAGGGCAGCAAGGCAAGAGGGGGCACTTTTCTAGCAAGAAGGAGCCTAGATTATCTTTTGTTTCGAATAGGGCTCATTCCGTCTGGCTGCGTTGTTCTGGCAACGCAGATAAATACACGGTGTGCAGGTTCGAAACCGATAAAAAATACGTCCTCCCAGATGATGTTTGTCCGTTTCGGGAACGCAGATTCGTTCATTTGATATGTATTGTAAGGTTTTTTCCTTACGTACTTTACATGAGGAGTTGGTGTGCATGCCAATCATCAAACCGTTTATGACGTCTCTGCGCTTCACCTCGACGATGGGAGCCGGAACAGGTACAGGAGCCACTTTTGCGATTGCAGCAACCGAGTTCAGTACAGATGCGGGTACTGCGGCTACTGCATTCCCAAGCACCTTTGCCTTCTACAATCTCTACATCAACGGCGTCCTGCAGCCAGGAAACACGTCCACCATCAGCACAACCACTATCACGATCCCGGATGGCGACGCTGAGAATGCGGGGACACCTGTCTTGGTTGAATTCGTCGTCAACTAAAACAAGAGATCCACTCAAACGGGAAGCCCCAGGCGATTGTACATGCCTGGGGTACTCTCGTTCCGTCGCCAGACTGTCTGACATGGGTGGGAGAAGTGGCGCACGCTCCTTTTTTGCCCGTTCTCGTTGGACAAAAAACAGCTTAGCCGAGTTACGCATGGAAAGCTTTGGAGGTGAACCGGCAGCCGCAAAAACGCACGCATCATTCGTATAGAGAGGAGGGAAAAGTTTTGCAGCAAAGAAACATCCAGTGCAGCGCCGCCAATCGGACGTACTCCCTAAATGTGCGTTATCAGCTCATGCCTTTGGGATGTCCAGACATTTTTCCGGGACAGCCGTGCCCTACCTGCCCCCCTTGCCCGCCGTGTCCGTGCACGCCAGGACTGCTGACCACCACGATTTATCAATACACGACGTTTTCCGATGGACAAAAAAATGTGTACACCGACGCGGATGCCGCGCCACAGCTCAGCACCTCAGGGATTCTCGGACAGCAGTCGGTTTCGATCGTCAATTTGTTCATCAACGGGATTTTGCAACCGCCCAACAGCTATGTCGTGCAAAACGGGCTGCTGGTTCTGAGCGAGGTACCCTCCCAAGGCGTCCCGATTATTTTGCAGTTTATCCAAATTGCAACTTCCTGAAACTGGGATGTAAAGGAACGAAAAGCCAAAGGCAAGCCCGCCAGGAGGCAGAGCCCGTTTTTCCGCTGGTACTTGCACTTACGGGTATTCGCCCACATAAATCAACGCTGCGCTTTCCCTTGTGCTGAAGGAATTCAGTGTAGCCGATCCACCTCACGTACGGTTTGATGAGGGGGAACTGAAACGAGTTCTGGCGACCTTCAGGTCGCCAGAACTCGTTTCAGTTCTCTACTCTACAAACAGATACTTTATTATATAAACAGGTAAGCGAAACGGGTAGGTATTGATGTGTGCGGCTCAAAGCCAGTCTCAAGAGAATGGAGATTATCTTACGGATAATGATATCTTGGCGAATTATGTATGAATTTACCGCTAATTGGGATAATGATAATATGATTATCATTATTAATGTCGCACAACTGAACTTGTACGACATATTAATACAATATTCTGCAAATCTCGACCCAAATATACCATGAGAAAACATTTTTTTCAATCATTTTCTTATAGAAGTACGAAGTATGTTTCAGCTTGCTCACTAGAGTACTTCCTTTAGGCAATCTTCGACAAAATCCGGAGCTGCTTTTTTGATTTGCTCCACTGTATGTATATAACGTTGTGTCGTATTGATGTGGGAATGCCCCAGAGTCTGTTGCACCTGTTGAAGGGACGCCCCGTTCAACAAAGCCAAGGTTGCATTGGTGTGCCGCAACCAGTGGGGGGTTACCTTCTTGGAAAAATTCGCTTTTTTACGGGCGATTTCGATGATTCGTTCAACCTGACGGGTGGTAATCGGAAAAACTTTGCCACTTCTTCTATCTTCTATACGGTATGAACAAAGCAGGTTCCAGAGCATCTCGGGTACCTTCACCTCCCGTTCTTTCCGACCTTTTCCATTAAGCACGGTCAACCAAATGGAAGTTCCCATGGGATCCGTATGAAAATCGTCCCATTCAATAGAAACCAATTCGGAAACTCTCAGACCAAGCAAAACCAAAGTCAAGCCGATGACATAATTGCGAAGTCCCATGGTGTTTAATTGCTGTAATATCTTTACAACCTCATGTTTCGTTAAAAAATGACGCCTGCTGTTATTTGAAACTTTCGGTTTTTTGATGCATGCTGCCGGATCGTGTGAAAAACAATTAATATTGACACTGTTCCCCCACTTATAAAGGGAACGAAGCGGAGCCAGTAATACGGAGATTGTCGCTGTGGAATACTGACGATTATTGTTTTCATCCCTCTTGAGCAGACTCAGTTTATAAAGTTCGACATCCCTCCAAGTAACGTCATTAAGCCTTTTTTTACCGATGAATTTTTGAAAGCGTTCAAT
Organism: Brevibacillus gelatini; assembly: GCF_050920745.1. Taxonomy (NCBI): domain Bacteria; kingdom Bacillati; phylum Bacillota; class Bacilli; order Caryophanales; family Paenibacillaceae; genus Brevibacillus; species Brevibacillus gelatini. Next base: position 1,576,041 of record NZ_CP154342.1, read on the forward strand.
TGCGTACTTATAATTTCGCAAGGTGTTTTTGGAGTGTTGATAGGTTGCCAAAAACATACTGACAATTTCTTCGTCCGTCAATTCCTCCTGCTCTTTTTCAATTGGCCCCACGATAGCATGTTTCATTTTTTGTCCCTCCTGATGTCGTACAAGTTCAGTTGTGCGAAATCGTTGAGTATGGCACTTAACGCAATAAGTAACAAAACAATATGGGTCCTGTCAACATTATCTTTAATGGAGGGACATCCTATTGAATCAACGTATCGCAAGTTGGTTGCACAAATTATGGTTGCACGATTCGACTACTTATCATCACAGTATTCGCGTTAGTAATATGGCAAGACGAATGGCCGCAGAATTAAATTTAAATCAAGAGCAAACGCAAAAACTTGTACTGGGATGTTCATTGCACGATATCGGGAAAATTTTTGTTCCAAGATCCATTTTAAGAAAATCCTCCGCACTGACCCAAAATGAATGGGAATTAATTAAGCAACATCCGATGTGGGGAAACGAATTATTACAGAAGGAGGGCATCACCAACCAGGATGTTACCAGTTCGGTTCTCTACCATCATGAACGTCTGGATGGAACGGGTTACCCATTCGGTTTGATTGGCAGTGACATCCCATTCTACGCCAGAATTTGTTCCATATTGGATGCGTTCGACTGCATGGTTTCGGATCGCCCTTACCGTAAAAGCATTTCGTTCGCGGATGCCAAAACAGAGTTGTGGAAAAGTCGAAACACGCAATTTGATCCGTACTATTTGACTGTATTTCTACATGTGTGTGAATCGCACTTTATTGAGCTGTACCATACTCATGAATGTTAATAACAGACAGCCGGCATGATCTGCCATATCTTCTATCCGAATCCGCATTCCTTGGTTGAGTGACTATACCCAGGGGGGTGAAATAATGGAAGTTTCACAGCAAGACCAGTATATAGTGATTGAGCTTGGCACAGAAAAATATGCTCTTAAGATTTCCGAAGTCTATGAAATTATAAAAAAGCAAAAAATAACAGCAGTGCCTAACAGTAAGGCTTTTTTGGAAGGTGTTACGAACATTCGGGGAAAAATTGTGCCAATCATCAGTTTGCGTAAAAGATTTCAATTGGGAGAGACGTCCGTCATTCATAAAGCGAGAATCGTAGTGGTAAATCATAACGAAGAAATGATCGGCATCGCTGTAGATGGAGTTAATCAGGTAATCAAATTTTCCGATATACAGCCCTCTACCGAAATTGTTTCTGGAGTTGACGGCAGTTATTTTCAAGGGATTGGTCAGTCGGAAGATGGATTTATCGGCATCTTAAATCTAGAACATGTTCTTGTAGGGTAAGGGGGGGGCATATGAATCGTTCGGAACTGATGGGAGTCTTCCTATCTGAAGTGGAAGAACAACTTCAATTGCTGGAACGGGAAATTCTGAATTTGGAACTGCAAGGCGAGTCCCCGCAAATCATACAAAGCATTTTTCGGGTTGCTCACACTTTAAAAGGTTCATCGGCTGCGATGGGTTTCGAGGAAATGAAACAATTAACCCATGAAATGGAAAATATTTTGGACAAGATCCGAAATCAATATTTGCCGGTGACGCAACAGGTTGTAGATATCTTATTTCAATGTTTGGATCATTTAAACGGGTTAAAAAAAGAGATTGAACAGGAAGGTGCAACAAAAACGAATGTCGATTCCATCGTGCATCAATTGCAGCAGTTGGAAAACAGGTTGGAAGAAAATTTTGGATCGGAGGGTAATCTGTCTGCGGATGAAAGACAGGAATTAACGAAGTGGATATGTAAAGTCCGTTTATCCGATCAGTGCGAGATGAAAATTGCTCGTGCCCACATTGTAATAAACCATTTAAAAAATTGTGCGTCCGTTATTTCGATGGAACCAGACCTGGATAGCATAACCGAAGAAGCAACCTTTAATGAAATCGCCTGTATCATCACAACTAGTTTGGATCCTGAAATTATTCAGCATAAATTGGGCGAGCTTCTTGATGTTGAGGATGTCAAAGTGACGCCTGTCTCAAATCACAGCTCGGATGATCTTACTGTGTCATTGACAGAAGCCAAAAAGGACGTGGAGAAAAATAACAAAACCCCCAGCAAGAGCGAAACGGAAGGAAAGAAAATAGGGCAAACGGTTCGTGTTGATGTCGATCTCTTGGAGAACATTATGAATTTGGTTGGCGAATTGGTCATTGACCAGACAAGAATCGCCCAAGTCGGAAGTTTGATGCGCGACCGTTATTCCACGGACGAAACAATTGATGATCTGGAGCAAATATCCAATCATTTCAACCGAATTATCGGGGAACTTCAAGAATCCGTAATGAAAACACGAATGCTTCCCATTGAGCAGTTGTTCAGCCGGTTCCCAAGAATGGTACGGGATTTGTCCCGAACGTTAAACAAGGAAGTCAATCTGCTGCTTGAGGGGAAAGAAACAGAACTGGATCGGACTGTCATAGAGGAAATTGGAGATCCATTGATTCACCTGATCCGAAATTCCATGGACCACGGCATAGAAGAACCGGAAGTCAGAAAAAAACTGGGGAAATCACCCAAGGGCACAATAACGATTAAGGCATCCCACCAAGAAAATCAGGTGGTATTGACGGTAGAGGATGACGGGGCAGGCATAAACGCGCAGAAAGTAAAAGAATCCGCCATTAGCAAACAACTGATTCCTGCTCAAAATGCCGAAATGATGTCACAACAGGAACTGATTAATCTTATTTTTCTTCCCGGTTTTACCACAGCCCAGTCCGTCAGCGATATATCGGGACGCGGAGTCGGAATGGATATTGTCCGAAATCATATCGAGAAATTAAACGGTTTAATCGATGTAGAAACCCGTTTGGGCGAGGGAACGAAGTTTACGATTAAATTGCCTTTAACTTTAGCTATTGTTCGGGGGCTTCTGATTAAGTTAAATAATACAATTTATGCCCTGCCCATGAGTTGCGTGATCGAAATCGTTCGCATGTCTAAAAAAGAAATACGCTCCATCAAGGGACAAGCTGTTGTACAAATCAGAGATAAAGTTTTTCCTCTTATAAGGCTTCACGATTATTTTAGAATGCCTTCCGGTAATACAAATGCCAAAAATGTATTTATCGTGGTTGTTGGACTGGCGGAAAAAAGACTCGGTCTGGTTGTCGATGAATTGGTCGGCAGCCAAGAAATTGTAGTAAAATCCATAGGTTCCTATATCGGACAGGTCGAAGGCGTTTCGGGGGCCACAATTCTAGGTGATGGAAGCGTAGCGCTGATCTTGGACGTAACCGGAGTATTCAAATTGGCAAATAACTTTAAGTCTATCGAGTCCGAAGTCACAGATGATGTGGTCTAACCATATCGATTTTTCACAGTAATGGAGGGGATAATCGTTGATATCTGCCCATCGATTGCAAAACACCCAAATCCATAGTCGGAGTTATCAATCTTCGCGGGGAAATCATACCCGTAATCGATCTTAGAATTCAATTTTTGAAAGAACCGATAAAGTCCAAAAAACAGCGTATTATTACAACCGGTTCCTGACATGATCGTTACTGAACAAACGGCTTATATGAGAGTAATCTGTAAAATGGACAATCGTCTCATTATATTGCTTCGTCTGGATCACTTGTTAAACAAGTTGGATATGAATTTCATCATCAACGAAGTTGAAAATGGGAGGAAAACAGTCAATGAGTACTTTGACCAAAAAACTTACTCACAAATTCATGAAAGTTGCAGGAGTTTCTGAAACCATTGAAGCGGCTATAACAGATTCAAAAAGATTAGAGCAAAATCTGAAGGATCTTTTCGTAATTACGGAACAGATTTCTCATGGGACCAGACAGCAGTCGTCATCTATTGAGTCCACATCCGGTCTAGTTGAGGAGATATCGAAATCCATTGGAGGGGTAAGCAATAATTCAGATCGTCTGGCTGCTTCCGCGAATGAAATCGCGGAATCCATCCAGGAGATGGTCTCTTCCATTCAGCAAGTAGCCGGAAACGCTGAAAGCACGGCAAGTTTCGTGGAGCAGATTTCCGCATCCATTGAAGAAATGGGACAGTCGATTCAAGGCGTAGCCGATAATGCTGCGAGCTTGACCGTTTCGGCGGAAGAAACTTCGAATGCCATCCAGGAGATGGTCGCTTCCATTCAGCAAGTAGCTGGAAATAGCCAAAGTACGGCAAGTTCCGTGGAGCAGATTTCCGCTTCTATTGAAGAAATGGGACAGTCGATCAAAGGCGTAGCCGATAATGCGGTAAGCCTGACCGCCTCCGCGGAAGAAACTTCGACTGCCATCCAGGAAATGGTCGCTTCCATTCAGCAAGTAGCCGGAAATGCTGAAAGCACGGCAAGTTCCGTGGAGCAGATTTCCGCTTCTATTGAAGAAATGGGACAGTCGATCAAAGGCGTAGCCGATAATGCGGTAAGCCTGACCGCCTCGGCGGAAGAAACTTCGACTGCCATCCAGGAAATGGTTGCTTCCATTCAGCAAGTAGCCGGAAATGCTGAAAGCACGGCAAGTTCCGTGGAGCAGATTTCCGCTTCTATTGAAGAAATGGGACAGTCAATCAAAGGCGTAGCCGATAATGCGGTAAGCCTGACCGCCTCGGCGGAAGAAACCTCGACTGCCATCCAGGAAATGGTCGCTTCCATTCAGCAAGTAGCCGGAAATGCTGAAAGCACGGCAAGTTCCGTGGAGCAGATTTCCGCATCCATTGAAGAAATGGGACAGTCGATCAAAGGTGTAGCCGATAATGCGGCGAGCTTGACTGCCTCGGCGGAAGAAACCTCGAATGCCATCCAGGAAATGGTCGTTTCCATTCAGCAAGTAGCCGGAAATGCTGAAAGCACGGCAAGTTCGGTTGAACAAATCTCCGTATCCATTGAGCAGATGGGAAAATCGATTCGCGGCATTGCCGCAAATGCAGACCAATTGCAGCAAATCGCCGGAGATACCTCTGCATCGATTCAGCAAATAGCGGCTTCGATTGAACAAGTGGCTAACAATGCGCAAAATGTGAATTCACTTACAAGCCAGGTTCAAACGGATGCCGAAGATGGACAAAAGGCGGTTAGTCAGTCCATCACAGGAATGAAAGAAATTGCGGATGTCGTAAAACAGGCCTCTGGCGTCATGACCAATCTGGGGAAAAGCTCAGAAGAAATCGGAAGCATTATTGAAGTCATCGACGATATCGCCGAGCAAACCAACCTTTTGGCACTTAACGCCGCGATTGAAGCTGCAAGGGCGGGCGAACACGGAAAAGGATTCGCAGTTGTTGCCGATGAAGTGAGGAAGCTCGCCGAAAGAAGCGCAAAAGCCACAAAAGAAATCGCCCAATTAATCAAAGGGATTCAAAGTGAAACAACCGATGCCATCAAAGCTATCGAGATTGGTATGGTAAAAGTCGAACAAGGAAACAGATTGGCGGATGAAACAGGTGTAGCCATCGAAAAAATAGTAACTGGAGTCGAAAAAATTACGAATGAAATCAGACAGATCACTTCTGCTACCGTTGAACAGGCCAAGGGAAGCGAACTAATCGTCAAATCCGTAGGCGACTTAACCATTCAGTCAGAAATGATGACTCAGGCGACGAAGGAGCAGGCCATCTCTGTCGAAGAAATCATCAAAGGTGTAGCGAACGCCCGTGAACAGGTGCGTCAAATCACCGTAGCAACTGGTGAACAGGCAAAGCAAGGCAACAATATCGTAAGGGCGGTAGAAAATGTAACAGAACAGGCCGCTATGGTAACTCAGGCGACGAAGGAACAGGCTGCCGGTGTTCAGGAAATTATCAAGGGGGCAATGAACGCCCGTGAGCAGGTGCGTCAGATCACCGTAGCAACTGGCGAACAAGCTAAGCAAGGCGAAAATATCGTAAGGGCGGTAGACAATGTAACAAAACAGGCCGCTATGGTGACTCAGGCGACGAAGGAACAGGCCGTCGGCGTCGAAGAAGTCATCAAGGGTGTAGCGAACGCCCGTGAGCAGGTGCGTCAGATCACCGTAGCAACTGGCGAACAGGCAAAGCAAGGCAACAATATCGTAAGGGCGGTAGACAATGTAACAAAACAGGCCGCTATGGTGACTCAGGCGACGAAGGAACAGGCCGTCGGCGTCGAAGAAATCATCAAGGGTGTAGCGAACGCCCGTGAGCAGGTGCTTCAGATTACCGTAGCAACTGGCGAACAGGCAAAGCAAGGCAACAATATCGTAAGGGCGGTAGAAAATGTAACAGAACAGGCCGCTATGGTGACTCAGGCGACGAAGGAACAGGCCATCGGCGTCGAAGAAGTCATCAAGGGTGTAGCGAACGCCCGTGAGCAGGTGCTTCAGATTACCGTAGCAACTGGCGAACAGGCTAAGCAAGGTGAAAATATCGCAAGGGCGGTAGACAATGTAACAAAACAGGCCGCTATGGTGACTCAGGCGACGAAGGAACAGGCCGTCGGCGTCGAAGAAATCATCAAGGGTGTAGTGAATACCCGTGAACAGGTGCGTCAGATTACCGCAGCCGCAGTGGAACAGGGAAAACACGGAAATGATATTGTAAACGGCGTCGAAAATGTAGCAAAGCAGGCTGCAGAAGTAACGGAAGCAACAAAATTTCAACTGAAAGAATTGGACAAGCTCGATCAGACGATTTCCAATACGGAACAGGTTGTCCAACAGAATATTCAGGCCGTGGAAAGGATGGTTGGGGTTGCACGAGAATTGGCAGACCGATCCACGACAATTAATCATTCACTTCGAATAGTGCAAGCCTAACTCGTTCGACGGAAAGTATCAGTTCTTTATTATTCTCTAAATTGAACCATTGAGATAGCTTTAAGGACTTTGTCAATGCGCTGCTCATATGGGAGATGGAACATTCATGAATATGGAGTTCAAAAACGAAATTCGGGATAATGATATGTGCTTAAACGATTTGGCGCAAATGATATATGATTTTTGCGGGCTGAATTACTTGGGCAATCTTTCATCGCTTGCATCAAAAGTGTCGAAGAGACTATCCGTTCTAAATATGTCGTACTGGGAGTACACCGAATTCTTAAAAAGGAACCAGCAAGAATGGAATAACCTTGTTGAACTCATTACCAACAATGAGACCTATTTTTTTCGTGAAGAGAGCCAGCTAAATGAATTAAGGGATGCGGTTCTTCCCCAACTTCGGAATAAAGAATGTGTTTGGATTTGGAGTGCAGCTTGCTCAACGGGAGAAGAACCTTACAGCTTGGCGATGACAATCGCAGAATCAGGGATTGTACCTCTGGAATCTGTACGTATCATTGCAACCGACATCAATAAAAAAGTTCTGCAAATTGCAAGACGCGGGTGGTACCATAAAAATTCGCTATGCTTCCGCCGGACTCCTAAGGAGATGTTGGATAAATACTTTATTCCGCAAGATGAAGGCTTTCATATCAAGAGCTTCATTAAAGACAGGGTTGAATTCCGGTATGCGAATCTTTTAGATGATGAGGATATGGCGGCGGTCGAAAAAGTTGATATCATTTTTTGTAGAAATGTGCTTATTTATTTCGATTCCGTAACAACACGCCGGGTCGTTGCGAAATTTTACGATCGTTTAAATTCGGGTGGATTTTTATTTCTGGGACATGCTGAAACGATAACGGGCATGAACATCAATTTTGCAACAATAAATGCTCGGGCGGCATTTTATTACCAAAAAGCGGACGTTGAGAGTTCGGCATTTTGATGAGACGCCAGCTTTCGGCATTTTTATAAGGAGGCAAAGGCAATTGAATCGGTACGGTGTGCTGATCGTCGATGATTCTTCATTCATGAGGAGGGCCATCAGCCTCTTATTTGAGAAGGATCCGGATTTTTTTATCGTAGGAATCGCCCGCAATGGCCTGGAGGCAATAGAAAAGATAAAGCGTTTCAAACCGGATGTCGTTACAATGGATGTGAAAATGCCGGAAATGGACGGGATAACCGCCTTGGAACAAATCATGAAATACCATCCGGTAGCCGTCGTAATGCTGAGCACACTAACAGACGAAGGAGCGGAAGCCACTCTAACTGCATTACAATTAGGTGCGATAGACTTCTTTTCAAAAAACTCCTTGATGAAGGATCCTGCGGAACCTAAAATCATTGACGATTTTCTGATGAGGGTAAAGGCCGCTGCCAGTGCAAAATTACCCATAAGGAACAATATTGCATCTGTAAAAGAAGCAGTGAAAGAAAAAAAGAAACCGGGCTCCGCTTCCGTTGATCTGCTCATTATCGGATGTTCCACAGGTGGACCGTCTGCCATACAATCCATTCTGCCGCGATTTACGCCGGACTTTCCGGCAGGAATTGTGGTTGTACAACATATGCCGCCCGGATTTACCAAACCTTTGGCAGACCGTTTCGATACTATTTGTAATTTAAGAGTGAAAGAAGCAGAAGATGGCGATGTTGTGATGCCAGGGATCATTTATATTGCTCCTGCAGGGTATCAAACTTTATTTCAAAAAACAAATGACGGAAAGACCATACTGAAAATTGTGCTGGATGAGAGCAAATTGTACAAGCCATCCATTGATGTTACGATTCATTCCGCATCTTTGATTTATCGCGACCGTTTATTGGTCGTTATTCTTACAGGAATGGGCACGGATGGGTTAATTGGTTGTAGTGAAGTGAAGCGGCAACGGGGGCATGTGATCGCTGAAGCTGAAGAATCATGTATCGTATATGGTATGCCTAAAGCTGTTTATGAGGCGGGGTACGCTGATCGCCAAGTGTCTTTACCTAATATATATCAAGAGATTCTATCATTTATTTAGGTGGATCTCGGGCGTACATCCATTCGTATCGAACCGGTGCAGCATATCCGATGGTTACAAGTCCATCACGCTCGCGCAACATAAAGCTATTTCTCAACGTTGGAAAGCAGGTTGATATCTGCCATCCAGATTTGATCGGGAGCATTCGCTGTGAACTGCTGATTCAGAACAGATGATGCACGAATTAAGGCCCAGTTCCTTCATGGTGCGGGCGGTCGTTTTCCGGATTTCTTCTTCCCCTGCAAATTCTTGTTCCAATCAGAGACGCCATTTGCTTCGCAATCTGGGAGATGGATTGATCTTTTACATCGCGTAAGTATTAGATATTGTGTTGTTGAGCCATTGCCAGCATTCCTTTCATCTCTCTCCTATCTGTTCCGCAAATAGAAGAGCAAAGTGTTGGTTAGCTAGCTGGCAATGCTTTTTTCATTTTCGAAAATGGTCTGCCCTTTTCGATTGCCAAAGTATGTACTTTTATTTTGTTAAACACAGGTATGCTCTCCTTATTACATGAATCCTTTCCAATCAAGTATTCCATTGCTATTGTTTACTCCCTATTGAAAATGGGTATATGTTACTGGGACAAAAGGTTGAGGAGATGTGATTTATGGCTAGAATATTAGTCGTTGATGATGCTGCGTTCATGAGACTACAGTTAACGGACATTTTGACAAAAGGCGGGCATGAGGTAATTGGTGAGGCTGAGAATGGTCTGGAGGCAATAGAAAAATATGCACAATTAAAGCCTGATTTAGTTACAATGGATATTACAATGCCTGTGATGGAGGGAATAGATGCCGTAAAGGGCATTAAGAAAATCGATCCCAATGCATCAGTGATAATGTGTTCTGCTATGGGACAACAACAAATGGTTCTAAATGCTATTCAGGCTGGCGCAAAAGATTTTGTGGTGAAACCTTTTCAAGCAGACCGGGTACTCGATGCCATCAAAAAGATTGTCTAGGGGCTTTCCAAAAAGGGCAAATCCGCTAACGTTTAAAAATCTGAAACATTGCTATATCAACGTTTCTGACATACAAAGGGGTATCTCAAAGTGGAAATATCGACTTTTTATACGAAAATGCCCCCCCTAAAAAGCAAAAAAAGGGACGGACTACAGTTGGTTGCTAGATATATCCAAAATATGGTATTTACTTACACGACCTCAGTTGGTTCAATCATTACCTTGAACCCTTGTGATTCAATTCTCTTGATCCAATAATCAACAACTCGATCCTGATCTTGTAAGTAATCCCATCCAAACTCTTGATACGTTATGTTATTTTTCAACATGTGATATATAATACGTAATATGAGGTGAGCCGTGGCCATCGTAGCTTTTTTCTGGCCTCTTCGTTTCTGGATGCGATAAAAAAACGAAGCGAGCCGAGTGCCTTTCGATTTACTCGCGGCCCAAGCTGCCTGGCAAAGTACGGCTTTCAAGCTCCTGTTTCCCTTCGTGGTTCGGGAGCTTTTTTTCTTGCCCGCACTTTCGTTGTTCCCTGGACTTAAACCTCCCCATGATGAGAGATGGGCATCCGATGGAAAACAAGACATATCGTATCCGATTTCTGCTAGGATGACCGCCGCCGCATCCTTTTGAATCCCCGGAACGGTGATGAGTTGTTCAACAATGTCCAAATGAGGACTGAGGAGCCTGTCGATTTCTTTTTCGATTTCCCTAATTTGTTCTTCGAGATACCTCAAGTGATCGAGGTGCATCCCGATTATTTTTCGATGATGAGCTCGAACTCGACCATTCAAAGCCTCTATAAGTTGCGGAACTTTTCTTTTCAGTGATGTTTTGACTAGATCTTTTACTTGGTCTGGACTTAGCACCTCACCGTTCACAATCGATTCGAGTAAGGCTCTTCCGGATACACCGAATACATCACTCACATATGTTGTCAGCTTGATGTTGGCATCCTGCAAAATCTTGTGGATTCTGTTTTTTTCCGCCGTAGCATCACCGAGCAGCTTTCTCCGATAACGAGTGTAATCGCGTAAATCTCGAATATTTTCGGGCGGAACAAAGCTGGGAGTGATCAGCCCACAGCGGAGTAATTGAGCAATCCAAGCTGCATCTTTTACATCCGTTTTTCGACCTGGAACATTCTTGATTCTCTTAGCGTTGGCGAGTACCAATGTAAAGCTCCCTTCAAGAACGTTCCATACCGGTTTCCAGTATACTCCTGTGCTTTCCATTGCAATGTGCGTACATTCGTATTGATGGAGCCAATCGTGAAGTTCAAGGAGTCCTTTGGTAGTGGTAGAAAAAGTCTTGGTTTCTTGTTTCGGTTTTCTGTCCAAAGGACCATACATAACACATGCTACCACCGTCTCTTGGTGTACATCGAGTCCAGCACATCGTTCTAATATTGCATCCATTCCCATCACTTCCTTTGTAGAAAATGATGCAGGCCATGCACCCGAAGCAAAGTATTTTTATACACGTACTCATGGTAACAATCGGCGGTGCTCGTAGGTGCAGTCGGCCGGTTTGAGACTCGGGGTTATTGCCACCAAAAAAGTATCGGCCTGTGACCTGCTAATTTTATTATGAAATCAGCAGGTTCACAGGCCAAGTACATTTTCATTCAATGTGGTGGCTGTCAGGCCATGGTAGTTTGAGACAGCCCCTTCGTATTAGTAGGGGCTGTCCAATAAGTCCCCAAAATAAAAAATGGGCGGAAAACCGAAAGGTTCCCGTCCATTTTTTTAGTTCCTTCGTTTCTTTATTGATGAAGGCAGTCAGGCGGATGCTCGCCACCTTCAGTAGATTGTGGGCTAAAGCCACAATCCCAAACTCTGTATGAACCTTATCCAACCCTCGCAAGGAAAATCGGCGGAACGACCGATTGCCCTTGATGTGACCGAACACGCTTTCGACTTCGACTTTACGCCGAAAATAGATAGCGGACTTCTCGTCATCCTCAAGGGCTCCTTTGGCTTTTGCTTTCAACTCTTCCCAGATCGTATTCCAGTGTACCTGGCGGTTTCCTTTTGCTTTCGTACAGGCTGACTTGAGTGGGCAATCCCTGCAATCCTCACATTCATAAATCTTGAAGCTCTGTTCCAGACCAGAATGTGTTTTTTTCGTTTGATATTTCTTAAATGGAACATTTCGGCCGTTAGGGCAAATGAATCGATCATCCAACTCTTCGTACGTCCAATTCGATGCATGTCGTATATCTTTTTGGTAACTTCTCGTTTTCTCTTTCATGTAGTTGCTATAGGGAATGAGAAAATCAAAACGCGGCTCTTTTTCTTCTCCAACTGCATACAAATAGTTTTCCTCACTGCCATAGCCCGCATCGGCAATGACCGTTTTTGGCATCGGTAAAGAAGACGCAGCCAGTCGTTCCATATGTGGAATGAAGCATCGCGTATCCGTTGGACGTTGATGAAGGCTGTAAGACAAAATAAACTGGTTTTCCGTGGCTATTTGCACGTTGTATCCCGGCTTTAACTGCCCATTTTTCATGTGGTCTTCCTTCATTCGCATAAACGTGGCATCCGGGTCTGTTTTGGAATAACTGTTGCGCTCACCGAAGATGACCTTTTGCTGTTCATACTTCGTCAGGCGGGGAAGAAAATCCTCACGGATTTGTTTTAGGGGTTGCTTCAGGGCACTACGCTCTTGGCGCAAGATTTTCCGTTCGGCACTCTCACTTGTGTTAGCGATTTGTTCCGTCAATTCTTCGACTTTTTCCTCCAATGCGGCGGCGGCTTCTTCGAGCTTGGCAGGGAGTTCCTCTGAATGGACAGCGACATACTCTCCAGCCTCTTGTCGGGTAAGGCTATGAATATGGGCAAGGGTCTCCTGGATCTTTTCCTTCAGCTTCTCTTCAAAGCGAAGTACGGACTTTTTCCATACAAAGGAATACTTGTTTGCATTGGCTTCGATCTTCGTGCCATCGAGAAAGTAGTTTTCCATCGTGATGTAATTGTCCGCAATCAGCTTTTGAATCATGGTTTCAAACAACTCGTCTATGAGAGCTTTCATGCGTACACCACGGAACTCGTTTATGGTCCGAAAGTCGGGCTGTTGCATCGCAGCCAGCCACATGGCAGGGATGTTCTCTTGCAACAGCTTTTCGATTCCACGGCAGGAATAGACTTTCTGCGAGTATCCGTAAAGAATGACTTTCAGCAGCATTTTCGGATGATAGGAGCTGCGACCGCCCCCTGTATAATGCGCGAACAACTGCTTGTCTGGAATGGCCTCGATCATCTCATCAATGACACGTGCCACATGATGGGGCGGGATATACAATTCCAAATCCAGAATCATTTGGATTTGCTTGTTGTCGTAAGATTTGAATGTAGGAGCAAGTTTTCGTTTGGCAATCCTATTCTTTTCTATATCCCCTAGAGGAAGTGAAAGTTCCGTGATATACTGTTCAGTAGTAGTCGTTCGATTACGCAAAAAAATCGCCCTTTCTGAGTTGGTGGTGTGGTAACTTCCATTCTACAGGATGTGGCGATTTTTTTGTGCCTATTTTTCACATTAATAAAAACGGGGCGTCCAGCAGTCAGGTTACACTGACTTTCTGGACAGCCCCTTTTTTCTTGGTCGTTCTATGATGGCGGTAGCCGGGAGAACGTGACAGCCCCTGGGGATTACCCCGTACTTAAAACAGTTCTCCCACTGCCCCCTTCTATCATGTTTGAGCTGATTGAGGCAACAGACCTCGCATTACAAGCGAAGCTGTGAAGTTGGAACCATTGTGGCATTACAAAAATGTACCGCCCCTGTGAATGCCAATCATCAAACCATTTATGACGTCTCTGCGTATCACCTCGACGATGGGAGCCGGAACAGGTACAGGAGCCACTTTTGCGATTGCAGCAACCGAGTCAGATCGTCAGTTCCTGAAATGCAAAGGCAAGCCCGCGCGGATGCAGACGCCGATTTTCCGTTGGTACTTGCACATCTGGGTATTCGCCCACATAAGCATAGAAGTAAGCTATCCAGACGTGGAGGTGGCAGCCATGTCCAGCATCATCGCGGCGCTTTCCCTTGTGTTCAAGGAACTTCTCATGTTTGTCGCTTATGTCAAGAACAACGCGTTCCCCCAGCCTCTTCAGGATACGGAAGAAGAAAAGTACCTCCGCCTCATGGCAAAAGGCGACCCGTACGCCCGCAACAAGCTGATTGAGCACAATTTGCGGCTGGTGGCGCACATTGTGAAGAAATTTGAAAATACGGGTGAAGACAGTGAAGACCTGATCTCTATCGGCACGATCGGACTTATCAAGGCGATCGAGAGCTACCAGGTGGAAAAGGGAACGAAGCTGGCTACGTACGCGGCCCGTTGTATCGAAAACGAGATTCTTATGCATTTGCGCAGTCTGAAAAAAACGAAGAAGGATGTTTCTCTGCACGATCCAATCGGAACGGACAAGGAAGGGAACGAGATTACGCTTATTGATGTGCTCGGTACCGAAACAGACGAAGTGGTGGACGCGGTCCAGCTCAAGCTGGAATCGAACAAAATTTATCAGCACATCCACATCCTCGATGATCGGGAAAAAGAAGTGATTATCGGCAGGTTTGGACTCGATCAGGACAAGGAAAAAACACAGCGGGAAATCGCCCGCGAGCTTGGCATTTCCCGTTCGTACGTTTCCCGCATCGAGAAGCGGGCGTTGATGAAGTTGTTTAATGAGTTTTATCGGACGAAGCAGACGCAGGGGAAATGAATCGGATAGAAACCGCTAGCGGGTTTCGGGCTAGTGGTTTTTTCTCCTGTAAATATGGCTGAGTTGGAGTGAAATGTACTGTCGTATCCGGCAATGTTGCGTAGCAAGTGCGACAAATGCTTGCTACTATATGAAAACGTTAGGAGTGCCTTCGGGTACTCCTTTTGCTCTGCTCCCAGAACGAAAAAAATCGTAGCATCGTTTGAGCGGGACAAGCATCCGGTCGGCCAAATGGCGTTGACAGTTTGATAGGTATCAATTAAATGAAATCACTTGAAGAATAGTAAGTGATAGCCTTACCCTTTCGTTTTGCATATTCAATTTCTTTTCTAGTACTTTCTCCAATGTATTTATTTACGTCAATTGTCAACGCCGACTTTATTTTGACCCACCCTCGCCGGTTTAGAACTGACCCACCCGGCGATTTTTTGTTGGTTAGGTGGTAGAGGGAGAGCCGTAGGCTCCAGTCCTCATTTTTTCACGAAGTCGGTAACTATTCCCCCTAATGTTGACGATGTGGGAGTGGTGTAAGAGCCGATCCAGAATAGCTGTAGCAAGTATCGGATCGCCCATCAGTTCCCCCCATTCCCCGAAGCTCTTGTTGCTGGTCAACAGAATGCTCCCTCTCTCGTATCTTGCACTTACTACCTGGAAAAAGAGGTTAGCTGCCAAACTGTCAAACGGCAAGTATCCAATCTCGTCAATCACGAGGAGCTTTGGGCGAATATAGATACAGATGCGTTTATCCAGTCTGTTCTCCATGTAAGCTTTTCGCAGATCCTCGATGAGATGCGATAGACTGACAAAGTAAACAGATATCCCTTGCGAGATGGCTTCTACAGCCAACGCCACCGCCAAATGACTTTTTCCTACTCCGGGAGGTCCTAAGAACAAGACATTCTCGTGTCGGGTTACAAAAGTCATCGTGGCCAGCTCTCGAATCAATCGTTCGTCAATACTAGGTTGGAAAGCAAAATCGAACTCCTCTAGTGTTTTGCGGTAAGGCAAATGGGCAAGTTTGGTGCGTACCTCCATATTCCGCTTTTGACGTTCCGCTATCTCGGCATCAAGGAGCGTGTTGAGAAAGGACAGATAAGTGGGCTGTCCATGACTTGCCGCTTCCAAGTGAGCATCCAAAAGGAGAGCCGCTTGTTGAAGCCCAAGTTCCTCGAGGCGTAGTCGCGCCTGTTCCAGTTCAATCATGCTCCCACCTCCGTCAGCTGCTCATAGACGTCCAGCGAACGTACTTCCACTTGTTGCGGTGAAATCTGTCGGGCTTGTGGACGTGGATAGGCATATCCTTGAGCGGTCGAAAGACCTGCGTACTGGTTTTCGCAAAAAACAGTGGTGCGGGATCGATAGACCTTTTGATGTCGAGCAATACATGTGCCGTCGGCCCAGATTTCCACCCACCCATTCACTTCGCGAACGGTACTCTCACGTCCACTGTACCTCCATGGAACGCCATATCGTACACCATCGTAGCTAACAAATCCGTCTCGGCTGACCTTTCTTGGTTCATGTAAGTATTTTTCCCACCGTTCAGTTGAAGGGATGGGCGACAGATTTTCCTCACGGAGTCGGTCAAAGGGGCGGTCGCCAGTTGTTCCATGAATACGGCGGTTAATCCGCTCGCACCAGTGTAGGGCTTGTTGATTGAGATCCTGTAAATCAACGAAGCGTTTGCCAGGAAGAAAGTTGTTTTTTACGTATTGAACGCCTCGTTCCACTTTTCCCTTTGTTTCGGGGCGACGAACTTTGCATACTTTTGGAACAAGCCCAATCGCTGCGGCAAAGTCAGCAAAAAGCGGGTGCCAGCGAGGTTTTCGATCATCTCCCATGCCCAGTACGACGGTTTTCATCTGGTCGGTCAGCATGACTTTTGGGATACCTCCAAAATATTCAAAGGCATGAATCAAGCAACGAAGAAAACTGTGAATGTCACAACGCTTTGTGAACTCGATATAGGTGGAACGAGAGTACCCCAGTACCATGACAAATACCGGCACTTTTCGGACGGTACCGTCCAAATCTACGTAATCACACAGTCCCCAGTCGACCTGTGCATATTCACCGGGTTTTGTCTCGTAACGAAGAACAGCGGGAACTTGTTTGGGAGGACGGAAATCCTTCACATAGTCTTTCAAGATGGTACGTCCCCCGGTATAGCCCTTTTCTTGTAGAAGATCGAATAAAACCTCGCAGTTATAGATACCTTCTTGAAGACGTTCCTGCAGGAACGGTTTGAATGGATCAAGCTTGGAACCACGAGATTTACGGGTTCCCTTTTCGGGAATGAATTCACCCCGGAGATATCGGCGAACTGTATTTCGAGAATGCCCAGTTAGACGGGCAATTTCACGAATACTCTTGCCTTCTGCCCTCATGGTATGTAACGATATCACTATCCCACTCCTTAGCATGTGTCTCCCTCCGAAAATTAACTTGGCCGTTAATACCGAAGGGGATATATTCGCTAAGGGTGGGTCATTTTCTTTCCGGCGAACCTGGGTCAATTATATCTCGGCGGTGACATCAATAACAAAAATCTCATCAGCTAAATCGATTTTTTTATAGTGAATCAACTCAAATAGTGCCTCTTGCTCAGGCGTTATTTCGATCCCTTCACTTTGTTCAAAGAACCCTAAGCTAATAACAACATGCCCCTGGATAGTAAGTTTTGCATTTACCTCTTCAAATTGTTTTTTGAATTTGGTGGAACCACAAAGCGTAATTACTTTCATACTTCAGTTCCTTTCAAATCATTTTTATCTATAGTAATCGAGAATTGGAAATATTTCGAGAGTAAAAAAGAAAGCCACATATCGGGACTGAAGGAGTGGCAGTGGTTTCAACTGAGGATGTTTTGTCCAGCCTCAACGACCGCCAGTGCGAGTTTTACGTCCCGCGAACGGAGAAGGATTTTCGTTTGAAGACATAGACATCGCCCGCCTGCTCAAGAACACCAAGAGCATCGTACAGACAGTTCTCACCCGTGCGTAGGCAAAAATTTCTGAGCGAGTTGCAAACAGTCTATTGTTCGTTCGTTGGATAGGTTGTTTATTTTTTGCGGTTGAAGGGAATGAGGAAAGGGGGAATTTTCCAAGTGTACAAGGAGTGAGTATGGAACCTATGGAACCGTTCGTTGACCTTATAGTTGGTGGCATCTTGAAGTTAATTTTATGGGTAGCGGTACCGTTGCTCGTGATGACATTGGCATTCGGTAAAATTTTGTTTCGGCTGCCCAAGCCACTGAGAGCGATCATTTATCTTGTTGCGGGATATGGTTGCTGGTTTCTTTATGCTCAGTACGGAGTATGACGGTTGTTGTCAACGCCGACTTTACTTGTCGGCGTTGACATTATCAACCAACTACTTAATAAAAGGGCGTAAATAAAGACCTTCAGTTGTAGCAATTGTTTGAAGAAGTTCTTGGCTGTCAAGATTACCGATATAAGCGGGCATATTTAGATCATAGTTAGACCATATACAAATCTTTAACTTTTCAAAGACAAAAACGGTAGAAACCGTTTCACGTAAGCCTAATTCTAGTAAAACTTCTAAATCTGCTACATGGTCAACTTTTAAATAGTCAGTATCCCCCTCATTCAGGGTATCTTGAAGAGTAATCACACGACGCTCTTTTGTTTCGTCATGTAATACTTCTTTTATACGTTCAGCATTTTCGGTTCGTAGAGAGGTCTCAACCCATACAGAATCATAAGCCCATAGTAATTTGAACAGCCGTTGATACTTTTCCTCTTCTTTCATATAAAGTTCTTTAAGAGCTTGTTTATCTTCAACCATGGAAAAGTTTACATTTAGCGCAGAAAATTTGAAGTTATCTTCAATTATTCTTGGAAATCTGTCAATGATTAAACTTTGACTGGAAAATTTTTCGAAAACGATTTCGCTATGTTCTAACAGCACAGTACTTGAGTCTGAATCCCTGTTAGGATCAATGGATATATCCCATTCTTCATTCCAAAGCGACTTTACTACAGTTTCAAATTTGGTCATAGTATCTCCCATCTTAGATTATTAGTCACGCAGAATTTTGCCTTCATCGTTAAGAGTGGCAACTCGTTTTCCAGCAGGATTTTTTAACTTCCAAGCGCTTCCTTCCTCCATGACTGTTTCCTCCTGCCCTATCTTTGTCTATCTCCCAGCCTGTTTTAGGATCTCGATAAGCTGTACGCCCTCTAACTTTGTCAGTAAATTTTCCGAGATCAACTCCGTCCCCATCTTTATTCAGCAATTTTTTGGAACATCAGCAAAATATATAACTGCTTGGGCATAAAGTGAAGTAAATGCTTTATCTATCTTATTTGCCATAGAACTGAATGCAGCCTTAAACGCACTTACAATCCCTTCAAACTTACCTTCCACTTCATCCCAATAGATTCCAACAACTACCCCAGCTCCTATAGCAGTGATTACACCAATAATATCACCGATTGGCAAAGGGCCGTTAACCGCAGCAGCTGCAATCCCTCCACCAACAGCCATCATTGAGTAGTAAACAGGTCTAGGCAAATTTAATCTATCAAGACGAGATGACAGAATGTCAAGTGGTTCACTGGCAGCTTTAGCCACCATATTTTTAGAAATCGTTTTTGTTTTTACATTTGCACGTTCTAGGGTATCAATTGAAATTTTACCAACTGCTTTTTCATGAAACTCCAATAAACTAGAGTTTCCCTGTTTGCTTTGTTTAATCATGAAATCTATAAACTTTTGCTGAGCTTCTGGAGTTAGATTTTCAAATGCAGTTCTGGCGATCTCTTCGTCACTTAAATCTTTTGCTAGTTGAATATTTTTTTCAAATTTAGAAAAAGACTCGAAAGCTATTTGCCTTTCGATATTATGTTCTTCCCCATTAGCAAGTGCAGGTGCAACCAGATTTAGATGCTCCTTTTCTCGTACTAGGATTACTTGCCGGAGGAGCTCTTGGTTCTTTGGTTTGTTTTTGTATTATTACAAAACATTCTCGATAAGGCATGTTTGACTATACATAACCAATTACTGTCTCTGGCTTGAAGCAGTTCTACATAGAGTTTGGAGAGCGGCTTACCTTTAGAACCTATCTCGGGTAATCATCTCCCAAAAGACCTAATTTGCAGAAATGGCTCCGGCGGCGGTGGTGGACGCCGTCCAGCTCAAGCTGGAATCGAACAAGATTTATCAACACATCCACATCCTCGACGCACGGGAAAAAGAGGTCATCATTGGCAGGTTTGGCCTGGATCAGGACAAAGAAAAGACGCAGCGGGAAATTGCTCGGGAGCTTGGCATTTCCCGTTCGTACGTCTCCCGCATCGAGAAGCGGGCGCTGATGAAGCTGTTCAATGAGTTTTATCGTACCAAACAGACGCAGAATCGGTGAGTGGGTGCGTGCTAACGGAAGCTGGAAACCAATAAGTCACCCGCAAGATGGTCACTGACCTACTTGCGGGTGATTTTGTGAATGCTAATCAAAAAGTTGACCATTTTTGGAGCAAACGATCATCTTCGAGTTGACCACCTGCGATGCTTTTTTTCACACAAAGCAGCATTTTATTTCCTGCACCAAGGATCGTCAAGGATAAAGGGTAAACCCCTTGCTACGCAAGCCCCTGACGATCCTTTGCTCAGAAAAACATTTGCAATTAGGTGTGAAAATGATGACGTGTGCTCAAACTGTCAGGTGGGTAACTTTATGATGAGCAAAGTGGTCAACATTTTGGTGAGCGTTCACATGATTTTTGCTAATCGTAGCTAGGTAGCCCTAGGCGCTATTTTTTAGTCATTAAAATTCAAATCATCGTCACTTAATACAAAATAGATCATATCTTCCCACCACAACCATGGAGATGAATTAATGTTATGTGAGTTACTTTTCCAAATGTCATAATTCACATTCATTCTAAAACCATCTCTGCTTCTATCTGCCTCAATATGGGTACCTTGAGAAAAACTGAAGTTTGGCATCGTTTGCTTATATGGACCAATCGGCATTGGATTTGTTACATACCATACTGCATGGTCATCTACTTGATCAAACGTACTCTCAATTTTTACATCGCTATTAATATCTGTTACCCAAGTGATAGCGGCCGGAATGGTGATTGATACTTGACTGGTTCTGTTTTTAGATGAAACCGGCATTGGATCTAGTAAATCTGTGTAAGAATGCCATCTTGGCCACCATTGAGCTTTAAAGCCAGTAATATCAGTAGAAGTTTTACTCTTATGATCTGCTCTTAAATAAAAATAATTTATTTTAGTAGTTGTCCCACCTATATATACTCGATCACTAGCGTTGCATAAAATTCGCCAGGATTAATAAACTGATTTTTCTGAACTAAATTCCACTTCCAAATGGCTAAAGAACGGAGTGACCCACAAAGGTAGTTCCGTCCATTTGGCATTTATATACACTTAAACCAGATGCTACACAACTGTTTCCTTCCTGCTTATGGATCAGGCTTTCTTCGTTTCGAGGTTAATCGCTCCCACCAGATTCGGCTATCCTCCCAGAGCATCACACGTAACCACCGATAGATTTGCAACAAGCTTTCTTGGCAAGCAGAGAAGATTTTGGCCAAGAGAAGTAAGCAAAAGGCGATCAGGGCAATGAACACTTGGTTCAGAACCGCTTCTTGGCTTTTTCCGTAAAACGAAGTGATTTTCACGTGTTGCTTCAACCATTTAAAGAAGATTTCAATGGCCCAGCGACTCCGATACATCTCGCTGATTTCTTCGGCAGATAACTCCCATCGATTCGTGATCAGCAGGAGGGGATTTCCCTGTGAATCGGTTGTCTCTATGAGGCGAAGGACATGTTTCATTCGCTTTTGCTGTGTCCCCATTTGTACATAACCATCTCTTTTGATGGAACTCCCTTCGGAAACCGGACGATCAAACAGATACCGGATAGCTGCCTTCTTCTTTACTCGCGTAACGAAGAAGATCCGGCGTTCGCAGAACGCGTCAAACTTGGCGTAGTCTACAAATCCTCGATCAAACACATACGTTGTACCCGGATGGTCTACGAGCGTATCGAGTTGAGTCCGGTCATGAACACGTGCTGGCGTCAGTTGTACCCTTTCCGGATAAACGTCTTCTGAAGAAGCAAATGCGACCCGGAAGTGAAGTTTTACTCCCGCTTTTGTCTCACGAAAGGTCGCCCACTTGTATGTATGGAGGCACAAAGGGATCGTGGTCGCATCTACGATGCGAAAATCACGTTTCATCGCTGGGGGAAGAGAGCATAGCCGAATCCGTTGAACCAAGTCCCTGAACACACGTTGTAACAGGTTGGAATGAGACTGCTGATGCTTGCGTGAAAGTTGGGAAGGACTGATCGAGGTAAAGCCAAGTTCTTGTTGAAATTTCCTTCCTAACGCGTCATCTGCAATCGCCCGTAATCCTTCTCGCTGCTGAAGGTGAGCATGCAGAAACAACAGGAGATAGGCGGAGGTCGTCAGCTTTTTGACGTACTTGTCGTGATCACTAGAAGCCAAATCTTCAAAAAAACGTTTCGAAAAAATAGGCGAAACCCATTTACCAAATGACGAAAATAAGGTATTCTTGTCCATACATGTAATCCTTTCAGTGGATTTGGACAGAAACTACCTGACCATTCCATTGTAAAGGATTTTTTTGTGTCTTCCATATTCAATATAAAAATACTGAATATTGTGTTTGTTCTGGTTATATTAATGCAACGCTAGTGATACTCGATATTCCGTATTCCAAAAAACTTTACCATCCTCCGATACATTAATTTTAAGTGCCCTACTTGTTGGGTAGTATTGGAGGGTAGGTGCTCTTAATGGATTTTTACTTTCATTCATCTCAATATTTTCTTCGCTCTTATCTTTATATTCGTCTAATATCTCCTTTCCGATTTCTCTGAATTGTTTCTCAGATAATTCACTGTCAGAAGTCAGATAGACTGGTACAATTTTATCGTCACTGTCTTTAAAAGATCCGAAATAAGTAAACTTCTGATCTTTATTTGCTTGATTGAATGCTGAATTCTCGGCTTCTTTTACAATAAGCCCACCGAATGGAATTTCTTTTCTTAACTCCGCTAAGTCAACGTCTTTTTGGTTGATGAAAGCAATCTCTCCGTTTTCCTCCATTAAACTCTTAAATTCCTCCGTACTGTCTAACAGTGTACGCTTCAGGAATCTCTTTTCTGCAAATGAAGGGGTGACTGCTAACGTTAGTAATAATACTAGGGAAGATAGGCATAATAGTACTTTTTTCATAGTAACTAAACTCACCTTTCTTGGTTATAATTTACAGTAAATATAATAAAGCATAAAACGAAAATTTTCAATTATTTTACAAATGATTAATAATTTTCTAATTTTAAGTTTTGTGCTAAGATAGTGTTTATTAGTTGGGGGGATTTATTAAATGAAAATATTAAAATTACTAGTAGTATTACTACTCACTATTATCATTCATTTTGCTGTAAATAGTATTAGTCTTGATAGTGAAAACGGCACAATAGAGTGGCTCCTATCATTGATTGCCGCCATTCTATTAACTAGCATTCTTACCGATACAAAAGACAAATAATCCTGGTTCAAGAAATGTAGGTTCGCTAAATCCTGGCAAGTAGAGGGCACGGGCGAAGTCGTGGATGCGGTACAGCTCAAGCTGGAATCCAACAAAATTTATCAGCACATCCACATCCTCGACGCACGGGAAAAAGAGGTCATCATCGGCAGGTTTGGCCTGGATCAGGACAAAGAAAAGACACAGCGGGAAATCGCTCGGGAGCTTGGCATTTCCCGTTCGTACGTCTCCCGCATCGAGAAGCGGGCGCTGATGAAGCTGTTCAATGAGTTTTATCGTACCAAACAGACGCAGAATCGGTGAGTTACAGTACCCCGCAAGACGGTCACTTTCCTGTGTCCTTCTTGCGGGGTATTTTTGTTTATTCGTGGATGTCAATGAATCTGTCATCCCACTTGGAGACGAAGTAAACATAGGCTATCATGATGTCATTCACCTGTGTACGTGATTCGGTTGTTTAATACGTTCCATTCCAAATTTTTGTAAACGAGAACATAGTCATAGTGATTCACGCGGATTTTCCCGTCGCTTGTCGTGACTTTTTTTATTAACATCCACATAATATTTTCCCGCAGCAAATTGAATATGGGTATGATTTTCAGCTCCTTCCATTTCCAACTCGTTTGATGCTTTGCTGTGTTCGGGGTGGGGAAGATGAGTCTGGGGGATAAGAGAGGGCGGTCAAAAAATAATCGCAATATACGCAATCATTTGGCTGTCCGTTCTGGCTGTCATTCTAACAACACAAGAAGAAATAACCTTATCTACGCCTCAATCTTTTGAGCCACAGCCCGTCATGAACAGAAAAGCTGCGGCTCCTTCTCTTTTTCTTGCTCCACAACCACTGTTGCAGGAAGCCTTTGCCCCTTCTGCTGCCTCACACGCGATTACCACCCTGCAAAACGGCTCATGTGCACCGAGTCCAAATCTCCGACAAAAAATGACTTGCCATCTGCCGCCCATCCCAAAAATTGAATGTTGTCGATGGTATCCAAATAAGGACTGCCATCGAGCGGGTAGGTAAACGTTTGATTCGCCGTCTTTATGACAAGCTGCTCGTTCGCATCCTGGGCATTGGAGGTGGAGAGAAATTTTTCAGCGACATAGTTATGTCCGGTCGGGGACCAGAAAACTTTGGTCAAATCACGGTCAATGTACACGGAATGAGGGTGCTCGGCGGTCGGCACGCTTTTGCCTGTTTGCAGGTCGGTCATAAAGCCGTGCCCTTCTTTGACGTCGAAGCGCAGCTTCATATCGTTCGAATACGAAGGAAAGCTTTTGATCGAATGCGTGTATTTGAGCCCTGTCGGCAAATCAAGCTCTTTAATGGTGCCGTTTGCCTTGTACAGCACTTTTTTGGACGTGGGTATCCAGTAGAGCAGATTTACCGCCTGCGTGCTTTTTTCTTCAGCAGGGAGCGAAAATTGGTCGTTGACCTTCATTTTCAGCGTATTCATGTCTTGCAGGTAAAGCTTGTGGCGCTTTTGCAAATTTGCTTCCTTCAGATCCGACTGGATAAAAGTGAGGTAGTGGCCGTCCGGTGCAAGCGCATAATCGAGAATCGGTGTGTCGGCAGTCCCTTTGACAAGCAGCGTTTTTTGGTTCGTGAGCGGGTTGTAGCGGTACAGGCTGGCCTGTTCCATCAGGAGAAGCTCGTCCTTTTTCTGTGCCCACTTGGCAAAACCGCTCAGTTGGCGCAGTTGCCTGGTCTTGCTGTCATACAAGTAGAAGATGGTCGGTTCCCCTTTTTTGAAGCCTTGCTTTTCCGCATACACAAACCGACCGCTCGGCGACATGCTCGCGCGGTGCACAGCGGGGAGCTGCGCGATGAGCGTTTGCTTTTTTCCATCCAGGCTGATCCGGTATATTTTCGAGAGTTGGGCGGCAGTGTTCGTTGTGGTCGAAGTGGTGCTTGCTGCACTTGCTTTTGGCGAGGCTAACGGTGAGCATACGGATGCGGCAAGGAGCATTGCTGCCAGGGCTAGTTGTCTCGTTTTTTTCATCAAGCGTCATCCTTTCTCTGACTGGTTAGACGCGCAAAGCACGGGAAAGTTACCCAAACAGCAAAAAAGACTCCTTGTGGGCAGTAGGCTTTCTTCACCCATTTTTCATGCATTTTTATCCAAAATTAAATATTGACTTAAAATAAAAGTGCATGATAAAATAAAAATTTTTAAATTCGAAAACTGTGTTATAATGAAGAAGATCGCATTGCAGGAGGTGGACGTATGTTTCAAGTAGGTGACAAGATTTTTTACCCGATGCACGGGGCAGGCGTAATCGAGGCGCTGGAAGAAAAGGAATTTCTGGGTGAAAAGCAGCTCTATTATGTGCTCCACATGCTGCAAAAAGAGTTGAATATCATGGTCCCCGTTGAAAAAATGTCCACACTGGGCATTCGCATGGTCGTAGACGCTGACATTTTGGACGAAGTGTTGGCTGTCATGCGGACAGAGCGTCCTGACTCTACGTTGAATGCGCAACAGCGATACAAGAAGAATACGGAAAAAATGAAGAGCGGCGATATTTTTGAGCAGGCCGAAGTGATCCGGGACTTGTGGCGGATCAGTCAGGGCAGAGTATTGGGCACCAGCGACAAGCTGATGCTGGACAATGCCCAACAGCTAATGGCAAGCGAAATGGCTCTCGTAAAAAATTGGGGCATCGAGCGGGCCGAGCAATTGTTGCGCGAGGTGCTGTCTGCAGAAGTGCCCGACAAAGATGCTTCCTTGCAGCAGACGGCGGTCTATCAAAAGTGAATGCGATAAGCCGGGAAAGGGAGCAAAGGGTGTGATTGCTACAGCAGTCGCCCCTTTTTTTTGCCAACAAATGAAGGGGCAGCCAAGACCCATAGCCGGGAAAAGAGGAAAGGGGCTTTATTGGCGCCCCCTTTTACTCGATCAGGATGCCTGGCTTTCGACCGATAATCTGGATCGCGCGTTTCCAGAGAAGCAGCAGTTTCTTTCGTTGCAGCAGGGGAAGGTTCATGTCCGGATACTTCAGGTACGAGCGAATGGGAATCACCCGAAACCGGATGCGGCTGTCCTGCATGTAGCGCTGGCAGTAGGTTGGAATGACGGAGATTTGACGGATGGCGACCTGCTTCTGCGCGTCCTTTTCCACGGAAAAGCGCAAAATTGCCCCGACCTGTGACTGAGCGAAGTGCAGCATTTTCTCTGAGGTGAAATTCCCGAGCGAGTAGGCGACCAGAGTACGCTTTTTCCTGCCATCCGCAAGGGGAATTGCGGGAGTGACGACGGGTTGGAGCACGTGAGGGTGTGCGCCCAGGATGACATCTGCGCCCTGGTCGAGCAGGCTTTGCACGAGCAGGCGCTGGTTTGCTGTCGGGGTGTAGCGGAATTCCACGCCAAAATGCAGGGCGACGATTACGAGGTCGACGAATGGGCGGATGGCCGCGATGTCCTGCAAAATGGCTTCCCGGCGGATGAGGTTGACGAGCCATGGCATGTGCGCGGGAATGACCTGTTTGTTCGTTCCGTACGTGTAAGCAAGCAACCCGATGCGGATGCCGTTTACTTCCCGGATCAAAGGAGTGCTCGCCTCCTGCGGGGAGCGGGACGTGCCTGTGTGCGCCAGTTTGTAGCGATCCAGGACATCCAGTGTGCGGCAAAGTCCGTTTGGCCCTCCGTCCAGACAGTGGTTGTTTGCGGTTGTTACGATGTCAAAGCCGACTTGTCTAAGATCGCGCGCCAGCTCGTCGGGACAGTTGAACCGAGGATAGCCAGTTCGTGCCGAGCCGATCTGGTAGGGCTGGCCTTTGCCGGAAAACGTCGTCTCCAGATTGCCGATGACAAGATCAGTGCCTGACAGGATAGGGGCGACGGGAGCAAACATCTCCGCAAAGGAATACTGATCCATCGAAGTCAGCTTGGCGCAAGCCACCTGCTCCTTCCACATGAGGATGTCGCCAACTGCGGCGATGGTGACTTTCTTTTTCATTGGCTTCACCTCTTCCCTCTACTCTATTCCGAAAGTCTTCCGCCTGTTTTGGATAGAAGCGGAACGTTTTCATAGATAACGGTCTATACAGGCTGTCTCACTCGGACATACAATACCGAAGCGGATTGGAAGAGCAGGGGTGAAGGGGAGATTGTCAGTGAAAAAGAAAGGCAAGAAACCAGCTCGGCCAAAGACGGTGATGCTGAACAAACCGGTGATCGCGGTGACGGGAAGCGCCGGGAAAACGACGACGAAAGAAATGATCTATACGATATTGCAAAGACGTATGTCCACATATCGTTCGATGTACAACAAGAACTTTTTGGGCAATACGAGAGCGCATGTCAGTCGCTTGCGGGACGAGCACAAAGCGGTTGTGCTGGAATTCGGGTTGCTGAGAAGTGGCCATATTCGCCAGCATTGCCAGATCATTCAACCGAATCTGGGGGTCATTACGAACATCGGGACTGCGCACATTGGCAACTTCGGCGGAGATGTCGGACGGCTCGCCATGGCAAAATCCGAGTTGATCCGCCACATGAAGTCTACCGGTATCGTCTTTCTCAATTGGGATTGTCCATACTCGCGCCAGTTTACCCAACAACCTTTTTTAGGGACGTTTGCTGGCAGATTCGTTACGTTCGGGGTCGGGCAGGAAGCGCATTACCGGGCGGACAGCATTGCACGGGAGGAAGGCGGAATTTCGTTTGTCTGTTCGTTTCAGCAGCAGAGAGAAGCGATATTTATTCCGATTTTGGGAGAACACAATGTGCACAATGCGCTGGCGGCCATTGCCGTTGCGCATACACTCGGCATCCCGTTTCAGGAAATTCGGGAGGGGCTGCGCCAATTCCGGCCGCAGCGGAAGCGGCTCGTCAGCTACCGGTTGGCCCACAATGTCCAGGTGCTGGACGACACGTACAGCTCCAATCCGGATGCGGCCAAGGCTGCGATTGACGTGCTCAGCCAGTCCGGACAAGGCACCAGAATCGCGGTGCTGGCGAGCATGCTGGAAATGGGGAACTACGAAGTGCGAGGCCACGAGGAAGTCGGCGAGTATTTGAGCCAAAAAAATGTGGATTATTTGTACACGTTGGGGCGAAGTGCCCGCCATATTGCGCGCGCGGCCATCCGGGCAGGCTTTCCCGCGAACCGGGTCATGCATTGCCCGAACAAAGAGGTATTGCACCGCAATCTCGCCAAAAGAATGAAGCCCGACACTACTTTTCTCGTAAAAGGCTCGCATCGGCTGAAAATGGGAGAAACGGTACAGTTTTTGTGCAATACGCTTGCGAAAGGCAAACGCAAACCTCGCTAGCGTTGTCAGAACCTTGCACGCGGGCAGGCGCTTGTCCCAGGAGCGGACAAGGGCCTTTTTGGCATGGGAAAAGGCATGGGACGAATCGGTCAGAAAGGTCTGAAATACAGGACTATGGTCATCCGACTATGTAATCAAATCCTTTGTTGGAAAGATTTACAGACTTATACGGGTCGGGTTTTTCCAGTAAAGTGGGATTGTACCCAATCCGTTGGGAAAAAACACAGCCAGGAGGAGAACGAATGACGAAACGAGATTGGTTGCAAAAGTCGACTGTCGCCGTCATGCTGAGTACATCCCTGCTTCTGTTCGCAGAAGGTGGACAGGCCGCCGCTCAGACTGTGGATTCGCAATATTTGGTCAAGTCAGAAAAAATCGTCCAGACAGCTACATCCCTGATCGGCAAAGACTACAAATACGGGGCGGTTGGTCCGAACTCGTTCGGCTCTGCGGGACTCGCTACCTACGTGTACAAACAGGCCGGACTGACGATTGACAACACGATTGCCAAGCTGTACAAGGCGGGCAAGTCCGTCTCGACAGACAAAATCCAGGCTGGAGATTTGCTGTTCTTTTCCTCGAATGGAAAAGGTGCTCCGACCTTCATGGGAATTTACATCGGAAATGGCCAGTACATATACTCATCGCAAGGAGAAGATGAGGTCGTTTTGAAAAAAGTCAGCGATTATACGAAAAAGCTGCTTGGCGCACGCCGAATTTTGCCGGAGGACACCGGAACGGGCACAACGCCGGAGCCGGGTCAGCAGGAGTCAGGTGCTTCTACAATCGCGGACAAGGTGATTGCGGCCGGGAAAAAATACATGGGCACACCGTATGAGTACGGCTCGACCCGTGCGAACAAAAAGACGATGGATTGCTCCGAATTCACCATGTGGGCGTACCTCGAAGGGGCCAATATCGACATGGGCAAAGGCGGAGCGCGCTCCCAGGCCAACTTCGTAAAAAGCAACGGCACGTATACCACTGATATAAGCAAGCTGAAAAAAGGCGATCTGGTCTTTTTCATGGCCTACAAAGGCTACAAGCAATCCGACTACAAAGGGATTAACGTGCCGAAGCAAAGCATTACCCACGTCGCGATCTACCTGGGCGACGACAAGCTGCTGCACACCTTTTCCAAGGAGTCCGGCGGCGTGAAAATTACAAATTTCAGTAATACACACTGGGAATACCGCTTCATCATGGGCGGACGCCCTTATTAACCAGAGACAGTTTGAAATCCAAGGCGGCGCGATTGCGTCGCCTTCTTTTTAGGGGAAGGGGAGCGATGCAGGCGAAGGGGACGATCGCGGAAAATAGGTGAATGACCACGGGCAAACACACAGTCCATCTGTGCGTTTGCAGCATCTCTTATAGGGAGACTTGTAGGAGGTGAAACGTCATGTCATATCAGTATCCCCCAGGTGGCTATCCTCCAGGAGGGTACCCACCACCGCCGCCGCCGGGAGGTTCTCCTGGAGGGTTTCCTCCACCGCCGCCAGGTCCGCCTCCAGGCAGGACGCCCAGTGCACCGGGATCGCGAGGATACGGGGGGACACGTCGGATTGAACCGGGCGGATTTTATCCGTGCCTGTATCGGTATACGTACATCTGGCTGCAAAATGGGCGCTCCTTCTGGTTTTATCCTGTATTCATCGGCCGGAGTTCAGTAACAGGCTACCGCTGGAGAAGAAACCAGTGGGAATACTATGGCCTGGAGCTGAACCGCATCGCCTACTTTACTTGCTAATACGAAAAAGTGCAGAAGACGGCCTTCCCCGGAATGGAATGGCCGTCTTTGCTGTTTGCTCAAGAAAGCGTCTGACTTACGTGTCTGTTACTGGACAGTCACGGTGAAATCTTTGTGATCGTGCATGTCGCCTTTTTCCAGATGGACCTTCACCGTGTATTCCCCAGGGGCAGGGAAGGAGAGGTTGCCTTCGTACTGCCCGGCATTTTTTTCGCTGGCATCCGCAAAGCTGTGCTTCGCCGCATCGCCTGTCCAAAACTCAAACTTGACCGTGCCTCCCGACAACGGCTGGTTGTCCTTCATCAGGTGAACGACCATGACAGCCGCAGACTGCGCCTTGAGCTCGTCCGGTGGCATCAGGTGAAAGTCGACTCCACTGGCTGCATGCGCTTCGCCGGAAGCGGCTTTGCCGTGCTCGTGTCCGCCGCTTGTATGACCCGCATCAGCATGATCGGCATCGGCTGCGCCTTTCACAGTAAAAGGCGTTTTCTGCATGTTGTGGAAATCGCGGGCGGTGACGTGGTAGTAGACAAAGTAGGAGCCAGGCTCGCTGATCGTCTGCTGCGCCGTGTAGACGCCATCGGATACGAGCTTCGCCGGAATCGTTTCGTGTTTCTCCTGTCCATCCTTCCACCATTCAAACGAGACTTCCCGCGCATCGTCCACAGGCTTGCCTTCCTGGGTCACTTTGACGGAAAACGTAATGGGTTGGCCTGCTACCGGCTCCGCAGGCTCGATAGAAAAAGTGGCGTCAACAGGAGCGCCTGAAGCTTCCAAGGCCTGGTCGCTTGGGCCAGAACATGCCGCAGTCAAAATGACCAGTGCGGACAGGCATAGCGTGAAAAAGCGTTTCATTTGCGTTACCCTTCCTTCTTCAAGTTCAACAACTCTTGATAAATTTGTTCCGGATCAAAGTCCTCACCCATCCCGAACTTGCGGATGACCTCGTTGTTTTGGTCGACGAGATAGGTGCTCGACGTATGCGAGATGAATCCGTCCTCGGTCGTTTTGGCAAAAAAGCCGAGCGAGCTGGTCACGGTGCGAATCGTCTCTTCGTCGCCGCGCAATATGGTCCAGCCCTCGTCTGCAATACCGAGCTGTTGGACGTAATAGCGCAGCACGTCGGGAGTATCGTTTTTGGGATCAATGGTAATCGTCAAAAATTCAATGCCTTGTCCCATCAGTCCAGCCGCTTGCAGCCGTTTTTGCAGTTGCACCATTTTTACGGTGGTCGTCGGACAAATATCGGGACAGCGCGTATAGATCAGCTCGACCAGACGGATGCTCCCGGTCTTTGGTGAGAGAGAGTAAGCTTCTCCATCCAGCGTTTGCAGTTGTACGTCCGGCAGCTTGGCCGAAACCGTGGACGGACTCAGCCAAAACCAAGAGGCGACGAGAGCAGCGAGGACGAGCAGCGGCAACAACACGAGCAGCCGTCTTAGCCGGATCGCGGCAGTAGGAGTGAGTGGCACGCAGGATGCCTCCTTTTTTGCAGATAGGTAAGTGTGCCGCTTTGGGCAGTGTTATTGCGGAATCAGACCATCGTCCGGCTGATTTTTTTCTTTCCGGTACCAGGCGGCAAACACGTAGGCCAGGACGGAACCGTACGTCAACTCCTGCAGCAGCTTCATGATGATTCCGCCAAGCCGCTGATCCTCCAGGGGCACGAGCGGAACGGCAAACATTGACTTGTCGATCGGGGCGGAAAAAAACGGCGCACACAGCATCGAAGGGCCGTTGACATACGTGCTGTACAGAGCCGTCTCCGAAAAAATAATGAGCGCACAGGCTGGCGTAATCAGCACGCCGTTGGCAAAAATGTAGGCCAGCTTTTGCAGCTCGGACAGCCGATGAATCTCCGGAATGGGAGCGATCACAGGAAGCCACATCAATATGGCCGTAACCAACAGTACCAGGTGAATCAGATTATGCATAGCCAGGTTGTTCATCGCCATGTCTAGCATAACAGGCATGTGATAAAACGAAAATAGGGCATTGAACAGCAGGATGGCCGTAATCGGATGGCTTGCCACGCGCAGCAGCCGTTTCAGCCCTTTGCGGTAAAAAAGCGAGCGGATCAGCCAGGACGGCGTGCCAGCCAGCAGCAATAGCGGCATCATCAGGTAAAGAATAGACTGCTGAAGCATATGGGCGCTGAACAAAAAGTGGCCCGCGACGTTCAATGGGCTGCCCATGCCGAAATAAAAAAGGAGCAAGCCAATGGAAAACGACAGCTTCTGTGTGAGCGTGACGGGTTTTGCCTCAGGAAACGTCCGGCGCAAAGGTCCTGTCAGCGAAAAGTAGGCAAGTCCGATCAGAGCGGTAAGCAAGATCAGCTCCGGGTTCCACGTCGCCCGAAAGCCGAATGTTTCGGTCAAGTCGATAAGGTTCAACACCATTACCTCCGTTTTCCTGGAATATTCCCCAGTAACCATTATAGGCATTCGCTTCCAAAAGCCTAATGACTCGTTTGGGCTATTTCTGGAGGGGGGCGTTCACATATTTGTCACGGATGCTACAAGAAAACCCCCGAACCGCAAAGTCCGAGGGTGTTCAACTATTATGATTTTTTCTGTTCTTCCAGCCATTTTTTCCACTCGTCAGGTTCATGTCCGCCTACCAGGCGAGCGACTTCCTTGCCGTCCTTGTAGTGAACAAGGGTCGGGGTGAATTCGATCTGGTACTCATCCCAGCTGGCTGTGAACTCCAGCAGGTTGTGTTTTTTCATGTCGATCTGCATGTCCTTGACGATGGGCACGAGGACAGGTGTGGTCGCGCGGCAATGCTCGCACAGCGGGCTGTAGTAGTAGACGAACAAGTCTTCCTTGCTCTCGATCTTCTGCTTCAACTCTTCTGGCATAATCAGGTTGTCGTACAACGGATCATTCAGTTGCTCGATGGTAGCCGGGTTCAGATTGGCTTTTCCGTACGGGTTGCCTGCCGCCGCCTCGCGGTTGGAAATATCCGAGTACACAATGGCGCCAATCAGCAACGCAGCTACCAGGACAGACAAAAAGATAATTTTTTTCATCATCAAATCTCCTTTGCGTTTTTCTGCACGATGAACAAAAGAATGCTAATGAGCGTAAAAGCGATCAGCGCCAAAAACGGAATCGTGACAAATCCGAACCAGTTGATGTAGTCCGTGTTGCAGGGCACAATGCCACATGCGTTACCCAGCTCATGCAGGGCAGGCACCTTTTGAATCAGGTAATGATAGAGGGAGATGCAGCCGCCGATCAACGAAAGAATCAGGGCGTAGGAAGACATCTTGTAATCTTTTTTGGCGGAGGCCACTCCCAGCAAAATAATGAGCGGATACATCAAGATCCGCTGATACCAGCACAGTTCGCATGGTATGTACTTTAATACTTCCGAAAAAAACAGGCTTCCTGCCGTGGCAATCAGGGACACGCCCCATGCCGCAAACATAGATTGTTCCATCACTTGTTGACGTTTCATAACAACACCTCGTCCTTCTATCTTATCACATTACGAATCGGAAGTTGATTATAAAAAGTAACAAATTGTGAAAGCAAAGCGGCTTGTCCAAAAAAAGCGGAAACGCTACCTGAAGCAGTTGCCGCAGGTAGTAGCCAAAGCTTTGCCAGACAGGGAGGTGTCGTATGTCGCCGCACTCAGATGATCCGCACGTACACGTCAGGCTGGGCGTCGCGAACAGGGACGAAGATCGACTGCAAGGAAGGCCACTCTACCAATAAAATCCCTCGCCGGTAAGCAGCGCCGCCGTCAATCCCGACGAGATTGCCCCTTCTCCACGGTCCATGCCCTTCATAGCCCGGCAGCCGGGGAACGGGGGTGTGTCCAAAGACGATTGGCCTGTTTCCTTCATAGTAAAGGTAGAAAGGCTCCCGAATCCATAGGAGATCTTCGGGATTTTGTTTTTGCAGAGGGATTCCCGGGCGGATTCCCGCATGAACGAGCAGGACAGCGGGCGCTCCTGATCGCGGATCGGCCGGAAGCTCCATGTACAATGGCAGGCTGGACAAGGACGGCAACAGATTGGGGTACTCCGTCAAAATCAGCCGTCTGGCCTCCTCCTGCTCTGCGATAGAGGGCATGGAATGCAAAAACGCCCGTCGCAGCGGATGATGGCCGAGCAGCGAACGGATTGTGGCATCTCCTCCGTTGTAACGCAGGTAAAGTTCGGGATTTCCTTGCCCTTTCAGCCAATCCTCCAGCATTTGTTCATGGTTTCCTTTTAGCAGAAAGACTTGGTTCGGGTACGCTTGACGCAGGCGGAACAGTTCGAACAACACTTCCCTGGACTCGGGCCCGCGGTCAATCATGTCGCCAATCACATAGAGACGATCACCTGCTTGCGGGGAAAAGGAGCCATCGCGCAACGCTCGCTGAAAAGCCTGATTTTGTCCATGAATATCCGAAACGAAATAGGTGGCCACTTCCCATCCCCTCCAAAAGAGAACTTGGCACAACTGTTATTACCATATGTATAGGAAGAAGGAAGCGTGCCAAGGCATGCGTGCAAGCCGTCGCGAGCAAAGCGGTGCCAAAACATGGGCGCACCAACGGAAGTGAGTGGAATATGGATACGTATGAGACATATACCTAGATGCTGGAGGGAAAATTGGACAGATGGCTACATCCTATCGGGATTACACCTCACCCAATACAGAGTTCACGTATGATCTGCGCAACAACACGTTTTTTCGCAAAGACGCCGGAAACTTCATCAACGCGCTCGGCATCCAGCAACTGAACACACTTGGCAACACGTCGATACTCGACATTTTCCTGACGACAGGTAATGTCATTGAGCCGCACATTCACCAAAACGCTTCCGAACTCGTCTACTGTGTGACGGGGGAGGCGGTTGTTTCGATCGTGAACCCGTTTACGAACCAGTTGCTCAACTTCCCGATCAAGCCGCGGCAAGTGGCGAACGTGCCGCAGGGCTGGTGGCATTACGAAGTCGCTTTGACGGACGATACGCATCTGATCGCGATATTCGACGCGCCTGTGCCGGAAGTGATTTTCGGCTCCGACATCCTGCGCCTGACACCTGCAAGCATCTGGGCGCACACGTATTGTCTGGATGAAGCGAAAGTAAAAGACACCTTTGCCCCGATCACCCGGACCGTCGTCATTGGTCCGCCGCTCGGCTGCCAGCAGGGGGCAAACCCCGCACCCAACCAGGGACAGAGCCAATGGCAGCACACCTCCAGCCAGTATCCGCACTACAGCTATTCCAGCCAGTGGCCGACAAGCTCGTACTACTATTACGATGCAGCCGCCTACACGCAGCCGCCGGAGTACGGGCAGTACATCCACTATCCGGAGCTTGCGGGCTACACGTACAATCCGCCCAGCCAGCTGCAAACGGCTTGTCAGCAGCCGTACGGGTATTCGGCCGCGTACTAGCTGTACACCCGCTTTTTCCTCCGCTACAATGGGGGCAAAAAGAAAAGAGGGCGATGCAGATGGAAGCGCTTGCCAAATGGCTCCAGGAATCGCCGGGCGCGGTCGTCTTTACAGGTGCCGGCATGTCGACCGAAAGCGGCCTGCCGGATTTTCGCTCGCAGACCGGACTGTGGCGGGGAAATGACCCGCAAAAGCTCGCGAGCACGCAAGCGATGCGGCACAACCGCGAGGCGTTTGTGGAGTTTTACCGGATGCGAATCAAGGGGCTTACCGCTTGCGAACCGCATGCCGGACATGAGATTTTGGCCAAATGGGAGCAGCGTGGCCTGCTTGCGGGCATCATCACGCAAAATGTAGACGGCTTTCACCAGCGAGCCGGGAGTCAGGCGGTGGCACAGCTTCACGGGACGTTGACGACGGTTAGCTGTATCCGATGCCGCAAAAGCTACCCGAGCGAGCGGTATTTGCAGGAGGAAGGGACCGCGTGTAAGTGTGGAGGCTTCGTGCGGCCGGATGTCGTCTTGTTCGGAGAGTCGCTCCCCCAGTCGCAGATCGATTTGGCTGTGGAGTGGACAGAGCGCGCGCCGCTGTTGATCGTGCTCGGCTCGTCGCTTACGGTCAGCCCCGCCAACTGGTTTCCGCAGCGGGCAAAAGAAAACGGAGCGAAGCTGGTGATCGTCAACCAGGAGCCGACGCCTTTGGACGGATGGGCAGACATGGTCGTACAGGATATGAAAATCGGCGAGCTGCTGTCGCGCACGGAACAGTGGCTGCACAACTGAGTGAACGGCAGGCGTACTCGATTGCAGAATGGCAGGGAGTACGCCTGCTTTTTTGTGCGGCGGCAGGAAATTTGCAGGCAGAGAGTCCCTAGAGCTGCTGCGAAAAAAATGGTACGATTCTGAGAGGATTGTAAATCGAAAAGTACAGGTGACGACCATGCAAATCATTTCAGTAGAAAACCTTTCCAAAAGCTATGGAGAGAAAGTGTTGTTTGACAACATCTCCTTTCATATCGCAGAACAGCAGCGGATCGGCCTGATCGGCGTCAACGGCACCGGAAAATCCTCGCTCTTGCGGATCATCGCGGGCCAAGATACGCCCGACAGCGGAAAAATCATTCACGCCAATCATTTTCACGTGGAATATTTGCCGCAAAATCCGAGCTTCGATGAAGAATCGACGGTGCTTGAGCAGGTGTTTTACGGAGAATCACCGCTCATCCAGCTGCTGCGGGAATACGAGACAGCGCTGGAAGCGGTGCAGCAAGACCCGGGCGACGAGAAAAAACAGGCGCGGCTGTTTGCGGTGCAGGGACGGATGGATGCGGCCGACGCGTGGGAGAGCAATACCCAGGCCAAAACGATTTTGACCAAGCTCGGTCTGACCCATTTTTCCCAAAAAATAAAAGAACTGTCTGGCGGCCAGCGCAAGCGGGTGGCGATGGCAAGAGCGCTGATCCAGCCGGCCGATCTGCTGATTCTCGACGAGCCGACGAACCACATTGACAACGAGACGGTAGAGTGGCTGGAGGAATACTTGTCCCGCTACAAAGGCGCCCTGCTGCTCGTCACGCACGACCGTTACTTCCTCGACCGCGTGACGAACCGCACGTTTGAGCTGGATCGCGGCAAGCTGTACAGCTACGAAGGCAACTACGCGACGTTTTTGGAGAAAAAAGCCGAGCGCGAAGAAAACGAGGCGGCGGCAGAGGACAAGCGGCAAAACTTGCTGCGCCGCGAGCTGGCCTGGCTGCGCCGGGGGGCCAAAGCGCGGACGACCAAGC
Source organism: Brevibacillus gelatini (assembly GCF_050920745.1). Classification (NCBI taxonomy): domain Bacteria; kingdom Bacillati; phylum Bacillota; class Bacilli; order Caryophanales; family Paenibacillaceae; genus Brevibacillus; species Brevibacillus gelatini. Next base: position 1,613,368 of record NZ_CP154342.1, read on the forward strand.
AAAAAGCGCGCGTCCAGCGGGTAGAGGAACTGCGCGATCGGAAGGTGGAAGGTCCGGCGGCGAAGCTGGAGATGGCGTTGGGCGCAAGCCGTCTGGGCAAAAAGGTCATCGAGATCGAGCATATCCAAAAAGCATACGGGGACAAAAAGCTGGTCGACGACTTCAGCTATATTGTGTTGCCGGGAGATCGCGTCGGGATTATCGGTCCAAACGGCAGCGGCAAAACGACGCTTTTGAACATGCTCGCAGGCCGCATCCAGCCTGACAGCGGAACGATTGACATCGGCATGACTGTAAAAATCGCCTACTACACGCAGGACAACGTGGAGATGAACGAAAATCTGCGCGTGATCGAGTACGTCAAGGAAGCGGCGGAAGTGATTACGACGAGCGACGGAGAGAAGATTACGGCTTCGCAAATGCTGGAACGCTTTCTGTTTTCCCCGGCCATGCAGTGGACGCCGATTTCCAAGCTGTCCGGCGGCGAGCGGCGCAGGCTGTACTTGCTGCGGACGTTGATGGGCGAGCCGAACGTGCTGTTTTTGGATGAGCCGACCAACGATCTCGACATCCAGACGTTGAGTATTTTGGAAGACTATCTGGAGCAGTTTCCCGGAGCGGTCATTACCGTTTCCCACGATCGCTACTTCCTGGATCGCACGGTTGACCATCTGTTCGCTTTTGAAGGCAGCGGAAAGATTCGCCACTTTACAGGCAACTATTCCGAATATCTGGAAGAAAAACGGAGAGAGAACGCCGCTACCGAGGCCAAGCAAAAGCCAGCCGAGAAGCAGCCGGCCAGTCAGGCGACTCGCGGCAACAACCGTACGAAAAAGCTCTCCTACAAAGACCAGAAGGAATGGGATACAATCGAGGACAAAATCGCTTCCCTGGAAGAGCGACTTGCGCTTTTGAAACAGGAAATTGCCGAAGCGGGCAGCGACTACGGCAAGGTAGAAAAGCTGTTTGCCGAAGAGCAGCAGGTGACAGCCGAGCTGGAAGCAGCAATGGAGCGATGGACGGAGCTGTCGCTTCTGGTTGAGGAATTGGAGCAAGGAAAGTAATTGACAGCGTGCCAATCTCTGTTTGTTTAGCCAGTTATTGTGGCTGGGAAAGCGACACCGATCTCCTGTAGACTAGAGGAGATTACTAGAGTAGAGGAGTCGCTGTCGTTGCCTGCCTATAAGTTGGACCCGGATTGGGTGATGTCTTACCTCGCGTTGCAAGAAAAAAGGCTCGCTTGTGAAGTCCATCCGAAGGACAAAGAAGCGATCATGAACAAGATCAGGGAAATGACGCTGTCGATCATGTACAAGCAAGCCAGAAGATTTCTCGTATTTTTGGAGATGGAAGACCAGCAGACGGTCGCAAAAAGAAACGAGCAGTGCATGTGAAAAAGACCCGCCTTCCTGCAAAAAGGAGGCGGGTCTTTGCATGTCGTCACTGTTGCCGGATGCGTAGCCGGGCAGGAGCGAATGAGCTTGTTTTTCGACAAACAGACCGAAGTCTGGACTCCTTTACCTGAAGGAAGAAAATGTATCAGGATAGCGCAGGCCGTCGCGGTAAAACAAGGTGCGTACCCACGCATAAAGCCGAAGCGGGATGGAAGGGAAGACAATCGCCAGCTTGCCTTCTTCCAGGATGGGCAGATCGAGCGGAGACTGGATCTCGTAGGGCACTCCCTCCTGATCGAGCAGCGCCTTGTAGTGGTGGGCTTCACTCCAGCTTACCGGGTAATAAAATGATTTTTCCATCGTATCCAACACCTTTCCGGTTATCACTGCTCCCATTATATGCAACCCTTTTGGGGTAAAAAAAGAAACGAGCGCGCAAAAATTGGAAAAATAGGCCAATTTGTGGCGGGGTGATGGCGGGAGCGAAAATACGTCATGATTTTCCGCCCAAATCGGTGTAAAGTGGAGGTATCCAGAAACTGGAGGGGCACTTTGTATGGCGCAGACACATTTGCACTTTAACATGCACATTGGCAGAAAAAAGCCGGAGAGCGTAATCAACAGGGAAACAGCGTGTCCGTTTTGTGATCGCGACAGCTTGACTGACGTGCTGGAGCAACGCGGTTCCATGATCTGGCTGATGAACAAATATCCCGTCCTGGAGGATACGCACCAGACCGTTTTGATTGAATCAGATGAGTGTGAAGGCGATTGGTCCACCTATTCCCGTGAGCATGCACACGCCCTGCTCGCCTTTGGCGTGGAAAAATGGCTGGAGATGGAGAGAAGCGGCTCTTTTCGCTCTGTGCTCTTTTTCAAAAACCACGGGCCGTATTCCGGCGGAAGCATTCGCCACCCGCACATGCAGATCGTCGGGCTGAGGGACTACGACTATCGCACACAACTTCGGGACAGCGATTTTTACGGCATCACCATCGACCGACAGTCAGGGGTGGAGTGCTCGCTCTCGACGCATCCGCGCGCGGGCTTTTTTGAGTACAACGTCGTTTTGTCCGACCTGGATCGTCTGCCCAGGATGGCTGATTATTTGCAAATTTTGGCCCGCTGGATTTTGCACCACGTCAATCCGCGCAACCAGAGCTACAACTTTTTCTTCTATCAATGGAAAGAAAAGCTGATCGCCAAGGCGGTGCCGCGCTTCGTGACTTCCCCGCTGTACGTGGGCTATGCGATTCCGCAGGTAGCGAACAATCTGGAGGAAATCGTCGCGGAGATGAGAAGGCGTTATTTTTAGACATACAAAAAAGGAGTGAGTCTGTTGGAATACGAGATTGTCACGACAAAATCCATGTCGGCAGCACAGCTTGAGGAAGTCAGCCAACTGGCTGTCATCTGCAACGAGCACGACGGCATTGATTTGAAAATAAACCCGAGTATGCTGGAAAAGCGTTCAGGCGATCATCCGGAAGACTTTCTCTGCTACGTGGACAACAAACTTGTCGGGTTCCTTGGTCTGTACGTTTTCCACAACAAAGAGGCAGAGGTCAGCGGCATGGTCCATCCGGCGCATCGGAGAAAAGGGATTTTTACCGGGCTGCAGCGTGTAGCCGAGGAAGAATGCCGCAAGCGGGGAATCCCGGACCTGGTGTTTATCGTCCAGAAAAAGGCGCAGTCAGGGGCGGCCTATATGCAGCGGATCGGCGCCAGGTACGAGTTTTCGGAATACTGGATGGATTTGGAAAAACCGGCGCAGGTAGCCTTGGGGCACGCAGTGCAGCTGCGGCCGGCAACAGCAGCGGATGATGAAACGCTGATTCAGCTCAATGTGCTGGGTTTTAAACTGGAGGAAGCAATGGTTCGGGAGATGGCTGAGCGGATGGCGAACGATCCCCTCAACAGCACGTATCTGATTTTGGCGGAGGAGAGGGAAGTCGGGAAAATCAGCGTGAATCGGGAAGGGCAAAAAGCTTTCATCTACGGCTTTTGCGTCCACCCAGACGAACAGGGCAAAGGCTACGGCCGCCAGGCGCTGGCGAAAACGATCGAGCTGATCCAGGCAGAAGGCTTCACCGATGTCTCCCTTGAGGTCGCCTGTGAAAACAACCGGGCGCTCGGGCTGTACGAGTCGTGCGGCTTTGTCGTAAAGTCGGCCAACGATTACTACAGGCTTGCGCTCTAGGCGGCCGTTCGGCGGCAAACTGTTTTTCTCGCACTCGCAGGTTGGCAAACGAAGCAGCTAACGTGCTACCATATAAGGTAGCATTGTGGAAAAAGGAGTGACGAGTGCATGAAACTGTTGTCCATCGAACCGACGCCGAGTCCCAACGTGATGAAGCTGAACGTGGACGAGACTCTGCCAGGTGGCGTGCAGCATGTATATACAAAAGCAGAAGCGCAAAAAGCGCCGGAACTGATGCAGGAGCTGCTGGCGATTGACGGAGTGGCGTCGATTTTTCATACAGCGGACTTTCTCGCGCTGGAGCGGAGGTCGAATGCCGACTGGCAGCGCATTTTGACACAGGCGCGGGAAATTTTGCAGGCGGGAAAAGGGACGGCGATCCCTGTTGTCACTGCGGAGCAGGCGGGAGCTTACGGAGAGGCGCAAGTGTTTATCCAGATGTTCCGCGGCATCCCGATGCAGGTCAAGGTGACGATGGGGACGGAGCAGATTCGTGCCGCCTTGCCGGAGCGCTTCGGACAGGCTGCCGTGCAGGCCGGGTCTGCTTCCCCGAACCTGATTATGGAGCGCAAGTGGGTCGAGCACGGTGTTCGTTACGGCGACTTGCGTGAAATCGGCGAAGAGGTAGCGCAGGAGATCGACGCGACGTACCCGCAGAGCCGCGTGGACGAGCTCGTCCAGCAGGCGATGCTGCTCGGGCCTGGCGAGACGCCGCAGGTGGCCGAGCGGGAGAAAAAGGTCGTCACACTCGACATGCTCGACGACCCGGATTGGCAAAAGCGCTATGAAGCGCTGGATCGGATGGAGCCGACGGAGGAAGACTTGCCTGTCCTGGAAAAAGCACTGCGCGATCCGAAGCCGTCCATTCGCAGGCTGGCAGTCGTCTACCTGGGGATGGTCGGAGGCGACAAAGTGTTTCCGCTGTTGTTCGAAGCGCTTCGCGACGAATCCGTGTCTGTGAGACGCACGGCAGGCGATACGCTGTCTGATTTGGGCGATCCGCGGGCGATTGGGCCGATGTGTGAGGCGCTCAAGGATAAGAACAAGCTGGTGCGCTGGCGTGCGGCCCGCTACCTGTTTGAAGTGGGCGACGAGACGGCGCTGGACGCCTTGCGCGCTGCCCAGAACGATCCCGAGTTCGAGGTCAGCTTGCAGGTGCAGATGGCCGTACAGCGGATCGAACGTGGAGAAGCAGCCAGCGGTACGGTCTGGCAGCAAATGACAAGACGAAACGACTAGCCTGCTTGACCGCGGCTTCCTGTGGAGGGATGGCCGCGATCAAGCTTTTTTTGTTGATGTGAAAAAGAACAGGGCTACACGCCGCCGTATCGGGCACAGGGGCTTCCGGTTTGGGCGGCCCACGCCTGGTTGCCGTAGTCAAAGTGCCACCATTCGTCTGCGTAGTTGGTGAAGCCGGCGCGGATCATGACGTGGTAGAGCAGGCGGCGGTTCGCGCGTGCTTTTTGGTCTGCTTCACTCAAGTTTGCGAGCGTCTCGAAATAGCGGGTACAAGCGCGCTCTGAAAAATCGTCAAAAGCGGTCCCCATCTCCAGCTAGCCGTCAGGACCTGCAATCGTCAAATCGACAGCCCCTCCGGTCAGGTGGCGCGGCGGTTTTGCCGGATTGGCCGTCGGGCGGGCCACAAAGCGGTGCAGCTCGGCGTACATTTCCTCGCTCTCGGTCCAGCCCTGTTCGAGCAGTTGTTGCTTGAAGCGGTCGTACAAGGCTTGCTGCACCTGCAGCGGGCGATAGCCGTCCAGCACGACGAGCCGCAGACCGTCAGGAAGCAGCCTGGCCGCTTGCAGCAGCCTGTCGGCGACCGAGCTTCTGACGAGACAGTCCGCCATCGCACCGGCAAGCCCCTCCTTGAAGTAGACCGGATATACCTCCAGTTGTGGGGCATACTGCATGAGAGATAGGAGCGGCTCGTTGTTTTCGCAGATGGCGGGGAGCGTACCTGCTTCTTTTTCCTCGGGCGGAATCGGGATATTCCAGTCCATCTCGGGCATCTCCTTTGCCTTTTTCCCCATCATAGCACACGTCTGTCAGGTAAAAAATGGCATCTGCTAGTATAAAAATAGACACAGTTCAATAATAGTTGACTTCCACCTTACTCATCCATTATTCTATTGTAGTGTTTAGCTCAAGTAATCAACATTGCTAGTGCGTAGGGGAGATTGTGTATGACAACCAATCACTATGACGTTGTTATTGTAGGTGCCGGACTGGCTGGTCTTTCCAGTGCCGCCTACCTGTCGTCGAAAGGCAAAAAAGTTTTGGTACTGGAGCGCGGACAATTGGGTGGTCGCGCCGTTACCTTGAAGATCAAAGGATTCAACTTCAACTTTGGAGCTCACGCCATTTATGCGCGCGACAGCTCCGTTTTGAGAACGTTTGAAAAAGAACTCGGACTCAACATCGACTGGCAAGACTTCAATCCGACAAAAGCAAAGTACGATATTGGGGACGATTTGACTGCTGTTCCTTCCAACGTGCAGGGACTTTTCCAAACCAAGCTGTTAAAAGGAATCGACAAAGTATTATTTACGTTTGAGATATTGAAAACGATGCTGAAAGTGGAAAAAGGCCATCCGCACATGTCGATTCAGAAGTGGATGGAGAAAAAGCAAGTCAGCGAAGACGTGCAAGACATGATGCTGACACTTGCATCCTCCAACTTCTTTACGCGTGAACCGGAAAAAATTCCGTCTGACGTGTTCTTCACGTACTACAGCCGCCTGTTCACCACGAACAAGCCTGTTTCGTACATCGGCGGCGGCTGGCAGGCGCTGATTAACGAATTCGTTCGCGTAATCGAGGCAAACCAGGGCACGATCATGCTCAAGACCAAAGTAGAGAAGGCTCTCGTAGAAAATGATCGCGTGGTTGGAGTGGTGACGCCGGAGGGAGAGTTTACGGCTGATGAGTTCGTCTGCTGTATCCCACCGAAAGAATTGGTAAAAGTATTCGCTGAAACACGCCTGGAGCACGCGGTTGCCCAGCACGCGGAATACGAGCCGACAGTCGTCATGGTTTACGATATTGGCCTGAAAGAACGGATTGATGTGCCGTTCTCCTACATCTACGACAAGCAGAACAATATTTTCATCACAGACATCTCCTACTACGACCGTACTTGCGTGCCAGAAGGCGGACAGCTTTTGCAGGCGACAGCCTACATGCGCCAGGCTGACGTGGGCAACAAGGAAGCGGCAGAGATTCGCAAGCAGGAGATCGAGAATCTGTACGACAAGCACTTCCCAGGCTGGCGCGAGAAACTGGTCGTTCCGCGCGTGTCTGCCCGTGCCGTTGTCCAGGAGATCAAATGGACGATGAACCAAAAGCCAATGCCTACCTTCTTCCCGGACTACCGCAACCTGTTCTTTGCGGGTGACTGGTGCGAAGGACAAGGCCAGCTTTCCGAACTGTCCTTCTCCAGCGCATGGCAAGTGTCCAATCTGATTTTGGAAAAAGACAAGTAAGAAGCGAGCGGGTCATTCCTTTTCGACACCGAAGAGGAAGACCCGCTTTTTTGCGTGGACAGCACAACCGCGAGCCAAAAGAAAAGCTCGTCCGGTGAAACGGGCGAGCGGTGTGTCGTGCGCATTTACCATTTTGGTCCGTACAGATCGTACAGCAGGCGGCCGATGCGCGCCATAACGCTGGCAGCATCTTTTTGCTCCAGGCCTTTGTTGAGCAGGGAGATGCTGATTGCGTGCGGTCCTGTATAGAAAATTCCGACATCATGTGTGATTTTTGTGACCGAACCTGTCTTGTTCGCATACTCCCACTTCGGAACCATGCCGATGATCTCCCCATCCGGATCAGGCAAAAGAAACGGGAAGCGGTCGCGATGCTGCTGCTGCTTTAAGATTGCGATCATTTTCAGACAGCTGTCGTAGGAGATGATTTTTCCCGTCGCCAGGTAGCGGAGGTGGCTGCCGATGTCTGCGGCCGTAATCTCGTTGTAGCCTTCCAGTTCGGCTGGCACGATCATCAGCTTGTTGTAAAAGGAACTGTTTTCCATTCCGGTTTTTTGCATGATGCTGCGAATGCTGTCTGTTCCAACGAGGTCAATCAGCATGTTGGTGGCGGTGTTGTCGCTTTGGATAATCATCAAGGTGACAAGGTCGTACACGGTAAATTCCGTTCCGGGCGTCATGTGTTGCAGGACACCTGCTCCCCCCACGAGGTCTTCCCGGCGCAGCCTGATCTTGTCTTCGAGAGCGAGCTTGCCGGAAAAAACCTCGGCGAAGACTGCGGCCATGATCGGTACCTTGATGACACTTGCGGCGTAGAAGCGCTGATTTTCGTTGACGGCAAGTTTTTCGTTTGTCTGCAAATCTTCCAGGTAGATTCCCCATTCACCGCCAGCCGCTTCAAGCAGCTCTGAAACAGGGGCAAAAAGACCGGATAACATAAGACCCATCTCCTTTTTTATCGTGTAGACAAAATTTTCTCAAGATAATATTATTTATTCATGCTCCGAACAATCAAGCAGGATTATTCTAATGATGGGGGTTTTGTTGTGAAAAAGCTGAAGAAACTGTCGTTTTGCGCCGTTTTGCTGACCAGTCTGGTGTTTGCCGGCTGTGGAACGACGCAAGATGGCTCTGCGGAAAATCCGCAAAATGCACAACAGGAGCAGACGACTGCGCCCCAAACGATGCAGGTCAACCTGAACACAGGCGAGCCAAACACCATTGACCCCGGACTGGCAGAAGATATTCCTTCGATGTCTGTTGCCCGCGCCGCATTTGATGGTCTTTTGCGCCTGAATGAGAAGGGCGAGCTGAAGGAGGCAGTCGCCGAAAAGTACGAAGTATCCGCCGATGGCCTGACGTACACGTTCCATCTGCGCGATACCAAATGGTCGAACGGCGATCCGGTGACCGCCCATGACTTTGAATACGCCTGGAAAAGGGTGCTCGACCCTGAGACAGCATCTGGCTATGCGTACCAGCTGTACTATCTCAAAAACGGGGAAGCGTTCAACGCCAGGAAGGCGAAGGCAGAGGATGTCGGCGTCAAGGCGACTGATGACAAGACATTGGTCGTAACGCTGGAAAATCCGGCGCCCTTCTTCCCGGAACTTGTGGCATCCGTCACCTATTTCCCGGTCAACAAAAAAGTGGTGGAGGGTAACAAGGACTGGGCTGCCAAACCGGAGACGTACATCGGCAACGGCCCGTTCGTCCTGAAAAAATGGGAACACAAATCGGTGATCGAATTTGCGAAGAACGACACCTACTGGGATAAAGACGCTGTTCATCTGTCTACACTGACCATCAACATGATCGAAGACCCGAACACCGAGCTGTCCATGTTTGAAAAAGGCGATCTGGACTGGGCGGGCTCTCCTCTGGGCGATTTGCCGCTGGATGCCCTCGATGCCTTGAAAGATTCCGGGAAAATGCAGACGCAAGCGACAGCAGGCACGTACTGGTACATCTTCAATACGACGCAAAAGCCGTTTGACAACAAAAAAATTCGCCAGGCGTTTGCCACAGCGGTCAACCGCAAGGAGATTGCCGAAAGCGTCGTGCCATTCAAGAGCACGCCAGCGACCGGCATCCTCCCGCCGACCATGGCGCTCAACCCGGACGGCTACATCAAGGACGGCGACGTGGAGACAGCGAGAAAGCTTCTGGCAGAAGGCATGAAGGAAGCGGGCCTGACCGAGCTGCCTGAGCTGACCATTTCCTACAATACGACAGAAGTGAACCAGCGCATTGCGACGGTCATTCAGGACCAATGGCGCAAAGCGTTCGGCATCGAAGTCAAGCTGGTGAACAAGGAAAACAAGGTGCACCGCGAGCAAATGAAGGAAGGCAACTTCACCATTGGCCGCGCGAGCTGGATTGGCGACTTCAACGATCCGATCAACTTCCTCGAGGTGTTCAAGGGCGGTTTGAACACGTCGAAGTGGGAAAACAAAGAATTCCTCGACTTGCTCGCGCAGTCTGCCAAAGAAGGCGACCCGGCAAAACGCAAGGAAATTTTGAAAAAAGCAGACGCGATCGTCATGGATGAAATGCCTGCGCTGCCGATCTACTACTTCACGTATGCCTGGGTGAAGCAGGACAGCGTAAAAGACGTCGTCGTGGACGCACTTGGGTTCATCGACTTCAAATACGCGTCAAATGTCAAGTGAAGTGACGAGAAAGCCGGAAGGGAGTGACTTGGCGTGCGTCCGATTATTGGTGTCGCGTGTACAAAAATGCATTTCCCGAATAATCATCTGGACCAGTTTTTCTATGTCGGGTCCGGCTATGTGGACGGAGTGGCCCGCGCTGGCGGCATTCCGCTCATCCTGCCGCTGTTGACCGTGCAGGAAGCGCCGTTTCGCGAAATGATCGAATCGCTGGACGGACTGATCCTGACTGGCGGCGACGATCCAGCCCCGCATTTGTACGGGGAAGAGCCGCTGCAAGGATTGGGGAACATTGAGTACGAACGGGATCTGGCCGAGCTGGCCGTAATCAAGCTGGCGCTGGAGCTGAAAAAGCCGATTCTCGGCATATGCCGGGGAATGCAGATTTTGAATGTAGCGTGTGGCGGCACGCTCATTCAGGATATTCCCAGCCAGGTTCCGGGAGCCTTCCAGCACGCGCAAAAAGGCTCCCGCCAATACGGCGTGCACAAAGTCACGCTCCAGCCCGGCTTTCTGGCGGACGCGCTCGGGCAGCACGAGGTGCTGGTGAACAGTTCTCACCACCAGGCCGTCAAAGACGTGGCGCCAGGTTTTCAGATGACAGGATGCGCGGCTGACGGAGTGATCGAGGCAATCGAGAGTCTCGACGGGCTTGCTGTCGGCGTGCAGTGGCATCCGGAGCGGATGTGGTCGCACGACAGCCAGATGTTTAACATCGCCCAGGCATTTATTGCCCGGGTAAAGCAGCAGAAGCTGCAAGCATCGTAATAGAAAAAAAGCACAAGCGCATAAAAAAAAGACAGCCGTCCTGCGGCCAGCAGGGCGGTTTTTTCTGTACGTACGCCCCCCCAAAAAGCCATGTAAGCTCGCCAAACCGGGCAGTAAACACAAAGCGCCGCTGGGTGCGTCCACCGCTTGCGCCGACCGGGCAAAACAGCGATAATAGAAATGAGAATGTATGTTTGGTGGTTGTCTGTCATGAAAAAAATACTTCATCTGGATATCGACGCTTTTTTCGCCAGTGTAGAGCAACTGGATCGGCCCGAACTGCGCGGAAAGCCCGTGATTGTCGGCGGCACTGCCAACCGCGGAGTCGTCTCGACGTGCAGCTACGAGGCGCGCAAATACGGGGTGCGCTCTGCCATGCCTATTGCACTGGCGCGGAAAAAATGTCCGCATGGAGTGTACCTTCCCGTCCGCTACAGCCGCTATGCCGAAAAATCCGCAGAAGTCAGAGAAATTTTTGCTTCCTATACACCACGCTACCAAACAGTCGGTCTCGACGAGGCGTACCTGGATGTATCCGACTACGAAAATGCCGTGCCGGTTGCCCGCGAGCTGAAGAGACGGATCAAACAGGAGACGGGACTTACGTGCAGCATCGGGCTTTCCTATAATATGTCGCTCGCCAAGATCGCCAGCGATTTGAAAAAGCCGGACGCCTTTGTCATCATCCGGCCCGAGCAGGCATTGGACGTACTGCGCCCGCTGCCGATCGGGACGCTACACGGTGTCGGCAAAAAGTCGCAGGAGCTGCTCGAAAGAAAAGGCATCAAGACGGTGGAGGACTTTTGGCAGCTTTCGCTGGATGAGGTTGTACAGCTATTCGGCAAGTTTGGCCGTTCCCTGTACGACCGGGCCAGAGGGGAAGACAGCCGGGAGATCGTGACGGACCGCGCGCCGAAATCGACGAGCCGCGAGACGACGCTGTCCTTTGATTTGTACGACCGCGACTCCATCGCGCCGATTGCCCTTTCGCTGTTGCGCGAGGTCGAGGAAGACGTTCGCGAGGAAGGGGTCGAGCCGCAAACGATCACACTCAAGATCAAGTACACCGATTTTACGCAAAGAACGAAGCAGCGCAAGGCCGTTCCCGGAGCCAACTGGCAGGAGCTGCTGGACGATTTGCTCGATGCGTTTGATTACTCGCCGGGTGTCAGGCTGGTAGGCGTTGGTTTTTCCAATTTTGTCGAACCGCAAAAAGAGCGCTACGAACAGCTTTCGATGTTTCCGTGGAAGCTTGGGAGGTAGGGGACAGGGATGGAAGCAGACAATGCGTTTCACTGCTGTGCGACGTGCATTCATTTTCGCGTGGAAAAAACGTCTGGTGGCGTAACCTATCGCTGTTCGCGCCTCACCTACGAGACGCGGCCAGACTATCGCTTCCAATGCTGGACCCCGACAGAGCGGGTCAGACGGCTGATGGAGACGAGGCAGCAGCAAAACAGAAGGGAATAAAAAATGGCAACCCCCCGCTGTCACACGAAGCTGTGGCAGGCGGGGGGTGTTGGTTAGGCTCAAAAAGTGTGCATCTTGCTTTTTTGTGTGGAATATTGCGCGGTCTTGCTCGCTTTCAACTGGATGAACAGCAGGGTGCCGAAGCCGAGCACGGCTGCCGAGACAACAAGGATGGCCGAGGACACAGGCAAGAGATCCGTCAAAATTCCGCCAGCCAGCGGCCCTGCGACCATGCCAATTCCGTGGAACATGTTGAACAGAGAGTAAGCTGTTCCATAAGCACCGCTTCCTCCCTGGTCGATGATTCCCCCGAGTGTCGGGAGGGTAGGGGACAGTGTGAAGCCGATGCTTGCACCGACGAGTGCCATCGCGATTCCGGCTTGCCACAGCGAGTCGGCCCAGACCAGGAAAGGCATGAAGACAGCGAGTGAGAAGATCCCGCCAAACATCAGTTTGTACGGGTGAAACCGGCCAGACAGCGAGCCTGCCACGGGGGCTATCAAGCCGTACGCGAGCGTCATCGCCCCGAACAATAGTCCGATCACGGTCGGCGTAATGCTGAGCTTTTGCGTCAGGAAGACTGGCAGTGTCGGCTCCAGCAGGCAGAGCGACACTTCCGCGAGCAGAACAATTCCGGCGATGAACACGACTTGCGGGTTGCGCAAAAAATTACCGACTAACAGCTTTTCGCTCGCTGTGCGCGCTCCCTCTTCCTTGAGGAACAAATACACCAGGACGATGTTGAGGACCGTAAAGGCAGTAGCGGCAAGAAATGGTGTCCGGTGATCGCTGATTTCAAACAGCCAGCCGCCAATTGGCGCGCCGAGCAAGGTGCCTGTAGAGATAGCGGTCAGCGCGGTGCCCATGACTGCTCCGCGCATTTTCGGCGGGAACAGGTCGGCCAGCAGAGCGAGAGCTGTCGGCCAGGTTGCAGCCGCGGCAATCCCTTGCACGAAGCGGGCTGTAATCAACAAGGCCATCGTTTCGGAAAAAGCGAACAGCAGGGTCGAAGCCGCAAGTCCGACCAAGCCGACGAGCAGTACCGTCCGTCTGCCCAAGCGGTCAGAGATCGGCCCGAAAATCGGCGTGGCGAGCAGCATCGCAACCGCATAGCTGCTGAACAGAACGCCCATCATCGTCGAGGAAGGCTGCAGCGTCTCGGAAAAATAAGGAACAATCGGGATCAACAGGCTGTAAAGCAGCATGTCGATAAACAAGATCAGGATCACAAAAAGCAAGCCGATCCGTTGCGGCTTTGTCATTTGCGTGAAAAAGGACATCTTCTACACCTCATTCCATTTTCAACTTAAAAAACTATTTTTGTTTTATTGGTTTTTGCAAAAAAAGGGAATAAAAGGTGTCACCTTTTATCCACTGGTACAAGACCGTACAGAAGCACGTCTACAATTGCCGCCAAAGCTTCCGATACCGTAATCTGGTTTTGCATGTAGAAGCGCTGGTCGAGTGTCGAGTTGACCGCGTCTACAATCAGCTTCATCATCAAAGTGACATTCATGTTGACGATCAGCCCTTCCTTGATGCCTTGCTCGATCAGTCCCCGTAGCGTCAGCCAGTCATCCGAGAGCGCGGAGTTGACGAGTGCCCACTGCTCCGGGTAGTAGCGCTTCATCTGTTCGAGAATGCGCAGGTCGTAAAATTCGTAGTGTGTTGGCAAAATCATCATGACGCCCTTGATTTTTTCGAGGAGGGAAAGACTGTCGTCTTCGACAATTTGCTTTGTTTTTTCGTCGGCCTCGGCAAACGTTTGGGAGATGATGGTTTCGAGAATCTCCACCTTCGAGGAAAAGTGTTCATACAGTGTCCGCTTGCTGATGCCGAGTCGGCGAGCCAGGTCGTCCATGGAAAACTTCATGCCTTTGTCTCTGATCTCCTCGATAAACCCTCTTATAATCCGGTCTTTCATCACAATTGCCCCCTTGCCTGACCACTAAAAAAACTAAATAAACAAAAGTAGTTTTCTTGGTGTTACCATTATGGCATAAAGCCGATGTCCAAGGCAAGCGGCAGCTTCTGTTTTTCTTTTGCAACGGAGTGGTCGATTATGGTATAGTAAGTGCCGAAATCGCGGTTGATGGCTGCACATCATTTGGAGGTGCCCCGTGTTTTTAAGCAAGCTGATGCCCAGTCAGTTCGTAGAGTCGATCCATCATATTGATATAGATCAATTGAAACGAAATAAAATTCGCGCCGTGATTACCGATTTGGACAATACGCTCGTGGAATGGGACAGGCCAGAGGCTACTCCGGAAGTAATCAGCTGGCTGGCTCGCCTGCACGACGCAGGGATGAAGGTCACGGTCGTATCCAACAACAACAGGGAGCGCGTCCAGCGCTTCTGCGCGCCGCTTGATCTCGGCTTTATTTGTGCGGCGAGAAAGCCTGCAAACCGCGCTTTTTTGCAAGCGGTTCGGCAAATGAACGTGACGATTGAGGAAACAGTCGTCATCGGCGATCAATTGTTTACCGATGTGCTGGGAGGAAATCGGCTGGGGTTTCACACGATTTTGGTCGTACCGGTGGCCCAGACGGACGGTTTCTGGACGCGCTTTAACCGTCAGATGGAGCGCGTCGCTTTGAGCTGGATGGAAAGGAAAGGAATGGTTTCGTGGAAGAGAAAAGCATGACGGAACAAACAATCGGCACTTGTGCCGGCTGTGGCATCGCGATTCAAACCGAGGATGCGAAAAAGCCCGGTTATGCGCCTGAATCGGCGCTGGGCCGCAAAGTGGTGATCTGCCAGCGCTGCTATCGCATCAAGCATTACAATGAAGTCGCACCCGTGGCAATGGGCGACGACGACTTCCTGAAAATTTTGGACGGCATCGGCTCGACAGAGTCCCTGGTCGTCATGGTCGTCGATATTTTCGACTTCCAGGGCTCCTGGCTCAGAGGCTTGCCGCGTTTTGTCGGCAACAACCCGATCTTGCTCGTCGGCAACAAGGTGGACCTTTTGCCGCGAAACATCAACCTGAACCGTGTACGCAACTGGATGCAGCACGAAGCGAAGGAGCGCGGTCTGCGTCCGCAAGACATCGTGCTCATCAGCGCGCAAAAAGGGCAGCATATCGATGAACTGCTCAAACGGATCGGAGAACTGCGCAAAGGACGCGATGTGTACATTGTCGGCGTGACCAACGTCGGCAAATCGACGATGATTAACCGCATCCTGCACGACTACGGAGCGGCAGAGCTGATGATTACGAC
This sequence comes from Brevibacillus gelatini, assembly GCF_050920745.1. Classification (NCBI taxonomy): domain Bacteria; kingdom Bacillati; phylum Bacillota; class Bacilli; order Caryophanales; family Paenibacillaceae; genus Brevibacillus; species Brevibacillus gelatini. The sequence goes on from NZ_CP154342.1 coordinate 1,628,579, forward strand.
CTCGCCGTTCCCTGGCACGACACTCGACAAAATTGAAATTCCGCTGGAAGACGGACGCTCCATTTATGATACGCCTGGCATTATTAACCGCGATCAGATCGGGCATATGATCTCTCCGGCCGATCTGCGGAAAATTACTCCGAAGAGCCGGATCAACTCCAAGGTGTATCAGCTTGAGGACGGACAATCGCTGTTTTTGGGCGGACTTGCCCGCATCGATTTTGTGCGCGGGCCGAAGCAGCCGTTCGTCATCTACGTCGACAACGACCTGTACATCCATCGCACGAAGCTGGAAAAGGCGGACGAGGTGCAGCAAAAGCATCACGGCACACTGCTCGTGCCACCTACCGGGGAGGAAGCGGCAAAAGCATTGCCGCCGTTTGTGAAGCATTCGTTCAAGGTCAAGCAGTCGCAATTCTCTACGGATATTGTCATTTCAGGCTTGGGCTGGGTGACACTTCAAGGCAAGTACGAAGCGAACGTCGTCGTTCACGCGCCAAAAGGGGTAAGCGTAGGCATGCGCAGAGGACTGATCTAGCCTTTTGCGGGCGACGTGCATGATGGCGTCCTTTGTTTTGCGCCATATGCTGTAGAGAGAACCTACGGGGGAGGAAAAGCTCCATGATTACAAGCAAAACACAGTTGGTCGGCCTGTTTGGACATCCGGTATCCCATTCTCAGTCTCCGATGATGCACAATGCCGCTTTTGCCGAGACCGGGCTCGATTTTGCCTACTCGGCTTTCGACGTCGAACCGGAAGCGCTGGAGGACGCGGTAGCGGGGATTCGCGCATTGGGGCTTCGCGGGATTAACGTGACGATCCCGCACAAGGTCGCAATCATGCCGATGCTTGATGAGATTGATCCGCTGGCGAAGCGAATCGGCGCCGTCAATACCGTGGTGAGCAAAGATGGCAGGCTGATCGGTTACAATACAGATGGCATGGGCTACGTCCGCTCCCTTGTGGAAGAGACGGGAATCGTGCTGGACAAGCAAACTGTCACCATGATGGGCGCGGGCGGTGCTGCCCGTGCCGTTGCGTTTACACTCGCCGAAAAAGGCGTGAAGGAAATCCGCATCATCAATCGTTCGCGGGAAAGGGCCGCCGTGCTCGCCGAGCATGTAGGCACAATCGTTCCGACGCGAATCGTCGAGCAGGGCGAAGAAAAAGACGCAATTGCAGACTCTTCGCTTTTGATTAATACGACTTCCATCGGGATGCTGCCAAACGTGCAGGACACCCCGGTGCCAGCCGACTGGCTACACTCCGGACTGGTTGTCAGCGACCTGATTTACAACCCGCTGGAGACGAGACTGCTCCGGGAAGCGAAGGCAATCGGAGCGACTGTTCACTCCGGCGTCGGCATGTTTGTAAACCAGGGCGCTCTAGCTTTTGAGCTGTGGACGGGAATCGCTGCGCCGACGGAAGTCATGCGCGAGGTCGTCTTGCAGCAACTGACAAAAACAGTCTGATCGATCATGATTGAGGAATGAAAAGGAGGCATGCCGATGTTGACCGGCAAGCAAAAGCGCTTTTTGCGCGCAGAAGCCCATCATCTCACGCCGATTTTCCAGGTAGGAAAAGGCGGCGTTAACGAAAATATGATTAACCAGATCAAGGAAGCGCTGGAAGTGCGCGAGCTGATTAAAGTCTCGATTTTGCAAAACAACACCGACGACAAGCATGAAGTAGCAGAAGAACTGGCAGCAGGTGCGGGGGCCGAGCTGGTGCAGCTGATTGGCCATACGGTCGTCTTGTACAAAGAGTCCCGGGAGCACAAGACGATCCAGCTGCCGTAAGTGATCGAACGCCATGAAGGACGCACGCAAAAAAGTCGGAATCATGGGCGGCACGTTTGACCCTATCCATTGTGGCCATTTGCTCGCGGCGGAACAGGCCAGAGAGCAGGCCGGACTTGACGAGGTCTGGTTTATGCCGACGTACATTCCGCCGCACAAGAGCCGGGAAGGGCTGACAGAGGCGCACCACCGCCTGAAAATGGTTCAGCTCGCCATCGCCGATCACGAGTCGTTTCGCGTAACGGAGATCGAGCTGACCAGAAAAGGCCGCTCATACACGTACGATACGATGGTTCAGCTCACAGAGCAGTTTCCTGATTTTCAGTTTTCTTTTATCATTGGGGGAGATATGGTCAAAATCTTGCCCAAATGGTACCAGTTTTCGCAGCTGATCCGTATGGTACGCTTTATAGGTCTGGCAAGACCGGGTACGGAGCTGGAGCGGGAGGCGTGCGAGTACGTCACCTTCGTGGAGATGCCGGTCTGGGACATCTCATCCACGCTAATCCGTGAAAAGGCGGCGGCGGGCAAAAGCATCCGCTATCTGGTACCAGATGCTGTCGAGCGTTATATAAAGGAGAACCGAATCTATGATACTTTTGTCTAATCGGGAGGAACTGCTTGCGCGCATCCGGGCGCAAATGCACGAGAAGCGCTACCAGCACACGCTGGGGGTCGCCCGGTCTGCCCGCGAGCTTGCCGAGCGTTACGGCGCTGACCCGGCAAAAGCCGAGCTAGCCGGACTTTTGCACGATTACTGCAAATGCTGGCCCGTGGAGAAAATGTTCGAAATTCTCGTTCGCCACGATATGCCGACAGAGCTTTTGGAAGGGGAAAAAGAGCTGTGGCACGCCTTTGCCGGGGCAATCGTCATTCAGTACGACCTGGGCGTGACGGACCCGGACATTTTGCAAGCCGTTCGCTACCATACGACAGGGCGCGCAGGGATGTCCCTGTTAGAAAAAGTCGTTTGTGTGGCAGACTATATTGAACCGAACCGCAGTTTTCCCGGCGTGGAGAAAATTCGCGCGCTGGCCGATAAAGACCTCGATGCAGCCCTGGCCCTTGCTTTGGGCGGCACGATCCAGTTTTTGATAGAAAAGCAGAAGACGGTGTACCCGTTGACGCTTATCGCCTATAACGATCTGGTATCCCGCAAAGGGAAAGAAGGAGGGTTTTGATGGTTAAAACAGTAGAAGAGTTGGCTCGCCTGGTAGTGAAGGCAGCGGAAGAGAAAAAGGCCGAAAATCTGAAGGTGCTGGACATCAGCAAGCTTTCCGTGATTGCGGACTACTTCATGATTTGCCACGGAAACAACGAGCGGCAAGTACAGGCGATCGTGCGCGAAATTCGCGATCAAGCCCATAAAAACGGCTTTGATGTCCGCGGCATCGAAGGCGCGGATGAAGGACGCTGGGTGCTCATCGACCTGGGCGACATCGTGATGCACGTCTTCCACCGCGAAGATCGCGAGTTTTACAACCTGGAGCGCCTGTGGAAGGATGCCGAAGAAGTATCCTTCGCTGCGCAAGGGTAAGACACATGGCGTACACGCACATGGCCGCAGTCTACGACAGGCTCATGGCAGACACCCCCTACGATCAATGGCTGGACTGGGTTGAGCGCACCTGGCAAAAGGGAAAGGTGCCCAAGCGAGTCATTGATCTTGGCTGCGGGACAGGAACGATTGCGATTCCGCTGGCCAAACGGGGCTATCGCGTCACAGGCGTCGATCTGTCAGCCGAGATGCTGGCGATTGCCTACGACAAAATGCGGCAGGAGCAGGTAGAGGTGGCATGGGTCGAGCAGGATATGCGCGAGCTTTCCTTGTCGGAGGCGGACGCGGTCATTTCCTTGTGCGACTCCCTCAGCTACCTGACGGAAGAAGCGGACGTGCAGGAGACATTTCGGCGCGTCTTCGCTCACCTTGCCCCCGGGGGAAGCTTTTTGTTTGACGTGCACAGCCCGTACAAAATGCTGCATATTTTCGGCGACGAGACATTCACCTACGTAGACGATGAGGTTTCGTACATTTGGCAATGTTTTTGCGATCCGCTGCGCCTGGAAGTCGAGCACCAGCTCACCTTTTTCGTCCGCCAGCCAAACGGCTTGTACGAGCGGCTGGAAGAGGAGCATTGGCAGAGAGCCTACCAGCCGGTTCAACTGATGCGTTGGCTGAAAGACGCGGGATTCACGGACATCGCAATTTCGGCAGACTATTCGGATTTGCCGCCGAAGGAAACGAGCGAACGCCTGTTTTTTGCTGCTCGCAAGCCGTAGGGTTTGACACGGTTGGTTTATATTGACTATAATGGCGTTATAACTGCAAATTTCGACGCGCTTAAGAGGAATAGTAGGAATATGCCCCGCGCATGCAGAGAGTTGACGGCAGGTGCAAGTCAACCCGGGACGATCTGAACTCGCCTCCCAGCACTTGCCCCGAAGGCCATGTGCACATGGCTGTGTAAGGGCAGGCGGCTCATCCCCGTTACGGATTTCAAGTGGGTGAATGCTTTTGCATTCGCCAATCTGGGTGGTACCGCGGGAAGATCAACAAACCTCTCGTCCCTTTCGTAGAACGGCTGGGGACGTGGGGTTTTTCTTTGTACTGGACCAAAATTGACGGAATCGGATCTGGTATAAGGGCCACAAAGGCTGCGTCAATCGGTTTGCGCAGCCAAGTTTCGGATGCGCTCGAAAAGTAGTTCGCGAACGCAACATACGGCAACAGCTTGGCAAAGCCAGGTTTTCATTTTTACCTATTTCAAGATGGGAGTGCTCTACATGGTTTTCAGTCATCGTGAAATTGAAAAAAAGTGGCAACAATACTGGGAGCAAAACAAGACATTCAAAACTTCTGAGGACCCGAACAAGAAAAAGTTTTACGCACTCGATATGTTCCCGTATCCTTCCGGTGCCGGGCTGCACGTCGGACACCCGGAAGGCTATACGGCTACGGATATTTTGTCCCGCATGAAGCGGATGCAAGGGTACAACGTGCTCCATCCAATGGGCTGGGATGCGTTTGGCTTGCCAGCCGAACAGTACGCGCTCGATACGGGGAATGACCCTGCGGAGTTTACGGAGAAAAACATCAACACGTTCCGCCGCCAAATCAAGTCGCTCGGCTTCTCCTACGACTGGGACAGAGAAATCAACACGACCGATCCAAACTACTACAAATGGACCCAGTGGATTTTTACGAAGCTGTATGAGCACGGTCTGGCCTACGTTGACGAAGTAGCCGTGAACTGGTGCCCGGCGCTGGGAACCGTACTGGCCAACGAAGAAGTCATTGACGGCAAAAGCGAGCGCGGCGGCCACCCGGTCGAACGCCGTCCGATGAAACAATGGGTATTGAAAATTACCGCGTATGCGGAAAGACTGCTCGAAGACCTGGAAGAGCTGGACTGGCCGGAGAGCATCAAGGAAATGCAGCGCAACTGGATCGGCCGTTCCGAAGGGGCAGAAGTTACGTTTGCCATTGATGGACACGACGAAACCTTCACTGTCTTCACGACCCGCCCGGATACGCTCTACGGGGCAACCTACACGGTACTCGCGCCCGAGCACAAGCTGGTGCAAAAAATTACGACGCCTGAACAGAAAGCAGCAGTGGAAGCGTACCTGGAGCAGACCAAGCGCAAAAGCGATCTGGAGCGTACCGACCTGGCGAAGGAAAAGACAGGGGTATTCACAGGTGCCTATGCGATCAACCCGGTAAACGGCGAGCGTCTGCCGATCTGGATCGCCGATTACGTGCTGATTAGCTACGGAACAGGCTCGATCATGGCGGTACCGGCGCACGATGAGCGCGACTACGAGTTCGCCAAAACGTTTGACCTGCCAATCAAAGCGGTCATTGCAGGTGGAGACATCTCCAAGGAAGCGTACACAGGCGACGGAGAGCACATCAACTCCGGTATGCTCGACGGCCTGAACAAGGAACAGGCGATCAACAAAATGATCGAATGGCTGGAAGCAGAAGGAAAAGGACAGCGCAAAGTGACCTACCGTCTGCGCGACTGGCTGTTCAGCCGTCAACGCTACTGGGGCGAGCCAATTCCGATCCTGCATCTGGAAGACGGCACGATGAAAACCGTACCGGAGTCCGAATTGCCGATCATGCTGCCAAAAACAAAAGAAATCAAGCCGTCCGGCACAGGCGAATCGCCACTGGCCAACATCACCGACTGGCTGAACACCGTCGATCCGGAAACAGGCATGAAAGCGCGTCGTGAAACCAACACCATGCCGCAATGGGCGGGCAGCTGCTGGTACTTCCTGCGCTTTATCGATCCGCACAACGACAAAGCGTTGGCCGATCCGGAAAAGCTGAAAGAATGGCTGCCAGTCGACATCTACATCGGCGGTGCGGAGCACGCCGTATTGCACTTGCTCTACGCCCGCTTCTGGCACAAATTCCTGTACGACATCGGCGTCGTGCCAACGAAGGAACCGTTCCAGAAGCTGTTTAACCAAGGCATGATCCTTGGTGAAAACAACGAAAAAATGAGCAAATCCAAAGGCAACGTCGTCAATCCGGACGATATTATCGACAGCCATGGTGCAGACACACTTCGCCTGTACGAAATGTTCATGGGGCCGCTGGACGCATCCATCGCCTGGTCGACAAAAGGTCTCGATGGCGCGCGCCGCTTCCTGGACCGCGTATACCGCCTGTTCGTGCAGGACAATGGCGAGCTGAACCCGAAAATCGTCGATACGACAAAACCGAACAGCATGGAGCGCGTCTACCATCAAACCGTGAAAAAAGTGACGGAAGACTACGAGGGCCTGCGTTTCAACACAGGTATCTCCCAACTGATGGTATTCGTCAACGAAGCGTACAAAGCTGACGTCCTGCCGAAAAAATACATGGAAGACTTCGTGAAAATGCTCTCCCCGATCGCTCCGCACTTGGGTGAAGAGCTGTGGGAAAAGCTCGGCCACAAGGAAACAATCGCGTACGAGCCATGGCCAACTTACGATGAATCGAAGCTGGTCGACGACGAAGTGGAAATCGTCATCCAGATCAACGGCAAAAACAAGGAAAAGGCACTGATCGCCTCCGACGCGACCAAGGAACAAATGGAGGAGCTGGCTCTTGCCAACGAGCAGATCAAAGAACTGATCGAAGGCAAGTCAATCGTCAAAATCATCGCCGTTCCTGGCAAACTGGTTAACATTGTGGTTCGATAGTCGGGTCAGAGACACGGGGTCGCCAATTGATCCCCACCAACACGTCGTTATCGGCTGAAGGCGAGCGTAGGTGAGGGGAAAGCAAAAAGGAGTGGAGCCTGTTCGTAGGGAACAGGTTTCCGCTCCTTTTTGCTATGTTTGCGTTTTGGTGGCCCCGCTGCTACAGCGGCTGTTCGTTCAAATAACGGTCAAGCAACTCCTGATCCTCGGCAAACTTCGCGCGCGTGCGCCGGAAAACTTCCCTAAAAATGCCGGGTACCTTGTCTTGCAAAGGAATCAGTCCTTCGCCGGTAATTCCTCCGGGGACGCAGACACGCTGCTGCAGGGAGGGGAGCGTGAATTTTTCCTGGCGCAACAGATCCGCTACGCCGATCAGCATCTGCGCGGTCAAGTACGTAGCCGCTTCTGTGGAGATGCCCGTCTCTTCCGCGGCATCCTGAATCATTTGCTGCAAAATATAGCTCAAAAAAGCAGGGCCGCAGCTGGCAATATCGGAAGTGATGCGCAAGAAAGGCTCGGTAATCTCGACAGGCGTGCTGATGTGGGCAAACAGATTGCGGATAAAATCGCGCTGTTCCTCATCGACCCTCTCGCCGAATTCGCAGAGGCTGACGCCGCTTTGCGCTGCGTTGGTAATGCTGGGGACGACCCGGGCGATCGCGCAGGGCACTTTTGACTCCAGATACTCCAGCTTGATCGGGCTGGTGATGGTGATGAGAAGCTGTTTGGACGTCAGGACAGGAGCGAGCTGCTCCAGCAACACACTGTACTCCAGCGGCTTGACACACAGCAGAATGATGTTGGCTTCTCGGGCCAAATCCACATTGCTATGAGCGACCGCCAGCCCGCCAAGCCGCTTCGCGAGCTGTTCGGCTTTTTCCATCGTGCGGTTGCTGATAATGATCTGGCTGGGAGACAGCGCTTTGGCGGACAGCAATGATTCAACCAAGATACTGCCCATGCTGCCCGTGCCAATAAACCCGATCTTATCCATGGGCATACCTCCCTCGATATTCTCTCCCCATTCTATGTGAAAACATGGGCAAACATGACCGCACGTTGCTTTATTGTGCAACGAGCTGGTCTTTGATCCGCTCGAACATCTTCGCCCCGATCCCCGGAACCTTTTTCAGCTCGTCGGCAGAGCGGAAGCGGCCGACCTGGGAGCGGTATTCCAAAATCGCTTTTGCCCGCGCTTCTCCGATTCCCGGCAAGCCCATCAACTCCTCGATGGTCGCTGCGTTGAGATTGAGTGGCCTGGCTTTTGGGACAGCACCACCAGCCCCCGCAGCACGGATCCCGCTCGCGGGCACAGTTGAGAGGGGAGGGGCGCCAACGGCCGTGTCAGACCCGCCAGCCGTGCTGCCTTTTGCCGGAACCAGGAGCGCAGTCCCATCCACCAAAGGCTCGGCCAGATTGACCTGATCGAGGTCTGCTTCTGGCAAGGCGCCGCCAGCCTTTTCAATGGCGTCCGCTACGCGCATGCCCGGCGCAAAGCGGTATAGTCCCGGTTTCCTCACCTTGCCTTTTATATCGACGTAGAGAGGGGGAGGGGCTGTTTCGTGGGCGGCTTGCGTCTGTGTTTTCTCACGAACTTCGGCAGGCTGGGCATTGGCTGCCTTCTGATTTTGCGACGTGGCCGTGTCCTCTCCCGGGTTCTCTGTATTTCTCCCTTCCTCCGCGTAAACAGAAGAAGCGAGTGGCACGCCCACGATTTCCGTCTGCGGCTCCGCCTGGTAGAGCCAAAAGCTGACAGCCACAAACAAGATCGCTGCCACGAGCAGAACCGGGCGTCGATACCGTTCCCACCAATCCAACAGCATAGCAAAAGACCCTCCCTTACCTCGCGTCTGCTTGTGAAATAGAGTAATAGCATTCTCTAGTCACAATCTACGAAAAGTAAAAGAGGGTCTGCAAATATTTTTGCGTAGGCACGCTACCGGCTTTTAGCCGATATGCTGCAGCGAATTTTTCTTGCGGCGAATGTCTACATTCGGGCTGACGTACGGATCGAACGTATATTTTTGCTCGATAAAAATTTGGTGCCACAACATGAAGATGAGGATCGTCCAGATTTTGCGACTATAGTCGGCATTTCCTTCGCGGTGCTCGTCAAGCATGTAGAGCACGTAGGCCTTATTAATCAGATCGTCGACCTTCGATTCAAAAATGATTTCTTTTGCCCATTTGTAAAATTCGTTTTTCAGCCAATGACGGGTCGGAACCGGGAAGCCAAGCTTTTTCTTCGACTTGATTTCCGGGGGCAGGAAGTCTTTCATCGCTTCGCGCAGCACGTGCTTGGTCGTGCCGTTGGCGATTTTGTACTTCGTCGGAATGGTCGCGGCGAACTCGAACACTTTCAGGTCGATGAACGGAACGCGCAGCTCCAGCGAGTTTGCCATCGTCATTTTGTCGGCTTTCATCAAAATGTTTCCGCGCAGCCAGGTGTGAATGTCCAAATACTGCATCTTGGTCACGTCATCGTACTCGGAAGCGCGCTTGTAAATCTCTTCTGTGATCGTAAACGGCGAGACGTACGATTCGGAACGGGCGATGTCGTCCATCACGACGCGTCTTTTCATCTCTTCGCTAAAGATCAGGGCGTTGCCGAAAAAGCGCTGTTCCACTGTTTTCGAGCCGCGGATCAGGAAGTTTTTCCCCTTTACCTGATCGGGCAGGCGCTGGGCCATGTAGCCGATCGACTGGCGCATCCAGGCAGGCATGCCGGAAAACATTCTGAGCGAGCTAGGCTCCCGGTAGATGTTGTATCCGCCAAAAAACTCATCGGCGCCCTCGCCGGACAAGACGACAGTGACGTGTTCGCTTGCCATTTGCGCGACGAAGTAGAGCAGGATAGCGGAAGGGTCCGCTACCGGTTCGTCCTGGTGCCAGATGAGGCGGGGCAGTTCATCCATGTACTGCTGGGCGTTGACGACCCGCTCGAAGTGCTCTGTGCCCAAAAAGGCAGCCGTCCGTTTCGCGAAGTCCAATTCGCTGTAGCCAGGGATGTCTGACCCGACGGAAAAAGTTTTCACAGGCTCGAAGGTGCGCAGCATGGCGACGATGCTGCTGGAGTCAACGCCGCTGGACAGGAAAGCGCCGCGCGGAACCTCGCTGATGCGGTGCTTGTCGACGGATTCGAGCATCACGCTGCGGGTCCCTTCCACGAAGTAGGAAAACGGCTTGCTTTCATCTGGCTTGAACTCCACATCCCAGTAACGTTCCAGCTTGATCTGATCGTTTTCGATGATGAACGAATGCGCTGGCGGGATGCGGTATATGCCTTTATACATCGTCTCGGGATCAGGAACGTATTGGAACGTCAAATAGTGATAGAAACCCGTGTGGTTCACCTCGCGCTTGAAGCCGGGCAGCTCCAGGAGGCTTTTGATTTCGCTTGCGACGCCGATGGAATCATTCGTTTCCACATAGTAAAGCGGTTTGATTCCGAAATGGTCGCGCGCGCCAAACAGCCGTTTTTTGCGCGAGTCGTAAATGGTAAAGCCGAACATCCCGCGCAAGTGCTTGGGTGCGTCCGTTCCGACTTCTTCGTAGAGGTGAAGGATGGTTTCAATATCAGAATCGGTATGGAATACGTGGCCGATGTCTTTTAACCACTGTTGCAATTCCTTGTAGTTGTACACTTCTCCGTTGCCAATAATCCAGATGTCACGCGTTTCGTTAAACAGCGGTTGGTGCCCGCCTTCCACGTCAATGATGCTTAAACGACGAAAGCCCAGGGCGATGTTGTCTTCGAGATGAAAACCATCGTCATCTGGACCGCGGTGCAGGATGACACCAGTCATCGCGCTGATCGTTTCTTGCTTAACCGGCATTTGCCGCTTGTTGTAGAGTGTTACGATTCCACACATATGAAATGACTCTTCCTCTCACTGGATTGCTCCTGCTAACTCTATCACGTATCGCAAGCTGGCGCAATCACTTCTGGATGCCCTGACCTGTACGCAAAACGGCTGCGCAGACAGGGAAAAACGGCTTTCGTCTCTACTATTTTTGTCCGCATGCCAAAGGATATACTCCCCGCAGGGAAAGATCAGTTCGACAAATGGACGGAGGGAGAGACGATGTCACTTTGGTATGCGAGCCTGGCCGTGATGAGCGGCTTGCTCCTGTCAGCCTATACACATCCCGCCTGGCTTGCGGGAGCTGCCGGGGCGTGGGCGGCAGCGGCTGCGTTTATTCCACGCGCCCATCGAGGCCGCCTTGCCTTTTGCTCCTGTCTCTCTATTCTAGCAGGTCTCCATTTTTATGGGTACGAGATTCTCCAGCAGTCGGAGTTGAAACCGTTGGCGGTGCAGGAGCGATCCGTTTGGGTGCGGGGGGAAATTGCTTCGTTTGTCAAACGGGACGGTGATGTTGCCCGTTTTTTTGCGGTTGTGCGCGAATGGAGGGAAGAGGATGGGAGTTGGCAGCAGCTTGGGCTAAACGAAACGATCGTTCTGCGCGTCAAATTGAGTGCAGCAGAGGAAGCGGCAGCCGTGGAGAGGTGGTGCACAGGCAGCGAGCTTGAAGCGCTTGCCCGGCTCGGACTGCCGCAAGGGGCGCGCAACCCGCATGCCTTTGACTATGCACGCTACCTGCACTGGCAAGGGGTGCACGTCGTGGGGGAGACCGCTTTTCGTGAGGTGCGGGTAGAGGCGGCAGCGAGCATCCGCGGCAGCTTTCAGGAGTGGCAAAAGGCAGGAGCTGAGCGGATCGACAGCCTGTTTGCCGATCAGGAAACGGCAGGGTATATGAAGTCATTGCTGCTCGGACTCGGTCAGGACGTAACGCCTGAGTTGGAGGCGATGTATGCCAATTTGGGGCTAAGCCACATTCTCGCGATTTCCGGCCTGCATGTGACGCTGGTCAGTTCGATGTTCATGTGGTGTCTGGACAGGCTGGGAGTAAGCCGCAGGTGGGGCCTTTTGGCGACAGTCGCTCTGCTTGTCGGCTATATTCTGTTGGTCGGAGCGAGCGCATCGGCTGTGCGCTCCGGCTTGATGGGGGGCGTCGGCCTTGTTTGCCAGGTCGCAGGTAAAAAGCTGGATGGAAAAGAGGTTTGGGCAGGCGCCTTGCTCGTTATGCTTGCCGTAAACCCGTACCAGTTGTGGCACGTCGGGTTTCAGCTTTCTTTTGCGGTCACGCTGGGGCTGATTGTGTTTGTCCCGTACAGCCAGCACGTACTTGTCCGGGTGCCTGTCTGGATCAGGACGCTTGTTGCCGTTACCTTTTCCGCCCAGCTCGTTTCTTTTCCGTTTCTTGTTTATCACTTTCACCAGTTTTCGCCGCTGTCCTGGCTGGTCAACCTCCTGGCTACGCCGGTGCTTTCCCTGCTCGCCCTGCCGCTCGGTTACATCGCGCTCGTGCTTGCGCTCATCCATCCAGCGCTTGCCGCTGTTCCGGTCTGGTTCACGACCTGGCTGCTCGGCTGGATACACGAGCCGCTCTACGCGCTGGAGCAAAAGGTGATTCCATTTACCTACTGGCCGCATCCGGAGTGGTGGTGGGTGATTCTGTATGCCTGTTTTCTCGGGATATTGCCCATTTTATGGAACCGGGGCTATCACCGCAAACGGGACGTGGCGCTCTGTTTTGCCTTATTTCTCGGGCTTTTGGCAGCAGCGCGGCAGCCGTTTGCCGGCAGCGAGGAAGTGCGGATTACGTTTCTCGATGTCGGACAAGGGGATTCCATCGTTGTCGAAATTGGCAATCAGAAGGTATACTTAATGGATGCAGGTGGGACAATGCGCCAACCTGCAGCGGAACCGTGGATGGAGAAGCGCGATCCTTTTGAAGTAGGCAAGGACGTCGTTCTCCCGTTTCTTATGGCGCGCGGAATCGAAAAAATTGACCGCGTCATCATGACCCATGGCGACTTGGACCACATCGGCGGCATGGAAGCGCTGGTTCCTCGTCTTTTTTTCGGTGAGGTACTGGTGAACGGAAAAGTGCCTGAAGAGAAGGAAGCGAAGATTCGTGAGCTTTTTTTGAAAAAAGGCGTTCCGATTACGACTGGCGCACCTGGCCAGGTGTGGTCGGATGGGCCTGGAATTGAGTGGAAATGGCTACATCCTGGAGAAACGACCCTTCACGGCAACGATGCATCCGTCGTTCTTCAGCTTACCGCATACAACAAAACGGTTTTGTTCACGGGGGATATCGAACAGGGCGGAGAAGCAGCGCTCGTTCAAAACGGTCTGTCGCCCGTGGATGTGTTAAAGGTCGCTCACCACGGCAGCAATACTTCCAGCACCAAGGAACTGCTTGCGGCCATTACCCCAAAGGCAGCCGTCATCTCGGCAGGAGAGAACAATCGGTATGGACATCCTTCCGCCATGGTGCTGCAGCGTTTGGGGGAACACGGTACCGCTATTTACCGGACAGATCGGCACGGTGCGATTACGCTGATAATTTCACCTGCCGGACTGTCCTGGAGAACCCAAAAATTGGATACATAACATGGTTGCAACCTTTTTCATGAGCGACCCGTCTGTAGGGGGGAGAGGAGATTATGCAGGAAGCAGAACTGATCAGGCTGGCGCAATCCGGGGATCATGATGCGCTTGTCGAACTGCTTCGATCCATTGAGACCTCCGTTTACCGAAGCGCTTATTATATTTTGGGAAATGAACAGGACGCACTCGATGCTGCTCAGGAAGTGCTCATTCGCATTTATCGAAGGTTAGACACCTATCAGGAAAAGGCAAAGTTTTCCACCTGGGTGCAACGAATTGTCAGCAATGTCTGCATGGACAAATTTCGCGCGAAGAAGGAAACGGTCTCAATTGACGAGCATGAGCTGATAATACCTGATCGAAACAACGTAGAAGATGAGATCCTTCTCACCGGGCTGTCAAATGACATCCAGGAAGCCATCGGAAAGCTGCCCAAGCAGTACCGGATGGTTGTTGTACTCCGCTATCTGGAGGACTTGTCCTACCAGGAAATAGCGGAAGCGTTGGATTTGCCGCTTAACACGGTCAAGTCGTATTTGTTTCGGGCTAGGCAACAGTTGCAAGAACTGTTGTACGACTACCAGAAAGGGGGAATCGGTTGATGACGAACGAAGAGATTTGGGAATACATGCAGAGAGATCTGGATGGGGACTTGTCCGAGCAAGAGCGACAAGTGCTGTACACCCTCATGCAAAAAGATGCTGAACTGCAACTTATGTACAACCGTTTGAAAACTGTTTCGCAAAAATTGGAGCAGTTGCCCCCTGTCGTACCCTCAATCAGCATTGTAGATTCGATTTTGCCGCAGCTGGAATCTGCAGCAGCAAAGCCGACAGCTTCAAAATCGTCTGCAACTGTTGAGGAATCCTTGCCTGCTCTGGAAGTTAAGCGCAAGTCGTCTTCGCTGTCGGAATCGAAAAAATGGAAGCGAATGAAAGTGTGGCTCGCCGGAATTGGCAGCACGGCAGTTGCAGCCAGCTTGCTGATCGGCATGCTGTTCACAGGCGGCACCGGAAAGCATCAGCCTCTGGAGCCAGATCCGCTCAGCCAAGGTGCGGACATTGCTCCGCCCCCCGTCGTGGAGGAAAAGAACGTGGTGTACGGACCTGAAGCTCCTACTCCAAGCACTAATCCATCTCCATCGAATAAAAAGGAAGTGGAGAAGAAGTCCGTGGAAACGCAGCCTAAGAAAAAAACGACCAAGCCGCCTGCGAAAACTGAGCAAAAGCAACCGGACAAGCCGCCTGTCCAAAACACCACTCCGCCAGCTTCGAAGCCCGCAGTTCCTCCAAAGCCTGTCGTGACAGAGGATAAGCCACCGTCCTTTCCGATCGGACTGGAAGAGAAATCGGACGATAAAGACAGCAAAGATGCGCGTGATAAAGAAGACAGGGATGAGGACGAGGAGAAAGACAGCAAAAAAGACAACAAAAAAGATAACAAAAAGGAACGGGACGACAAAAAAGAGAATGATGACGATTAGGTCAGCCTTTTTCCTGTTCCATGGCAAACGTGTTTTTCGAGTGTGGACTGGCACCGCGAAGGGGAGTCTTGCGTAAAGTACATTATCAAGCACCCCCTGCTTACCGTTTGGGGAGGAGGAATCCCGGGGCTTTTCCCCAAACGTTTACATAAAGGTGCCAACGGATGGAAAACCGCTACCGCTTGAACAGGTAGCGGTTTTTTTGCTTTGTGGCGCTGACCCAAGCAAAAAGATTGGCGAAGCGAAGTTTTCTAGTGCTATAATGACGCAGACAAGCTGCAAGGAAAGGGAGAGAAAAACGCATGCCACTCCTGTCGGCCATTAGGGAGATCCGGCAAAAGCACTTTGCGCCGCTCTACGTGCTTTTCGGGCCGGAATCGTTTTTAGCCGAAGAATTTTTGACACTGGCCAAAAACGAAATGATTGACCCGCAGTTTCGCGACCTCAACATGAGTGTCTACGATTGTACGGAGACAGGGCTTTCGGACATATTGCAAGACGCGGAAACATTGCCGTTTCTGGGAGAGCATCGCCTGGTGATTGCCAGACAGGCGTATTTTTTGACGGGGAGCAAGCCGCAGACAAAAGTGGAGAGCGATCCGGATGCGCTGCTCGCGTATTTGCAAAACCCGCCGCCGTACACGTCGCTCATTTTACATACTGAAGCTGAAAAGCTCGACGAACGCAAAAAGCTCGTCAAAACGCTGCAGCAAAAAGCGAAGGTGATTCCGTTTCCACTGCTAAAGGATGCGGATCTGTACGGCTGGGTTGAGCGGCGGGCAGAAAAATACCAGGCGCAAATCGGGCGACCGCAGGCGATGAAGGTGGTAGAGCGCGTCGGCCACGAACTGCGGCTTCTGGACAAGGAAGTGGAAAAGCTCGCTCTGTACGTCGGAGCGGGAGCCAGCATCACGGATGAAGTGATCGAGACGCTCGGCGCGCGGACGCTGGAGCAGGATGTTTTCGGGCTGATCGAGCAGGTGGCGTCAGGGAAGCTGGACAGGGCGCTTAGGATGATGTACGACTGCATGAAGACAGGCGAGGAGCCGATCAAGCTGATTGCGCTGTTGGCCAGACAGTTCCGCATGCTGCTGCACGTCAAGCAGCTGGCACCGCGCGGGTATTCACAGCAGCAGATAGCAGGCATGATAAAAATGCATCCGTACGCCGTGAAAAAAGCGATGGAGCAGGCACGTCATTTTTCCGAGGATTCGCTGAAAAGGTTGCTGCGGATACTGGCAGAAGAAGATTTTCGCATGAAGTCCGGTCAGGTGGACAAGCGTCTTGCGCTGGAGCTGTTTGTAGCACGGGCCCATGCCGAGCGGCAAAAGACGACAGGATAGCGCCGGACGCCAATAAAAAACCCCTTGAACGTAATGTTCGCGGGGTTTTTTTCGCTTGGTCTCTTACGCTACAGGAGCGCTCAGAACGTTGAGCTTTTTCATCAAACGAGACTTTTGACGGTTTGCTGCGTTTTTATGAATGAGACCTTTCGAAGCGGCCTTGTCCAGCTTTTTCACAGCCACCAGAAGAGTGGATTTCGCCAATGCTACATCAGAAGCGGCGACAGCTTTCTCAAAGTTTTTGATGGAAGTACGCAGATCAGACTTTTGAGAAGCACGGTGTGCGCGACGCTTTTCGATTGTTTTGGTGCGTTTAATCGCGGATTTAATGTTTGGCATGTGTGTCACCTCCTTAGACGACCATAGACATACAGTCATACAACAAAGTAATTCTAGCATGGGCAAAGGCCTTTTGCAAGAAAGGATTCGGAATAAAAATAAAGGATTCAAGCAACCTAGTAGCAGGCAGAAAACGGTCACGACCGGTTTTCTCATCGAGAAGGGAGTCGATGAAACATGGCGCACAACATTGATTTGTCAGGCTACTCGATTCGCACCGATCTGGCTGTCGAAGCGCATGAGCTGGCCAGGCAGCAAAACGAAAGCAATATTGCAGGCGTGTGGCTGCAAACGGACGACCGGGAGCCGAACATCAAGGTGACGAGATTGCATGTAGAGACCGAGGAGGCAGGCAAGCAAATCGGCAAGCTGCCAGGGCGCTACCTGACGATTGAAGTACCCAAACTACGCGATAACGATACATCGATAGAAGAACAAGTCGCAAAACGGTTTGCTGCGGAATTTTCCGCTTTCCTGGAGCAAATGGGAATCACGAAAGACCAAAAGGCACTGATTGTGGGGCTTGGCAACTGGAATGTGACCCCGGATGCGCTCGGGCCGATGGTGGTGGAAAACCTGCTGATTACGCGCCACTTGTACAAGCTGGCACCGGAAACAGTGGGCGAAGGCTATCGCGAGGTCAGCGCCATCTCGCCGGGTGTGTTGGGCATTACCGGGATTGAGACGAGCGAAATTGTTTTCGGCGTCGTGGAAAAAAGCAAGCCGGACTTCGTCATCTGCATTGATGCTCTTGCCTCCCGCGCGCTGCACCGTGTCAACACGACGATCCAAATATCCGACACAGGCATTCATCCCGGCTCCGGGGTAGGGAACAAGCGCAAGGCGATCGACCAGACGACGCTCGGGATTCCGGTGATCGCCGTCGGCGTGCCGACCGTCGTTTTTGCCTCCACCATCGTCAATGACGCAATTACGTATTTGCTCGGGCATTTTGGTCAGTCGATGGTCGAAAGCAAGCGGGCCTTCAACAGGCTGGCGTTGAGCACGGTGCCGGAGCGCAGCGAGCCGTATACCGAGGACGATTTGCCTGACATGGAATCGCGCAAAACGTTTATGGGCCTGGTCGGCTCACTGCCGGAAGAGGAAAAGCGGCAGTTGATCCACGAGGTACTCCGGCCGCTTGGACAAGATTTGGTCGTCACGCCCAAAGAGGTAGACGACTTCATCGAAGGCGTGGCCAACGTGATTGCAACCGGGCTGAACCGTGCCCTGCATCAGGCTGTGAACGAAGACAATAGCGCCGCCTACACACACTAGCCTGAGTGAGACGCAAAAAGCGCTAGATTGTGAGAGAACAGCTAGAAAAGGGTTCTATCGTCTCTATGAGGATCATAGGCTAAAGCATAGACAAGCGTGAGAGAGAGTCCATGCACCAGCCAGAGGAGTGAGACAGATGGCAACCCTGATCCAACGCCAATTCGCAGTTCTTTCATTCATAACCGCCTTTTTGTTCGTCGTGACGGGTGTGTTGTCGCTGGGAGGAAATCGTGTCGCGATCACCTCCTCTGCCATCCAGCAGGCGGCTTCGCATATATCCAGTCTGGCGATATTAGGCTGGATGGGGCAGGAGATCCCGGCCCTCTCCGCTACGGTGCAGGCTTCGGCCGATACGAGGTCCAACAGCGTCACGGGCTTTCTGTTTCAACTGGCGACCAATATACAGCCGGGGGATTTGCGCAGCCTGCTGGGCAGAGAGTTGCCGGGGATGGTGACGACGGAAGATGCGCGGTTTGTCGTCCAGGGAAAAGGAGCTACGCTCGCCGACTTTTACATCGAGTATCCTGCCCATCCAAAGCAGCTCGCGGATACGTCCCAGCTCGTGCCTGTCGTGGAGCCGAACGAGCAGGCGGCGGCAAAGCCTGCAGAAGAAAAGCCCGCTCCTGTAGCAAAGCCGGCCGCGACAACCGGCAAAAAAGTGGTTTTCGTCTACAATTCGCACAACCGTGAATCGTGGTATAGCGAAACAAAGCCGGTCGGTACGTCCGTCGATCATCCGACGCGTAACATCTCCCTTGTCAGCAAACGTCTGAGCGAGGCGCTGAACGAGCGGGGAATCGGCGCGGAAGTGAGCAAGGACGACATTTACCAGCAACTGCTGAACAAAAAAATGGATTACGCGCTGTCCTACGCCCAATCGCTGCAAGTCGTGAAAGCCGCGATCGAAAAAAATCGGGAGCTGTATTACTTCTTCGACCTGCACCGCGATACAGCTCCGCGAGAGCGCACGACCGTCACAATCAAAGGAAAAACGTACGCACGTGTCATGTTCGTCATCGGCAAGCGGAACAAGAGTCATGAGAAAAACGAGGCGTTTGCGACTGAACTGCACGAGCTGATGGAAAAGATGTATCCCGAGCTGTCCCGCGGCGTGATGGAAAAAGGGGCAAAAACCGATCACGGCGAGTATAATCAGTCCATCTCTCCGGGAAGCCTGTTAATGGAAATAGGTGGCACGGAAAACACCTTGCAGGAGAGTCTGAATACGGCGGAGGCATTGGCCGATGTCTTTGCCGCTTATTACCTGCAGGCGGAAAAGGTAGGCAAAACAGTAGCGGAAGAGCCTGCGAAGAGGTGATGGGCATGAACGTGACGGTGAAGCTGACAGGTCTTTTGATAATCTTGCTGATCGGCGTGGTGATCGGTCTGCAAACGGCGGAGCGGGGAATCGCCAAGGTGAGCGGAGTGCCGGCAGAAAAAGCGCAAACCTTTTACGTCAAAAAGGTCGATCAAGGCCAGATGGAAATCGCGGTGATGGGCAAACAGGTGCAGACGGCAGGACCACAGAAAATGGTCAACTACATGAGCCGTGCTGGCCTGGCGTTGGGAGACAGCATCAAACATGGCGCGCAAATGGTTGTCGACTGGATCGGGAGTATTTTCGAACCGTAAATTTTGTTTACGCGCAAAAAGAAGGGGTGTAAAAAGCCTCAGTGACCAAAGGCCCGTTCCAGCGGGTCTTTTTTGCGTGGCAGGCTGGCCTGATACGATAGGCGCGAACCTGTGTGACGCAGAAGGCGACTGCGCTTTGTGCTGCAGGTCAAAACTTTTTACAAGAAATGGAGTAGTGAAGAAGGAATATTCCGTATAGTCAGCAAAAATACAATAGTAAGAATTTATTTTGTTGCCAAAAAAATGTATTGATGGCATAATGTCTACTGATAGATCTTTTTCTACTGAAAAACGGAATGATGTCGGTAAGAGAGGTGAGCCACGTGTCACATCCTGTCCTTCAAATCGAGAACCTGCAGACGCACTTTTTCACGGACCGCGGCCAAATCCCTGCCGTTGATGGCGTGACGATTACGGTGAACAAGGGAGAAGTAGTCGGCATCGTAGGTGAGTCAGGCTGCGGGAAAAGCGTTACTTCCCTGTCAGTCATGAAGCTGGTGCCCAACCCTCCCGGAAAAATCGTCGGAGGAACAATCAAGTTCAAAGGGGAAGACCTCGTAACAGCCGATGAAAAGCGGATGAGGGACATACGCGGAAATGAAATCGCGATGATTTTCCAAGAGCCGATGACATCCCTGAACCCTGTATTTACGATAGGGAATCAGATCGGCGAAGCGATTCGATTACATATGAAGGTTAGCAAAAAAGAAGCGCGAGCTCGCGCAATCGACATGCTGAAAAAAGTAGGGATTCCGCGGGCGGAAGCGATTGTGGACGAATACCCGCACCAGCTTTCCGGCGGAATGCGGCAGCGCGTCATGATTGCAATGGCGATGGCTTGTAATCCGGAGCTGTTGATAGCGGACGAGCCTACAACGGCGCTCGATGTGACCATTCAGGCGCAAATCCTCGACCTGATGCGGCAGCTCAACCAGGAGGCGCAGACGGCGATTTTGCTCATCACGCACGATCTGGGAGTGGTCGCGGAGATGTGCCATCGCGTCGTGGTCATGTACGCGGGCAATGTCGTCGAAGAGGGAGATGTCCGCACGATCTTGAAAAAGCCCAAGCATCCGTATACGAAGGGCTTGCTCAATTCTTTGCCCAAGCTGGAGGGGCCGCGGGAGAGGCTCTACTCCATCCCGGGGAATGTGCCGATTCCTGGCTCGCTCAAGGTCGGATGCCGCTTTGCACCAAGGTGCGATCAGGCGACGGATCTTTGCCGCAGCGAAATGCCACAGTTGAAAGCAGTTGGAGAAAATCACTTGTCCCGCTGCTGGCTGAGTGAATAACCCGAGAGGAGCATGCCCGTTGACAGAAGAACTACTCGTCGTAAAAAACCTGAAAAAGTATTATCCCATCACAGGTGGCATCTTGGGCGGAGAAGTTGGTGTAGTGAAGGCTGTTGATGATGTTTCGTTTACGGTAAAACGCGGGGAAACACTGGGACTGGTCGGAGAGAGCGGCTGTGGAAAGTCGACGACAGGGCGCTCGCTCTTGAGGCTGATCGAACCGACGGCGGGTGAAGTCCTGTTTGACGGAGTGAATGTGACGGCGCTTTCCGCAGACGAAATGCGCAAAATGCGTCGCCATATGCAAATTGTTTTCCAAGATCCGTTCGCTTCTCTGAATCCTCGTCACAATATTGAGAAGATTCTGGAAGAGCCACTCATCGTCCATGGTATCGGCACGAGTGCCGAACGCAAACGAAAAGTGCAGGAAATGCTGGAGGTCGTGGGGCTTAGCAGCTATCACGCCAGGCGTTACCCGCACCAGTTCAGCGGCGGACAGCGCCAACGGATCGGGATCGCCCGGGCGCTCATGCTCAATCCGAAGCTGATCGTGGCCGATGAGCCTGTATCTGCGCTCGACGTGTCCATTCAGTCACAGGTGCTCAATCTTATGCAAGATTTGCAGCGCGATTTGGGCCTGACGTACTTGTTCATCGCCCATGACCTGAGTGTCGTGCGGCATATCAGTGATCGGGTGGGCGTGATGTATCTGGGCCGGATCGTGGAATTGACCACGAGCACGCAGCTTTACTCGAACCCGCTCCATCCGTATACAAAAGCCTTGCTCTCTGCCGTGCCGACTCCGGACCCCGACGCTGTGCGGGAGCGGGTTATCTTGCAAGGAGATGTACCGAGTCCGGCGAATCCTCCCAGCGGCTGTACGTTCCATACGCGCTGTCCGCATGCGACAGAAGAATGCCGAGCTGTTCGTCCCGCTTTTCAGGACGTGGGCGACGGGCACTTTGTGGCTTGCCATCTGTACAAACCGTAAGCTGCACTTGGGCTGTCCGCCTGATGAAAAGGAAGCCTTTTTAAAGGGGGGATGCGAGGCAGGAACGACTCGAACGACCATCTATTCAGGTAACATGCTGTCAATTTAAAAGAGGGGGATGTTTTCATGAAGAAGAGAGTTCTCTCTGCTGCCATGACCAGCCTGTTGGCACTGGCCATGTTGCTTGCCGGATGCAGCGGTTCGCAGACGACACAAGCGCCGGCAGAACAGCAAAACACAGAGACTCAGGCAACTGAGCCTGCAAACGCAGGACCGAAACAACTGATTGTCGGCCGCGGTGGCGATAGCGTGGGTCTCGACCCGATTGCGCAAACCGATGGCGAATCGTTCAAGGTGACGGAAAACGTATTCGATACATTGGTAGGCTATGCGGAAGAAAGCACAGAGGTAGTTCCTTCCCTTGCAGAGAAATGGGAAATCTCGCCAGATGGTCTGACGTACACGTTCCATCTGCGCAGCGGAGTGAAGTTCCACGACGGCACCGATTTCAATGCCGAAGCGGTAAAGTGGAACTTCGAGCGCTGGAGCGACAAAAACCATCCGCAGCATAACAAGGAAGGCTTCGAATACTACAACGACATGTTCGGCGGCTACAAAGGCGACGAAACCCATGTCATCAAGTCTGTAGAAGCGGTAGACGAGCTGACGGTGAAGTTCACGCTGAACCGCCCGCTCGCTCCATTCATTCAAAACCTGGGCATGTCCTGCTTCGCGATTGCATCGCCAAAAGCGGTACAGGAGATGGGCCCTGAGAAGTTCAACGAAAATCCGGTCGGAACAGGACCGTTCAAGTTCGTAGAGTGGAAGCGCAACGACACCATTACGCTGGAGAAAAACCCGGACTATTGGAACGCCGGTTTTCCTAAGCTCGACAAGCTCGTTTTCAAAGTCATTCCTGAAAACACTGCCCGTTTGACAGCGCTGACTGCCGGCGAGATCGACCTGATGGACGGTCTGAACCCGGATGACGCGCAAACTGTAAAAGACAACAGCGATCTGCAACTGATCCTGCGTCCATCCATGAACCTTGGCTTTGTCGGCTTTAACGTAGAGAAAAAGCCGCTGGACAATCCGAAAGTTCGTGAAGCGATCGCCTATGCGATCAACAAGCCTGCAATCATCGAAGCGTTCTTCGCCGGACTCGGTGAACCCGCTGTGAACCCGTTGCCGCCGTCCATCTGGGGGCACAACGACAACATCAAAGACCGCGAGTTCAACATTGACAAGGCGAAACAGCTTCTGGCAGAAGCAGGCTATCCGAACGGCTTCAAAATCAAGTTCTGGGCGATGCCGGTTGCTCGTCCGTACATGCCGGATGGCGTGAAAATTGCCGAGGCTATCCAGCAGGACCTGAAAAAGATTGGCGTAGAAGCGGAAATCGTCACCATGGAATGGGCGACGTATCTGGACAAAACAAAAGCAGGCGAACAGGAAATGTTCATGCTGGGCTGGACGGGCGACAACGGAGACCCGGACAACTTCCTGGCGACCTTGCTGGATAAAAACAACATTGGTGGCAACAACCGCACACGTTGGGCAAATGAGGAAGCCCACAAGCTGCTGATGGCTGCCCAGT
Source organism: Brevibacillus gelatini (assembly GCF_050920745.1). Classification (NCBI taxonomy): domain Bacteria; kingdom Bacillati; phylum Bacillota; class Bacilli; order Caryophanales; family Paenibacillaceae; genus Brevibacillus; species Brevibacillus gelatini. The sequence continues at coordinate 1,651,994 of NZ_CP154342.1, forward strand.
CTGCAACTACCCAGGAAGAGCGTGAAAAGCTGTACCTGCAAGTTCAGGAAATCATCTTCAAGGACGTGCCGATGGTGCCGCTCGCTCACTCTACACCAGCGCTGGCTGCCAAAGCCAACGTCATCAACTACAAGCCGCATCCAAAAGGCTCCGAGAGCCTGGAAAAGGTTGATCTCAAGTAAAAATTGATCCGATGAGCAAGCAGGGTAAGAGGAGAAACCCTCTTCTTACCCGCTCTTTTTGCACGCAGTCATTATTTTTTTGGTAAGGAAAGCGAGGAGATGGCATTGCTATCCTACAGCATCCGAAGAATTCTTATGCTCATCCCCGTTCTACTGGGCATGTCCATCGTCGTATTTTCCATCATTCGTGCCATCCCAGGTGATCCGGCTCTGACCATATTGGGAGAGAAAGCAAGTCCGAAAGCGATTGAAGATTTACGGGAAGTATTAGGTCTGAACAATCCGTGGTACATTCAATATTTTGACTATTTGAAACAGATTCTCAGCGGAGATTTGGGGGTTTCCCTGCATTCCGGTGCGAGCATCACGCAAGAAATCGGCCCGTATTTGGCGGCTACGACAGAGCTGACCATTTTCAGCATGGTTTTCGCTGTCATGATCGGGGTAAACGCAGGAATCCTGTCTGCGTGGAAGCAAAACTCCTGGTTTGACTACTGTGCGATGTTGATCGCCTTGATCGGTGTTTCGATGCCAATTTTTTGGCTTGGTTTGATGGAGCAATGGTTCTTTGCGCAAGAACTGAAATGGCTGCCATCCGTTGGTCGCGACAATTCGCGTAATCCTGTAGAGGCCATTACGCAGTTCTATATACTGGACACGATTTTGGCTGGACAGTGGGATCAACTGTGGGAGGTTATCAAGCATTTGATCCTGCCTAGTGTGGCTTTGGGGACAATTCCGATGGCGATTATCGCCCGGATTACCCGTTCGAGCATGCTGGAAGTAATGCGCGCCGACTATGTGCGGACAGCACGGGCAAAGGGCCTGGCGCAGTTTTGGGTCGTGTACAAGCACGCGCTGAAAAACGCGATGATCCCAGTGCTGACGGTGATCGGTCTGCAAACGGGCTTGCTTTTGGGCGGGGCGGTGCTGACCGAAACCATTTTTGGCTGGCCGGGTATTGGCCGCTATATTTATACCGCGATCGGCAACCGGGACTATCCGGTGATCCAGTCCGGCATTTTGGTAATCGCTACGATTTTTGTCTTTATTAATCTCCTGGTCGACCTTCTGTATGCCTATATCGATCCGCGCATCAAATACCGCTAGGGGAGGGATGAAGAGACATGGCAGAGACACAAGTACAGACGGTATCCCTGAGAGCAAAAGAGGAAGAAGTTGTCTCTCCTTGGCGGGAAGCTTGGAGAGCTTTGCGAAAAAACAAGCTCGCCATGGCAGGATTGGCGATCATTCTGTTTTTCGTGACGGTTGCGGTGCTGGCTCCCGTAATTGCTCCGTACCCGTATGACCAGGGTGAACTGGTCATGAAAAACAAGCCGCCGTCCGAGGAGCATTGGTTTGGCACAGATTACAACGGGCGGGATGTGTTTAGCCGCGTCGTCTACGGTGCGCGCATTTCGCTCTGGGTCGGGACCTTCTCGGTCATCGGCTCCGTCGTGGCAGGCACGATTTTGGGTCTGTTGGCAGGCTTTTACGGCAGATGGGTTGATACGATCATCTCGCGCGTTTTTGACATCATGCTGGCGTTTCCAAGCATTCTGCTCGCGATTGCCATTGTCGCCATTCTGGGGCCATCCTTGCAAAATGCGCTGCTGGCGATCGCGATCATCAACATCCCGAACTTTGGGCGTCTGGTGCGCTCGCGTGTGTTAAGTCTCAAGGAAGAGGAGTTCGTCATGGCGGCGCGCGCAATCGGCATGAAGGACTCGCGCATTTTGATGCAGCACATTTTGCCGAACAGTCTGGCGCCGATCATCGTGACCGGGACGATGGGGATTGCGACAGCAATTATTGAAGCGGCCGCGCTTGGCTTTTTGGGGCTCGGTGCCCAACCGCCGGAGCCGGAGTGGGGGAAAATGCTCTCCGATTCCCGCCAGTACATCCAGAAGGCACCGTGGACGGTCATTTTCCCTGGACTGTCGATCATGCTGACGGTACTCGGCTTCAACCTGATCGGGGACGGATTGCGGGATGCGCTTGACCCGCGGATGAAAAACTAGTGCGCAGCAAAAGGGGCGTGAAGGGACACAACCAGTCCTTTTCGCTTCTTTTTTTGTTTAACCCAGCCGTGAGGGCTTCCGGGTTCAGAGAGAAACTTCCAGTCCGCCCTTCTTTTTTGGGCAGGGAAATGGTATTCTCTAGGATAGAATCTTGTCGAAAGCGAAGGTGGCGCAGGTGTACTTGGAGCGCATTTCGAAACTGCACGATTTTTTGACCAAGCAAGAGCTCGACGCGGTAGTCATCACCTCTCCGAAGCATGTTTACTATTTGACCGGCTTTTTTACCGATCCACACGAACGTTTTATGGGGCTGGTGATTCCGGCTAAGGGCGAGCCATCCCTGATCGTTCCCGCCCTCGACCGCGAAGCGGCAGCAGCGGCTTCAACCGTTCAGACGATTCACACTCATACGGATGTCCAAAATCCGTACGAGCTTCTCAAGCAAGTGCTGCCAGCGAACCTGAAAAAGCTGGGCATTGAAAAAAGCCACATGACTGTAGAACGTTACGAAGCGCTGGGGCAAGTCGTCTGTGCAGAAAGCTACGTGGATGTGGAAGAGCCGCTCCGCGAGATGCGCCTGATTAAATCGGCAGATGAAGTAACTCGCTTGAAAAAGGCTGTGCAACTGATTGAAGATACACTCAGCGAGACGTTGAAGACATTCAAAATCGGCCAGACCGAAATGGAAATCGTCGCGGAACTGGAATACCAGATGAAGCGGCTGGGAGCAGACGGCCCGTCTTTTTCCACGATGGTTTTGGCAGGGGAAAAATCGGCACTGCCGCACGGAACGCCTGGTTCGCGCAAGGTGCAGGAAGGCGATTTGCTCCTGTTTGACATCGGGGTAGCGGCAGACGGCTACGTTTCCGACATTACCCGTACCTTTGCCGTCGGGCAGATCAGCGAGCAGTTGCGCGATATTTACGAAACGGTGCTGGCCGCAAACGAGGCAGCGATTGCCGAGGTTCGTCCAGGCGTGACATTTGCCCATCTCGACAAAACGGCTCGCGACGTCATTGCCGCAAAAGGCTACGGCGACTACTTCATCCACCGTCTGGGCCACGGTCTTGGCATGGATGTGCACGAATATCCGTCCGTACATGGGCAAAACCAGGAAACGCTGCGCCCAGGCATGGTGTTCACCATTGAACCAGGGGTGTATGTGCCGGGAGCAGGCGGCGTGCGCATCGAGGACGATGTGCTCGTAACCGTAACAGGCGTGGAAGTGTTGAGCAAGTTTCCGAAAAAACTGACGGTGATCGGATAAAGCTAAAAACGTACAATTGAATAGACGTCTGATGGTGCTGCGCGGAATCGTTTGGTTCCGCCAGCTTAATAGGGAAGTCCGGTGAAAATCCGGCGCGGTCCCGCCACTGTAACGAGGAGTGTCCAGCAAAGAGCCACTGTTTTTCGCGCGACGAAAAATGGGAAGGCGCTGGGGATGATGATTCGTAAGCCAGGAGACCTGCCATGAGATGATGTGCAATCGGCCCCACGAGGATGGGACAGATGTGGAAGCAGACGAGGAAACGGCGCCATTGGCAACACCGTATCTATCGTCATGTCACGTTATGTCAAGCACCTCCCGATTGGAAAAAAAGGGGGGTGCTTTTTTCTATGACAAAACAAAAGAAGAGGGGTTATGGAGATGAGTACAATTCGCTTAAGAAAAAAAGGGTTCCACGGTTTCCGGATGGCAGCGCTGGCAGCGATCATGCTGCTTTTGTCCGCGTGCAGCTCTGCGGCACCTGCTGCGACCGAATCCACTGGCGCAAAGCAAGCCGCAACGCCTGAGCATACGGCCCAGCCTGCTTTTGACAACAAACCTGTAACGATTGTAACCAACGGGATCGAGATGACGTACCCGGAAGCGCCAAAACGCGCGGTGACGCTGAACCAGCACGTAACCGAAGTGATGCTCGCGCTGGGACTGGCTGACAAAATGGTCGGAACCGCGTACCTGGACGATCAAATTTTGCCTGAGTGGAAGGCCGACTATGACAAAGTGCCAGTCCTGTCCGACAAGTATCCGACCAAAGAAGTGCTCTTGGCCGCAAACCCTGACTTCGTGTACGCAGGCTGGAAAAGCGCCTTTGGCGACAAAGGGGTAGGGACGATGGAGGATTTGGAAAAGGCGGGGATCAAATCGTACCTGCAAGAGTCTTCGAACAAGCCGGGCCCGACGATTGACGATGTTTTCACAGATATTCAAAACATCGGCCGCATTTTCCGCGTAGAAGACAGGGCGAACGAACTGATTGGCAAAATGAAAGCGGAAATGGAGCAAACCACAAGCAAAATCGGTACGGTGGACAAGCCGCTGAACGTGTTCGTGTACGACAGCGGAGAAGACCAGCCGTTTACCGCTGCCAACAACTACATGACTTCCCTTATAAAAACGGCAGGCGGCAAAAACGTGTTCGACGACATATCAAAAGGCTGGGCTACCGTAAGCTGGGAAGAAGTGGTCAACCGCAAGCCTGACGTGATCGTGGTTGTAGACTACGGCGACAAGACAGTAGAGCAGAAACAACAATTCCTGCTGACCAAAAAGGAACTGGCTGACGTGCCAGCGATCCAAAACAAGCGCCTGATCGTGCTGCCATTGTCCGCAGCGTCTGAAGGGGTACGCGCACCTGTCGCGCTGAAAATTCTCGCCGAAGGGCTTTACCCGGATCGATTCAAATAAAAAAGTTTGCAAAGAGAAGGAGGGAACGGCCCTGCACAAGATCAAGATGCCCTTCCTTATTGTTGCGCTGCTGATCGGGCTAGTCGTCTCGATTACGCTTGCAGTGACACTCGGCTCGGTGGAAATCCAGCCAGCGACCGTTTGGAAAATTGCCTTATCGCATCTTCCGCTGGTCGATCAATGGATCGGAGCGGATTGGTCAAAAGGAGAACAGACGATTATCTGGGAGATTCGCTTTCCTCGCGTCCTGCTGGGGGCTGTCGTCGGGGCTGGTCTGTCTGTCGTGGGGGTGGCGATCCAGTCGCTGGTTCGCAACTCTTTGGCAGATCCGTACATATTGGGAGTTTCCTCGGGCGCATCCACAGGAGCGACGCTGGTCATTTTGTTCGGAGCATTCAGCATGTACGGACAATACGCGCTTTCCTTCGGTGCTTTCACAGGATCGCTTGTCTCGATTCTGCTTGTTTTTACCTTGTCCCGCATCGGCGGACAAAACTCCACGGTGCGTCTGCTCATGGCAGGCATCGCGATTTCCGCCATTTTGTCTGCCATCACCAGCCTGATTATTTTTTCCGCGCCCAATGAGCACGGCATCCGCTCCGTTCTGTTCTGGATGAGCGGCAGCCTGGCTGGAGGGAAATGGGAGTATTTGACCATTCCGTCGCTGATCGTCGTGATCTGCCTGATTGTCCTGTTGGCGCAATACCGTTCGCTCAATGCGCTTTTGATGGGCGAAGAAGCGGCGGGAACGCTGGGCGTCAACACGGTGCAATTTCGCAAGCAGCTATTGGTCATTACCGCCCTGCTTACCGGCGTCATTGTGTCCATCAGCGGGTCGATTGGCTTTGTCGGCTTGATGATGCCGCATATCGTTCGCGTCATCGTCGGTTCGGACCATCGGCGTGTCCTGCCTGTCAGCGCCTTGCTCGGGGCCATTTTCCTGATCTGGGCAGACGTGATTGCCCGGCTTGCGTTTGCGCCGGAAGAGTTGCCAATCGGGATTATTACGGCGCTGTGCGGCGGCCCGTTCTTTATTTGGCTGATGCTGCGCAGCTCCTATTCTTTCGGAGGTAGCGGTCGATGAATCTGCATGTGGAAAACATTTCGGTTGCGCTGGAGAAAAAAACGATTTTGCGCGACGTTAGCCTGACGGTCCGCTCCGGTGAATTTGTCGGGCTGATCGGGCCGAATGGCAGCGGGAAGTCCACCCTGCTCAAAAGCATTTATCGGGCGCTGAAGCCGCACAGCGGATTCATTTCTTTGGACGGGGCTGACGTCTACGAGCTTTCCGCCCGGCAAAATGCGCAGCGTATGGCGGTCGTGCGGCAGGAATCGTCAATCGAGTTTGACTTTACCGTCATGGAAATCGTCATGATGGGGCGCTCTCCCCATAAGAAGCTGTTTCAATCCGATACCGCCGCTGACAGCCGCATCGGTGAAGAGGCATTGGAGCGCGTCGGCATGCAGGAATACGCCTCACGCAGCTATTTTTCCTTGTCTGGCGGGGAAAAAAAGCGCGTGCTGATTGCGAGAGCCTTGGCCCAACAAGCCGAGTTTCTCGTGCTGGATGAACCGACCAACCATCTGGACGTCCGGTATCAGTTGCAAGTGATGGATCTGGTCAAGACGCTCGGGATTACCGTGTTTTCTTCGCTGCATGATCTGAATATGGCCGCCATGTACTGTGATCGGCTGTACGTCATAAGCGGCGGGAAGCTGGTTGCTTCCGGCACGCCGGAGGAAGTGCTTGAACCGGGGTTGATTCGCGACGTTTTCGGGGTAGAAACAGAGGTGGTCACGCATCCGGGCACGGGGAAAAAACACGTTTATTTCTTTTCGGAAACAGTCAGCAGCCAACAATCGCGGCAAAAGGTCAAGGCAAGATGAACGGCGTCAACAAACGCCGCATTCTCTTTGGTTGCTCTTTCTATCAGGCGTTTGTTATAATTACCGTTAGTGTATTTTTTTCGAGCGCAATCTGTATGTTTCGATGGATTCGCGTGGGAGGGAACGAACAACACATGGATCGCCGTGAAAGACAGAAAAGGATTCGAAATTTTTCCATCATCGCCCACATTGACCATGGAAAGTCGACGCTGGCAGACCGCATTTTGGAGCTGACCGGAGCATTGACTGCACGTGAGATGGAAGCCCAGTTTCTGGATACGATGGAGCTGGAAAAAGAGCGCGGGATTACCATCAAGCTGAATGCCGTGCGTTTGAACTATAAAGCAGATGACGGAGAGGATTACATTCTCCACTTGATCGACACGCCTGGACACGTAGACTTTACGTACGAGGTATCCCGCAGCCTGGCTGCCTGTGAAGGGGCGATTCTCGTTGTAGACGCTGCCCAGGGAATCGAGGCTCAGACGCTTGCCAACGTCTATTTGGCGCTGGACAACAACCTGGAGATCATTCCGGTTGTCAACAAGATCGACCTGCCGAGCGCAGAGCCTGAGCGCGTGAAGCAAGAGGTAGAGGACGTCATCGGTCTGGATGCCAGCGAAGCGGTGCTGACTTCTGCTAAAGCAGGTATCGGGATCAAAGAGGTGCTGGAAGCAGTCGTGCAAAAAGTGCCGGCTCCAGAGGGAGATCCGGACGCGCCGTTGCAGGCCCTGATTTTCGACTCGTATTTTGACCCGTACAGAGGGGTTATCGCTTCGATTCGCGTCATCAACGGTACGCTCAGAAAAGGCATGAAGATCAAAATGATGGCGACAGGCAAGTCGTTCGAGGTGACGGAGATCGGTACTTCGACGCCGCGCCAGACGCAGGTGGAGGAACTGACTGTCGGTGATGTAGGATACGTGGCCGCCTCAATCAAGACAGTAGGCGACACGCGCGTCGGGGATACGATCACCGATGCGGCCCGACCTGCTGCCGAGCCGCTGCCGGGCTACCGCAAGATCAACCCGATGGTATTCTGCGGCTTGTACCCAATCGAGACAAGCGAGTACAACGACCTGCGCGAAGCACTGGAAAAGCTGCAACTCAACGACGCGTCGCTGCAATTCGAACCGGAGACGTCGCAAGCGCTCGGCTTTGGCTTCCGTTGCGGCTTCCTGGGACTTTTGCACATGGAGATTATCCAGGAGCGCATCGAGCGCGAGTTCAACATCAACCTGATTACGACTGCGCCGAGCGTAATTTACCGCATTACCCGGACGAATGGCGAAGTGATCGAGATCGACAACCCGTCGAAGATGCCGGAAGCGCAAAAAATCGAAATGATCGAGGAGCCGTACGTGCTGTCCACGATCATGGTGCCAAAAGAGTACGTCGGCGACGTCATGCAGCTTTGCCAGGGCAAGCGCGGGGACTTCCTCGACATGCAGTACATGGGCGAAAACCGCGTGCAGCTCAAATACGACATGCCGCTCTCCGAGATCGTCTACGACTTCTTCGACCTGCTGAAGTCGGGTACGCGCGGATACGCCTCTTTTGACTACGAGCTGGCAGGCTACAAGCCGTCCAAGCTGGTGAAGATGGATATTCTCCTAAACGGCGAGATGGTCGATGCCCTGTCGTTTATCGTACACAAGGATACGGCTTACGCTCGCGGAAAAGTGATTTGCGAAAAGCTGAAAGAGCTGATTCCGCGCCAGCAGTTCGAGGTGCCGATTCAGGCGGCCATCGGGCACAAGGTCGTGGCCCGCGAAACGATCAGCGCGCTGCGCAAAAACGTTCTTGCCAAGTGCTACGGCGGGGACATTTCGCGGAAACGCAAACTGCTCGAAAAGCAAAAAGAAGGAAAGAAGCGCATGAAAGCCGTCGGTTCCGTCGAGGTGCCGCAAGAGGCGTTTATGGCTGTATTGCGCATGGATGATAAGAAATAGGCCTGACCTTGTGTCAGGTCTTTTCCGTTCGTTGAAAAGCGCGGCGCAGTCTGTGCGCGAACGGGTTTTTCACCTGTATTCAAACACGAAGGAGGGGAAGAGTCATGATGCCGCAATCGGTATACATCCACATTCCCTTTTGTACAAATAAATGCTACTACTGCGATTTCAACTCGTTTGTGACAAACAATCCGCAGTTGGTCTGGGACTACCTGGACGCCTTGGACAAGGAGATGGAGCTGACGTTTGGCGAGCAGCCAGTCCAGGAGGTCAAGACGATTTTCGTCGGCGGCGGTACGCCTACTTTTCTCGACCACGCCCAAATGCGAAAATTTTTGCAGACCGTCCAGCGTCACCTTGGCCCCTATTGGACGGAGGACATCGAATTTACGATGGAGGCCAATCCGGGGACGACCGATGTGGAAAAGCTGCGGATCATGCGCGAACTGGGCGTCAATCGGCTCAGCTTTGGCGTGCAGTCGTTTGACAATGCCCTGTTGAAGCGGTTGGGACGGATTCACGACCGCGACGACGTGTACCGCAGCATCGAGAACGCGAAGCAAGTCGGGTTTGCGAACGTGAGCATCGATTTGATGTTCGGCCTGCCGGACCAGACGCTGGAGATTTTTCGCGAGACGTTGGACAAGGCATTCGCGCTGGGAACGACGCACTTTTCCGCCTACAGCCTCAAGGTTGAGGAAAATACGCTGTTCCATACGCTCTATCAAAAAGACCAGCTCCCGCTCCCGTCGGAAGAAACCGAGCTGGAGATGTACCTGGTGTTGATCGAGGAGATGGAGCGTCACGGCTACCCGCAGTACGAAATCAGCAATTTTGCAAAACCGGGCTACGAGAGCAAACATAATAAAACGTATTGGCTCAATCGTGAATACTATGGTTTGGGGGCGGGCGCCCACGGCTACGTGTGCGGGCAAAGACATGTCAACGCCGGACCGCTCATGCTCTACATGCAAAAATGCAAGGAAGGCTTGCCGCGCGTCGAGCAGTTTGCGGTGCCGAAGGAAGATGCGATGGAGGAACAGATGATTTTGGGGCTGCGCTTGCGGGAAGGAGTCGATCTGGCCCAGTTTGCTTCGCGTTTTGGCGTATCGGCGCACGAGGTTTTTGGGACGATAATAGAAGAAGAGATTGCCAAAGGCATGCTGGAAGAGCGGGACGGCTGTCTGAGACTGACCCAAAAGGGACTTCCGCTCGGAAATGAAGTATTTGCGCGTTTTCTGCGCTAAAATCGGGACGCTGTTGGCGAAAAATGTGAGAATTTGACTGCGTATCTCGTCCAAGTCCGTTGACAAATCCTTCTACTATTGATACCTTAGTAAATAGATTTAGCACTCGTTACGTATGAGTGCTAACAAACGTTCCGAACAGCGGAGCGACCACCATATGATTGAATGCTCATCGGGGAGGCGAGCGACATCCATGTTATCTGACCGCCAACAATTGATTTTGAACGCGATTGTCGATAATTACATTCATTCTGCCGAACCGGTCGGTTCCCGGACGATTTCCAAACGGGAGGACATCGGCTTTTCTTCGGCGACCATTCGCAACGAGATGTCCGATTTGGAAGAGCTTGGGTACTTGGAGCAGCCTCACACGTCGGCAGGACGAGTTCCTTCGACAAAAGGGTACCGTTTTTACGTCGACAATCTGATTCAGCCACAGCACTTGAGCGAGGCCGAATTGGGCAAGCTGAAACAGTTGTTTGCCGAGCGTATTCTCCACTCCGAAAAGGTGGTAGAGTACACCGCTCAAATTCTTTCCCAGTTGACCAATTACACGGCGATTGTCCTGGGACCGGAGATTTTTGAGCATCGGTTAAAACATATTCAAATCGTTCCTCTGAACGAGACACAGGCGGTAGCGATTGTCGTTACGCATACCGGACGCGTGGAGAACAAGCTGATCGATCTTCCCGAAGGCATTGGCCCAAGCGAAATCGAGCGCCTCGTCAACCTGTTGAATGCCAAACTGACCGATGTGCCGCTGTGGCAGTTGAAGCAGCGCGTCTATCAGGAAATATCGGGCGAGATGCGCCGCAATGCGGAGCAGTACGAGGAAATGCTGATGATTCTCGACAAGTCGCTGAAGCCGGAAGAGGAACGCGTATACTTACGCGGTGCGACCAAAATCATGAACCAGCCGGAATTCCGCGATGTAGACAAGGTTAAGGACATTCTGGAGCTTTTGGAGCAACAGGATCAGTTATTGCACTTGATCGGAATGCCGGGAGAGGGACTCAAGGTGCGCATCGGTCAGGAAAACCAGCTGGACGCGATCAAGCAATGCAGTATCATCACCACCTCCTACTCGCTTGGAGGCAAGCCCGTAGGCATGGTTGGCATACTTGGCCCGACGCGAATGGAATATGGCAAAGTCATTTCCGTACTCAATTATTTGGCAGAAGGCTTATCGCGCATGCTGACTTCGCAGTTTGAGAAATAAATGGAGCATGGCTCGCTGATTTTTCAAATCAGGAAAGAGCCCCCAGGAGGTATCGACGTTGAGCGAGGAAAAAATGACCCAAGATCCGTCTGTCGCAGAGGAGCAAGCCAATGAGACAGCCGGAGAGCAACAGACGGCCGAAGTGAACTGGGAGCAGGAAGCAGCCCAGTGGAAGGCACAGGCGGAGGAGCATCAAAACCGCATGCTGCGCGCCATGGCTGACATGGAAAACTTGAGACGTCGCGTGCGCAAGGAGCAGGAGGACCTGGCCAAGTACGCTTCCCTGAAAATCGTGGAAGAGTTGCTGCCGGTTCTCGACAACTTCGAGCGCGCACTGGCTGCCGACAAGGAATCCATGACGGTAGAATCGCTTCTGGAAGGAGTCAACATGGTATACCGCCAGATGGTGCAAGTGTTTGAAAAAGAAGGCTTGAGCGCCATCGAGGCACAAGGGAAACCGTTCGACCCGCACATCCATCAGGCTGTCATGCAGACCCAGAACCCTGAATATGAATCGGGCGTCGTAGTGGCCGAACTGCAAAAAGGATACATGTTCAAAGACCGCGTCGTTCGTCCGTCGATGGTTCAAGTGAACGAATAAGCTTGATTTCATCTATTCATTCGATGAGAAAGTGTTAGGAGGATATATTGTATGAGTCGCGTAATTGGTATTGACCTTGGAACTACTAACTCTTGCGTAGCGGTAATGGAAGGCGGCGAGCCGGTCGTTATCGCCAACGCTGAAGGAAACCGCACCACTCCTTCTGTGGTCGCTTTCAAAAACGGCGAGCGCATCGTAGGGGAAGCGGCAAAACGCCAGGCGATCACCAACCCTGACAACACGGTTATTTCCATCAAACGCCACATGGGAACGACCCACAAAGAAACGTTGGAAGGCAAACAGTACACCCCAGAGCAAATCTCGGCGATGATTCTGCAAAAGCTGAAAGCAGACGCGGAAGCTTACCTGGGCCAACCTGTAACGCAGGCGGTTATCACTGTACCTGCCTACTTCAACGACTCCCAACGCCAGGCGACCAAAGACGCCGGTAAAATCGCCGGTCTGGAAGTGCTGCGTATCGTGAACGAACCAACCGCAGCAGCTCTTGCATACGGTATGGAAAAGACCGAAGACCAAACCGTTCTCGTATTCGACCTTGGCGGCGGTACGTTTGACGTTTCCATTCTGGAACTGTCCGACGGTTTCTTCGAAGTAAAAGCGACCTCCGGCGACAACCAGCTGGGTGGGGACGACTTCGACAATGTGATTATCAATTACCTCGTGAACGAGTTCAAAAAAGAGCACGGCATTGACCTGTCCAAAGACCGCATGGCTCAGCAACGTTTGAAAGACGCGGCGGAAAAAGCGAAAAAAGACCTCTCTGGCGTGCTGACCACGACCATCTCGCTGCCATTTATTACAGCAGATGCGACAGGTCCAAAACACCTGGAGATGAACCTGACTCGCGCCAAATTCGAAGAGCTGTCCGCTGAACTCGTAGAGCGCACCATGGGTCCAACCCGTCAGGCGCTGAAAGACGCAGGCTTGACGCCAAGCGAAATCGACCGCGTAATCCTCGTCGGCGGTTCTACACGTATTCCGGCCGTACAGGAAGCGATCAAGAAGTTCATCGGCAAAGAACCGCACAAAGGCGTGAACCCGGATGAAGTGGTAGCGCTGGGTGCTGCCGTGCAAGCAGGGGTACTGACTGGTGACGTGAAAGACGTCGTCCTGCTCGACGTAACTCCGCTGTCCCTGGGTATTGAAACATTGGGTGGCGTATTCACCAAGCTGATCGATCGCAACACGACCATCCCAACCAGCAAATCCCAAGTGTTCTCTACTGCTGCTGACAACCAGACTTCTGTAGAAATCCACGTTCTCCAGGGCGAGCGCCAAATGGCTGCCGACAACAAATCGCTGGGCCGCTTCACGCTGTCTGACATCCCGCCAGCGCCACGCGGTGTTCCGCAAATCGAAGTTTCCTTCGATATTGACGCAAACGGGATCGTGAACGTGCGTGCAAAAGACCTGGGCACAGGCAAAGAGCAACGCATCACCATTACGTCCAACTCCGGTTTGTCGGATGAAGAAATCGAACGCATGGTAAAAGAAGCCGAACTGAATGCGGAAGAGGACAAAAAGCGCAAAGAGCAAGTGGAAATCCGCAACGAAGCTGACCAGCTCGTATTCACTACCGAGAAGACACTCAAAGACGTGGAAGGCAAGGTAGAACAGGCGGAGATTGACCGTGCGAACGCTGCCAAAGACAAAGTGAAAAAAGCGTTGGAAGGCGGCAACATTGACGAAATTAAAGCTGCAAAAGACGAACTGTCCGAGATCATCCAACAAATCACCGTGAAGCTCTATCAGCAGGCTGCACAGGCGCAGCAAAATGCAGGGGGCGCAGCAGAAGGTCAAGAACCGAAGAAGGACAATGTCGTTGATGCTGACTATGAAGTGGTAGACGAGAAATAGTAATCACGAAGGAAGTGTGAGGGGAGAGCGACTCTCCCCTCGCTCTCCGCAATGTGACCCCATGGAAGTCAAAGTCACGCAAAAGCTGACTTTGACTTTTTTTCGGGTCTGTCACATGCTATGATAACAGTTGACTATCATGGGAGTGATCTAGGAGATGAAACGCGATTACTACGAGGTTCTGGGAGTGTCCAGGGACGCGGACGCCGAGGAAATCAAGAAGGCGTACCGAAAACTTGCGCGCCAGTACCATCCGGATGTAAATAAAGCGGCTGATGCGGAAGAAAAGTTCAAGGAAGTCAAGGAAGCATACGATGTCCTGTCTGAACCGCAAAAACGCGCACAATACGATCGGTTCGGCCATCAGGACCCGAATCAGGGCTTTGGCGGCGGTGGGTTTGACACTTCGGGCATGGGTGGCTTCGGAGACATTTTTGACATGTTCTTCGGTGGCGGCGGCAGACGCGCGAACCCGAACGCGCCGCGCAAAGGGGCCGATTTGCAGTTTGGCCTGAGCATCGACTTTATCGACGCGGTATTCGGGAAAGAAACCGACGTGGAAATTCCGAAAGAAGCGGAATGCGATACGTGTCTTGGCTCCGGGGCGAAACCGGGCACAGGCGTCCAGACTTGCAAAACTTGTCACGGAACCGGACAGCAGGAAGTGGCAGCCAACACGCCGTTTGGCCGCATCGTCAACCGCCGTGTATGCTCCACATGCGAAGGCAAAGGGAAGGTTTACAAGGAAAAATGCTCCACATGCCGAGGCAGCGGACGCGTCAAGGTGCGTCGCAAAATTCATCTCAACATACCGGCAGGTGTCGATGACGGAGCACAACTGCGCGTCGCTGGCGAAGGGGAACCGGGTGTCAACGGAGGACCTCCGGGCGATTTGTATGTCGTGCTGCGCGTGAAAAGCCACGAGTTTTTCGAGCGCGAAGGCAACGATATTTACTGCGAAGTGCCGCTCACTTTTGCACAGGCAGCGCTCGGCGATGAGATTGAGGTTCCGACCGTGGATGGCCGCGTGAAGCTGAAAATCCCCGCGGGAACCCAGACCGAAACCTTCTTCCGCTTGCGTGGAAAAGGGGTGCCGCATCTGCGCGGCAACGGCCGTGGCGATCAGCACGTCAAAGTGCGCGTCATCACGCCGACGAAGCTGAGCGACAGGCAAAAGGAGCTTTTGCGCGAGTTGGCCGAGTTGTCCGGAGAGAAGCCGGGGCAGCATGGCGGAGAAGATGAAAGCTTTTTTGAAAAAATGAAACGGGCATTCCGCGGCGAGTAATCGGTCGCGGTTTTGTCCGCTTGTAGTGAATAAGTCCATCAGGTAGCAAAAGTGGGGAGTGGTAGATTCGTGAAATGGTCAGAAATCAGTATCCATACAACAGCGGAGGCTACAGAGGCGGTGTCCAGTCTTTTCTATGAAATGGGGGCCAACGGTGTCGTCATCGAAGACCCGGAGGTGCTCTATCGCGAGTGGGATACCCCTTTTGGCGAAATCTACCAGCTCTCTCCTGACGATTTTCCGGACGAGGGCGTATTCGTCAAGGCGTATTTGCCTGTCGACAGCAGTGAGCTGATTGATGTCGTGGAAGAATTGAAAGAGCAACTGGCCCAGTTGACCGACTACGGCCTGGACATCGGCAAGGCGACCATCGCGGTAAACGATGTCCATGAAGACGAATGGGCCCACGCCTGGAAAAAGTATTACAAGCCTGTGCACGTCTCCGACCGGATGACGATCAAGCCTGTCTGGGAAGAGTATGAGCCGCGGCATCCGGAAGAAATCATCATCGAGATGGACCCGGGGATGGCTTTTGGTACAGGCACGCATCCGACAACCATTCTCTGCTTGCGCGCGCTGGAAAAGTATTTGGCAAAATGCGATCGCGTGTACGACGTGGGAACCGGAACAGCGATTTTGAGCATTGCCGCAGTCAAGCTCGGTGCCAAAGACGTGCTTGCGATGGATTTGGACGAGGTGGCGGTGCGCTCCGCTCAGGCCAACACCGAGCTGAACGGCGTGCACGAGCAAATCACCGTCAGACAGAACAACCTGCTGGATGGCATCGAGGAGCAGGTGGAGGTCATCGTCGCCAACATTTTGGCGGAAGTCATTCTGCGCTTCACAGACGATGTATTCCGCTTGCTGAAGCCAGGCGGCACGTTTATCGCGTCCGGCATTATCGAGGCGCGGGAAGCGGACGTCAAAGCCGCTTTGATTGCTTCCGGGCTTGAAGTCGTGGAAACCATTTTCATCGACGACTGGGTAGCAATTGTTGCAAAAAAACGATAGAATAGTGAGGTTGGCGAGATGCAACGATATTTTGTCGAGCCACATCTCTTTCATGAGCATGAGCTAACGATTATCGGAGACGATGTTCACCATATCGTAAACGTGATGCGGGCGCGGATCGGGGACGAAATCCTCGTTTCGGACGGAGCGGGCAGAACGGCGCGAGCCAGGCTCGTCAGCTTTTCTGCCAAGGAAGTCCAGGCAGAAGTGATTGAAATGCTCCAGGAAGAGCGTGAGCTGCCGATCCGCGTCACCATTGGTCAAGGAATGCCAAAAGGCGAGAAGATGGAGTGGATCTTGCAAAAGGGGACGGAACTTGGGGCGTACTCCTTTTTTCCGTTTTCTTCCGAGCGGACCATTGTCAAGCTGGACGCCAAAAAAGAAGCGAAAAAGCTGGAGCGCTGGCGCAAAATCGTCAAGGAGGCGGCCGAGCAGTCGCACAGGGCTGTTTTGCCTGAGCTGCTCGCACCTGTTTCGTTTCGCGAGGCACTTGCGGCAGGTGAAGCCTATACGCATGTCGCCATCGCCTATGAAAAGGAAGGCAGTACGACAATCCATGAAGTGCTGGAGCAGATGGCAGCAGGCGACTCCCTGCTCGTCCTGATTGGCCCGGAAGGGGGCTTTTCCCCCGAGGAAGTGGCCCAGGCGGAGAACAAAGGATTTTTGCCAGTGTCCCTTGGCCCACGCATTTTGCGCACGGAAACGGCAAGCCAGTACGTGCTCGCCGCCGCTTCCTACCAGTTTGAACGAAAAGCTTCGTCGCATCGCAAAGGGTGAGCGCAAGCGAAAGGAGGAATGGCAATGTCTACCGTTGCTTTTCATACATTAGGCTGCAAAGTGAACAGCTATGAGACAGAGGCGATCTGGCAACTGTTCAAGGCAGAAGGCTACGAGCGAGTCGACTTTGAACAGGACGACGCCGATGTTTACGTGATTAATACTTGTACCGTTACGAATACAGGTGATAAAAAGAGCCGTCAGGTCATCCGCCGCGCGATCCGGCGCAATCCGGACGCGATTGTCGCCGTAACTGGCTGCTATGCGCAAACGTCTCCCGGCGAGATCGCGCAAATCCCTGGCGTGGACATCATCGTGGGAACGCAAGGGCGCGAGAAGCTGACGGAGTACGTCAAGCAAATTCAAGCCGAGCGCAAGCCGATCAATGCGGTTGGCAACATCATGAAAACGCGCGAGTTTGAAGAGCTGGATGTTCCGAACTTCACGGACAGAACCCGCGCTTCCCTGAAAATTCAGGAAGGCTGCAACAACTTTTGCACGTTTTGCATCATTCCGTGGGCGCGCGGCCTGATGCGCTCCCGCAAGCCGGAGAGCGTGATCGAGCAGGCGAAGAAGCTGGTAGAAGCAGGCTACCTGGAAATCGTTTTGACCGGGATTCATACAGGCGGATACGGCGAAGACCTGGAAGACTACAACCTGGCCAAGCTGCTGGTCGACTTGCATCAGGTGGATGGGCTCAAGCGCATCCGCATCAGCTCGATTGAGGCGAGCCAGATTACCGATGAAGTCATCGAGGTTATCAACAATTCCGACCGTATCGTGCGCCATCTGCACGTGCCGTTGCAGGCAGGCGATGACGAAGTGCTGAAGCGCATGCGCCGCAAGTACACGACAGCCGAATTTTACGAAAAAATGGTGAAAGTGCGTGAAGCGCTGCCAGGTGTGGCGATTACGACAGATGTCATTGTCGGCTTCCCGGGCGAGACCGAGGAGCAGTTCATGAACGGCTACAACTTCATCAAGAAAATCGGGTTTGCCGAGCTGCACGTCTTCCCGTATTCGATGCGGACTGGTACGCCGGCTGCACGGATGACCGATCAGATTCCGGAAGAGGTAAAACACGAGCGCGTAACGAGATTGCTTGAGCTGAACCGGGAGCTGACCATGGCTTACGCCAAGCAATTCGTCGGCGACGTGCTGGAAGTAATTCCAGAGCGTCCGTTCAAGGATGCGCCGGACAGCGGACTGTTAATGGGCTACTCCGACAACTACTTGAATGTCGTGTTCCCTGGCGACGAGAGCATGATCGGAAAAATTTGCAAGGTCAGACTGGACGAACCTGGCTCTGAATATTGCCAAGGGACGTTTGTCCGCGTCCTTGAAACGGAGCAGCCGTCTTATTTGAAGGAGCGGGCCATATGAAGGAAATATCGGCAGGAGGCGTAGTCTATCAGCTGCAAGACGGGGAATACATGCTTCTTTTGATCGAAGACCGCTATGGCAAAGTCACGCTGGCAAAAGGCAAGCAGGAACTCGGCGAGACGATCGAGGAAACCGCTCTGCGTGAAGTTTTGGAGGAAACAGGAGTGGCAGGGCGTCTCGGCCCCAAACTCGACATGATTACTTACGTCTACACGCATCCGGTGACGGGGGAGTCCGTCGACAAGGAAGTCCACTATTATCTGGTTGAAGCTTACAACACAGAGATTACGGTGCAACTGGAAGAAATCAATGACGTCCACTGGCATCCTGCCAAAGAGGCATGGGAGCTGCAACTGCAGCGGGGATACCGGAACAACGACGACATTTTTCGCCTTGCTTTCCAAAAACTCGGGATTGAGGTGTAGTTTATGCAGTTGAACAAATACATTGACCATACCCTTTTGAAGCCGGAAACTACGCAAGAGATGATCGACAAGCTCTGCGCGGAAGCAAAAGAGCACGATTTCATGTCTGTGTGCGTCAATCCTTTCTGGGTAAAACGTTCTGCCGAGCTGTTGGCGGGTACAGATGTGAAAGTGTGCACCGTAATCGGCTTTCCTCTGGGAGCGAACACGACTGCGGTAAAAGTGGCGGAAACACGCGACGCGATTGCCAACGGCGCAACCGAAATCGATATGGTGCTGAACATCGGCGCCCTGAAATCCGGTGATCTGGAAACAGTGAAGCAGGACGTGGCTGCCGTGAAGCAAGCGGCCGGAGATGTGCTCGTGAAAGTCATTTTGGAGACAGGGCTTCTCACCGATCAGGAAAAAGAAATCGCCTGCAAGCTCTGCGTGGAAGCAGGCGCAGACTATGTGAAAACGTCCACCGGCTTTGGCGCAGGTGGAGCCACTGTAGAAGACATTGCTTTGATGCGGAAAACTGTCGGCCCTGATATTGGGGTAAAAGCATCCGGCGGTGTGCGCGACGGCGAGACAGCTCTCGCCATGATCGAGGCAGGTGCGAGCCGCATCGGTACGAGCTCCGGCATCGCGATTGTGACTGGGGCAAAAGCAACAGGCACCGGATACTAGAACGCAAACAAAGCCTGGCCGATGTAAGGGCCGGGCTTTTTCCGTCCTAAATTTGTGAGCGCTCCAAAAAAGATTATGGGAAGAGAAAACGGGGAGGGTTGTGACAGATGAAAATGGTCACAGGGATCGGTATTCTTCTTGCTTTTTACGGAGTGGGAGTGCTGGCGAGCGAGTGGCTGCACATCCCTTTGCCTGGCAACCTGGTCGGGATGCTCTTGTTGACGATTGGGCTTGTCACCGGCTGGATTCGGATGGAGTGGGTAGAGAAGGCGAGTATGTTTCTCATTCGCCACATGATGCTGTTTTTCGTCCCGATTATCGTCGGGGTAGCCACCTATCTGAATTTGTTTGCCCAGGCTCCGTGGCCGATTGCGCTGTCGCTGATTGTGGGGCCGCTTTTGGTCATGCTCGTCACGGGCCGGGTGGTCCAGAGCTATTTGCACCGCCAGCAGCAAAAGACAGAAGCTGCGGCAGTGGAGGAGAGGAGGACGCTGGATGCTTAGTCAATGGTTGGCGATTCTCGTCACGCTGGCAGGCTATCGCGGGGCACTCCTGGTAAACGCCCGCTTTCCCCGCTTGCAGCCGATCATTGTCGCTGTCGTGCTCGTCTGGCTGATCTGGTGGGCCGCAAGCGATGACTGGGAAGCTTTTTCTGATGGGGGCAAGTGGATTTCGTTCTGGCTCGGTCCCGCTACTGTCGCGTTGGCGGTTCCGCTCGCCAAACAAATCCGGGAGTTTGCCCACATCTGGCGCGGCGTTTTGCTCGGCGTCTGTGCGGGGTGTGCCGTGGCGATTGCGTCTGTGTATGCGATCCACTGGTGCTTTGGCACAGATGACTTGCTGCTCAGAAGCATGCTGAGCAAATCGGTCACGACGCCGATTGCCTTGGAACTGGCGGCGTCGATTGGCGGAGTGCCTGCTCTTGCTGCCTTTTTTACGGCGCTGACAGGCATGGTCGGGGTGATGATCGCGCGCCCTGTCCTCAAATGGGGCCGGATTACCGACGACTGGGCAATCGGAATCGCCGTGGGAACGAGTGCGCATGCGATTGGAACAGCCAGCTTGAACCGGATTTCCCCTGTCCAGACAGCGGCTTCGAGCGTCGCGATGATCGTCGCGGGCGTCGTCACCTCGCTGTACCTCATCCCGTTTTCTTATTGAGCCAGACGGTCGTTGCAGGCGGTTGCCGTCTATCCGGAATGATCCACTGGATAAAGCGGGCAATCTGGGACGCAAACGGCAAGGCGGCCATCGAGCAGATCAGATTGAAGATTGTCTGGGAATGGGCAATCTGCATCGAAGGGCTATCCGTTAAAAAGGCGCTTACCTGGGCAAGCTGGGTTAAAAAAGGTAAAAAAACAATCGCGCCCGCGACGTTGAACAGCGTATGGCACCAGGCAACCTGCTTCGAGGCGGTATTCGCTCCGATTGCGGCAACAACAGCGGTGAAGCATGTGCCGATATTGGCTCCGAGCACGATGGCAAGCGCAGTCTCCATGGATAAAATCTGATGGCTGAGCAGCCCCATCGTGATAACAGTCGTCGCTGACCCGCTGTGGATGAGCGCGGTGAAAACAATTCCCGTGACAAGGCCGATCCAGATGGAATGGCTGCTCTCCAAAAACAGGGAGCGGAACGTCTCGGATTGCTCCAACGGCTTTGCCATCAGCTTCAGCGTATCAATTCCGAGGAAGATCAGGCCGAACCCGGCAATGACAAGGCCCGTGCAGCGAACGTTTCGGCGCGGCATCAGCCAGAGAGCCACGCCGACGAGCAGCATGGGGATGGCGAACGACTCCAGCTTCAATGCAACCAGCTCTGTCGTCACCGTCGTGCCCAGATTGGTGCCGAGAATGATGCCGACCGTCTGGGCGAACTGGATGATGCCGGCATTGGTCAGGCCGATGGTCAGGACGGTTACGGCGCTGGAGCTTTGCAGGACAAATGTGGCGATCAGTCCGATCCAGAAGCTATGGTAGGGCGTGCGGGTGAAGCGCGACATCCATTCTTCCATTTTTTTGCCCGCCAAATTTTGAAAGCCGGTCCGCATCGCATACATACCAATGAGAAAAAAGCATAGCCCGATCGTAAACGGGACGAGAATGGAGAAGATCACAAGCTGGGTTCCTCCTTCTTGATTGCAGTACAAGCGAGGCTGGCCGCAAGCGTGCGGAGCCAAATGCAAAGGAAATTACTATTACGCTATGCCTGTACGAGGGCAAGCATGACAAGGAGAGGATCAACTGCATGGCGAGAGTGCTACTGAATCAGCATCGGAAAAAGCGGCTGGAAGCGGGACACCCGTGGGTTTTTCAGTCGGAGGTCATGGAAATCCAGGGCGAGGTCGTGCCGGGGGAGATCGTCGAGGTTACGAATCACAAAGGTCACTTTTTGGCAAAAGGCTACATCAACCCCGCCTCGCAAATGATCGTGCGCATTTTGAGCTACGATCCGAACGAAGTGATCGACTATGCGTTTTTCTTGCGCAAAATCAGACAGGCAGCGCAGTTTCGCGAAAGGTTTGTGGACAACCCGCGCGCCTGCCGCGTCATTTACGGCGAGGCCGATTTTTTGCCTGGGCTGATCGTCGATCGTTACGAGGATACGCTGGTTGTACAGGTTCTTTCGCTGGGCATGGAAAAGCGGATTAACTGGATTCGCGATGCGCTCGTGGAAGTGTTTGCGCCGACAGGCATCTATTTGCGCAACGACGTGCCTGTGCGCAAGCTGGAAGGGCTGGCGGAAGGAAAAGGCGTCCTGTACGGAGAATGTCCGCGTGAAGTATTGATCGAGGAAAACGGCCTGAAATACTACGTGGACATCGTCGAGGGGCAAAAAACCGGATTTTTCTACGACCAGCGGGAAAACCGCGCTTCGATTGCGCCATTGATGAAAGGCTGGGGCGAAAAGCACGGTATTACCCTCCAGCACGTAGAAATAGATGGCGAGCAAAAGCTCATGCCTGTCGACAAGCGGGGAAAAGTCGTCAAAAATCCGTTCTGGGACGGGGCAGAGGTGCTGGAGTGCTTCACGCATACCGGCTCGTTCACACTAAACGCCTGCAAGCACGGGGCGAAAAAAGTGACCGCGCTTGACATCTCCGAGCACGCCATCGAAACGGCGAAGCGCAACATTACCTTGAACGGCTTTTTGCATCGCGTCGAGTTTGTCGTCGCCAATGCGTTTGACTATTTGCGGGCAAATGTGGAGGCGGGCAAAAGCTGGGACGTGGTCATTCTCGACCCGCCAGCGTTCGCCAAGTCGCGAGGAGCCGTCAAAGGCGCCTGCCGCGGCTACAAGGATATTAACCTGAACGGGATGAAGCTCGTCCGTCCGGGCGGCTTTTTGGTCACGGCCTCCTGCTCGTACCACATGTCTCCCGAGCTGTTTTTGGAAACGATCCAGGACGCGGCGGTCGATGCGAAAAAAATCTTGCGGCTGATCGAGTGGCGCGGAGCCGGGAAGGACCATCCGCAAATCAGCGGGGCTGACGAAGCGCATTACTTGAAGTTTGCCATTTTTGAAGTGCGTGATCGCAAGTAGAAAAAGAAAGCAGCGCCGAAGCGTATCTGGCGCTGTTTTTGCGTTCATGGGGAAAATGGGGGCGCTACTCGCGCCAACTGGCTGACACCCGCCGTCTAGCTCGTCAGACTGCCGGGCTTACTGTGCAAATTGTTTGTCGTTTTTCACCTGCCGGACGAGGTCGAGAGCTTTTTTGAAGCCGAGCTCTTTTCCGAGCAAGACTTGTCCTTCGGCGGGGGTGGCAGCGCGGGCCTGGCTTAATGTCTGCAGCTCGTGGGTCAGCAAATGCTCGATGAGGTAGAGCTGGACCTGGCCGATTTCACGCTCGCTTTTGCGGTCCCGCTCCCGGAGCTTCGCCCGTTGCTGGCTTTCCTCCACATATTTGTCGATGTCATCCTCAAGAAAATGGGAGGCGTTGCAAATAATTTGCCGATAGTCATCCGTCTGGGAGGGAATCGGCCGGATGGTGTGCCCAAGGTGAGCGAGCAAAAATTTGTTCAGGACGATGCTGTCCCGCGTGTAGTCGTTGTGAAGGAGCGAGTACTCCCCCAAAAAAGTGCCGTTGTCTTTGTCGTAGCTGTGCAATAGCGTGTACGAGGAGCAATAGGTACAGTAAAGCAAGTAGTCTCTCATGGACATCCCTCCAGCAAAATAGCTCCATGACAGCGTTTTTACTCCCCATGATATGACGAAGTTTCGCGGTGGGTGATACTTGCTTCTCTTGTAATTGCCGATCGGTTTGTGTATGCTAAATGACGAGCTTTTGCCCGGTACAACGTGCAGAATCTGGGCGTTTGCATAGTATAGGGGAGAGATGAAACTAAGGTAGACTCTTTTGCCTGCCACATAGGAAAGGAGCATGGCACGGATGGGAACAGAAAAAATCCGTCTGGGAATTATTTATGGGGGAAAATCCTCGGAGCACGAGGTTTCTTTGCGGACAGCCTTGTCGATCATGAAGGCTGTGGATGCGAATAAATACGAGGTAACGCCAATTTACGTGCAATTGGACGGCTCTTGGGTAAAAGGAGAGGCGCTGGCAGGCCAGCTGCCGGAAACAATCGACGCGCTGCGCCTGACGGCTGGCGCACAGTCACCTAACCAGCCAGCCGCGGCTGGACAGGAGCTCATTACGGCAAGCAAGCCGGCGTCCATGTTTTCCATCGGTCAGCAGGTAGACGTGGTCTTCCCGGTCGTACACGGACCAAATGGCGAGGATGGCACGATTCAAGGGCTGCTGGAGCTCGCCAACCTGCCTTATGTCGGCACGGGCGTCATGGCCTCCGCTGTCGGCATGGACAAGTGGATGATGAAGACGGTCTTCGCCCAGGTCGGTCTGCCGCAGGTGAAGTACGTAGGGCTCTTGCGCTCGCAATGGGAAAAAAGCCCCGAGGAAGTCGCGGAAAAAATCGAGCGTGAACTCGGCTATCCGTGCTTTGTCAAGCCAGCGAACATGGGCTCCAGCGTCGGAATCAGCAAAGCGAAAAACCGCGAGGAGCTTGTGCAGGCACTCAATCTCGCTGCCCGCTTTGACCGCAGGCTGATCGTGGAGGAATTTGTCCAGGCGCGGGAACTGGAGATCGGCGTACTTGGCAACGAGGAGCTCATGACGTCGGTGGTGGGCGAGATTATCGCGGCCAAGGAATTTTACGATTACGAAGCCAAGTACAAAGGAGCGGGCACAGAGTTGTCCATTCCTGCGGCCATTCCGGCGCATGTCGCCGAAGGGATCGCCGACATCGCGAAAAAAGCGTTCCAGGCGCTGGATGGTTCCGGGCTTTCCCGTGTCGACTTTTTCTGGGATGAGAAAAATGACAAACTGTACATTAACGAAGTGAATACCATGCCAGGCTTTACGCCGTTCAGCATGTACCCGATGCTGTTTCAGGCAGCAGGAATCAGCTACAGCGAGCTGATTGACCGTCTCGTGCAGCTTGCGCTCGAACGCCATGCCGACAAGCAGCGCAACATCGTCGAAGCGGAAGGGCTGGAATAGCTGGAAGAGGGAAGGAGAAAAGGTGCTAGCAAATAGCGCCTTTTTTCGTATGTCAAAAAAAAGAACGCAGCCGAACCGAAAAAAGCGCCCCCCGTCCAGACGAGAGGCGCTGTATTTCAAAAGTGATTTTCCAGATCGTCAAGCAATGTCCACAGCTCCATGCCTTTTGACGCTTTGAACAAAAAGGCGTGGCTTGTATCGCGTAGCGGCAAGAGAGCGGTGAGTGCCTCTGCCTTCGTGGCAAAATGCAGCTTGTTGCCGCCGTAGGCATCGTGCAAGTGGCGGCTGTCTTCGCCGACGGTGACGAGCAGCTCGATGCGATCCGCAATGTCTGTGAGCGCTTGGCCGACTCCGGCGTGCATCTGGGCGCTTTGCGGCCCCAGCTCGTACATGTCGCCCAGGACGAGCACTTTTTGGCGAGACGGAAACAGTTCGGCAAATGTGCGGGAAGCGGTTTCCATCGACGACGGGCTGGCGTTGTAGGCGTCGCTGATGTACAGCGAACCGTGCCTGGAGGGCACCTGCTCAAAGCGCATGGCGGACAGCTTGGCAGTCGCCAGTGCCTGGACGATCTGCTCAGTGCTCATGCCAAGACGCTTGGCGATGGCGACTGCTGGCAGAGCGTTCAGCACGCTATGCTTGCCGTGCAGGGGAAGAAATGCAGAAAAACGCTCCCCGGAAGCGAAGCAGACGTCAAACTGTGTCCCGCTGTCGGTCGGCTCGATCTTTTCTGCCCAGAGATCACAAGGCTCCTTGACCGAGTAGTACATGATCTCGCCGGGATACAGGTGGGCAATGCGCGGCAAATACTCCGAATCCTTGTTCAGCAGAACGAGGCCGTCCGGGGATGTGTGCGGCAGCAGCTCCGCCTTGGCGAGCGCAATTTTTTCCCGCGTGCCGAAAAACTCCAGATGCGATTCGCCGATGAACGTAATGACACTGATTTGCGGTTTGACCAGGCTGGCGAGCAGGTCGATTTCTCCGGCGTGATTCATCCCAAGCTCCAGGACGGCAGCCTGATGCTTCTCCTCGACTTGCAGCAGGGAAAACGGCACACCGAGATGATTGTTCAAGTTTTTATATGTTTTGTAAACGGGAGAGCGCGCCTCCAGTACGTGGGCAACGATGTCCTTGACCGTTGTTTTCCCGATGCTGCCCGTGATGGCGATATGCGGGATCGCGAACTGTTTGCGATAAGCTGCTGCCAGCTTTTGAAAAGCGCGCAGCGTGTCGTTGACGAGAATCAGACCGAAGTCTTTTGGCAAGCCTGCAGGAATTTTTTCCTGATTGGATATGATTGCGGCTACAGCGCCCTGTTCGACGGCTTGCAGCAAAAAATCGTGACCATCCCGTACACCGCTTGTCATCGCCACGAACAATGACCCAGGATTCAACTGGCGGGTATCGAAGTGAACGGATGACACGGCAAGATGCGGGGAACCTGCCAGCAAGAGTCCTTCCGCGTTGATGGCAGCCTGTTCCAGCGCAATTGGTTTCATGTGCACGAACTCCTTTTTCTCATGATCCTTCTCCAACCTCGAAGTCATGCTACCACGCGTCCGTTATGGCCGCAAGACAAAATTGCGGGACTGGCCGTCGCAGTCGCGTTGCGCCGTCCGCAATCATGATACTAGATTTCACGAAGAAAAACGAACTAAAGGTTGACCTGCATTAGTCAATTATCCTATAATGAAGTGTGACAGTCTGTTCGTACCACGATTCAGGCGTCCCACGGTTTTAGCGGAGGGAGGGAAGACAAATGGCAGAAATTCGAGTCAAGAAAAACGAGTCTTTGGATAGCGCACTTCGCCGCTTCAAGCGTGAGAGCGCCAAATCCGGTGTGATGGCGGAACTGCGTAAACGTCGTCACTTTGAGAAGCCTAGCATTCGGCGCAAAAAGAAATCCGAAGCAGCTCGCAAACGTAAGTACTAATGGACGGAGGGCCCATCATGAGTGTAATGGAGCGACTCGATCAAGATATGAAGCAAGCGATGAAGGACAAAGCTGCTCTAAAACTCTCTGTTATTCGCATGGTGAAAGCCGCTTTAAAGAATGAAGAGATTAACAAAGGCAGAACTTTGTCTGAAGACGAAGTGCTGACCATCTTGACTCGTGAGTTAAAACAACGCCGTGAATCCCTCCACGAATTCGAGAAGGCAGGCCGTGAGGAACTTGCCTTAAAATCGCGCGAAGAGATCGACGTGCTCTCCGCTTACTTGCCCGCTCAGCTCAGCGAAGACGAAATTCGCCATATCGTTCGGGAAGCGATTGCCGCCACGAATGCCTCTTCCAAAAAGGAAATGGGCAAAGTGATGGGGGCAATCATGCCGAAAGTGAAAGGCAGAGCAGACGGAACCCTCGTGCAAAAGATTGTATCTGAGGAACTACCATCGTAGACGAGCAACACCTCATATAGATACGAACGGAAAAACTCAGCCGGAAGAAGATGGCTGGGTTTTTTCTTTTTTTGAAACAATCTCCATCCTTTTTCGTATACCATAGTGGGCATGATGCTGAAGCTGATACAAGGAAGGAGGTACATGCAATGACTGCAGCAAGGCCAGCTTTGCGTCGTGTGCGACTGCTCTTTTCGTTTCTCTGCATGATGATGGGGCTTTCGATGTTTCTTGCAACACCGGGAACTTTTGCCCAAACCTATCAAAAAGCGGTCTGGGTTCCGGTAGACAACACGATTGAGCGCGGTCTGGAAAGCTTCCTGAAGAGAGCTTTTCATGACGCGGAAAAGCAACAGGCAGACCTTGTCATCTTGCATATCAATACGCCAGGTGGCGAAGTGGATGCTGCCGACCAGATTGGGCAGCTGATCCGCCAATCTCCCATGCGCACGATTGCCTACATTGACAATCAGGCTTTTTCAGCGGGTACCTATATCGCTTTAAATGCCAACGAAATCGTTATGACGCCAGGCAGCAGCATAGGGGCAGCGACTCCCATTGATCTGGCAGGCAATGCAGCCGACATCAAGTTCATCTCCGGGTGGAGCAAAAAAATGTCGGCAGCGGCCGGATTGAACAACCGAAATCCCGATGTGGCGCGGGCCATGGTCGAAATTGATACGGAGTTTCCGGGATTGAAGCCGAAGGGCACGGTGCTCTCGCTCGATGCCCAGCAAGCAAAAGCATTGGGCTACGCGGATCGCGTCGTTTCCGGCAAGGAAGAGCTGCTTGCCAGTCTGGGGATTGCAGGCGATTCCCTCCAGATGATCGAGCCGACAGGCGGGGAAATAGTCGCGCGCTGGGTGACCAGTCCATATGTCATGAGTCTCTTGCTCGTCATCGGTCTGGTTGGAATTGTGGTTGAGCTGTTTGCACCTGGCTTTGGTGTCGCAGGTACGATCTCTCTCGTTTCTTTTGGCCTGTATTTCTTCGGCCATTATGTGGCAGGCTTTGCAAACTGGCTGCACATCGGGCTGTTTGTGGTCGGAATATTACTCATGATTTTGGAAATATTTTTGCCAGGCGGTATTGTCGGGGCGATCGGTTTCATCAGTATCGTGACCGGGCTGGTAATGGCTGCTTACGACACGCAGCAGGGACTTGCTTCGCTGGGCATCGCCGCAGCCGTCACGGCTTTCGTCACATTTTTGCTCATCAAACGGTACGGCGTCAGAGGGTTGTTTGGCAAATTTGTTCTCGGTGACGTACAGCGAAACGAGGAAGGATATGTAGCGCCGAAGGACCAGCGTGACCTCGCCGGGAAGACAGGAATTGCCCTCACCCCTTTGCGTCCGGCTGGTGTCGTGAAGGTGGAAGGAAAACGTGTTGATGCGGTTTCGGCCGGAGGTTTTATCGACCCCGGAACGGCGATTGTCGTGGTGCAAGTAGAAGGCACGCGCGTCGTTGTAGCCGAACAAGAATAAAGGAGTGATTTGCATATGCTGGAAAGTGGATTGATACCTCTTATTTTTATGGTGGCGGTCGCCATCGTAGCTCTCTCGATTTTCTTCTCGTTCGTTCCGGTGATGCTCTGGATTTCCGCCCTCGCATCGGGTGTGAACATCGGGATCATTACGCTCGTCGCCATGCGTCTTCGCCGCGTCGTTCCGTCGCGCATCGTAAACCCGCTCATCAAGGCGCGCAAGGCTGGTTTGCAACTGGATACAAACCAGTTGGAGAGCCACTACCTGGCGGGTGGTAACGTGGACCGTGTCGTGGACGCACTGGTCGCAGCGCAGCGCGCAGATATTCCGCTCGGCTTCGAACGCGCCGCAGCGATTGACCTGGCAGGACGCGATGTATTGGAAGCGGTACAAATGAGCGTGAACCCGAAAGTAATTGAAACACCAGTTGTAGCAGCCATGGCAAAAGACGGGATCGAGCTGCGCACCAAAGCGAAAGTGACTGTACGCGCGAACATTGACCGCCTGGTCGGTGGTGCGGGGGAAGAAACGATCATCGCGCGTGTCGGGGAAGGCATTGTCTCGACCATCGGTTCGTCCATCAGTCACAAGGACGTATTGGAAAATCCGGACCTCATCTCCAAAACCGTACTGAACAAAGGTCTGGATGCGGGAACGGCGTTTGAAATTCTCTCGATTGACATTGCAGACGTCGATGTAGGCAAAAACATCGGGGCGCAACTGCAAACCGACCAGGCCGAAGCCGACAAGCGCATCGCGCAGGCAAAAGCCGAAGAGCGCCGTGCGATGGCGGTTGCCCAGGAACAGGAAATGATGGCGCGCGTACAGGAAATGAAGGCAAAAGTAGTAGAGGCAGAAGCGCAGGTTCCGCTTGCGTTGGCAGAAGCGTTGACCAGCGGCAAATTGGGCGTCATGGATTACTACAACCTGCAAAACATTGCAGCGGATACCCAAATGCGCCAATCGTTCGGGCATCCAGGTGACAAACAGGACCCTGATTCGCCTGATCGGCAAGAGTAAGGGCGAGTGCCATGGACGAACTCATTGAGCTCCTCTTTGACTTGTTTGGCTGGGTTCTGCCTCTGATTGGAAAGTACTGGTTTATCATACTGGGCTACATCGGTTACAAACTGCTGGGCTTGGGCGGCAAAGGGAAAAGGATGGCACAAGGAAAGCCGACCCCCCCTCTGACGCCTGTCGAAACCCCCTGGGTGGAAGAGCCTGCTGTGACACAGGAGCGGCAAACGGTGCGGGCCTCTGCCAAATACGAGCCAATGGAGCAGGACACGGAATCGATGGAAGGTGTCGGAGTGGAGCAGGAATGGGCCTTTCCCGAGCCTGCGCGCGCTTCGAATGGCTCCACGATCCGCGTGTCCGCTGCGGCAGCAGAGCCGGCTCCACAGCGAGCGAAGCTGCGGTCTGTCAACAATGCGGACCCGCGCGAGGGCATGAAGTGGGCGCTGATTTTTGGGGCGCCGCGCTCCAAAGCTCCTTACTTTGCCGAGCGCTCCCGCAACGCGATCAAATAGCTTATTTGTACACCCGACAGGCGAACATCATGGTTGCCTGTCGGGTGTTTGCGCTTGTCGAAAATTTGGGCTTGTCTCCACGAATACGGTTGAATATCCTGTAGTGTATAGAAACCGTTTCCACTGATGAGAAGGAGTGGTGGACAAGCGAATGAGTGAGCAAATTTTTGAGCAAATGGGGCGCTTTCGCCAAAAAGTGATTCGCCTTGCCATCTTTGAAAGAAAATCCATTTATGAAACAGCCATTGCTTGCGGCTGCTCCGCGGAAAAGGTCAAGCGGGTCCTGAAAAAATGGAGGACGCTTACACGAAGCGAACAGCAGTTGTCCGCCTTCCTTGCAAAAGAACAGCAGAGATAGACCTCTGGCACTTGGAAACTCCAAAGTGCCAGAGGTCTTTTATTTTTGCCCATGCTCCCTTTTTCGCCCAAAATCGGCTGTCTCTACTGGAAATGCGCGGATCGGCTTTTCGTATGAATGACACACAGATCGCTCGCATACGCATAGGTAAGAATGATCTTGCACCAGCAGCCCGGAAGCGAGATTGGCAACGACCCAATTTAGAAAACGGCGCATGCGCCAGTAGAAGGGGGGCTTATCCATGAAGCGTTGGAGCCGCCGTCTGCGCCAATTGGCCGGAGGTGTGTTGGATCTGCCGCAAGATGTGGTCCTGGAAGTCCCGCGGATTACGATGATCGGTCATTTGCAAATGTACATAGAGAACCATCGCGGTGTTTTGCATTTCAGTGAACATGAGCTGCGCTTGCTGCTTACAAACGGGCAGATGATAGTCTCAGGCGAACAGCTTGTCATCAGGGCGATTTTGCCGGAAGAGGTGCTGCTCGAAGGACGGATTGGCGGGGTCAAATTTTTGGAGACAGGGCCGCAGGACAAGTAGCGCAAAGAAAGGTGGAGACGGCACAGATGCGAAACGGACTCAAGGAATGGGTAGATGGACACATCACCATTACCGTGCGGGGGAAGCGTTTTGAACGTTTGCTGAATATGGCCGTACGGGAGGGCATCCGGATCTGGAATATTCGCAGGGTCGGTTCGGAGGTGAGTCGCTGCGATATATTGATTCGCGACTATTTTCGCCTGCGGCCGCTGTTGCGGGAGACAGGCTGTCGCAGTCATGTGGAAAGCAGGGAGGGCCTTCCGTTTTGGCTTTTGCGCGTGCGCAGACGCGCGGGACTGGCTATCGGGGCGGTTTTGTTTTTGATCGGATTGTACATGCTCTCCTCGTTTGTATGGAGCGTCGAAGTGACCGGAACCAAGTATATCGATCCGGCGCGGGTCATACAGGCTGCCGGACAGATCGGGATTAAGGAAGGGGCCTGGAAGGTCAAACTAAAGGAACCGCTGATCCTGCAAAAAGAACTGCTGAGCCTGCTGCCCGAAGCAGCCTGGGTCGGCATCGACATCCAGGGCACGAAGGTCAGGCTGCAAGTAGTGGAGAAGGAAGCGCCTGTCAAGCCGCTCGCGACAGGCCCGCGCCATCTCGTGGCGAAAAAACGGGCGGTCATCCACAAAATTCTTCCGGAGGTCGGCAAAAGCCAGGTGACGAACAACCAACTCGTCGAAAAAGGGCAGGTGCTCATCTCCGGCATCATCGGCAACGAAGAGCGCCAGCAGGCCGTATCCGCCCGCGGCAAGGTGCAAGGCGAGGTCTGGTATGTCAGCAACACAACAGTACCGCTAAAGCAAACTCTCTATCGGCTGACCGGAGAGCGGCAAAAGCAGCAGTATTTGCTGGTAGGGCCGTACGCGATTCAGGTCTGGCCATTTACCAGGGAAGTGTTTGCAGAGGCCCGGACGGAAGAAAAAAGGTTCGTCCCCTCCTACGCCGGGTATACGTCGCCGATCGGCTGGAAGACCGTCACCTACTCGGAAATCGAGCCGATTACGAAGCAATTGAGCAAGGAAGAGGCGACGGAGATCGCGAAAAAATTCGCGAGAGCAGACATTTTGCAAAAAGCTGGGAAAGATGCGTTCATTCAGGACGAAAAAGTTTTGCACGTCACCGCAGAGAATGGTAAAGTTTACGTAAGCATTCATTTTTCCGTCATTGAAGAAATTGCCGTTGAACAGCCGATCATACCCCCGGCACCTGTGAACAATGGCAATCCGTGACGCGATATTGATGATAACCGTTGCAAGGAGATGGAAGCCTGTTGCACGTACAAGATGAGGTAAGAATCCCGTTTTCAGACGCATCTGAGGCCCTGCTGTTGTTTGGACCACACGACGCGTACCTAAAACTGATCGAGGAAAAAAGTCCTGCCCGAATCATGACCCGCGAAGGCGAATTGGTCATTAGCGGCGACAAGCCGGAAGTGGATAAGCTGACGGAGCTGATTGGCATTTTGCTGCAGCTCATTCGCAGAGGCATTCCACTGTCCGAGCGCGACATTTCATATGCGATGATGCTCGTTGGCCGGGGAGATGGAGCGCAACTGCTGGATGTTTATGATGAGGAAGTGGCACGTACCCAGCGCGGAAAGGTGATCCGGGCCAAAACACTCGGCCAGCGTCACTATTTGTCGGCGATCAAGAAGCACGACATCGTCTTCGGAATCGGGCCTGCCGGAACGGGGAAAACGTATTTGGCGGTGGTCACAGCCGTAACCGCGTTGAAAAATGGACGTGTCAAACGGATCGTTCTTACCAGACCGGCTGTAGAAGCGGGGGAAAGCCTTGGATTTTTGCCTGGCGATCTGCAGGAAAAGGTAGACCCGTATCTGCGTCCGCTCTACGATGCCTTGTATGACATGCTCGGCAACGAGCAGGTGGCCAAGATGATGGAGCGCGGACTGATTGAAGTCGCTCCGCTTGCGTACATGCGCGGCCGTACACTGGAAGACTCGTTCGTCATTTTGGACGAGGCGCAAAACACCACTCCCGAGCAAATGAAAATGTTTTTGACCAGGCTTGGGTTCGGGTCCAAAATGGTCATCACGGGTGACGTGACACAGGTTGACCTGCCCAAAGGCAAAAAGTCCGGGCTGCGGGAAGCGGAGCGGATTTTGAACCGGATTCCGGATATCGCCTTCATTCAATTCCAGGAAGGAGATGTCGTGCGACACAGCCTGGTGCAAAAAATTATCGCTGCCTATGCCAAGGAAGAAGTCGATCACGGCTATTGATAAATCGCGTTTGTAAAAAAGGAGATTGTTTATCTGTGCTATCTGTAGAAATCCTCCATGAAGAAATCGAAGCGCTTGATGAAAGCCTGCAAAAACTGCTGACCGACTGTCTCGAAGCATGCGCAAAGCTGGAGGACGTGCAGGGAGAAGTAGTCGTTACGCTGGTCACGAACGAGCGGATTCACGAGCTGAACCGCGACTATCGCGGAGTGGATCGTCCGACAGACGTTTTGTCCTTTGCCATGAATGAACAAGGGGAGGGCGAAATGGAAATCTTCTTCGACGAGAGCGAAGCGGACGAAATCCCGAACATGCTGGGAGACATTATCATCTCGGTGCAAAAAGCGCGTGAGCAAGCTGAGGATTACGGCCACTCCTTTGAAAGGGAGCTGGGCTTTCTCGCTGTGCATGGCTTTCTCCATCTGCTCGGCTACGATCACGGCACGCCGGAAGAGGAGAAAGAAATGTTTTCCCGTCAAGAAAAAGTGTTGGAGCAAATCGGCTTGACGAGGTAGGAGATCACGTTGAAGGAATTCCGGAGATTGGCGAAAAGCTTCGGCTGCGCCTTGCAAGGAATCGGGCATACCGTAAAGACACAGCGAAACATGCAAATCCACGTAGCCGCTGCTGTAATCGTACTGGTGGCGGCATGGTGGCTGCACATTCCCCGCAGCGATGTTTTGCTGGTCTTTTTTTCTATCGGTCTTGTCTTTTCGCTGGAGCTGGCGAATACGGCTGTAGAAGCAGTTGTCGATCTCGCCTCGCCAGACTGGCACGAAAAAGCGAAGATCGCCAAAGACGCGTGCGCTGGGGCTGTGCTGGTGGCAGCGATTTTGTCTGTCGTGATCGGCATCGCTGTCTTCGGGCCGCCTTTGCTGCAAAAAATAGTGGGCTAAGAGGTCATCCCCCAGCAGGACTGGCCGTAGCCCCGCCGATACAATAGACCGGACGAGCCTTTTTGGGAGGCCATGAAGTCTGGTCTCTTGTCGTCTCTTCGTGAGGGGGCAGGTGCCCTTTTTTGCGATTCGTGAAAAATCGTGGTAGAGACTACGAATAAGAGGAATGATGAGAATGGATAAACAAGCGTTACTGGCGAAAGCCATCGAAGCAAGGGAGCTGGCGTACGTGCCGTACTCCAGGTTTCAGGTGGGAGCCGCGCTGCTGTGTGAGAGCGGCAACGTATACCTGGGCGGCAACATCGAAAATGCCGCGTACTCGCTGTGCAACTGCGCGGAGCGGACCGCCCTGTTCAAAGCGTATTCCGAGCGCGATCGTACATACAAGGCGCTCGCAGTGGCGGCAGACACGCCAGGGCCGGTATCTCCGTGCGGCGCTTGCCGCCAGGTGATCGCAGAGCTTTGCCCGCCGGACATGCCGGTATATTTGACCAACCTCAAAGGTGACGTAGAGGAAACGACAGTATCTGCCCTTTTGCCAGGGGCATTTTCCAAGGAGGATTTACGTGGATAACCGCAAGACCAAAAAGTCATTCAAATCTGGGTTTGTTTCGATTGTCGGCAGACCGAACGTAGGCAAATCGACGCTGCTCAATCACATCGTCGGCCACAAGATCGCGATCATGTCGAACAAGCCGCAAACGACGCGCAACAAAATTACCGCTGTGCATACGACGGAAGAAGGGCAGATCATCTTCCTCGACACGCCGGGCATTCACAAGCCGCAGTCCAAGCTGGGCAACTACATGGTGTCGGTTGCAGAAAACACGTTGAACGAAGTCGATCTCGTGCTGTTTGTAGTCGACGCGACGGAAAAGCGCGGCGCAGGGGACGATTACATCATCGAACGCTTGAAGCAAGTGAAGACGCCCGTATTTTTGGTCATCAACAAAATCGACAAGGTTCATCCGGAGGCTTTGCTGCCGATTATCGACGATTACCGCAAGTTGTATGATTTCAAGCAGATCGTTCCAATCTCCGCGCTGGAGGGCAACAACACCGGCGCGTTGACTGAGGCGATCATGGGTGAAATGGAAGAAGGCCCGATGTTCTACCCGGCCGACCAAGTGACCGATCACCCGGAGCGCTTTGTCGTAGCAGAGCTGATTCGGGAAAAAGTGTTGCACTTGACACGCGAGGAAGTGCCGCACTCGATCGCGGTCGTCGTAGAAGAAATGAAGCGCGGCGAAAACGGGAAGACGCTGTACATTTACGCCGCGATCTATGTAGAGCGGGATTCACAGCGCGGGATTCTGATCGGGCAAAAAGGCCAGATGCTCAAGGAGATCGGCCGACGGGCGCGTAAAGACATCGAGCGTTTGATGGGCGATCAGGTGTTTTTGGAACTGTGGATCAAGGTGAAAAAGGACTGGCGCAACCAGGAGCGCATGCTGCGCAACTTCGGCTTTTACGACGAAGAATAGACGGGACAAACAGCATCGTTTTCATTCGTGTTAATTTTTCCAAGGCATAGAAAAACGGGCGCAGGTGATTCTAAGAAGGAAGTGGATAGACCCGATACAGGAAAGGATGATGCACCATGCTTCGTGACTTTTCTTGGAGAGTTTTCGCTTCAACCGGTGACATCCATGCTTACCTTCTCTATCGCGATCACCATCAGGCAGACAGCTCCGCAGAAGAAGCTCTGCCTGATCTCGCCCAAGAAGAATTGGGTGACTCGCAGGCATGCTTGTAAAGTGGGAAGGGATTGTCATTCGCAGCGTGGACTACGGCGAGTCCAGCAAAGTGGTGACGTTGTTTACCAGGGAGAACGGCAAGCTTGGCGTGATGGCGCGCGGTGCCAAAAAGACCAAGAGCCGTCTTGCCGCCGTCTCCCAGTTGTTTTCACACGGCTACTTTCTGTGCAAAGCAGGGCCCGGAGCAGGAATGCCTGATTTGTCACAGGGGGACATACTGGATTCGTTTCGGGATATGCGGCAGAGCCTCACTGCGACGGCTTATGCCGCTTACATAGCGGAGCTTTTGGATCGTTTGACACACGAGCGGGAGCCGAATCCTTTTTTGTTCCAGTTGCTCCTTCAGACGTTTCGCTACCTGGATGAAGGAGTGGACCCGGAAATTCTTTGCCGGATTTTCGAGACGAAGATGCTGATCGTGGCCGGAATCTCCCCGCAGCTGTCAGCGTGCGCGAACTGCGGACAGCAGCGGGAGCCGTACGCGATCAGCGTGTCACAGGGGGGACTGTTGTGTCCTTCCTGTCAGCCTTTTGATCCGTATGCCTTGGCGGTTACGCCTTCTACCTGGAAGCTTTTGCGGCTGTTCCAGGTCTTCGATTTGGAGCGGCTCGGCGAGATCGAGGTGAAGCCGGCGACGCGCAGCCAGCTTAAGCGCGTTATCCGCGGCTTCATGGATGAGCATCTCGATCTGCGGCTGAAAAGTCGCGCATTTCTGGAACAGCTGGAGCGAATGGAAAGGATGGCGCAGCCGGACAGCGACTGATTGACATCCCATTTTCTTTTCGCTATGATAAGTAGCAAACTTACATACCGAGTGTTGCCATGAAGGAAAGGAGTAGTCGGCCACTGTGTGCCAGTAGCGAACCGGGGACGGTGCAAGCCCGGTCACCATGCCGATGAAGGGCGTTCCGGAGCAATTGTGTCTTGACAAGGTGGGCGAAGAACTTTTTCGCCAAGTAGGGTGGAACCGCGAGAATCCTCTCGTCCCTACACTGTAGCGTTTCGCAACAGTGTAGCGGGCGGGAGGTTTTATTTTTGGAGGAGGAAAAAGCATGAAAATGACATTTCAAGACATCATTTTGACGCTGCAAAACTTTTGGGCGAAGCAAAATTGCCTGATCGTGCAGCCGTACGACGTGGAAAAAGGGGCAGGGACACTCAACCCGATGACATTTTTGCGCTCCATCGGCCCGGAGCCGTGGAATGTCGCCTATGTCGAGCCTTCCCGTCGCCCGGCGGATGGCCGCTACGGGGAAAACCCGAATCGCCTGTACCAGCATCACCAGTTCCAGGTCATCATGAAGCCGTCGCCGGACAACATCCAGGAGCTGTACCTGGAAAGTTTGCGTGAACTCGGCATCGAGCCGCTGGAGCACGACATCCGCTTCGTGGAAGACAACTGGGAGCATCCGGGTCTGGGCGCATGGGGACTCGGCTGGGAGGTTTGGCTGGACGGGATGGAAATCACCCAGTTCACCTACTTCCAGCAAGTGGGCGGTCTGGAGTGCAAGCCGGTAGCAGTCGAGCTGACGTACGGCCTGGAGCGACTCGCTTCCTACATTCAGGAAAAGGAAAATGTGTTCGAGCTGGAATGGTGCAACGGCTACACGTATGGAGACGTGTTCCTGCAGCCTGAGTACGAACACTCCAAATACACGTTCGAGCTGTCTGACACAGACATGCTGTTTACCCTCTACAACACATACGAAGCCGAAGCAAAACGACTGATGAAGGAGCGTCTCGTCTACCCGGCGTACGACTACGTGCTGAAATGCTCACACACGTTCAACCTGCTGGATGCACGCGGCGCGATCAGCGTGACCGAGCGTACAGGCTATATTGCCCGCGTCCGCAACCTGTCGCGTGAAGTGGCGCAAACGTACTACGCGGAGCGCGAGCGTCTCGGCTTCCCGCTGCTGAAAAAAGAGGACGCCCAACAGGAACAGACGGCACAGGTGAAGGGAGAGGATACAAATGAGTAAACGCGATTTGCTCGTAGAAGTTGGTCTGGAAGAAATGCCGGCGCGTTTTGTCGCACTGGCAGCGTCGCAATTGAAGGAAAAAGTGGAGAAATGGCTGACGGCAGAACGTTTGCCATTTGAGCAGATTACTGCGCTGGAAACGCCGCGCCGTTTCGCCCTGCTGATCCAGGGGCTTGCAGAAAAACAGCCGGATCGCAACGACGAAGCAAAAGGTCCGGCAAAGAAAATCGCCCTGGACGAAGCGGGCAACTGGTCCAAGGCAGCGCTCGGCTTTGCGCGCAGCAACAATGTCGACCCGAACGACCTGTACTTCAAGGAAGTAAACGGCGTGGAATACGTTCATGCGAGAAAAGCGGAGACAGGCAAGGCGACGACGGAAATCTTGCCGCAGCTCTCTGACGTGATTGCAGGCATGAGCTTTCCGAAAAACATGCGCTGGGGCGCAAGAGATTTGAAATACGTTCGTCCGATTCGCTGGCTCGTTGCCCTGTTTGGCGAAGAGTTGATCGACCTGGAGATTGCAGGCGTCAAAAGCGGTCGCGTCTCCCGCGGCCATCGCTTCCTGGGCACAGAAGTGACGCTGAACAACCCGGGCGAGTACGTGAGCAAGCTGGCCGAGCAGCACGTCATTGTCGATCCGAACGAACGCCGGGCGATGATCGTGGAGCAAATCCGCCGTCTGGAGCAAGAGCACGGCTGGAAAATTCCGATGGACGAAGGGCTGCTTGATGAGGTCGTTCACCTCGTCGAGTATCCGACAGCACTCTACGGCACGTTCGAAGAGGAATTTTTGACCATTCCGCGCGAAGTTCTGGTCACTTCCATGCGCGAGCATCAGCGCTACTTCCCGGTGGAAAACGCACAGGGCAAACTGCTCAATCACTTCGTCACCGTGCGCAACGGCGACAGCCGCGCACTGGAAAACGTGGCAAAAGGAAACGAAAAAGTGCTGCGTGCCCGTCTTTCTGACGCCCGCTTCTTCTATGTCGAGGACCAGAAGATGTCCATCGAAAGCTGCCTGAAGCGTCTGGAGACAATCGTCTTCCACGAGGAACTGGGAACGATTGGCGACAAGGTGCGCCGCGTCCGCAAAACGGCAGGGCTGATCGCAAGCAAGCTCGGCGTAAGTGCGGAAGAGGCGAAGCAAGTAGACCGCATCGCTGAAATCGCCAAGTTTGACCTCGTGACGAACATGGTAGGCGAATTCCCTGAGCTGCAAGGCATCATGGGTGAAGATTACGCCCGCAAGGCAGGAGAATCCGACCTCGTGTCGCGCGGCGTGTTTGAACACTATCTGCCTCGCTTTGCCGGAGACCTCATGCCGGCTTCTGCCCAGGGTGCGATCGCGAGCATGGCGGACAAACTCGACACGATCGTCGGCTGCTTCTCCATCGGCATCGTGCCGACAGGCTCCCAGGACCCGTACGGCCTGCGCCGGATGGCTGCGGGGATCGTCGCCATTTTGCTGGAGCGCAACTGGCAGCTGTCTTTGGACGAGCTGTGGGATGCGGCGCTCGAAGGCTATGCGGCACAAGGCGTAAAAAAGCGCACCGTGGAAGAAGTGAAAAAGGACCTGGTCGACTTCTTCGCACTGCGTTTGAAAAACGTCCTGCAAGAAAACGGAGTCCGCTACGATGTGGTGGATGCCGTGCTGAACGCAGACTTGACGCGGGTGCCTGACGTGCTGGCAAAAGCGAAGGCTCTGATGGCAACGGTTGCGGCCGAAGACTTCAAGCTGATTGTCGAGCAGTTCACCCGGGTGAACAATCTGGCGCAAAAAGCGGAAGCGGACAGCGTGGACGAAGCGTTGTTTGCCGAAGAAGCCGAGCGCAAACTGTACCAGTCTTACCAGTCTGTTGCGAGCGAAGTGCAAGGGCTTGCCGATCAGGAGAAAATTTTGGCGACGCTCTCGACGCTTCGCGAGCCGATTCAGGGCTTTTTCGACAAGGTCATGGTCATGGCCGAAGATCAGGCCGTTCGCGCCAATCGCCTGGGCCTGCTCCTTTGCATCTCTCGTCTGTTGAACGGCTACGCCGACTTTGCCAAAATTGTGTTTGCGTAAAAAAACCAAATAGGCAGGTGCCTCCGTCTAAAAAAAGGACGGGGGCACCTTTTTTCCGCGCGAAAGAAGGAATATCCGGTCGAATAGAGTAATACTAGGAAGAGGTAAAGACAGAACCGGGGTGATTGGTCATCGAGCTTACCAAGCGTCAAGAGCAAATCTTACAGATAGTGAAGGATGACGGACCGATTACAGGGGAGCATATCGCCGAGCGCCTCAATCTGACTCGCGCTACGTTGCGCCCTGATCTTTCCATCCTCACCATGTCGGGTTATTTAGAAGCCAGACCTCGGGTCGGGTATTTTTATGCTGGCCGACCTGCAAGCTCCGTCATTAGTGAACGGCTTCACAAGCTTATTGTCAATGACTACAAGGCTGTGCCAATCGTAGTTTCCGAGTCCGCCTCCGCTTACGATGCAATCGTTACCCTCTTTCTGGAGGATGTCGGGACGTTGTTCGTTGTCAATCAAAAAGGGTATTTGGCTGGCGTCATCTCACGCAAGGATCTTTTGCGCGCGTCGCTGGGCAACAAGTCGCTGGAGGATGTACCCGTCAGCATCATCATGTCGCGGATGCCGAATATCATCACTTGTGGGCCGGAGGAAACCTTGTATGCGGCAGCGAAGAAGCTGATCGATTTCCAGATCGACTCTTTGCCTGTTGTACGCGCCAGTGACGAAGATCCGAAGCAGATGGAGCTGGTGGGACGGGTAACGAAAACGACGATCGCCAAAGCATTTGTAGAACTGGGCAGCGAGCCGAAAGTGTAGGAGGAAAATGGATGCAAGGTAAACAACAAGGGCAGCTCATCTACGTGGTGTCGGACTCCATCGGCGAAACGGCCGAGCTGGTCGTTCGCGCTGGAGCCAGCCAATTTGACCGTTTTTTGTTTGATGTGCAAAAGTATCCCTACATAGAAGACAAGGAATCCATCGACGAAATTATCGCCTCCGCCAAGGAATCGAAAGCGATGATCGTCTTTACGCTGGTCATCCCCGAACTGAACGCTTACATTACCCAGCAAGCAGCCCTGCACGGCATCCCCGCGATTGATGTGATGGGACCGCTTATGCAAACACTGCAGGGCATGCTCAAGGAGCCGCCGACAGGCAAGCCGGGGCTGGTTCGTCGGCTGGACGAGGAATACTTCCGCAAGGTGGACGCCATCGAGTTTGCCGTCAAATACGATGACGGGCGTGATCCGCGCGGACTTTTGCGTGCAGACGTGGTGCTGATCGGGGTATCGCGCACCTCCAAGACTCCGCTTTCCATGTATTTGGCAAACAAGCGACTGAAGGTAGCGAACGTCCCGCTCGTCCCCGAGGTGGAGCCGCCGGAAGAGTTGTTCCAATTGCCGCCAGAGCGCTGTGTCGGGCTGACCATCAATCCGGAGCAGTTGAACGGCATCCGCACCGAACGGTTGAAAGCGCTCGGCTTGACGGCGCAAGCCAATTACGCCAATCTCGACCGGATTGCGGAAGAGCTGGCCTACTCCAAGCGGATTATTGACCGGCTGGGCTGTATGGTCATCGACGTGTCAAACAAGGCTGTGGAGGAAACAGCCAACATCATCCTGGAGATGATTCGCAAAAACAAACTCCGCGATGCAAGGAAATAGGCCAAAAGAAGGAACTTGGCGACTTTTGTAGAAAACGAGTAGCGAAAGCTTTTCATACATGGAGCGCAACAGCGTTTATTGCTCGCGGAAATGTGGAAAAGTAGAAAAGAAGAAAAGAAGTTTTAGACGAAGAAGGAATTTGACGAATTTTGACGAACTAAATAATCTCATCGTGCGATTCTCCTAAAAAGGTGGAAAGACATGACTGGTCCCACTTCAGATGATTTTGTGAATCAAGTGCGTGCCGCTGTCGACATCATAGACGTTGTAGGAGAGTACGTTCAACTGAGAAAAAGCGGTCGTGCCTTTCTCGGTCTATGTCCGTTTCACTCTG
This sequence comes from Brevibacillus gelatini, assembly GCF_050920745.1. NCBI lineage: Bacteria > Bacillati > Bacillota > Bacilli > Caryophanales > Paenibacillaceae > Brevibacillus > Brevibacillus gelatini. The sequence continues at coordinate 1,693,941 of NZ_CP154342.1, forward strand.
AAAAGAGCCCTTCCTTCAATGTGAATGCAGAGCGACAGTTTTTTCATTGCTTTGGCTGCGGAGCAGGCGGGGATGTCTTTTCCTTTTTAATGAAAATGGAGCAGTTGACGTTCCCGGAGGCACTGCACAAATTGGCGGAGCGAGCCGGAATCGCAATGCCCCAGACACACCAGGCAGAGGAATCTCCTGAAAAACGCGCCAAGCAAGCCATGCAAAAAGCGCATCAGCTTGTGTCACAGCTGTACCACTACGTGCTGACGGAGACGCCATATGGCGTGGAGGCGATGAAGTACCTCGAACGGCGCGGAGTGTCCAGGCAGACGATTGCCGAGTTTCAGATCGGCTTTGCGCCCGACTCCTGGGATTTTGTGACGCAGTTTTTAGCCAAACGGCAGTTTTCCCAGGAGCTGATGGTGGAGGCCGGACTCTTGGCGAAAAACGATGGGGGCAAAGTGTTCGATCGCTTTCGGGGACGGATCATGTTCCCGATCCACGACACCCAGGGAAATGTCATCGGATTCGGCGGCCGCCTGTTGGACGGCTCAAAGCCGAAGTCTCAACCCAAGTATCTAAACAGCCCGGAAAGCCTTTTGTTTAACAAAAGCGCCACCCTGTTCAACCTTCACCGTGCCCGTCCGTATATTAGAAAGAGGAAGCAGGCATTGTTGTTTGAGGGGTATGTCGATGTCATATCGGCATGGCAGGCGGGTTTTCCCCAAGGAATCGCCACGCTGGGCACCGCTCTGACCGAGCAGCAGGCCAAAATGATTCGGCGCAATGTCGATTCGGTTGTGCTTTGCTATGACGGAGATCATGCTGGCCAGGAGGCGACCAGCAAGGCGAGCCGCATATTGCAGCAGGCGGGTCTCATCGTTCGGGTAGCTCCTTTGCCGCAGGGAGTCGACCCCGATGAATACATACGCCAGCACGGGGTTGAAGCCTTTTCGCAGCAGGTTTTGTTGCAGGCGATGCCGATTACTGCTTTTCGCCTGAAACATTTGCGAAGCCAGATCGTAATACATGATGAAACGGACAAGGCCCGGTTGATTGCCAAGGCCGTGGAAATCATCAACGAGCTGAAAAGCCCGGTCGAACGGGATATGTATTTGCGGCAATTGGCGGATGAATACTCCCTGTCACTCAGTGATCTCAAGTGGGAGTCCAAGCGCGTTTACAAACAGCAAAAAAGTGAGCAGCAAAGGGATAAAGTGTCGCAAGGATGGAATAATAGTATAAATAATGGCAAAGTTACGCTTGCGAAAACACTGCCGCCTGCTTACTACACGGCTGAGCGCATGCTGTTGTACTACATGATGCGGAATCAGGAGATAGCCGCCCGCGTCCAGGAGGAATGCAGCGCCCACTTTCAGGTGGACGAACACGCCGCGCTGGCAGCCTACCTGTACGCCTACTACGCAGAGGGAAACCCGGAAGACCCTGGAGGGTTCATCCATTACGTGCAAGACGATTTGTTAAAGCAATTAGCCTCGGGATTGGCCATGATGGAGTGCAAGGAAGACGTATCCGATTTAGAGATCGGTGACTACATCAAACAAGTGAATAACTACCCGAAGCGTGCCGAGTTGGAACGATTGCGCGAAGAGCAGCGGAGCTTACACCTCCAAGCGGCCGCAGCGGACAGCGAGGATGCGCGCAAACAACTGGAAATTCAAGCTGCCTTAACAGGGATGAAGATTCTTGAATTGGAAAATGCTTTAAAAGAAGGGTAGCTTCAGATCATTCCCGGGGAAGGAGGGAAAGTAGATGAACAAGCAAAACATCACTTCTGACATGGAAGCAATGTCCATTGAACAAGTGAAGGAACAGTTGGTCGAATTAGGCAAGAAACGCGGCGTTTTGTCGTACAAGGAAATTACGGATCGTCTGGCAGGATTTGAGCAGGATTCGGATCAGATGGATGAGTTTTTTGAGTACCTGGGCGATCAAGGTATCGAGATCAACAACAACGAACATGACGACGATGAAGTCGACGAAATGATTATGAAGGATGAGGACCACGAAGAATTCGACTTTGACGATCTCTCCGTTCCACCTGGAATTAAGATCAATGACCCTGTACGGATGTACTTGAAAGAAATTGGTCGTGTTCCTCTGCTCTCCGCTGAAGAGGAGATTAAGCTGGCCCAGCGGATTGAACAGGGTGATGAGGAAGCGAAAAGAAGACTGGCTGAGGCCAACCTGCGACTGGTTGTATCCATTGCCAAGCGTTATGTAGGCCGCGGCATGCTGTTCCTCGATCTGATTCAGGAAGGAAACATGGGTCTGATTAAAGCGGTGGAAAAGTTTGACTACCGCAAAGGCTACAAGTTCAGTACGTACGCGACATGGTGGATTCGCCAGGCGATTACTCGTGCAATTGCCGACCAGGCGCGGACCATTCGGATTCCGGTGCATATGGTGGAAACGATCAACAAGCTGATTCGTGTCTCCAGACAGCTTCTCCAGGAACTGGGACGCGAGCCGATGCCGGAGGAAATCGCGGAAAAAATGGATCTGACCCCGGAAAAGGTTCGAGAAATCATGAAGATTGCGCAAGAGCCTGTTTCGTTGGAGACGCCAATCGGGGAAGAAGACGACTCCCACCTGGGCGATTTCATCGAAGATCAGGACGCGCTGGAACCTTCGGATGCTGCGGCGTATGAGCTTTTGAAAGAGCAGCTCGAAGACGTACTGGACACTTTGACGGATCGGGAAGAAAACGTCCTTCGCCTGCGCTTTGGTCTCGATGACGGCCGTACGCGCACGTTGGAGGAAGTTGGCAAAGTGTTTGGCGTAACGCGTGAGCGCATTCGTCAGATCGAAGCAAAAGCGCTGCGAAAACTTCGTCATCCGAGCAGAAGCAAACGCTTAAAAGATTTCCTGGAATAGCCGATATAAGGTGTATGAGGCCTACGTTTTAGCCGACGTAGGCTTTTCATTTTCCATATCATTTCCTGTCACGAGTAAGGAGGGGCCGGGTTGGACGACCAGCGCAAGCGAACCATCATAGCCGAAATCGAAAACTGGCGGCGCAATCACCTGCTGCCTGAACATTACTGCATTTTCCTGTTAAACCTGTATACAGAAGGGGATCGGCCAAATACGAGTCCTACGGCATCCGCAGGCAGGGGAGAAGGGAAGCGAACGGATGCGACGTTTGGAGCGGGAGCAGGAGCAGGGGTTTCGACAAGCAACTCGTCAGCATCGACCGCTTACGGCTACGCAACCAGACAAGTGGCCCCGATTACGGGCAAAATGGTAATGACCTGGCTCCTTGGCGCCTTTGTAATCGCTGGTTTGATCTTACTTGCTTTTCATTTTAACCGTTTTACGACCCCAATGCAAATTGCCATCTTTGCCTGTTTCGCTCTTGTTTTCTACATTCTGGGATTCGGCTTTCGCCGTCACTCCCCGCCATTGACGCATTTGTTTCTCATGCTTTCCTTTATTCTGCTGATTGCGGGAGGAATGTATTGCATTCAGAAGCTGAACGGCTCCATGCCGCTAGTCCTCTTGTATTTGGGCTTCATTTGCCTGCTGTTGTGCGCAAGTGCCTTCCTGTTTGGATACGCCTACTTGCTTTATTGCGGGATGCTCGGCCTGGCGATTTTGTACGGATTTGCGACGGTGCAGCGAGTAGGGGAGGACTATGCGTGGTGGAAATCGGAGCTGTACTGGGTACCGCTCGCATGCCTGCTGACCGGACTCGGCTTTTTAATGCACAATGGCAATCCGAAGTGGGCAGGGGTTTTCGCGGTGTGCGGACTCATCTCCTTTTTTGGCGCGGAGATCCAGGCGCTGTATATTGCCCAGGCGAAAAGAGACATCATCCAGTTGCTTCTGTTCATCAAGGTGTTTTTAGCATCTGCGTTGTTCTTTTTTACGCGCGGCTACTGGTACACATGGCTCAGACTGTAAGGCAGCCCCATTTTGTTCGCCTGCCCGATTTGTTACAATGAGCAAAGAGAGATTGAGGTGAGGAAAATGGATAGCAAATGGAAGGTATTGATCGGCATCCTGCTGGCAGCCGTCTTCCTGGGGGGAGAGACGGCTGCTCAGTTGATGGGAGTCGAAACATACTACATCGGATACATATTGGGCGCTCTCGCTTTTTTGGGAGCGATCCTCACAGGAGCACGCCAACGATAGGCGTGTTTTTTTTTCGGAAAAAGATACAATCCAGCCTTTCGTGGTGTATAATGGAAGCAGTATTCTGAACAAACGCTCAGTCATAATACTGCATGTCTTGTCGTTTCTAAACTAAAGCGCTTTCAAGGGGGTAGCTAACCATGAACTTTGATTTGACGGTTGAACAGCAAATGCTCAAAAAAATGATGCGGGAGTTTGCCGATGAGGTCGTGGCGCCTGGCGCGGATGAACGGGACCGCACCAAGCAATTTCCTGTCGAAATATTCAAGCAGATGAGCGATCTCAATCTGATGGGCTTGCCTTTTCCGGAAGAGTACGGCGGCGGCGGATCTGACACGACCAGCTTTGCCATTGTCGTTGAAGAACTCAGCCGTGCCTGCGGCTCGACGGGCATCACGTACTCGGCGCACATTTCACTCGGTGGCGCTCCGATTCACCTCTTCGGTACGGAAGAGCAAAAGCGCAAATACTTGAGCAAAATCTGTTCCGGTGAAAGCTTTGGGGCATTCGGTCTGACGGAACCAAACGCCGGTTCGGATGCAGGCGGTACGAAGACGACGGCTGTCTGGACCGACCAGGAGTGGGTTATCAACGGCTCCAAATGTTTTATTACGAACGCATCTTACGCGTCGTTTCTGGCATTGACCGCTGTCACGGACAAAGACAAGGGATCGAGAGGAATTTCCGCCTTTATCGTCCCGACCGATTCGCCGGGCTTCAGTGTGCTGGCCAATTATGAAAAGCTCGGCTTGCACAGCTCCAATACGACAGAGCTGATCCTGGAAAATGTCCGCGTGCCGGAAGAAAACATGCTCGGAAAACGCGGCGAAGGCTTCAAGCAGTTTCTGATTACGCTCGATGGCGGACGCATCGGCATCGGGGCGATGGCAGTGGGAATCGCACAGGCTGCTTACGACAAGGCGCTGCAATACGCCAAGCAACGGACAGCCTTTGGCAATTCGTTAAGCCGCTTCCAGGCGATTCAGCACAAGCTGGCTGACATGGCCATGCAGATTGAGCTGGCTCGGACGATGGTGTACAAGGCAGCCTGGCTCAAGGATCACGGACGCAAATTCACCAAAGAAGCAGCGATGGCAAAGCTGTACGCTTCGGAAGTTGCGATGTCTGCCACCCATCAGGCGATTCAAATCCATGGGGGTTACGGCTATATGCGCGAATACCAGGTGGAACGCTTTTTCCGCGATGCGCGTCTGTTGGAAATCGGCGAAGGCACCTCGGAAATTTTGCGCAACGTCATCGCAAGGGAAATCGGCTGCTGACAACTTTTTGAACATTTGGAATCCTCGCTGCCCGTTCAGCGAGGATTTTGTCGTTCTTTGCGCGGTTGCTGTCAAGTAATTTGCATTTCGCAATTGCTGGTAAATAGGGTAGAATAGAAGCAACGGAAGGTGAACAAACAGATGACATCATTAACGATTTCCAAGCGGCTGCAAACGATTGCCCGCTACTGTCCAGAAGGAGCCCGCGTCGCCGACATCGGGTCGGATCATGCGTTGTTGGCTTCTTATTTGCTTGTGAAAGGAATCGCTTCGTTCGTCATTGCCGGCGAGTTGAACGAAGGCCCTTATCAGGCGGCGAAAAAGCAAATACATACCTTGCAGGCAAAAGACCGCGCGTCTGTCAGAAAAGGAAACGGTCTTGCCGTGCTGGAGCCGGGTGAAGCTGACGTTGTCTGCATCGCGGGAATGGGCGGACAGCTGATCGTCACCATTTTGGAGGAAGGCAAGCCCAAACTGGAAGGAGTACAGCGCCTGATTCTGCAACCAAATGTCGGGGAAGAGGCAGTGCGCCGCTGGCTGTTGAACCAGGGCTGGCAATTGACAGCCGAAACGATTTTGAAGGAAGACGGCATTATTTACGAAATTTTGGTGGCAGAACGGGGCGTTCCCACTGTCCCTTATGAAAACAAAGATCGTCCGCAAGAAGATCTCCTGAGGATTGGTCCGTTCCTTTGGGAAGAAAAATCAGCAGTTCTTCTGGAAAAATGGAGCAATGAAGCTGAAAAATGGCAAAAGGTGCTGGGACAGCTGCAACGGTCGGACAAGCCGGAAGCTGCCCGGCGAATTGCGGAGATCGAACAAGAAGTAAAATGGATCGATGAGGTGATTGCATGCTTGCGCACGGACAAACAGTAATTCAGTACGTAGAGCGTTTGGCGCCAAAAGCTTTGGCGATGGAAGGTGACAAAATCGGCCTGCATGTCGGGACGCTGCAAAAGAAAGTAAAAAAAGTCATGGTCGCACTTGATGTGCTGGAGCCTGTAGTGGACGAGGCGATTGCGGAAGGTGTTGACCTGATCGTCGCGCACCACGCGGTCATTTATCGCCCGCTCAAGCACCTGCGGACCGATTTGCCGGCAGGGCGCGTTTTTGAAAAGCTGCTAAAGCATGACATTGCCGTCTATACCGCCCATACGAATCTGGATGTCGCAGTAGGGGGCATGAATGACTGGCTGGCAGAAGCGATCGGGCTTGTCGATGTAGACGTGCTCGATGTGCTGCAGCGAGAAGCGTGGAAAAAGCTCGTCGTCTTCGTACCGTCCACGCACAAGGATGCCGTTTTCCAGGCCATGGCTGAGGCGGGGGCCGGGCATGTCGGCAACTACAGCCACTGCTCCTTCCAGGTAGAGGGGACGGGCACCTTTTTGCCGGGCGAAGGAACCAATCCGCATATCGGCTCACAAGGCAAGCTGGAGACGGTCGAGGAAGTCCGCATCGAAATGGTCGTTCCTGCTTCCAGACAAACGGCTGTGCTGAAAGCGATGCTTGCGGCCCATCCGTACGAAGAGGTTGCCTACGATATGATCAGCCTGGAGCAGTCCGGCAAGGCGTACGGGATCGGACGCATCGGTTATTTGCCTGCCCCGATGACGCTGCGGGAATTGGCAGAACTGGTCAAGGAGCGCTTTTCCCTGCAAGGGCTTCGCGTCGTAGGCGATCTGGATGCGGCAGTCAAAAAAGTAGCGGTTGTCGGCGGGGACGGAAGCTCGTTTGTTTCCAAAGCGGTCTTCCAGGGCGCAGACGTTTTCCTGACAGGAGATATTGGCTATCATACCGCCCACGATGCGCAGGCTGACGGGCTTTCCATCATCGATGCCGGACACAATATCGAAAAGATCATGAAGCAAAAACTGGCGGAATACTTGCTGGAGCAATTGAAAGCAAACGGCTACGAAACTGAAGTCATTGCCTCTCAAGTGCACACGGATCCGTTTCAATTTGTGTAAGGAAAACCTCGGCAAACAGAGCCGTTGCCGTCCAGTTGAATGGTAGGAGGATTTTGTGTGCAAAAACTAATTCGAACGCTCACTGGCGGATTGCTTGTCGCCGCCTTGTTCACCCCTGGCGTCGCCGTGGCGGCCGGGGGCTTTCTGCCCTACAAAGACATTAGTCAGCACTGGGCGAGAGCATCCATTGTTCGCGCTGTTCAGGCCGGGCTGTTTGCAGCAGGCACGGATGCTCCGCTGTTTTATCCGAATCGGGAGATGACCCGCGCTGAATTTGTCGCGATGATTGATCGTTTGTACAACGGCGGGCAGTACCAACTGTATCCGCTGACGTTTTTATCCGAGCATGCCGAATGGTCAAAAGGAGAAGGCTTTGAAGAGCCATACCTTCCGTATAAAGATGTCGACCGTCTGACCTGGATGTACTACCCGACGCTGCGCGTGTCGGTTGTTTTGGACAGACTGTACGGTCCCAATGCCATCCAGGAGATTTTTCCCGGAGAGAAAATGAACCCGAACCAGCCGATCACCCAGGAAGAAGCGGCGAAGCTCATGCAGATGTTCACCATGTCGACGGACAGTGAAAAAGCGTGGGAAGAAGTCAAGGCTTGGGGCTGGCTGGAAGGCGATCGGGGAGACAAGTTGAAGCGGGGAGAAGCGGCAGCAGCAGCAGATCGCATGATTACGTACCTGGTGCAAGACACGATTCTGCCACTGTTGGACTACGATGGTCAAAAGTTTCCGATGGTTCCGGAGATTGAGGATCTTTTCCCTTATTTTGCAACCTACACGATTTGGAAAACGACAGAGGAAAAGGCATATGTGGAAGCCGTGGATGCGATTCGCAATCACGAAGACTCGGAGCAGACGTTTCGGGTGCTGCGCAAGTTGTTGGAAACCTCGTTTGACAACCGGATCGGACTGCATTATTACCTGAGCTGGGACCCGGAGACAGAGATTTCCGCCAACCTCGATGAAGCGATACGGGCGATCGACGCTTATTTTGCAACCAAGGTAATCGATCCCGATACGCTGCGGCTGCTGAGCGCAAATGTGTACGATCTGGCGCTGCAGCTCGGGGCAAGTGACCCGCAGCAGTTCGCGAAGGTGCTGGAGCGCTTGAGTACCTACGAGCCAAAAGTCAAGCCGGAGTCCAAAGAGTGGGAAGCGCTGGCCATCTACCTTGGTGCTCTGGAGATCAGGAGCGGACAGGCGGAAAAAGCGATGAACCGCTACAGGCAGTTCGCCACGACAAACCCGGAAGCATTGCTCAACGCCTGCTATTATTTGTATCAGGACGGACGCCTGAAAGAAGCGGAAGCACTGCTTGCGACAGTCAAGCCAAATGCTGCTGACAGCCGGATGGTGCAGCTCAGCAAGCTTTTGAAGCAGGAGATGGCTTCCTTGCAGGAGCAAGCTGCGATTGTCAGCGACCTTGGCTATTCGCTGCGCCGTCTGGACAATGCGGATTCCTATCAGGTAAAAGGCGAAGCGGTGCTCAGCGGGTTCACCTTCAAGTATACGCAGGAGGTTGACCAGCGCAGCCAGGTCAGCAAGCTGAACGGATTTTACCAATCGCCGCAAAAGCTGGTATCCGACAAGCTGGCTACCTATACAGACGGTCGCAAAAAGATTCAATACTCGTACGACTCTGAAACGCAAAAATGGGAGCAGTACAAGACTGACAAGCTCGACTTTTTGCATGAATGGGTCAACGCCCTTCCGGTAACGGAACGTGCCAAGGGCTTGCGTGCCCGCTACTTCAAGCAATCGTTCGGGGAGATTGATGTCATCACGGAGTGGATACCGGGTGCCGCTCTCGAAGAAAAATCCGCCTCGCTGATGCTTGATCGCGGTAAAGTCAAAAGTGTGCCGCTGTTCATAAACAAGTATTACATTGACCGGGCCAGCGATCGCATTGTCAAGCATACGTGGCGCTATGAAGAGATTTACCAAAGTGATGAATATGTTGCGTATTCCGGTACGGATCAGTACGAGTATACTGCCAGTGTGAAACTATCGATTCCTGACGAAGTGCGAAAAGGGGTGACTCCATGAAGCGGTTTAGTCAATGGCTAGCGGCTGCCCTGTTGGCCGTATCGGTGTGGCAAGCACCAGTCCAGGCAGCAGAAAATCCGTACGAGAAAACAGAGGAAGTGTTCTGGCACGTCATGGAAAGCCATCTGAGCAAGCCGCAAGAGGCGCAGCTGGTAAAAGGGGCGCTGCAAGCGGTCAGCGAGCAGGCAAAGGAACGCAAAAAGCTGCAGCTTGCCGTCTCTCCTGAGGACGACACATGGGAAGAGCTGGTGCAACGGCTTGCGGAGTGGCAAGGAAGAGGCGGGTTCGATGCGGCTTCGATAAACGTCTGGGCCATTGACGGGATGCTCTCGACCCTTGATGATCCGCACAGCGTCTTTTTTACAGCGGACGAGCTGCGGCTGTTCCAGTCCGATGTGGAGAATCAGTTCGTCGGGTTCGGCTTTCGTCTGCGGATGCAAAACGACCATTTGATAATTCGCGAAATCATTCCCGGTTCTCCGGCTGCGGCCTCTGTCCTGAAGCGGGGGGACCAGTTGCAAAAGATCAATGAGGTTTCGCTGGTAGACAAAACCTTCGAGGAAGCCTACGCCTACTTGAAGGGGGCGGAAGGAACGGAAGCGGTCCTGACCGTTTATCGTCCTGCTGAAAAGCGTGAGCTGCAGGTCAAGCTGAAACGGGCGATGATGACGCTGCCCGAAGCGGAAGGGCAGTTGTTTTCCGATGGGACGATTGGCTATATCAGCCTCGAAACATTCGGTTCAGAGGGCGCTTTGCAAATGCGCGACAAGCTGCAGGAATTCGCTCGCTCCCCAAAACCGTTGAAAGGGCTTGTGCTTGATTTGCGCGACAACGGTGGCGGATATTTGGCGACTGCACGGGATATTGCCAGTCTGTTCATGGAAGACGGTCTGCTTATGTACACGACGAACCGCAACGGGGTAGAAGTGGAAACATGGGTCAGAAATGGGCGAGACATCGGCATCCCCGTACGGATTTTGGTAAACGGAGGAACAGCCTCCGCCTCTGAGCTTTTGTCTGGCGCCTTGCGCGATCACGGCATTGCCAAGCTGATTGGCACCAAGACGTATGGAAAAGGAAGCGCGCAGCAAGTCATCCCGCTGTCGGAGGGAGATGCACTGAAGCTGACGCTAAACGAGTATTTCACGCCCAAGCATACAGTCGTCAATCACGTCGGACTCACACCGGATATTGTGGTAGAGGATTACGGCGCACAAGTTGTCGAAGCTCTCCATTCCTTGAACGTTAGCCACTGGGAATTGAGCGATGAGGATGGCGATACGGTAATCAACGGCGTTCCGTTCCCTACAGTGGAGCCGCTGTTCAAGCAAGGAGCAGGCGGATTGCAAATCAGGGCCGCCATTTTGTCGCACTTGCTGAAAGACCCTGCTATCGGGGAAAAAGAGTATGTGGAGCTGGCACCTTATTTGCAAAAGCACCCTGCCTTGAAGCTGCAAAGCAAGAATGGCGTTCAGGTCCTGACGTACACCTCCTGATGAAAAGAAAAGGCCTCTGCTGCTCGTGGCATTTCGCCGCGTAGCCAGCAGAGGCCTTTTTGGGTCGATGTTTGGGTCGAGCCTTATGTGCTCCTGCCAGCATCGTTTCC